>NZ_LBMU02000002.1 GCF_001005085.2 Streptomyces humi
GGTGGGTACGGCGGCGGGGGCGTGCTCCGGGGTGGGAGGCGGAGTGGGGGTGGGGGCGGAGGCGTGCTCGGGGGTGGGAGGCGGAGTGGGGGCGTGCTCGGGGGTGGGAGGCGGAGTGGGGGTGGGCGTGAGGGCGGGAGACGGAGTGGGGGTGGGCGTGGTGTCCGGCTCCGGGGTGTCGGAGCCGGAATGGGCGGGCGCGGGCGAGGCACCGAGGTCCTGCCCGGACGCGTGCCCGTGCTCGCCACCGACGCCGCCCTCGCCCCCGCCCTCGCCCTCGCCCTCGCCCTCAGGGATCGCCTCCGGCTCGGTGCTCGGCATTCGGAACGCGGTGGCCAGGAACTGCTTCAGATCGCGGGCGGTGCGCGTGCGCGCGATGGCCGTCGCCGGGGGCGGTGCCGGCTGCCGGCGAGTCACACGGGCGGGGGTTCCCTCAGCTGCCTCCGCCGCGGCCTCTTCAGCGCGCCTGGCCTCGGCACGCGCCGCCCGCAGCGCCTCGCGCGCGATGTCACCAGGTCGCCCGGCCGACCGGGCAACGGCGGAGACCTCCGGCCGGACAGCCCGCAGGGCCGGGTCACGCACGCCGGGATCAGGCACGCCGGGGTCACGCGCGCCGCGGTCGCGCGCGCCGCGGTCGCGTGCGCTGGGGTCGGGCACGGACGGGCCGTCCGGTGTGGTGGGGGCAGCCGTGGCCTCCGGCTCGCCCGGGGCCGTTTCCTCGGTACCGGTCTCCGCGGCGCGGCGCCGTGCCGCCCGCAGCGCTCGCCGCGCCGCGTCACCCGGTCGCTGTCCGTCCTCGCTCATGAGGTCCTCCGCAACGACACCAGGTCGGACAGCTCGCGGTCCGTCAGCTCGGTCAGGGCCGCCTCTCCGGTGCCCAGGATCGCGTCGGCGAGGGCCCGCTTGGACTCCAGCATCTCGGCGATGCGGTCCTCCACCGTGCCCTCGGTGACCAGACGGTGGACCTGGACGGGCTGGGTCTGCCCGATGCGGTACGCGCGGTCCGTGGCCTGTTCCTCCACCGCCGGGTTCCACCAGCGGTCGAAGTGGACGACGTGGCCGGCGCGGGTGAGGTTCAGGCCGGTGCCGGCGGCCTTGAGGGACAGGACGAGGACCGGGGTCGCGCCGTCCTGGAAGCGGTCCACCATGCGCTCCCGCTCCGGTACCGGCGTGCCCCCGTGCAGCAGGTCGACCGGGACGGCGCGGGCCCGGAGGTGGCCGGTGATCAGCCGGGCCATGCCGACGTACTGGGTGAAGACGAGCGCCGAGCCGTCCTCCGCGAGCACGGTGTCCAGCAGTTCGTCGAGCAGGGCGAGCTTGCCGGAGCGGGCGGCGAGGCCGTCGACGCGGGCCTCCTCCTTCAGGTACAGCGCGGGGTGGTCGCAGATCTGCTTCAGAGCGCCGAGGAGCTTCAGGACCAGGCCTCGGCGCGCGATCCCGTCGGCCGTCTCGATGGTGAGCAGCGACTCGCGGACCACCGCCTCGTAGAGCGCGGCCTGTTCGCGGGTGAGCGGCACCGGATGATCGGTCTCGGTCTTGGGCGGGAGTTCGGGGACGATCCCGGGGTCGGACTTCTTGCGGCGCAGGAGGAAGGGGCGGACGAGGCGGGCCAGGCGCGCCACCGCCTGGTCGTCCTCGCCGTTCTCGACGGCGCGCGCGTGCCGGGCGCGGAAGGACTTCAGGGGGCCGAGGAGTCCGGGCGTGGTCCAGTCGAGCAGGGCCCAGAGTTCGGAGAGGTTGTTCTCCACGGGGGTGCCGGTGAGGGCCACGCGCGCGGGGGACGGGATGGTGCGCAGGGCCTTGGCGGTGGCCGAGTAGGGGTTCTTGACGTGCTGGGCCTCGTCGGCGACGACCATGCCCCAGGCCTGTTCGGCGAGGCGGTTCGCGGTGGCCCGCATGGTGCCGTAGGTGGTGAGGACGAAGCCGCCGTCGAGGCCGTCCAGGCTGCGGTCGGGGCCGTGGAAGCGGCGGACCGGGACACCGGGGGCGAACCGGGCGATCTCCCGCTGCCAGTTGCCGAGCAGCGAGGCCGGGCAGACCACCAGGGTCGGTTCGGTGCGGGCCCGCTTCAGGTGCAGGGCGATGACGGTGATCGTCTTGCCGAGGCCCATGTCGTCGGCGAGGCAGCCGCCGAGTCCGAGGGAGGTCATCAGGTCGAGCCAGGCCAGGCCGCGGAGCTGGTAGTCGCGCAGGGTGGCGTGCAGGCCGGCGGGCGGTTCGGCGGGCCGGAGGCCTGCCGTGAGGCGGTCGCGCAGGGCCGCGAGGACGCCGACGGGGACCGCCTCGACGGTCTCGCCGTCCACCTCGGCCTCGCCGGTGAGCGCCACGGAGAGCGCGTCGACCGGGTCGAGCAGCCCCAGTTCGCGTTTGCGGGCCTTGCGGACGAGCGCCGGGTCGACGAGCACCCAGCGGTCCCGCAGGCGCACGACGGGACGGTGGGCCTCGGCGAGGGCGTCCATCTCCGCCTCGCTGAGCGGGTCCCCGCCGAGCGCCAGCTGCCAGCGGAACTGGAGGAGTTCCTCACCCTCGAAGAAGCCGGTGCCGTCGGTCGCGGAGCCGGGGGCCGTCCGGACCACGGCTG
This sequence comes from Streptomyces humi, assembly GCF_001005085.2. Taxonomy (GTDB): domain Bacteria; phylum Actinomycetota; class Actinomycetes; order Streptomycetales; family Streptomycetaceae; genus Streptomyces; species Streptomyces humi. The sequence continues at coordinate 2,582 of NZ_LBMU02000002.1, forward strand.
CGGCGGTCAGGTCCTGGGCCAGGTCCCGGGGCCAGTGCACGGCGACCCCGGCCGCCGCGAGCCGGGTCGCCGCCACGCCCAGGAGCTCGCCCAGTTCCTCCTCGGCGAGCGCGAGCACGTCGGGCACGTCCTGCTCCGCCAGCCGGTCCAGGGGCGGCCACACCCGTGCGGCCCGGCGCACCGCCAGCGCCGCGTCCACGCGGGCGCGGGGGCCGAAGGCCGCGTCGGAGCGGCCAGCCCACAGCGCGGCCGCATCGGTCACCAGGGTCGGATCGGCCAGGCTGTGCACCTGGACGATCGCCGCGCCCGCGCGGTGGGCGCCCTCGCCGTCGTCGAACAGGTCGGAGGCCGACAGGTCCAGGCGCAGTGAGATCCGCACTCCGGCGTCCATGCCGGCGGCGACCTCCGCGGCCCATTCGTGGGCGTCGGGCAGCCGCTGGGCCTCGCGCGCGGCGAAGGGGCGGCCCGAGGTGTGGGGTGCGGCCGGGGTGCGGGGCAGGGTGTCGGCGACCGCGTCCAGGAAGGAGCGGACCAGCGCCTCCGGCTGGGGCAGCGTGAGCGGGCCGGGGCCGGGGAGCGGGACGGCGTGGCCCTCGGCGGGCAGTGCGGCGGCCACCGCGCGCAGGTGGGCGATGTCGGCGGGCTCCAGGGGGCCGGCCCGCCAGGCGTCGTGGCCGGCCGGGGTGAGGCCGGGCAGCAGGCGGCCTCGGGCGGCGAGCCGCAGCGCGTGCTGGGCGGCGGCGCCCCAGCAGGCGGTGGCGGGGTGGGCGGCCGGGTCGCGGCGGGCCCGGACGAGCAGCGGCAGTGCCTCGCCGACCGGCAGGGTGAGCGCGGGCACCTGCCTGCGGCGGACGCCGGCGCCGTGCCGTCGTACGACGGTCAGTTCCTCGCTCTGCCGGGGCAGCGGGCCGCCCTCGGGGTCCCAGAAGGCGATGCGGCCGTGGCGGGGGAGGTCGGCGGGCAGGTAGACCGCCGCCAGGCGCACGGGCACGTCCTCGTGCGTCCCGGAAACCGTGCCGTTCATACGTTCTGCCACCTCCCGCCCGTGCGTCCGATCAGATGTCTTCGACTGTACGGGCGGGGTCTGACAATCGGCCCCGGCGACCGGGCGGGCCCGCCGTCACGGCACGGTGCGCGAGACGACGTAGATCATCGGGAACTCGGGGTCGGCCGTGTTCACCACCACGTCCTGGGTGGGCGCCGGGTTCTTCTGGGCGTGGGTGAGGCCCCACCAGGTGCCGGTCGCGGTGAACCGCCAGCCGGTGATCTTCTGGTCCCGGGTGCCGATGCTGATGTCGTTCTTCTTCAGCGCGTCCCGGTTGACGCCCATGCCCTCCAGGAAGCTGTCGAGTCCGGCGCTGTTGGTGCGGAACTGGACGTAGAGCCGGCTGGTCTTCCAGTTGTTCGTCTCGTAGTACGCGATCCTGTCGGCGGGGTGCGGGACCGGCACCTGGTAGAGGCGGCGCTGCACCTTCGAGGGCCAGCCCGCGGTGAGGCCGGTCGCCGAGTACTTGGACTCCTTGTCCTTGCCGCTGTTGCGGCTCTGGTTGGCGGAGATCATCAGATAGCCCGCCGGTACGCCGATGAGCAGCACGATGATGAGCAGGGTGAGCGCCCGGCGCCGGGCCTTGTGGCCCGGGGTCTCCGGCGGGCGGTGCGGTTCGTCCGGGGGCGCGGCCTGGCGGGGCAGCGAAGCGGTCATGCGGTGTCCCGGGTACGGCGGGCCTCCGCGTACCGCTCGTAGCGTTCGTAGCGCTCCACCCGGCGGCGGTTGGCGCGCCGGAACCGGCGGGCGACCAGGCGGGCCAGGTCGGCGGCGCCGACCATGCCGGCCTCGGGGCCCAGCTGGGCGCGGGCGATGCGGGCCTCGGGGCGGTAGCCGCGGCCGGTCAGCTGGCGCTTGAACGCGTCCCGCGCGGGGCCGATCAGCAGGTCGTCGGCGGCGCTGACGCCGCCGCCGATCACGAAGCAGGACGGGTCGAGGGCGGCGGCGAGGTTGGCGATGCCGACGCCGAGCCACTGGCCGATGTCCTGGAGGAGCTCGATGCACATGGCGTCGCCCTCGCGGGCCAGCTCGGTGATCATCGGGCCGGTGATGTCGTCGACGTTGCCCTTGACGTGCTCGATGATCCCGTAGGCCACCGGGGAGTCGGCCACCGCCAGTTCCTTGGCCTCGCGGACCAGCGCGTTGCCCGAGCTGTACTGCTCCCAGCAGCCGCGGTTGCCGCACGGGCAGCGGTGGCCGCCGGGCACGACCTGCATGTGGCCGAACTCGCCGGCCACGCCGTACTTGCCGCGCTTGACCTGGCCGTCCTCCAGGATCGCGCCGCCGATACCGGTGCCGAGCGTGATCATGACGAGGTGGTCCTCGCCGCGGCCGGCGCCGAAGCGCCACTCGGCCCAGGCCGCGGCGTTCGCGTCGTTGTCGACCAGGACGGGCACGGCGAGCCGGCCGGCCAGCCGGTCGCGCAGCGGTTCGTTGCGCCAGGACAGGTGGGGGGCGAACAGCACGCGGTTGCGGTCGGCGTCGACCCAGCCGGCCGCGCCGATGCCCACCGCGTGCACGTCGTGCCGGTCGGAGAGGTCCAGGACCAGCTCGACGATGGTGTCCTCGACGACCTTCGGGCTCTTGGACTTGTCCGGGGTCTCCGTGCGGAGCTTCTCCAGGATGTTGCCGTCGGCGTCCACGACGCCCGCCATGACCTTGGTGCCGCCGATGTCGATGCCGACGGTGGGGACCCGGGGGGCCGTCAGGTGTGACCGGCGTTCCCTGGTGCCGACGGTCCGCAGGACCGGGGCTCGGCGGGAGCCGATGGGGGCGGTGAGGTCGCGGTAGGTGCTCATCGGGCTCGATTGTGCCGCACCCCGAGGCGGAGTGCCGTTCGGGGGACATAAAGGAGGGTGCGGTGCCGTCGCCGGGTGCGGGTGCCCGGCGGCTGGTCGCGCGGTTCCCCGCGCCCCTAACCGCGCTCCAGCTCGTGGCGCAGGGACTCGAGGTCGCTTCCGCCCGCCATCTGGCTCGTCAGCTCGTCCAGGGTGATCTCGTCACGGGTGTGGCTGCCCACCATCGTGCCCCGCCTCAGCAGCACGAACCTGTCCCCCACCAGGTGCGCGTGGTGCGGGTTGTGGGTGATCAACACAACACCCAGGCCCCGGTCCCGTGCCGCCGCCACGTATTTCAGGACCACACCCGACTGCTTCACACCCAGTGCCGCCGTCGGCTCGTCCAGGATCAGGACCTTCGCGCCGAAGTACACGGCTCTCGCGATGGCCACGCACTGGCGTTCGCCGCCCGACAGGGTGCCGATCGGCTGGTCGACGTCGCGGAGGTCGATGCCCATGCGGAGGAGTTCCGCGTGCGTGGTACGGCGCATGAAGTCGACGTCCAGGCGTCTGAGCAGGCCCGTGCGGGGCTCCGACCCGAGGAAGAAGTTGCGCCACACCGGCATCAGCGGGACCACCGCCAGGTCCTGGTGGACGGTCGCGATGCCGCGGTCCAGGGCCTCGCGCGGGGAGTTCAGGACGGTCTCCTCCCCCTCGATGTCCAGGGTGCCGCCGTCATGCCGGTGCAGGCCCGCGATGATCTTGATGAGGGTGGACTTGCCGGCGCCGTTGTCGCCCAGGACGCAGGTGATCTGGCCCGCGTGGACCTCCAGGGAGACCCCTTCGAGGGCGCGGACGGTGCCGTAGTGCTTGCTGACGCCGGTCAGCCGGACGAGGGTCATGCGGCGGCCTCCGCGCGCTTGCGGACCCAGGTGTTGAGCAGGGTCGCGAGGAGCAGCATCGCTCCGAGGAAGAACTTGAACCAGTCGGGGTTCCACTCGGCGAAGACGATGCCCTTGCTGGTCATGCCGAACAGGAGCGCACCGACCGCCGAACCGACCGCGCTGCCGTGGCCGCCGGTGATCAGGCAGCCGCCGATGACGGCCGCGATGATGTAGATCAGCTCGTTGCCGACGCCCTCGCCGGACTGGACGGCGTCGTACGAGAAGAGGAGGTGCTGGCCGGAGATCCAGGCGCCGAACGCCACGCCCATGTAGAGGCCGATCTTGGTCCTGGTGACGGGGACGCCGACCGCGCGGGCCGCGTCCTGGTTGCCCCCGACGGCGAAGATCCAGTTGCCCGCACGGGTGCGCAGCAGGATCCAGGAGGCGATCGCGACCAGGGCGAGCCACCAGATGATCGTGATCTTGAAGTCGACGCCCCCGACGGTCAGGGTCGAGGCGAAGACCGCGTGGGCGGACGGGAAGCCCTCCATGTCGGCGATCGTCTTGGTGGAGACCGTGCCGTCGATCAGCTTGGTGAGGCCCAGGTTCATGCCGGTCAGCATCAGGAAGGTGCCGAGGGTGACGATGAAGCTGGGCAGCCTGGTGCGGGTCAGCACGAAGCCGTTGGCGGCGCCGACGGCGAGGGTCACCAGGAGCGAGACACCCACACCGACCCAGGTGTCGGCGGTCATCTGGTAGCTGAACATGGAGGAGACCAGCGCGGACGACGTCACCAGGACGCCCGCCGAGAGGTCGAACTCGCCGCCGATCATCAGCAGCGCCACCGGGACGGCCATGATGCCGATCGTCGAGGAGGCGTAGAGGACCGTGCCGAGGCTGCTCGCGCGGAGGAAACCGTCGGCGGCGACGGCGAAGAAGAGGAAGACGGCGAGGGCGCCGACGACCGAGCCGAACTCCGGGCGGGAGAGGAGTCTCCGCAGCGGAGAGGTCCGCAGAATCCTTTCATCATGCGTTTTGTCCAGCGTGGCGCTCATCGGGTGCCCCGCTCGGTGTACTCGGCCAGCGTGGCGGCCTGGTCCTTGGTGACGATCTGCGGGCCGGTGAGCACCGGCCGGCCACCGCCGAGCACGTCGCCGTTGTACTTGTAGAGCCACAGCAGGTCGACCGCCTGGTAGCCCTGGAGGTACGGCTGCTGGTCCACGGCGAAGCCGAGGGTGCCGTCGGCCAGTTCGGCGGCGACCTTCGCGTTGAGGTCGAAGGTGTCGACCTCGGCCCTGCTGCCCGCGTCCGCCCTCGCCTGCACCGCGGTGTCGGCGTACGGCGCGCCCAGGGTGACGACCGCGTCGATCGACTTGTCGGCCTGGAGCTTCGCCTCGATCGAGGACTGCACGTCAGGCATGCTCGTGCCGTTGACGTACAGGTTCTCGACCGTGCCTGCGAAGTTCTCCGCCACGCCCGCGCAGCGCTGCTCATGGCCGACGTTGCCCTGCTCGTGCAGCACGCACAGGACCTTCTTCCTGCCCCGCTCGGTCAGCTCGTCGCCGACCGCCCGGCCCGCGACCGTCTCGTCCTGGCCGATGTGCGCGAGCGCGCCGAACGCCTTGGACTCCCCGGAGCCGGAGTTCACGGTGATCACCGGGATGCCGGCCTTCTCGGCACGGGCCACGGCCGCCTTGAGGGCGTCCGGTTTGGCGAGGGTGACGATGATCCCGTCGACCTTCTTGTCGACCGCCGCGTCCACGAGCTGCGCCTGCTGCTGGGCCTCGTCGTCGTGCGAGTAGAGGAAGTTGATGTTGTCCTTGCGGGCGGCCTGCTTCGCACCGCTCTGCACGATGTCCCAGAAGGTGTCGCCGTCCCCGGAGTGAGTGATCATCGCGAAGGTCCAGCGGGGCGTGTTCACCGCCGCCCCGCCCTCGGCCGCCGCCGCGTTCCGGGCGTCCTCCGCCCGCTTGCCGCCGGTACTGCTGCACCCGGCGAGGGAGACGCTCAGCGCCCCCGCCACCGCGATGCCCACCCAGGTCCGAAACCGTGCCACGAGGCCGTGCCCTTCTTGCCGTGCTCATACGTGCGAGAGGGGCGGGCGAGCTCACCGTGGGTGACCACCGACGGCGACCTCGTCCGCCCCAAAAGCCTCAGTATCGAACATGGGGTACACACCTGACAGCGGCGGGGGCACTCCGGCGTCTCATTGTCCGGACATTACGACCAACTGGGTGCCGGCGACCGGGCGGCACTCAGGACCGTACGAGCAGCTGGAACTCGAAGGAGTAGCGGGCCGGGCGGTAGATGTGGTCGCCGAACTCGACGGCCCGGCCGGTGTCGTCGTAGGTGGTGCGCTGCATGGTGAGCAGCGGGGCGCCCTCCGGCTCGGCGAGCCGCTCGCCCTCCAGGGCGGTGGCGCCGCGCGCCCCGATGGACTGGCGGGCACTGTGCAGGGTGATCCCGGCGGCCCGCATCAGCCGGTACAGGCCGGTCGCCTCCAGCTGCCCGGTGTCCAGGTCGAGCAGGCCGGGCGGCAGGTAGTTGGTGAGGTAAGCCATCGGCTCGCCGTGCGCCAGCCGCAGCCGTTCGATCCGGTGCACCTCGGTGCCCTCGGCCACCCCGAGCGCCGCCGCGACCTCGGCGGACGCCGGCATGACGGTGTTGACCAGCACCTGCGTGGCGGGGCGCTGACCGGCCGACTCCAGGTCGTCGTAGAGGCTGCTGAGCTCCAGGGGGCGTTTGACCTGGCTGTGCACGACCTGGGTGCCGACGCCCCGGCGACGGACCAGGAGGCCCTTGTCGACGAGGGACTGGATGGCCTGACGGACGGTCGGGCGGGACAGGCCGAGCCGTGCGGCCAGCTCGATCTCGTTGCCCAGCAGGCTGCCGGGGGTGAGCGAGCCGTGCTCGATGGCCGCCTCCAGCTGCTGGGCCAGCTGGAAGTACAACGGCACCGGGGAGCTACGGTCCACGCTGAGGTCGAGCGGCACGGTCGGGTCCACATCTGGTTTCGGCACGGGCCCGAGCGTATCCCCGTGACGGGTTGACGGGAAGTTGTGTAGTTCGATTGTCCGGACATACGGATTGACAGCGCCCGGGGTGCACCAGCACCTTGTTCCCATGCGCATCGGGATCATCGGTACGGGTCGCATCGGCGCGATCCACGCGAATACGCTCAGCCGCAATCGCGAGGTCGGATCGCTGATCCTCACGGACGTGGATCCGGCTCGGGCGCAGGATCTGGCGCACCGCCTCGGGGAGACGGCGGCTCCCGGGACCGACGAGATCTTCACGTGGGGTGTGGACGCCGTCGTGATCACCACGGCGACGTCGGCCCACGCCGAACTGATCGGCCGGGCCGCACGCTCCGGGCTCCCGGTCTTCTGCGAGAAGCCGATCGCCCTCGACCTGCCGGGCACCCTGCACGCCCTCGCCGAGGTCGAGCGGGCCGGGACGGTCCTTCAGATGGGCTTCCAGCGGCGCTTCGACGCCGGATACGCGGGCGCCCGGGACGCGGTGCGCTCGGGGCGGCTGGGACGCCTGCACACGGTACGGGCGCTCACCTCCGACCAGTCGCCGCCTCCGCCGGAATGGCTGCCGCTGTCGGGCGGGCTGTTCCGGGACACCCTGATCCACGATTTCGACGTACTGCGCTGGGTGACCGGACGTGAGGTCGTCGACGTGTACGCGACCGGTTCGGACCGTGGTCCCGCGATGTTCCGCGAGGCCGGGGACGTGGACACCGGCGCGGCACTGCTCACCCTGGACGACGGCACGCTGGCCACGGCCACCGCCGCCCGGCTGAACGGCGCCGGGTACGACGTGCGGATGGAGCTGGCCGGGGAGCGGGACACCGTCGTGGTCGGGCTGGACGACCGTACGCCGGTGGCCTCCACCGAGCCGACCGGGCCGCCGCCCGCGGACAAGCCGTGGCCGGGCTTCCTGGAGCGGTTCGGGCCCGCCTACGAGGCCGAGCTGTGCGCCTTCGTCGACGTGGTGCGCGGCACGCTGGCCAACCCCTGCGACGGGCGCGAGGCGCTCCAGGCGCTGCGGATCGCGGAGGCCTGCGAGCTGTCCCGGCGCGAGCGAAGACCGGTGGCGCTCGCGGAGATCCCGGACCGGCTCGGCTGACCGCCGCCTGCTACCAGCGGACGGGGAGCCGCCGCACCCCCCTCATCAGCGTCCCGGGCAGCCACTCCCCCGGCTGCCCGTCCAGCGCCAGGTCCGGGGCCCGCTCCAGCAGGGAGCGCAGGGCGATCCGGCCCTCCAGACGGGCCAGGGGCGCGCCCAGGCAGTAGTGGATGCCGTGGCCGAAGGCGAGGTGGCCGCGGTTGTCACGGTGGATGTCGAAACGGTCGGGCTCGGGGTAGCGGGCGCCGTCCCGGTCGGCGGCGGTCAGACCGATCATCACCGGGTCGCCCGCGGCGATGGCGGCGCCGGCGATGTCCAGGGGCTCGGCGGCATACCGGTACGTCGCGTTCTCCACCGGGCCCTCCCAGCGCAGGATCTCCTCGACCGCGCCGTCCAGCAGGCCCGTGTCGGCGCGCAGGGCGGCGAGCTGGTCCGGGTGGGCGAGCAGGGCGAGGACGCCGTTGCCGATCAGGTTGACGGTGGTCTCGTGGCCCGCGATCAGCAACACGTAGGCCATACCGCGCAGTTCGCCGACGGAGAGCCGGTCGCCGTCCTCGGCGGTGGTGCGCAGCAGGTCGCTCAGCAGGTCCCCGCTCGGGCCCGCGCACCGCTTGTCCTCGATGAGCTCCGCCAGGTAGTCGGCGAGCGCGACGAACGCGTCGTACTCGCTGCCCGGACGGCTGGACGTGATCGCCTCGTTGGAGAGCTTGCGGAACCGGGCGCGGTCGAGTTCGGGGACGCCGAGCAGTTCGCTGATCACCGTGATGGGCAGCGGGTAGGCGAGGGCGTCTATGAGGTCGGCACGGCCGCGCGGCAGCATCTCGTCGAGCAGGCGGTCGGTGATCTCCTGGATCCTCGGCTCCAGTCCCGCCACCCGGCGGGCGGTGAACGCGCGGGTGACGAGCCCGCGCAGTCTGGTGTGCTGGGGCGGGTCGGCGGCCAGCAGGTGCTTGCCGATCAGCTCCTCGTCGAGGAAGGTGAACCCGGTTCTCGCGGTGTCCTTGGCGAGCCCCGGGTCGGCCAGCGCCGCGCGCGCCTCCTCGTACCCGACGACCAGCCAGGTCTCGTGGTACTGGCCCTCCGGCAGCGGCCACCGGACCCGGTGCACCGGGCCGCGCTCGCGCAGGTGCGCGTACACCGTGTGCGGATCGGTGCGCAGACTGTCGCCGTACTCGCCGAGATCGGTCACCTGCATGCCGTCGCTCCCCCCTTCAGGCGGTCCCCGAGGCCGTCCCGTACCAGGAGAACGCACGGGCCTCCCGGTTGGTGCCCCTACTCCTCCAGCAGTCCCGCGTCGTACGCCAGCAGGGCGATCTGTACGCGGTTGTTGAGGCCGAGCTTGGCCAGGATGCGCGAGACGTGGGTCTTGACGGTGGCGACGCTCATGAACAGGCCGGTGGCGATCTCGGCGTTGGCGAGGCCCCGGCCGACCGCGACGGCGACCTCGCGCTCGCGGTCGTTGAGGGCGGCGAGCCGGGCCCGCGCGCGGGTCCGGCGGGTGTCGGCCCGGGTGCCGGCCGCGTGCCGCATCAGCTGCCGGGTGACGGCGGGCGACAGCACGGGGTCGCCGGCCGCGACCCGGCGCACCGCGTCGACGATCCGGTCGGGCGGGGTGTCCTTGAGGACGAACCCGGCGGCCCCCGCGCGCAGGGCGTGCAGCACCTGTTCGTCGGCGTGGAAGGTGGTCAGGACGATCACCTGCGGGGCGTCGGCGCGGGCGCGCACCAGCTCGGTGGCGGTGAGCCCGTCCACGGCCGGCATCCGGATGTCCATCAGGACGACGTCCGGCCGGGTGCGGTCGACGAGCGCCTCGACCTCGCCGCCGTCGGCGGCCTCTCCGACGATCTCGATGTCCTCGGCCCCGCCGATCATGAGGGCCAGCCCCGCCCGCACCAGCGGGTCGTCGTCCACGAGCAGCAGTCTGATGGGGATCATGACACCTACGTAATCACGTCGGTACGACAGCACGGACCCGCTCGGCAGCGCACAGGCCCGCCCGGCAGCGCACGGGCCCGCCCGGCAGCGCACAGGCCCGCTCGGCAGCGCACGGGCTCGCACAGCGGCACAGGTCCGCTGGGCGGCACGCGGGCCCGCTCGGCAGCACACGGGCTCGCACAGCGGCACAAGCCCGCCGGGCAGCGCGCCCGCCCGCTCGGCAGCGCGCGAGCTCGCACCGCGGCGCAGGCCCGCTCGGCCGGGTCGGTCAGGTGGCGGTCCAGGGGAGCCAGGCCCGGACCTCGAAGCCGCCGGTGCCGGTGACCCGGTGCTCCAGCCGTCCGCCGGCCAGCGTCGCCCGTTCGGTGAGGCCGATCAGGCCCTGGCCGGAGCCGGGGACGGGGGGCGCCTCGGCCTCGGGGGCGGGGTTGTGCACGGTGATGTCCAGGCCGTCGCCGGGGGCACCGGTGACACGGACGGTGACCTCGGCGCCGGGGGCGTGCTTGCGGGCGTTGGTGAGGCCCTCCTGGGCGATGCGGTAGGCGGTGCGGCCGACGGAGGCGGGCACGGCCGCCGGGTCGTCCACGTGGTTGTCCAGGGTGACCTTCATACCGGCCTGGCGGGACTCTGTGACGAGCGCGGCCAGACCGGCGAGCGTGGGCTGCGGCCGGCCACCCGCCTCGTCGCCGTCGGCCGCGCGCAGCACCCCGATGATCTCGCGCAGGTCCTGAAGGGCCTCGTGGGAGCTCTCCCGGATCACACCGGCCGCCCGGGCGATCTCCTCCCGGGACGCGTCGGGCCGGAACTCCAGGGCGCCGGCGTGCACGCTGAGCAGGGTGAGCCGGTGGGCGAGGACGTCGTGCATCTCGCGCGCGATGGCCTCCCGGGCCAGCCGCTGGGCCCGTTCGGCGCGCAGCCCGGCCTCGGTCTCGGCGCGCCGCGCCCGGTCCCGCAGGGTGAGCACGAGCTGCCGTTTGGTGCGGACGAACATGCCGAGGCAGGCCACCAGCAGGGTCAGCAGCGAGGCGAGCACGACGACCACCAGGTAGGGCAGGTCGGGGTCGGGCCGCAGCCAGTAGAAGAGCGGGACCAGCGCGAGGTTCACGGCGGTGATCCAGGCCAGGTGCCGGAACGGGCGGTGCACGGCCAGCGTGAACAGGGCGACCATGGAGGCGCCGCCCGCGGTGGCGGAGACGAAGCTGACCGGGATCATCGCCAGGGCCAGCCCCAGGGGCCGGCGGCGGCGCAGCCAGACCGCGACGCAGGCGAGGCCGCCGATCAGCTGGTCGGCGACGGCCCAGGCGTGCGGGAGGCCCGTCTCGTGCCGGACGGTGTTCGCGCCGGCCGCGCCCACGAGGACGGCCAGCAGGAAGCAGCTGAAGTCGACGAGCCAGTCCCGCGCGGTACGGCGGGGGCGCCGTCCTGCGGCGTCGGGATCGGGGTCGAGCTCATGGAGGACGGAGGACGGGAAGAGCCACCGCCGGCCCTCGAACGTCCGTACTGGAATGTCACCGCTCACGGTCGGCAAATCTACGCAGGCCCGGTCCACGGGACAGCCTGTCGCGCGGGATCGTCGACCGAAGTCGCCGTCGTGTGGACTTCGGGTGTACCGGGCGGACGTGGGCGCAGCCTTCCGGCGGCCACGACTCGCCCCGCGGCCGATGGCATGGGGGGAGGCCGCGGGGCGAGGGTCGTGCCGTGGGACAACTGCCGGCAGTGCTGTCGACGGCTACAGCGAGTACGCGAGCGCGCTGATCGTGCCGGCGTGCGCGCTGATCGCCGTCGCGGTGAGCCGGAGGTCCGGCTGAACGCGGACCGGGACTCCGGCTGGTCGCGCCGTTCCTGGGGTTCGGCCGGTCGGTTCGGTCAGCGTCTCAGCAGCCGAAGTCGATCAGGTCGAACGTGACGTAGTGGTCCGCCGTGTAGTAGTCCTCGTCGGTCTCCTCGCCCGTCACGATGCGTCGTGCGCCGCGCGTGGAGGAGCCGGGGGTCTTCACGGTGTACTCGTGGTAGTACCCGCTGGGCTGGCTCGGCAGGACGCCCTCCGAGTTGCGGAAGACGGTGCCGTCCTGCGAGTACGGGAACGGGCCGCCCGACGCGATCAGGTCGAGCGTGTCGTACGCCTGCGACGGCAGGTCGCTGTAGCAGATGCTGCCGACGGAGGTGGCGGCGGCGTCCGCCGTGGTGGCGGTGACGGTGCCGCCGACGACGAGCGCGGACAACAGGGCGCCCGCGACGCCGATGCGGGTGATTCGTGGGGGGAATCTCATGGCTCCATGATGACGCGCGTAGACAGTGGCATGTCAATGACAAGCCCGAAGATTTTCCCGCCAAGTCCCTTTCGTTTTCAGGGAGTTAACTTGCGACCGGGCGTTCCGCGCCTGCTGCCACAACTTTCGGCAGGGCTCATCCCGCGTGCGTCGAGAACAGCCCGCCGGTCGGGCCCTGCTTGTCGCCGCCCTGGGCCTTCTTCAGGGCGTTGGCGAGGCCCTCGATGGTGAGGGACTGAAGGATCACCCGGCCGTTGCCCTCCAGGGTGGCCAGGGAGAGGCCCTCGCCGCCGAAGACGGCGTTCATCAGGCCCTGGCGGTTGAGGCCGCCGACGCGCTGGACGCCGTACTGGATGCCCTCCTCGAAGGCGACGACACAGCCCGTGTCGACCTCGATACGGCCGCCGAAGTCGGCGGGATTGAGGTCGATGAAGTTGCCCGCGCCGGCGATGATCACCGTGCCGCGGCCGGTGAACTTCTCCAGCACGAAGCCCTCGCCGCCGCTCATGCCGGTGCGGCCGCCGGCGAAGGCGATGCCGAACTCGACGCTGGACTCCGCGGCGACGAAGGCGTCCTTCTCCGCGAACCACGCGCGCGTGCCGTCGAGTTCCAGCGCGCGCATCTCGCCGGGGAGCACGCCCGCGAAGCCGACGGTGCCCTCGCCGCCCTGGGAGGTGAAGTACTGGAACGCCAGGGACTCACCGGCGAGCATGCGCTGGCCGACCTGCATGGCGGTGCCCATGGCCTGGCGCAGCATGCCGCCCATGCCGCCGCCACCGCCCTGCGGCTGGCCGCCGTTGCCCGACGGGCCGCTCAGCCGCGTCTCCATGGTCACGTTCGTCGTCTTGAACAGGAACTTGCCGGCCTCGCAGTAGACGGTCTGGCCGGGCTGAAGGTTGACGACCGCCATCTGCATGGCGTTGCCGACGATCTCTTGCTGAAGGGTCACGGGTGAAGAACGTAGCCGACGGCCCCCCGGTTCCCTCCGGCCGGTCAGGACAGTCCGCGGTACCCGACGGCGAGCGCCGCCGCCCCTGCCTCCGTCGGCGAGCCGAACAACCGCAGCCGCGAGATCCCGCCGTCCGGGAAGATGTCCACGCGCGCGTGCGTGCCGACGGCGGGAGAGGCCAGTACGAACCGGTGGTTCGTGTCGGGCTGGAGCCGGGTGCGCGGGAGGATCTCCGTCCAGGCGCCGTTCTCGCCGTCCCGCACCGACACCGAGGCCCAGCCCGCGCTGTTGCCCTTCAGGTAGGCCGTGTCGATCTCCAGCGCACGGATCCGGGACTGGGTCACCAACCGGTAGCGGATCCAGTCGTGGCCCTGGTCGCGACGGCGGCGCGTCTCCCAGCCGTCGTCCATCTTGCGGGAGCGGCCCGGCTGGATGGTGTTGGTGGCCGGTGAGTAGAAGAGGTTCGAGGCGTCCTCGACCCGGCCGCCGTTCTCCAGCGCGGCCACGTCGAAGGTGCCGAGCACGGCCAGCCACCCGGGATCCGGCACGACTTCGCCGTACACGCGCAGGCGCGCGATGCCGCCGTCCGGGTGCTGGTTGACACGCAGGTGCGTGAAGCGCTGTTCGACGGAGACGGCGAAGCCGTTCGCCGCGTGGCCGCCGACGGGGGTGCGGGGGACGAGCGTCGTCCACTTCACGTCGTCGCCGAGGAGTTCCGCGGGGGACGGCGCTCCGGCCACCGACGTGCCCTCGACCGACACCGCCTGCGGGTAGTTCCCTCGGAAGTGGGCCGTGTCGACGACGATCCCGCGGACCACGCCGGGGGCACCGAGGCGTACCAGCGCCCAGTCGTGGTCCTCGGCCGCCGGCCAGGGGTGCTCGGCCGAGACGCCGCGCCTGCGGCGGGTCTCCCAGCCGTCCATGACCTTGCCCTTGTGCCCGAAGTGCTCGGGGTCGAACTCGGCCCGCCCGGCCACCAGCAGGTTCTCCCGCTGGGCGAAGAACTCGTCGTTGGCGGCGACGACCCCGGCGCCGAGCCGCCGGTCGGCGAGGTCGACGTACTGCGTGAAGGGGAAGTCGGCGGTGCGGTAGTCCGCGTACGGGTCGCCGCCGGAGTAGGGATGCGCGTCGCCGGTGAAGGTCGGGATCGCCGTCAAAGAAGGTCTTCCTTTCGGGGTGTCGGCCGGTGCGGGTGCGGATGACATGGGGATCAGGGGGTGCGGGTGAGGAGGCGGCCCCTGGGGGCGGTGAACTCGCCGTCCGCGAGGATGCGTTCGCCGCGCAGCCAGGTCGATCTCACGACGCCGTACAGGGTCCTGCCCGCGTACGCGGTGACCCGGTTGCGGTGGTGCAGCCCCGCCGGGTCCACGGTGAAGGCCTCGTCCGGCGCGAGGACCGCGAAGTCGGCGTCCCGGCCCACCGCGACGGCCCCTTTGCGGCCGTCGAGGCCGACGAGCGCCGCCGTCCGCGCCGACATCCAGCGGACCACGTCCTCCAGACCGTGACCGCGCCTGCGGGCCTCGGTCCAGACCGCGGCGAGGCTGAGCTGGAGGCCGGAGATACCGCCCCACGCGGTCGCGAAGTCGGCGGTCTTCAGGTCGGCCGTGGACGGTGAGTGGTCGGTGACCACGCAGTCGATCGTGCCGTCCGCCAGCGCCCGCCAGAGCAGGTCCTGGTTGGCCGCCTCCCGGATGGGCGGGCAGCACTTGAACTCGCTGGCGCCGTCCGGGACCTCCTCCGCGGTGAGGGTGAGGTAGTGCGGGCAGGTCTCGACGGTGATCCGTACGCCGTCCCGTTTCGCCTGGGCGATCAGTGGCAGCGCGTCGGACGAGGACAGGTGCAGGACGTGCACGCGCGCGTCGAGGCGTTTCGCCTGGGCGATCAGCTGGGCGATCGCGGTGTCCTCCGCGCCGCGCGGGCGGGAGGCCAGGAAGTCGGCGTACTTCGGGCCGCCGTGCTGCGGGGCGGCCGCCAGGTGGCGCGGGTCCTCCGCGTGCACGATCAGCAGGCCGCCGAAGGAGGTGACCTCCGCCAGCGACCGGGCGAGCCGCTCCTGGTCGAGGTGCGGGAACTCGTCGACGCCGGAGGGTGACAGGAACGCCTTGAAGCCGAAGACGCCGGCCTCGTGCAGCGGGCGCAGGTCCTTGACGTTGTCCGGCAGCGCACCGCCCCAGAAACCGACGTCGATGTGCGCCTTGTCGGCGGCGACGGCCTGCTTGACCCGGAGGTGGTCGACCGTGGTGGTCGGCGGGAGGGAGTTGAGGGGCATGTCGACGAGGGTGGTGATGCCGCCGGCCGCCGCCGCGCGGGTGGCGGTCCAGAAGCCCTCCCACTCGGTGCGGCCCGGGTCGTTCACGTGCACGTGGGTGTCGACCAGGCCGGGCAGCAGGACGTCGTCGCCGAGGTCCTCCAGGCGGGCGCCCTGCGGGAGCGGGGCGTCGTGGGGCAGTACGGCCGTGATCGTCCCGGCGGACACGGCGACCGAGGCGGCCCGTGTCCCCTCGGGGGTGATGACGCGCGTCGAGCGCAGCACCAGTTCAGCGTCGGACACCCGGACCCCTCTCTCTGCCGCCGTTTTACTTCCGGGAAACGGGATTTACACCCACGTAACGGAATTCAACGTTCTGTTGAAGGAGTCTTCACTCCCGCCCCCGCGCCGTCAAGGGCACACCGCGATCCAGGGCGCCCCGAGCGTCCACTCTGGACGTTTCCACAAGGCGGAATTACAATTCCGGCAAGCAGAACGTAGCTACGTACAACCAGGGAGTCAACCGGCAGCCGGGTAGGCTTCTGCTCTTCCCGTCAGTCCCGAAAGGAACGCGCCGTGCCGACGTCCAGCGCCAGCACCTCCGGCTCCGCCAAGTCAAACGGCGGCGGGGTCCAGTCCCTCGAGCGCGCCTTCGATCTGCTGGAGCGGATGGCGGACGCGGGCGGCGAGGTCGGCCTGAGCGAGCTGTCCGCGAGCAGCGGGCTGCCGTTGCCGACGATCCACCGGCTGATGCGGACGCTGGTCGCCTGTGGCTACGTACGGCAGCAGCCGAACCGGCGGTACGCACTCGGTCCCCGGCTGATCCGGCTCGGGGAGTCGGCGTCGCGGCTGCTGGGCACCTGGGCGCGGCCGTACCTCGCACGGCTGGTCGAGGAGACCGGGGAGACGGCGAACATGGCGCTGCTCGACGGCGACGAGATCGTGTACGTGGCGCAGGTGCCGTCCAAGCACTCGATGCGGATGTTCACGGAGGTGGGGCGGCGGGTGCTGCCGCACTCGACCGGGGTGGGCAAGGCGTTGCTCGCGGGGGTGCCGGACGCCGAGGTGCGGGCGCTGCTCGCGCGGACCGGGATGCCGGCCGCGACCGAGAAGACGATCACCACTCCTGAGGGGTTCCTCGGCGCCTTGGACGAGGTGCGGCGGCTCGGGTACGCCGTGGACGACAACGAGCAGGAGGTGGGGGTGCGGTGCCTGGCGGTGTCCGTGCCGGACTCGCCCACCGCCGCGGCCATTTCGATCTCCGGACCCGCGGGGCGGGTCACCGAGGCGGCGACGGAGAAGATCGTGCCGGTGTTGCAGCAGGTGGCTGTCGAGCTGTCCGAGGCGCTGGTGAACTCAGGGGCCTGAGGATGGGCGCGCGCTGCCCGTCGGCGGGTGCGGGTCGCACTGCGGCTGGTCGCCGCCCGGTTCCTCCCCCGGCCTTCGGGCCGGGGCACCCCCAGCGCCCTTTCGGGGCGCTCACGGTCGCGGCGTCTCGCCGAACAGGTCGACCGCCTGGCGAACACCGGACAGGCCGCGTGACAGCGCGCTGACCGAGCCGATCGCTCCCGCGATCAGTAACAGGGAGCTGCGCAGGCGGGGGATCTCCGGGATGCCGCCCGTGGCCATCGCCGCCAGGGCCGCCAGTTCGTCCTCGGCTATCGCGCGGTCCGGGAACTCGGCCGGGTGCGCGGCCAGTTCGCGGCGCAGCCGGGAGACCGCCGTGCGTAGTTCCGTGATCCTCGGATCCTCGTCGCTGCCGGTCACTGGCCTCTGTCCCAAGCTCCGCAACACAGCTCTCCCCCCTCACCAGGTGTCCCGTGGCGCTGGTCGGGCGCCTGGGGACGCGGGTCAGTAAACGCCCTTCCGCGCGGAAAGCGCTACAGCGCGGACCGAAATTCAGCCCCGCGGAACCGGCCGTCCGACCCGCTGTCGGGTATGCAGGACGCATGACAGACACGCATCACCAGATCGCCGGGCTGCTGCTCGCCGCCGGCGGCGGCAGACGGCTCGGCGGACGGCCCAAGGCGCTGCTGACGCACCGGGGACGGCCCCTGGTGGAGTACGCGGCCGGCGAGCTGCGCGCGGGCGGCTGCGGGCCGGTCCACGTGGTGCTGGGGGCCCGTGCGCACGACGTCCGGGAGCGGGCCGCGCTCGACGGCTGCGTGGTGGTGGAGAACCCGGACTGGGCGGCGGGCATGGGGTCCTCGCTGCGGGTGGGGCTGGAGTCACTGGCCGGGACCGGGGTACGCGCCGTACTGGTGGCGCTGGTGGACCAGCCGGGGATCGGGGCGGCCGCGGTGGCGCGGGTCGCCGCCGCGTTCCGGGACGAGTCGTCGCTGGTGTCGGCGGCCTACCACGGGGTGCGCGGGCATCCCGTGCTGTTCGGCGCCGGACACTGGGCCGGGATCGCCGCGACCGCGACCGGGGACCGGGGCGCCCGCGCCTACCTCAAGGCCCACGAGGCGGCGATCGCGCTCGTCGAGTGCGGGGACGTCGCGGCGCCGTACGACATCGACACCGAGGCCGACCTGAGCCACCTTGAGTGAACGGGGCGGCACCGAGCGCCACCTTCGCTCGACTCGAAGAATCTCGACATCAACAAACCATTGAACTTCCACAATGAGGAAACTAGTATCCACTGATCAGAAGCACCCGGCCCCTGATCGGGTGTGCTTCGCTCCACCCGGAACGACTGGCACCCGGTGCCACCGCTGAAGGAAGTGACAGCTCATGTCCGCACCAGCGCCGTCTCCGCCGGCCATCGTCGACGCCACGCCCCTGCCCCGGCAGGAGGAGGTCCTCACCGACGCGGCGCTCGCCTTCGTCGCCGAGCTGCACCGGCGGTTCTCGCCGCGCCGTGCCGAACTCCTCGCCCGCCGCGCCGAGCGCCGCGCCGAGATCGCCCGCACCTCGACGCTCGACTTCCTCCCGGAGACCGCCGCGATCCGCGCGGACGAGTCCTGGCGGGTGGCGCCCTCCCCCGCCGCCCTGAACGACCGGCGGGTCGAGATCACCGGACCCACCGACCGCAAGATGACCATCAACGCCCTCAACTCGGGCGCCAGGGTCTGGCTCGCGGACTTCGAGGACGCTTCCGCGCCGACCTGGGAGAACGTCGTCCTGGGCCAGCTGAACCTGATCGACGCCTACACCCGGAACATCGACTTCACGGACCCGGCGAGCGGCAAGTCGTACGCCCTGCGTCCGGACGAGGAGCTGGCCACGGTCGTCATGCGGCCGCGCGGCTGGCATCTGGACGAGCGGCACATCGAGGTCGACGGCGAGCCGGTGCCCGGCGCGTTCGTGGA
The DNA here is from genome assembly GCF_001005085.2 of Streptomyces humi. Taxonomy (GTDB): domain Bacteria; phylum Actinomycetota; class Actinomycetes; order Streptomycetales; family Streptomycetaceae; genus Streptomyces; species Streptomyces humi. Next base: position 21,136 of record NZ_LBMU02000002.1, read on the forward strand.
CTTCGGGCTCTACTTCTTCCACAACGCCCGGCGGCTGCTCGACCTCGGCAAGGGACCGTACTTCTACCTCCCGAAGACCGAGTCGCACCTCGAAGCCCGGCTGTGGAACGACGTGTTCGTGTTCGCGCAGGACCACCTCGGCATCCCGCAGGGCACCGTCCGCGCCACCGTGCTCATCGAGACGATCACGGCCGCGTACGAGATGGAGGAGATCCTCTACGAACTGCGCGACCACGCCTCGGGGTTGAACGCCGGCCGCTGGGACTACCTGTTCTCCATCATCAAGAACTTCCGTGACGGCGGCCCGAAGTTCGTCCTTCCCGACCGCAACGCGGTGACGATGACCGCCCCGTTCATGCGGGCCTACACCGAACTCCTCGTCCGCACCTGCCACAAGCGCGGGGCGCACGCGATCGGCGGCATGGCGGCCTTCATCCCGTCCCGCCGGGACGCCGAGGTCAACAAGGTGGCCTTCGAGAAGGTCCGCGCCGACAAGGACCGCGAGGCGAACGACGGTTTCGACGGATCCTGGGTCGCCCACCCCGACCTGGTCCCGATCGCCCTGGAGTCGTTCGACCGGGTCCTCGGCGAGAAGCCGAACCAGAAGGACCGGCTGCGTGAGGACGTCCACGTCGAGGCCGCCGACCTGATCGCGATCGACACGCTGGGCGCCAGGCCGACCTACCCCGGTCTGGTCAACGCCGTCCAGGTGGGCATCCGTTACATCGAGGCGTGGCTGCGCGGACTCGGCGCGGTGGCCATCTTCAACCTCATGGAGGACGCCGCGACCGCTGAGATCTCCCGCTCCCAGATCTGGCAGTGGATCAACGCGGGTGTCGAGTTCGAGAACGGCGAGAAGGCCACCCCGGAGCTGGCCCGCAAGATCGCCGCCGACGAACTCGCCGCGGTCCGCGCCGAGATCGGCGAGGAGGCCTTCGCGGCGGGCCACTGGCAGCAGGCCCACGACCTGCTGCTCCAGGTCTCGCTCGACGAGGACTACGCGGACTTCCTGACCCTGCCCGCGTACCAGCGCCTCAGGGGCTAGGGAACGGCAGGTCCGTCCGAGTGGCCCAGGGGCTTCCCCGGGGCCACTCGGTCGCGTACGGCCTGCTTGACGGCCGTGGGCTCGGGGAAACCCTGTTCGCGCCGGTCCCACACCACCTCGTCACCGACCCGGACGACGAAGACGCCGCCCTTGCCGGGCCTGAGCGCCAGTTCGGTCAGCTCGGTCTCGAACGTGGTCAGCAGCTCCTGCGCCAGCCAGGCCGCCCTCGGCAGCCAGCGGCACCGGGTGCAGTACTCGATCTCGACGCGCCGGCTGTCGTTCATCCGAGGTGCACCGACCAATCCTGTTGGGCCGCGGGTTTTCCGTGCAGGTCGGGCACCTGCTTCAGCCAGGCCGGGCGGCCCTGCCGGCTCCTGGCCGCGCGGGCGGCCTCCTCGGACGCGAGCTGGTCGCGGCCCGGGAAGTCGGTGGGGAGCCAGCCGGCCGAGCTCCGCGCCCGTGCCAGCAGGTAGCCGACGTAGGCCTCGCGGGTCTCGTCGGGGGTGCCGAAACCGGCGTCGGAGTCGGTGAGCCAGGCGTCCGGCACCTCGTCGAGGATGTCCCTGAGCAGCCGCTCGGTCACCCTCGGCGCGAGTTCGGCGTCGGCCGCCCGGGTGTCGGGGCCGTACCGGCCGAGGGCGTGGTGGCGGAAGTCGTACGCCTTCTCCGGCGTCGAGGTGTCCCAGCGGTGGTGGAAGACGAGGGCGGCGCCGTGGTCGATGAGCCACAGGCGCGGCGGCGCGACGCCGAGGGTCGGCCAGACCATGAGGTTGGAGCTGTGCACCGTACGGTCGACGTTGACGGTGAGGGCGTCCAGCCAGACGATCCGGCCCGCCTCCACCGGGTCCACGGGGAAGACCTCGGCGATCTCCGGGGTGAAGTCCTTCGCACCGGGCAGGAAGTCCATGCCGAGGTTCACTCCGGCGCTGGCCGCGTGCAGTTCGCGCACCTCCTGGTGCGGCTCGTGCGCGGCGATGGCGGGGTCGAAGCGCACCGTCACCAGCTCGGGGAAGCGCAGCCCGAGCGCTCGCGCCAGCTCCCCCACGATGACCTCGGCGACCAGCGCCTTGCGCCCCTGCGCGGACCCGGTGAACTTCACGACGTACGTCCCCAGATCGTCCGCCTCGACGACCCCGGGCACGGAGCCGCCGGAGTGCAGGGGCGCGACGTAGCGAGTCGCCGTGACCTCTCTCAGCATGTCCGCCCCTCCCTTCCGGTCCCCGGCGTGAAGTGACCATGGTAACCGCGCGTGACAGTCAGCGAGGGCGGCCCGTGACGGCCGGGTCCGACCGCCCCGGGCGCACGGCCCCGTCCTGTTCCCGGTCCGCTGCCCCGCTCCGACGCCGGCGGCCCGGCGTGGCCAGGGCGAGCAGCAGGGCGGCCGCGGTCAGGGCGGCACCGGCCGCGGCCACGGAGGGCACGGCACGGCCGTGTGCCAGCAGGACCCCGCCGAGCCAGCTGCCGAGCGCGATACCGACGCAGAACGCCGAGTTGTTGACGGTCAGCGCCATGGTCGGCGACGACGGACCGGCCGCGGCCACCATCTGCGTGTTGAGGGCCGGGATGGTGGCGAAGTAGGCGGCTCCCAGCAGGCAGAACAGACCGGCCACGGCCCACTTCCCGGTGACCGGCAGGCCGAGCAGCAGCAGGCCGGCCGTGGCCGCGCCCAGTGTCACGAGCACGGTCCGGCGGGGGAAGCGGTCGGCGGCCCGGCCGCCGACCGTGTTGCCGGCGATGCCGCCGGCACCGTAGAGCAGGAGCAGCACGGTGACGGCCCGCGGCGCGAAACCCGCGGACCCGGTGAGGTACGGCGAGGCGTACGTGTAGAGAGCGAACACCCCTCCCGTGCCGAGCACGATCACCAGGGCGACGAGCAGCATCGGCCCCGCCGCGCCGAACCACCCGCGCGCTCCACGGTCCGCCGCGCCGAACCACCCGCGCGCGCCACGATCCGCAGCCCCGCCGTGCGGTCCGCCGTCCGCAGCCCCGCCGTGCGGTCCGCCGTCCGCCGTCTCCCCGTGCGGGACGGTCGCCGCAGGGGCGGCGGCCGGCGGTGGGGCGTCGGGCACCGTGCTCAGTGTCAGCAGCAGCGCGGCGGCCAGGCTCAGCGCGGCCAGCGCCCAGAAGGTGGCGCGCCAGCCGAAGGCGTTCCCGATCAGGGTGCCGGCCGGGACACCGGCGATGCTGGACAGTCCGATGCCGAGGGTGACCTTGGCCCCCCAGGCGGCCCTGCGGTCCGCGGGCGCCATGTCCCGTGCCGTCGCGACGAAGGCGGCGATGAGCGTGGAGTGCACCACCGCGCTCGTCACCCGGCCGGCGACGAGCCAGCCGAAACCGGGGGCGAGCGCGGCGAGCGCGTTGCCGAGGACGAACACGCCCATCATGCCGGGCATCAGCAGACTCCGGCGGAACCGTGCCGTGACCGCCGTGACGAACGGGCCGAGCAGCACCACCGCGAGGGCGTACACGCTGATGAGCATGCCGACGGCGGTCAGCGAGACACCGGCGTCCCGCGCGATCGCGGGCAGGATGCCGGCGACGACGCTCTCGGCGGTGCCGATGCAGAAGGTGCAGAGCATCATCGCGAAGACGGGCAGCGGCATGGTGGCGGCCTCCTTGTCGGCGCGGGTCAGGTCGTGCCGACGGTGACGGCGCGGTCGCTGTCGTCCCGCGGCGGCCGGGAGGCGTCCGAAGTCGCCGTGGCGGACGTCTGCCGCGCCGTCCGGGCGCGGCGCGCCCAGGCCCGTACCGCGGGCCGCTCGACGCCGACGTACAGCAGCCAGGCCAGCAGCAGGCTCACCGCGGCCACGAGGGCGGCCACACCGACGGCCTCGGCCGGCGAGTGGGCCGTCCGGAAGCCGAACCGTTCCTGCGTGACGGACAGCAGGATCTGGTGCACCAGGTAGAAGGCGAACGACACCTCGCCCAGCCACACCCAGACGCGTCCGCTCACCGCGGTCCCCCGGCCCTGCGCGTCCCGTGCCGCGGCGGCGGAGATCAGCAGGGCGAACGGGACCACGACGACGGCGTTCAGGGAGAAGAGGAAGGGGACGTACAGGCTCGCCGCGTACGCCGCCACCGTGAGCGCCAGGGCCGGCAGCACCCCCGGTCCGGCCCACCGGCCCGCCAGCACGATCCGCGCCATCAGGATGCCGAGCAGGAAGTCGAGCACCCGGACCGGCGGGAAGATGTACACGAGCCACATCTGGGTGATCGAGTGCCCGTACAGCGGCGAGTTGGCGTGGTGCGGCCCGAACGTCTGCCCGGCCGGCAGCAGTTGCACGACCAGCGGCAGCAGCACGATCGCCGCACCGGTCCCGGCGGCCCACCACCACAGCCGTTCGGGGCGGATCCGGCGGACCGCGCGGTTCAGAGCCGGGAAGAGCAGGTAGAAGACGAGTTCGCAGGAGAGCGACCAACTGGGGTTGTTGATGCTGAAGAACACGTCGTCACGCGGTATCCAGGCCTGTAGCAGCAGGAAGTTGGGGATGCCCCGCCCCCAGGTGGCCGACACGTAGGCGTAGGAGGCCAGCGCGAGGAAGAAGGTGACGACGTGGTTGGGGTAGATCTTGACCAGCCGACGGCCCCAGAACGCGCGGGAGGTGTCGTTGTCCCTGGCCGACCAGGTCAGGACGAAGCCGCTGAGGATGAAGAAGAAGGTGACACCGGCCCAGCCGCCGTTCTTCAGGGCGGCGGCGAACGGGCCGTGGCCCTCGCCGGTGGTGGAGTAGGCGTCGAGCAGCGACAGGTGGAACAGGAAGACCAGGAAGGCGGCGAAGAACCGCATCCCGGTGAGCGAGGGCAGCCGGGACGCGCGCCCCGGCACGGCGGAGGCGGTTGATCCGCCGCCGACGGATTCGGCGGATTCGGCGGATTCGGCGGATTCGGCGGATTCGGCGGATTCGGCGGATTCGGCGGATTCGGCGGGAGCAGTGGACACGAGGATCACCTCGGTGTGTGAGAGCGGGCTGGGGTGGACGGGGTCACGCGGGCCGCACCGACTGCGCGTGCCGGAAGAACCCGGTGGGGTCCCAGGCGGCCTTCACCTTCTGGAGCCGCCGGTAGCCGTCCTTGTAGTAGAGGTCGTGCCACGGCACGCCCGAGGTGTTCCAGCGGGGATCGGCGAGGTCGACGTCGGCGTAGTTGACGAAGCAGCCGTCGTTGGTCTCGTTCGGCACCGGCACACCGCCGGTGGCGGCGAACATGTCCCGGTAGCACTCCCGGACCCAGGCGATGTTGGCCTCGTCGTCGGCCGCGTCGTTCCACAGCGAGACGACCTGGTACTTGAGCACGGAGTCGCGCTGCGGCACCGCCGTGTCGTCGGGGGCGACCCGGTTCACGTTGCCGCCGTACGAGGCGATCATGAGCAGCGCGCCCGGGTTGTGGAAGTCGTCGCGGGTCAGGTGCCGGTACGCGGCGGCGATCTGGGCGTCGGTGTAGGTGCGCCGGGCGTAGACGGACTTGCCCTTGAACCTGACCGTGGGGTCCGGACCGGTGAAGCCCGGCCACTGGGTGGCGTGCAGCCACGGCACCCGCCGGTACTGACGGACCTCCGGCGTGACGCCGACCCCGGCACCGACCTCGGACACGTAGTTCTGGAGCAGCCGTTCGGCGCCGGGGACACCGGCGTCGATCAACGAGTCGAGCACGACCGCGCCGGCCGACTTGTGGAAGGGCTTGAGCTGGCTGAACAGGGCCGTGTAGGGGGAGTCCGGCGCGCTGTTGCGGGTGTGCCAGTCGCCGTGGTTCCACATCAGCCGGGTGAAACGGGCCTCGGTCAGCTGTTCCCAGGGCCAGGCGACCTCGCTGAGCCATACCTCGCGCGGGGGCGTGGGGAGTTGGGCGGCGGGATCGCTGCCGGTGGCGTCCGGGGAGCGCAGCCAGTAGCGGGTGACCACACCGAAGTTGCCGCCACCGCCTCCGGTGTGGGCCCACCACAGCTCCCGGTTGGGGTCGCCGGGTTCGCGGGTCGCGGTGACCGCGCGGGCGGTGCCGTCCGCGTCGACGACCACGACCTCGATGCCGTAGAGGTGGTCGACCGCGAGTCCGTCGCGCCGGCTCATGGCACCGTAGCCGCCGCCCTGGATGTGTCCCCCGGCCGCGACGGTCGGGCAGTTGCCGGCCGGGAGGTAGACGCCCCAGCCCTTGTAGAGGCGGTCGTAGACGCGGCCGAGTTGGGCGCCGGGCCGGACCGAGAACGCCCGGCGCCGCGTGTCGTAGGAGATCTCGTCCATCCGGGAGAGGTCGAGGACGACGGTGATGTCCTGGTCGGTGGTGAAGTTCTCGTAGCAGTGGCCGCCGCTGCGGACGGCCAGTCGCCTGCCGGAGTCGGCCGCCTGCTGCACGGTCCGTACCACGTCGGCCGTGGAGGTGGCCAGCACGATCCGGTCCGGGCTGCCGACCCAGCGCTGGTTCGTACCGCGCCGCAGGTCGGCGTAGCGCCGGTCCGCCGGGCGCACGGTGACGGGCACCGGGTCCGCGGTGGCGGGGGCTGCCGGGTGGTCCGTCCCGGCCGCGACGGCGGGCGTCAGACCGGCCGCGGTGACCGCGAGCGCACCTCCCGCGGCGGCGGTGCCGGAGAGAAACGTCCGACGGTGCACGCGCCGGCCCACCGGGACGGCGGCGAGGGCGGTGGGGGCGGAGTCGGGGGGTGTGAGATCGGGCGAAGACATGAGCGAGTCCTTGCGGTGATGGGGTGGTGACAGTGGAAAGGCGCGCGGAGGACTGCGCGCGCGGTTCGTACACGAGACCCGTCGGGGCGAGCCCCGCTCGCGCGGAGTTCGTACACGGGTCCCGTGGGGGGCGAACTCCGTTCGTGCGGGGTTCGCTCGCGGGATCCCGTACGTGCTGGGTGCGTGCTCGCCGGGTCCGTCCGGGGGCCGGCGTCGGCCCGCGTCGGCATGCCGTGCGGGGTCGAGCGGGGTGCGGCCGGTGCCGGCCCGGCCGGGAAGGTTCTGGCGTGGCGGGGGCCCGGTTTCCCGCGGGTCGGTTGCGGGTGGGGGGCGGCGGTGACGCCGTGCCGGGCGGCCGGCCCTGGTCGGTCAGGGGTGTCCGGGTCGCACGAAGAAACGTTTGCTCTTAGGGGGCGCGGCAGTCGGGCCCGGCGTCAGGGGCGGTCGTGCCAGCGCAGGCCGCCGGGTGTGGCGCGGCGGGCCGAGGTCAGGGTCTCGTACGGCAGCGTTCCGTCCGGCATGTTGATGATCTCCATCTGGATGCCGATCGGGGTGCTGAAGTACAGCCAGCGGTCACCCGCGATGGGGCCCTCGGTGATGGTCTCCGGGTCGCCCATCAGCCGTACGCCCCGCTGCTCGCGGAGATAGGAGGCGGCCGCGTCCACGTCGTCCACGTAGAAGGCCAGATGATGTCCGCCGACGTCGCTGTTGCCCGGCGGCCGGGACCGCAGCGCGCCCGTCCCGCTCTGGGTCAGTTCGCAGTTGGCGGTCGGACCGGTGCGCAGCAGCGTCCGCCGGGACCGCTCGACGCCGGGCGGCCAGTGCCCCTCCGCCCCGTCCGTCGCACCCTCGGTGTGCTCCACCGGTTCCGCTCCGAGCACGTCGGTGAAGAAGGCGGTGGCGGCGTCCAGGTCGGCGACCGTGTAGCCGACGTGCTCCACGCCGAGCAGGCCCAGCGACCGCTGGACGGCGTTCGCGTACCGCACCGGACCGGGCACGAAGCTTCCGTGGGAACGCGGCCCGGGGCCACGCAGCGAGAGCAGCATGCCCCAGGGCGTCAGGAACCAGCGCCGGGCCCCGTCGAGGGCGTCGGGCGGACCGAGGCGGACGGTGCCCGCCCGGCGCAGGTGCTCCTCGGCCAGGTCCGGGTCCGCCACCGCGAGGGCGAGGTGGTGGCCGCCCACGTCGTTCGGGCCGGGCGGCGCGACCGACTGGCCGGGGGCGGTGTACTGGAAGAGCTCCAGATTGCTGTACGGGCCGAGCCTGACCAGCGCGACCTGGGCCGTGGCCCGGGGATGGACGCCCAGTTTGCGGGTCATCCAGTCGCCGACGGGGTCCTCGACCGGCCCCTCCCGGTAGCAGAGCTCGCCTCCCAGCACACCGGTGACGTAGGCGATGGCCTCGTCGAGGTGCGGCACCGTGAAGGCGTAGTGGTCCACGGCCCGCGCCGTGGGCAGGCCGGAGAGCACCGGTGTGGACGACGACGCCGTGCCGGTGTTGAGCATGGTTCCCCCTTGGAATGGTGCGCCGGGTGCTGGGCACCGCACGGCAACACGAATGCTCGGACTGCGGCCACCTGCTCGCGACCAGGGGCCGGCCGAGGGCGACAGTATGGCAATGTCGATGCGCGCGCAAGGAACAAAGGCGTCGACCGAGCCTGGGACGATCACCCCGCATGGCCTCTCATCTGGGGTTCTCCCATGCAGAAGTTGGCCGTCGAAAGGTCACCGGTTCAAGGAACCGTGAATCTCTTTGTGCGGGCATGTAAAAGCCGGATGGCAGGAGGGTTTCCTTGGTTGCCACCGCCTCGTACCCTGGGTACGGCCTGCCCGTCCCGGCCGCCCCGGGACCGAGCCTGCCCCTCCCTCACCGTGCCCGGAAGGTCCTCCGGCGGACGGCGGACCCCTCGGGCACCCCGAAAGGCGACATCATGCGAACGCGCAAGGAAGACAGCGTCGAACTGTGGAGCCAGTTGTCGGTTCTCGTCGCCGAGGTCGGGACGACGCTGGACCGCAGGCTCTCCGAGGACTTCGACCTGGGCCTCACGGACTTCCTCGCACTGCGGGCGCTGAGCAACGGCGACCCGGCGGGCATCCGCATGAACGAACTCGCCCAGCTCCTCGGTCTCAACCAGTCTTCGGCCACCCGTGCCGCCCAGCGCCTGGAGACCCGGGGCCTCGCCCAGAAGGGGGCCCACGGGACGGACCGCAGGGGCGTGGTGGTGCGCATCACGGACGCCGGCCGGTCCACGGTCGCGGACATCGGCAACCTCTTCCGCCGCGAGGTCGGCATGGCCCTGGAGGTGGCGTCCGTGGACAGCCGGACCAGTTCGGTCGTCGCGCGACTGCGGTACGCACCGACCCTCGACCAGTAACCCCCGCCCGGCCAGGCCCCCCGTCGAACGAACGGGGGGCCTTTCACGTCCCAGCCGGCGCGCCACCGCCCGGACGCACCCCCGCACCGCCGCACCCCCGCACCGCCGCACCGCCGCACCGCCGCACCCCCGCACCGCCGCACCCCCGCACCCCCGCACCGATACGAGGCGGACGACCTCATTCCTTGCGGAAGCATGCATGCGTTGACCACTTCAAGCCATCCCGGATCTCGGCATCCGGTCAATATGCGCAGACAGAGGCGCATTTATCCACGCCTCTGGGTCGACTTTCGGCCGCCCGCTCCACCGAAATCCACATCATGTCCTTGCGTGCGCATCAAACGTTGTGTCAGGGTCGACACGGCGACGGGGGGCAGGCCACGGTGAGGTGGCCGGATCCGGCGCACGCGGCCCTGAGGGCTTCGCGGCGCGGATCATCGAACGAACTGCCCCGACCGGATTCGCGACGAACCCGAACCGAGACTCTTCGTCGGAGGCGGAAGCCTGATGCAGCAGGAAACCCGGACCACACGTGACAACGACGGCCTTTTTGCCGTGGGCAGCCCGGTCACCCACTGGTCGGTGCAGACCAGCAACCCGGTGCAGTACGAGATACGGGCCTGCGAGAACCTACTCGACCCCGAGAACACCACCATCCTGGAGGACGCCCCGAGCAGTGGCGGCCAGCGGCGCTTCGTCGTCACCGACCGCGTGGTCGACGAACTCTACGGCGACCGGATCCGCGCCTACTTCGAGCACCACGGGGTCGGCCACCGAGTGCTGGTGCTGGACGACGGCGAGACGCACAAGTCGGTGAACGCGGTGCTGCACGTGGCGGAGGCCCTCGACGCCTTCGGCATCGACCGCCGCCGTGAACCCGTCATCGCCATCGGCGGCGGCGTGCTGATGGACATCGTCGGCTTCGCCGCCAGCCTCTACCGGCGCTCCACCCCGTTCATCCGCATCCCCACCACCCTGATCGGACTGGTGGACGCCGGAGTCGGCGCCAAGACCGGCGTCAACCACAACGGCCACAAGAACCGGCTCGGCACCTACTTCCCGGCCGACCGCACCCTGCTGGACCGGTCGTTCCTGGCCACGCTCGACGCACGGCACATCAGCAACGGGCTGGCGGAGATCCTCAAGATCGCGCTGATCAAGGACGCCCGTCTGTTCGACCTGCTGGAACAGCACGGCGCCGATCTGCTGAGCACCAAGCTACAGAGTCCGGCGGCCGTCGGCCCCACCCCGGCCGACGTACCGGTGGACCAGCGGCTGGCGGCCCGCGGACTGCACCTGGACCCCGCGACCGAGGTGGTCGAGCGGGCGATCCAGGGGATGCTGGAGGAACTCCAGCCCAACCTGTGGGAGAAGGTCCTGGAACGGGTGGTCGACTACGGGCACACGTTCAGCCCGACCATCGAGATGCACGCGCTGCCCGCGCTGCTGCACGGGGAGGCCGTGACCGTCGACATGGCGCTCACCACGGTCATGGCCGAGCGCCGCGGACTCGTCAGCGCCTACCAGCGCGACCGCGTCCTCGGGGTGATGGCCCGCCTCGGGCTGCCCGCCTGGCACCCCCTGTGCACGCCGGAGGTGCTGGTGGACGCGTTGCGCGACACCGTGCGGCACCGCGACGGCAAGCAGCGGCTGCCGCTCCCGGTCGGCATCGGCAGCGCCGTGTTCGTCAACGACGTCACCGAGGCCGAACTCGGCGCGGCGGCCGAGACGCTCGGCACGCTGGTCTCGGGAGTCTCCCGGTGACCATCCCGGCCACCGCTACCCCCGAACCAGCCACCGCCACCTCCGAACCGGTCACCGGCATTCCCGAACCGACCACCGCCGCCTCCGAACCGGCCGCCGGCCCCCGACCGGTTACCGCCCCCGAACCGGCCGCCGGCCCCCGGCCGGTTACCGCCCCCGGGGCCGGCGGTCGCCCCCGTGCCCTCCGCTCGATCGGGACCGTGGCCGGCGCCGCGACGGTCTACGGCGTGCACGGCGCCGCCGGGCGCACGCACTGGAAGTGCTTCGCGGGCCGCCGCCAGCTCGACTCCGCGACCGAGGCCGTCGAATGGGCCTCCATCCCGCCGGGCGGACTCAGCGGGGAGCACCGCCACACCCGTACCGAGGAGATCTACCTCGTCCTGCGCGGACACGGGGAGTTCCTCTTCAACGGCGCCGTCCATCCCGTCGGACCGGGATCGCTCGCCCTGACGGCGCCCGGGAACATCCACGGGCTGGGCAACACCGGGGCCGTCGACCTCGACTGGTGGGTCATCGAAACACTCGCACCCGGCACCGACGCCGTCCTGTCCGGAGCCGATCTCAGCCACCCGGGAGTTCCCCCTATGGGCGACGCAGTCATCCACGACCTCTTCCGGGAAGGGACCGTCGGCACGGACGGCGTCTTCACCGGCCCGCTGCGCCAGGTGGCGTCCGTCGAGCTGGACGCGGGTGAACAGACCCGGCTGGGCTCGCCCGACGCGGAACTCGCCGTCTTCGTGCACGACGGCACGGGCCGGGCGACCGCCGACGGCACCACGGCCGAACTGGCACCGGACACCTGTGTCACCCTGGCCGCCGGTTCGTCCACCGCGTTCGAGGCCGTCACCCCGCTGCGACTGCTGGTCGTGACCCTCGCCCTCCCCGGGCACCGGGCGGAGGCGTCGTGATCATCTCGACCACCGCCGAGGCGGTGCGCGCCGACGTGGGCGACGGTCCGGCGGGAGCGTGGACGTGCCTGGTGCGCCGGGGAATGCTGCACAGCGAGTGCGAGGCGGTGGAGCACTGGCGGCTCCCGCCCGGCGCGGCCCTCACGGCGACCCCGGAGCACGGCGTGGAGGAGGCGGTCCTCGTGCTGGAGGGTGACCTGCTGCTCGGTACGTCCGCCGGCGAACGTTCCGTGCGGGCCGGGCAGTTGGTGCTGGTGCCGCACGGCCGGCGGGCCCGGCTCACGGCGGCCGGGGGCCCGGTACGGCTGCTCACCGTCCGCACCCTCACCGCCTCGGTCACCGACCGGCTCCCCGCCCGTGTCCCCGAGTTGGTCCCCTCCTGAAAGCGAACAGGCAGATGCGTGCTGTGGTCCTGACCACCTACGGCGGCCCGGACCGGCTCGCCGTCCACGAGGTACCCGAACCGGCCCGTCCGGAACCGGACGGCGTGCTGGTCCGGACGGCCGCGGCCGCGGTCAACCCGGTCGACCTCCAGACCCGTGCCGGTCTGCACGCCGGACACAGCGCCGTCCGACCGCCCATGGTGCTCGGCTGGGACGTGGCGGGCACCGTCACCGCGGTGGGCGCCGAGGTCACGGGGTTCGCCGTCGGTGACCCCGTCGTCGCGATGTCCGCGCAGATGGCCACCGGACGCGGCACCTACGCGGAGACGGTCGCCCTCCCGGCCGGCGTCGTCGCGCCCGCCCCGGCCTCGGTCGCGCTGTCCGCCGCGGCCGGGCTGCCGCTGGCCGGGCTCACCGCCTGGCAGGCGCTGGAGGTCCTCGCCCTGCCGGCCGGTGCCTCGCTGCTGGTCACCGGCGCGGCCGGCTCGGTCGGTGGGCTGGCGGTGCAGCTCGCCCGGCTGCGCGGGCTGACGGTGGTGGCCCAGGTCCGGTCCGCCCGGGACGCGGCCGAGGTACTGGCCCTGGGCGCGGACCGGGTGGTGCACGACGTGCCCGCCTCCGGGACGGGCGTCGACGGCCTGCTGGAGACGGCAGGCCTGCCCAGGGCGATCGGGGCGGTACGGGAGAACGGGAGCGCGGTCTCCATCGTGCCCACCCGGGTGCCGGTCGCGGAACGCGGCATCAGGGTCGGCGTCTCCCACGTGGAGCAGGACGGCTCGCGGCTGGCCGCGCTCGGCGCCCTGGTCGACCGTGGGGAGCTTCGGCTGCGCACCGCTGAGGGGTTCGGGTTCGAGGAGGCGCCCGAGGCACACCGACTGCTGGCCGCCGGCGGGGTGCGGGGCAAACTCCTGCTGCTGCCCTGACCTGGCCGCGGAACGTCCGGCGGCAGGGATCGCTCGCAGACCCGACACCGGGGGACGGAAACGGAACGCCCCCCCCGAGACAGAAGGACCGAGGACAGCGACGCCGTGGCAGAGCCGCACGACGATGACGACCGGGCCCCGGACACCGAGAGCATCTCCCGGTTGTGGGAGCGGGTCGTACCCATGTTCTCCCTGTTGCAGGGGCGGATGGACCGTATGCTGACGCACCGTCACGGGGTCGGTGTGGGGCCGTTGATGGCCTTGGGCGTGCTGGTCCGCGAGCATCCGGAGTCGGTGACGGTGGGCGGGGTCGCCCGGCGGCTGGGTCTGAGCGTCTCGGCGGCCAGCCGGATGCTCGCCCACCTGGAGCGCGCGGGCTGGACGGTCCGGGTGGCCTGGCCCTGTGACCGGCGTACCAGCCGGGTCGCGGCCACGGACTCCGGGGTGCGGCTGTGGAGCCGGGCCAGCGAGACGCTCGACCGCGAACTCGACCACGCCTTCGGGACGTTGCGGTTCGACGAGAAGTACGCGCATGTCGTGGCCCGCCTGTGCCGGGCGCACGAGGACCCGCCCGCGCGCTGACCGTGGGGCGGCGGGCGACAGGCGGCGGGCGACAGGGCGGAGGGGCGGCCCTCGCCTCAGGGCGGGCGACAAGGCGGCGCGGCCCTCGCCTCAGGAGGACGGGTCGGGCCAGACCGCCATGGCGTACGCGGCCACGCGGCGCAGTTCTTCGGTGGTCGCCCCGTCCCGGGCCTGCTGGGACAGGCCCTGCACGACCGCGGCGAAATAGACGGCCAAGGCCCGGGTGTCGGTGCCCGCGGGGAGCGAGCCCAGGGCCTTGGCCTCGTTCAGGCGCTCCTCGAAGGACCCGATGTTCGCCGCCCTGCGGGTGCGCAGGTCCCGCTCGACGTCGGCGGTCGCCGGGGAGTAGTTGGTCGCCGCGGAGATGACCAGACAGCCCGCCGGGTGCGTGGGATCGGTGTAGGACACCGCCGCCTCGTCCAGCATCCGGGCGAAACCCGTACGGGCGTCGCTCTCCTCGGCCAGCGCGTTCCCCATGAACGCGCCGAAGGTGCTGCCGTACCGGTCGACGACCTCGGTGAAGAGGGCGCGCTTGTCGCCGAAGGCCGCGTACAGGCTCGGCGGCGAGATGCCCATGGCGGCGGTCAGGTCGGCGACGGACGTGCCCTCGTAGCCGTGCTGCCAGAACAGCAGCGTCGCCTGGACGAGTGCGACCTCGCGGTCGAAACTCCGCGGCCTGCCGCGCTTGGTCGTAGTCATGCCTGGATTTTACAGCGATCGCTAAAGAATGCGTGTAGGCTAAAAACGTAGCCATCGCTACAGAAGTCTGGGACGAAGGGAAGACCATGGGCACGCTCACGGGGAAGACGGCACTGGTGACGGGCGGCAGCCGAGGGATCGGACGGGCGATCGCCGAGCGGCTCGGCGCCGAGGGAGCGCTGGTGGCCGTGCACTACGGGCGCAACGCCGAGGCCGCCGAGGAAGTCGTCGAGGCCGTCCGGGCCAAGGGCGGCAGCGCCTTCGCGGTCCAGGCCGAACTGGGCACCCCCGGCGACGTGGCGGCCCTCTGGGAGGGCTACGACCGCCAGGCCCTGGAGCACTCGGGCAGCACCGACCTCGACGTGCTGGTCAACAACGCCGGCGTCACCCCGCGCGGCGAGATCGAGGACACCACGCCCGACGCGTTCGACGAGGCCGTCGCCGTCAACATGCGCGCGCCGTTCTTCCTCACCCAGCAAGGGCTCAAGCGGCTCCGGGACGGCGGACGGATCGTCAACATCTCGTCGGGCGCGACCCGGATCGCCCTCACCGACATCATCGCGTACGCCATGACCAAGGGCGCGATCGACGCCTTCACGCTCACCCTCGCCAAGGCGGTCGGCGGCCGTGGGATCACCGTCAACTCGGTGGCCCCCGGCATCGTCGACACCGACATCAACGCGTCCTGGCTGCGGGGCGACGAGGCGGCTCAGCAGTCCGCCGCGGAGCTCTCGGCGCTCGGCCGGGTGGGGCGCCCCGAGGACATCGCCGACGTGGTCGCCTTCCTCGCCTCCGACGACGCGCGCTGGGTGACCGGGCAGGTCGTCGACGCCACCGGCGGCTCCCAGCTCTGACCGGCGGCCGCCACCGGGCGGGACCGGAGCCACGCACGGGTGTCAACGGGGACACCGCGATCACACGCACGACAGACACTCTGTAGCTGGAGGCCCCATGCACGTCGTCATCGCCTGGTGGGACAAGCGACGCACCATCGCGGCCGGCACCGCCCGGCCGTGCCCGTCCGGACCGGACGGCAGCCGCCCGGCGGGCACCCGTCCCGCGGGCACCCGTCCCGCGGCCCCCGCGTTCGGCGGCACGCTCCCGGGCGAGTTCCCCGGTCTGCGGAGCGGCCGGTGGATCACCGATCCGGCGGCCGACCTTCAGGGCCTCGCGCTGATCTGGGACTCGGCGGCCAGCGCGGACCTCTTCCTGCCCGCCCTCTCCGAGCGGACGTTCGGCTGCGCGCCCTCCCACCGGTGGGTCTTCGAGGTGCGCGACGCGGCGTCGCCCGACGAGGGTCCCGAGGGGCTGCCGGGCGAACTGGAGCTGCTGCTCCACGCCTGAACGGCACCCGGCCCGCCGGCCTCGGGCGACAGCGGCCGGCGGGCCGGGCGGGAGCGGTCGGCCGACGCGGTGTCAGGCCAGCGGGTTGGGCAGCGGCAGGTACCGTGCGTCGGCGCCGTCCGCCCCGGTCCAGCGCAGCAGCAGGTTCGTCTTGCCCGGCAGGGCGGGCGACGCCAGCAGTTCGGTGACCTCCGGGATCCGGTGCCGGGCCAGCTCCCGCCTCGCCGCGGGCCACGGGTCGAAGCCGGCGTGGCGCTCGGCGAGCGCGGCGGCGACCTCCGTGAGGTGGTTGACGACCAGGCAGTACACCAGCCGCTCCCACCCGGCGGCCCGGTCGACGTCGGTGAGCAGCTTGACCCCCTCGGCGTCCCGGAACAGCGCCTGCACCGGCAGCCCGTCCGCGTCCACGGCGACCAGGGTGTTCTGGAGGTGCGCCTCCAGTACGACGCCGTGGTCGGCGAAGGCCGTGAGGACGGGCGGTACGACCGCCCCCAGGTACGCCTCCCACCAGGCCCCGGGATCGGCCGCGGCGGACAGCGGGTCGCCGTCGAAGCCCTCCACCAGACCGGCGGCGAGCAGCGGGGTCGCCCCGGGCAGCAGCGGTCCGCGCAGCCCGTCCCGGACGATGACCGCGAGTTCCTCGAAGGCGAAGCGGGCGGTGCGGTAGCCGCGGTCGCCGAGCCAGCCGGCCGGCCCCCGCGACGCGCCGAAGGCCGCGGTCACCGCGCTGTCCGTGCGGCGCAGTCTGCGCAGGTCGTGCGCCCACAGCCGGCGGATGTCGTTGGTGATGCGGACATCCAGGCTGAACTTCAGGAAGAGATCGCGCACCGGCTCGTACACCGTGCGGATCGCGGCCGTCGGCCAGGCCGTGAAGTCGCTCTCGCCGAGGCGCAGCAGCCGGCCGTCCGCGAAGGCGGGGGCCAGGTCGTGGGCGACCAGGTCCAGCTGCCAGGGGTGGGCCGGCAGCAGCCGGTAGCCGGGCGGTACGGCGGCCAGCCGGTCCAGCGCCGCCGTGTCGCCCTCCTCCGCCACCTCGTCCTCGCGCACCCCGAGCAGCACCAGCGGGAACCGGGCGTGCGCCTCGGGTGCGTACGGCAACCAGGCGGTGACCGGGCCGCCGCCGCGCGCCTTGGGGGCGGGGTGGTAGGGATGGCCGGTGATGAGGGACTGCTCCGAGCGCAGGTACGGGTCGTCGGGCGCCGTCGCCCCGGCGCGTGCCGTGAGCAGCGCGGCGACCGCGTCCCGGCTGTCGATCATCTCGGCCGGCAGGTCGCCGTTGGAGAGCCCGGTGTGCCTGCGCAGCTCCTCGCTGACGAGTTTCACCAGTTCGGCGTGGCCGACGCGGTGCCAGGCACCGTCCGCGTACACCTCGGGAGCGGCGGGCCGCCGCTCGCCGCGCACCCGGAGCAGCCGCCCGCCGCCGGGCAGCCGGTAGACCCGCGACACCCCGTCCGCGACGCCGTCCGCGGCGCCCTCCGCGGTGTCCGCCGCGGTGTCCGGGAGCGGCTGGGCCACCTCCCGCAGCAGGCAGTTGAGCAGGGGGGCGGCGGCGTACGCGTCGGCACGCTCGCCGACGGCGTCGCTGGGGGGCATGAGGTCCACGCGTTCCATTCGTTCTCTACGTCCACACAGTCCGATCACGATCAGTATGTCTCTCGACGACGGCCATCATGACCGTCGTACCCGTCCTCCGAGGAGTCCTCCCGTGCACCGTCCCTCCCCCATCGAGAACCGGCTGGCCGCCGAGCTGGCCGAGGCGCGGCCGGATCTCGTCGACCGGTACCTGGCCGAGTCGCCGGGTGCGCGGGCGGCGGTGCTGACCCGGTTGTGGCGGGCGCTGGCGCACGAGCCGCTGCCGTGGGTGGTGCGCCGGGTGCGCGGGGCGCACGGTCTGGCCCTGCGGCTGGCCGACGGACGCGCGCTGCACGGCCCGCACGCGGACCCCTTCGCCACCGACGCCTATGCGACGGCCGTGCGTCTGGACGGGGTGCGCTACGACGATCCGGCGCGGCTGATGACCGATCTGGGGTGGCCGCACTCGGCGGGTCTCGCGGCCGAGCTCGGGCACAGCGCGGCCTCGTTGGCGCTCTCGCGGGCCGGTCAGGAGGGCGGCGCAGAGGAGTGGCCCGGGTCGGACTGGGAGTGGGAGCAGCGGATCGTCGACGGGCATCCCTTCCACCCCAACTGCCGTTCACGGCCGGGCTTCTCCGTGGTGGAGCAGCTCGCGTACGGGCCGGAGCACCGGCCCGTCGTGCGGCTGGAGACGGTCCCGGTACCGGCCGGGGAGTGTCTGCTGACCGGCGACTGGCCGGAGGAACTGCGGGACGGGGAAAAGCTGTTGATCCCGGTGCACCCCTGGCAGGCCGCCCATGTCCTCAAGGGCGGCGGCGGTGGACCGTGGCGTACCGCGCACCCGCTGATGTCATTGCGGACGCTGGCACTGCCGGACGGACCGCACGTCAAGACGGCGCTCAGCGCCCGGCTGACGTCGTCCGTACGGGACATCTCGACGTACTCGGTCGGCGCGGCGGTGACCCTGTCGTCGTTCGCGACGGACCTGGCGGCCCGCACGGACGGTCTCCTGCACGTCACCCGCACGCTGGGCGCGGCCACCGCCGACTCCCCGGACCTGGCGGCCGTGCTGCGCGAGTCGCCGGAGGCGTACGCGGCACCGGGTGAGCGGGTTCTGCCGGTGGCTGCGCTGGCCACCACCACGCTCCCCGGATCGGCTTCCTGGCTGGCCGAGTTCACCCGGCTCGCGCTGACGGTGGGGCTGCGGCTGCTGGACCTGGGCGTGGCCCTGGAGGCACACGGCCAGAACCTGCTCGTGGTGCTCTCCGAGACCGGGGCGCCGCTGCGTCTGGTCTACCGGGACCTGGCCGACATCCGGCTCAGCCCCGCCCGGCTGGTCCGGCACGGCATCACCCCGCCGGCTCTGGCGGGCCGGCAGGTCACGGATGACGAAACGATGCTGCGCCGGAAGCTGTTCGGCTCCCTGGTCGCGGGCGCACTGGCCGGCACGGCGGGTTCCGGGCCCGCCCTGGCCACCGCCCTGGAGACGGCCGTGCGCGGGCTGCCCGCCTCCCCCGACCTGACGGCCCTGCTCGAAGGCCCGTTGCCCACGAAGGCGTTGACGCTGATGCGGCTGTCGCCGGAGCTGCCCGGGGACCAGTGGGCGGCCCTGCCGAACCCGCTCGCGGACACCCGCTGACCCGATAGGACCGCCCACGGCCCGGGGTTGGGCCTTCGGCCACGCCCGTCGGCCACGCCCGTCGGCCTGCCGACCACCCGTGTTGTCTTTCCGGTCACCCGGGTTTCGCTGTCCCGGGCTCGTTTTGGAGCACGGCACCTCTGATCAATAAGATCCGCCGATGATCAGAACACAACGGCCGGCGGCGGCAGTCTGCGCGCTGCTCGCCGCCCTGGCCGCCGGGATCGCGTTCCCCGGCCCGGCGGTCGCCGACGAGACCGACCAGGCCGCTCCCAAGGTGGAGCTCGTGCTCGACGTCAGCGGGTCCATGCGGACCGCGGACATGGACGGCGGGACGCGGATGGCCGCGGCGAAGCAGGCTTTCAACGACGTGCTGGACGCGACACCAGAGGAAGTCCAGCTCGGCATCCGGACACTCGGTGCCAACTACCGTGGCAACGACCGCAAGGAGGGCTGCAAGGACACCGCGCAGCTCTACCCGGTCAGTACGCTCGACCGCACCGAGGCGAAGACGGCCGTCGCCACGCTCCAGCCGACCGGGTGGACGCCGATCGGCCCCGCGCTGCTCAAGGCCGCCGACGACCTGCAAGGCGGCGCCGGCACCCGCCGTATCGTCCTGATCAGCGACGGCGAGGACACCTGCCAGCCGCTGGACCCGTGCGAGGTGGCCCGCGAGATCGCCGCCAAGGGCATCGGGCTGACCATCGACACCCTCGGCCTGGTCCCGGACGCCAAGACCCGCGACCAGCTCAGCTGCATCGCGGACGCGACCGGCGGCACCTACACCTCCGTGCAGCACAAGGAGGAACTGACCGACCGGGTCGGGCAGTTGGTGGACCGGGCGGCCGATCCGGTGGTGACGCCGGTGGCGACCGAGGGGACCGGCCAGTGCTCGTCCGCTCCCGCGCTGAAGTCCGGTCTGTACACGGACCGTGAGGAGTTCGGCCAGCAGCGCTGGTACAAGGTGGACGTCAAACCCGGTCAGGAGCTGCGGACTTCGGTGAGCGTCGCCGCCGACCGGGCCGTCGACGCCAACTACGGCGTGCTGCTGCGTGCGGTGACCGTGCACGGCCGTGAGATCGTGCGCGGCGAGGCCTCGGGGACGGGGCGTACGGACGTCATCTCGACCGGGTTGCGGTACCCGAAGGCCGAGAGCGACGACGACGAGGACACCACCCCTGAGACCGTCTGCCTCCAGCTGACCAACTCGTTCTCGGCCGCGGCCGGGGTCAAGACCAGCCCCGGTCTGCCCGTCGAGCTGACGGTCGACGTGGTGGACGGCCCGTCGAAGGCGGGCGACGTCGCCTCCTTCGGGCTCGGCCGCGGCTGGTGGCTGCTGGGCGCCCTGGTGCTGGCCGGCTTCCTCGCGGGTCTGGTGTGGGGCTGGGTGTCGCGCTGGCGGGTCGCGGTCTGGAGGACCAACTGATGTGGATCACACGAGTGCTGAGCACCGCCCTGCTGACGGTGGGCCTTGCGGCGGGCCCGGCGGTGGCCGACTCCTCGCCGTCCCCCAGCGCCTCGGAGGACAGCGGCGCGCCGACCCAGGCGGGCACGTCCTTCCGTACGGCGACGGAGCTCGACCAGGGGCAGCAGGGCACGGCCGGCGGCTCCACGGGCGACTACCTGTACTGGTCGTTCCCGGCGGACACCGGCCGGCGTCCGGACGTCAGGGCGACGGTGAAGCTGCCCGACTCGCACGCGGCGCAGACCTGGCAGATCGACGTGTACGACGGTCTGCGGCGCCGGCAGTCCTGCCAGTACGGCGCGCAGACCCGCACGGCCGCGCAGGGCGCCGGCACGGTGGAGCTGGCCTGCGTGCTGCGTACCGTGCGCGCCTGGTCCGAGCCGTGGTCCGACGACCCGCTGCCGGGGACGTACTACATCCGGCTGACGGTGCTGAACCTGAGTTCGGCCGACCTCGGTCAGCCGGTGAGCGCCGAGGTGCGGGCGGACTCCAAGGACATCGGCGGCTCGGCGGCGGTGGACGGCTCGCTGGCGAAGCCACTGGTGCCGGGGATCGCGGTCAAGTCCGAGTCCGGTGACGGGGACAAGAAGGCCGCGGTGCTGTCCAGCTTCGGTTCCGACGACGGATGGTCCTCCGGCTGGTGGACGGACCGTTGGGTGTGGACCGGCATCGGCGGCGTGCTGGCCGCGCTGGCCGGAATCGGCGGATACGCGCTGACGCGCGGGACGGGACGGCCGTCCCGGGTGCCGCCGGGCGCCTGATCCGGCCGGACCCACCGACCGGGCTCCCCTGCGCGGGGGCCCGGTCGCCCTTTTTCAGGCCTCCCGCAGCGCCTTGGCCACCGCCCCGTCGCCGGTCACCGTGACCCGGCCGGTCCGTACCGCGTCCGGCAGCGCCAACTCCCCCTGTGCCAGGGCCGTACAGGTCTCCGTGTCCAGCAGAAGCCGCGCGTCGGGTTCGGCCGGCGCCGGGCCGTCGCCGTACACCGGGCCGTCCTCCGCGCCGACGCGCAGGTGGAACTCCCCTTCCTCCAGCCGGACTTCCACGACGCCCTGACCCTCGACGGCGCGCAGCAGGGGCAGTGCGAACCAGTGGGCGCGGGCCGCGTCCGTGGGGCGGCGCTCGCCCAGCTCGGGCTCGCCCCACCGCCCCAGGGCCTGCAACACGGGGAGCAGGTCCCGCCCCCGCGCGGTGAGTTCGTAGACGTACGCCGCGCCCGGCGGCGGCAGCCGCCGCCTGGTCGTGAGCCCGTCCCGCTCCATGTCCTTCAGCCGGGAGGCGAGGACGTCCGTGCTGACCCCCGGCAGATCCGCGTGCAGATCCGTGTAGCGGCGGGGGCCGCCGAGCAGTTCCCGGACGATCAGCAGGGTCCAGCGGTCGCCCACCAGGTCGAGGGCGCGGGCCGCGGAACAGTACTGGTCGTAGCTTCGGCGAGGTGACATGCGACGCAGTCTAGACAAGATGTTGGACTTTCCAAGCTCCTACTTGGTAAAACCAAGCAACACGAGTTCCCGGAGGGGCGCATGGAGTTCCGGCAGTCCAACAAGCTCAGCGAGGTCTGTTACGAGATCCGCGGACCGGTGATCGAGCACGCCAACGCGCTGGAGGAGGCGGGCCACAGCGTGCTGCGCCTGAACACCGGCAACCCCGCGCTGTTCGGCTTCGAGGCACCGGAGGAGATCCTCCAGGACATGATCCGGATGCTGCCGCAGGCGCACGGCTACACGGACTCGCGCGGCATCCTCTCCGCCCGCCGGGCGGTGGCGCAGCGCTACCAGACGCTGGGCCTGGAAGTGGGCGTCGACGACGTCTTCCTCGGCAACGGCGTCTCCGAACTGGTCTCCATGGCCGTGCAGGCGCTGGTCGAGGACGGCGACGAGATCCTCATCCCGGCCCCGGACTTCCCCCTCTGGACGGCGGTGACCACGCTCGCCGGCGGCAAGGCGGTGCACTACCTCTGCGACGAGCAGGCCGAGTGGTACCCGGACCTGGCCGACATGGAGTCGAAGATCACGGACCGCACCAAGGCCGTCGTCATCATCAACCCGAACAACCCGACCGGCGCGGTGTACCCGAAGGAGATCCTGGAGGGCATCCTCGACCTGGCCCGCCGGCACGGCCTGATGGTCTTCGCCGACGAGATCTACGACCAGATCCTGTACGACGACGCCGTCCACCACTCGACCGCGGCCCTCGCCCCCGACCTGGTCGTCCTCACCTTCTGCGGCCTGTCCAAGACCTACCGCGTGGCCGGCTTCCGCTCGGGCTGGCTGGTCGTCACCGGCCCCAAGCAGCATGCCAGGGACTACCTGGAGGGCCTGACCATGCTGGCCTCCATGCGGCTCTGCGCCAACGCGCCCGCCCAGTACGCCATCCAGGCCGCGCTCGGCGGACGCCAGTCCGTCCGCGAACTCGTGGTGCCCGGCGGCCGGCTGTACGAGCAGCGCAACGTGGCCTGGCAGAAGCTCAACGAGATCCCCGGCGTCTCGTGCGTCAAACCCAAGGGCGCCCTCTACGCCTTCGCCCGCATCGACCCCAAGGTGCACCCCATCCACGACGACGAGAGGTTCGTCCTGGACCTGCTCCTCCAGGAGAAGATCCAGGTCGTCCAGGGCACCGGCTTCAACTGGCCCGCCCCCGACCACTTCCGCATCCTGACCCTGCCGTACGCGGAGGACCTGGAGACGGCGATCGGCCGGATCGGAAGGTTCCTGAGCGGCTACCGGCAGTAGGCCGGCGACGGGGCGCCGCGCGGAAGCACGGCCGGGTGACCGGGGCGCCGCGCGGAAGCACGGCCGGGTGACCCGGGCGCCGGGACGGCCCGGCGTTACTCCTTCCGGCCGACCCACGGCACGGTCCACGGGCGCGTGACGGCACCGAACCGGAGGGGTTGGCTCTTAGCCTCTGACCCATGGGAGATGTCCTTCTCGTCCGGCACGGTGAGACCGAGTGGTCGCGGTCCGGGCGGCATACCGGGTGGACCGACCTGCCACTCACCGAGCACGGCAGGGCCGAGGCGCGGCGGCTGCTGCCGTTGGTCCGTTCGCACCGCGTCGGCGCCGCCTTCGTCAGCCCCCTCCGGCGGGCCCGGGAGACCGCCGAGCTGATCGGGGCGCCCGACGCCCGGGCCGACGCCGACCTGCGGGAGTGGGACTACGGCGGCTACGAGGGCGTGACCACCGTGGACATCCAGCGCACCCGGCCGGGCTGGTTCCTGTTCACGGACGGGGTCGCGCCGGGGCCGCCGGAGCACCCCGGGGAGAGCCCGGAGCAGGTCGGGGAGCGCGCCGACCGGATGCTGGCCAAGGTCGAGGCGGCGCTCGCCGACACGGAGGGCGCGGTGCTGCTGGTGGCGCACGGCCACTTCCTGCGCGTGCTGACCGCCCGCCGCCTGGGCCTGCCACCGTCCGCCGGCGCCCTCTTCCAACTGGCCACCGGCACCCTGTGCCGACTGGGCACCGAGCACGACCGGCCGGTGATCGCGGGATGGAACATCCGCCCGGACGAACCGACCAACGCGAACTGAGCAGGGCGGGGCAGCACAGGCCAGGACAGCCGCCGGACACCGGGCACCACACCTCAGGTCCGGCTGCCTACCCGTACAGGGCCTGCCCGCGTGGAGCCCGGCCAGTTGTAAGCCGGGCCGTCTGGCCGCCCGGCCCGTGCGCGGCCTGCCCTGGCGGGGGCTGTCGGTTCGTGGCCGGTGTCAGGGCCCCGCTGGTTGTCAGTGGGGGGTCGTAGCCTTCGGGGTGTGGATCCGTGCGGCCCGTGCGGATCGACGCCGGAGAGGAGCACGCCGTGAGCCGGCCACCCACCGCCGCGCAGCGGCGGGTCATCGACGCCGCCGACCCGGTCACCGGGCGGCTGCGGGGCACGGAGGCGCAGCTCGCGGCGCTGGTGAGGCTCGGGCTCGCCTTCCGGCACCCGCGGCCGCCGCACGACCACTTCCTGACCCCCGCCGGGCACCGGGCCCGGGAGGCCGCGGAGCCCCGGGCCGACGCGGAGCCCGCGCCCGCGGCCGGCGGGTTCGCCGCACGGGTCGGCGGGGAGGAGCGGACCGACGCCGGGCCCGCCCGGGCCCGTGAGGTGCACAGCGCCTGGCAGGGCCTGCTCGAACTGCGCCGGATGACCAACGCCGACGGCGCCACCGACCGGCCCTGCGGATGGGAGCGCACGCACCTGGTGCGGGCCGCCGCGCTCGCCCTGGAGGCGGCCGGACACCCGCCGGAGGGGCCGGACGGCCCCGGCTACCGGGTCCGGGCCACCCCGCAGCCGGAGGCGGTCGCCGTGTACGCGCCGGACGGAGCGGGCCTGCGGGCGTGCGCGGGCACGTTGGAAGAGGCCGGCTGGCAGACCGGCGAGTACACCGAACCCCGGACCGGAACGCGCTATCTGCTGGCATCGCCACGCCGGGTGTGACGCCCGTGCCAGGATGCCGACAAAGGATCAGTGCGTCGTACACGAGAAGGGGAAGTCGTGAGCGAACCGTATTCCGTCCGCGTCACGGTCCGTGGCTACGAGACCGACGTCCAGGGCCATCTGAACCAGGCGGTGTACATCAACTACGCCGAGCACGCCCGCTGGTCGCTGCTCCAGGCCGCCGGGATCACCCAGGCCCAGCTGGTCGGCCGGGGGGTGGGTCCGGTGGCCCTGGAGACCACCATCCGGTACAAACGCGAGCTGCTCGCCGGTGACGAGGTCGATGTGACCTGCGCGTTCGACTGGAGCGGCGGCAAGACCTTCCGGGTGCTCCAGTCGATCGTCAAGGCCGACGGCACGCAGGCCGCCGAGGTCGAGGCGGTCGGCGGACTGCTGGACCTGAGGGCCCGGAAGCTGGTCACGGATCCGAGCGAGATCTTCCGGGAACTCGCCAAGGAACCGGAGCTGTTCGGCTTCTGAGGCCCGGACCCGCGAAGTCCGGGCCGCGTCCCGCCGGCCTACGCGTCGAGCAGCTCCGGCTGGTGCTCGGCGTCGTAGGCCGCCCGCGCCTTGGCGACGTACTCGCGGTTGCGTTCGGCCCAGTCGGTCAGCCTCAGCAGGGTCTCGTGCAACTCCACCGCCACCGGGGTGAGTTCGTACTCGACCTTCGGCGGCACCGTCGGATGGACGGTGCGGGTCACCAGCCCGTCGCGCTCCAGGTTGCGCAGGGTGAGGGCCAGCATCCGCCGGCTGATGCCCTCGATGCCGCGCTCCAGCTCGGTGAAGCGGATCGGGCCGTGCGCCGCCGCGACCAGGATCTGCACGCTCCATTTGCCGGCCACCCTGTCAAGAACCTCGCGGACCGGGCACGCGTGGGCGTTCACCACCTGGGTGGTAACACCGGTGTTCCTCTGGGACATCGAACTGCCTCCTTACGCCGTCCTCCGATGGTCACTCACCATGAACCCCGTTACAAGTCGTGCACCTTGCGCACGATCGGTTCCTGTTGGTGTCCCTGACAAGTTCTAGGGCGATTACGGAGGCCAGAAGGCCATGTCGAGCACGACCGGCACACCGGCCGCACCGGTGACTCCTTCCCGAACATACCCGCGCCGGGCGTCCCTCGCCGTGCTGTGCGCGGGTGCGCTGATGACGATCCTGGACGGCACCATCGTCACGGTGGCGATGCCGGCCGTCCAACGCGACCTGGGTTTCAGCGGCCCGGGGCTGGCCTGGGTGGTGAACGCCTATCTGATCCCGTTCGGCGGGCTGCTGCTGCTGTTCGGCCGTCTGGGTGATCTGCTGGGGCGCAGGCGGATGTTCACGGCCGGGCTCGCCGTGTTCACCGCGGCCTCCGTGGCCTGCGGGCTGGCGACGGGCCAGGGCGCGCTGATCGCCGCGCGGGCCGTGCAGGGCGCCGGTGGGGCGATGTCGTCGGCGGTGGTCCTCGGCATGCTGGTGGCGCTCTACCCGGAGCCGCGCGAACAGGCGCGGGCCATCGCGGTGTTCAGTGCGGTGGGGGCGGTGGGCGCCACTCTCGGCACGTTCCTCGGCGGGGCGCTGACGCAGGCGCTGAGCTGGCACTGGATCTTCCTGATCAACCTGCCGATCGGGGTGGCCGCCTGGCTGGCGGCACTGCGCGTCCTGGCCCGCGACCCCGGCGCCGGGCCCGGCGCCGGCGCGGACTGGCCGGGCGCCGCCCTGGTCACCGGCGCGCTGATGCTCACCGTGTACGTCATCGTCGGCGCCGGCGACCGGACCCCGGCCGCCACCGCCGGGCTCGCCGCGCCGGCCCTCGCGCTCCTCGTGGCGTTCGCCGTCCGGCAGGCACGGACCGACCGACCGCTGCTGCGGCTGCGGCTGCTGCGCTCCCGGGTGTTGAGCGGCGCGAACGGTGTGCAGGTCCTGATGGTCGCGACGATGTACGGTTTCCAGTTCCTCGGCGCGCTCTACCTCCAACGCGTCCTGGGTTTCGGCGAGTTGCACACGGGCCTGGCCTTCCTGCCGGCGCCGCTCGCGATCGGCGTGCTGATGCTCGGACTGTCGGCGCGCCTCACCGGCCGGTTCGGCGGGTACCGGGTGCTGCTCGCCGGACTGGTGCTGATCACCGCCGGGATGGCCCTGCTGAGCCGGGCGGCCGCCGACGGCTCGTACGCGGCCGACGTGCTGCCGCCGATGCTGCTCATGGCGGCCGGGTTCGCCGCGGCGATGCCCCCGCTCACCGGTCTCGCCATGTCCGGCGCCCGCCCGGAGGACGCCGGACTGGCCTCCGGTCTTTTCAACTCCACGCAGGTGGTGGGTGGTTCGCTGGGGCTGGCCGTCCTGTCCACGCTCGCGGCGAGCCACACCGGCGGGCTGCTGCACCGGGGTGCCGAGTTGGTGCCGGCCACGGCGGAGGGCTATCGGCTGGCGTTCCGGGTGGCGGCGGTGATCGCGGCGACGGCCCTGGCGCTGGCGGCGGTCACGCTCCGGCCGGACCGGGAGTGAGGCTCAGCCCGCCTCGAACAGGCGCCGGTTGTCCTCGGCCCAGGTCCGGAAGGACCGGGCCGGCCGGCCCAGCACCCGGGGCACGTCCTCGGTGACCACCGCGTTGCCGCCGGCCCGGACGAACGCCACCCCCCTCAGCACCCCGTCGGCCCGGGAGCCGTCCATGCCCCAGGCGCTGCGCAGGAAGTCGCGTGTCCCGTCCGGGGACAGGTCCCGGGTCGGGACCGGGCGGCCCAGGACCTCGGCGAGGACGGCGGCCTGGCCGGGGACGCTGATCGCCTCGGGACCGGTCAGGGTGTACGTCCTACCCGCGTGCCCGGTGTCGAGCAGGGCCCGCACCGCCACCTCGGCGATGTCGCGCGGGTCGATCACGCCCGACGCGCCGTCCCCGGTCATGTTGGGCACCGGCTCGCCCGCTCGCAGTGACTGGACCCAGGTCAGCGTGTTGGAGGCGAACGAGGAGGGCCGCAGCACCGTCCAGTCGGCTCCGCTCTCCCGCAGCGCCCGCTCGCCCGCCACGTGCCAGAGCGCGGAGGGCCCGACGGCGGTGTCGCCGGTGCCGATGGCGGAGAGCTTCACGAGCCGCGCCACGCCCGCGGCCCGGGCCGCCGTGACCAGCGCCGCGTCCTCCCCCGCGTCGGGGCCCGGCGGCCGGAGCAGGAAGGCGGCCGTCGCCCCGGTGAGCGCGGCGGCCACGGACTCCGGGTCGGCGAGGTCCCCGCGGACCACCTCCACCCCGGCGGGCGTCCGTGCCCTCGCCGGGTCCCGGGTGAGCGCGCGCACCTTCGCACCGCGCTCGGCCAGCTGTCGTACGACGTCACTCCCGATGGTGCCCGTGGCACCCGTCACCAGAATCATGCCGTCCACGGTGGGCCCGCCGGACCGCCCGGCTCTTGGAAATTCCGGCACGGCAGGCCCACCCGGACGACCGTGCCGGGCGCTTACGGTGGAGGGGTGCCGATGACCACCACCGAGCCGCTTCCCACCGCACCCGAGGCGCTGCGCCCCTGGATCGCCGGGGTGCGGACCATGTCCTTCGCCGAGCCGCCCGACGGGACGTTCGTGCAGCTGCCGGACGCGGTGACCAAGGTGGTGCTGCGGGTGACGGGGGACGGACGGCGGGACGTGCTGGCGGTCGGACCGCGGGTGCGCGCCACCTACCACGAGGGGAAGGGGCACATCGCGTGTGTGGAGCTGCGCCTCGCACCTGGAACGGCCGTACCCCTGCTGGGAGTCGCGGCCGCCGGGCTGGTCGGCCGGGTGGTGCCGCTGGACCGCCTGCCGGGCCCGGCGGCACACCGGTTCGCGCGTGCGATGCGGTGGCTGGATCCACTGGAGGCGCTGCCGCGGATCGCCGAGGTGCTGCCCGGCCTGCTCGCCGAGCAGGCGGACCCGGCCCGGACGGCTCTGCTGCGGGCGGGCGTGGACGCGCTGTCGGTACGGATGGACCGGGCGCCCGCGCGGGTGCGTGAGGTGGCCCGGGAACTGGCCGTGAGCGAACGCCAGTTGCGGAACCTGTTCACCGAGGGGGTGGGTGTCTCCCCCAAGCACTTCGCCCGGATCGACCGTGTCCGCGCGGTGGCCAGCCGGGCCGGCAGCACCCGCTGGTCCGAACTGGCCGCCGCCACCGGCTACTTCGACCAGTCGCACATGACGACCGACTTCCGCACCCTGATGGGCGTGCCGCCCCGCTCCTACTTCACCGGGCGGCTGCCGGCCACCACCCCGTGCCAGGCGGTCCGCGCTTCCGTCACGGGATCGACTGGGGGGACGGGAGGGGCACGGCGGCCGCTGCCGCGCCCCGCGCCGCCGCCGCGGGCCGCCGGCCCAGGTGGTTGAAGACCAGGTTCAGCAGTACGGCCGTCACGCACCCCGTCGAGATGCCCGAGTCGAGGACGGTCCGGGCCGTCTCCGGGAAGGCGTGGTAGAAGTCCGGCTCGGTGATCGGGACGATGCCGACGGCCAGCGCGACCGCGACCACCAGGATGTTGTCGCCCTGGTCCAGCCCTGCCCTGACCAGCGTCTGGATGCCGCTGGCCGCCACCGAACCGAAAAGGACCACGCCCGCGCCGCCCAGCACCGGGCGGGGCACGACGGCGATCAGCGAGGCGGCCGCCGGGCACAGCCCCATCAGCACCAGGAAACCGCCGCCGGCCGCGACCACGAAGCGGCTGCGGATCCGGGTCATCGCGACCAGGCCGATGTTCTGTGCGAAGGCGCTGCACATGAACCCGTTGAAGAGCGGGCTGATCGCCGAGCCCAGGGTGTCGGCGCGCAGCCCGGCCGCGATGGTCCGTTCGTCGGCGGGGCGTTCCACGATCTCGCCCAGCGCCAGCATGTCCGCGGTCGACTCGGTCATCGAGACGACCATCACCACGCACAGGGAGAGGATCGCGGCGAGCTGGAACTGCGGGGCGCCGAAGTGGAAGGGAGTGGGGAAGCCGACGAGGTCGGCGTCCGCGACCGGGGCGAAGTCCGTGACGCCGAACGGGATCGCGGCCAGGGTGCCCGCGACCAGGCCGATCAGTACCGCGATCTGCTTGACGAAACCCCGGGTGAACCGGCGCAGCAGCAGGACGGTGACGAGGGTGGCGGCGGCCAGGCCCAGGTACTCGGCGGAGCCGTAGTCGGGTGCCGTGGGGTCGGGTCCCTGGGCCCACCCGAAGGCCACCGGGAGCAGCGAGAGGCCGATCAGGGTGATGACCGAGCCGGTGACGACCGGCGGGAAGAAACGGACCGCCCTGCTGAAGAAGGGGGCGGCGAGGAAACCGAGGAGACCCGCCACGACCACCGCGCCGAAGATGACGGGCAGGGCGTCGGACTTGTCGTGCGTGGACGCGGCTATCGCGGTCATGGGGGCGACACCGGCGAAGGTGACGCCGTTGACGAAGGGCAGCCGGGCGCCGATCTTCCAGATCCCCAGGGTCTGGAGGAAGGTGGCGAGGCCCGCGGTGAAGAGGCAGGCGCCGGTCAGGAAGGTCAGTTCGGTGCCGGTGAGGCCGATGGCGGCGCCGACGATCAGGGGCGGGGCGACGACTCCGGCGTACATGGCGGCGACATGCTGGAGGCCGGTCGTCGCCATCTTCAGGGGCGGGAGTTTCTCGTCGACGGGATGCACTTCTTGCACAGCGGCTCTCCTCCGGTCGGTTACGCGGCGGCTCTGGCGCGGGTGTCAGGGAGGTGGTGCGTGATCCAGGTCGTGCGGGACCCGAGAGGAGGACGGGTGCCGTTCCCGGGCGCGCGCGAGGAAGCACGCGCCCGGGAGACGGCTGCCGTGGATCCGCGGGGGTCCACGGCCACCGACCGGGAGCCGTCCCTCCGGGTCGGAGCTCAGGTGACGTGACCGGCGGTGGGGTTACCGGCCGGCCAGACGCGCCAGCCGCTGGGCCTCGGCGCGGGTGGAGCGGGCGATCCGGTCCTCGTCCACGTGCAGCAGCCGGTTGTCCGCGACGATCTGACGGCCGTTCACGAAGGAGGCGGTGACCGGGGCGGCCGCGCCGAGGACCAGGGCGGCCACCGGGTCGGCGATGGAGGCGTGGGCGAGGGTGTCCAGCTTCCAGAGGACCAGGTCGGCGAGCTTGCCGGGTTCGAGGGAGCCGATCTGGCTCGCCCGGCCCAGGACCTGGGCGCCGCCGTAGGTGCCCAGGCGCAGTGCCTGACGTGCCGTCAGGGCCGCTTCCCGGTGCGCGCCGAGGCGGTTGACGAGCAGCGCGTTGCGCAGTTCGGTGTGGAGTTCGCCCGACTCGTTGGACGCGGTGCCGTCGACGCCCAGTCCCACGGGGACGCCCGCCGCCAGCATGTCCGGCACCCGGGCGATGCCGGCCGCCAGCCGGGCGTTGGACGACGGGCAGTGGGCGACACCCGTCCTGGTGCGCCCGAACGCGGCGATGTCGGAGTCGTTCATGTGGACGCAGTGCGCCATCCAGACGTCCTCGCCGAGCCAGCCGGTGGACTCGAAGTAGTCGGTGGGGCCCATGCCGAACAGCTCGTGGCAGAACTTCTCCTCCTCGACCGTCTCCGAGCCGTGGGTGTGCAGCCGTACCCCGAGGCGGCGGGCCAACTCGGCGCCTTCACGAAGGAGTTCGGTGGAGACGGAGAACGGGGAGCAGGGCGCGACGGCCACCTGGGTCATCGCGTCGAAGGAGTCGTCGTGGTACTCCTTGACGGTCGCCTCGGTGGCGGTGAGGGCGCCTTCGAGGGTCTCGACGGCGAAGTCCGGGGGCAGGCCGCCGTCCTTCTCGCTGCGGTCCATGGAGCCGCGGGCGAGGGTGAAGCGGACGCCCGTCTCCTGGGCGGCGCGGATGATCACGCCGGACAGGTCGCCGGAGTCCTTCGGGTAGACGTAGTGGTGGTCCATCGCGGTGGTGACCCCGCCCCGGGCCATCATCGCGAGCGAGCCCTGCGCCGCCGCGTACACCATCGGTTCGTCGATGCGCGCCCAGGTCGGGTACAGGGCGACGAGCCAGTCGAAGAGGTTGTGGTCGGTGGCGAGGCCCCGGGTGATCCACTGGTAGTAGTGGTGGTGGGTGTTGACCAGGCCGGGGGTGACCAGGTGGCCGGTGGCGTCGATACGGCGTTCGACGTCCGCCAGGCCCTCGGGGGCCGGGCCCGCGCCGAGGGACTCGATGCGGTTGCCGGCGAGCACGACGTGTCCGTCCGGGTACTCGGTGTCGTGGGCGTCGACGGTCGCGATGGCACAGTTCTCGATGACGATGCGCCGGTCTGCTGCCATGGTTTCGTCCTTTTCGCTCAGTGGACTTGTGAGGGGGGCACGGCAGGACCCTGGGGATTTGAGTGCCGCGGCCGGGGAGGCGGGTTCCCCGGCCGAGGGTGCCGAAAGGAATGTTCAGAGGTTGCTGAGGTCCACCGGGATGCGCGGCTCGCAGCCGTCCCGGACGACGGTCGCCTCGATCAGGCCGTAGGGCCGGTCCGCGGCGTAGTACACCTCATTGTCGTTCTTGAGGCCGAAGGGCTCCAGGTCGACCAGGAAGTGGTGCTTGTTCGGGAGCGAGAAGCGGATCTCGTCGATCTCGTCCCGGTGGTCGATGACCCGCGAGCCCATCTGGTAGAGGCTCTGCTGGAGCGAGAGTGAGTACGTCTCGGCGAAGGCCTGGAGCAGGTGCTTCCTGGTCTGCTCGTAGGACTCGTCCCAGTCCGGCATCCGCTGCTCGTCGCCGGTCCAGTTGAACCGCCAGCGGCCGGACACCTCGGTGGCCAGGATGCGGTCGTAGGCCTCGGGCAGGGTCGTGTACTTGTCCTTGACGTAGCCCCAGAACTCGGAGTCGGTCGAGTTCATCACGACGAGGTCCTTCAGGCCGGAGACGACCTCCCACGACGTGCCGTCGTAGGTGATCTGGGCGAGCCTGGTCTCCTGGCCCTTGCGGACGAAGGAGTGCGCGCCCTTCCCGGCGTGCTCGATCCGCTCCCAGGCGTACTCCTCGACCCGGATCCGGGCCCGGTGGATCGGCTGCTGCGAGGTCACGAAGTGCCGGGCGAGGTGGATGCCGAACTGCTCGGGCGACGTGATGCCGTGCTCCTTGGCGAACGCGTACACCGTGTTCTTGGTGGTGTCGGTCGGCAGGACGCTGGCGTTGGAGCCGGAGTAGTGGACCTCGTCCATGTCGCCGGAGAGCGAGACGGAGACGTTCAGGTCCCTGATGTGGTGGGTGGCGCCGTCCCGAGTGATCTTCACGACCCGGTTCTCGGCCTTGCCGTACTGGTTCTGTCCCAGGATGGGCATGTGTCTGCTAGCTCCCTCGGTAAACGGAGTAGCCGAACGGGTTGAGCAGCAGCGGTACGTGGTGGTGCTCGCCCGGCACGACGGCGAACGTGACCGCCACCTCCGGGAAGAACACGGCCGGTCCGCTGTCCCGATTCGCGGGGGCGTCCTGCTGCGCATCGGCTTGCTGATGGGTGAGATACGGCTCCACGGCGAAGTCGAGCCGTACGTGTGCCGTCCCTTCCGGCAGGTCCGGAAGGTCCTTGCACCGGCCGTCCGCGTCGGTCACGGAGCCGCCGAGCGCCTGCCAGTCCGCGCCGTGGCCGGTGCGGGCCGCGAGCCGGACGGCGACGCCCGCGGCGGGGCGGCCGGCGCTGGTGTCCAGGATGTGGGTGGACACGGAGGCGGTGGTGCGGGTGCTCATGGTGTCAGGCGTCCTCTTCGACGAGTCGGGCCAGCCGGATACGGTTGATCTTCCCCAGCTCGGTGCGGACGATCTCCCGCTCCCGCTCGGGCGGGTTGCCGATCCGCTCCCTGGCCGCGTCCCGCATCTCCTCGCCGCTGCGGCCGGTGGCGCAGATCAGGAAGACATGGCCGAACCTCTCCTGGTAGGCCAGGTTGAGTTCGAGCATCTCCGCCCTGAGTCCGCCGGCGGCGCCGGCCATGCCGGACTGCTCCCGGGCCGAGGTCGGGTCGCCGGGCCGCGGGCGCCCGATGGGCGGGTGTCCGGCCATGGCCTCCGCCAGGTCCTCAGCGGTCAGCTCGGCCATGGCGGCGTCGCTGGCGGCGTAGAGGGCCTCGGGGGCGGCGTAGGGGCGGTCGGCGAGCAGGTGCCGGGCCCATGCCGTGGAGGCGCACGCCTCGTGGAGGGCGGCCAGGGCCGCGTGCTCCTCCAGAGCGTTGAACCGGGCCAGACCCGGGGGCGTGGAAGTCGACGTCACGGGAGCCTCCGTGGCCGTGGGCGGCCTTCGTGCTGAACGGGCTGCGGTCAGCTAACGCCCTCCGGAACACCGAGTCAACACTTTGTTGAAAATTCCGCGTAACCTCTCCGGTCGCGGGCCGGCCGGGGAGCCGGCCGCCCGCCGGTCCGGGAGCCGGTCACCCGTCCCGGCGCGGCCCTCAGCTCTCCTTGTCGCGGTTCAGGTAGTTGTAGACGGTGAAGCGGCTCACGCCGAGCGCGCTCGCCACGGTCTCCACGCCGTGGCGGACCGAGAAGGCGCCCCGCGCCTCCAGGACGCGCACCACCTCCTGCTTCGCCTTGCGGTCCAGGTCGGCGAGCGGCTTGCCCTGTTTGCGCTCCATGGCGGCCAGGATGTGGTCGAGCGAGTCGGCGAGCTGCGGCAGCCGTACGGCGACCACGTCGACGCCCGCCCAGGCGAGCACGACGTCGTCGGCACCGGCCTCGTCGGGCGGGAGCATCTCCCCGCCCATGGCGTCGACCAGCGGCTTCACGGCCGTGATGAAGGGCTCGTCCGCGCGTCCGGTCACTTGTCGCCGCCCTCCCCCACCACGTTGACCTGGAGCGAGATCCGGGTGGCCCCGGCCTCCAGGGCTCTGCGCAGCAGCGCGTCCACGGCGGTGAGCACGGCCTCGGAGCCGCCCTCCGCCGTGTTCCCGAACGGCCCGACGTCCACCGCGTCCAGCTGCGCGCGCTCGATGACGTCCCGGGCGACCAGCGCGTGCGCGGGGGCCTCGTCGAGGTCGAAGGGCTCGGTCGTGAACTCCACTCTCAATCGCACGGGCTCAACCTAACGCGCGGCACGGTTCTTCGGGCAGTCTTCCCGGGTCACCCGCCCTTGCGCAGAAAGCTCCGCAGCCGCCGCTCGGGCCAGGTGTTGATCACGTCGTCCCCGGTGAGCCAGCCGCGCCGGGCGGTGCCGATGCCGTACCGCATGTGGGCGAGGTGCGGAACGGCGTGGGCGTCGCTGTTCACCGCGAACCGCACGCCGTGCCGGCGGGCCCGCAGGATGTCCTCGTCCCGCAGGTCGAGCCGGTCCGGGTGGGCGTTGATCTCCAGGGCGGTGCCGGTGCGGGCGCAGGCCGCGAAGACCGCGTCGAGGTCGGCGTCGATGGCCGGGCGCTTGCCGATGAGGCGGGTGGTGGGGTGGCCGATGATGTTCACGTACGGGTTCTCGCAGGCCCGCACGAGCCGCCGGGTCAGCTGCTCGCGGCTCTGCCTGAAGTGCGAGTGCACCGAGGCCACGCACAGGTCGAACCCGGCGAGGAAGTCGTCCGGCCAGTCCACCTCGCCCTCCGGGCCGATGTTCAGCTCGGTGCCGTGCAGCAGCCGCAGCCCGCCGCGCCGGCCCTTGGTGGGGTAGGTGCCGTCCAGTGCGCGCACCCGTTCCCGCTGGGCCAGCATCCGCTCGTTGGTCATGCGCTGCATGGCCAGGTCGGGCGCGTGGTCGGTGATCGCGTAGTAGGCGTAGCCGCGCGCCGCGGCGGCCTCGGCCATCTCCTCCAGCGGGGCGAGCCCGTCCGTGAGGTCGGTGTGGGTGTGCAGGTCGCCCCGGAGATCGTCCTCCGCGACCAGCTCGGGCAGATCGCCGCGCAGTCCGGCCTCGATCTCCCCGCGGTCCTCACGCAGGGTCGGCGGGATCCAGGGCAGGCCGAGCCGCTCGTACACCTCCTCCTCGGTTCCGGAGACGATCTTCTCGCCGCTCTCGACGTCGAAGAGGCCGTACTCGGAGAGCTTGAGCTTCTGGTGCACGGCCCGCTCGCGGGTGCGGATGTTGTGGGCCTTGGAACCGGTGAAGTACTGGAGGGCCGCGCCCCAGGAGTCCGGCGGCACGACCCGCAGGTCGACGTCGAGACCCCTGCCGGTCCGCACGGAGGTCTTCGTGCCGCCCTGTCCGATGACCTCGGTGACGTACGGCAGCCCGGTGAACGCCTTCATGACCGGCGCCGACTCCTCGGCCGCCGCGAGGATGTCGATGTCGCCGATGGTCTCCCGCATCCGGCGCAGCGAGCCGGCGTGGGCGCAGCGCTCGCAGCCGGGCACCGCGGAGAGCACCCGGACGATGTCCTCGGCCAGTTCCATGGCCACGTCGATGTGCGCCCGGCCGCCGGAGGCGCGCAGCAGCTCGATGCCGTGGAGGATGTTCTCCTCGGTCTTCGGGCCGAAGCCCCTGAGGTCGCGGAGCCGTTCGTCGCGTATGGCGTCGGCGAGTTCCGCCACCGAGGAGACGCCCAGTTCCTCGTAGACCGCCATCGCCTTCTTCGGGCCGAGGGTGGGAACGGCGGTGAGCCGGCGGACCCCGTCCGGGATCCTGGACCGCAGCTCCTCGACGGCGGCGACCGTGCCGCTGTCGACGTACTCGCGGACCTTCCGTGCGATCGACTTCCCGACGTTCGGGATCTCCTGGAGCCCCTTGAGGTCGAGGGCGGCGACATCGGCGTGGTGACCGCCGACCGATCGGGCGGCCTTCTCGTAGACGCGCGCCTTGAAGGCGTCTCCGCCGGTGATCGAGATCAGGTCGGCGTACTCCTGGAGCAGCGCGGCGACCTCGTCGTTGGACCGGGCCATGTCTTCAGGGTAGGGCGCGGGTTTTGCGCGGGCGCTCTTGACATCCCTCACCGACGACAGGCAGTCTTCCGTTAAGCAGAAGTCAACTTCCACCATACGGAATTACAAGCGAACGGAAGGGAGCGTCGGCCCCCATGCCGGGTTCTGAATGGAGCACAGCGGCAGAGCACCGCTTCACCGTCAACCTGTCGATCCTCTTCACGGAGCTTCCGCTCCTGGAGCGCCCCGCGGCCGCCGCCGCGGCCGGCTTCACCGCGGTCGAGCTGTGGTGGCCCTGGGTCGGGACCCCCACTCCGGCGCGGTCCGAACTCGGCGCGCTGCGCGAGGCGATCACGGCCGCGCGCGTCCGGCTGACCGGCCTGAACTTCTACGCCGGCGAGCTGCCCGGCCCCGACCGGGGCGCCCTGTCGGTCCCGGGTGAGGAGTCCGAGCGGTTCCGCGCCAACATCGACGTGGCGGCCGCCTTCGCCCGCTCCCTGGGCTGCCGGTCGCTCAACGCCCTGTACGGCAACCGCGTGGACGGCGTGGACCCGGCCGAACAGGACGCGCTGGCCCTGGAGAACCTGGTCCTGGCGGCGGAGGCGGCCGACCGCAACGGCGCGGTCCTGCTGATCGAGGCGCTCAACGCGCCGGAGTCGCCGCGGTATCCGCTGGTGTCGGCGCCGGCCGCGGTCGCGGTCGTCGACAAGGTGAACGAGACGTCGGGGCTCGGCAACGCCCGCTTCCTGATGGACCTGTACCACCTGTCCATGAACGGCGAGGACCTGCCGGCGGTGATCGAGCGGTACGCGCCGAGGACCGGCCATGTGCAGATCGCCGACAACCCGGGCCGCGGCGCCCCCGGCACCGGCTCCCTCCCCCTGGAGGACCTCGTCGAGCGGCTGCGGAAGGCCGGTTACGACGGCTGGATCGGCCTGGAGTACAAGGCGGGCGACCGCCCGAGTGCCGAGGCCTTCGACTGGCTCCCGCGCGCAGCGCGCTGAACTCCCCGACCCCGCCGAGCAGTCAGAGAGGCACCACCGATATGAGCACCCTTCCCAAGATCGCCTGGATAGGTCTCGGCATCATGGGCTCCCCCATGTCCGAGAACCTCCTCAAGGCGGGTTACGACGTCACCGGCTTCACCCTGGAGCAGGACAAGCTGGACCGGCTGGCCGCGGCGGGCGGCACCGCGGCGGCCTCGATCGCCGAGGCGGTCCGCGACGCCGACGTGGTCATCACGA
Source organism: Streptomyces humi (assembly GCF_001005085.2). Taxonomy (GTDB): domain Bacteria; phylum Actinomycetota; class Actinomycetes; order Streptomycetales; family Streptomycetaceae; genus Streptomyces; species Streptomyces humi. The sequence goes on from NZ_LBMU02000002.1 coordinate 58,880, forward strand.
TGGTGCCCGCGTCGCCACAGGTCGAGGCCATCGCCTACGGCCCGGACGGCATCCTCGCGAACGCCCGCTCCGGCGCCCTTCTCATCGACATGTCGTCCATCACCCCGGGGACCTCCGTCGACCTGGCGAAGGCGGCCGCGGACCAGGGCCTGCGGGTACTGGACGCGCCCGTGTCCGGGGGTGAGGCGGGCGCGGTCGAGGCCGTGCTGTCCATCATGGTCGGCGGCGAGCAGGCCGACTTCGACCAGGCGAAGCCGATCTTCGAGGCGCTGGGCCGGACCATCGTGCTGTGCGGTCCGCACGGCTCCGGCCAGACGGTGAAGGCGGCCAACCAGCTGATCGTCGCCGTGAACATCCAGGCGTGCGCCGAGGCCGTGGTCTTCCTGGAGAAGTCCGGCGTGGACCTGGCGGCCGCGCTGGACGTGCTGAACGGCGGCCTGGCCGGCTCCACCGTCCTGACGCGGAAGAAGGCCAACTTCCTGAACCGCGACTTCAGGCCTGGCTTCCGCATCGACCTGCACCACAAGGACATGGGCATCGTGACCGACGCGGCCCGCGACGTCGGCGCCGCCCTGCCGGTCGGTGCCGTGGTGGCGCAGCTGGTCGCCGCGCTGCGCGCACAGGGCGACGGCGGTCTCGACCACTCCGCGCTGCTGCGCGCGGTCGAGCGCCTGTCCGGCGCTCGGGTCTGAGCGCCGCCTCGAGACTTCCGGGCGGCGTCACCGCTGACATCTGTCCTGTCGCGCCCAGGCGGTGGCGCCGCCCGGAAACCACTTCGACGCATCGTCGACGCTCGGTCCGGCCGCGGCCGGACCGAGCACACAGGCGGCCCGTGACCGCCGGACGGCCCGGATGAGGGGTGGCCGTCCGGACCGGTGCGCGGGCGGGGCGAGGACCGCGGCGGCGTGCGAGCCAGTGCGGTGGTGAAGGAACCGGACGCCCTTCCCGACCAGAGGGAAGGACACCGGGCTCCGTCGCACCCGCCGCGGTCCCAGCCATCACGTGCGCCGGACACGGGCACCACCCGTGTCCGGCGCTTCGGCGTGCGTTCGCGTCCCGGCCGCAGGAGCCTTGAGACATGACAGCAGCACACCCACCGACGGAGTTCCCCCGCATCGTCGTGCACGCGCCCGCCCTGGACGGGTCCCGCCGGGTCACCGAGGGGGCGGTGACCCTGGGGATCGCCTCGCATCTGGACGACGTCATCGAGATCCTGCGGATGGCCGACCTGGACCGGATCGAGGTCGAGGAGAGCGACCTCATCGAATGGCAGGGCGGCGGCCCCGACGACTGGCCGGGGCTGTCGGAGCACCCCGAACCCTGACGTAGCGGGACGAACGCACCGGCCGATGCTCAAATTATGCTCTGAACGTCGTTCAGCATGCTTCAACCGCCGCAGCCGACGGGCATATTCAGCACACACGGAGCCCGTCGGCACGGGGGCGGCGGGCCCCGTGTCACCGGCATCGCACGGCGGGCGGCCCATCCCTCGGATGGGCCGCCCGTCGTCGTCCGCGTCGTCCGCGCCGGCTCAGACCTTCAGCGTCCTGATCGACGTCGGCGCGTGGCCCGGCTCGGTGGCGAGTTCCTCGAACTCGACCACGTTCGAGATGTCGTTGGTGGTCGACATGGAGATGTCGGTGACCCGCTCCAGGATCACCTCCACCACGACCGGCACCCGGTGCTCCGCCGCAAGCTTCCTGGCCTGCTCGAAGGCCGGCCCCAGGTCCGCCGGGTCGATCACCCGGATCGCCTTGCAGCCCAGCCCTTCGGCGACCTTGACGTGGTCGACGCCGTAGACGCCCAGCTCGGGCGAGTTGATGTTCTCGAACTCCAGCTTGACCTGGAAGTCGATGTCGAACGCCCGCTGGGCCTGCCGGATCAGGCCCAGGTAGGCGTTGTTGACCAGCACGTGCACGTACGGGATCCGGTGCTGCGCGCCGACCGCCAGCTCCTCCAGCATGAACTGGAAGTCGTAGTCGCCGGAGAGGGCCACCACGGACGCCTCCGGGTCGGCCTTGGCGACGCCCAGCGCGGCCGGGATGGTCCAGCCGAGCGGGCCCGCCTGGCCGCAGTTGATCCAGTGCCGGGGCCCGTAGACGTGCAGCAGCTGGGCGCCGGCGATCTGGGAGAGGCCGATCGTGGAGACGTACCGGGTCTCCGGGCCGAACGCCTTGTTCATCTCCTCGTAGACGCGCTGCGGCTTGATCGGGATGTCGTCGAAGTGGGTACGGCGCTGGAGGGTCGCCTTCCTCTGCTGCGCGGAGGCGGCCCAGGCGGCGCGGTCGGGCAGCCCGCCCGCCGCCTTCGACTCACGTGCCACCTCGACGAACAGCTCCAGCGCCGCCTTCGCGTCGGAGGCGATGCCGTAGTCCGGTGCGAAGATCCGGCCGATCTGGGTCGGCTCGACATCGACGTGGACGAACGTCCGGCCGGCGGTGTAGACGTCCAGCCGGCCGGTGTGCCGGTTCGCCCAGCGGTTGCCGATCCCGAGGACGAAGTCGGACTCCAGGAACGTCGCGTTGCCGTAGCGGTGCGAGGTCTGAAGACCCACCATGCCGGCGTTGAGTTCGTGGTCGTCGGGGAGCACGCCCCAGCCCATCAGGGTCGGGACGACCGGGGTGCCGGTCAACTCGGCGAACTCGACGAGCAGTTCGGCGGCGTCCGCGTTGATGACCCCGCCACCGGCGACGATCAGGGGGCGTTCGGCCGCGTTGAGCATCCCGATCGCCTTCTCGACCTGGGCGCGGGAGGCCACGGGCTTGTAGACGGGCAGCGGCTGGTACGTCTCGGGGTCGAACTCGATCTCGGTGAGCTGGACGTCGATCGGCAGGTCGACGAGGACCGGACCGGGGCGCCCTGAGCGCATCAGGTGGAACGCCTGCTGGAAGACGCCGGGCACCTGGGCGGCCTCCAGCACGGTGACCGCCATCTTCGTCACCGGCTTGGCGATGGCGGCGATGTCGACGGCCTGGAAGTCCTCCTTGTGGATCACCGCGGTCGGGGCCTGGCCGGTGACGCAGAGGATCGGGACGGAGTCGCCGGTGGCCGAGTACAGGCCGGTGATCATGTCGGTGCCCGCGGGTCCCGACGTGCCGACGCAGACGCCGATGTTGCCGGGGCGGGCGCGGGTGTAGCCCTCGGCCATGTGCGAGGCGCCCTCGACATGGCGGGCGAGGGTGTGGGTGATGGAGCCGGAGGCCTTGAGCGCCGCGTAGAAGGGGTTGATCGCCGCGCCGGGCACCCCGAACACGTCGGTGACGCCCTCGCACCTGAGGATCTCAACTGCCGCGCGGGCAGCGGTCATACGAGCCATCGAGAACTCCTGCTTTCGGCTGTCGGATGCCTGCTCCCGTCGCGCCCCGCGGTGAGCGGAATTCCGCATTGTGGAAAATTACTTCTACTATCTGGAATCAATGTAGGTCGAGGGGCGAACGTCGTCAAGAGAGGGACAACCGGGCCCCGACCGGGGCACCATGGGACGGCTGAACCGACGCGACGCCTGAGGTGGGGGCCATGTCCGAGAGCGTGCCGGTGCGCTGTCCGGCCTGTCGGCGCGAGCACGTCTACACCGCGCCGTCCTACCCCTGCGCCTGCGGTGCGCCGGTCACCCCGAGCCTGGACGGCACGGCCGAGGCGACGGCGGTGGCGCACCGGGACTGGGACGCGGACTGGGTGACGGTGAGCTGCGGCTCCTGCGGCCGCCGGGACCAGTGGCCGCGGCCGGAGGTGGGCTGCCCGTGCGGAGCGCTGCTGCGGGTCCCGGTCGCCGGCACGGTGTCCGGGCCCGCATCCGGGTCCGGGTCCGCGTCCGGGTCCGGGTCCGCGTCCGGGTCCGGGTCCGCGTCCGGGTCCGGGTCCGAACCGCGGGCCGCCTTCCATCCCGTGACGATCCGCACCGCCCGGGACGCGGTCACGGCCGCCGCGCTCTACCTGCGCTGGCTCGGGTACCGGGACATCCGCCGCGCCGACCAGCGGCCGCCGTCCGGGATCGGGCTGGCCGCACGCGGTCTGGTGGCCCAGGTGGACCCGACCGTGCGGGCGGCCTCGCGGCGGGACGTGGAGTGCCTGTGGCTGACGGCGATGACGGAGGACTCGGGGTGCGCTTACTTCTCCCTCGCGGGGTATGCCGAGGACGCCCGCGCGTGTGCGGACGACCTGGGCATACCGTTGTTCGTGCTGGACCTCACCGGGACGCCGCAGGCGGTCAACGGTTGCGCCGATGAGCTGCACGGGTCAGGTGCGTGAGGAACTGCGGGCCGGTGGGGGGCTTGTCGCGCGGTTCCTCCCCCAGCCTTCGGCCGGGGGGACCCCCAGCGCCCCTACGAGGCGCCCTACCTCCCGGCGTACTTCTCCCTCAGTTCGATCTTGCGGACCTTGCCCGAGACCGTCATCGGGAAGGTGTCCAGGATCTGGATCCTGGTCGGCACCTTGTAGTGGGCCAGGCGGCCCGCGCAGAACGCGCGCAGGTCCTCCAGGGTCGGCGGGGCGGCCGGGTCGTGCGGGATGACGCAGGCCAGGACCTCCTCGCCGTACGTCTCGTGCGGGACGCCGACGACCTGGACGTCGCGGATCCCGGGGTGCCCGTAGAGGAACTCCTCGATCTCGCGCGGATAGACGTTCTCACCACCCCGGATGATCATGTCCTTGATCCGGCCGACGATCTCGACGTAGCCGTCCTCCCGCATCGTCGCCAGGTCGCCGGTGTGCATCCAGCGTCCGGGGTCGACGGCCTCCGCCGTCTTCTCCGGCTCGTTCCAGTAGCCGAGCATCACGCTGTAGCCGCGGGTGCACAACTCCCCTGCCGCGCCCCGGGGTCGCGTCACCCCGGTGGCCGGGTCGACGACCTTGACCTCCAGGTGCGGCAGCACCCGGCCGACCGTGCCCGTGCGGTGTTCCAGGTCGTCGTCGATGCGGGTCTGGAGCGAGACCGGGCTCGTCTCCGTCATGCCGTAGCAGATGGAGACCTCCGCCATGTGCATCTCCGCGACGACTCGCTTCATCACCTCGACCGGACAGGGCGAGCCCGCCATGATGCCGGTGCGCAGCGTGGCGAGGTCGTAGGAGGCGAAGTCGGGGAGGTTCAGTTCCGCGATGAACATGGTCGGCACCCCGTACAGCGAGGTGCAGCGCTCCCGCTGGACCGCCTCCAGGGTGGCCTTCGGGTCGAAGGACGGCGCCGGGATCACCATGCAGGCGCCGTGCGAGGTGGCGGCGAGGTTCCCCATCACCATGCCGAAGCAGTGGTAGAAGGGCACCGGGACGCAGATCCGGTCCTGTTCGGTGTAGGAGATCGACTCCCCGACGAAGTACCCGTTGTTGAGGATGTTGTGGTGGGAGAGGGTGGCCCCCTTCGGGAACCCCGTGGTCCCCGAGGTGTACTGGATGTTGATCGGGTCGTCGCAGGACAACTCGGCCGCGCGGGTGGGCAGTTCCTCCCGGTCGACGGCCGTGCCGCGGGCGGTCAGCGCGTCCCAGCTGGGATCACCGATGTACACCGTCTCCCGTAGTCGCGGGCACCGGCCCCGCACCTCCTCCACCATCGCCCGGTAGTCGCTGGTCTTGTGGCTGAGGGAGGCGAACAGCAGGGAGATCCCGGCCTGGTTGAGGACGTACTCGACCTCGTGGGTGCGGTAGGCGGGGTTGATGTTGACCATGATCGCGCCGATCCGGGCGGTGGCGTACTGCACCAGCACCCACTCGGCGCAGTTGACCGCCCAGATGCCCACCCGGTCGCCCTTGGCGATCCCGCTCGCGAGCAGCGCGTACGCCAGCCGGTCCACGTCGGCGGCGAACTCGGCGTAGGTCCAGCGCCGCCCGGAGGGCACGTCCACGAGCGCCTCGTGGTCGGGCCAGGCGGCCACGGCCCGGTCGAGGTTGGCGCCGATCGTGTCGCCGAGCAGGACCGTGCCGCTGGTGCCGTGCGTGTACGACAGTTCTGCCGAGGTCATCGGAAGTCCTCCTCGCGGTACTCCTCGGCCGAGCCCGCCGCGGTGGCCTCGCGCAGCTCGATCCGGCGGATCTTGCCGGACACGGTCTTGGGCAGCGGGGCGAACTCCAGCCTGCGGATGCGCTTGTACGCCGCGAGGACCTGCCGGGAGTGCTCGAAGAGGACCTTCGCGGTGTCCGGGCCCGGCTCCCAGCCCGCCGCGAGGACGACGTACGCCTTGGGCACGGCGAGCCGCAGCTCGTCCGGGGCCGGCACGACGGCCGCCTCGGCCACCGCCTCGTGCTCCAGCAGCGCGCTCTCCAGCTCGAACGGGCTGATCTTGTAGTCGGACGCCTTGAACACGTCGTCCGCGCGGCCGACGTAGGTGATGTAGCCGTCCTCGTCCCGGGAGCCGATGTCCCCGGTGCGGTAGTAGCCGCCGGCCATCGCCTCCGCCGTACGGTCGGCGTCGCCGTGGTACCCGGTCATCAGGCCCACCGGCCGCGCCGACAGGTCGAGAGCGATCTCGCCCTCCGCCGCCCCCGGCGCGCCCGACACCGGGTCGAGCAGTTCCACCCGGTACCCCGGGCTGGGGCGTCCCATGGAACCCGTCTTCAGCGTCTGCCCCGGGCTGTTGGAGACCTGTACGGCCGTCTCCGTCTGCCCGAAGCCGTCCCGGACGGTGACGTTCCAGGCCCGCCGGACCTGCTCGATCACCTCGGGGTTGAGCGGCTCCCCGGCGGCCACGACCTCCCGGGGCGGGGTGCCGAGCCGGCCGAGGTCGGCCTGGATCAGCATCCGCCACACGGTCGGCGGAGCGCAGAAGGAGGTCACGCCGTGCCGCTCCATCTCGGCCATCAGCCGGCCTGCGTCGAAGCGCGAGTAGTTGTGGATGAAGACGGTCGCCTCCGCGTTCCACGGCGCGAACAGATTCGACCAGGCGTGCTTGGCCCAGCCCGGCGACGAGATGTTCAGGTGCACGTCACCGGGCTTGAGGCCGATCCAGTACATGGTGGCCAGGTGCCCGATGGGGTACGAGGTGTGGGTGTGCTCGACCAGCTTGGGGTGGGCGGTGGTGCCCGAGGTGAAGTAGAGCATCAGCGGGTCGTCGGCGAGGGTCGGGCCGTCCGGGACGAAACCGGCGGCGGCGACGTACGCGTCCTCGTACGGCTCCCAGCCGGCCACCGGCACCCCGCCCACCGCGATCCTGGTGTAGGCCCCCGGCACCTCGTCGAACTTGGCGGCGTCCTCGGCACGCACGAGCACGTGCTTCACCCGGCCCCGGTCGACGCGGTCGCGCAGGTCGGCCGGGCCGAGCAGCGGGGTCGCCGGGATGACGACGGCACGCAGCTTCATCGCGGCCAGCGCGGTCTCCCACAGCTCGGCCTGGTTGCCCAGCATGACGAGGATGCGGTCCTCGGGCTCGACGCCCCGTGCGCGCAGGTGGTTGGCGACCCGGTCGGAGCGTTCGGCCAGCTCGGCGAAGGACAGCTTCGTCTCGGTGCCGTCCTCCTCCACGATGTGCAGGGCGGTGCGGTCGTTGCCCTCGGCGATGACGTCGAACCAGTCGAGCGCCCAGTTGAAGTGGTCAGGACGCGGCCACTCGAACCCCGCGTAGGCGGTGGCGTAGTCCGTACGGTGTTCCAGCAGGAAGTCCCGTGCCCTGCGGAAGTCCTCCGTCGCACTCGTCATACGCGTCTCCTTCAGTACCGGACCATTGCCGGGCGGCTCTCTGGCATCGTGTAATCCGTGATGCAGGTCTCACTACCCCCGAACGGGGGTGTGGACAGCACAGGGCCGGGGTCGAAGGGGCAATTCAGGTGGCAGCAGAGGTCGCGGGGGCGGTGGAGATACGCGGTGCGCTGGCCAGGCTCCGGCGTGCCACCGGACTCCCGATCGCGTTCGGCGGGCTGGTCGAGGCGGGCCGGCCGCGGGTGCGGATCAGCGAGCTCAGCGGCACCAACACGATGTCCCTGCGCTCCCTCGCGGTGACCTCGGGCAACGGCCTGGGCGGCAAGGCGGTGGCGCTGGCCCGCCCGTGCGCGGTCACCGACTACTCCGAGTCCCGCCAGATCAGCCACGAGTACGACATCCCGGTGGCGGCCGAGGGCATCCGCTCGGTGCTCGCGGTCCCGGTGGTGGTACGACGCCGGGTGCGGGGCGTGCTCTACGGCGCGCTGCGCACCGCCCAGCCGCTCGGCGACCGCACGCTCGGCGCGGCGGTGGCCGCGGCCCGGGACGTGGAACAGGCGCTGGTCGTCCAGGACGAGGCCCGGGGGCTGCTGGCGGCGGCACGGCCGGAACCCGCCGCCGTACCGGCACCCGAGGGCGCCTGGGAACAGGTGCGGGAGGCGCACGCGGCGCTGCGGGCGCTGGCGCCGCGGATCGCCGACCCCGGTCTGCGGGCCGAACTCCTGGCCGCCTGCGGACTGCTGACCACCTCGGCCCCGGGCCCCGGGGCCACCCTGGCACCGCGGGAGCTCGATGTTCTCTCCTGGGTGGCGGCAGGAGCGACCAACGCGGCGGTGGCCGAGCGCCTGGGGCTGCGGCCCGAGACGGTCAAGGGCTATCTGCGCTCGGCGATGCGGAAGCTGGGCGCGCACACCCGGGGGGAGGCGGTGTCGGCGGCTCGTCGGACGGGGTTGCTGCCGTAGCTCGGGCGGGGTTGTTGCCGTACCGGAGGGGACCCATTCCATTCATGCGGACGCGCTTTGAATTTCCGCCTGCGGGGGCGCTGTTATTTCCCTCACCAAGCCGTCCGGCCGAATTCCGGGGTTCCTTGCCTAGAATTTGGCTGGGACACGACACACGAGGGGAGCGGTGACCGTGCGACGGGACTTCCAGGAGCCTGCCCGATGCCACCCCGACCTGGTCATCGGCCGGGCGGAGCTGGTGACGGCGGCCCGGGAACAGCTCGCCTCCGGCGGCAGCGTGCTCCTGCACGGGCCCGCCGGAATAGGCAAGTCGACCGTCCTGCGGGCGCTGGACACGGAATACTCCGGGGCCGCCCGCACCGTGTTGCGCTGCTCGGCCACCGAGTCCGAATCCCACCTCCCCTTCCTCGCGCTCGCCGACCTCTTCGGGCTGGTCCTCGACGAGGTCGCCCCGCACCTGCCCGCCGCCCAGCGCACCGCCCTGGAGTCGGCACTCACCGGCCGCGGCGAGTCCACCCTCCAGCGCGACGGGCTCGCCCTGCGCCTCGCGGTGCTCTCCACGCTGCGCGTACTGGCCGCCGAGGGGCCCGTGCTGATCGTCGCCGACGACCTCCAGTGGCTGGATCCGGCCAGCGCCGAACTCCTCGGCTTCGCCGCCCGCCGGCTGGGCGGCACCCCGGTCCAACTGCTGTGCGCGGTCCGCACGGAGGGCCAGGAGTACGACCGTCACCTACGCGCGTCACCACCGGACACCGTCGCCGTGCGGCTCGGCCCGCTCAACCGCAAGCAGGTCTCCGAACTGCTGGACCACCGCGGCCACGCCGGGCTGACCCGGGCCGCGGTCCGGGAGATCCACCGCACCAGCGGCGGGAACCCGCTGTTCGCCCTGGAACTCGGCCGCGCCCTCGCCGAGAACCCGACCCCGCCCCGTCCCGGCGAGCCGCTGCCGGTGCCCACCTCGCTGCGCGCCCTGGTGCTCAGCCGCCTGGACATGCTCTCCGTGGAGGCCCGCCGCACCCTCCTGGTGGCCAGCGCGGGCGCCCGCCCCACCCAGGCCCTGCTGCACGCGGCCGGCCGGGAGAACGCCGAGGCCGAGTGCGCCCAGGCGGCCGAACTCGGACTGCTGGCCACCGACGCGGAGGGTCCGGCCGTACGCTTCGCGCACCCCCTCATCTCCGCCGCGCTGTACGCCGAGGCGCCCGCGCAGGAGCGCCGGGCCGCGCACGCGGCGCTGTCGACCGCCGCCTCCGACCCGATCGAGCGGGCCCGGCACCTGGCCCTGGCCACCACCGGCACCGACCCCGCGGTGGCCGCGCAGCTCGCCGAGGCCGCCGCCCAGGCCCGGGACCGGGGCGCGCCCTCGGTGGCCGCGCAGATCGGGCTGCTCGCCGCCCGGCACACCCCGGGCGACAACACGCCCGGCCCGGACGAGCGCCGGCTGCTGGCCGCCGAGGACGCCACCAGCGCGGGCGAGATCGACCTCGCCCAGGACATCGCCCGCGAGGTGCTCACCCGGGCCACCCGTCCGGCGGACCGGGTGCGGGCCTGGATCCTGGTGATCGACTCCGCCGGCCACACCATGACCGAGGTGGACGCGGCCTTCCCGCACGCCCTCGCCGACGCCGGTGACGATCCGCGCCTGCTGGGCCTGGTCCACTACCAGCTGGCGTGGCGTGCCCTGATCGTGGAGGGCGACTTCACCGAGGCCCGGCAGGCGGCCGCGCACTCGGCCGGCCTGGCCGCCCAGGGCGGCGACCGGCGCACCGAACTCCTCGCGCTGTCGCTCCAGGCCCAGGTGGAGACCCTGATGGGCCATCCGGACGCGCCCGCCACCATCAAGCGTGCCCTGCGGGAACCGCAGGACCCGAACGTGGCCTGCCACCACAACGGGGCGGGCAGCGCCAGGTTCCGCTGGCTGGTGATGGGCGACCAGCTGGCCGAGGCCCGGTCCACGGTCACCGCGCTGCTGCGCGAGGTGCGCCGCCGCGGCCAGGTGGAGAGCGAGGTCCACTTCCTGCGCGGACTCGCCGAGACCGAACTGCGCTCCGGGCACTGCGGCCGCGCCCTGGACCTGGCCCGCGAGGGGCTGGGCCTGGCCCATGACTCCGGGATCGGCGAGACCGCCTCCGCGATGCTCACCTCACTGGCCGAGGCCTCCGGCGGCGACGTGGACCGGGGGCTGGCCCTGGCCCGGGAGGCGGTGGAGCACGCCGAGCAGGACGGCGACACGATGTACCTGTCCCGGGCCCTGGGCGCCCTCGGGTACGCCCAGTTGGTGGCGGGCGACCCGGCGGGCACCGTCCGCTCGCTGCGCCGGGTGCGGGAGCTGGAGCAGAGCCTCGGCATCACCGACCCGGCGCGCGGCCGCTGGCAGGGCGACCTCGCCGAGGCCCTGGTCCGGGTGGGTGAACCCGCCGAGGCTCAGGACGTCATCGACGTCACCCGGGAGCACGCGCTCAGGCTCGGCCGGGAGAGTGTGCTGGCCGCGCTCGACCGGGCCGAGGCCCTGGTCCGCGCGGCGCACGGCGACCACGAGACGGCCGTCACCCAGCTGACCTCGGCTCAGGACCGGTTCGCCGGACTGGGCTACGGCCTGGAGGAGGCACGGGCCGCCTTCGCACTGGCCTCGCTGCGCGACCGGCGCTCCCCCGCGGCCTACGACGAGGCCACCCGGCTGTTCCGGCGGTGCCGGGCGCTGCCCTGGCTGCGGCAGGTGGACGAGGCCGTCTCGGCGCCGGAACCCGAGCCGCCGGTCGGGGCACCCGCCGAGCCGGCCGCCCTGGAGGGTCTGGCCGCGATGGAGCGTCAGGTGGCCGCGCTGGTCATGGAGGGCGCCACCAACCGGGAGATCGCCGCCCGGCTGTTCATCAGCGTCAAGACGGTGGAGGCCACGCTGACCCGGGTCTACCGCAAGCTGGGCATCCGATCGCGGGTGGACATAGTCCGTTTGGCCGCAGGGCGACGCGCGAAGTGAGAGGGCTCCCGGTTAACTGAGGCGGACCGAGGGTTTTCCCTCCCCCATCCCCCTAGGGGGTTCCCTCATTGGGAGGGTGGGGTTCCGGGTCCTAGCTTATGGATGTGCCGCTCGCCCGGGCATACGGGGGTCGGTCCCGCGACCCCCGTGCTGCACCCCCCACACCCGCGCGACCCCCACCGGCAACCCCCACTGAGGAGACTCATGTTCGGGCCACACCGCGCTAGAAAGACCGCCGCAGTCCTGGCAGCGACCGCTGCCGCTGCGGCGACCGCGCTGATCGCGTCCCCCACCGCGTCAGCCGCCCCCCAGCCGATCGTCGGCGGCACCACGACCACCACGACCGCGTACCCGTTCATGATGCAGATCACGGACGCGTCCGGCAGCCAGTTCTGCGGCGGCACCCTGGTGTCGGCGACCAAGGTGGTGACCGCGGCGCACTGTATGGAGGGCGAGTCCACCAGCAGCGTTCGCGTGGTCGGCGGCCGCACGTACCTGAACGGCACCAACGGCACGGTCAGCAAGGTCAGCAAGATCTGGATCAACCCGGACTACACGGACGCCACCAACGGCGACGACGTGGCCGTGCTGACCCTGGCGACGTCGATGTCGTACACCCCGGCGTCGTACGTCTCCGCCTCGGACACGGGCGTGTACGCGGCCGGCACCACGGCCCGCATCCTCGGCTGGGGCACCACCTCGGAGAACGGCAGCTCCTCCAACCAGCTGCGGACCGCGACCGTCCCGATCGTGTCCGACTCCAGCTGCAAGAGCTCCTACGGTTCGGACTTCGTCCAGACCGACATGGTTTGCGCCGGATACACCTCCGGCGGCACAGACACCTGCCAGGGCGACAGCGGCGGTCCCCTGCTCATCGGGGGCGTCCTGGCAGGGATCACTTCCTGGGGAGAGGGGTGCGCGGAGGCCGGTTACCCGGGTGTCTACACCCGGCTGACCACCTTCTCGAACCTGGTGACCACGCAGGTCAACTCGTAACCAGAAGACCTCCTGAGCATCCCTCAGGTGAGTGACCGGGGGGCGTTGCGGGCTACCACGAGCAGCCCGCAGCGCCCCCTATCCATGCCCAGGGCTCACGGTCACCTGTCGGCGGTGAGCGTCCCGGCGGCTCCCCAGCTGTCCGCGGGGACCTCGTGGATCCACACCTGCACGGTCTCGGCGGGGATCCGGTACGCGTCCACGAACGCGTCGGTGACCCGCCTGACGAGGTCCCGCTTGAGTTCGGTGTCGCGGGGGCCCTGCTGGATGGTGACGATCGGCATCGCTGAACTCCTCCGAGTGCGCTTCCTGTTCGGTGGGACCAGTCCACCGCGTGCCGCACGGCCGACCAAGGGGCAGTTCCCGACCGCAGCCATCAGCATCCGTGATCACCGCAGGTCACGAGCGTCCCGGTGGCCTGTGGGGGGGGTCGTCAGCGTTCGTCGTCGCCACAGGCGAGCAGCAGCGTCTCCACGTACGGTGACGGGGCCGTGGTGCGGACGGCGAGACCGGTGGGAAGGGCGAGGCCCGGGGCGCGGAACGGGACGAACGCCACCCGGGGGCTGTGCAGCACGCGCGCGTGGGACGCGTAGACGACCGTCCAGAGCGGGCGGACACCGATACCCGCGAGGGTGTCCTGGAGGGAGCCGGCCGCCGGGCCGGGCAGCGGCTCGAAACCGGCCTCGCGGCAGGCGCCGACGACCATGTCCACCAGCGCCGGGTTGGTACGGCGCTCGGCGAGCGCGAGCGGCAGCCCGGCCAGGTCGTCGACACCGATCTCCGGGCGTCCGGCGAGCGGGTGCGAGGCGGGGAGGGCGGCCACCAGGGGGTCGGGCCACAGCGGATGGACCCTCGTGCCGGGCACCGGCTGCCCGGCCCTGACGAACGCCGCGTCCAGCCGGCCGTCCGCGACCCTCGCCAGCCGTTCGGCGGCCGGCAGCGCGTGCAGTTCGACGAGTACGCCGGGGGCCCGGCGCGCGAACGCGGCCAGCACCCGGTCCAGATGCTCACCGAGCCCGGTACTGGTGCCGATCCTGAGCCCGTCCCGCGGGGCGGCGACGGCGGCCCGCGCCTTCTCGACGGCCACCAGTACCGCCCGTGCCTCGGGCAGCAGCCGCTCCCCCGCCGCCGTGAGCCGGACCCGGCGCGGCGAGCGGTCGAACAGCTCGGCGCCCAGTTCCCGTTCGAGGCGCTGTATCTGCATGCTCACCGCGGACTGCACGATGTGCAGCCGGTCGGCGGCCCTCCCGAAGTGCAGTTCCTCGGCGACGGCGACGAAGTAGGTGAGCTGCCGCAGTTCCATGGCCTCGACTCTAGAGGCCCGTTCGTACGACCGGCCCGAACCGTATGTCGTACGACGTCCCGGGGTGCATGACGGCCAGCATCCGCTCCCCCTCCTTCGTGACCTCGGCACGCTCGGCCCGGCTCAGCCGCCCGAAGGTCTCGATGACCAGGGCGGTGTCCTTCTCCAGCTGCCACACGCCCGCCAGTGAACCGTCGACGAGCAGGGTGCGGTGGGCCTGGTTGCCCCGCCAGGCCCGGCCCCGGTACTCGGGCGGGACGACGCGGGTGCGGTCGGCGTGGGACAGGAGGAGGTTGTCGAACTCGGGGAGGAACCGGGGCGGGGCGGGGGTCTCGGGATCGGGGCGGGGCGCGTCGGGCAGGTCGAAGAGCTCGGTTCCGCTCTCGTCCCGGAACGTGCACAGGCGGGGCCTGAGCCGTTCGAAGGCCGCGCGGAGCCGGGTCAGGCCGGCCCAGGTCTGCATGTCCCGTACGGAGGCGGGGCCGAAGGCGGCGAGGTAGCGCAGCACCGTGGCGTCCGGCGTCGGCGCGGGTTCGGCGGGACGGCCCAGCCAGTGCTCGGCGGTGGTGAGGGCGACCTGTCCGCTGCGGCCCCACAGTCCGCGCGGGGTGACCTGGACGAGCGGCAGTCTGCACCGGGCGGCGACGGCCAGGGACTGCGGATCGGCGTCCGGCCACTCGGCGTGCAGCGCCTGTCTCAGCTCGGCCATGGTGCGGGGTCCGGCCTCGACCAGTTCCCGGGCGAGCACGGCGAGCCGGTCCAGGTCCACGCCGGCCAGGCCCTTGCGGAAGGCGGTCAGCTCGCGGTCCCGGGCGGGCTGGACGAGCGGGCGCAGGGTGAGGGCGTCGTCGGCGGTGTGGGTGTGGATGGTCGAGCGCATGGTGACGATCCGGACCACCTCACGGCCGGCCATGGGCTGTGCGAGCTGCTCGGGGGCGAAGCCGTCGAGACGGGCGGCGAGCGCGTAGTACGGCGGCTTGACGTTCTGCGCCTGGAGTCCGACGAGGTGCGCCACGGCCTCCTGCGCCGACCGGGGCGAGCGGCGCAGCAGGAGCTGACGGTCGAGGGTGGCCCGGTTGAGGGCGCGGGTGCCGAGGACCGGGGCGGACGGCGTCTTCGTCATACGGGCACGCTAACGCCGGACCAGGACAGATCCTGGCCGCTTCCTCACGGTATTCCTGCCTCGCCGCCCTCCGCCGGACGCGTATGCCCCGTATATCCTGCACCGGGACCCCACGGGCCACGCGCGATCCCCGGACCACGCGGACCACACCGGTCCCGAAGGTCCCGAAGGTCCCGAGGGTCCCGCAGTTTCGGACTCCACGACGCAGACTCCACGGAGAGGCGGCCGCCATGTCGGAGCGACGCCCCGGCCCGGTCTCGAAGAACGCGAGGAACGGCGGGAACGGCCGGAGCACCAGGAGATCCGTCTGGCGGCGCGCGCTGCCGCCGGACCCTGACACCGCCGAGCTTCCGCGCCCGGGGTCCGGGACGGCGGTGGCGCCCGGCGAGCAGCCGAGCGTCGTGGAGGCGGCGCTGTACCGGGACGGCGTGCGCGTGTCGACGCCGGCGACCCTGGCGGAGACCTACCGCGAACTGCGCGACCAGCCCTCGGGCATGGCGTGGATCGGCCTCGCCCGCCCGACCTCCGACGAACTCCACTCCCTGGCCGCCGAGTTCGGCCTGCACCCGCTCGCGGTGGAGGACGCGATGGAGGCCCACCAGCGGCCGAAGCTGGAACGGTACGGCGACACCCTGTTCGTCGTCCTGCGTGCGGCCCGCTATCTGGACGCGCCCGAGGAGGTCGACTTCGCCGAGCTGCACGTCTTCGTCGGCCCGGACTTCGTGATCACCGTGCGGCACGGCGCGGCCCCCGACCTGTCGGCGGTCCGCCGCCGGATGGAGGACTCCCCCGACCTCCTCAAACTCGGTCCGGAAGCGGTCCTCTACGCCATACTCGACGCGGTGGTGGACGGCTACGCCCCGGTCGTCTCCGGGGTCCAGAACGACATCGACGAGATCGAGACCGAGGTCTTCCGCGGCGACCCCGAGGTCTCCCGCCGTATCTACGAACTCTCCCGCGAGACGGTCGAGTTCCAGCGCGCCACCCGTCCCCTGGTCGGCATGCTGCACGGCCTGATGGCGGGCTTCGCGAAGTACGAGACCGACGAGGAACTACAGCGCTACCTCCGCGACGTGGCCGACCACGTCACCCACATCAGCGAACGCGTGGACGGCTTCCGCCAGGCCCTCACAGAGATCCTCACGGTCAACGCGACCCTGGTCACCCAGGAACAGAACGCGGAGATGCGGGCGTTGGCGGAGGCGGGTTTCGAACAGAACGAGGAGATCAAGAAGATCTCGTCGTGGGCGGCCATTCTGTTCGCTCCGACGCTGGTCGGAACGATCTACGGCATGAACTTTTCTCACATGCCCGAGCTGCACTGGGGGTTCGGGTACCCCTTCGCGATCGGCCTGATGGGGATTGTATGCGCCAGTTTGTACGTTATTTTCAAGCGACGAGACTGGCTCTAGAGTTGAACGCTCACCCTCACGGAGTTCCGCTGTCTGCTCTCGCACCTCCCCGGAGTGGGGCCCGGACCGGCTCTGGGGAGCCTCTGGGGAGAATCCAGGGAGAATGGAAACCCACTCCCCGCCTTCCGTCCGGCGCACAGCCTCGGCCGCGGGGTCTTGTCGAAGCCCGCCGGCACGGCCGGCTCGGCGGTTGGGGGTCCCGGCGGTGGCGGGGACCCCACTGGGGAGCGCCGGGAATCAGCTCTTGCCGAGGAGGCGCCATATCTGGTTCTTCTTGGTGCCGAGCGCGCTCGCCGCGTCGCAGGTCCACTGGTGGACCAGCGCGCCGGCAGTGGTCGAGACGTTGCTGACGTCGACGCACTTGCCGCTGTGGACGGCCACGAGTTGGTAGTCCTCGCTGTTGCCGAGCGCGGTGACGGGGTTGAGGGTGAACTGCTGGTTGGTGGCACCGTTGCAGGTGTACTGGATGACGGCGGCGCCGTCGGCAGTGGAAGCCCCGGACACGTCGAGGCACCTGCCGCTCAGCTCGTTGACCACGGTGTAGGTGCTGGTCTTGCCGCTCACCGGCTTGAGGTCGAGCATCTGCTGGTAGCCGCCCTCGCAGTACCACTGCTGGTACTGGGTGCCGTTGGCGGTGCTCAGGTCGGTGTCGTCCAGGCACTGGCCGCTGTTCTCACTGACCGCGACCGTGGAGACGGTCGTGTCGGAGGGCGGGAGCAGGGTGACCGTGTAGCCGTCCTTGGCGTTGCTCCAGGGGATGCTGACGGAGGCCGCGTTGTTGCTGACGGTCAGGGTGGTGTCGGAGATCGTCTCGGGGCCGGTCACGGCGGCGCCGCTGTTGTAGGGGACGCGCTGGACGACCGCACGCACCTTGCTGTTCTCCACCACCGACGTGGTGCCCAGGCCGGTGAGGTCGACGGTGACGGTTCCGGTGTTGCCGTTGCTGCCCAGCAGGATCCTGGCGTTGCCCGCGGTGTTGTCCTTGACTGCCAGGCCGTCGGTGTCGGTGCCAGGGACGAAGTTGACGATGCTGCCGGTCTGCGAGCCGTAATAGCGATACATGAACCACTCGCCCAGCGGCAGGTACTGGCCGGCGCTGTTCTTGGTGAGCAGGTTGGCCTCGTTGTCGTGCAGGCCGGTGCCGGAGGCCCAGTTGCCGCGCAGGCCGTCCGCGCCGGCCCGCTCCAGGCGGCCGATGAACCAGGCGCCGCCGCCCGGGGACTGCATGGACAGGGTGGCGTACTCGTTGATCTGGTAGGCACGGGTGTTGGTCAGACCGGCCGCGGCGAGCGTCGAGTTGGCGCGGCCGACGTCGGTGACCGGGTCGCCGGGCTCGTCGTGCCAGCTGTAGATGTCGGGCGCGACGTTGTTGGCCTTGACGTACGACAGGTACGTGGTCCACCAGGTGTCGGCAGAGTCGGGCTGGCCCGCGATGCTGGGACCGACGATGAGCTGGCTCGGAAACGCGGCCCGGACCTTGGCGTGGAAGCGTGACCACATCTGGAGGTACTGCGTCTGCGAGGCGCCCCAGAAGCCGCTGCCGTCGGGCTCGTTCCAGAGGTCCCACTCGACGGTCATGTTGTTGGCCTTGACGTCGCCGATGAGCTGGGAGACGAAGGCGTCGAACTGCGTCCAGTCACCGTTGTCGCCGGGCCAGCCCTGGCTGGTGGTGCCGTCCGCGCCCCACAGGTCGTGCGGCAGAAGCACGAAGGTGCCACCGAGGGCGACGGTCCGCTTGTACTGCGCCAGGGTCGAGTTCCAGCGGGTCCGGTAGTCGGCGAGGCTGGTGGCGTAGCCCCCGCTGTTGAGCTGTGCTCCGCCGGCCCGCATGAGGTGCCACTTGATGTCGTTGAAGAAGTGGTCCTGCGGGAGCGAGCCGTCCGGCGTCATTCCGTAGATCATGCCGGAAGCGTGGTAGGTGGGGGCGCCGCCGGCCGTGGCGAAGTCCACGGTGACGCTGGTGTTCGCGGCCTGGGAGGGGGCGGCGGGCATCAGGGTCGTGACCAGGGCGGCCAGGAGGACGGCGATGGACGAGACCGTTCGGCGTCGGGTACGGGTGGTTGATCTGGGCAGCGTGGCGGTCGAGTTCATTGGGCGGCTCCTGGGAAGGCAGGGCGAGGAACCGGGGCTCGTCACGGCCCCGGGGCCGGTGGGAGTCGGCCGCTCAGCGGCTCTCTCGATGGGCGTGCGCCTCGGCCAGCAGGAGGTAGCTGCTGGCGGTCCAGGTGTAGGCGCGGTCGCGCAGGCCGATGCCGGTGAGGGCGTCGAAGTTCTCGGCGAAGCCGTGGGTCTCGCACAGGGCGCGGAAGCGGGCGCTGATGTCGTCAGCGAGGCTGTGGTGACCTGCGCGGCGCAGGCCGTCCTCGACGAGGACGGTGGCGGGGGCCCAGATGGGGCCGCGCCAGTAACCGTCGGCGAGGTAGTGGGGTGAGGTGGTCACTTCGGTGGCCAGGCCGTACGGAGTCAGGTGGGCCTTGATGCGGTCGGCGAGCGCGCCGCTGACCTCGTAGGGCAGGTGCTCGCCCAGCGCGATGGGCATCAGGTCGAGAAGACTGGCGCTGCTCCAGGCGTCCCCTGCGGCGACGGACCGGGCGACGAACCGGTCGCCGGTCCAGAGCTGCTCCAGCACGGCCGCCTGTATCTCCTCGGCCGCCCGCGTCCACCGGCTCACCTCGTCCGGTCTGTCCAACTCCTCAGCCAGAGCGGCTAGTTCATGCATCTGGAGGACGAGGAAGGCGGCGAGGTCCGCGGTGACGACCACCCGCTCGGGGTCGAAGGTGGTGGCGTTGTCCCAGCCGCTGTCGTTGCCGTGCTGGTAGTAGGGCAGTTCGGCGCCGGGGGCGCGGCGCGTGGTGAGCCAGAAGGTGGTCCAGCTCTCCAGCCGGTCGTACGCCACGGTCAGTTCGGCCCGGCTGGGGGGCGTCGGCAGCCGGCGGCGCAGGTGGCCGAAGGCCCAGCCATGGATGGGCGGTTTGACGAAGTTGTGGAGGACCTCGGAGTGGGTCACCGAGTCGGGCAGGGCGCCGGTGGCGTCCTGGTGGTCGAAGGGCAGGTGGAACTGGTCCAGCGCCAGCTCCGGCGAACCCGGCGCCAGGGCGAGGGCGTTGAAGCAGTGGTCCCAGCTCCAGACCTTGTCCATCCAGTGCTTGGACATCAGCACGGCGGGCCGGGTGACCATGCCGGCCGGCCGTACGGTCGCCGACCAGACGACGTAGGCGGCGAGTTCGGCCGCCGGGGTCGCGGACGAGCGCCACGGGGCCACCGCCTCCACGAAGTCCGTGAACCTGCCCCGTGCGGACTCCACCAGGTCGTCGAAGGTCGCCTCGGAGCTGTACGGCGGGCGAGCGGTGTCGAGTTCCTCGACCGCGATCTCCCAGGCCGCGCCGGCGTCCGCGGTCACGGCGACACCGCGGTCGGCGCCGCCCAGGGCCTGGGCTCCGGCCGTCTCCGCGATGGTTCCGGACAACAGCGTCACACGGTAGCGGCGACCGGTCTCGTACGACGTGAACACATGGGCGCCCGCCGCCGGGTCGTGGAAGAAGTACGTGCCGCTGAACGGCGTGAGGGTCCGCGTGGCGGCGAAGACTCCGAAGCCCGCTCCGCTCCCCCGCAGCCGTACGGTGTCCGGGGACTCGTACGCGAGGTCGACGCGTCCGCCGTCGCGGATCCAGCTGAGCAGGCCCGGCGTCGCCTCGACACGGGTGTCGGCGCGGTCGCCCGTCGCCGGGTCCAGCGGGATCAGGCGCAGGACGGCGTGCATGCCGTTCTGGTGTGAGACGAGGTGAAGGTCCTCCGCGTACGTCTTCTCCGCCACCACGGGCGAGATGTCGAACCAGGATCCGTAGGTGCTGAACGGGATGTCGTGGACGGAGAAGGCCGGGCCGGACGGGGCGGCGGTCATGTGGCGGACTCGTTTCTGGAGCAGGAGCGACGGCGGGCTGACGCGCCGTCGGGTCAGCCGTCGTGCCGTAGTCGGGGCGGACTCAGTCCTTGACGGCACCGGCGGTCACGCCGGCGGCGACGTAGCGCTGGGCAAGGACGAGGATGACGGCGGCCGGCAGGGAGGCGACGACGGCGGTGGCCATGATGGCGTTCCACTGCTGGTTGTTGTTGCCGATGTAGTGGTAGATGCCGAGCGTGATCGGTTCGTGGGCGCCGCCGTTGACCAGGGTGTTGGCGAAGACGAAGTCCGACCAGGACCACAGGAAGGCGAACAGCGACACGGTGACGACGGCGTTGCGGCTGATCGGCAGGACGATGGACCAGAAGGTGCGCAGCGGCCCGGCGCCGTCGGTCGTCGCGGCCTGGAGCAGTTCGCCGGGGATGCCGGACATGAACGCGGTGAAGATGAGGACGCCGAAGGGGACGGCCAGAGTGGAATCGGCGACGATCAGTCCGGGGACGGACTGGAGCAGGCCGAGCTGGAGGTAGATGGCGTAGAAGCCCATCGCCATGATGATGCCGGGGATCATCTGGGCCGCCAGCAGCACGAAGTCGAGGATGCCTGCGCCGCGGGGGCGCAGCTTGGCCAGGGCGTAGCCGGCGGGTGCGGAGAGGGCGACGGTCAACGTGACGGTGCCCAGGCCGATGACGAGGCTGGTGCCGAGGTAGGGCAGTTGCTCGTCGAGGACGGTGCGGTAGCCGGCCAGGGTGCCGTGGATCGGCAGCAGGTCCGGCGGGCTCTTGCGCATGTCCTGGTCACGGGTGAGGGACACGTTGATCATCCAGTAGACCGGGAAGAGCATGACCGCGGTCAGCACCACGCCGATCGTGGTCTTCACCCACGTACGCGTGCGGCTTCCGCTCATGACAGGGCCTGCCTTCTCTGCATCCGGACGTAGACGAGGCCGAAGACCAGAGCGGCGACGACGAGCAGGTTTCCGACGGCCGCGCCGGGGCCGAAGGCGGGCAGGAGGTTGCCGAAGCCGAGTTGGTAGGACCAGGTGGCGAAGGTGGTGGACGAGTCCGCCGGGCCACCCTTGGTCATGATCCAGATGATGTCGAAGACCTTGAGCGTGTAGATCAGCCCCAGCAGCAGGGTGATCGCGGACACCGGGCGCAGCAGCGGAAAGGTGATGCGCCAGAACCGCTGCCAGGCGTTCGCCCCGTCGAGGGCGGCGGCCTCGTACAGGCCGGCCGGGACGGACTGCAAGCCGCTGTAGAGCACGACCAGGTTGAACGGGACGCCGATCCAGATGTTCGCGATGATCACCGAGGCCAGCGACATGGACGGCGAGGTCAGCCAGTTCACCGGCCCGACACCGACGGCGTGCAGGGTGGCGTTGACGACACCCGACTCGCTGTTGAGCATCCACGACCAGGTGGAGGCCGACACGATCAGCGGCAGCAGCCACGGGACGAGGAACAGGGCGCGCAGGGTGGCCGACAGCCGGAAGTTCTGGTTGAAGAAGACCGCGAGCGCGAGCCCGATCGCGTACTGGGAGACCAGACACACGGCCGTGAACACAGCGGTGTGCAGCAGGGCCGGGGCGAACGTCGGATCGGCGAAGACCTTGCGGTAGTTCGCGAGGCCCGTGAACGGCGCGTCGCCCTGGACGAAGGAACGGACCGTGTAGTCGCGCAGGCTCAGGTCGAGGTTGCGGTAGAGCGGATAGGCGTAGAAGAGAGCGAGGTAGACGGTCACCGGGGCGAGGAATCCCCAGGCGGCCCACTGCGTGGACGTGGGCCGGCGTTTCGCACTGCGGGCCGGGGGCGGTGCGGCGGCCGCCGCCCCGTTCCGGACGCGCGCGGACCGGTGGTTCGGCAGCTCTGTCGTGTGGTTCATCAGCGACCCTCTGGGGCGGGTCACTTGGCGGCGGACTGGGCCGCGGACAGCGCGTCCTTGGGCGACTTCGATCCGCTGAGGGCGGACTGAATGGCCTTCCACATCTGCTCGGAGATCTTCGGGTACTTGGTGCCCAGATCGTCGCTGGTCCGTCCCTTGGCCGCCTTGACGGCATCCACCCACGGCTTCAACTCGGCGTTCGCGGCCACCTGCTTGTCCTGCACCTC
This sequence comes from Streptomyces humi, assembly GCF_001005085.2. Taxonomy (GTDB): domain Bacteria; phylum Actinomycetota; class Actinomycetes; order Streptomycetales; family Streptomycetaceae; genus Streptomyces; species Streptomyces humi. The sequence continues at coordinate 81,283 of NZ_LBMU02000002.1, forward strand.
GCTGGTCGGGGCCACGTAGGACAGGGTGGTGTCGGTGTCGTAGAGGTTGGCGGTGCTGGTCAGGCAGGTCACCAGCTTCTGGGCGGTGGCGTAGCGGCCGGTGTCCTTCTGCACCGGGACGGTGACGAACTCGCCGCCGGTCGGGGCCGACGCATTGCCTCCGGAGGCGCCGGGGATGGGCAGGACGCCGTAGTCGAGGCCGGCCTTCCTGGCGCCTGCCAGCTGCCAGGTGCCGTTCTCGCTGAACGCGTAGTCACCGGTGGCGAACTCCTGCCAGCTGGTGGTCTGGGTGTTGTTGAGCACCGAGTTCGGGGCGTAGCCCTGCTTCAGCCAGTCCTTCCACAGGGTCAGCGCGGACACGGCCTGGGAGGAGTCGAGTGCGGTCAGCTTCGCGCCGGCGCCCCAGAACCAGGGCAGGAACTGGAAGCTGCCCTCCTCGGTGCCGATCGCCGAGAAGGTGATGCCCTTCTTGCCGGCCTTCTTGACCTTCGCCAGTGCGGCCGTCAGCGACGTCCAGTCCTTGACCGAGGCGATGTCCACGCCGGCCGCCTTCAGGACCTTCTTGTTGTAGTAGAGGGCGAGGGTGTTGGCGCCGACCGGGGTGCCGTAGGTCTTGCCACCCGACTGGCCGGCCGCCAGCAGGTTCGGGTCGACCTTCGAGGTGTCCAGCTTGTTGTCATCCGTCGTCGTGAGCACGCCCGCCTCGGCGAGAGTCGACACTACGGGGTTGTCCACGATGAGGACGTCCGGCGAGTTGCCCTGCTGCGCCGCCAGCAGCGTCTTGTTGCCGAGGTCGCTGGTGTCGAAGCCGGTCCGCTTGATCGTCACCCCGGCCTTGGTGCCGCACTGGTCCAGCAGCTTCGCCCAGGCCGAGGTCTTGTCGAACTGCGGGTACGGGTCCCAGAGGGTGTACGTGCCGCGGCCGGCGCCCTTGGCGTCGGTGCTGCCCGAGCCGGAGGAGCAGGCGGTGGCGGTGACGGCCACGGCCAGGGCGGTCACGGCCGCGGCGGTCAGACGGCGCTGTCTGGAGGAGCGGTTCATTGCGAGGGTTCCTTTGTTCTGGGCATGCGGGTGCCGAGGGCACGGGGTGGTGAGGAGACGCGGGCACGGCGAACAGCACGGTCGGCGGTCCGGACGTCCGGTGAGGTGAAGTGGAGTGAAGTGAGTTGAGGAGAGCTACGCGACCGCGGTCAGGAGGCCGGACCGGTCCCGGCGGGCCCGGTGCTGGCCCGCAGGGAGATCGGGGGCGCGAGGAGGTGGTGCCGGGGTGCCGCGTCGGGGCGGTCGAGCCGCTCGACCAGCAGGTCGACGGCCCTCCGGCCCATCTCCTCCGCCGGTACGTCGGCCGCGGTGAGCTGCGGGGTCACCGTCTCCGCCCAGCGGCCGGCCACGACCCCGGTGACGGAGAAGTCGCGCGGCACATGGCGGCCCGCCTCGACGAGTCCCCGGTACAGGCCGCCCAGCGCGGCCTCGTTCAGGGTGACCAGGGCGGTGGTGGCGGGGTCGTCGTGCAGGATCCGCTCCAGGCAGACCTGGCCCGAGGCGGCGTCGTCCCCACAGCAGTAGGTGCGTACGGTCAGCCCGCGTTCGGCGGCGGCTTTGGTGAAACCGTCGAGACCGCGGTGGGCTGACTCGTATCCGGCCCGCAGGAGCTGTTCGGGCCGGTTGACGAAGGCGACCCTGCGGTGGCCGAGGTCCGCGAGGTGGTGGACGCACGCCGCCGCGAGCGCGGTGTGGTCCAGGCCCACCCACCAGCTGCCCTCCGGGTGGGCGGTACGGCCGATGGCGACCGTGGGGAAGTCGAGGGCGGCCAGGTGATCGACCCGGTCGTCCTCCAGTCTGATCTCCATCAGGATCGCGCCGTCGACTCTCCGCTCCCCCAGCAGCCGCTGGAACGAGCGGTCGCTGTCCACGCCGCTCGGGGACAGCAGCACGTCGTAGTCGTAGGCCGCGGCGGCCTCCACCACGCTGCCGATGAAGTCCAGCTGCATCCCGGTGTAGTGGTTGCCGGCCGGCGGGAAGACCAGGCCGATCGTGCTGGTACGGCCGTTGGCCAGGGCACGCGCACTGGCGTTGGGCCGGTAGCCCAGCTCGTCGATGACCTCCTGGATCTTCCGGCGCGTCTCGTTCGAGACAGGGCGCTTGCCGCTCAACGCATAGGACACGGTGCTCCGCGAGACACCGGCCCGCCGGGCGATCTCACCGATGTTCACGGGTGACTCCTTCGTCGAACCGGTTCACGTGCGACCGATCGTCGAACCGGTTCGCGTGATGTGAAGGTAGGAACCGACCGGAACACCTGTCAACACCCCTGACGGCACCGTTCACACCTGTCGGAAGGTCCGGATTTCTTCGCGTCCAGGGGATTGCTGGGCGGGATGACCGGTGCTAGCTTCCCCGAACCGGTTCGATGAAGTGATCCTTCCGACGACCGTGGACCCGTTCCGCCCCCACCTCGTGAGCACAGAACCGTTGCCCCGCCGACCGGACGGGCCACCTTGCTGCCACAGCGCCGTTGATCGAACCGGTTCGATGCACGCTTGTACTCAAGGACTGAGGACGCAATCCATGCCATCCACCGACAGATCAGCCCCGCGCCGGGCCCCGGCGGCCGTGGCCCTGGCTCTCGGCGCGGGCCTGCTGGCTGTACCGGCCGTCCCCGCGCAGGCGGCCGACACGCCCCGGCCCGCCGCCCGCTACACCTTCGACCAGGACGACCTCGCCTCCGGAAAGATCGCGGACAGCTCCGGCAACGGGCTCACGGCGACCCTGGTGAACGGCTCCACCGCCCAGTCCGTCACCGGCCCGGACGGCGGCAAGGCGCTCGCCCTGCCCGGCGGAGCACCCACTTCCGACGGCGCGTACGTCCGCCTGCCCCGCGAGGTGCTGGGAGACGCGAGTGACCTGACGGTCTCGGCCCGCGTGAAGTGGAGCGACGACAGGTCGGCCTGGCAGCGGATCTTCGATCTGGGCACCGACACCGACAAGTACCTGTTCACGACACCATCCAACGGCGGAGTGCTGCGCACCGCCGTGACCACCGGCGGAGGCGGCGCGGAGGCGCAGGTCTCCGGCTACGCGCCCCTGCCCGCCGACGGCTGGCGGACGGTCACCGTCACCCTCGACACCGCCGCCCGCCGGGTCACCACCTACCTCGACGGCGTGGCGGTCTCCTCCGCCGCGACAACGGTCAGGGCCAAGGACCTGCTGGACGGTTCGGCCGCGGCGGCCGGTTACATCGGCAAGTCCTTCTACCAGGACCCGCTGCTCAAGGGCGCGATCGACGACTTCACGGTCTGGCACTCGGCGCTCACCGCCGAGCAGGTCGCCGGCACGGTCGCGACTCTCCCCACCCTCGACCGGCTCTCGCAGACATCCTTCGAGGTCCGTACGACGGCCGGGACCGCCCCGTCCCTCCCCGCGGCGGTGCGCTCCGCCTTCTCCGACGGCTACGACCGCGACACACCGATCGCCTGGGACGCCGTACCAGCCGATAAGTACGGCCGGCCGGGCACGTTCACCGTGGCCGGAACAGCGGCCGGACAGGCCGTGCAGGCTACCGTCACCGTGGTCCGCGAGGGGCAGCTCACCGTCGACCTCGCCTCGGACACCGGCGCATTCCACGGCGGCGCCTCCGGCACCCTCTACGGCGTGTACGGACCCGACGTCCCCACCAACAACCTCATCGAGGGAATGGGCCTGCGCACTGTCTCCACCAAGGCCCAGGACGGCCCGCAGCACCCCGGTGCCGACGCACTCGACGTGGTGAAGCCGCTGGCCGACTCCACCGACGGTGACGTGTACATCTACATGACGGACATCAACCGCGGCTTCCCCTACGAGTGGCCCGGCGACACCCCCGCGGAGAAGCTCAAGCTCTACGAGGAGAAGATCGCCAAGCAGGTCGACCAGGTACTGAAGCTGCCGAGGCAGTACCAGGACAACATCGTCTTCGTGCCGTTCAACGAACCCGAGGGCAATATGTTCGGCACCGGCGACTGGAGCTACGACAAGGTCAGCTGGCTCGACGACCCCAGGGACTTCTTCGCCGCCTGGGACTCCGCCTACAAGCTCATCAAGAGCAAGATGCCCGGTGCCCGTATCGCCGGCCCCAACACCAGTGTCCTGTTCGACCAGGTGAAGGGCTTCCTCAGCCACACCCTGGGCGCCGGCACGCTCCCGGATGTCATCACCTGGCACGAGCTGAGCCACCCGGAGGCGGTGCGTCAGAGCGTCGCCACGTACCGGGCGTGGGAGAAGGAGCTGTTCAAGGGCACCGACCGCGAGGGCACCCAGCTCCCCGTCAACATCAACGAGTACGCCTTCAACTACCACACCTCCGTCCCCGGCCAGATGATCCAGTGGGTGTCCGCGATCGAGGAGTCCAAGGTCGACGCCGACATCGCGTACTGGAACATCGACGGCAACCTGTCCGACTCCGCCGTGCAGTCCAACCGGGGCAACGGCCAGTGGTGGCTGCTCAATTCGTACGCCTCGATGAGCGGGCACACGGTGAAGGTGACTCCGCCGTTCCCCGGCGAGAACTACAGCATGCAGGGCGTGGCCACGCTCGACGCGAAGAAGAAGCAGGCCCGGCTGCTCTTCGGCGGCTCCACCGGAAAGGGGAACATCACCTTCGACAACATCCCCAAGAGGGTCTTCGGGGACAGCGTCCACGCCTGGGTGAGCGAGATCGACTGGAGCGGGCAGGTCGGCGACAACTCCGGTCCGAAGCTGCTGACGGAGACGAACCTGAAGGTCGGTGACGACGGGACGGTCGCCGTCGACTTCGGCGACGGCGCTCTGCCTAGGCTGAAGGAGTCCTCGGCGTACGAGATCGTCCTCAGCCCCGCCGGAAAGGCGAAGGGCACGCGATCCGCGCCCGTGCGCTGGCAGGGGTCGTACGAGGCGGAGGACGCCGCCCACGCGGGCTCCGGCTACTCGAAGAACGGCCCTGAGGGCTCCACCTCGGACGTGTCGAAGTTCTACACCTCCGGCGGCTACGACGTGGGCGGCCTGCGCACCGGCTCGGACGTCACGCTCGACTTCCCCGTGGACGTGCCCGAGGACGGCACCTACGACCTGAGCGTCTTCGCCAACTCCCTCAACACCTTCGACAAGGTGAAGGAGCAGGGCCCCACCAACGTGTTCCTGCGCGTGGACGGCAAGGCTGACAGCGAGCAGGAGCTGTACATGCCGCTCGGCTACAAGTGGGTGGTCTGGGACCACACCGACACCGAGGTCCACCTGACCAAGGGCAAGCACACCCTGACGCTCGCCGCGAAGAGCCTCGACGGCAAGCGCGTCACGCAGGGGGACGCCATCGTCGATCGCCTCACCCTGTCCCTGCCGTCCGCGTCGGCTGCCACGGAGGTCTACGAAGGCGAGCTGGCCTGGACGAGCGGCGGGGCACGGCCCGTCTACGATCTGCCGAAGCACACGGCAACCCCCGCGTCCGGCTCCGGCGCGGTGCGGGTCGCGAGGAACCAGACGGCGACCTTCTGGGTCTACTCCCCCTCCGACCGCGAGGCCACCCTCGTGGTCGACACCCTCGGCGGCGGGGACGCGCGTCTGTCCGTCAACGGGCACGACGTCCTGCATGTGGCCAAGGGCAGGCACGAGGTGGCCGTCTCCCTCTCGGGCGGCGTCAACAAGGTGACGGTGACCGGCGGTTCGGACGCCATGCTCGTCGACCGGCTGACGGTCACGCCCACCGACGGCACGCTCAAGGCGCGTACGTACGAGGCGCAGGACGCCAGGCTCGCCGGAACGGCAACGCTGACGCCGTTGTCCCTGGCGACCGACGGGACCGCGATCACCGGGATCGGCGGCGACCCGGGCAACGGCAACACGGCGACGTTCACGGTCGCCGCGGACAAGGCCGGCCTGTACGCGCTGCGCATCCGGTACTCCAACCCGGAGCAGTCGGAGGCCACCCACTACAACCCGGACCCGCTGGCCCGACACGCCGACATCAGCGTCAACGGCGGCAGCACTCGGCGCGTCGGCTTCCCGCACACCTTCCACCAGAACAACTTCTGGGAACTGACCGTCCCGGTCACCCTGAAGAAGGGACAGAACACGATCACCTTCCGCTCCGAGGAACTGCCGAACTTCGACGGCACCACCTACGCCTCGGACACCTTCCCCGGAGTGCTGCTCCGCTCCCGCTACGCGCCGCTGATCGACCGGATCGCCGTGGCGCCCTACGCACGAGAGGTGCACTGAAGTCACCACCGGTGGTGGCTGAAGGATTCGTGGCGGGTCTGCGTCGTTCCGGGCGCGGACCCGCCGGAGGGGGGCAGCGCCTGCTGGCCGATCTCGCCGACGCCACCGGTCTGACCGGCTCCTTCGCCAATGCGCTGCACCGGTTGCGGTCGCGCACACGCTGCGGTAGCCGCAGATCGAAACAGCCCTGCCCCCTTCCGGGGCGGCGCGCCGTCCGCGGATTACTCCCCAGGGAGTAATCCGCAACCGCCGTCGCCCCCGGCAGTACGCGTCACCTCGCCCTCCCGCCCGACGAAAGCCGTGGTTCTCAGCGGAAGTCTGGGGACCGAAGCAGACGTCATCCGGAGGGAGATCGGTCAATGAGGGCCGGAGACACAACCGCTACGACGAGGCCGGGGCCGGGGCGCCGGCGAGCCGTTCCATGGGCGGTGCTCGGCCTGTGGATTGCCGTGATCGCGCTCGTCGGGCCGTTCGCCGGGAAGCTCGGCAGCGTGCAGCACGACAAGGTCACCGACTACCTGCCGGCGAGCGCGGACTCGACGCAAGCCGCGAAGGTCGAGGAGAGGTTGCCCGGGGGCGAGACCACGGAGATGGTGCTCGTCTACCACCGGGACGGCGGGCTCAGCGCCGCCGACCGGGAGACCGCGGCCGGGCAGATCGCGGAGATCACCCGGCAGCACGAGCTGATCGACGGTGCGCCCCAGGGCATTCCGTCCAAGGACGGCACGACCCTGATGTACCCGATCGCCGGCAACCAGCCGGGGGCGAACGAGGAACAGCGGGACAAACTCGTCAACGACGTCCGCGAAGTCGCCCGGGGCGAAGGCGGGTTGAGCGTCGATGTGGGCGGCACCGGCGCGCTGGCCACCGACTCCGGCGCGGTCTACGACTCGCTCGGCGGACCGCTGCTCTACACCACCGTCGCCGTCGTCGCCGTACTGCTGATCCTGATCTACCGCAGCCCCGTGCTGTGGCTCGTGCCCCTCGTCGTCGCCGGGATCGCCGACTACCTGTCGATGGGCGTCGCCTACGGCCTCAACCAGGCCTTCGGCACGACCGTCTCGGGGCAGAGCTCAGGTGTGATGACGATCCTCGTGTTCGGCGCGGGCACGGACTACGCGCTGCTGCTCGTCTCGCGCTACCGGGAGGAGTTGCGGCGCTTCGAGCGACCGTACGAGGCCATGGTCGCCGCCCTGCGTGGCTGCGGGCCCGCCGTGCTCGCCTCGTCCGGTACCGTCGCCGCCGGACTGCTGTGCCTGCTCGCCGCCGACCTCAACAGCAGCCGGGGCATGGGCCCGCTCGGCGCCGTCGGCGTGCTGTGCGCGCTGATCGCGATGATGACCCTGCTCCCCGCCGTCCTCGTAGTGGTCGGACGGCGCGTGTTCTGGCCGCTCGTGCCCGCCTTCGGGAGCACACCCAAGCAGCGGCGCAGCCTGTTCTCGGCGATGGGCGGCTCTGCCGGACGCAGGCCGCTGACCGTACTCGCGAGCGGTGCCGTACTGCTCGGCGCCCTGGCGCTGGGCTCGCTCAACCTGCCAGGAGCGCTCAAGCAGGAGGACTCCTTCGTCAGCAAGCCGGAGTCCGTCGTCGCGATGGAGACCCTTGCCAAGTCCTATCCCGGGCAGGGCAGCCAGCCCATCGACGTGATCACCCCGCAGGGGCGCGCCGACGAGACCCTCGCGGCCGTGCGCGGCACACCGGGCGTCGGCAGCGCGGAGAAGGGACGTACGGGAGACGGCTGGACCGAGATCTCCGTCTTCGCGAAGAGCGCACCCCAGTCGGCGGCGGAGACCGCCACCATCAACTCCCTGCGAGGCAGACTGAAGGGCTCCTACGTCGGCGGGGACAGCGCACAGCAGATCGACCTGGAGGCCACCAACGCCCGGGACACGAAGATCGTCGTACCGCTCGTCCTCGTCTCCGTGCTGCTCATCCTGATCGGGCTGCTGCGGAGTCTGGTCGCACCGCTGCTCCTGGTGGTCGCGGTCGTCGCGGTGTGGGGCGCCTCCCTCGGGATCGGCGGACTGGTCTTCGAACCGCTCCTCGGCCTGGAGGGCACCGATCCGGGGCTCGGACTGCTGTCCTTCGTGTTCCTGGTCGCCCTCGGCGTCGACTACGGCATCTTCCTCATGCACCGGATGAGGGAGGAGTCCCTGGCGGGAGCGGAACCGGCCGCGGCGGCACTCACCGCGCTGCGCACCACCGGCGGTGTCATCGCCTCCGCCGGCCTCGTCCTCGCCGCGACCTTCGCCGTGCTGACGAACATGGGCCTGGTGCAACTGGTCCAGCTCGGCTTCGTGATCGCCGTCGGCGTCCTGCTCGACACCTTCCTCGTACGGACGTACCTGGTGACCAGCGCGAGCGTCGCCCTGGGCCGCAAGGTGTGGTGGCCGGGCGTGCTCTCACGGGAGTTCGGGCCGGCCGAACCGACCGAGCCGCCACGGCAGCCGGAAACCGTCGGCGCACCCTGAGCACGTCGGGCGAACGCCTCGATCGAGCACTTGATCCGGCGGGCCCGCCCGGGTGTCTCTCCTTCCGGAGCGGCACCCGGGTTCCCGCACGAGTACCGGAAGATGGAGCCGTGGAGGAACGGGGAACGACCACAGGGGTACGCGACCGGTCGGCGGCGGAGACGACGGCCGGTGGCGGCGGGCGGTCCCCTCGCGTCGAGCGGTCCCCTCGCGTCGAGCGCATCATGTCCGCCGTCAACCGCGAACCGCTCACCGCACCGCACCGCGCCCGCAACGACGCGGTCCTCGCGCCGGGCGTCGCCGTGCTCGCCGCAGCCATCGCGCTGATGGGCGGCGAAGGGATCAGGCCCGACCATCTCAGCTGGACACTGCTGCTCGCCGGGCACGTGCCCCTGGTATGGCGGCGGCGCAGTCCGTTGGTGGCCCTGCTCGGGGTGGTGGCCTGCATGGCTCCGTACTACGCCCTCGACTACGACCCCGCCCTGCCCGTCCCCGCGACCGTCCTGGCGCTCTACACCGTCGCGGCGACCGGCGCCGTGCGCCGCACGCTGCTCACCGGTGTCGCCGTCCTCGTCCCGACACTGATCGGCAACGGCCTCACCGACCCGGAGGGGGCGCTGGAGTCCCTGGAGATCTCCGGCTGGATCATCGCGGTCCTGTTCATCGGTATCGCCGTCCGCTACTACCGCTTGTACGTCGCCTCCATCGTCGAACGGGCCGAACGGGCCGAACGCACCCGGGAGGAGGAGGCCAGGCGCCGCGTCGCCGAGGAACGGCTGCGGATGGCCCGTGACCTGCACGACCTGCTCGCCCACAGCATCACCCTCATCGGCGTGCAGGCGTCCGTGGCGGCCCACGTCCTCACCGCCGACCCCGAGCGCCTCGACCGCAAGGCCGTCGCCCAGGCACTGGACGACATCGCGGGGACCTGCCGGATCGCCCGGGGGGAACTGCGGACGACGCTGGCGGTGCTGCGGGCGCATGACACGGCCGTGGGAGGGGGCGCGGATCCGGCAGCGGGGGCCGGTTCCGTGTCCGGTTCCGTGTCCGGGGCCGAGGACATGCGGGGGCCGCTGCCCGGGATCGACGGACTGGCCGGTCTCGCGGAGACCGGCCGGGTGGCCGGGGCCAAGGTCGAGCTGTCCGTCCGCGCGGACGGCATCCCGCCCTCCGTGGGCGCCGCCGCGTACCGGATCGTGCAGGAGGCGCTCACCAACGCCGTACGGCACGGTGGCCGCGAGGACCTCACCGTGCGGGTGGGTCTGTGGACCGCGGACGGCGCACTGCGGGTGAGCGTCAGGGACGACGGGACGGGCGGGGACGCCGGCTCGGGCCGCGGGACGGGGCGGTCCGACGGCACGCCGGGGTTCGGGCTCGTCGGAATGCGGGAGCGGGCCCGCAGCGTGGGCGGCACACTGGACGCCGGTCCAGGACCCGCCGAGGGCTTCGAGGTGACCGCCACACTGCCGCTGTCCCGGGAGGGCGAGGTCCGATGACCATCCGCGTACTGCTGGCCGACGACCAGAACCTCGTACGGGCCTCCTTCGCGATGCTCGTCTCGTCGGCCGGCGACATGGAGGTCGTCGCCGAGGCGGCCACCGGGAGGGAGGCCGTCGCGCTGGCCCGGTCGGCGCGGGCCGATCTCGTCGTGATGGACGTCCGCATGCCCGACCTCGACGGGATCGAGGCGACCCGGCTCATCGCCGCCGACGAGGATCTCGCGGGGGTGAAGGTGCTCGTCCTGACGACGTACGAGACCGATGAGAACATCGTGGAGGCACTGCGGGCCGGGGCGTCCGGCTTCCTCGTGAAGGACATCAGGCCGGCCGAACTCCTCGACGCCATCCGGACGGTGGCCGCGGGCGAGTCCCTCCTCTCACCCGGTCCCACCTCGCGGCTGATCGCCCGCTTTCTGCGCGCGCCGAACACCGCGACGACATCCGCGGTGGGCGGGCCGAGCGGGCTGTCCGAACGGGAACGCCAGGTGCTCGTGCTGGTCGCGCGCGGTCTCAACAACTCGGAGATCGCGGACGCGTTGGGACTCAGCCCGCTGACCGCGAAGACCCATGTCAGCAGGATCATGGGCAAGTTGGGGGCGCGGGACCGGGCACAGCTGGTGATCGTGGCGTACGAGTCGGGGCTTGTGATACCTGGGACTGTCTGAGTTCGGGCCGACTTCGGGTCGGGTTCAGGTTGCTTTCCGGGGGCCGAGGCGGCGTGATCCGCTTCGGTCAAGCCGTGTCGGGGCGTCCACCGCACGCCGACCGTCGGGGAACCGGCATGCGACTGCTCGTCGGTGCTGCTGAACTCTGCTGGGTGGATGCCAAGCCGGTTCAGTTCCTCCCACAGGCCGGCCAGGGTCTCGTCGGGATCGAACCGGAACTCGCTTTCGGGAACGCGCCAGAACGTCCAGCCGTGGTCAGGGCCGTGAGACGTTGAGCGGTAGGGGTCGGTGGAAGACGGCCATGGCCCGGCCGGGGCCGTTGTAGTCGTCGACGATCTTCGCGTCGAAGCCGAGGCGGCGGTGGAAGGCGATCGAGCCGGTGTTCTCGACTGACGTGATCGCCTTCAGCCGGCGTGCGCCGTGCCGTTCCGCGGCTTCAGCGAACGCCGCGTACAAGCGACGCCCGAGACCTGTGCCACGGGCGTCGTCCCGCGTGGCGATCAGGTGCACGTACCCGGTGCCGTCCGGGGTGACGAACCCGAAGACGTACCCGCGGATTCCGTCCTCGGCTCGGGCGACCAGGCAGGTGGTACCGAACTCCTGCACCAGGGCCAGAAGGTGCAGCGCCCGAAGGTCACGGTCGCCCCAGTAGCGGGAGTGGTCAGTCAGGACCTGGTGGAAGTCGGCCACCGCGGCCGGTGCGATGTGTGTCCCCATGGCGACGATCATGGCAGGCTGGGACCCTGGCCGGATGCTGTTCAAGCTGACGGGATCCAGTTGTTCGGGCAAGACGACACTCGCTTCGTCGGTGGCCGGCCGGCTCCGGCAGGTCGCCGTGCACGACTTCGACGAGGTCGGCGTGCCGGAGCGGCCCGATCGCCAGTGGCGCCACCGCATGACCGAACACTGGGTGCGTCGCGCGCTGGAATACCAGGACCGCGGGATCGACCTGCTGCTGACGGGGCAGTCCCCGCTCGGTGAAGTCCTGGCCGCTCCCTCCGCGCCGCTGCTGGCGGGGATCGCCGTGTGTCTGATCGACGTCGCCGACGACGTCCGGCGCGACCGGCTCGCCGTGCGTGACGCCGGCCGGTGGGACGGCGCCGCCGTCGATGCCTTCATCGGCTGGGCCGCCTGGCACCGCGGGCATGCCCACGACCCCCGCCATCGGCCGGACGTCGTCACGAGCGGCGGTTGGCCGGAGATGGTCTGGCACCGGTGGACGGGATGGACCGCCGAGGATCCACGTTGGCGCACCCACCTGCTCGACACCACCGGCCGGCCGGTGACGGAGTCGGTTGACCAGGTGCAGCGGTGGGTGACCGGGCAACGCGACGCGTACCGCGCGGGCCGGCTGCCCCTGGGCCATGGCTGGCAGGACAGGCCGGTCCTCCCCACTGACCGCCGCGCCTCGTCCACTTGACCGGCGGTCACGGGCCGGTTCCGGGCACGACCCGCGGGAGAGCGGCACTGCGGTCGCCGGGCACCGGTCTCCGGACGCCGGACGCCGGACGCCGGACGCCGGACGCCGGACGCCGGACGCCGGACGCCGGACGCCGGAGCCTGGAGTGACCAGCTCACTTCGTCAAGGGCAGGCACTCGGCGAGCAGGGCGACGACATCGCGCCAGGCCCGCTGCGCGTGCCGTGGGTGGTGGCCGACGCCGGGGACCACGGGCTGGTCGACGGGTGGGTGGTGGAAGGCGTGCAGGGCGCCACCGTAGACCACGAGGCGCCAGTCGACGCCCGCGGCCTGCATCTCGGCGGCGAACGCGTCCCGTTGGGCGGGCGGCATGATCGGGTCTTCCGAACCGACCCCGGCCCACACCGGGCAGCGAATGCGTGCCGCCTCGCCCGGTCGGCCCGTGGTCAGCGCGTTGACCGTCCCGATGGCCCGCAGGTTGACGCCGTCGCGCCCGAGTTCCAGCCCGATGGCGCCCCCGGTGCCGTAGCCGACGGCGGCGATCCGGTCGGGGTCGGTGCGCGGTTCGGCACGCAGCACGTCGAACGCCGCGTGGCCGATGTCCCGCATCCGGTCGGGGTCGGCGAGCAGCGGCATGCAACGGGCCAGCATCTCCTCGGGGTCGCGCAGGTAGCGCCCGCCGTGGAGGTCGAAGGCGAGCGCCACGTATCCCAGCTCGGCGAGCGCGTCGGCCCGGCGGCGCTCGACGTCGCCGAGCCCCGGGCCCTCTGGTCCGAGCAGCACCGCGGGCCGGCGACCGGCACCGGCCGGGAGCGCGAGGTGCCCGGTCATCGTCAGGCCGTCGGCGGGGTACCGGACCGTGCACGTGGTGATCGTCGTCATGAGACCGGACGGTAGTGACCGTCGACCCCGGTCGGGCCGGTGTTCTGCCGCCGGCAGAGCAGCGCGGGTGCCCGCGGCCGTCATGACCCGCATCGGCGACGGTGGGGCCGCTCCCCCTTGACGGCCCCACCGGGCGCCCGGCCCGTGCCGTGCTCACCCTCTCCGGCGTCCGGGCTCAGCAGCTGGCGAGCCACTTGTGGGACAGCACCTTGAGGCCGGGGCCGCCGCTGACGCCTGGGCCCTTCACGCCCTGTCCTATGCAGCCGAGATACCCCGAGTAGCCCGCTCCGGAATAGAGGCCGACCCCTTCGTACGAGGAAGAAGTCCCGTGGTTGTAGACCGACTTGACGTTGCGGTCGTCGGCCCATGAACACGTCACGGTCCCGCTGGTCCAGTCGCTGTCGGCGTTGCTCCAACTGCATCGGTTCCCGGTGTAGTTGATCTGGTCCCAGACGCACAGGCTGCCGGAAGGGCAGTCACTCGCGGCGGCCTCGGCCGAACTCGGTGCCAACAGGCCCAGAGCCGCCACCGTGGCGGCGACGACGGTCACGCTCAGAGTCCCGCGGACGGTGCGAGTTGTGACGTTCATTCATGGTCCTTTCCCGTGAGTGGCCCTTCCGGCGGAGACCACGTCTCGGGCCGGCCCTTCGGCGGTGCGCGCACCGATCGTGGAATGCCGACCTTGTCGAAACCTTGTCCGCGGCGGGCGGGTAGATCTCCGCCGGACGGTCCGGGCCCGCGCGCGGCGTGTCAGGAGGGGTGACCGCGTCGAGACAGAGTCGACGTGCCACCCTCTCCTGAAAGAACCGGCTACCGACGGAGTGTGGTGAGGCTGCCATGAGCGGACTGACGAAACCCCAGGTCGACGTTCCGGAGGGGGACGCTCCCACCGAGCTGGCCGTCCGGGACCTGGTCGTCGGGGACGGGGCTGAGGTGAAGCCGGGCATGGTGGTCAGGGTCCACTATGTCGGGGTGACCTTTGAGACCGGGAAGGAGTTCGATTCCTCCTGGGAACGCGGCCAGCCGTTCAAGTTCGCCCTGGGCAGCGGCAAGGTCATCAAGGGCTGGGACCGCGGGGTGAGGGGGATGAAGGTCGGCGGCCGCCGCGAGATCATCGTTCCCCCGCGTCTCGGCTACGGCAAGCAGTCGCCCTCGCCGTTGATCCCGGCGGGCTCGACCCTGGTCTTCGTGGTCGACCTGCTGGACTCGTATTCCGGCACGAGCGGGTGGAGCACCACCTAGCCGCGCCGCGGTGGTGACGGCGGCGGGTGGATGACCGCACAATGCGCGGGTGGACAACAACGTCGTCATCCGTCCGGCCGTCCCCGATGAACTGGACGTCGTCGCCGAACTCCGATGGCAGTGGATCCTGGAGAACCAGGACGCCGCCGTCACCGGGCGTACGGAGTTCGTGCGGCACTTCGTCACGTGGGCGAGGGAGAACACGTCGTCGCATCGCTGCATGGTCGTGGTCCGCGATGAGGTGGTCATCGGCATGGCCTGGCTGGCGGTGCTCCCGCGGGTGCCCAGCCCGCGTGCCCTGCACCGGGCATCGGGCGACCTCCAGTGCGTGTATGTCGTTCCCGGCGAACGCGGCGGCGGCCTGGGCGGCCGGCTCATCGACGCGGTCCTGGAGCGCGCTCGGGAACTCGGGCTCGAACGCGTCACCGTGCACTCCAGCCCCCGCGCGATCCCGGCCTACTCCCGCCACGGTTTCGAGTCATCGCCCCGTCTGCTGCACGCCCGTGTCGCCCGCACCACCTCCCGTCCGTGACAGCCGCCGAGGGGCTGCTTCGCCCCGTCGGCCCTCGGTCGCGGCCTTCTCCGCGGCGATCGCACGGCGGCGGGCGGTGACGAGCCCCACCCTGGCCCTGTTCACGGCACGCCGGGTCCGCGGGGGCCGGGTCACGTACTGTGGCTTCGCATGACCGATGGCGGGATCGAGATCAGCGCGCAGCTGGTGCGCGATCTTCTCCAGGACCAGCATCCGGACCTCGCGGGGCTTCCCGTGCGCGAGGTGGCGGGCGGCTGGGGCAATCAGATGTGGCGGCTCGGGGACGAGTTGGCCGTGCGCATGCCGCGCATGGCAGGTACCCCGGACCTCCTGCGCAAGGAGTGCCGTTGGCTGCCGGTCCTGGCCCCGCGGCTGCCGCTCCCGGTGCCGACTCCGGTACGGATCGGTGAACCGTCCGCGCGCTTTCCGAGGCCCTGGAGCGTCATGACGTGGGTGCACGGCGAGCCGCTGGACCACAGCTCGATCAGCCGGGGCGACCACGCGGCCTGCACTCTGGCGGACTTCCTGCGGGCGCTCCATGTGGCGGCGCCCGCCGAGGCACCGGCCGGTTCGGACCGCGGCGCTCACCCCGGGAAGTGCACCGACGGCTTCGAGTACTTCCTCCAGGCCATCGCCCCCGGCGGCCTGGCCACCGACGTCCGAGCCGTGCGGGCCGTCTGGGACGACGCTGTCGCGGCCCCCGAGTGGGCGGGCCCGCCGGTGTGGCTGCACGGTGACCTCCATCCCGCGAATGTCGTCGTCTCGGACGGAACGCTCTCGGGCGTGATCGACTTCGACGCCATGTTCGCCGGCGACCCGGCGTGGGACCTCGCGGCGGCCTGGCTGCTGCTGCCCGCGGGCGCGGGCCCCCGGTTCTTCGAGGCGTACGCGCACGCGGACGAGGCGACGGTCCGGCGTGCCCGGGGACTCGCCGCCATGAAGAGCCTCTTCCTCATCCTCATGGGCCAGAACGGCGACCGGGGTCTTCCCGGCGGCAAGCCGGCCTGGGGACCCGCGGGCCGGGCGGCGCTCGGTCGGGTCACGTCCGGCTTCGGCCGGTCCTCCTGAGCTCGCACGGGGCCGGGAATCACCGGCCGCGCCGCCCCGACCAAGGGAGTCGGGAAGAATCCGGGAGAATGAAAACGAGTCCGACGCCGGAACACCGGAACGCCCCGCGAGCTGTATAGTTCAGCCGTCAAATGCCGCTGTGGGCCCGCCAGTTCCGCGAATCGGGCCATCGCGGGCCACCTGTCGGACAACCCCCACATGCCTTTCTCGGACAGGTGACCGGGATTACTCCCGACTCTCCCCCATACTCCTCACCGAAAGTCCCCCTCTTTCGTGGCCATCACCGTGCGCGAGGACCGGCCTGTCGGTCGGCATGCCGCCGTTCCGCCCGGCAGCCTCTTTCGGCGAATACACGCTCCGCGCGCCAGTGACGCGCTGGCGTTTTCCATGGCGACGTACGCCATGCCCCTGCTGGTCCTGGCGATCACCGGCTCCTCGTCCTTGACCGGCCTCGCGTTCGCGCTGGAGTGGACTCCGCGGATCGCGGCGTTCGTCGTCGCCGGCAAGGCGGTGGACCGCTGCGGAGCGGCGATCGTCCTCTTCATCGCCTCTCTCGCCCGGACCACCGTGGTGGCGGTCTCGGCGGTCGCCCTTCTCATGCTGCCGCGGGGTACCGCCGAGACCGCGGTCGTCCTCGTGCTGGCCGCCGTCACCGGCACGCTCTCCCAGTTCAGTTTCGTCGCCAACGAGGCCGTCGGAGCCGTCGTCACCCGGCGGGACGAGGCCCGGTCGCACGGGATACAGGCGGTGCTCGTCGGCATCGACCAGAGCGCCACGGTCCTCGGACCGCTCCTCGCCGGTCTGCTCCTCCTGGCGGGGCCTGGCTGGATGCTCGGGTGCCTGAGCGCGGTGTCGTTGATCGCCGCGGTGCTCGGTCTACAGACCCCGCCCACGCCCCTGCGCGCCACCCGTGCCGACACCGCGGGGAAGGACGGCGCGCTGCGCCTGGGCCTGCGCACGCTGCTGGCGCTTCCCGCGCTGGGCCGGCTGGTGGCCGGGCTGGCCTGTTCCAATCTCGCCCTGGGTCTGCTCCAGTCCGCGAGCCCCGTGATCGTCGTGGACACCTTCGGGCGCTCCTCCGCCGACGTCGGCGCCCTGTGGTCGGTCGCCGCCGTGGCGACCCTGCTGGCGATCACGTGCTGCCGGTTCGCCCTGAGCCGCCTCGACCTCTGGGGGGTGGGCATGGTGTCGGCGACGCTCGCCTCCGCCGCGTGCCTCGCCGTCCCGCACGCTCCGTCGTACCTCTCCTACACCGTCCTGGTGGCGATCTTCATGGCGGGCGACGGTGGCCTCACCGTCGTGTTGCGTACGGTGCGCTCGCTGGTCATCCCCGCCACCGCGCTCGGTGCCACGCTCTCGCTGACGATGCTTCTCCTGTTGCTGCCCTTCCCCGTGGCGGGCGTCCTCGTGGCGCTCACCCCGCCGGCGCACCTCGGCAGCGTGATCCTGGCCTGCGCTCTCGTCCAGGCCACCGCCCTGGTCACCGTCTTCGTCAGGCTCCGCGACGAACCGGTCCTGCGCCTGGTCGCCGCCCGCAGGTGACCCCGGTGAGACGGCCGGGGCGCGTGGCCCTCGTGCCGGGCCGGCGGGGGTGCGCGGCCGTCACTCCAGGGCTGCGAAGGCGCTGGTGTCCAGGCGGGCGAGGAGGTCGGCGGGGTCCCGGTACACGGCGTGGGCGCCGGCTTCCGTCAGGTCCGCGCGCGGGATGCCGCCGGACAGGACCGCCAGCGGGGTCACCCCGTCCCGTACCGCCGCCCGCATGTCCCAGACGCTGTCGCCGACGAACAGGGCGCGTTCGCTCGGTACGCCGGCGAGTTCCCTGGCCTGGCGTACCGGGTCGGGAGCGGGTTTGCCCTCGGCGACGTCGTCGGCGCTGGTGACCGACCGGATGACGTCGTCGGCGTCGATGGCGTTGCGGAGCGCGGCGAGTTCCGCGCCGCTCGCCGAGGTCGCCAGGACGATCTCCCAGCCCCGCCCGGCCAGCGCGCGCAGCAGGTCGCCGGCCGCGTCCAGCGCCGGCAGCCGCTCGAAGTACGTGGCGTAGAGGGTCCGGTGGGCCTCGGAGAGCTGGTCGTCCCCGTCGGGGTCGCGGTCGTCGCCGAGCAGGTGGTCCAGCAGGTCGCCGCCGCTGAGACCGACGGCACGGTGGATGTCCCGCATGGGGACATGGTGGCCCGCCTGCCGGAACGCCTCCCACCACGTGACCACGTGCAGGTGGTTGGTGTCGACGAGCGTTCCGTCGATGTCGAAGATCGCGGCGCGTTCCGTGGTCATCGCGGGTGTCCTCGCCCTCTCAGAGTTCGCGGAGCGCGGGCAGCAGCTTGTGCTCGGCCCATTCCAGGTACGGCTCCTGGTGGTCGCCGCCGATCTGGACGAGCGCGATCTCGGTGAACCCCGCGTCGACATAGGGGCGTACGGCCTCGACGACCGCCTGTACGTCGTCGCCGCACGGGATGGACCCGGCCACGTCCTCGGGCCGTACGAACTCGGTGGCGTGCGCGAACGCGGCGGGCCCCGGCAGTTCGGAGTTGACCGGCCAGCCGCTGCCGAACCAGCGGAACTGGTCGTGGGCGCGGGCGACGGCCGCGTCCCGGTCGGTGTCGTAACAGATGGGCAGCTGACCGACCTTGGGCTTGCCCGCGCCGCCGTGTCGTTCGAAGGCCGAGACCAGTTCCGGGCGAGGTTCCGTGGCGATCATCAAGTCGGCGAGATGGCCCGCGACTTCGCAGGAACGGTCACCCGAGACGGCGATGCCGATGGGCGGAGGCGCGTCGGGCAGGTCCCACAACTTGGCGTTGGCCACGTCGAAGTGGACGCCGTGGTGGTTGACGTTCTCCCCCGCGAAGAGCGCGCGGACGATCT
Organism: Streptomyces humi; assembly: GCF_001005085.2. GTDB lineage: Bacteria > Actinomycetota > Actinomycetes > Streptomycetales > Streptomycetaceae > Streptomyces > Streptomyces humi. The sequence goes on from NZ_LBMU02000002.1 coordinate 100,150, forward strand.
CCGCGGCCTCCTCCAGCTTCTCCAGCCGGACGTGCGCGGCGGGCCAGCCCTCCCCCGTCACGTGCTCGTTGAGGTTCTCCCCGGAGCCCAGGCCCAGCCGGAACCGGCCCTCGGACAGGATCTGGAGGGTGGCCGCCTTCTGGGCGACGACCGCCGGGTGGTACCGGGTCGTGGGGCACGTCACGTACGTCATCAGCGGGATGCGTTCGGTGGCCTGCGCGGCGGCGCCCAGCACGCTCCACGCGTAGGGCGCGTGACCCTGGGAGTCGAGCCAGGGGAAGTAGTGGTCGGAGGTGACCGAGAAGTCGAAGCCGGCCCGCTCCGCGCCCACCACGTGGTCCACCAGCTCCCGGGGACCGGCCTGCTCGGTCATCATCGTGTATCCGATCTGCACCATGCCGCTCATCTCCTCGTGGTTCGCGTCGTGGTTCGCGCGCACGCGTACGGTCTCCCGCTCCGTCACTCCTTCGTCCCGAGCCGCAGGTCGACCTCCTTCTCCTGGTCTCCCGAGGCGGTGCCCTGCTGCTGCACGGCGAACGCGGCGCCCAGGGCCTCGAGCAGCTGGTCGACGGCCTGGTAGTCGCCCTGGAGGGTCGCGGAGACCGAACCCCCCAGGGTCACCGGACCGGGCGGGCTCCACTCCCGGGTCGGCTCGAACTCGGCGCTCCACACGGCCGCGTGCCCGCCCGGCTGCTCCTCGGGCAGGTCGTCGGCGGGACGGTCGGTGGGGAACACGTTCCGCAGCACGCCGAAGACGGCGGCGGCGTCCTCCTTGGACGCTCCGGTGAGGGACACGGTGGCCATGTGGACTCTCTTCCCTAGGGGGGTGGGTAGGGGCGGTCACCGTCGCCCGTCGGCGGACGGGCCGGTCACCGACCCGGTACGCGTACCCGTCCCGGACACTTTCAGGCGGCCTGACCTCGTAGGCGTCCGGGTGCCTCCAGGAGGCCGGGGGCGGTGTGCCGGGTGCCGTCAGTTCCCGTCCTCGCCGGCCGGGGCCGCGGCGGCGCGTTGCGGCGCGACCGTGTACTTCGGGTCCTCGGCCGAGGCGACCCCGGCCGCGAAGACGCCGAAGCGGGTGCAGGCCGAGCCCGCGAGGAGGGCCAGGCCCGCGACGGCGGCCGCCGGGCGGCTGCGGTGCCCGAGCAGCAGGCCGGTGGCGGCGCCCGCCGCGGTGAGCAGGCGGGCGGTGCGCAGCAGCGTTCCGGCGCGGCCCTGCCGGTAGGTCTCCGCGACCATGCCGAGGCGCCGCTCGGCCTTCCGGGTGGCGACCTCGTCGGCGCCGGCGGCGAGCACCGCCGCGCAGCGGGCGGGTGCCGACTCGGACACCGGGCCGAGGAGCAGGGCCATCCCGGAGGCGGCGGCCGTCGCGGAGGCGACGAACAGGTACGGCAGTTCGCGGTGCGCGCCGTGCCAGGCGGGGACGGCGGTGTCCGCGGCCAGCACGGCCGTGTAGGAGGCGACGGCCGGCCCGAGCAGCGCCGCCGCGCCGGTCGCCGTGGCCCCGGCCCGGGGCAGCCGCCCGGTCACGGCGGTGACGGCGGCGGCGCCGGCGGCCGGTCCGTAACCGGCGAGGAGCCATGAGCCCACGCTCATGGGCGAGGTGGGCTTGAGCACGCGGAGCATGTTGGGGAACCGGCGCGGGACCCCGAGGTCGTGCACGAGAGCGGCGGCGGACAGCGAGACCGCCGCGAGGGAGGACACCTTCATCGCCGTGGCGGTCGCCGTACGACCCGTGAGCTGGGCGCCCGCCGCCAGTACGGAACCCGCGCCGGCGAGGCCGCCGAGGAAGAAGTACCCGGCGATGTCCTGGGCGCTCCAGGACGGCGCCTTGATGATCGGACGTCCGTAGTAGGACTCGAACTCGGCTCGGGGAACCATGAGTTGCTCACCACGACGGTTACGGCGCCGTCGGTCCGTGCGCTGTCCTGAGCGGTCGGTGGAGTGGCTCATCGGGTGGCCTTCCTGCGCAGCAGACCGGGCAGCGCGAACGAGACGGCGAAGGCGCCGGCCAGGGAGAGGGCCGCCGCGCCGGCGTGCTTCCACATCGTGGGGAGGTCGCGGGTGGTGACGACCGGGGCGGGGGGCAGCCCGTAGACCTCGGGTTCGTCGAGGAGCAGGAAGAACGCGCCGTCACCGCCGACCCCGTCGTCGGGCTCGTGGCCGTACAGCCGGGCGCCGGCCACACCCGCCGTGTGCAACTGGTCCACGCGCAGCGCGGCGCGTTCGCGCAGTTCGTCCAGCGGGCCGAACTGGATGGACTCGGTCGGGCACGCCTTGGCGCAGGCGGGCTCCTGGCCGGCGCCGAGCCGGTCGTAGCACATCGTGCACTTGAACGCCCGGCCGTCGTCGGGGCGTTGCTCGATGACTCCGTACGGGCAGGCGGGCACGCAGTAGCCGCAGCCGTTGCAGATGTCCTCCTGGACGACGACCGTGCCGAACTCGGTCCGGAACAGGGAGCCGGTGGGGCAGACGTCGAGGCAGGCCGCGTGGGTGCAGTGCTTGCACACGTCGGACGACATCAGCCAGCGCAGCTCCCCGGCCCCGTCCGGCGGGCCGGAGGCGGTCGGCGCGCCGTCCGCCAGCGGGAGTTGGGTGCGTCCGTCCGGCGCCGGGACCTGCTGTTCGATGAAGGCGACGTGCCGCCAGGTGGAGGCGCCGAGCCCCTGCGTGTTGTCGTAGCTCATGCCGGTGAGGGACAGGCCGTCCTCCGGGATGGCGTTCCACTCCTTGCACGCGACCTCGCAGGCCTTGCAGCCGATGCACACGGAGGTGTCGGTGAAGAAGCCGACGCGGGGCGGGGGTTCGGGGTGCCCGGCGTCGCGGGCGGGGTCGGGCTCCGGACCGCTGAGCAGATGACGGCTGGTCATTTCACGGTCTCCGTCCCGGTGTCGGCGGTGATGCCCGCCCGCCTGCGGTATTCGGCGACCAGCTTCGGCAGGTCGGGGCCGCGCGGCCGGCGGCCCGGGCGGATGTCGGCGGTCAGCGCCTTGTCCTCCTGGATGTGGGCGTTGGGGTCGAGGGCGATCGCGACGAGTTCGTTGGCCGCGTCGCCGGTGGCCACGCCGTTGGGTCCCCAGTGGAACGGCAGTCCGATCTGGTGGACGGTCCGGCCGTGCACGGTGAGGGGCACGATCCGCGCGGTGACCATGACACGGGCCTCGACGGCGTTGCGGGCCGTGACGATGGTGGCCCACCCCAGGTGTTCGAGTCCGCGTTCGGCGGCCAGCTGGGGAGAGACCTCGCAGAAGAACTCCGGCTGGAGTTCGGCGAGGTAGGGCGACCAGCGGCTCATGCCGCCCGCGGTGAAGTGCTCGGTGAGACGGTGCGTGGTGATCACGTACGGGAAGACGTCGGCGCCCTTCTCGTCGCCGCTCGGGTGGTAGCGGTTGCCCTCCCGGGGCAGCAGGTGGCGCACCGGCGAGCGGGGTACCGAGGGGTGGAGGGCGTTGGTGAAGGGCGAGTCCTGCGGTTCGTAGTGGGTCGGGAGCGGGCCGTCCTCCAGCCCCGCCGGTGCGTACAGCCAGCCCTTGCCGTCGGCCTGCATGATGAACGGGTCGTCGCCGCGCAGCGCGTCGGGGCCGGTCGCGTCCTTGTCGGGGACGAAGTCGGGGGCGCGGTCGGGCACGAAGTCCGGGACGTCGTATCCGGTCCACTTCCCCTCGTCCCCGTCCCACCACAGGTACGCCTTGCGTTCGCTCCACGGGGTGCCGTCCGGGGCGGCCGACGCCCGGTTGTAGAGGATGCGGCGGTTGGCGGGCCACGCCCAGGCCCATTCGGCGGCTACCCAGTCCTGTTCGCTTCCGGGCTTGCGGCGGGCGGCCTGGTTGACGCCGTCCGCGTACACCCCGCAGTAGATCCAGCAGCCGCACCGGGTCGAGCCGTCGTCCTTGATTTCTGTGTACGCCGAGAGGGGCGCTCCGTCCGGGCCGTAGCCGTTGATCTCGGCGAGCACGGCAGCGGCGTCCGGTTCGGCCAGCGGCCCCTCGACGGGGTAGTCCCAGGTCAGGTCCTGTACGGGCCGGTCCATGGGGTCGGTCGAGGTGGCCAGTCGCTCCTTGATGCGGCGGCCCAGGTGGTACATGAACCACAGGTCGCTGCGGGCGTCGCCCGAGGGCTCGACGGCCGCCTCGTGCCACTGGAGCCAGCGGTTGGTGTTGGTGAAGGAGCCGTTCTTCTCGGTGTGCGCGGCGGCCGGGAAGAAGAACACCTCGGTGCCGATCTCCTCGGTGCGCAGTTCCCCGGTCTCGATCTCCGGGCCGTCCTGCCACCAGGTCGCCGACTCGATGAGGGAGAAGTCGCGGACGACGAGCCACTCCAGGTTGGCCATGCCGAGCCGTTGGAGCCGGGTGTTGGCGGAGCCCACCGCGGGGTTCTCGCCCATCAGGAAGTAGCCCTTGCACACCCCGTCCAGCTGGGCCATCACCGTGTCGTAGGTGGCGTGCGAGCCGGTGAGGCGCGGCAGGTGGTCGAAGCAGTAGTCGTTGGCGGCGGTGGCCGCGTCCCCGTAGTACGACTTGAGGAGGCTCACGAAGTAGGCCCGCATGTTCGCCCAGAAGCCCTTCTCCGTGCGGGTGGCCGTGATGAACGCCTCCAGGTCCTCGTGCGCGTGGGCATGCGGCATGGGGAGGTAGCCCGGCAGCAGGTTGAACAGGGTCGGGATGTCGCTGGAGCCCTGGATGGAGGCGTGGCCGCGCAGCGCCTGGATGCCGCCGCCGGGCCGGCCGATGTTGCCGAGCAGCAGCTGGAGCACGCTCGCGGCGCGGATGTACTGGGCGCCGACCGAGTGCTGGGTCCAGCCGACCGCGTACACGAACGCGCTCGTCCGCTCGCGGCCCGAGTTGGCGGTCAGGGCGTCGCACACCTCGCGGAACGTCGCGCGGGGCACTCCGCAGACCTCCTCGACCAGCTCCGGTGTGTAGCGGGCGTAGTGGCGCCTGAGGATCTGGTAGACGCAGCGCGGGTGCCGCAGCGTCTCGTCGCGGGGTGCCTGGCTCGCGGTCTGCGCGCCGCCCGAGCCGTGTGCCTCGGAGCCGCCGGAGCCCCGCACGCGTTCCTCGTACTGCTCGTCGACCTCACCGGTGGGCTGCTGGACTTCGAAGCCCTCGTACTGCCAGCTCGACGGGTCGTAGTGGTGCTGCTCCTGGTTCAGTCCGGAGAAGACGCCGTCGAGGTCCTCGGTGTCGCGGAAGTCCTCGCTGACCAGCGTGGCGGCGTTGGTGTAGGCGAGGACGTACTCACGGAAGTCCTTCTCCTCGGTCAGGACGTGGTTGATGATCGCGCCGAGGAACGCGATGTCACTGCCGGCCCGGATCGGTACGTGCAGGTCGGCGAGGGCGCTGGTGCGGGTGAACCGCGGGTCGACGTGGATGATCCGGGCGCCGCGGGCCTTCGCCTCCATCACCCACTGGAAGCCGACGGGGTGGGCCTCGGCGAAGTTGGAGCCCTGGATGACGATGCAGTCGGCGTGCTGGAGGTCCTGCATGAAGGTGGTGGCACCGCCCCGCCCGAAGGAGGTGCCGAGCCCGGCGACCGTGGAGCTGTGGCAGACCCGCGCCTGGTTCTCCACCTGGATGACGCCGAGGCCGGTCAGCAGCTTCTTGATCAGGTAGTTCTCCTCGTTGTCGAGGGTCGCGCCGCCGAGGCTGGCGATGCCCAGGGTGCGCGCGGTGCGCAGTCCCTCGGACTCCCACTCCCAGGTCCTGCGCCGGGTCTCGATCACCCGGTCGGCCACCATGTCCATGGCGGTCTCCAGGTCCAGGGGTTCCCAGTCGGTGGCGTACGGCCGCCGGTACAGCACCTCGTGGCGGCGGGCCGACCCGGTGGTGAGCTGGAGGGTGGCCGAACCTTTGGGGCACAGGCGCCCCCGGCTGACGGGCGAGTCGGGATCGCCCTCGATCTGGACGACCTCGTCGTCCTTGACGTAGACCTGCTGTCCGCAGCCCACCGCGCAGTACGGGCACACGGACCGCACCACGCGGTCGGCGGTCTCCGTACGCGGCCGCAGCCGTTCGGTGCGCGCCGACATGGCGGCCCGGCCGCGGCCGAGCGGGTCCGATGCGGTGAGCTGGCGGAAGGCGGGCCAGTCGCTGATCCACGTACGCACACCCATGGTGTGTCCTTTCGGCGGCCGGAATCGCCCGGCGGCGTCTATGGGCGTCACTTCCAGCCTGACCCACCGGGGCGGGTACGGCGCGCGGGGCGCCGGCCGGGCGGCGGCTCCTCGTCCGCGGGAACTCCCGGACAGTGGTCGCTCACGTGCTCTCCCTCTCGCGGCAGGGCGGTGCGCGGCCTCGAGTACCCACCGGCACCGCCCCTACGCAGGGCCGTCACGGCCGTGGGACCCGGTGCCGGCACCGCCCCTGCCGACGGGCTCCGGAGTCGTCCCGCCGGAGAGGTGTCACGTCACCGTGGCGGGAACCCGGCTGGCATGAACGCTGAGACAGGGGTACGGCCATGACAGACGCCGAGCGTGGACTCCGCAGGTCGTACTGGCTGGAGACGGCGCCCCCGCCCGGCGAGCCCGCCCCGCCGCCGTCCGGTGACCTCTCCGTCGAGGTCGCCGTGGTCGGGGGCGGCATCGCCGGGCTCAGCGCCGCCTGGGAGCTGGTACGGCAAGGACATGAGGTGGCGGTGCTGGAGGCGGACCGGCTGGCCGCCGGGGTGACCGGGCACACCACGGCCAAGCTGACCGCTCTGCACACCCTGGTCTACGACCATCTGCGCAGGACCCGCGGCCCCGAGGGCGCGCGGCTGTACGCGTTGTCGCAGAGCGAGGCGATCCGGCATGCCGCCGGGATCGTGGCGGAGCTGGGCATCGACTGCGACTGGGAGGAGGCGGCGGCCTGCACGTTCGCGCGGGACCCCGGGCGGGTGGCCGAGCTGCGCGCGGAGGCGTGGGCGGCACGGGAGGCCGGGCTGCCCGCCGAGTTCGTGACCGCCACCGAGCTGCCCTTCGAGGTGGCCGGGGCGGTCCGGGTGAGCGGACAGGCCCAGTTCCATCCGCGCAAGTACCTGCTGGCGCTGGCGGACGACCTGCGCCGGCGCGGTGGCGCGGTGTACGAGGGGACCCGGGTCGTGGGTCTCACCGAGGGCGAGCCCTGTGTGCTGGAGACGGACGCCGGGGTGTCCGTGCGGGCCGGGAAGGTCGTGGTCGCCACCCACTATCCCGTCTTCGACCGGGCCCTGCTGTTCACCCGGCTCTCCCCCCGGCGCGAGCTGGTCGTGGCCGGGACCGTCGAGGACGACCGCGCCCCGCGCGACATGTACATCACGCCGGAGCAGGGCACCCGGTCCGTCCGCAGCGCACCCCACGGGGAGGGCCGACGCCTGCTGATCGTCACCGGTGAGCACTTCACGCCCGGCACCGCCGACGTCGAGAAGCGTTTCGCCCGGCTCTCCGAGTGGGCCGACGAGCACTTCCCCGGGCTGACGCCCACCCACCGCTGGGCCACCCAGGACAACGACTCCACCGACTCGGTGCCGCTGGTCGGCCCGCTGCACCCGGGCAGCCACCACGTCCACGTGGCCACCGGTTTCGGCGGCTGGGGTCTGAGCGGCGGCATCATGGCGGGCCGCCTGATCAGCGACCTCGTCGACGGACGCGAGGTCGAGTGGGCCGGTCTGTACGACCCGCGGCGGCTGGGTCCCGTGGCCCGTGAGGGGGTGTCGTTCCTGAAGCACCAGGCCCAGGTCGCCCGGCACTTCGTCGGCGACCGGCTGCCGGCCGTGACCGGGCCGCGGCCGGAGGACATCGCACCCGGCGACGGCGCGGTGGTACGGGTCGGCGGGCACCGGTGCGCCGTGCACCGCGACGAGGGCGGGCAGCTGCACGCCGTCTCCGCCACCTGCACCCACCTGGGCTGTCTCGTCGCGTTCAACCGGGCCGAACAGGCCTGGGAGTGCCCGTGCCACGGTTCCCGTTTCGCCCCGGACGGCCGGATCCTCCAGGGCCCCGCCGTCCGGCCGCTGGAGCAGCGTGACCTGTGAGACGCCCGTGTTCCCGCGCGCCGACCGCCCTCAGGTCCGCGTGGCGGGAGGGCTGCCTGGAGCGGACTGGCTGCCTGGAGCGGAGTGGCTGTCGGGACCAGAGCGGCTGCCTGGAGCGGACTGGCTGTCGGGGAGGATGGCGAAGATCTGGTCGAGGCCGACGATTTTCAGCACGCGGAGCGTGCGGGCGGGGACGGCGGCCAGTGCGATGTCGGCCCGGGCGGCTTGGGCGTGGTTGCGCGCCGCGATCAGGGCGGTGATGCCGCTGGAGTCGCAGAACTCCATCCCGGCCAGGTCCAGAACGAGCCGCTGGCCGGGCCGCAGGGTGAGTTCGGCGACCAGGTCGCGCAGCCGGGCGGCGGTGACGTGGTCGAGTTCGCCGCCGACCGCCACGACGGGCCCGGCCGTGGCGGAGGTGACGGTGATGTTCAGTGGGCTCATTCCGTGTTCTTCGGTGTGGACGCGGCGGCGGGGACGCCTAGGGCGAGCAGGGCGGTGTCGTCGTCGAGTCCGTCGCCGAAGTCGTCCAGCAGGCCGGTCAGGGCCTGGATGACGGCGTGCGCGGGCCGGCCGGCGTGATCGGCGACGAAGGCGCGCAGCTCCTCGTCGCCGTACAGGGTGGTGCGGTCCTCACCGGTCCGGGCCTCGGTCACACCGTCGCTGTACAGCAGGAGGGTGTCGCCGGGCCGCAGGGTGGTGGTGGCCGTGGCGAAGTGGGCGGCGGGCAGGATGCCGACGAGGAGGCCGCCGGGGGTGGGCAGGAACTCGGCGGTGCCGTCCGCCCGCAGGACCAGGGCCGGGGGGTGGCCGCCGGAGGCGAGGGTGACGGTGGCGTGTCCGGTCGTGGGATCGGGCTCGGCGACGCCGAACACGGTGGTGCAGTAGCGCGGATCGCCGCCGGCGTAACGGTCGTGGAGCACCTTGTTGAGGGTGGCCAGGGCGGAGACGGGGTCGGAGTCGTGCACGGCCGCGGCGCGCAGGGTGTAGCGGGTCAGCGAGGTGACGGCGGCGGCCTCCGGTCCCTTGCCGCACACGTCGCCGAGGAAGAACGCGAAGCGCTTGCCGTCGACGGGGAAGAGGTCGTAGAAGTCGCCGCCGAGCCGGTCCGGGGAGGCGGTGCGGTAGTGGGCGGCCGCCTCCAGGCCGGGCACCTGGGGCAGCGAGTCGGGCAGCAGTGACCGCTGGAGGACGGCGAGCGCGTCCTGCAACCGGGCCCGGTCGGCCTCGGCCTGTTGCCGCGCCTCCTCGGCGGCCCGCCGGGCGCGCAGCAGTTCCTCCTCGTAGGCGCGGCGGTCCCGGGCGTCGAAGACGGTGGTGCGGATCAGCAGCGGCTCGCCGCCCCTGCCGTGCTTGACCGCGGAGGAGACCAGCACCGGCATCCGCGCGCCGCCGGGCTGCCGCATCTCCAGGGCGATGCCGCCTATCTCGCCCCGCATCCGCAGCAGCGGCGCGAAGTGCGTCTCGTGGTACAGCCTGCCGCCCACGGTCAGCAGGTCGGTGAACCGCATCCGGCCCACGACCGCCTCCTGCTCCAGGCCGAGCCAGCCCAGCAGCGTGGAGTTGATCTTGGCGATGGTGCCGTCCATGAGCGTGGACAGGTAACCGCACGGCGCGTTCTCGTAGAGCTCCTCGGCGCTGTCCTCCAGCAGGGCGGCGAACGCCGCGTTCGCCGCGTCCTTGCCCGCGTCCTGCGGCTCGGGCTGCTGTCCCGTCCGGCACATCATCGCAGGCCCGCCAGGAAGGCGGTGATCGCCTGGTTGGTGGCCTCGGGTGCGGACAGGTGCGGGCAGTGTCCGGTCGCGTCGAGGGTGACCAGCGTCGATCCCGGGACGGCCCGGTGGACGAAGGCGCCGACCTCGCGGGGGGCGATGGCGTCCTCGGTGCACTCCAGGACCAGCGTCGGCACGTTCACCGTCTTGAGGTCGTCCCTGGAGTCCGACAGGAACGTGGTGCGGGCGAAGACCCGCGCCATGTCCGGGTGGGTGGCGCAGAAGCTGTCGGTCAGCTCCTCCCCCAGTTCGGGCCGCTCGGCGTTGCCCATGATCACCGGTGCCATCGCGGCCGACCAGCCCAGGTAGTTCGACTCCAGCGAGGCCAGCAGTTCCTCGATGTCCTCGGCGCTGAACCCGCCCCGGTAGCCGTCGTCGTCGATGTACCGCGGAGACGGGGCGACCATCACCAGGGCGCCGATGCGGTCCGGGGCCAGGCCCGCGGCCAGCACCCCGATCATCGCGCTGACCGAGTGCCCCACGAACACGGCGTCGCGCAGGTCGAGCGCCGCACAGACCTCGACCACGTCCTGGGCGTAGCCGTCCAGGGAGCCGTACCGGTCCTCCGAGAACGCGGACAGGTCCGAGCGGCCCGACCCCACGTAGTCGAACAGCACCACCCGGTGGTTCCCGGCCAGGGCCGGCACCGTCAGCCGCCACATGTTCTGATCGCAGCCGAATCCGTGCGCCAGCACCACCGGCCGCCCCTGCGGGTCACCGACGACGGTGATGTTGTTCCTGCGATCGACATCCATACCCTCAGCCTCTCAGACACCACCACCACTCCCGCACGCCCGCGGGACCGGCCGTCACGGCGGCCGGTCCCGCGGAGGGGCCCACACACGGATTCAGCTCACCATCGGCGCCGGAAAACCATGATCATCGACCTCCCCGCCCCTCCGGGTGCCCCACTCCGGCCCCACCATTCACACCCGAGCGCCCCGCTTTCCTGCCATGACCGGCAACGGTGCATCCGACCTCTGTGTGGCGCGTATGCCGTTCGTTCGCAGGGGCATCCGGTAGGGCATGGTCACTGGATCGGTATCGGTACGCGGACACGGACAGGCCCGGCGCGCGGCGAACAGCAGGGCGCTCGCGGTGGCGGCACGGGCGGGCTTCGTCGCCCGCGGGGTCATCTACGCGCTGATCGGCGCTCTCTCCCTGCGGATCGCCTTCTCCGGCGGAGGCACGCAGGCCGACCGGGGCGGCGCGGTCGCCGAGATCGCCCAGAAGCCCTTCGGTACGGCGCTGCTGTGGCTGCTCGGCGTCGCCCTGGCCGGGATGGCCCTGTGGCGGCTGTCCGAGGCCGCCTTCGGGCAGGCCGGTCCCGACGGCGGGAAGCCCGGCAAGAGGGTGATGGCCGCGGGCCGCTTTCTCTTCTACACGTTCGTCTCGTACTCCGTGCTCTCCTACGCGGCCGGTGACAAGGGCAGCGGCAGCGGCAGTTCCGACAAGAACTCCCAGGACGTCACGGCGAAGGCGCTGGACTGGCCCGGCGGGCAGTGGATCGTCGGCGTCGCGGGGGCCGCGGTGACCGCCGCCGGCCTCTGGATCGCCGTACGGGCCGTCCTGCGCAAGTTCGAGAAGCATCTCAGGATGTACGAGATGTCACGGAAGGCACGTCGGTTCGTGGCCTTCTTCGGCATGTTCGGCGGTACGGCACGAGGCATCGTCTTCGCCACCGCGGGCGGCTTCGCCATCGCGGCGGCCGTGCGGCACGAGCCCGGCAAGGCCAAGGGCATGGACGACACCCTGCGCGCGTTCGCCGGCACTCCGGCGGGCCCCTGGCTGCTCGTGCTGATCGCGGTCGGGCTGGTGGCCTTCGGCGTCTTCTCCTGGGCCAACGCGCGCTGGCGCAAGGTCTGACCCGCGCCGCCGGCGTTCGGCGTGCCCCGCCCGTCGGCGGTCAGCGCGGCCGGGCGCTGGTGGGCGGGCCCGCCCAGCTCTGGTTGTAGCGCTGGGCCGCCCGGTCGTTGAGGGCGCTGCCCGCCCGGCGCAGGGCCCGCGCCCAGGCGGGGGCGGCGGGGGCCTCCAGATCGTGGCCCTGGCGCAGCGGCGCCCGCCGCGAGCTCTGCTCGGCCCCGTCGTCGAGCGGCGTGGGCAGCGCGCGGGCGACCAGCCCGTTCACCCGCGTCACCAGGCGGGGCACGACCGCGTGCGCGAGGGAGGCGGTCCGGGCGGCCGGAGTGAGCACCAGCCGGGTACGCCTGCGTTCCACCGCCCGTACGACCTTCTCCGCCGCCCGCTCCGCGTCCATCGACAGCAGCGGCATCCCCGCCAGCGCGGAGAACCAGGCGAACTCGGCCTCCGGCCGGCCCCCGAACTCCGCCTGGAGGTGCGAGCCGGTCCGCATCAGCCCGGGGTGGACCGTGGTCACGCTCACCGCGCTCCCGGCCGTCTCCTCCTGGAGGCCCTCGCCGAGCGCCCGTACCGCGGCCTTGGCGCAGGAGTACGGCACCAGATGCGGCACCGCGAGCAGTCCGCCGACCGAGCCCACCAGGCCCAGACGGCCGCCCGCCGGGCTGCGCCGCAGGTACGGCAGGGCCGCGAGCGCGGTGTGGAGGGTGCCGTCGAAGATGGTCTCCATGGCGTCCCTGAACGCCTCCGTCCCCGCCGTCTCGGCGGGCGCCACCTGGATCACTCCGGCGTTGGCGATCACCAGGTCCAGCCCGCCCGCCTGCTCCGCCGTCCGCCGGACCGCGGCCGTCACCGCCGTCTCGTCCCGTACGTCGCACACCACCGGTCGCACGGAGCGGCCCGTGCGGTCGAGCATCCAGGCCACGGCCCGGTCGAGTTCACCGGCGTCCCGCGCCAGCACGGTCACCCGGTGACCGCGCCGGACGAGCCGGGCCGCCATCAGCAGTCCCAGCCCCCGGGAGCCGCCGGTCACCAGCGCCGAGAGCCCGCCGGCCCGGGATCGGTCCGTCGCCGCCATGTCGTCACCTCACTGGTCGTCGGGTCGTTCGTGAGCCGGGGTGGAGCGCGGGGCTCAGGGCTGCATGAGGATCTTCACCGAGCCGTCCTGCTTCTGCTGGAACATGGAGTAGGCCCGCTCGGCCTCCGTCAGGGGCAGCCGGTGGGTGGCGAAGTCGTCGACGCCGAGCGGGTCCCCGTCGGTGAGGAGCGGCATGATCGCGTCGGTCCAGCGCCGGACGTTGGCCTGCCCCATCCGCAGCTGGATCTGCTTGTCGAACAGGGTGAGCAGCGGCATCGGGTCGGCCATCCCCCCGTACACGCCGCTCAGCGAGATCGTGCCGCCCCGGCGTACCAGGTCGATGGCCATGTAGAGGGCGGCCAGCCGGTCGACGGCGAAGCGTTCGGCGAGCGGTGCGCTGATCTTGCGCGGGAGCAGCCCGGTGACGGTCTGGGCGAGCTTGGCCGCCGCGCCGCCGTGGGCCTCGGTGCCGACGGCGTCGATCACGGCGTCCGGACCCCGGCCGCCGGTCTCGTCCCTGATCGCCTGGACCAGTTCCTTCTCGTCGTCGTAGACCCGCAGGTCGTACACCTCCGTACCGCGCTGGGCGGCACGCGCGAGGCGTTCCGGCACGAGGTCGACGCCGAACACCCGCTCCACGCCCTGGGCCCGGGCGATACGGCAGCTCATGTCGCCGATGGGGCCGAGCCCGAGCACGGCGAGCGTGCCGCCGGGCGGCACCGCGGCGTACGCCACGGCCTGCCAGGCGGTGGGAAGCACGTCGGAGAGGTAGACGAAACGGTCGTCGGCGGGGCCGTCGGGCACCTTCATCGGCCCGAACTGCGCCTGTGGTACGCGCAGGTACTCGGCCTGGGCGCCGGGCACCGCACCGTAGAGGCGGGTGTACCCGAACAGGGCCGCGCCCATCCCCTCGCCGGTCACCTGCGTGGTCTCGCACTGGGTGTTCAGGCCCGCCGAGCACATGAAGCAGTGCCCGCAGGAGATCTGGAAGGGCACCACGACGCGGTCCCCGGGGCGCAGGTTCGTCACCTCGGAGCCGACTTCCTCGACCACGCCCATCGGTTCGTGACCGAGGATGTCCCCCGGGGTCATGAAGGGCGTGAGCACCTCGTACAGATGGAGGTCCGAGCCGCAGAGTCCGGTCGACGTGATGCGGATGACGGCGTCCGTGGGCTCCTCGATCCGCGGATCGGGTACGTCCTCCACCCGGACATGCCGTCGGCCCTGCCAGGTCACTGCTTTCATGACTCGCGCTCCCTCATCTAGGCTGCGCGCCGGTCACGTCACCGGACGCGTGGACGGGCGCACGCCGGGTACCCCGGGAAGTCACGGTTCAATTCACCCCGGGGAGAACCGAAAAGGGCGAGGCGGAGAAATTCGCCTCCGGCCACTGTCGTTTTTCTCCGTGCGCGCTATCCACACGGACGGTGATGGGCATGGGACGGACGGCACCCGGCAGAGCCGTGAGTGTGCCGCATCCGGCGGAACGCTCCAGCGACGGCCGGGGATGGTTCGAGAACCTGGCGGAAGCGGCGTCCAACTTCACGAGTTCCGCGCCTTTCTACGGGTTCTGCCTGCTGCTGGTGGCGCTCTTCGCCGTCGCCCACATCATGGGGCTGCCACTGAACTGGCAGCTCTTCGTCGGTGACGTCATGACCTCGGTCAACCTGCTGCTGCTGGCCCTGCTGAAGAACTCCGAGCGCCGGGCCGAGCACGCGATCCAGCGCAAGCTCGACAGCATCGCGGCGGCCCTGCTCGACCAGCAGGAGGCCCGGGAGCAGGAGGCCCGGGAGCAGGAGGGCCGGGAGCAGGAGGGACCGGTGCGCGAGGGCCGGCGGAGAGGAGCCGGTGCGGAGGGGATCGGGGACGACCTGCGGGACGCGATCCGGATGGAGGAGGAGCTCTGACGCGTCCGGCGCACCGCCACCCGAACGGGGGAAACCGGCGTCCGCCGCATCCGGTACCGGCCGACGGGGTGAAAAGCATCCGAGTACCCCACCGGAAGCGGAAGTGAGCCCCATGCAGACCTCGGTCGTCCTGTTCACCTGCGATCTGCGCCTGTCGGACCATCCGCCGCTGCGCGCGGCGCTCCACGGCGGGGGGCGGGTGGTACCGCTGTTCGTGCGCGACCGGTCCGTGGACGGGGCGGGTTTCGCCGCGCCGAACCGGCTCGCCTTCCTCGCCGACTGCCTGGTCGACCTGGACGCGCGGCTGCGGGAGCGGGGCGGCCGGCTGGTGCTGCGCGAGGGCGAGACGGTCACGGAGGTGTGCCGGGTCGCCGCCGAGGCGGACGCCGACGAGGTGCACATGGCCGGTGACGTGAGCGCCTTCGCGCAGGGCCGCGAACAGCGGCTGCGCCGGGCGCTGGAGGCCGACGGACGGCGCCTGTACGTGCACGACACGGTGAGCACCGCCGTCGCGCCGGGCGCGGTCACGCCGGCCTCCTCCGACCACTTCGCGGTGTTCACGCCGTACTACCGGCGCTGGTCCGCCGAGACGCTGCGGGACGCGCTGGGCGCACCGCGCTCGATCACCGTGCCGGAGGAGATCGGCTCGGCCGCGCTGCCCAGGCGCGCCGACGTGAGCGGGGTGTCCCCGGGGCTGTGCGCGGGCGGCGAGACGGAGGGACGGCGCAGACTCAGCGCGTGGCTGCGCTCCGGCGTGGACGTCTACGAGGAGGGCCACGACGACCTGGCGGGCGACGCCACCTCCCGGCTCTCCCCCCATCTGCACTTCGGCACGCTGTCGCCGGTCGAGGTGGTGCGACGCACGCGCAAGGCGGGCGGCGCCGGCGCGGAGGCGTTCGTACGGCAGATCGCCTGGCGGGACTTCCACCGCCAGGTGCTGGCCGCGCGCCCCGACGCCGCCGTCCGCGACTACCGCACCCGGCGCGACCGGTGGCGCGGCGCCAAGGGCGCGCGGGCGGACGCCGAGGCCTGGCGGGAGGGCCGGACCGGCTACCCGGTGGTCGACGCGGCGATGCGGCAGCTGCGCCACGAGGGGTGGATGCACAACCGGGGCCGGCTGCTGGCCGCGAGCTTCCTCACCAAGACGCTGTACGTCGACTGGCGGGTGGGCGCCCGGCACTTCCTGGACCTGCTGGTCGACGGCGACATGGCGAACAACCAGCTCAACTGGCAGTGGATGGCGGGCACGGGCACCGACACCCGTCCCAACCGGGTGCTCAACCCCGTCCTCCAGGGCAAGCGGTACGACCCGGACGGTGCGTACGTGCGGCGCTGGGTTCCGGAGCTGGCGGACGTGAAGGCGCCCGACGTGCACGAGCCGTGGAAGCTCCCGGAGGAGGAGCGCGCGGGCACCGGCTATCCGGAGCCGGTGGTGTCGCTGGCGGAAGGCCTGGAGCGCTTCAGGCGGGCCCGGGAGCGCTCATGACCCCGCGCGGGCGTGGAGGGTCACCCACGGTCTGCCGACCGGGACGGGCCCCTCGGGTCATCGTTCGCCGCACAGCGTGCGCAGTGTCTCCACCGCCTGGGACAGGCCGGCGGGCCTGAGCACGCCGGCGGGCTGGGACCGGCTCCAGCCGGGGCCGCCCAGCAGCACCGCCGGACCGCGCCGCGCCCCCTTCATCCCCCAGCGCTGCGCCGCCACGTGCCGGGCCAGGTCCGGGGCCGCCCGGCTGCTCATCTGGGCCCAGAGCACGACCGCGGCGGGGCCGAGCCTGCGTACCGCCGCGTCCAGCGCCTCGACGGGCACCGCCGCTCCCAGCATGCGCACCGGCACCCCTTCCCGGCCGAGCGCCGCGTGCAGCGCCTCCATGGGCAGCGTGTGCTGTTCGCCGGGCGCGCAGGCCAGCAGGACACAGCCGGCCGCCGCGGACGCCACCGGGACGGCGGGCCGGGCGCTGCGCCGCAGCACGGTGGAGACGTGCCAGGCGAGCAGGTGCTCCACCTCCACGTACTGGTCCTCGGACGACATCCAGCGGCGTCCCACGGCGTGCAGGGTCGGCATCATCACCTCCTGCCAGGCGACCACCACGCCGTAGCGCTCGACGACCGCGGTGAGCTGTTCGTCGAGGGCCGGGGCGTCCAGCCGTACGGCGGCGCGGGCCAGCCCGCGGCACTCCAGACGGACGTCGCCCAGGGGCAGGGCGCCCGCGGCCCGCGACCGGCCCGTGGCCGCCGGGGGCGGTGAGGTGCGGTCGGCCTCCGCGGCGGGCGGTGGGCCCGCGGCGGCCGTACGGGCGGCGCGGGCGGCGTCGGCCGGCGGGATGCCGGTCGCCGTCAGCCTGCACATCTCCTCGACCATCGCCACGTCGGCCGCCGTCCAGCGGCGGTGGCCGCCCGCGGTCCGGGCGGTCGGGCCGATGCCGTAGCGGCGGTCCCAGGACCGCAGGGTCATGGGCGACACGCCGAGGCGGCGGGCCAGCACACCGGTGGCCAGACCGGTGCCGTCCGGTACGGCGGATCCGGGCGGGGGCTGCCCGGCGGAGTTCACGGCGGTCATCTGTTCCTCTTCCCGCGGGCGGCGCCCGAGCCGTCCGTCGGGCGGCTCACCCCGTGGCCTCGGTGTCCAGGCTCCGGCCCAGGCGCAGCAGGCCGCGCCGGGCGTGACTCTTGACCGTACCCAGGGGCCAGCCGGTGACGTGGGCGATCTGCGTCTGCGTCAGGTCACCGTAGAACGTCAGGCACAGCACCCGCCGCTGGGCCTCGGGAAGACGGCGCAGTTCCCGGGTGACGTCCACCCGGTTCAGGACCGCGTCGTGCGCGGTCGACGGGTCCGGCGAACGGACCGACTCGCGCGCGGCCGCCGCGGCGACGTCGGTGCGCCGGGTGCGGGCGGACAGCGCGTCGGCGATCTTGCGCCGGGCGATGCCCACCAGCCAGGCGGGCAGCGGGCCACGGCCCGGACGGTAGCCGTGGCGGCCGTGCCAGGCCGCGAGGAACACCGTCTGGGTGACGTCCTCGGCCTCCGCGCCGTCGCCCAGCGACTGCCGCGCCAGGGACAGGACGAGGGGAGCCCAGCGGCGGTAGACCGCCTCCAGGCCGCCCTCGTCCCCGGCCACGAAACGCAGGGCCAGATCGGCCTCCGGAGCCGTCATGGGCGCGGTCGGGGTCTCGGTCGTGGCGAGTGCGGTCATGCGGCTGCTCCCCGGATTGCTCCTCGTGCGGGATTGCTCCCCGCCTCACCACCACCGTCCGTCCCGCGCCGCGGCTACGGCAACTCGCATCGAGTCTGCATCGAGTCAGTCCGCATCGAGTCGGTCGGCATCGAGTCGTCGGCTCCGGGCCGGGTGGGCCACCACACGCGGTCCCCGGCGTCCCGTACGAGCGCCGGCACCAGCAGGGAGCGCACCACCAGGGTGTCGAGCAGCACGCCGAACGCGACGATGAAGGCGATCTGCACCAGGAAGGCCAGCGGGATCACGCCGAGCGCGGCGAAGGTGGCGGCCAGCACCACCCCGGCGGAGGTGATGACCCCGCCGGTGGTGACGAGCCCGCGCCGGACCCCCTCGCGGGTGCCGTGCCGCAGGGTCTCCTCCCGGACCCGGGACATCAGGAAGATGTTGTAGTCGACGCCGAGTGCCACCAGGAATACGAATCCGTACAGCGGTACGGACGGATCGGTGCCGCTGAAACCGAACAGGTCGCGGAAGACCAGCGCGGCCACGCCGAGGGTCGCGGTGAAGTTGAGGCCGACGGTCAGCACCAGCAGGACGGGTACGGCGAAGGAGCGCAGCAGCAGCACGAGGATGGTCAGGATGACGGCGAGCACCACCGGGACGATGACCGTGCGGTCGCGTTCGGCGGCGCGCAGGGTGTCGTACTGCTGCGCGGTGTAGCCGCCCACGAGGGCGTCCGCGCCGGGCAGCGCGTGCAGGGCGGTGCGCAGCCGGGCCACGGTGTCGCGGGCGGCCTGCGTGTCGGGCGCCGCCTTCGCGGTCGCCTCGAACCTGACCCGGCCGCCCGCCACCAGCGGTTCGGCCGCCGGGCGGCCCTGGGCCCCGGTCGCGGTCACCGCGGCGACGCCCGGGGTGGCGCGCACGGTGCGCGCCACCCGGTCGGCGGCGGACGCGTCGGCCACGACCACCACGGGGGTGCCCGCGCCGGCCGGGAAGTGCCGGGCCAGGGTCTGCTGGGCGGCGACGGACGGCACGTGCCGTACGAAGGTCTCGTCGAGCGGCACGCCGCGCGAGTCCAGGGTGAGGGCGCCCGCCGAGCAGACGAGCAGACCGGTCAGGGCGAGCGCCCACACCCGGCGCGGCGCCCGGTCGACCAGGTGGGCGACACGCTGCCACAGGCCGCTCGCGCCGGACCCGCTTCCGGGCCTGGCCGGCCAGTACGCGCGGCGGCCGAGGAGGGCCAGGGCGGCCGGCAGGAAGGTGAGCGCGCTCAGGGCGGCGCAGGCGATCCCGACGGCGCCGACCGGCCCGAGCGCGCGGTTGTTGGTGAGGTCGCTCAGCAGCAGGGCGATCAGACCGAGGGCGACGGTGCCGGCGCTGGCCAGGACGGCCGGGGCGGAGCGGCGCAGGGCGGCCAGGGCGGCGTCGCGTCGGTCGCGGCCCGCGGCCAGTTCCTCCCGGCAGCGGGCGGCGACCAGCAGCGCGTAGTCCGTCGCGGCGCCGATGACGAGGATCGACAGGATGCCCTGCACCTGTCCGTCGACGCGCACCAGGCCGTGCTCGGCCAGGGCGTAGACGACGGCACACGCCACCCCCAGGGAGAACACCGCGCCGAGGATCACGACGAGCGGCAGCAGCAGGGAGCGGTAGACGAGCAGCAGGATGACGAGCACGACGGCCAGGGCGACCGCGAGCAGCACCCCGTCGATGCCCGAGAAGGCGTCCGCGAGGTCGGCCTGGGTGGCGGCGGGACCGGCGAGCCGCACCCGGGTGCCGGGGATCCCGGCCGCCGCCCGTACCCGTTCCAGCGTGGGGGCGAGCCGGTCGCCCAGGTCCGGGCGCAGCGGTACGACGGCCTGGAGGGCGGCGCGGTCCTGCGAGAGGAGAGCGGGCGAGGGGGTGCCGGCCGTGCCGGTGGTGCCGGCGAGCGCGGCCACCGCCGCGGTGGCCGCCCGCTGCTTCCCGCTGACGGCCGCTCCGCCGTCGGCGGTCCACACCACGATGACCGGCAGGGTCTCGCGCTGCCGGAAGGCGGCCTGCTCGCGCAGGACCCTCGTGGACTCGGCGCTCCGGGGCAGGAAGGCGGCCTGGTCGTTGGTGGCGACCTCGCCCAGCCGTCCGGCGAAGGGACCCAGCAGGGCCCCGAGCACCAGCCAGACGGCGACCAGGGCGAACGGGACGAGCCGGCGGGTCCGGGGGTGCGGCGGCGTCAATGTGACTCCTAGGGGCGCGCGAGAAGGGGAACACTCGAAGAGAAAGCTCGACGGTAAACAATCTCAATGATTGAGTAATGTCAATCGGCGAACTGTCTCATCGCTGCTTCCCCCCGCGCCGGGGGATCGGATGCAGTGGGTCCGACGAGCTCAGTGGCCGGCGGATTCCCCGGGCACCTCGGCGAGGACGTCGTTCAGCTCCGTCAGGAACCGCAGGGCCACGGCCAGTTCGCGTTCGTCGAAGTCCGCGCCGGCCCGGCGGACGGCGTCGGCGAGCGGCCGGAAGTGGGTCCGGGCGGCGGCGCGGGCGTCGGCCACGTACTGGAGGTGCACCACCCTGCGGTCGGTGTCCTCACGCACCCGGCGGACGTGCCCGGCGCGCTCCAGCCGGTCGACACAGGCGGTCACCGCGCCCGAGGTGAGGCCGAGCAGCGTGCGCAGCCGGGTGGGCGTCATGGGCTCGCGGGCGTCGAGGATGGCGGCCAGCGCCTGTACGTCGGTGGCGTGCAGGTTCTGCCGGGCCGCGTACTGCTGGATGACCCGGCCGACCTCGCCGTGCATGCGGCGCAACTGCACCGCGAAGGCCGACAGGTCACCCGGGAAGGCGGGGAGGTCACCGGTGGAGACGCCGGGCGGACCGGCCGCTCCGGCGTGCGGGGCACCGGAGGCGCTGTCGGGGCCGGCGGCCGCCGGGTGCGGGGCCTCGCCCGCCGGGGCCGCACCCGCGGCGGCCCCCGCGCGCCGCCGCGCCGGACGCCCCCCGCTCGTCTCCGTGCTCACCGGCGCATCGTACCGGGGTACTCGCCGATCACGTGCCGGCTGCATCCGCGGGTGGTGCGGCGGGCGAAGACCCTGGTACGAGGAGGACCCATGGAGACGACGACGGACCGCCCCCTGTGCCTGGTGACGGGGGCGAGCGGCTACATCGGCGGACGGCTCGTGCCCGAACTGCTGGCCGCGGGCTACCGGGTCCGCTGCCTGGCCCGCTCCCCGGGGAAACTGCGCGACCATCCCTGGGCCGGGGACGTGGAGGTGGTCCAGGGCGATGTCACGGACCCCGCCTCGGTCGGCCCGGCCATGCGCGGCGTCGCCGTGGCCTACTACCTGGTGCACGCGCTCGGCACCGGCCGCGGCTTCGAGGACACCGACCGCCAGGGCGCCCAGGTCTTCGGTACCCGGGCCGCCCGCGCCGGGGTGCGCCGCATCGTCTACCTCGGCGGGCTGACCCCGGCCGGGGTGCCCGAGCGGGAGCTGTCGCCCCATCTGCGCTCCCGGGCCGAGGTCGGGCGCGTCCTGCTGGCGAGCGGGGTGCCCACGACGGTGCTGCGGGCCGCCGTGATCATCGGGTCCGGCTCGGCCTCCTTCGAGATGCTGCGCTACCTGACCGAACGGCTGCCGGTGATGATCACACCGAGCTGGGTACGCACCCGTATCCAGCCGATAGCGGTCCGGGACGTGCTGCGTCTGCTGGTGGGCAGCGCCCGGATGCCCGCGGACGTGAACCGGGCCTTCGACATCGGCGGCCCCGACGTGCTGACCTACCGGGACATGATGCTGCGTTACGCGGCGGTAGCCGGACTCCCCCGGCGCGTGATCCTGCCGGTGCCGGTGCTCACCCCCCGCCTGTCCGGCCTCTGGGTCGGCCTGGTCACCCCGGTCCCCGCGGGCATCGCCCGGCCGCTGGCGGAGTCGCTGCGGCACGAGGTGGTGTGCCGGGAAACCGACATCACCCGCTACGTCCCCGATCCGCCCGGCCACCCCATCGGTTTCGACGACGCGGTACGGCTGGCGCTCAAGCGGGTGCAGGACGCCGAGGTCGCCACCCGCTGGTCCTCCGCCTCCGTTCCGGGCGCCCCCAGTGACCCGCTGCCCACCGACCCCGCCTGGGCGGGCGGAAGCCTCTACACCGACCTGCGGGAACGGCCGGTGGACGCCCCGCCCGAGGCCCTGTGGCGGGTCATCGAGGGCGTCGGCGGGGAGAACGGCTGGTACTCCTTCCCGCTGGCCTGGTCGGTGCGGGGCATCGCCGACCGGCTCGTGGGCGGGGTGGGGCTGCGCCGCGGACGCCGGGACGCGCACCGGCTGCGGGTGGGCGACTCGGTGGACTTCTGGCGGGTGGAGGAGATCGAGCCGGGCCGGCTGCTGCGGCTGCGTGCGGAGATGCGGCTGCCCGGACCGGCCTGGCTGGAGATGTGCGCCGGCACCGACGGCAGCGGCCGCACCCACTACCGCCAGCGCGCCCTGTTCCACCCGCACGGGCTGCTCGGCCACGCCTACTGGTGGAGCATCTCCCCCTTCCACGCCGTCGTCTTCGGCGGCATGGCGCGCAACATCGCCCGCACCGCCGAGCGGACGGCCGGCGACGCCCCGGGCGACGGCACGCCCGCCACGGACCGCACCGCGCCGCCCGCACTCCGGCCGACCCGCTGAGGTGCGGTCCCCGCCGTGCCGTCCCGCGCCCGTCGCACCCGGCCGCGCAGCCGCGAGGTCCCGGCCGCGCGCCCCGGCGGTCCCGGGCTTCGCCCTCCGGCTCCGGAGTAAGGCGGTGCCGGCCGGGCATTCGCCTATCCGGGTCGCTCCGGCGGCCCGGGATGTTCTGTCTTCATGGCCCAGTGGGGGGATTCGGCGTGATACTCGACGACGTACCGGCAGCTCCCGTTCCCGGCGTCACGCCTGACACGGCGGCACGCAAGCAGCGCCTGCGCCGCCGGCTGGAACGGCTGATCGGCGTGGCCGCCACCGAGGGCAACCAGCTGGTGCCCCTGCGCAACGGGGACGAGATCTTTCCCGCGATGCTCGGGGCGATCCGTTCCGCCCGGCACACCGTCGACATGATGACGTTCGTGTACTGGCGCGGTCAGATCGCCCATGACTTCGCCGCCGCGCTGGCCGACCGTGCCCGCGCCGGAGTGCGGGTGCGCCTGCTGCTCGACGGCTTCGGCGCCAAGAAGATCGAGCGGCGGCTGCTGGACCTCATGAGCGCCGCGGGCGTGCAGGTGGCCTGGTTCCGCAAGCCCGTGCTGCTGTCGCCGTTCAAGCAGAACCACCGCTGCCACCGCAAGGCCCTCGTGGTGGACGAGCGGACGGCCTTCACCGGCGGCGTCGGCATCGCGGAGGAGTGGTGCGGCGACGCCCGCCACGCCGGGGAGTGGCGGGACACCCACGTCCAGGTGCGCGGTCCGGCCGTGGACGGCATCGCGGCGGCGTTCGCGCAGAACTGGGCGGAGTGCCACGACGAGCTCTTCGACGACCGCGACCGGTTCACGGAGCACCCGCAGGCCGGCTCGGCGGTGGTGCAGGTCGTCCGTGGCTCGGCGAGCATCGGCTGGCAGGACATGCAGACCCTCATCCGGGTCATGCTCACCTCCGCCGAAGAGCGTTTCCGGCTGGCCACCGCCTACTTCGCGCCCGACACCTACTTCATCGACCTGCTGTGCGAGACCGCGCGCCGCGGTGTGCGGGTCGAGATCCTGCTGCCCGGCCCCCACACCGACCAGCGCGCCTGCCAGCTCGCCGGTCAACACCACTACGCGCGGCTGCTGCGGGCCGGTGTGCACATCCGCCAGTACCAGCCGACCATGATGCACGCCAAGATCATCACCGTGGACTCGGTGGCCGCCCTCATCGGTTCCACCAACTTCAACCGCCGGTCCATGGACCACGACGAAGAGGTCATGCTCACCGTGCTGGACGAGGAGTTCACCGCGTCGCTCGACCGCGACTACGAGGCGGACCTGAGACACAGCGTGGACATCGACCTCACCCGATGGAGACGGCGGGCCGTACTTCAGCGCGCCAAGGAAGCCGCGGTCGTACCGATCCGGCGCTTCCTGTGAGCCGGTCGAGCCGAGCCGGGCGGCCGGCCCGAGCACCGGAAGTGAGAGCATCCGCCTCATGGACAGAGCAGCAGGTCGGACGGCTCGGTGGTGGGCGGCGCTGCGCCGGACGCCGGCGTCCGTCTGGAACGACGACATCACGGACTGGGCCGCGGCCCTGACGTACTACGCGGTCCTGGCTCTGTTCCCGGTCCTGCTGGTCGTCCTCTCGATCCTCGGCCTGACCATGCCGACAGCCAAGCCGCAGGTCATCGACCGCATGGTGCAGGCCGCTCCGCTCGCCTCGCGCGCCCTGCTGCGCAGCACCCTGCGGCAGATGGCCGGGCAGTCGTCGGCCGCCTGGACCATGATCTTCCTCGGCGGGGCGGGCGCCCTGTGGTCGGGTTCGAGCTATCTGAGCGTCTTCCGCCGGGCGTTGCACGCCATGCACCGGATCAGTTCGCACCGGCCGGTCTGGCGCACCGCCCCGCGCATCATCGCGACGGCCCTCGTCCTGGTCACCCTGCTGCTCACGTCCACCATCGCGCTGGCCCTCACCGGCAGCCTGGCCCGGCGTCTGGGCCGGGTACTGGATCTGGGCACCGGACCGCAGGCGGCCTGGGACACGCTGCGGTGGCCGGTGGTCGCCGCGGTCGCGATCGTCCTGGTGCTCGTCCTGTTCCGCTCCGGTCCCGCGTCCACCCGTCCGGTCCGGAAGATGGCGCCGGGCGGCACGCTGGCGGTGGCACTGGTGCTGGTCGTCTCGCTCGGCTTCACCCTGTACACCGCGCACGTCGGCACCTATCACCGCCTGTACGGCTCGCTGGCGGGCGTCGTCGTCTTCCTGATCTGGCTGTGGCTGTCCAACCTGGCCCTGCTGATCGGCGCCCAGTTCAACGCGGAGCTGGCGAAATGCGCCCGGGGGACAGCGGCCGGCTCACCGGCGCCCCCGCCGGACGGTCCGTAGCCTGCGGTGATTTCGTGCAGGACGGCATGCGTGCCGCTTGTGCTCCGGCTCCTCGGGTACAGCGGTTGAATGCGGGTTGTCCCCGCAGCAGCCGACCTTGCCGAAAGTGATGCGTTCGTGACTCTTCCCGGCGGCCCCGATGGCCGCGCCGAGGACTCGGGAGACGATCCGAGTGTGGGTGCGCACGAGATCGCCGGTGCCGTGGAGCATCTCGTGAGCCTGTGGTCCGTGGCCGCTCAGGAGGCACCCGTACGGTTGTCGCTGCACCAGCTGCGGGCGCTCTGGGCCCTGGAGACGGCGCCGGAGACCAACCTCACCGGGCTCGCGGACCGGCTGGACATAGGGCTGCCCACCGCCAGCCGTCTCTGTGACCGGCTGGAGGCCGCGGGGATGCTGGAGCGGACCCCGCACCCGCGCAACCGTCGGGAACTCCAGTTGAAACTCACGCCGCACGGGCGCCGTGTCCTGGACGACGTGGCCCGGCGTCGGACCCGGGCCCTGACCGAGGTGCTGGCGGCCATGGCGCCCGCGGAACGGTCGGCGCTCGTCCGCGGTATGCGGGCCTTCACCAGCGCGGCGGCCGACGTGCCCCCGGGTCGGCGGCGCGCGCCCTAGGGCCGGCGTCTCCGGACGGCGGGACGCGGCACAGCAGGAGGCAGACGTCGTCGTCGCGTTCGGAGTCGGGCAGCAGGGGCTTCAGCAGTGACTCGGCGCATCCGTCGAGGTCCGCCAGCTCGGCTTCGCCGAGAGCCGCCAGGGTGTCGGCGAGGGTCTCGATGCCCGGGTCGATGCCGTGCGCCCGCCGCTCCACCAGACCGTCGGTGTACAGGACGAGGGTGGAACCGGGTGGCAGGTCGGCCGTGTGGTCCTCGTACTCGAAGGGAAGGGGCACGCCCAGCATGACGCCGGGCCTGGCGTCCAGGACGCGCACGGTGCCGTCGGGGGTGCGGGTCAGGGCCGGCGGATGACCGGCGGCGGCCCATACGACGTGCGGGTCGCCGGGCCGGAAGCGGGCGATCACCGCGGTCGCGTACAGGTTCGGCTGCTGGTGGCGGAGCATGCGGTGCAGGCGGGTGAGGATCCGGGCGGGACTGTCGTCCTCGACGGCGTAGGCACGCAGGGCGGTGCGCAGCTGACCCATGATGACGGCGGCGCGCAGCCCGTGTCCGGTGACGTCTCCCACGACGGTCAGCAGGCTGCCGTCGGGCTGCGGGAAGGCGTCGTACCAGTCGCCGCCGATGTTGAGGCCCCGGGTGGCGGGCAGGTAGCGGGCCGCCAGTCGCAGGCCCTCCACGGGGGGCAGGGCGGTGAGCTGGGCGCGCTGGAGGGCTTCGGCGGTGTCCCGGTGCTGTTCGTAGCGGCGGGCGTTGTCCAGGGCGATGGCGATGCGGCGGGTCAGTTCGACCAGCATCACGCTGGTGTCCTCGTCGAAGCGGTCGCCCGGCGCGGTCAGGGTCAGCACGCCCAGGGTGTGGCGCACGGTGAGGGGGATGCACAGCAGCGGCCGGTCCGGGGAGAGCGCGGACGGCGGCAGGTCGTCGACGCCCGGGAGGTCGCCGGGGTGCGGTCCGGCGTGCTGTGGCCGGCCGAGCCGGGCAGCCGTGACCGCGGCGGCGGAGTGCGCGCTGTTCGGCTCCGCCGGTTCGTCGAAGAGCCAGACCTCGACGTCGCTCGCGTACCCGGGGACGAGCAGGCCGGGCAGGCACCGCAGGATGTCCTCCTGGTCGAGCGAGGCGGTGACGGCGGCGCTGGCGTCGGCGAGGAAGGTCAGCAGGCGCCGCGCCTTCTCCGCCTCGCCCCGGGCGGCCCGTTCGGCGTCGAGCAGTTCGCGCTGGGTCTGCGCGGCGGCGTGGAGTTCGGCGTGCAGGGCCATCACACCCTGGTTGGTCTGGTGCAGTTCCTCGCGGTGCAGCCGCAGTTGCCGTTCGGTCTCGTCCAGCCGGCGCAGTATCGCGGCCGTCTCCTCGTCCGCCGCCAGGACCGCTTCCGCGGGGGTGTCCTCCAGGTCCGCCGGCCGCCGGTGCGGTCCGCGCCGCGCCGTGGCGGGCGCCGGGCGGCCCGGACAGGTCAGGGTCAGCCGCCACGGCGGCGTCCGGTCGGGCTCGGACGGCATGGGCTCTCCGACGGCCCGGACGAGCACGGTTCCGTCGGACGCGGACGGCCGTACGGTGAGGGTGAGCTCCGTACCGCACCGGCCGAGGCCCTCGCACAGGCGCGCGGTGAGCGCGGTGAGGAACCTGGCCCGTTCGACCTCGGGCGCGCCCAGTTCGGCCGTGACGCGCGCGGCGAAGGTCCGGGCGCGCACGGCCTCGGCGGCTGAGGTGATCTTCCGTACCTCCGGTGGGATCACGGTCCACCGCCCGGGTGGTCGAGGGCCAGGACGGCCACACAGGTGTCGTCGCGTACGGGGCTCGCGGCACTGCTGGCGTCCCGGAGGACGGTCGCCGCGATCACCGCCGGGTCGTGCGTGAGGAGGCCGGGGTCGGCGGGCGGCACCCAGCGGCTGGGCAGTCCGTCGCTGTGCAGGACGAGCAGGCTGCCGGGCGCGCAGGGCCGGCGGCAGACGGGCACGTTCGCCGGGAACTGGGCGCCGACTATGCCGGGGTGCGAGATCAGGTGCTCCCAGGAGCCGGCGGCGTGCAGGCGGGCGCCGATGTTGCCGACACCGGCGAAGGCGAGTTCGCCGGTGTCCGTGTCCAGTTGGGCCACCGCGACCGCCGCCCCGCGGGTGGGCCGCAGGGCCTGGTGCAGGTGCCGCAGGATCTCCGCGGATGTCAGGTGCCCGACGCGGTGCAGTTCGTCGACCGCGGCGCCGGACGCCTGGGCGGCCTTGGGTCCGTGGCCGAGGCCGTCGGCGAGCAGCAGGGTCAGCCGGGAGTCCGAGCGGACGCAGCTGTAGGCGTCCCCGGAGTGTTCGGCCCGGCCGAGCGGGATGTTGATCCCTCCGACGCGGCAGGCGGGCGCGGTCTGCCGCCGGCCGGTGCTCTGGTCGACGCGGGCCACCGAGACGGTGCCGCGGCCGCTGCTGTACAGGTCGAAGGCGCTGGATATGCGCTGGCAGGTGCCCAGTCCGGCGCCGAGCGACGCGTCGCTGGTGGTGTAGCCGTCCCGCAGCGCGGCGGTGACGTCGGGGATGCCGGGGCCGTGGTCGAGGGCGGTGATCTGCACCGCCGGACCGCGGCCGGCCGGTCCCGGGCACTCGACGAGGTGCACCACCAGCCGGCCGCCACCGGCGTGCTTGAGCAGGTTGGTCGCCAGCTCGGTGGCGACCAGGGCGGCGACCGCCGTGCGGTGTTCGTCGAGGCGGGCGTGGGCACAGGCCGCCTCGGCCGCCACCCGGGCGTCCCGTACCCGGGTGGAGTCGTGCACCGGGATCTCCCAGACGCGCGTCATCCGGACCCCGGACGGACGGCGGACGCGCGGCTGACCCACGCGACGAGGGTGACGACCGTGCCCTGACCGGGTTCGGTCTCGATGGCGAGTTCGTCCACCAGCCGCCTGGCCCCGCTGAGGCCGAGCCCGAGACCGCCCCCGGTGGTGTAGCCGTCGGTCATGGCCAGTTCGACGTCGCGGATACCGGGTCCGGTGTCGATGAAGACCAGCTGGAGTCCGCTCGCCGGGCCGTTGCGCAGGGGGGTGATCCGCGCCTGCCCGCCACCGCCGTGGACGAGGGTGTTCCGGGCCAGCTCGCTGGCCGCGGTGACGATCTTCGTCTGCTGCACCAGCCCGAACCCGAGTTCGGCGGCGAACTGCCGTACCTGGTGTCGGACCCACGCGAGGTCCGCGTCCGAGCCGATCGGCAGGCTCGTCGCGGTGGCGGGGTCGGAGGCAGGAGTCATGTGCCCCCCTCTGATCTGTCCGGGCCGGCGCCGGAGGGCGCCTGCGCGAAGAGTTCGAGCGCGCGTGCGGCGTCGAGCACGGTCTCCAGGCCGGGCAGCGTGAGGCCCAGCTCGACCAGGGTGATCGCCACGGCGGGCCGCATCCCGCACAGGACGGTACGCGCGGCCATCAGGCGGGCGCTGGCGGCGATCTCGGCGATGACCCGGCCGAGGAACGAGTCGACGATGTCGACGCCGGAGACGTCGATGACCAGTCCGTCGGCCGCGCTGTGCGCGATCCGCTCGGTGATGTCCTGCTGAAGCTGCTCGGCCATGCCGTCGTGCAGGTCCCCCTGGAGGGTGACCAGCAGTATGTTCCCCAGCGCCAGGACCGGCACCGCCGGGGTGCCGGGAACGGGAAGGGGCGCGGTCATCGCGGGTTCGCACCTGCCGCACGCTGCGAGACCTCGATGCCCTGCCGGCTCAGCGCGTAGGCCAGTGCGTCGGCCAGCGAGCTGCGGGTGAGTACGGAGCTCAGGTCGATGCCGAGGTGCACGATGGTCTGCGCGATCGCCGGGCGGATGCCGGAGACGACGCACTCGGCTCCCATCAGCCGGGCCGCGGCGACCGTCTTCATCAGGTGCTGGGCGACCAGCGAGTCGACGGTGGGGACGCCCGTGATGTCGAGGATCGCGTAACGGGCCCGCTGCTCCACGATGGCCTGGAGCAGCGACTCCATGACCACCTGGCTGCGGGCGCTGTCCAGGGTGCCGATCAGGGGCACCGCGATGACGCCCTCCCACAGGCTGATCACGGGAGTGGCCACTTCGAGCAGCTGGAGCTGCTGACGCGCGATCAGTTCCTCGCCGGCGCTGACCGTCGTCTCCATGATCACCAGACGCAGCGTTCCCATCAGGACGGTCAGTGCCAGCAGGACGTCCCGGGCCTCGTCGTCGGGCCGGTCCTCCGTCTCGTCGCGCAGCAGCTCGACGGCCGCCGTCCGCAGGCCGGCGGCCTCGTCCGCGATCTGGGCGGGGGTGAACCCCCGGCCCGCGCGGGAGGCGGCCATCCGCCCCAGCTGCTCACGGACCTCGCCGAAGCCCGGGGCTCCGACGCTCTCCAGCCGGCCGGTCGACGCCACCTCGGACAGGGCGTCCACGACGGCCTTGCAGGCCTCCACGGCCTCGTCCCTGGAGACCGTGAAGACGGTTCGGAAAAGCGGCCCGTCGGCCCACCGCTGGGCGAGCTGTTCGCGACGGCGCTCCAGGAAGTCCGCCAGCCCGTGCGCCGCCGAATCGGCCCCTGCCTGCTCCGGCACCTGCATCGTCTTCCTCTCGAGAACGGGCTGCTGCGCCACGACCGACGCAACCCCGCCAATTATTGTCACATGACAAGCATCTGCCCGGACGGGCCGTGGAAACGACACAGCATCACCACATTCCCGGCCCGTCGGCAGTGGCTCAGCGGCCGTGCCAGTCCAGGCAGACCACCAGGGCGTCGTCCTTCGGGGCCGACTGGCCGCGATGACCGGTCAGTTCCCGCAGGACGGCCCGCGGCACCTCGGCGGCGGGCAGCAGACGCGTGGACAGGATGGCCCGGGCCAGGGCGGCGTCCCCGTACGCCTCTCCCCGGGGCGAGGCGACCGCGTACACGCCGTCGCTGACGAAGACGAGCCGGTCGCCGGGCTCGACGGAGAAGTCCTGGGCCACGTAGTCGGTCTCCTCGAACATGCCCAGCGGGAGCTGCGCCTCGAAGGTGACGCGCTCGACCACGCCGTCACGCAGCCGCAGCATCTGCGGGGAGCCGGCGTCCACCACCTTCACCCGGCCGGTGACGAGGTCGAAGTCGAACATGAGCACCGAGAGGTAGCAGCGCCCCTGGTAGTGGGCGTACACCGCCTGGTCGGCCAGGGCGGCCTGGTCGGCGATGGCGATCCCGGCCCGCCGGGCGTTCCGCAGCGCGTTGATGGCCAGGTTCGTCAGCAGGGAGGCCTCTATGCCCTCCCCCATGCCGTTGGTGACGTAGAGCATGAGGTGGTCCGCGCCGGCGGACCAGTCGAAGTTGTCACCGTAGATCGCGTACGCCGGTTCCAGCTGCGCGCCGAGTTCGTACTCGGGCCGGGCGCAGGAGCGGCCCGGGAGGAGCTGCCACTGCATCTCGGCGGCCAGCGTCAGCCGGTCCTTGCGCCGGGCCCGCAGGTACACGTCCGTGTCCCGCTCGGCCACGACCACCTCGTGACCGAGCACCTCGGCGATGTCCGCGAGCTCGTCCAGGCAGCCGGGCACACCTTCCTCGCCGGCCAGGGTGACCGAGAGCACGCCCAGCCGGTCTCCGCGCACCGTGACCGGCAGATGCACGCGCACGGCCCCTCCCCGGACGTCCTCCACGAACGGTTCCTGGGCGCCGAAGGCACGGCCGGCGGGGCTGTTGTGCACCGACACCGGGTCCGCGGTGTGCGGCAGCACCGACACCGGTTGCAGGACGGTGAGGCCGTAGTCGGCCATGAACAAGTCGACGGACTGTGCCGCGTACTCCTCTGTGAGCACGCGACGCACGGCGTCGAGCAACTCGTGCGGGGCCGCTGTGCGCAGGGCGCGCTCAGCAGTCACAAATCTGTTCACGATCGTAAGTACACCCATCCCTCAACCGACACACACGGGCCCCGCCGGACGGCGGGACCGTCCCGGGCGAGTCGCGCCGGGCCGCGAACCAGCTCTTGTCACCGACGGCACCTTGTACGCTGACAGGCGTCCCAGGTGCCTGCGAGAGTGTGACGGTGACCGACTTCCGCCCCCGCCCCGAGCCCGTCGAGGTCGCACGTGTGACCTTGACCGCCATGGAGTTGCTGGAAGTCCTGTGGGGCCGGGCGTCGACCGCGCCGGCCTCGCCGTCCCAGCTGCGCGTCCTGCTGATGCTCGAACACCAGGACGGCATCAACCTGCGCACGCTCGCCGACTCCCTCGCCTCCACGCCGCCGTCCACCAGCAGGCTCTGCGACCGGCTGGGGGCCGCCGGCTTCGTCGAGCGGGTGGTCAGCCCCACCGACCGGCGCGAGGTACGGCTGCATCTGAGCAGCCGCGGCCGCGCCTTCCTCGAAGACCTGCGGGCACGCCGGGAGCAGGAGCTGAAGGCGGTGCTCGAGCTGATGCCCGCGGCCAAGCGGACCGCGCTGCTCGAAGGGCTGGAGGCGTTCTGCGAGACGGCGGCGTTGCAGATACTCGACAACGCGTCGCACGCCGGGGAGCAGACGGCCTGAGGACAGTGCCGTGCCATCGCTCACCCCGTCACTCCAGGGCTCGGACGGCCGGCGCACGGAGCGGTCTCCGCCCACCGGAACATTGCAGATCCTTCCCCGCGCAGTACGACTCCGCTACTTTGTTGCCTTCTGACCATTGTTGTCAAATGGCAACTGTTCGCTCGGCCCTTCCGGTGTTCCGAGTACCCCCGGTGCCGCCGGACTTGCCTGTGGGCTACGCCTCAGCCGGCCACGGACCCGACGGGACCCCGGCGGACAGCGCGGGGTCAGGGCGGGGCGACGAGGCCGGACCGGCAGGCCGTGCGGGCGCCGGGGGACCGCTCAGGCCTGGGGCGTTCCGGAGCCGGGGTCGTTCGGGTGCTCGGTCAGGGGGGTCGTCGTGGTGGTGAGCCAGGGAGCCTGGGGCAGCGAGTCCAGGGCGGTCCGCAGTTCGGTGGCGTCCCGGGCCCGCCACAGGCCGAGTGCCCGGTCGGCGGAGGTGCGCCACAGCCGCACCAGGTGTCCCGCGGCGGCCAGTTCCTTGGCGCGCGCCGCCTCCGCCGCGGCCGTCTCCGCCAGGCGCTGGGCGACGGCGCCCGCGGGGGCGAAGGTGACGAGGAACTCCTGGGCGCCGACCGGTGCCGCCGCGGGGGCCGGGCCGGGGTCGTTCGGGTGCGGGGTGAGGGGCGTGACCTCGTCACTGCGCCAGACGCGCAGCGGCATCGCGGAGAGGACCTCCTCCAGACGGACCTCGTC
This sequence comes from Streptomyces humi, assembly GCF_001005085.2. Lineage (GTDB taxonomy): Bacteria > Actinomycetota > Actinomycetes > Streptomycetales > Streptomycetaceae > Streptomyces > Streptomyces humi. Next base: position 132,727 of record NZ_LBMU02000002.1, read on the forward strand.
CGGCGCGGCGAACAGGCCTAGGGTGCGCCACTCGCCGGGCCGCAGCGGCGGCCGCCACAGCCTCAGCAGCCGGCCCGTCTCGGCGAGCCCGCGGGAGTTGGCGGCCTCACGGGCGCGGACGTCGTCGACCGTCTCCGGGGCGGTTCCCTCCGGGACGTGCGTGGTCATGGTGACGAGGTATTCCATGGCGGACCATCCCTTGCCGCAGATCATGGCGGTACCGGCTCATTGCCCGGGATCCACCGTCTCGCAGGCCGGAGCCGAGCGCATCCCGTCGGCGGCTCCGGCCCGGACGCGGCCCTGACGCCGTCGGCTCGGCGCCCCGACCGGCGCTGCGAGTCCAGGGCTCCCACCTGCGAGCGAACCGGTCCCGGCCGGAGCCCCGCGAACCTTTGACGCCACCGGCCACGCGGCCTAGTTTCGCTTTAGTCGACCGGTCGGCTACAGCACGTCCGGCGGCTTGCTCCACCCATCCGACACGCCGAGACGAAGGCAGAACACAGCATGCGCACCACCACCCTGGGCACCCACGGACCGGAAGTCGGCGTCATCGGCCTGGGCGCCATGGGGATGAGCTTCGCCTACGACATGGCCACCCCTCGCGACGAAGCCACCTCCGTGTCCGTCGTCCACCAGGCTCTCGACCTGGGCATGACGTTGATCGACACCGCAGACGTCTACGGCCCCTTCACCAACGAGGAACTGCTCGGCCGGGCCCTGGCCGGCCGGCGTGAGCGCGCCGTGATCGCCACCAAGGTCGGCCTTGAGGCCGTCGACCCGACCGGCGGCCCCGGTGGTTCCCCGCTGGTCAGGCCCAACGGCCGACCCGAGCACGTGCGGGCCTCCGTCGACGCGAGCCTGCGCCGGCTGGGCACCGACCACATCGACCTGTACCAACTGCACCGCGTCGACCCCGACGTCCCGCTGGAGGAGACCTGGGGCGCGATGGCCGAGGCGGTCACCGCGGGCAAGGTCCGCCACCTGGGCCTGTCCGAGGTGGGCGTGGAGCAGATCCGGCGCGCCGGGACCGTGCATCCCGTCACCACCGTCCAGTCCGAGTTCTCCCTGTGGACCCGTGACGTGCAGGCCGAGGTCCTGCCCTACGCCGAACGGCACGGCATCGGGGTGCTGCCGTTCTCGCCCCTGGGCCGCGGTTTCCTCCTCGGCCGCTTCAGCTCCTTCGACGAGCTGCCGCTGAACGACCAGCGGCGCCGGCTGCCCCGCTTCCAGCAGGCGAACCTGCGGGCCAACCTCTCCCTCGCGACGAAGGTCCGCGCGGTCGCCGACCGGATCGGTGCCACTCCCGCGCAGGTCGCCCTGGCCTGGCTGGTCGCCCAGGGGCCGCACGTCGTCCCGATCCCCGGAACCAAGACCCCGAAGTACCTCGCGGACAACGCGGGCGGCGCGGACCTCCGGCTGTCCCCGGCCGACCTCGCCGAACTGGACGCCCTCCCGGCCCCGGCGGGCGCCCGCTACTGACCCCGGCCGACCGGGACCCGCAGGGCGCGGCGGCGGGCGGCGGCCCCCGACTCCTGCCGTCCCTGTCCCCGCTCGCCCGGCCTGTTCCTTCAGGGATCGGCGCTCACTTGAGGATCTCGAGGACCCGGTCCCCCAGGATCGCGGCCGAATGCGGGTTCTGGCCGGTGACGAGGTTGCGGTCCTCCACCATGTACGGCTCCCATATCGGGCCGCGGCTGAAGTCGATCCCGACCTTCTCCTTCAGCTCCGTCTCCAGCAGCCAGGGCGCCCTCGGCGCGAGCCCGACCGCTTCCTCCTCCTCGTCGGTGAAACACGTGATCCGGTACCCCTTGAAGGGCGACTCGCCGTGGATCCGGGTGGCCAGGATCGAGGCGGGCGCGTGGCAGACGATCACCAGCGGCCTGCCGGACGCGAGCTGTGCCGTGAGCAGCCGGCCGGCGTCGGCGTCGAACGCCAGGTCCGCCATCGGGCCGTGGCCGCCCGGCAGGTAGACCGCGTCGTAGTCCTCCAGCCGGACGTCCGACAGCTGGAGGGGCCGGCGCATCACCTCGGCGGACCGGATGATGGCCTCCAGTTCGAGGGCCCCCTCCTCACCGCCCGCCATCGACGGGCGCAGGCTCATCATGTCGACGTTCGGTGTCACGCCCCCTGGTGTCGCCACCACGACCTCGTGGCCTGCTTCCGTGATCGCCTTGTACGGCATGGCGAACTCCTCGGCCCAGTATCCGGTGGCATATCTGGTGCCGTCCTTCAGGACCCAATACGTCGCCCCGCTCACTATGAAGAGCACTTTCGCCATCGCCCTCCGCCTCCTCACGCACGCCCGGCTCATGGAGGAATTCAATTGCTTTCCCAGCCTAGGCACACACCCGAAAGGACGCATACGGAAGTGGGACCGCGTCCGCGCTCCATTCCAACGGCCCTCACCGAAAAGGAATTTGCGGGAAATGCGGGGCGCGGGAATTCCCGGTACCGGCAACTCGACGCACCTCGGACGGCGTTCGGGAGGCGCGCCGAAAACCGGGCGGCACCAGCGAGCGGGCGGAGGGCGGCTCCCGGTGTGTCTTACGGAGTCGTGACGTGCGGGTGTGGGCGCGTGGTGCCGGGGCGGTGCGCGCCTAGCGTGGCCTCATGCGTGTACTGCTCACCGGCGGTGCCGGGTTCATCGGGTCCCATGTGGTCGAGGCGCTGACGGCGCGCGGGCACGAGGCGGTCGTGTTCGACGTGCGGGACGACCCCGGCGCGGACGTACGCAGTCCCGCGGCGGTCGGGCGGGCCCTGGCCGGCGTGGACGCCGTCTGCCACCAGGCCGCGATGGTCGGACTCGGGGCCGGCTTCTCGGACGCGGCGGAGTACGTCTCCCGCAACGACCTCGGTACGGCGGTGCTGCTCGCCGCGATGGCCGAGGCGGGGGTACGGCATCTGGTGCTTGCCGGGTCGATGGTCGTGTACGGGGAGGGCCGGTACGAGTGTCCGCGGCACGGCGTCGTACGGCCCGGCCCCCGTGCCGCCGCCGACCTGGACGCCGGCCGGTTCGAGCCCGGCTGCCCCGTCTGCGGCGTTGCGCTGGCCCCCGGACTGGTGGATGAGGACGCCCCGGTCGATCCGCGCAACGTGTACGCCACGACCAAGCTGGCCCAGGAACACCTGGCCGCCGCCTGGGCCCGGTCGACCGGCGGCTCGGCGGTGTCGTTGCGCTACCACAACGTGTACGGCCCCCGGATGCCCCGTGACACCCCCTACGCGGGCGTGGCCTCCTTCTTCCGGTCGGCGCTGGCCCGGGGCGAGGCGCCCCGGGTCTTCGAGGACGGCCGGCAGCGCAGGGACTTCGTGCACGTACGGGACGTGGCCGCCGCCAACGCGACGGCGCTGGAGGCGCGGTCGGCACCGGGCGCGCTGACCGCGTACAACACGGGCAGCGGCGAGCCGCACACCGTCGGGGAGATGGCCCGCGCACTGGCCGACGCCCACGGCGGGCCGACGCCGGTGGTCACCGGGGAGTACCGGCTCGGCGACGTACGGCACATCACGGCCGACTCCGCGCGGCTGCGGGCCGAGTTCGGCTGGAAGCCGGAGGTCGGGTTCGCGGACGGCATGGCGGAGTTCGCGCGGGCCGGCATGCGGGGCGCGTAGGCCCCGGACGGACCGGTGGTGCTGCCCGCGATCAGGAAGCGGCGGTGGGCAGCACCACCTCGAAACGGCAGCCACCGGGAATGTTGCGCACGGTGGCCCGGCCCTGGTGGGCTTCCACGATCCCCCGGACGATGGCGAGGCCGAGGCCCGCGCCCGCCGGGGGTGTCCGGGCGTGTGTGCCGCGCCAGCCGGTGTCGAAGACCCGGGGCAGGTCCTCCGCGGGGATGCCGCCGCAGCCGTCGGAGACGGACAGGACGACGCCGTCGGGGCCGCGTTCGGCGGCGACCGCGACCGTGCCGTCCGGGGGCGTCCGGCGGATCGCGTTCACCAGCAGGTTGCCCAGCACGCGGCTCATCTCCTTGCCGTCCACCTCGACCGGCACCGGCTCCACCCGGTCACCGACCAGCCGTACGCCGTGCTCGCGCGCGAGCGGGTCGGCGCCCGCGAGGGCGTCGCCGACGAGGTCGAACAGCGACATCCGGCTCGGGCTCAGCGCGAGTGTCCCGGCGTGGATGCGGGAGAGTTCGAAGAGGTCGCCGACCATGTCGTTGAGGCGTTCGACCTCGGCGCGGATCTGCTTGAGATAGCGGCCGGGATCGGCGGCCACGCCGTCCTCCAGCGCCTCCGACATGGCGCGCAGACCGGCCAGCGGGGTACGCAGGTCGTGCGAGATCCAGGCCACCAGTTCCCGGCGCGAGGTCTCCAGCGCACGTTCCCGCTCCCGGGACTCGGCGAGTCTCGCGCTGGTGGCCGCCAGTTCACGGCTCACCTCGGCCAGTTCGGCGGTGGCCGGGACCGCGGGTGCGGCGAAGTCGCCCCGCTCGCCGAACGATCGGGCCGCGAGGGCGAGTTCACGGCTGCGGGCGACGACCCAGCGGCCCAGTACCAGCGCGGTCGCGAGCGACACCGCGGCCGCCATGGCGACGACGGTGGTCACCACGGACAGGTCGTGCGAGGAGAGGAACATCGCCCAGGCGACGGCCAGGGTGCCGGCGAGCATCGCGACCACTCCGACGGCCGCGACCACCGTGAGGGACGCGGTGAGCGAGCGGCGGCGCAGCAGGCGCAGGGCTGCCGCGCCGAGCAGCCCGGTGACGGCGGCGCCGGCGAAGGCGTACAGGGCGATCAGGAGGGTGTCGCGCATCTCAGGCCGCTCCGCTCGGTTCGAACCGGTAGCCGACGCCCCACACCGTCTGGATCAGGCGCGGCCGGGCCGGGTCGTCCTCCACCTTGGCACGCAGCCGGCGGACATGGACCGTGACGGTGGACAGGTCACCGAAGTCCCAGCCCCACACGGCCTGCATCAGGTCCTCCCGGCTGTACGCCCGCCCCGGGTGCCGCAGAAAGAACGCGAGAAGGTCGAACTCGCGCAAGGTGAGGGCGAGTTCGACGCCCTTCTTGGTGGCTCGGCGGGCGCCGGTGTCGAGAGTGAGCCCGGCGGTGGACAGGGCGGCCGCGACGGGCGCCGGGCGGCTGCGGCGCAGCACCGACTCCACCCGCAGCACCAGTTCACGGGGGCTGAAGGGCTTGGTGACGTAGTCGTCGGCGCCGACCTCCAGGCCCATGACGCGGTCGTCCTCGTCGCCGCGCGCGGTCAGCATGATGACGGGGACGGGGGCCCGGTCGCGCAGCCGTCGGCAGACCTCCAGGCCGTCCATGCCGGGCAGCATCAGGTCGAGCACCACGAGGTCGGGCCAGTGGGCGTCGGCCCGGGTCAGGGCGGTGGGGCCGTCGTCGGCCCGGTCGACGAGGTGGCCGGCACGGTCGAGATACCCGGCCACCACCTCGGCGACGGTGGGATCGTCGTCCACGACCAGGATCCGGGCGGCACCGGCGGTGGCCCGGTCCTCGGTGAGCTCGTACGGCTGCTGCATGCCTCCACCCTCGCACCGGCCCGGCGCCGGTGTCGTGCGCGAGGGCGGCGGCGGGCACGACGTCCCCGATTCGTAAGGAATCCGGGCGGCGGGGCGCTCGTCGCGGCGTCCGCGTTTCGTAAGGAGGACGGGCCCGGTATGTCCGGTTCGCGTTCGTAGGGTGACACCGTGACCACCTCACCGAACTCATCGACGACGGCCGTGGACGTCGTACTCCCCTGTCTGGACGAGGCCGGGGCGCTGCCCTGGGTGCTCGGCCGGATCCCGGCGGGCTGGCGGGCCCTCGTGGTGGACAACGGGTCCACCGACGGCTCGGCGGACGTCGCCCGGGCGTTCGGCGCGACCGTCGTCCGGGAGGCGCGGCGCGGCTTCGGCGCGGCATGCCATGCGGGGCTGATCGCGGCGGCCGCCGACATCGTGTGCTTCTGCGACTGCGACGCGTCCCTGGATCCCGGGCTCCTCCTGCCGTTCGTGCGGGAAGTCGCCGACGGGGAGGCGGACTTGGTGCTGGGCCGGCGGCGGCCGCAGGGGCGTGGTGCCTGGCCCGCGCATGCCCGCGCCGGGAATCTCGCGCTGGCGCGGATGCTCCGGCGCCGGACCGGGCTGCGGCTGCACGACCTGGGGCCGCTGCGGGCGGCGCGGCGCGAGCGGTTGCTCTCGCTGGACCTCGACGACCGGCGCAGCGGCTACCCGTTGCAGATGGTGGTGCGGGCGGCCGACGCGGGGTGGCGGATCGCCGAGCACGATGTGCCGTACCTGCCGCGTACCGGCGCGTCGAAGGTGACCGGGACCTGGCGTGGCACGTGGCAGGCGGTGCGGGACATGAGCCGCGTGCTGAAGGAGCCGCCTCGGGTGCGGGTGGGTGGGGGCTGAGCACGCGGTTCCCCGCGCCCCTCAGGGGGCGCCGCGGTCGGCGTCAGCCGCACGGCCGCGGGCAGGCGCCCCGCCACCACCAGCACCATCACCCGCACGCACCCGTCAAGGAACTTCACATGACCACCCTTCTCGTCATCGCCAAGGAGCCGCGGCCCGGCAGGGTCAAGACGCGGCTCACACCGCCCTTCTCCCCGGATCAGGCCGCCGCTCTGGCCGAGGCCTCGCTCGCCGACACCCTGGACGCCGTGGCCGCGGCCTCCGCCGCCCGCCGTGTCCTCGTCCTCGACGGCAGCCCCGGCCCCTGGCTGCCGCCCGGCTTCGACGTCGTGCCGCAGTGCGGTGGCGGCCTCGACGCGCGTCTCGCCGACGCCTTCGCCGGCTGCGCCGGACCCGCCCTGCTCATCGGCATGGACACCCCCCAGGTAACCCCGGCCCTGCTCACCGTGGGCTTCGAGGACTGCGACGCGTACTTCGGTCCCGCCGAGGACGGCGGGTTCTGGGCTCTGGGGCTGGCCGATCCGGATCCCGGGCTGCTGCGCGGTGTGCCGATGTCCGACCCGCGGACAGGTGCCGTCCAGCGGCGGCGGCTCGTCGCCGCGGGACTGCGGGTGCGGGACCTGCCACGGTTGCGGGACGTGGACACCGCGGCGGACGCGGCCGCCGTCGCCGCGCTCGTCCCGCACGGCCGTTTCGCCGCCCGGTTGGCCCGGTGCTCGGCGCAGAGCGGCACGGACCGCCGGTGACCACCTGGGCGCCCCTCGCCCGGACCGGCGCCGACCCCTACGCGGCGGCGCTGCGCGCCGGGCACGGCCCGCTGTTCCTGCGCCGCGCCGACGGCTGGCTGCTGCCCCTGGAGGTCGAGCGCTGGTGCGCGCGGGCCGACCCGGTCGACCGGGCGGTCCTGGACCGTTGTGAGGGCGCCGTCCTGGACGTCGGCTGCGGCCCCGGCCGGCTGGTCGCCGAACTCGCCGCCCGGGGCCGTACCGTCCTCGGCATCGACGTCAGCACGGCCGCCGTCGACCACACCGTGCGCCTCGGCGGGCAGGCCCTGCGCCGCTCGGTCTTCGAGCCGTTGCCCGGTGAGGGCCGCTGGGGCACCGTGCTGCTCATGGACGGCAACGTCGGCATCGGTGGCGACCCCGGACTGCTCCTGGACCGCGTCGGCCGACTCCTCGCACCCGAGGGCCTGTTGATCGCCGAGACCGCCCCGGTGGACCTCGACGAGCGGGTTCACGTCCACCTCACCGACACTCGTGAGGCCGTCGGGGAGCCGTTCCCGTGGGCGCGGCTCGGCACCCCGGCCCTGCTGCGGTACGCGCGCGGCTGGACGCCGGCCGGTCAGTGGACGGCCGGCGGCCGCCGCTTCGTGGCCCTGCGCACCCGCAGTGCCAGCAGCAGCGCGGAGCCGCCGAAGAGCACGGCGGTGATCAGCAGCCAGCGGGCCGCGAAGCCGTCCGGGGACTGGCCGGTTGCCGACCGGTAGTGCCCGGCGACCGTCCCGCTGATCAGCGGGAACCACACCAGCAGGAGCAGCCCGGAGAGCGCGGCGGGGACGCGGACGTACATCGTCCGGTCCCGGTGCCCCGCGGCGCCCAGACCCCGGGTCACCGCCCGGTCGGCCAGCGCGTACAGCGGTAGCAGCACCAGGTCGTGCAGCAGGGCCGCCCCCACGATCCACAGCGCCACACCGAACCAGTCGCCGGCCAGCAGCCGTACGCCGGCGTAGGCGGCGAGCGCGAACGAGCAGGCCAGCAGCAGGATCTGGAAGGGGCTGCCGACGACGAGGCGGGGGCGCGTCACAGTTCTCCGAAGGTCATCCGGGCCACCCACTTGGTGTTGAGGACACCGGGGGCGGCGGGCACGATCACGCGGGCGGGGTAGCCGTGGTCGGGGGACAGGTCCTCACCGTTGACCCGCAGGGCGAGCAGGGAGCGCGGGTCGGCGACCTGGTCGGCGCGCAGCGCGGCGCGGCGGAAGGCTCCGTGCAGTTGCAGGGACTCGACGAGGACGTCCGGCGGATCGCCGTCGTACCCGACGAGGGCGGCGAGGTCACGGAGCCGTACCCCGCGCCACCACTGGTCGGCGGTCGACCAGCCCTCCACGCAGGCGATGGGCAGGGCGGCGCTGTGCTGCGGGAGCCGGAGGAGCTCGGCGCGGGTGAGCCGGACCGTCCGGCCGCCCGGCGCCGTGACGACGAGCCGCCAGGTCTCCGCCGCGGTCTGCTTCGTGCCGACGCCGGCGTACGCGGCCGTCTTGTTGATCTGGAAGCCGTTCGGGCCGCCGCCCGGGTCGGCCCAGCCGTGCGGGGCGAGCAGCGCGGTGCGGCGCAGCGCGCCCCCGATGCTCTGCCCGGCCGTCGTGAGGAACAGCAGCAGGGAGGCACCCCCGACGAACCACAGCGCACCCCGCCGGTCCACCGTCGGCGCGTCCGGCCGCGGTGATGCCGGTCCGCCCTCGTCGGGTCCGGGTGACGCCTGCCCGTCCTCGCCCCGGCGCCGCTCGCGGACCGCCCGCAGCGCCTTGGGCGTCTTCAGGGCGGCGTGGGCCAGGAAGGCGGCGAAGAACACCCAGGCGCCGTAGAAGTGGAGGGGGTAGAAGGAGCCGGGGAAGACGTAGTCCAGCTGGATGTTGAGGACTCCGGTGGTGAACTCGAACAGGCCGCCGCCGACCAGCAGCAGCAGCGAGATCCGCTCCAGGGCGTGGGCGAGCGAGCGGGCCGGGGGCAGCGCGAACAGCTTGGGCACCACGGACCACAGCTTGGCGAGCAGCACCGGGATCAGGGTGATCCCCAGGGTGACGTGCAGGCCCTGGGTGAGCCGGTAGAGCCAGGGCGGATTCGTCGGCCAGGAGAAGAGGTAGAAGCCGAGGAGGCCCTTGTCCGGTGTCTGGTCGTTCACCGGTGCCAGGTCCGGGTTGTACGCGGCGTACGAGACCAGTCCGGTCACGAAGAGCACCGTGACGCCGACGAGCAGCACGAGGCCGAGCACCGAGGTGAACCAGGTGCCGCGCAGCGGACTGCGCCAGAATCCGGGTGAGGTGGGAAGCCGTGGACCGTCGTCTCGCATGCTCCGACCGTAGGCCGGGGAAGCCCCTGGATCCCGTACCCGGCCCATGACGAAAGTCTGACGTCGGCCCACTGATCCACGGCGTCCCCCGGTCGCGGGCCTAGCGTTCCGGTGTGACCCGCGCTTCCCTCCGCGGCCGGTACGCCGATCTGGCCGCCGTGCTCGCCGCCGCCCTGCTCGTACTCGCCGCCGTCCTGGTCGGCCGGCACATCCAGGACACCTACCGCACGCTGTTCGTGCACTGGCCGCCGTTGTTCGCCGACTGGGACCCGCACGTGGGCCCGGGGACACCGGCCGCCGTGCTCGTCGGGGCCGCGGTGGTGGCGTACGGGCCGAACCTCGCCGTACGGCTGCCGTGGCGCGGACTGCTCGCCGCGGCCTGGGGGGGCTCGCTGGCCTGGACCTGGTCGCTGGCGCTGGTCGACGGCTGGCAGCGGGGTGTGGCGGGCCGGCTCACCAGCCCCAACGAGTACCTGACGGTCATCGGGCGCTTCCACGACATCCCGGCGACCCTGCGGGACTTCACCCACCACATCGTCAGCGGCACGCCCGCGCCCTGGCCCGCGCACATCGCCGGGCATCCCCCGGCGGCCACCCTCACCTTCGTCCTGCTGGACCGGGCCGGGCTGCACGGCGGCGGCTGGGCCGGGGCCTGGTGCGTCACCGTCGGGTCCACGGCCGGTGCCGCCGTACTGGTCGCGGTGCGGGCGCTCGCGGCGGAGCGGCTCGCCCGGCGGGCGGCGCCCTTCCTCGTACTGGTCCCGGCCGCCGTGTGGGTGGGCGCCTCGGCCGACGGGTACTTCGCGGCGGTCGCCGCCTGGACGGTGGCGCTGCTGGCCCTGGCGGTGACGGGACGCTCCGTGGCCTGGGCCGCCGCCGCGGGCCTGCTGTACGGGCTGACCTGCTATCTGTCGTACGGCCTCACGCTCTTCGCGCTGATCGGGGCGGCGGTGCTGGTGATCGGCCGGCGCCGGGTCCGGGCGCGGCCGCTCGTCCTGGTTCTGCTGGTGGCGGGGGCGGCGGTCGTGCCGCTCGTCTTCACGTTCGCCGGGTTCGACTGGTGGCAGGGGTACCGGCTGCTGGTCACCCGCTACTACCAGGGCGTCGGCGGGACCCGGCCGTACGGCTACTGGGTGTGGGCCAACCTGGCCTGCACGGTGATCATCACCGGCCCGGCGACGGTGGCGGGGCTGCGCCGGGCCGGCGCCGTCCTGGTCCACCGCCGTACCGCGCCCGGGCCGGAACTCCGGCTGGCCTTCCTGGTGTGCGTCACCCTGCTCGCGCTGCTGATCGCCGATCTGTCCGGCATGAGCAAGGCGGAGACGGAGCGGATCTGGCTGCCGTTCGCGGTGTGGCTGCCGGCCGCCGGTGCGTTCCTGCCCCGGCGGCGGATCTGGCTCGTGGCACAGGCGGTGCTCGCACTACTGCTGAACCATCTGCTCTTCACCGGTTGGTGAGCCGGCGCGCCCACCGGCTCAGCCGGTGGGCGCGCTCCGGATGGCCGGGTGCCCCGGGGCGGCGGTGGCGGCGGGGTCCGGGGCGGCGGCCCTGGTCAGTTCGGGGAGCAGCAGGGCCAGTGCTCCCCCGTCGGCGATCCCGGCGAGCAGGGCGGGCCTGGTCCGCGTGGACCCGCAGGGCGGTGCGCCGGTGCAGGTCGGCGCCGCGCGCGGTGAGGTGGAGCAGGACGCGGCGCCGGTCGTGCGGATCGGGGCGCCGGTGGACGAGGTCGCCGGCGACCATGCGGTCCACCAGCTTGGTCAGGCTGGGCGCCGGCATCAGCGCGTGGCCGGCGATCTCCGACATCGGATGCCCCGCGCCGTCGCCGGCCGGCGACAGCACGCGCCACTCCTCGACGGTGCAGCCCTCCTCGGCCGGCACCGCCGCCAGCCTTCGGACGACCCCGCGTTCGGCGTGGCTGAGGAGGTGCGCGAGGTCCGGTGAGGAGGGTACGGACGGCATCGCCGGTGTCCTTCCGTCAGGTCTGCTGTGCGCGCAGGATACGAGCCCGGACGAGGGCGCCGGAGCCCGGGACCGTGGTCCGCGCTCCCCTCGCCCGCACGGAGGTGGCCCGATGCGTCCGCCGCCGCGCGGGACGCGCACGACACTGGGCGTGCGGACGGTGTGCGCGGTCGGGGACGCGGTGTCGTACGAGGGCCCGCGCGGTGTCGTACGGCTGCGCGGCAACCATCTCGGGCAACGGCTGTACCTGGCACGGGCCGACGTCCTCGGCTTCCGCGTCGTCGCCCGGCTCTGAGCCCAAGTGCCGTCTCGGGCACGGTACTTCCCACGGAAAGTATCAAGCCTTGTCTTTTAAAGCAGGTGAAACGTCCGGGAAACGGCGCGCCGCGACCCTTCCGTGCAACGACCGGGGACGAGAGAGGGCAGAGTCGTGACGGAGATCGTCGGCAAGGAGGCGCCGCCCGCCGTGGCGGAGGGCCGGACGGACGGCAAACGGACCTACAACGACTGGGCGAAGAACGACACCCTGGAGGACTACTCGCTGCGCTACGCGCCGAAGTCCTTCCGCCGCTGGACCCCCTACGTCGTGGCCACCACCGCGCTCGGCGGCATCGCCTACCTCGCGGACTTCGCGATCGGCGGTTCGATCGCCGTCTCCAACGGCTTCTCCAGCGCCATGGTGGCGATCCTCACGGCCGCGGTGGTCATCTTCCTGACCGGGATCCCGATCTCGTACTACTCGGCCAAGTACTCCATCGACATGGACCTGTTGACCCGGGGGGCCGGCTTCGGCTACCTGGGCTCGACGCTCACCTCGGTCATCTACGCCAGCTTCACCTTCATCTTCTTCGCGCTCGAAGGCTCGATCATGGCGCAGGCCCTGGAGCTGGGCCTGCACATCCCGCTGGCCGTCGGGTACCTGATCTGCTCCCTCGTCATCCTGCCGCTGGTCGTCTACGGCATGACCGCGCTGTCGAAGATGCAGGTGTGGACGCAGCCGGTCTGGCTGGTGCTGATGGTGGCGCCGTTCGTGTCCATCGCGGTCCAGGAGCCGGCGAAGTTCTCGGAGTTCACGCACTTCGCGGGCAACTCGCCGACCGGGTCGGGCATCAGCGTGCTCGGGGTGGGCGCGGGTGCGGGCGTCGCGCTGTCACTGATCGCGCAGATCGGCGAGCAGGTCGACTACCTGCGGTTCATGCCGGACAAGACACCGGAGAACGGCGGGAAGTGGTGGGGCGCGGTGCTCTCCGCCGGCCCGGGCTGGGTGGTGCTGGGCGCGGCCAAGTAGATCGGCGGGGCCTTCCTCGCCTTCTACATCGCGGGCAGCGTGGGCCTGGCCAAGGCCAACGAGCCGATCCAGCAGTACGTGTCCGGGTTCAGGACCTTCGCTGCACCCGTCGCGCTCGGTCTGGCCACGTTCTTCGTGATCCTCTCCCAGATAAAGATCAACTCGACGAACGCCTACTCCGGTTCGCTGTCCTGGTCGAACTTCTTCTCCCGGCTGACGCACCGTCACCCCGGCCGGGTCGTCTACATCTTCCTCAACGTCGGCATCGCGCTGGCCCTGATGGAGGGCGGTGTCTTCGGTTTCCTGAACACCGTGCTGGGCTTCTACTCCAACGTGGCGATCGCCTGGATCGGCGCGGTCGTCGCCGACCTGGTCATCAACAAGCCGCTGAAGCTGAGCCCTTCGTACATCGAGTTCAAGCGCGCCCATCTGCACAACTTCAACCCGGTCGGGTTCGGCTCGATGCTGATCGCGTCGGCGGTCTCGATCGCCGCGTACTTCGACGCGTTCGGGGAGTACGGCAAGGCGTACTCGCCCTTCGTCGCGCTGTTCCTGGCGATGGTGCTCTCGCCGTTGTTCGCGGTGCTGACCAAGGGGAAGTACTACATCGCCCGCGTCGACGACCTGACGGAGCCGCTGCTGGGCGCGGACGGGCTGCCGTCGGCGGCCGTGCTGACCTGCACGGTGTGCGCGACCGAGTTCGAGCGGCCGGACGTGGCGGGCTGCCCGTTCCACTCGGGCGCGATCTGCTCGCTGTGTTGCAGCCTGGAGAAGGACTGCCACGACTCCTGCAAGAGCGGGCCGGTCGCGCTCGGCATTCCCGCGGTGCGGTCCACGGACTGACCCGCCCCCCTCCGCGCCGGGCCCGGCGCCGCGTGGCCGGCGCGGACCGGGTCAGGGACGGCTCCCGTCCCGCGCGTGGCTCGGGACGGCCGGCTCGTCCGGCGCGGGCCCGGCACCGTCCTCCCCGTCCGCGCACGCCTCCGCCTGGGCGCGCTGGGCGGCCAGCAGCGGGAAGGAGATGTGGTCGAGGTCGCCCGGCGGGGGCGCGGTCAGCGACCAGAGGGGGGCGGGGGTGCCGTCGGCGACGGCGGCCGGGGCGTCGGTGAGGTTCATGCGTTCGCGCAGCCGGCCGTAGAAGTCCATCGGCGCCAGCCGGACCACCCGCAGCCGGCTGGGGGCGGCGTACACCCCGATCCAGTCGCCCGGCTGCACGACACCCCGCACCTGGCCGTCGACGCTGACCGCGGCTGGCCCCGAGCGTTCCAGGACGCGCAGGCCGACGGCCTCGTCCGGGGCGGTGACGACCGAGCGGTCGAACGCCATGTGCGGGGCGACCGGGGTGAAGACCAGCGCCTCCGCGCAGGGCGACACGACCGGTCCGCCGGCGGCGAAGCTGTACGCGGTGGAGCCGGTGGGGGTCGCCACCAGCAGCGCGTCGGCGGAGTAGGAGGCGAGCAGCCGTCCGGAGATGTACACGCCCACCGACACCTGGCGGTCCCGGGACAGCTTCTCCAGGACGACGTCGTTGACGGCGGTGATGTGCAGCGGGACACCCCACTCGGCGTCCTGTTCGCAGTCGGTGCGCACCTGGGGCGGGGGCAGCAGCGGCCCGCGGCCGTACTGCATCAGGTCCTCCATGTCGGCGGGCACCTCGAGACGGCGGGAGGAGCGCATGGTGAGCAGCAGCCGGCGGTCGACGCTGAACCGGTCCTCGTACACCGCGTCCAGCGCGTCCGTGACCGAGCAGACCGGCACGTCGGTCAGGAAGCCGACCCGGCCCAGGTCGACGCCGAGGACCAGCGCGTCGTTGTGGGCGGCGAGCCGGGCGCCGCGCAGGAAGGTGCCGTCGCCGCCGAGGGTGACGATCAGATCGGGGTCACCGGCGGCCGCGACCTCCTCACCGGAGCTGTGCCGGCCGCCGTCGTGCCACACGTCGATGTCGGTACAGCGCACGTCGTGCGCGGCCGCCCAGACCCGTACGGCACCGGCCGCGTCCACCGCCTCCGTACGCCCTCCGTGCACCACCAGTCCGATCCCGTTCACCGTCATCTCCGCCTCCAGGACACCATGGCCGCCACTGCTCCCACGCTGTCACGACGCGGGCGGATCTGTCGGCCGGAGCGCGATCACAGCCGGAAAAGACGGCCGGCCGGGAAAGACGGCCGACCGGGAAGAAAGACGGCCGGCCGGGAAAGACGGCCGACCGGGAAGAAAGACGGCCGGCCGGGAAGGACGGCCCCGGGTCACGGGAACCTCCGGTGCGCGTGGGCCCGGGACCGGTGCCACAGCGGATTGGTGCTCCGTGGCGGCCGGGATGATCCTGAGGAGGAGACCGGCCGTGCAGGTTCCGCGAAGGATGAGCGGCGATGGAACGACGTCCCACCCCTGCCAGCAACCCGGCGCACACCCCCGCCGTGCCCCAGGGCGCCCGCACCGCGGTGGTCACGGTCGACGAGCGGGGGGTGGTCACCGGCTGGAGCGACGGGGCCGGGCTGACGCTGGGCTACCCGCCCGCCGAGATCCTGGGGCGCAGGGCTGTCGAGCTGCTCGCCGAACCGGACGGGGACAGCTGGCGGGAGGCGGCCGCCGGACCCCGCTGGAGCGGCACCGCGGCCCTGCGCCACCGCGACGGACACCGGCTGGACCACGACGTGCTGGTCCACCGCAGACCCGCGCCCGAGCGGCCGGGCGGCACCGAGTGGGTGGTCGTCTCGGCCGTCACGGGGCTGCTCCCGGGCATCGGCCACGAACTGGGCGAATGGGCCTTCCACGAATCCCCCTGCGTCGCCGCCGTCTTCGACGAGGGGTTGCGGCTGGTCCGGGCCAGCGCGGGGATGCAGCGCGCGCTCTCCCTCGCCGAGGGGACCATGCGCGGGCTGCGGCTCACGGACATCGCCCCGTACGAGGGCAGCGCCGAGGCCGAGGCCGGCATGCGGCGGATCCTCGACGGCGGTGCCCCGCAGGACGTCCACCTGCATCTGGACCCGGCCGACCCGGCGCGTGACTGGCACGCCCGGATCGTCCCGCTGACGGACCCGGGCGGCCGGGTGCGGGCGGTCACCGTGACCGCCCACGCCGACCCGTCCGAACAGCTGGTACGGCAGCGGATGCTGCTGCTGAGCGACGCGGGGACGCGCATCGGCACCACCTCCGACGTGCAGCGCACCGCACGGGAACTGGCCGAGGTCGCGGTGTCCGGCTTCGCCGACGTGTGCGCCGTCGACCTGCTGGACACTCCCCCGCGCTCGGCCGAGCTCGTGACCCGGCGCGCCGGCCGGGACGGCACGCCCGCGCCCGGCGACCTGACGCTGCGCCGGGCGGCCGTACGGTCCGTGCCCGACGCTCCGCCACCGCCGCACCCCTCGGGCGACGTGCTGCGCTGCCCGCCCTGGTCGCCGTCGGGCCGCTGCCTGACCGACGGGCGGGGCGCGGTGTACACGGGGGACGACGAGAGCGTGGTCCGCTGGGCGCGGGAGGACCCGCCGGCCGCCGACTGGATCCGGGCGAGCGGAGCGCACTCGCTGATGGTGGTGCCGCTCACCGCGGCCGGCGTCACCTTCGGGGTGGCCCTCTTCGGGCGGACCAGGCGGCCCGAGCCGTTCGACGAGGACGACCTGTGGGTGGCCGAGCAGCTGGCGGCCCGCGCGGCCACCAGCATCCACGGCACCGCGCGCATCGAGCGCCAGCACACCACCACGATGACGTTGCAGCGCAGCCTGCTCCCCCACACACTGCCCGAGCAGTCGGCCCTGGACATCGCCACCCGCTACCTGCCCTCCGTCGGCCAGGCCGGGGTGGGCGGCGACTGGTTCGACGTCATCCCGCTGTCCGGCACCCGGGTCGCGCTCGTCGTCGGCGACGTCGTCGGCCACGGCATCCGGGCCGCCGCCACCATGGGCCGGGTGCGCACGGCGGTCCGCACCCTGGCCGACGTCGACCTGCCACCCGACGAACTCCTCAGCCACCTCGACGATCTGGTCGTCCACCTGTCCGCGGAGGAGGCGGGCGCCGACGACGCCGAGGAGACCGCCGGCGGTGTCGGCACGACCTGCCTGTACGGCGTGTACGACCCCGTGACCCGGCGGTTCGACGTCGCCCGGGCCGGCCATCCGCCGCCCGCCGTGGTCACCGGGGGCAGCGTCCACTTCCTCGACGTGCCCGCCGGTCCCCCGCTGGGCCTCGGCGGGCTGCCCTTCGAGTCCTTGGAGACGGAACTCCCCGAGGGCAGTCTCATCGCCCTCTACACCAACGGCCTGCTCGAACCCCGCGACCACGACATCGACGACGCCCTGGGCAAGATGTTCGACGCGCTCGCCCGCCCCGCGAAGGGCCTGGACACCGTCTGCGACCGGGTACTGACGTCCATGCTCACCCACCGCCCCGACGACGACATCGCCCTGCTCGTGGCCCGCACCCGCGCCCTGCACGCGGACCGGGTCGCCACCTGGGAGCTGCCCTTCGACCTCGCCGCTGTCGCCGAGGCCCGCAAACAGGCCACCGACCAGCTGATCGCGTGGCGGCTGGAGAACGCCGCGTTCATCACCGAACTCATCGTCAGCGAACTCGTGACCAACGCGTTCCGGTACGGCCGGCCACCCGTCCGGCTCCGGCTCATCCACGACACCCACGCTCTCACCTGCGAGGTCTTCGACTCCAGCAGTACGGCACCGCACATGCGCCGGGCCCACACCTACGACGAGGGCGGGCGCGGGCTGCTCCTCGTCGGCCAGCTGAGCCAGCGCTGGGGCACCCGGCACGCCAGCACCGGCAAGACGGTGTGGGCCGAGCAGTTCCTCACCGCTGACTGAGCGCCGGGAGCGCCACAGGAGGGACCGAGGCCCTAGGGACCGGCGCGCTCGCCGCCGAACACGGGGCGGGCCCAGCCCGGTGGCGGTGGCGGTGGCGGTGGCGCTGGCGCTGGCGTACGGACGGTGTGCCGGCCGACCGTGGGGGTCCTGTCGGCGGGCCGGCCCGGACCGCCCGGACCGGCGCCGTACGCAGCGAGCCGCAGCGCGCCCATGAACTCCAGACAGGTGCCGTAACGGTCCGCGGCGGTCTTGGCCAGCGCCTTGGCGAACACGTCGTCGAACCCCGCCGGCAGCCCCGACCGCACCTCGCTCAACGCGGGCGGGCGGTCGTGCTGGTGCGCCCACAGCAGCGCGATGTCCTCGTCCCGTACGAACGGCGGAGCGCCGGTCAGCATCTCGAAGACCACACAGGCCAGGCTGTAGAGGTCGCACCGCCCGTCCACCGCGCGGCCCGAGATCTGTTCCGGCGCCACGTAGTCCAGCGTGCCGACGAACTGGCCGGCCGTCGTGAACCCCGTCAGCGACAGCGACTTCTTGGTCAGCCCGAAGTCCGTGAGGTACACGTGCTCGGGATGGTCGCTGTCGGTGCCCTGCGCCACCAGGACGTTACCGGGCTTCACGTCCCGGTGGACCAGATCGTGCTGGTGGGCCGCGTCCAGCGCGGAGGCCACCTGGGCGGCGATGCGCAGGGCCGTGGCCACCGGCAGCACGCCCTCCCTGTCCAGCAGTGCGCGCAGATCCGGGCCGGACACGTAGCGCATCGCGATGTACAGCACGCCGTCCGTCTCGCCGGCCTCGAAGATCGGCACGATGTGCGGGTGGTCGAGAGCGGCCGCCACCCGGGACTCGTGGCTGAAACGGCGGCGGAAGGTGTCGTTGCGGGCCAGCTCCGGGGCGAGCAGTTTCAGGGCGACGGTCCGGTCCAGGCGCAGGTCCCTGGCGCGGTAGACGACGGCCATGCCGCCGCGGCCGATCTCGCCCTGGACCTCGTAGCCCGCGATGCGCGTCCCCATCACACGTCCATCCCGTGACGTCCGGAACCTGCCCAAATGGTATCCAGCGGCGCGGTGGCGCGCCCGCGCTGGCGCGCACCCGACGGCTCGCGCTTCCGGAGGGCCCGCGGGAAGTCCGGCGTTTCCTGTCAGGCCCCGCGCAAGGCCCGGCACCAGGCCTCGCGCGAGGTGTCCGGCATCAGGCCCCGCGCCAGGCGTCCGGCATCAGGCCCCGCGCAGGGCGTCCAGCACGTCGTCGTCCGTCAGTTGCCCGAAGTCGTCGTACCACTGGCCGACCGAGCTGAACACGGCCGGCCGGAACGGGCAGACGACGAGGTCGGCCTCGGCGGCGAGCGCGTCGAGGGAGTCGGGCGCGCCCACCGGGACGGCCAGCACGGTCCGGGCGGGGCCGCGGCCCCGTACGTGGCGGAGGGCGGCGCGGGCGGTGGAGCCGGTGGCCAGGCCGTCGTCCACGACGATCACGGTACGGCCGCGCAGCACCGGCGGCGGGCGGCCCTCCCGGTAGCGGCGTTCGCGGCGGCGCAGCTCCCGCCGCTCCCGCTCCACGACGGGGGCCAGTGCCTCCCCGCTCAGGCCCAGGTGGGCCAGGGCCCCCGTGTCGAGGAGCGGCGGTTCGTCCCCGGTGATCGCACCGACCCCGAACTCCTCGTGGTGCGGGGCGCCGATCTTGCGTACGACGAGCACGTCCAGCGGTGCCGGCAGCTCCCGCGCCACCTCCGCGGCCACGGCGGCACCGCCGCGGGGCAGGGCCAGCACGATCGGCTCCGGCAAGGCGCCCTCGTCCCGCAACTTCCCCAGCAAGGCGGCGAGTTCACGGCCGGCCTGGGCGCGGTCCCGGTAGCGCACGGTGTGTCCTCTCCGGGTGGGGTCGATCCCCTTTCGGGCCCCCTTCGTCCATGGTCACACCCGAAGCCGCCGACGGCCGAGCCCTCCCGGGATAAATCGCACACGCATTCTATAAACTGTGTGTATAGTCCCCGCATGCCACTTTGGAGCAAGCATCCGATCAGGAAGAGGGAAAGACAGCCCGGCGGGTTCCGGTCCGCCCGACTTCGTGTCCCCGCCGCCACCGCCGCCACCGTCTCCCTCGCCCTGGCCCTGTCCGGCTGCGCGCAGGTCGACACGACGTCCCCGGCCGCCCAGCGCGCCCGTCCCGTGCCGGCGAACGGGACCCGGTTCGGGACCGTCGACTGCCGTGAGGCCAAGTGCATCGCGCTCACCTTCGACGCGGGGCCCAGCGAGAACTCGGCCCGGCTGCTCGACATCCTCAAGGAGAAGCACGTCCCGGCGACCTTCTTCCTGCTGGGCAAGCGGCACATAGAGAAGTACCCGCAGCTGGTGAAGCGGATGGCGGCGGAGGGGCACGAGGTCGCCAGCCACACCTGGGACCACAAGATCCTCACGCAGATCTCGGACACGCAGATACGCGGCGAACTGGAGCGCACCGACGACGCGATCGAGCGCCTGACCGGCCGCAAGCCGACGCTGATGCGCCCGCCCCAGGGCCGTACCGACGCGAACGTGCACCGGATCTGCCGCGAGCTGGGCCTGTCCGAGGTGCTGTGGAGCGTGACCGCGAAGGACTACCAGACCACCGACTCGGCGCTGATCGAGAAGCGGGTCCTCGACCAGGCGTCCCGGGACGGGATCATCCTGCTGCACGACATCTACCAGGGCACCGTGCCGGCCGTGCCGGGGATCATCGACGCCCTCAAGGAGCGCGGCTACGTCTTCGTGACGGTCCCGCAACTCCTGGCCCCCGGAAAGCCGGAACCCGGCAAGGTGTACCGGCCCTAGGCCCCGGCCCCGCCCGCTTCCCAGCCCACCCCCCGGCCCCGCCCGCTTCCCAGC
>NZ_LBMU02000020.1 GCF_001005085.2 Streptomyces humi
GGCTTCGGGGGTGCCGGGAGCGGGGGCTGTCGGTGGGGCGTCAACCCGTGGGGTGGCCGGAGCAGGTGACGGTGAGGTGGGGCGCGGTGCCGTGCCGCTGGGGGCGGGGGGCCGGCTCCGGGCGGCTGTGGCCGCGGTGAGGGGTGATGGGCCCGGGGGGCGTCGGGCGGGGCCCGCGACGCGGCCGAGTCGGTCGGACGCGCCGCAGGCCGGAGCGGCCCTCCCGGCAACGCGCCACCCCCGTGGACGCGTTGCAGGGGCCCCGACCCGAACGGGGGAGGACGGCCCGGGGCCCCGCCGGGTGTTCTGGGGCACCCGTGGGAAGCGATCTCCACGATGCCGTCCGCACCCCCCGCCCACCACCGTCATCTTGTTGCAACGGGGTCTCCGGAGGCCGGTCGAAACCGGGGCGTACCCCTGCATTGCGGCGCCCCGTCCGGGAGGAGCCGTGTTGCGGAGCCGGTCCGGACCGCTCATAGTTGCGCTGCGGAAGAGGTAGCAAACCGGGGGTGGAATGGGCGATGGCCGGGCACGGGACGGAGGAGCATCCACACGGAGCCGACCGACTGTGCGCCGCCGGGGATCGCGTGTACTCCCGGGCCGTGCGCCGGGGCCGGGTCCCGCGCACGGACGCCGACGCGGTGCCCTGTCTGCTCGAACTGGCGCTGCTGCACCCGGACCCCGACGACATGGACTGGCTGGTGCCGACCTCCCCGCAGGAGGTCATGACCCGGCTGCTGCGCGGGGTCTACGACGAGGTGACGGACAGCCAGCGACGCGTGGGCTCGGCGGTGGCGGCGTTCGACTGGTACGCCGGGCTGGGCCGGCAGCTGCCGGCGCTGACCGCAGCCGCCGACGGTACGGCGGCCATCCGCGTCCTTGACGGGCTGTCACGGATCCAGGCGGCCATGGACGCGGCGACGGAGGCCTGTACGACCGAGGTGCTCACCGTGCAGCCCGGCGGCATCCGCCGCGAGTCGGAGCTGACCGAGGGCCTGCACCGGGCTCTCGCCCTGCGGGGCCGCGGCGTGCGGATGCGCGACCTCTACACCCATGTCGCCCGGCACGGCCAGGGCCTGCTCAACTACCTGGAGCTGATGGGTGACGCGGTGGAGGCCCGTACCCTCGACGAGGTCATCGACCGGCTGATCCTCTTCGACCGCACGGTCGCCTTCATCCCCGCGAACGCGGACCGCACGATGGCCCTGGAGCTGCGCCACCCGGCCCTGGTCGAGTACTTCGTCACGGTCTTCGAACGGCTCTGGCGCCTGGCCATCCCGCTCACCGCCCCGCTGCCCGACACCGGCATCGAGGGCATCTCGCACCGCGAGCAGTCCATCGCGGCGCTGCTCGCCGAGGGCCACCAGGACGCGGTCATCGCGGAACGCCTGGGCATCAGCGTCCGTACCTGCCGTGCCCACATCGCCCGGCTCTCGGAGACGCTGGGCGCGGCCAGCCGTACCCAACTGGGCGTGCGGATAGCGCAGGTGGGCCTGGACCGGCCGCCGGGCGGGACCAGCGGGACGAACGGGCCGGGTGCGGCGCCGGCCGTGGTCAGCCTTCCCGATCAAGGATCCCCGAGCGTCCGATGAGAAAGCCGAGCTGGGCGCGGCTGTCGCTGCCGAGGGTCACGCCGAGCCGGGCGATGTGGTCCCGGGCGGTCCGGACGTTCATGCCGAGCCGTTCGGCGATGACGGCGTCGGTGTGACCCTCCACGAGCAGGGCGGCGATCGCCCGTTGGCGCGGCGTGACGCCGTCGACGGTGGGGCGGTGCTCGACGTCCGGATAGATCGGGGTGGCCAGCCGCCACAGCCGGTCGAAGACCGTGACGAAGTACGTGATCAGCGCGGGATGCCGGACCTCCAGGGCGAGTGAGCCGTCCGGGTCGGCCGGGACGAAGGCCACGGCCCGGTCGATGACGATCAGCCGGTCGGGCAGCTCGTCCAGGGCACGGGCCTCGAAGTCGCCCCGGACCTCCTCGAAGCCGCCGTAGACCTCCGGCACATGGCGCAGGGTGTGCTGGTAGAGGGCGCGGACCCGGGCGCCCCGGTCCAGGATCGCCCGGTCCCGGTCCCGGGCGGCAGCGGCGGCGGCCCGGCCGCGGGCGCCGGTGAGACCGGAGTGCGACTGGATGCAGAGCACCTCCCGGCCGGCCTCGGCCATGGCGTCGGTGATGGCCCTGTTGATGGAGCGGGTCCCGCTGTGCAGCCGGAGCGTCGGGGTGCCGCCCTCCAGCGGGGACGGCGCGTGCACCCGCATCAGCGGTTCGAACAGCTCCACCAGCTGCTCCTCGCGCCGGCGTTCGTCGGCGACGCGGGCGGCAGCCGAGCGCAGCAGCCGGTGCAGGGCCGTGGCGGGCGGCTCGGGCTCCAGCCGGTCCAGGTCGTCCAGCGCCGGGTGGAGGAGGCCGAAGTCGGTCAGGCAGGGCGCGTCGGCGGCGTCCCGGACGCTGATGTGCCCGGCGCGCAGCGCGCGTTCGTACAGCTTCGCGCCGGCCGGGCACAGCTCCTCGACCCCGTGGTCGCAGCGGGTCAACGAGCCGCCTCCGCGCGCCCCGGGACCGCCGGCCTCCCGTGCTCGGTGTGCGGGGTGGACGTCACCTGCCGCCGCCGTCCTCGGGGATCTTCCGGTCCAGGATCCCGGACTGGGCGATCAGGTAACCGAGCTGGGCGCGGCTGCCGCTGCCGAGCACCTGGGCCAGTTTGGCGATGTGGGCCCGGCAGGTGCGGACGTTCATGCCCAGGCGGCGGGCGATGGCCTCGTCCACGTGCCCCTCGACCAGGAGTTTCGCGATCGAGTGCTGGATGTCGGTGATGCCGTCGGGAGCCGTTTCGTAGGGGGCGCCGGCGCTCAGCGGCACGGCCCGGGTCCACATGAACTCGAAGACCTTGACCAGGTAGCGGACCAGGCCCGGGTGGCGCAGTTCCAGAGCGACCTGCTGGTCCTCGCGGATGGGGATGAAGGCGACCGTCTCGTCACAGATGATCAGGCGCTCCACCAGCTCGTCTATGGAGCGGTACTCCACCTTGCCGTCGGCGAGCTGGGCTCCGTAGGCCAGCTTCTCCTGGCTGTAGCGGGCGGTGTGCTGGTACAGCGTCCGGATCCGTACGCCCCGTTCTATGAGGGGCCGGTCGCGTTCCAGGCCGCGCAGCATGCTGGCCTCGGAGATCCGGTCGCTCGGCTGGACCGTGAGCATCTCCGTGTGGCACTGGGCGGTGGCCAGGTTGAGCGCGGTGTTGATGCGCTCGCCGCCTTCCAGCACCGTGATCGAGCCACCGCCCGCCGTCGGCTGGCCGCCGATGGACAGGAAGGGCTCGAAGGCCCCCGCGATGTCGGTGGCCAGCCGCCGGCGTTCGGTGATCTCGCGTTCGAGGGGGTTGAGACGCTGGGCCAGCGCGATCGCCGCCGGCACCGGCCGCAGCCAGTTCGGGTCGTCGGGGTCGGGGTGCAGCAGGGCGGAATCCATTAGGCAGGGCGCGGGTTCCGCGTCCGCGCGCGCGATGCGTCCCGCGCGCAGAGCGGCCGCATACAGCCGACTACCCTCCGTGCACAGCTCGTTCACGGCATGGGGATGTGTCGCATTTGAGTGACTTGTTACCAAAACTCCACCCCCCAGGGTCCTGAACATGCAGGAACATGATGCACCGATTGTGTGGCCACGACGTGCCCGAATGAGCCATCGTCGTACCTGACGGGGGAAAAGGGGACCTTCAAGTGAGGACGAAGCCGAAGATGCGTAACAAACTGCTTCGCTCGGTACTTGTCGCCGCCTTGTCCGCCGTCGCAGCCCTCGGGGTGCTCAGTGGCTTTTCGGCCGCCGGGAAGAGTGAGGTTCGTGCGAACAGCAGCTGGCCGTCGGTTGCCGTGAACTCCGAGACTGCCGGCGCTACTGATTCCGTGACCGATGGAGCCGGGAGCTGAAGTGACCACCCCACCCGACGACCGATCCTTCCGCCGTGAGATGGCCACCGCGTACCGATCCGGCTGGCATTTCATCGACCTGGTCACCGCCATCCCCCACAGTGGTGACTCGCTGATGGTGACCGTCTTCGGAGAACCGGTGGTCGTCACGAGGGACGAGGACGAGGACGTACGGGCGTACCGATGCCTGCGCAAGCCGCGGGGCGCGCCACAGCCCGTGCGCTGTGCCGTCCGGTACGGAATGATTTTTGTGAATCTGGACCAACGGGACCACCGGCTGGCTGAGCCGGAGGTACCGGACGTGAGGACCATCTCGGCCACCCCCCGCAGTGCCTGACGCGATTCCCCCGTCGTAACAAAGATCGCTCAGGTGCTTCCCCCCGCAGCGGCGTCACCGTGACCTGAACACGGTGACGCCGCTGCAGTTTTGTGGGGACATTTCCTGGTATCGGCCGCTTCCGGCCACCATTCACGGTGGCTGAAACCCGCCGGTGGAACGGGTCGACCGCCCCGGCCCCGGCGCGCCGACCTCCCCGCACCCTCCTGCGGAACAGTTGCCGGAAGACCTCCCGGTCGCACCTTGAGTGGAATAGACTCAAGTTTGTGTACGTTGGCTGAGTCAGTACCGGGACCAGCATGGGGACGTAGGAGGAGAACGCGAACGTGGACGCCGAGCTGACCAACAGGAGCCGGGACGCGATCAACGCGGCCAGCAGCCGGGCCGTGACCGAGGGGCACGCGGACCTCACCCCTGCCCACCTGCTGCTGGCTCTGCTGGCCGGGCAGGACAACGAGAACATCACCGACCTGCTCGCGGCCGTCGACGCCGACCAGGCCGCCGTACGCCAGGGCGCCGAGCGCGCGCTGGCCGCGCTGCCCAGCGTGACCGGGTCCACGGTCGCGCCCCCGCAGCCCAACCGCGAACTGCTCGCGGTCATCGCCGACGCCGGCGAACGCGCCAAGGACCTCGGCGACGACTACCTCTCCACCGAGCACCTGCTCATCGGCATCGCCGCGAAGGGCGGCGCGGCCGGCGAGGTGCTCGACCGGCAGGGCGCCACCGCGAAGAAGCTGGCCGAAGCCTTCCAGAAGGCGCGCGGCGGACGCCGGGTGACCACCGCCGACCCCGAGGGCCAGTACAAGGCACTGGAGAAGTTCGGCACCGACTTCACGGCCGCCGCCCGGGACGGCAAGCTCGATCCGGTCATCGGCCGGGACACCGAGATTCGCCGGGTCGTCCAGGTGCTGTCCCGCCGTACCAAGAACAACCCGGTGCTCATCGGCGAACCCGGCGTCGGCAAGACGGCGGTGGTCGAGGGGCTCGCGCAGCGGATCGTCAAGGGGGACGTGCCCGAGTCGCTGAAGGACAAGCGGCTGGTGGCGCTGGACCTGGGCGCGATGGTCGCGGGCGCCAAGTACCGGGGCGAGTTCGAGGAGCGGCTGAAGACCGTCCTGGCCGAGATCAAGGACTCCGACGGGCAGGTCATCACCTTCATCGACGAGCTGCACACGGTCGTCGGGGCCGGCGCGGGCGGCGACTCCGCCATGGACGCCGGCAACATGCTCAAGCCGATGCTGGCCCGCGGCGAACTGCGCATGGTCGGCGCCACCACCCTCGACGAGTACCGCGAACGCATCGAGAAGGACCCGGCGTTGGAGCGCCGCTTCCAGCAGGTGCTGGTCGCCGAGCCGACCGTCGAGGACACCATCGCCATCCTCCGTGGCCTCAAGGGCCGTTACGAGGCCCACCACAAGGTGCAGATCGCGGACTCGGCGCTGGTCGCCGCCGCGACCCTGTCCGACCGGTACATCACCTCCCGCTTCCTCCCCGACAAGGCCATCGACCTGGTGGACGAGGCCGCCTCCCGGCTCCGTATGGAGATCGACTCGTCCCCGGTCGAGATCGACGAACTCCAGCGCTCCGTCGACCGGTTGAAGATGGAGGAGCTGGCGCTGGACAAGGAGACCGACCCGGCCTCCGTGGAGCGCCTGGAGAAGCTGCGCCGCGACCTCGCCGACAAGGAGGAGGACCTGCGCGGCCTCAACGTCCGCTGGGAGCGCGAGAAGCAGTCCCTGAACCGGGTCGGTGAGCTGAAGGAGAAGCTCGACGCGCTGCGCGGCACCGCCGAACGCGCCCAGCGCGACGGCGACTTCGACACCGCCTCCAAGCTGCTGTACGGCGAGATCCCGCAGCTGGAGAAGGAACTGGAGGCCGCGTCCGAGGCCGAGGAGGAGACGGCCAAGGACACCATGGTCAAGGACGAGGTCGCCTCCGACGACATCGCCGACGTGGTCGCCGCCTGGACCGGCATCCCGGCCGGCCGTCTGATGGAGGGCGAGACCCAGAAGCTGCTCCGCATGGAGGACGAGCTGGGCCGCCGTCTGATCGGCCAGACCGAGGCCGTACGGGCGGTGTCCGACGCCGTGCGCCGGTCCCGCGCGGGCATCGCCGACCCGGACCGCCCCACCGGCTCCTTCCTCTTCCTCGGCCCGACCGGTGTCGGCAAGACGGAACTGGCGAAGGCGCTCGCCGACTTCCTCTTCGACGACGAGCGGGCGATGGTCCGCATCGACATGTCGGAGTACAGCGAGAAGCACAGCGTGGCCCGGCTGGTCGGCGCCCCGCCCGGCTACGTCGGCTACGAGGAGGGCGGCCAGCTGACGGAGGCGGTCCGCCGCCGTCCGTACACCGTGGTCCTCCTGGACGAGGTGGAGAAGGCCCACCCCGAGGTCTTCGACATCCTCCTCCAGGTCCTGGACGACGGCCGGCTCACCGACGGCCAGGGCCGCACGGTCGACTTCCGCAACACCATCCTGGTGCTGACGTCGAACCTGGGAAGCCAGTACCTGGTGGACCCGGTCCTCGGTGAGGAGGAGAAGAAGCGGCAGGTCCTCGAGGTCGTCCGGCAGTCCTTCAAGCCGGAGTTCCTGAACCGCCTCGACGACCTGGTGGTCTTCTCCGCCCTGGCCAAGGACGAGCTGGCCCGGATCGCCCGGCTCCAGATCGACCGGCTCGCCAGGCGGCTCGCCGACCGCCGGCTCGCCCTGGAGGTCACCCCGGAGGCCCTGGCCTGGCTCGCCGAGGAGGGCAACGACCCGGCGTACGGTGCCCGCCCGCTGCGCCGGCTGGTCCAGACCGCCATCGGTGACCGGCTGGCCAAGGAGATCCTCTCGGGCGAGGTCAAGGACGGCGACACGATCCGTGTCGACGCCTTCGGCGAGGGCCTGATCGTGGGCCCGGCGACCGCCGACGAGGCCGCCGGGAACAGCGGTACGGAGACCGGAAAGACGCTCTGAGCTGAATTCCGCCAACGGGAGGTGAACCCGCCGGGGCGGGGGTTGCCACCCCCCTCCCCGGATGGGAGAGGATGGCAGGATCCGTATGAAGGGAAAAACACGGTGACCATCGACCCGTCCTCGATTCCGAACTTCGGGGGCCAGCCCGAGCCGCAGCCCCAAGGACCGGCGGGCCCCGTCGTCCCGGATCAGGATCTCGTGAAGCAGCTCCTCGACCAGATGGAGCTCAAGTACGTCGTCGACGACGAGGGTGACCTCGCGGCGCCGTGGGAGCAGTTCCGTACGTACTTCATGTTCCGCGGTGAGGACGAGCAGGCGGTCTTCTCGGTGCGCACGTTCTACGACCGTCCGCACAAGATCGACGAGAAGCCCCAGCTGCTCGAGTCCATCGACGACTGGAACCGGCGGACCCTGTGGCCCAAGGTCTACACCCACACCCATGACGACGGCACGGTCCGTCTCATCGGTGAGGCGCAGATGCTGATCGGCACCGGCGTCGACATCAACCACTTCGTCTCGTCCACGGTCAGCTGGGTGCGCGCCGCGATCGAGTTCGACAAGTGGCTCGTCGAGCAGCTCGGCCTGGAGGAGGCCGTCAACGAGGCCGAGAAGCCCGAAGACGGCGACGAGTAGGCAGACGGAGCGGGCAGCAGACCTACAGCGGTGTGCGCGCGTACACGACGAGGTACGTGCCGTAGCCGAACGAGAGCCCGGCCAGGGCCGTGACCATCACCGTCGCGTGCCAGGGCCGGGCTCTCGCCGTGCGCACCAGCGCCCGGGCCGGCGGCAGCAGCAGCGGGAAGGCCGGGAGCAGGAAGCGCGGCTTCGACTCGAAGAAGCCCGAGCCGCCGAGCGCGATCAGCAGCAGCACGGCGGTGTAGGCGAGGAGCGGGAGCGGGGCCCGGTCCAGGGCCAGCAGGGCGTACAGGACCACCGCCGCCGCCACGATCAGCAGGGCCACCGGGAAGACGAAGCGGTTGGCGCCCAGCAGCAGCTCACGGACGAAGCGCAGCGAGCCCCGGCCCAGGTCGAAGCGGGAGCCCCACAGGCGCTGCACGTCGAAGTAGCCGCCGAGCAGGTCCCCGGTGCGGCCACCGACCCACAGGACGTACGCCGTCCAGCCGAGCGGGGCGAGCGCCGCGCCCGTCCACAGCCTGTGGGTGACCCGGCCGCCGTGGCGGCGCAGCTCGCAGGCGGCGGCGACGAGCACGGCCGCGGCGACCGCGAAGCCGTTCGGCCGGGACAGGCCCGCCAGCGCCGCCAGGGTGCCCGCCCACAGCCAGTTCCCGGCCAGCACCGCGTACAGCGACCAGGCGGCGAACGCGGTCAGCACCGGTTCCGTGTACGCCATGGACAGCACCACGGAGTGCGGGAGCAGCGCCCACAGCAGCACCAGCGCGGTGCCCACCGCACGGCCGTGCAGCCGGGCCCCCACCGCGTAGACACCGGCCGCGGCGACGGCCGCCGCGGTCCAGGCCACCAGGAGCCCGGCGCCCGCCCCGCTGAGCGGCGTCACGGCCGTCAGGGTGCGGATCAGGGCCGGGTAGAGCGGGAAGAACGCCAGGTCGCTGTGGACGATGCCGGGCCCGAAGTGCAGGGTGCGGCCGTAGCCGTGCGCCGCGATGCCCAGGTACCACGCCGAGTCCCAGGACCGGCCGAGCAGCGTCAGCGGATGCCGGCCGCCCGCCCACGCGAGCAGCGCGAACACGGCCATGCCGGTGAGCCGGACCGCCGCGAACAGCCCCACGGCGACCCCGCCGGCCGTGACGAGGGACAGCCGGGTGCCGGGCCGCTGGGCGACGGGCGGGGCGAGGGCGGTGCTGGCGTGGCTCACACTGGCACAGTGCCGTCGGACGCCGAGGGGAGCGAGAAATAGGCGCCCGATGGGGGGCTGCTAGCGTCCGGCCGCGTGAACGACAGCGTGAACGACAGCGTGAACGACAGCGTGAACGACAGCGTGAACGACAGCGTGAACGACAGCTTGGGCGACGGCGTGAGCGATGGCTTGAGCGACGGTGTGAACGACGGCCTGAACGACAGCTTGGGCGACGGCGTGAGCGGTGGCTTGGGCGACGGCGTGTATGTGGGTAACGCGGGTGTGGACGCGGCGCTGGACCGGGGGTGGCTGCTCGGGCACTTCAAGGGCCCCGGCGATCCGCGGCACAGCGAGGCCGTGGAGATCAAGTGGGGTGTCCACCCGCGCGGCGACGAGCGGGCGCGGTGGGTGGAGGGCGAGGCGCGCACCGCCCTCCTGGTCCTCGTCAGCGGCCGCTTCCGCGTCGAACTCCCCGGCCGCAGCGTCCTGCTGGCCGAGCAGGGCGACTACGTCGTCTGGGGCCGCGGGGTCGGCCACTCGTGGGTCGCCGAGGAGGAGTCGGTGGTCCTGACCGTGCGCTGGCCGTCCGTACCCGGCTACGCGGTGCCGGACGGCGCCGCGTAACCGGACCGGCGTCGGCTACGACAGCTGCCGCAGCCGCTCCGCCGCCTCCTTCAGGAGGTCCGCGCGCTTGCAGAACGCGAACCGCACGAACGGCGCGCCCGCCTCCCGGTGGTCGTAGAAGACCGCGTTGGGGATGGCGACGACCCCCGCCCGCTCCGGCAGCGAACGGCAGAACGCGAAGCCGTCGCTCTCGCCGAGCGGGCGGATGTCGGTGGTGATGAAGTACGTGCCGGCGGTGTCGCAGACCTCGAAACCCGCCTCCTTCAGACCCGCCGCGAGGATGTCGCGCTTGGCCCGCATGTCCTCGCGGAAGGACTCGAAGTATGCGTCCGGGAGGGCGAGGGCCTCGGCGACCGCGTACTGGAAGGGGCCCGAGGAGACGTACGTCAGGAACTGCTTCGCCGAGCGCACCGCCGCTACCAGCGCCGGGGCCGCCGTCACCCAGGCCACGCCTCGTTCGTACACCCATTCACAAGTGGTGCACCGGGCCCACCAGGGTCAGCGGTCGCCGACCGAGGCGCGGGCTGAGAAGTCCGCCGCTCTCCGGCGCACGGCTGAACGCACCGTGCGGATGGGTCGGGACCGGTGGATCGCTGCGGTTCACCGTCAGCTCTCGTAGTGGTAGCGGCACTGTGCGATCAGGACGGCGTCCTCGGTGGCCTTGTAGATCAGTCTGTGCTCGTCGTTGATGCGGCGCGACCAGTAGCCCTGGAATCCGTGCTTGAGCGGTTCCGGTTTACCGATCCCCTCGTTGCCGTTCCGGGCGATGTCCGCGATGAGCGTGTTGATGCGCTTCAGGATCTTCCGGTCCTGAAGCTGCCACCACAGGTAGTCCTCCCAGGCACGGGAGGAGAAGGTGATCTTCACCTCGGGGCCCTCATTCGTCGGTCGCCAGCTCGCGTACGGTGCCGCCGCCGTTCTCCAGCTCGTCGATGGAGGCGAGCAGGCGCCGGGCGTTCGCCGGGCTACGCAGCAGGTACGCGGTCTCCTTCAGGGCCTCATAGTCCTCAAGGGAGACGATGACGACCGGCTCATGTCCGGCCCGGGTGATGACGACCTCCTCGCGGTCGTCGGTGACGGAGTTGAGCACCTCGGCGTACCGCGCTCGGGACTCGGAATACGTCATGGTCTTCACGATCAACCCTTCTTCGACGTACAAGAAATTGTACGTCTCGCTCTGTGGTGCGACAAGCGCCGGCGCGACGGTCGGGAGCGTGCGGCCTCCGATACGGACGTTCCGGGCGGATGGAGCGGGGCGGGCGACGGAGACTTTCCGCCGCATCAAGCAGCGCCTCGGTGCGTTCGCGGAATGCGATCCGGACGCAGGGGGCGCCCGCTGCGGCAGGGAGCTTTTCTGGCCGTCGCGAAGACGATCAGGACCTCGTCGTACCGGCGCCTCAGAGAAACCTGTGGCCACTGTTATCCTCAACTCGCCGCGCGTGGGGGGAAGTTCGGGGGCGGATATGTCGCGGCAGCATCAACACACGCCTTTTCGACCGTCGACCTCCGTCATGCCTCTTTCCGCCGGAAGCCCCCAGGAGGCGACGATGGCTCGTCGTACCACCGCCCGCGGCATCGTCGCCGCGCTGGCAGTCCTCACCGTTGTCGCCGGTCCCGGTCCGCTCGTAGGCACGGCCGATGCGGGTGACGGCACCGGGAGCACCGCACTCGCGACCGAGAAGGTCTTCCAGTCCGACCGTTACCGGCCCCGCGCCGACCGGCTCTACAGCGCCGGTGCCGACGGCTACCTGCATGCCCAGGAGGGGCGCTCCGGCTATCTGTGGACGTCGTACGCCACCGGGGCGACGACCGAACTGGGCGAGCTGTCGCGACTCGAACTCGCCGGCTACCTGGGCTCGTCGTCCGACATCGTGACCGACGTCGTCTCGCCCACCCAGAAGGTCGTCCTCCGTGACCTCTCCTCCGCCACCAGCACCGACGTCACCCTCACCCACGGCACATACATGGCCACCTACGGCGCCCATGTGCTGACCCAGGCCCGGGACACGGACGGCAGCCGCAGGCTGTGGCTCTACGGCGGCGGTGCCCCCGCCGACGGCACCCTCGCCGACGGGTGGCCGGCCGGGATCACGTCGAACTTCCGGGTGCTGGGCGGCGACAGCGGCACCGTCGTCGTCGGCTACGTGCTGGGAGGCGTGCAGCACCTGGCGCTGGTGGACCTGGCCGCAGCGAAGGTCACCGGCGACGTGACCCTGTCCGTCCCTCCGGCAGCCGTCGCGCTGAGCGCGGACCGGTTGGTCTGGTACCCGTCCGGCACCACGCCGACGGCACACGTCCTGGACCGCGGTGACCTCACCTCCCCCGGGACGACGGTGACTCTGCCCGGCACCGAGGGCACCCCGTCGGTCGGCATCACTGGGGACTGGCTGGTGGTGGCCCGTACCGTACCGTCGGACCCCTCCAATCTGGCCGACGAGTCCGGCGAGCAGCTCATGGCCGTGCCCGTCACGGGCGGCGCCCCGGTCACGCTGCTCCGGCACGCGAACAGCTCCGTCGTATCCGCCCCCGACGGCAGCCTGCTGGTCGTCGGCGGCACCGACGCCGGGCACTGGGCGGTACGCCGGGTCACCGGCACAGGCGCGGACACCCCGGTACCGTCCGAACTGACCGCCGTACCGCCGATGGCGGCGAAGATCACGCGGCTGTCGCTGGAGAACGGCACCCTGGCCACCGACGAGGCCGACACCAGCTTCATGGGTGCGCACTACACCCGGCCGGTCGCCGCGGACGGTACACCCGGCACCCGGACCTGGCGGAAGTGGGACGGCCTCGGTTCGGGGCCGTACGCCACCGGGGACGGCCGCGCTGTGACGTTCACCGCCGACTCCGACCCGGTCGGCTCGTACGTCCAGTCCGTCGACAGCGACGACCAGGCTGGCTTCTTCTACCTGCCCTCGGCCTCCGGTACCGTCCTCGACGTCACCGGCCGCTACGCGGTCGTCAACGGTTCCTCCCCCAGCAAACAGTACGTCGGCGACCTCGGTGTCTACACCGACCTGCCGCCAGTCCTCACCCGCTCCGTCACAGCCGCCTCCGTCTGGGGGACCAGCCTGTGGACGCCGGGTTCCGGCAACGGTGTCGTCACCGCCAGGAACCTGAAGACCGGCGCGATCGCCGCCACCGTCAGCACCGGCGCGCCGTGCGTCCCCAAGGAGCTCCAGGTGGTGAGCCGCTGGATCTACTGGTCCTGCGGGACGGGCGGGACGGCCGGCGTCTGGGACCGTACGGCGAAGAAGAACATTCCCGTCCCCTCCGGCCAGGTCCAACTCGGCGACGGATACCTCGTCCGGCAGGACATGACGGCCGGGACGCTCCTCCTCACCGACTTCGCCGACGGCACCGCGGCCACCCGTGAGATAGCCGACCTCCCGGCGGCCACGTCCGGCGGGCGCGGGACGACCTGGACCGTGGACAAGTTCGGCGGGCCCGTCGCCTACGTCGACGCGGACCACCGGATCCACCTGGTGCCCAGCGGGGTCGCCACCCAGCCGCTCTCCGCCGTCGAGTCCGAGACGACCGGCAACGCCGGAGAGAGCAGCGCGGCCGGCGCCCCGTGGTGGCAGTGGCGCGGACTCCTCTCCAAGCCCGCCGCCTCCTGGACGGCCACCCTCACCAGCAAGGCCACCGGTGCCGTCGTCCGCACCCTGTCCGGCGGGGCGGTGCAGGGCGACCTGACCGTCCGGTGGGACATCCGCGACGCCAGGGGCGCGTTCGTCCCCAACGGCACCTACGCCCTCACGGTGACGATCCCGCCCGCCGACGGCTCGGGACGCGCGCTGACCGTGTCGCAGACGGTGAAGGTGTCCGACGGGGCCGCCGTACGCCACGACTTCACCGGTGGCGGTTCCTGGGCGCCCGACGGGACCGGCGACATCCTGACCCTCAACTCCTCCGGCACCATCAGCTACCGGCCGGGCACCGGCACGGGCACCCTGGGCAAGGCCATGTCCGCCTCTGGCTGGCCCACCTCCGTGAAGCTCGTCCCGTTCGGCGACCTCGACGGCGACCGGCGCAACGACATCCTCGTCCGGTTCAGCAGCGGCGAACTGCGGGTGTACCGGACCATGCTCGGTCAGGCGTTCCTCACCAACACCCCGCACACCTCGCTGGGCAAGGGCTGGAACCAGTACGACGTCCTGACCTCGCCCGGCGACATCAGTGGCGACGGCCGTCCCGACCTCATCGCCCGCAACTCCGCCACCGGCGCGGTCTACCTCTACAAGGGGACGAGCGCCGGAAAGCTCTCCGCGCGAGTGAAGCTCTACGCCGACTGGAAGACGTACAAGAAGATCGTGGGCGTCGGCGACCTCAACGGCGACGGCATCGGCGACCTGGTCGCACAGGACAAGTCCAACAACCTGTACCGCTATCTCGGCACGGGCAAGGGCACCTTCTCCGCACGCGTGAAGCTGTTCTCCGCCTGGGGCGGCTCGTACAACACCGTCATCGGCGTCGGCGACCTCACCGGCGACGGCAAGGCCGACCTCCTGTCCCGCGACACCTCAGGCAACCTGTGGCGCAACAACGGGAACGGCAAGGGGGCCTTCGGCGCCCGCACGAAGGTCGCCACCGGGTGGCAGGGGTACAAAGGGATCTTCTGAGCGGTGACGAAAAACGCGCCACGGGCTGGTCGACCTCGAACCCGGCTGCCCGCAGGCCCGCCGTCGGGACGAGGGAGCCGAGCGGGCCGTTGGCCGTGGCCCAGCCCGCACCGTGTTCACGCACCCGCTCGCGTGCCGGGTGGCAGGCCCCGCCGAGGGAGGCCCGCGAGCTCGTCCGTCCACCGCGCCGTTGTATGACCTGCGTCATCTGCGCGCTGTGCCGTCAGTCGGGCCGGCACCCTTGCTGGCACGGCTGTCGGTTGTTACCCGGCCAGCGTCTTGAGCCGGGTGGCGGCCTCCTCCAGCACAGCTGACTGCTTGCAGAACGCGAAGCGGACGAAGGGCGCACCCTGCTCGCGATGGTCGTAGAAGACCGCGTTGGGGATCGCGACCACCCCGCAGCGCTCCGGCAGTGCACGGCAGAAGGCGAAACCGTCGCTCTCACCAAGGGGCCGGATGTCGGTGGTGATGAAGTACGTGCCGGCCGGGCGGAAGACCGTGAACCCCGCCTGCTCCAGGCCGCCCGCGAGCAGGTCCCGTTTGGCCAGCATGTCCGCGCGGAAGTCCGCGAAGTACGAGTCGGGCAGGCGCAGGGCCTCGGCCACGGCGTACTGGAAGGGCCCGGAGGCGACGTACGTCAGGAACTGCTTGGCCGAGCGGACGGCGGCGACGAGATCGGGGGCGCCGGTAACCCAGCCGACCTTCCACCCGGTGAACGAGAACGTCTTCCCGGCCGACCCGATGGTGACCGTGCGCCCGCGCATCCCGGGCAGGGTGGCGAGGGGCACGTGCTCGGCGTCGTCGTAGACCAGGTGCTCGTACACCTCGTCCGTCACCACCAGCAGGTCCCGCTCCACCGCCAGCTCGGCGATCGCGGTCAGCTCGGCGCGGGTCAGCACCGTGCCGGTCGGGTTGTGCGGGGTGTTGACCAGCAGCAGACGCGTGCGCGGGGTGACCGCGGCGCGCAGCTCGTCGAGGTCGAGGCGGAACGCGCCGCCGTCCGGACGCAGCGTGACCGGCACCCGGGTGCCGCCGGCCATCGCGATGCAGGCCGCGTAGGAGTCGTA
This sequence comes from Streptomyces humi, assembly GCF_001005085.2. Lineage (GTDB taxonomy): Bacteria > Actinomycetota > Actinomycetes > Streptomycetales > Streptomycetaceae > Streptomyces > Streptomyces humi. The sequence goes on from NZ_LBMU02000020.1 coordinate 15,348, forward strand.
GTAGGGCTCCAGCGCGACGACCTCGTCACCGGGCTCCACGAGGGCCAGCAGGGCCGCCGCGATGGCCTCCGTGGCGCCCGCCGTGACCAGCACCTCGGCGTCCGGGTCGTACGACAGCCCGTACCGGCGCTCCTGGTGCGCGGCGATCGCGGCGCGCAGCTCGGGGACGCCCGGACCCGGCGGGTACTGGTTGCCGCGCCCCTCGCGCAGCGCACGCACGGCGGCCTCCCTGATCTCCTCGGGGCCGTCGGTGTCCGGGAAGCCCTGCCCCAGGTTGATGGAGCCGGTGCGCAGCGCCAGGGCGGACATCTCGGCGAAGATCGTGGTCCCGAACTCGGCGAGCCGGCGATTGAGGAAGGGGCGTTCGCTGGAGGTCATGCCGGTCATCCTGCGCCCGGACTCCGGACTTCTCCAACTCACGTCCGGGGGGTGGGACCTGCCTTTCGACGAGCTTCGAAAGGATGGAACACCGCCTGCGGACACGTGACGCTGTGGTTGACCGGCCCACAGAACGGGGCCGGACACGGATGGGGGATCGTCATGCTGCGAAGAATCACGACGGCGACGGCAGCCGTTGCACTCCTGGTCGGCGTCGGACTCACCGGCACGGCCTCGGCCGCGCCTGCGAAACCCGCCATATCCTGCGGATACGGTCACATATGCGGCTGGGACGCCTACGGGCATACGTTCGACTTCTACCGCTGTGACATACAGCGCCTGAAGTACATGGTCGGCCAGGGCACCCTGGACAACAACCAGACGCCGGGAACAGAGGCCGTTCTGTACTCGGACAGCCAGGGGTCCGTCTACACCTACTCCATAGCCCCTGACCACTACATGACCGTCAACTGGACGGACGTCTGGTGGATAGCACCCTGCTGAGCGCTCGCCCCTGACCTGTGCTATTCGCGCAGCTCAGGGGCCTTTTTAGGGCCTTTACCCTCAGAAGTTCCTCAACTCTGCTTTGGCTGCCGGGGCGGCCGGGCATCCCAGGTTCACGCCGCGCTGCCGCGGCGGCCGGGGCGCCCACGGGGGGTCGCCCCAGGGGGAAGGAAAGCAGGTGACGCCATGAGCGCCGTATTCGTCGTGGTGGTGGCCGCGATCGTCTGTCTGGCGATCGTCCGGGGGGTGGCCCGCAGGGGCGGGTCGGGCAAGGGGTCGGCGTCCGGCGGGGGCGGGTCCTCCTCGTACGACGGCTCGCGCAGTTGGTGGGCGGGGGACGGCGGCGGGTCGTCGTCCTCGTCGCACGGCGGGCACGGCGGGGGCCACCACGGGGGGCACTCCTGCGGTGGCGGTCACTCCTCGTGCGGTGGTCACTCCTCCTGCGGCGGAGGGTCCTCGTGCGGCGGCGGCGGTGGCGGCTGCGGCGGGGGCAACTGACCCGGGGGAGGGAGAGCCGGCGGGGAGCCGGAGGGAACGGGGGACCGGGGGAGACGGGGCGTCCGGCGGGAGGGCGGGGGAGCTCTCCGCGGACGCCCCGGCGCGCGCCGGGTGGCCCACGGCGCACGACATGGTTGAACAGTTGAGCTGTGGAGCCCTCTGAGGGATGGAAACCCCACGAAGTTGGGTAAAAACGCTGTGGCAGCGCCACAGTTCATGATTCCCTCTAAATCACCAAAGCAGCACCTCGGACGTCCTGACGACACCCCTCCCCGGCTGGGCCGGCCGGGCCGATCTCCCGGTGTCGACCGAGGTGCGCCGGACCCACTCCCCCTTCTTTTGCGTGCTAGCGGAGCCGATCCATGCTCACGACCCTCAACACCTCCTACACCGATACGCGCGCGGCCGACCTCGCCTGGGCCCTGGGGCGCGAGCCGTTGCCCGCCCTGGCCACCCTCGACCTGGAACTGAGCGGGGCGAAGCTACAGCTGAGACTGCTCGGCGCGTCCCACCAGGTGCTCCTGGAGGAGGAGCGGGGCGGCTGTTCGGAGACGGTGGCGTGCATCCCGGGGTCCAGCACCCCCCTGCCGCTCGGGGTCGCCAAGCGCAACGGCGACTGGGAGTACGAGTTCGCGGCCCGCGTCGAGGTGCTGTCACCCGGCTCGTTCGCGGGCCGCGCCCAGGAACTGCTCGCCCTCGTCTCCGAGCACCCGCACGGACTCGCCGGGGTCTTCCCCGGCAGCCCGCACGCGTTCACCGCGCTGCTCGCCCAGCGCCACGAGGGCCAGGTGCACTGGCGGACCTGGCACGCCTACCCGCAGGACGGCCAGTTGGTGGCGACCAGGACCAGGGTCGGCGTGCGGGCTCCGGTGGCGCAGTCCATCGGTCGATGACATAAACCAACTGGGCGTCAAGGCCCGTGAGTTCCACACGTGTGGGTGACGAAGCGTACCGAGTGAGTGACGTAACGTCGCAGCGTGATCGAACCGCACGCACCCGCCCCGCCCGGCGCACCGCCGCCCTGGGGCACCCTTGCGCCGCTGCCCGTGCGGCCGGGCACGGGGCGCCTGCTGGTTCTGGCGTGTGTCTTCGTCTGCGCGGCCTGCGGGCTGGTGTACGAACTCGAACTCGTCGCCCTCGCCTCGTACTTGATCGGTGACTCGGTCACGCAGGCCTCCGTGGTGCTGTCCGTGATGGTCTTCGCGATGGGTGTCGGCTCGCTCGGCGCGAAGCGGCTGCGCTGGCACGCGGCGGCCGGATTCGCCGCCGTGGAGGCCGCGTTGGCGCTGGTCGGCGGATGCAGCGCGATGGCCCTGTACGCCGTCTTCGCCTGGACCGGCGGCTGGGGCGGCCTGTGGGCGGCCGGTCCGCGCTGCCTGCTGGTCGCCTTCTCCCTCGCCATCGGCCTGCTCATCGGCGCCGAGGTGCCGCTGCTGATGGAACTCATCCAGCGGATCCGCCGCCAGGACGCGGGCGGCGCGGTGGCCGACCTGTTCGCGGCGGACTACGTCGGCGCGCTGGTCGGCGGTCTCGCCTTCCCGTTCCTGCTGCTGCCGGTGCTGGGCCAGCTGACCGGCACCCTGCTCACCGGCACGGTCAACGTGGTGGCCGGCGGTGCCCTGGTCCTCGGCCTGTTCCGCCGCGACCTGTCCCGGCGGGCCCGCTGGACGCTGGTCGTCACCAACCTGACCGTCCTCGGCGTCCTCGCCTCCGCCGCCGTCCTCGTCGACGACTTCGAACGGGCCGCACGGCACGCCGTCTACGGCGCCGACGTCCGGGTCGCCCTCCAGACAGACGTCCAGGAGATCGTCCTCGCCGGCGGCACCCACGGCCGGCCCCTCGACCTCTTCCTCGACGGCCGGCTGCGGGTCGGCGGCCGGGACGAACGCCGGTACCACGAGGCCCTCGTCCACCCCGCGATGAACGGCCCGCACGCCCGCGTGCTGATCCTCGGCGGCGGCGACGGCATGGCCGCCCGCGAGGTGCTCCGCGAGCCGGGCGTCCGGCGGGTCGACGTGGTGGAACTCGACGCCGGACTGATCCGGCTCGCCCGCCGCGACCCCGCCCTCGCCGCGCTCAACGGGCACGCCTACGACGACCCCCGCGTCCACGTGGTCACCGCCGACGCCTTCCGCTGGCTGCGCGAGGCACCGCGCGCCGGCTACGACGTGGTCGTCGCCGACCTGCCCGACCCCGGCATCACGGCCAGCACCAAGCTGTACTCCGAGGAGTTCTACGGCCTGGCCCGCGGCGCCCTCGCCCCCGGCGGCCGGCTGGCCGTGCACGCCGGCCCCGTGCAGGCCCGTCCCGGCGTCTTCTGGACGGTCGCGGCGACCATGCGGGCGGCGGGCCTGGCGCCGGCCCCCTACCGGGTCCTGGGCCAGGACGCCGGCTTCACCCCGGGCCCCGACCGCTCCGCGGGCGAGTCCAGGGCCCCGCACGACTGGGGTTTCCTGCTGGCGACACCGGGGCGCCGGCCCCCACGGCTGCGGCTGCCCTCCGACGGGCCGCCCCTGCGCACGCTGACCCAGCGGGAACTGACCCGGGACGCGCTGCCACCGCCCCCGCCGGGCCTGCCGGTCTCCACCCTGGTGGACCCCCGGTACTGAGGCGGTACCGGGGTGATGTGGCCGGGGCGGGCGGTTCGCCGTGCGTCGAGGAGGGTGTGCCGGCCCGACTCCTGGGTACGCTCAGACGCCATGGAGCACCAGGTGTACGTACCGGCCCCGAGCGCGCGGCTCCGGGACGCGCTGGCCGACCCCGAGCGGGTCGCCCGGGCGGTCCCCGGCCTCCAGCAGGACGCGGGCGCCGCCCCCGGCACCGGCCGGCTCAAGGTCCGGATCGGCGGCCACTCGATCACCTACCGGGGGGCCCTGCGGGTCAGCGCCCGCGACGACGGGTCCTACGCGGTCGACGTCGACGCCACCGAGGCCCGTGGCACCGGCACGGTACGGCTGGCGCTGGTCCTGCGCCTCGCGGACGCGGACGAGGGCTGCGAGGTCACGGTGACCGGTACCGCCTCGGCGGGCGGACGGGCGGCGGAGCTGCCGGCGGAGGCGGTGGAGTCGGCGGCGGCGAGGCTGCTGGGCCGCTTCGTGGAGGGGCTGGCGGAGGCGGAGCCCGAGGCCCCGGCCGGACCGGCGCCGACGGTCTTCGAGACGGAGGTCCCGCCACCGTCCCTGGCCCCGGGACCGGCGGAGCCGGTGGAGGTGCCGATCGAGGAACCGCTCCCCGAGATCTTCGCGGAGGCGGCCCACGCCCGCCGCACGATGATCGGCCGCAGCGCGGAGGAGGTCGACCACGCGCCGCCCCGCGGCCGCTACGCACCGGTCCCGGCCCCCCAGACGGTGGCCGCGAACTCCGCACTGCGCTGGGCGGCCCCGGCAGCGGCATTCGCCCTGGCCTCGGCCATCGTGGTGACGAGGGCACTCCGCAAACGCCGCTGAGTCAGGGCGCGCCCCGAAAAGAGCGCTGGGGGTACCCCCGGCCGAAGGCCGGGGAGGAACTGCGCGAGCAGGCCCCATCCACTTCACACCCGCGCCCGAAAGCCGACCCCCGTCCCCCAGTACTGTCATCCCGTGAGTAACGAAGACATCACGCTGACCGCAGGCGACGCGACCCTCCGCCTCCACCCCGGCAACGGCGGACGCATCGCCGGACTCGAGGTCGGGTCCCTGGAGCTCCTACGCCAAGGCGACCGTTTCGGCTGCTTCCCGATGGTTCCCTGGTGCGGCCGTATCCGGGACGGCCGGTTCCGCGACGGCACCACCGTCGTCCAGATGCCCCTCAACTCCCCGCCGCACGCCATCCACGGCACCGCCCGCGACGGCGCCTGGCGCACCGCCCGCCGCTCGGCGGACGAGGCCGTGATCACGTGCGAACTCGGCGACCCCTGGCCGCACCCCGGCCGGGTCACCCACGTCGTGCAGCTCACCGAGGACTCGTTGACGCTGACGATGAGCGTGGAGACGTACGACAACTCCTTCCCGGCGCAGATCGGCTGGCACCCGTGGTTCAACCGCAACCTCGGCGCCGAGGACGTCCGGGTCGCCTTCGACCCGGCGTGGCAGGAGGAGCGCGGTGCCGACCACCTGCCGACCGGCAACCGCGTCGACCCCCGGCCCGGCCCCTGGGACGACTGCTTCGGCATGCCCGACGGCGTCGACGTCACCCTCACCTGGCCGGGACAGCTGGAGCTGAAGGTCGCCAGCCGGGAGCAGTGGGTCGTCGTGTACGACGAGCAGGAGGCCGCCGTGTGCGTGGAGCCGCAGACCGGACCGCCGAACGGGCTGAACACACTGCCCCGGCTGGTGACGCCCATCGAGCCCCTCGAAGCCACGACCACCTGGACCTGGCGCCGCCTCTAAGCTGTTCGGCATGACGGATGCGCGCGCTGAGCTGCTGGAACAGATCAAGAACAAGGCCGTGGTGCACGGCAAGGTGACCCTGTCGTCGGGGCTGGAGGCGGACTACTACGTCGACCTCCGCCGCGTCACCCTCGACGGCGAGGCCGCCCCGCTGGTCGGCCAGGTGCTGCTGGACCTCACCGAGGGACTGGAGTTCGACGCCGTCGGCGGTCTGACGATGGGCGCCGACCCGGTCGCCGCGAGCATGCTGCACGCGGCCGCCGCCCGCGGCCGCCGGCTGGACGCCTTCGTCGTACGCAAGGCGGCGAAGGCGCACGGCATGCAGCGCCGGGTGGAGGGACCGGAGATCAGCGGCCGCCGGGTGCTGGTCGTCGAGGACACCTCGACCACCGGCGGTTCCCCGCTCACCGCCGTGGAGGCCGTGCGCGAGGCCGGCGCCGAGGTCGTCGCCGTGGCCACCATCGTGGACCGGGCCACCGGCGCGGACGAGAAGATCCGCGCGGGCGCCGGTGTGCCGTACCTGTTCGCCTTCTCGAAGGATGAACTGGGTCTGGACTGACACCCAGGTTGACGGCTGGGATTGACCCCGATTTGACCGGCGCGTGGACCATCGGTTCATGTCTGGAAAGATGGGGACGACGATGACGTCGCCCCCACACAGGTCTAGGTCAGGGCCGTAGAGGAACAAGCAGTACCCGACCCGCACACCCAAGGAGCGGACAGATGCCCATCGCAACCCCCGAGGTCTACAACGAGATGCTCGACCGGGCGAAGGCAGGCAAGTTCGCCTACCCGGCCATCAACGTCACCTCGACCCAGACCCTGCACGCGGCGCTGCGCGGCTTCGCGGAGGCGGAGAGCGACGGCATCGTCCAGATCTCGACCGGCGGCGCGGAGTTCCTGGGCGGCCAGTACAAGAAGGACATGGTCTCCGGTTCGGTGGCGCTCGCCGAGTTCGCGCACATCGTCGCCGAGAAGTACCCGGTCAACATCGCCCTGCACACGGACCACTGCCCGAAGGACAAGCTCGACGGGTACGTACGTCCGCTGCTCGCGATCTCCGAGGAGCGGGTGAAGAACGGCCGCAACCCGCTCTTCCAGTCGCACATGTGGGACGGCTCCGCCGAGACCCTCGCCGACAACCTGGCGATCGCGCAGGAGCTGCTCGAGCAGGCCCGCCGCGCCAACATCATCCTCGAGGTCGAGATCACCCCGACCGGTGGCGAGGAGGACGGCGTCTCCCACGAGATCAACGACTCCCTGTACACGACCGTCGAGGACGCGATCCGCACCGCCGAGGCCCTGGGCCTGGGCGAGAAGGGCCGCTACCTGCTGGCCGCCTCCTTCGGCAACGTGCACGGTGTGTACAAGCCGGGCAACGTGGTGCTCCGCCCCGACCTGCTGAAGGAGCTGAACGACGGCGTCGCCGCCAAGTTCGGCAAGCAGTCGCCGTTCGACTTCGTCTTCCACGGCGGTTCCGGCTCCACCGAGCAGGAGATCCGCACCGCGCTGGAGAACGGCGTCGTGAAGATGAACCTGGACACCGACACCCAGTACGCCTTCACGCGGCCCGTCGCCGACCACATGCTGAAGAACTACGACGGTGTCCTGAAGGTCGACGGCGAGGTCGGCTCCAAGAAGACCTACGACCCGCGCACCTGGGGCAAGCTGGCCGAGGCGGGCATGGCCGCGCGCGTCGTCGAGGCCACCCAGAACCTGCGCTCCGCGGGCAACAAGATCAAGTAAACGGTGATCCAGAGGACCCGGCGCCTGTCTACGGCGCCGGGTCCGCTGTATACCTGGACCATGCCCGACGTCCGGCTCGCCTCATCGCAGGGCAAGTGGATCCTGCTCACCACGGTCCTCGGCTCCAGCATGGCGATGCTGGACTCGACGGTCGTCAACGTCGCCCTGCCCCGCATCGGCGAGGACCTGGACGCGAGCCTGTCCGCGCTCCAGTGGACGGTCAACGCGTACATGCTGACGCTGGCCGGACTGATCCTGCTCGGCGGCTCGCTCGGCGACCGGTACGGCCGCCGGAAGGTGTTCGTGACGGGCGTGGTCTGGTTCGCCGCCGCGTCCCTGATGTGCGGTCTGGCCCCGACCGACGCCGTGCTGATCGGCGCCCGCGCCCTCCAGGGCATCGGCGGCGCGCTGCTCACCCCCGGTTCGCTCGCCCTCATCCAGGCCTCGTTCCACCCCGACGACCGGGCGCGGGCGGTCGGCCTGTGGTCCGGCTTCGGCGGTATCGGCGCGGCCGTCGGCCCGTTCCTGGGCGGCTGGCTGGTGGACGGCCCCGGCTGGCGCTGGGTCTTCCTCCTCAACGTGCCGCTGGCCCTGATCTGCGTCCCGGTCGCGCTGCGCCACGTCCCCGAGTCCACCGACAGCAGCCCCCACGGCCGCTTCGACGTCCTCGGCGCGGTGCTGGGCGCGCTCGCCCTCGGCCTGGTGACGTACGCGCTGATCGAGGGCGGGGTGACCGGCGTCGTGGTGGCCGTCGCCGGTGTCGGGACCGCGGTGGCCTTCGTGCGGGTCGAGAAGCGGCGCCGGGACCCGATGCTGCCGCTGGACATCTTCGCCTCCCGCCAGTTCACGGCGGTCAACATCGTCACCCTGTGCGTGTACGCGGCCTTCAGCGGCTTCTTCTTCCTGACCGCGCTGCAACTCCAGGTGGTGGCGGGCTACTCGGCCCTGGCCGCCGGTACGGCCCTGCTGCCGTCGACGGTCCTGATGCTGTTCCTGTCGGCCCGCTCGGGCGCGCTCGCGGACAGGATCGGCCCCCGGATCCCGCTCACCGTCGGTCCGCTGCTGTGCGCCGCGGCGATGCTGCTGATGCTGCGGGTGGGCGAGCACGCGGACTACCTGACGGACGTGCTGCCCGCGGTCCTCGTCATGGGCGCCGGCATGGTCACCCTGGTGGCCCCGCTCACCGCGACCGTCCTCGCCTCCGTGTCCACCGCCCGCGCAGGCATCGCCAGCGGCATCAACAACGCGGCGGCCCGGTCGGCGGGCCTGATCGCGGTGGCGGGGCTGCCGCTGCTCGCCGGGATGGGCCCCGAGGCCTACCGGTCGGCGACCGCCTTCGACGCGGCCTTCGACCGGGCGATGCCGATCTGCGCCGGCGTACTGGTGGTGGGCTCCGTCTTGGCGTTCGCGCTGGTCCGCCGGCCCGCCCCGGGCTGCGTACGCCCGGAGTGCCGTACCCACGGCAACATCACGACCCCGCCGCTGGAGGCGGAGGGCCACCTCTGACGCGGGCGGCCGCGGCCGCTTCCGGCGCGCCGCGCCGGATCCCGCAGACTGGACCCATGAGCATCCACGAAAACCTCCTCGGCGGCCCGCCCCCGACCCACCTCCCCGACGAGCCCGCCCCCCGCGAGCTGCTGGCGCAGGGCACCGCCCCCGCGGACGTCGCCGCGAAGTACCCCACCTCCTCGCTCGCCTGGGCCCGGCTGGCCGACGACGCGTTCGAGCGCGGGTCGGTCGTCGAGTCGTACGCCTACGCCCGCACCGGCTACCACCGCGGTCTGGACGCGCTGCGCCGCAACGGCTGGAAGGGGCACGGCCCGGTGCCGTGGGAGCACGAGCCCAACCGCGGCTTCCTGCGGGCCCTGCACGCGCTCGCCCGCGCCGCGCAGGCGATCGGCGAGCAGGAGGAGTACGAGCGCTGCGCGCAGTTCCTGAAGGACTCCTCGCCGACCGCGGCGCAGACGCTCGGCTGAGCCATCCGTTCGGCGGTGTGGCCCGTCCCGCAAGGGGCGGGCCTTGCCGTGTGCGGGGTACGTTGCGGAAGATGCGGGTGGGGACCGGGGCCCCCGTGTCGGCATCGGCAGGGGCGGACCGCTACCCGGAGTACAACAGGAGACAGCGATGTCCCAAGAGGCTCTCGAACACCACGAGCCCGAGACCCCGCATCTCGACTTCGCCGGCACCACGCCGTACGAGGACTACGTCAGGGCCGATGTCCTCACCCACCTCCAGCACACCCTCTCCGACGATCCCGGAGAGATGGTCTTCCTGGTCACGACCCAGGTGATGGAGCTGTGGTTCACCGTCATCGTGCACGAGTGGGAGACGGCCGCGGCGGCCGTGCGCGGCGACGACATCCCCACCGCGATCGCCGCGCTGAAGCGTTCCACCCGGGAACTGGAGGCGCTGAACGCCTCCTGGAAGCCGCTCGGCCAGCTCACCCCCGCCCAGTTCAACTCCTACCGTTCCGCCCTCGGCGAGGGCTCCGGTTTCCAGTCGGCGATGTACCGGCGGATGGAGTTCCTGCTCGGCGAGAAGTCCGCGTCCATGCTCGTCCCGCACCGCGGCGCGCCCCGCGTCCACGCGGAACTGGAGAAGGCCCTGCACGAGCCGAGCCTGTACGACGAGGTGGTACGGCTGCTCGCGCGCCGCGGCCACGCCGTACCGGACGCGGTGCTGCGGCGTGACGTGTCCCGGCGCTACGAGTCCGACGACGCCGTGGAGGCGGCCTGGACGGCCGTCTACTCCGGTGCCGAGGACGCCGACCTCGCGCGCCTCGGCGAGGCGCTGACGGACGTCGCCGAACTCGTCTGGCGCTGGCGCAACGACCACCTGGTCGCCACCCGCCGTGCCATGGGTGCCAAGCCCGGCACCGGCGGCTCGGCCGGCGTCGCCTGGCTGGAGAAGCGCGCCCGCAAGAACGTGTTCCCCGAGCTGTGGACGGCGAGGTCCCATGTCTGAGCAGGTGCTGCGGGCGGAGAAGGCGGACGCGGCGGACGAACTGGCCGGCGTCCGGGAACGCTTCGTCCTCGACACGGCGTCCGATCACGCGGCCGGCGCCGCGGGCGTCTACCTCGACGGCAACTCGCTGGGCGCGCTGCCCGCGCACGTACCCGGCCGGGTCGAGGACGTCGTACGACGGCAGTGGGGCGAACTGCGCATCCGGTCCTGGGACGAGAGCGGCTGGTGGACGGCGCCGGAGCGGATCGGCGACCGGATCGCCCCGCTGGTCGGTGCCGCGGCCGGGCAGATCGTGGTCGGCGACTCCACAAGTGTCAACGTGTTCAAGGCACTTGTCGGTGCCGTACGGCTCGCGGGGGAGGGCCGCGACGAGATCCTCGTCGACGCGACCACCTTCCCCACCGACGGTTACATCGCCGAGTCGGCGGCCCGGCTGACGGGGTGCGTGCTGCGGCCGGTGACACCGGCGGAGGTGCCCGCGGCGCTGGGCGGCCGTACCGCCGCCGTGCTGCTGAACCACGTCGACTACCGCACGGGCCGGCTGCACGACCTGCCCGCCCTCACCGCCGCGGTCCGCGCGGCCGGCGCGGTGTCCGTCTGGGACCTGTGCCACAGCGCGGGCGCGCTGCCGGTCGGCCTCGACGAGCACGGGGTGGACCTCGCGGTCGGCTGCACCTACAAGTACCTGAACGGCGGCCCGGGTTCACCGGCGTACCTGTACGTGCGGCAGGGGTTGCAGGACAGCTTCGACTCCCCGCTGCCCGGCTGGAACTCGCACACCGAGCCCTTCGGGATGCGACCGGAGTACGAACCGGCCGCGGGCGCGGTACGGGGCCGGGTCGGCACCCCGGACATCCTCTCCATGCTGGCCCTGGAGGCCGCGCTGGAGGTCTGGGAGGGCGTCACGGTCGACGCCGTGCGCGCCAAGTCCCTCGCCCTGACGGACTTCTTCCTGGAGTGCGTCGAGGCGTACCTGCCGGCCGGCCGCGTCGACTGCGTGACCCCGGTGGCGCACGAGGAGCGCGGCAGCCAGATCGCGCTGCGCTGCCCCGACGCCGGGGACGTGATGCGCCGGCTGATCGAGCGGGGCGTGGTCGGGGACTTCCGGCACCCCGACGTCCTCCGCTTCGGCTTCACCCCGCTGTACGTCGGTTTCGCGGACGTGGAGCGGGCGGCACGGGTGCTGGGGGAGGTCGTGCGGCGGCCCTGAGGGGTCGACATAGGGATACGACGACCCCGGCGGAAACTGCCGGGACGGTACAGAACCGTTCAATCCTCACCGTGCGTGACATCCACGTGTCCCCGCACGTCACCGGCCTGATACCGTCCCGGCCAACGGCCGATCTCCCCACCTGGTCCGTCGACGTCTCCCGCAGTGCCGAAAGCCCGGGAGGTGTCCCCATCGTCGTTGAGAGGTTGGAGCATGCCGGACGACGCCGCAGCCGCACGGGCCGCCGCCGAGGAGGAGTCGGCCTTCTCGCACCCGCAGGTCGCGCCCGACGCCACGGCGGCCTACGGCGACCACCCCGACCAGGTGATCGACTTCTACGCCCCGCGGGCCGGCGGGCCGTCGGCGCCGCTGGTCGTGGTGGTGCACGGGGGCGCGTGGCGGGCGCCGTACGACCGCGGCCACATCACCCCCTTCGCCGACTACCTGGCCCGGCGGGGCTTCGCGGTGGCCAACGTCGAGTACCGGCGCGGTGCGACGCTGCCCGCGCAGGGCGGTACGGCGCCGGTCGCCGGCCGCTGGCCGGACACCTTCGATGACGTGGCCGCGGCGCTGGACGCGCTGCCGGCGCTGACCCGCGAGGCACTGCCCCAGGCGGACCTGCGCCGGACGGTCCTCACCGGTCACTCGGCGGGCGGCCACCTGGCCCTGTGGGCGGCGGCGCGGCACGTCCTGCCCGCCGACGCCGGGTGGCGCACCCCGGCGCCCGCGCTGCTGCGGGGTGTGGTGGCGCTGGCGCCGATCGCGGACTTCGCGATGGCGGAGAAGCTGGAGGTCTGCGGCCACGCCGCGCTCCAACTGCTCGGCGGCAACGACCACTTCACCGACCGGCAGCGCTATGCCGACCCGGCGCTGCTGCTGCCCACCGGCATCGCGACGACCCTGGTCCAGGGCCGCACGGACGTGGTCGTACCGCAGGCGGTCGCCGAGTCCTACGCGGACGCGGCGGCCAAGGCGGGCGAGGTGGTGGGCCTGACGCTGCTGGAGGAGGTCGGCCACTTCCCCCTGATCGACCCGGCGGCGGACGCGTGCGCGGTGGTGGCGGAGGAGATCGCCCAACTGGCCTACTGAGCACCGCCGGTCGGTCTCGCGGGCCCGCTCGGGCCGGTGAGACGTCGACCCTGACTCCTCCCTCCCCCTACCCGTAGTACCTGAGAGCTACCTCGCAGGTGAGTTCTCAGGCGGGACGCGAACGACACGGCCCGCTCCGTAACTTCCCGTTCAGGCAAGCCCGGTGGCCGGGCGACCGGACGGGGGGACCGACCATGACGGCGGCGACGGAGGAGCGGAACCGACCGCACCGACGACACCAGATCCAGCACCGGCACGAGAACACGGCCTTGCGTGAAGACGGCGCCGGGCTTGCGGACTCGCGTGGGGACGGCGCCGGGCGTGGGGACGGCGCCTGCCGTGGGGACGGCGCCGGGCGTGGGGACGGCGCCGGGCGTGGGGACGGCGATCGGTGTGGAGACGCGGGCTCGGCTGGAGACGGCGCCGGGTGTGCGGACTTGTGTGGAGACGGCGCCGGGCGTGGGGACGGCGGTCGGTGTGGAGGCGCGGGCTCGGCTGAAGTCGGCGCCGGGTGTGCGGACTTGCGGGGAGACGGCGCCTGGCGCGGGGGCGTGGGGCGGCGTGAAGGTGGGCGGCGGTTCGGGCGGGTGGGGCGGGTTCTGCTCGGCGGTCTTGTCGCCGTCGCCGTGGTTCTTCCCCTCTCCGCCGCCGCCCGGCCCGGGATCCCCGCCCCGCCGCCCGCCACGCTCCCCGCCCGCCTCACCCCGGCCGCCCTCGCCGGCGCCTACGACGCCAACCGTGAAAACGCCGCCGAGGCCGCCCGGATGGCCGCCGCGCACGGCGATCCCTCCCGCGCCGCCGCCGACCGCGCCCTCGCGTCCCCCACCCGGCACCTGCTCCGCTTCGACGCCCGCGGCGACGGCCAGGTCACCGAGGTCCTCGGCGACCTGGCGCGGGCGACACGCGTCGCCGTCCTGGTCCCCGGCTCGGACACCACCCTCGACACCTACACCCGCTTCCACACGGCCGCCGCGTCCCTGTACCGGCGCCTCACCCACGAGGCGCCCGGCGGCACCCGCGCCGCGGTCGTCGCCTGGCTCGGCTACCGGGCCCCGGCCACGATCAGCACCACGGTCCTCACCACCGCGCGGGCCGACCGGGCGGCCCCGCGCCTGCGCGCGTTCCTCCGTGAGCTGCGCACCCTCACCGCTCCCGGTCCGGTGGCCGTCTCCCTCCTCTGCCACTCCTACGGCACGGTCGTCTGCGCCCGCGCCGCCCCCACCCTCACCGGCCTCGGCGTCACCGACATCGCCCTGGTCGGCAGCCCCGGCACCGGCGCCGACTCGGCCGCGGCCCTGCACACGTCCGCCCGCGTCTGGGCGGCCCGGGGAGCGGACGACTGGATAGCCGAGGTCCCGCACGTCCACGCCGACCTCTTCGGCACGGCCGTCGGCTTCGGCACCGACCCCGTCTCCCCCTCCTTCGGGGCCCGCGTCTTCGCGGCGGGCCCCGGCGGCCACAGCGCCTACTTCACCCCGGGCTCGGCCTCCCTGGCCAACCTCACCCGGATCGTCCTCGGCGAGACAACGGAGGTCACCCGTGCGTAAGCCGCCGACACCCCGCCTCCCCGACCGCGTACGCCGCCTCGCCCACCGCGTCGACGCCGCCACCCCGCCGGACCGGGACCGGGCCGTGGACGCCCTGCGCGCGTTCGCCGTGCTCGGTGTGGTCCTGGGCCACTGGCTGGTCACGGCGCTGGTGGCGGACGGCGGCCGACTGCGCACCAGCAGCCCCCTCCAGCACCTGCCCCGGCTCGCTCCGGTCTCCTGGCTGTTCCAGACCCTCGCCGTGTTCTTCCTGGTCGGCGGTCAGGTCGCCGCCCGCAGCCACGAGGCCGCCCGGGCTCAGGGCACCCCCTACCACCGCTGGCTGACGTCCCGTCTGTCCAGGCTCTTCGGGCCGGTCGCCGCGCTGCTCGTCCTGTGGACGCTCGCGACCACCGCCCTGCTCCTGTCCGGCGCCGACCTCACCACCGTCCGCACCCTCGCCAAACTCGCCCTGTCCCCGCTCTGGTTCCTGCTGGTCTTCGCGGCGCTGACGGCGGCGACCCCGCTCGTCGCCCGGCTCAACCCCTTGTGGCCGCTGGCCGTCGTCCTCCATGTGGACCTGCTCCGTTTCGGCCTCGGCGCCCCGCCCGCCGTCGGCTGGGTGAACCTGGCGGCCGGCTGGCTGGTGCCGTACTCCCTGGGCGCCGCCTGGACCCGCGGCGAACTGGACCGTCCGCGCGCGGGACTCACCCTGCTGATCGGCGGTGCGGCGGCCACGGCCGGCCTCGTCGCGTGGGCGCACTACCCGGCGTCGATGGTCGGCGTCCCCGGCGCGGCCGTCTCCAATCTGGACCCGCCCACGCTGGCCGCCGTCACCTTCGGCCTGGCCCAGTGCGGCGTGGCCCTGCTGCTGCGCGAGCCGCTGCGCCGCGCGATGCGCCGCCCCCTCGCCTGGGCCGCGGTGGCCTTCGTGAACCTCTCCGCGATGACCATCTTCCTCTGGCACCAGACGGCCATGATGGCGACCACGGCCGTCGGCCTCCCGTTCGGCCGCCTCCCCGGCCTGCACACCCCTCCCGACGGCCTCGCCTGGGTCGCGGCCCGGCTGCTCTGGCTGCCGGCCTTCGCCCTGGTGCTCGGCGTCTGCTGGGCCGCGTTCCACGGGTACGAACACCGCCGCCCCCGGACCCGTTCGCGCGTCGTCAGGACGCGGCACTCGTCGGACCGGGCGGCACCGGCCGGGGCCCGCCGTGTCTAGGCTGAGCGCCGTGACGGAGACGGGGACCCGGCGGCCGGAGCGGACCGGCCGCCCGCTGCGGTGGCTGCGGGTACTCCGCGACGACCTGTGCACCGCCCGCCTGGACCCGCTGCCCCCTTCCGTGTGGCTGCGCTGGCTGCCGCACGGCGTGCTGTGCGTGGCGGCGGTCGGCATCACCATCGGCGGCGTGGCGCAGTTCCAGCACAACGGGCACCTGGGCGCGGGCCTCGCCTCGCTGTTCGGGTTCGCCGCGGGCGGCGCCGTGCTCCTCGCGATGTGGCGGCCCGTCCCGGCGTGGTGGCTGTCGACCGGGGGCATGCTGGCGGGTGCCGTCGCGTTGCGCGGCCGGCTGGGCACGACACCGGTGGTGCTGTTCACGTGGCCCTGGACCGTGGCCGGGATGATCGCGCAGCTGCTGGTCCTGCTGCTGCTCGCGCTGCGGGTCCGGGTGCGGGCGGCGGTCGAGGCGCTGGCCGTGACCGTCCTGGTCACCTGGTTCCTCGACGGTGTCTGGGGTGCGCCGCCGCACCAGTCCACCTCGGTGGTGACCGTCGTCCTGTCCGTGGTCGTCGTGGCGCTCGGCACGGCGTTGCGCGGCCGCCGCGAGGCGCGCGCGGAGCTGGGACGGCAGGCCTCGCTCACCGAGGAGGAGCGGTCCCGGCGCACCCTGCTGGAGGAGCGCAGCCGGATCGCGCGCGAGCTGCACGACGTGGTGGCCCACCACATGTCGGTCATCTCCATCCAGGCGCAGGTCGCCCCGCACCTGGTGGAGAACCCGTCGGACGAACTGCGCGAGAACCTCGAAGGCATCCGGGACAACGCGCTGGAGGCGCTGACCGAACTGCGCCGGGTGCTGGGCGTCCTGCGCTCCGAGGGCCCCGACGAGGACGCGCCCGGCGGCCCCGGCACCGGCCCGCACAGCCCGCAGCCCACCCTGGACCGGCTGGACGCGCTGGTCGAGAACACCAGGGCGGCCGGACTGGACGTCACCGTCCGGATCGACGGCGAGCGGCGCCCGATGCCGTCGGGCGTGGAGCTGTCGGCGTACCGGATCGTGCAGGAGGCGCTGAGCAACGTGCTGCGGCACGCACCCGGGGCGAGCGCCCATGTCGAGATCGAGTACCTCCCCCACGGACTCCTGGTGTCCGTCGCGAACTCCCGGCCGACCCGGCCCGCGCCGCCGTCACCGGGCGCCGGGCACGGACTGCTCGGGATGCGGGAACGCGCCGCGATGCTCGGCGGGTCGCTGACGGCGGCAGCCCGGGCGGACGGCGGCTACCGGGTCTTCGCGGAACTCCCGGCCACCGAGCCCCGCACCGGCCTGTTCCCCCGGCCCTCCGCGGACCTCACCACCGGCACGGACCGTGCCCCCGATCCGAAGGACGACCGCGTATGACGAGCAGCAGTGGCGATCGAATCCGCGTGGTCATCGCCGACGACCAGCAGATGGTCCGGCAGGGCTTCACCGTGCTGCTGAACGCCCAGCCCGGCATCGAGGTGGTCGGCCAGGCCGTGGACGGCCTGGACGCGGTGGCCAAGGTCGCCGAACTCGCCCCGGACGTCGTGCTCATGGACATCCGCATGCCCGAGCTGGGCGGCATCGAGGCGACCCGCCGGATCGTCGGTGCACACCCGCACATCAGGGTGCTGGTGCTCACCACCTTCGACCTGGACGAGTACGTGTACGAGGCGTTGCGCTCCGGCGCGTCCGGGTTCCTGCTCAAGGACGCGTCCGCGGACAAGCTCGCCGAGGCGGTCCGGGTGGTGGCCGCCGGCGACGCGCTGCTGGCGCCCGGCATCACCCGGCGGCTGATCAACCGGTTCTCCCGGCTGGACGGCGGCGGGGTGCGGGCCCCGCTGAAGGCGCGGGTCGGCGAGCTGACCGAGCGCGAGACGGAGGTGCTGGCGCTGATCGCGCAGGGTCTGTCGAACGCGGAGATCGCCGAGCGCCTGGTCGTCGCCGAGCAGACCGTGAAGACGCACGTGGGCCGCATCCTGGTGAAGCTGGGCCTCAGGGACCGTACGCAGGCGGCGGTGTTCGCGTACGAGTCGGGGCTGGTACGGCCCTCCGGTTACTGACGGGCGGGGTTCCGGCACCGGCCGCTCGTCGCCGCCCCGCCCGGTCCGTAGTACCTGAGAAGGATGCCCGAGGACCCACCTCACTGGTGACGACGGCCACCCCCACCTCCGCCTACGGTCGGGTACGTGACCGAGACGACCTCGCAGCCGATGCCGCCGCAGCCGCCGGACGGCGCGTTCGAACCGTACAAGCCGCGCAGCCCGGAGGTCCGGGCGGTGCTGGACGCCCTGGGCAGGTTGCGGCAGGACCTGTTCACGGACGCCTTCGCCTACCGGCCGTTGCCCAGGCTGAGCCCGGACCGGCCGTTCGTCCGCCGCCTGCCCGTGCGATGGCGGCAGCACGCGGTCTTCGCCCCGCACCTGGTGGTCGCCGCGGCCGGTGTGCTGGCGCTGCTGGTGACCGCCGCGGACCGCCCGGTGGGTTCGGCGTTCGGCCTGCTGTCCGGGCTGCTCGTCGTGGCACCGGTACTGCTCACGCTGGCGCGTCCGGTCGGCGCCTTCTGGCTGTCGCTCGCCGCGGGCTGGGCCGACACGCTGCTGAACAGCGCCTGGGACAGCTGGCCGTGGGCACCGGGCAGCTTCGTCTCCCATCTGACGGTGCTCACGGTCGTCGCGATCCGTACCCGTCCGCGAACGGCGGCCTGGATGTGGGCGGTCACCGCGTTCTACGGTTTCGTGAGCGTCTCGGCCCTGGGCGGGGGCCACTACGACAACGACGTCGGCTCGATGCTGGTCGTCTCCGCGATAGTCCTGCTGGCGGTCACGGTCCGGCAGATCCGCCGGGAGGCCGAGCAGACGGTGACCGCGCAGCAGACGCAGACGGCTCATGAGCGGTCCCGGCGCACGCTCCTCGAGGAGCGCACGACGATCGCCCGCGAACTGCACGACGTGGTGGCCCACCACATGTCCGTCGTCGCCATCCAGGCGGAGGCCGCCCCCTACCGGGTGGAGAACCCGCCGCCGGAGCTGGAGAAGGCGTTCGTCACCATCCGGGAGAACGCGGTGGCGGCGCTCACCGAACTGCGCCGGGTGCTGGGCGTGGTCCGCGCCGAGGACTACGAGGTGCCGGACGCCCCGCAGCCCACCCTCGCCGACCTGGACGGGCTGCTGGACAACGTCCGGGGGGCGGGGCTGACCGTCGACAAGGGGGTGACCGGCGCGGTGCGTGAACTGCCGCAGGGCGTGGAGCTGTCGGCGTACCGGATCGTCCAGGAGGCGCTGAGCAACACCCTGCGCCATGCGCCGGGAGCGAGCGCACGCGTCGAGATCGGCTACGTCATCGGCGGTCTGGGCCTGCGTGTGGTCAACGAACCGCCGCCGCGGGCCGCCCTGGTCGCACCGTCCCCGGGCGCCGGCCACGGCATCACCGGGATGCGGGAGCGGGTCTCCATGCTCAACGGCGAGATGACGGCGGCCCCGACGGCCGCGGGAGGCTACGAGGTGACGGTGTTCCTCCCCGTCGAGACCACCCGCGAAGGTGACGCATGACCGACCGCACCATCCGCGTACTGATCGCCGACGACCAGATGATGGTGCGCGAGGGCTTCTCGGTCCTGCTGAACGCGATGCCGGACATCGAGGTCGTCGGTGAGGCGGTCAACGGCCGGGAGGCGGTGGACCGGGTCCGTGAACTCGTCCCCGACGTGGTACTGATGGACATCCGCATGCCCGAGCTGAACGGCATCGAGGCGACGCGCGAGATCGTCGCCGCCGACACCACGTCCAGGGTCCTCGTCCTGACCACCTTCGACCTCGACGAGTACGTCTACCAGGCGTTGCGCGCCGGGGCCTCCGGCTTCCTCCTCAAGGACGCCTCGGCCCGCCAACTCGCCGACGGTGTCCGGGTGGTGGCCGCCGGCGAGGCCCTGCTGGCCCCCTCGGTCACCAGGCGCCTGATCACGGAGTTCTCCAGACTCTCCGACACTCCGCGCTTGATGTCCACGGCGCACGCGGCCCATGGCGACCTCACCGACCGCGAGACGGAGGTCCTGGTCCTCATCGCCCAGGGCCTGTCCAACGCGGAGATGGCGGAACGCCTGGTGGTGGCCGAGTCGACCATCAAGACCCATGTCAGCCGGATCCTGGTGAAGCTGGGTCTCAGGGACCGCACGCAGGCGGCGGTGTTCGCGTACGAGGCGCGGCTGGTGACGCCGAAGTAGCGGGTCGGCGGGTCGACGGGTCGGCGCACGAAGGAGCGGGTCGGCGGGCGCACATGCCAAGTGCACAGGCGTTGTTGCGATTCGATCGCGGGCGGTACAGGTGTGGACACGGTGTGCTCAAGTTGTGTTTGAATGATGAAGGAAACCGGCCGGGTGGCCGATTCCGGTCACCCCCGTCCCCTCATGCCTTCTTGGCCGACTCCCGTTCCCCCGGCGGCGAGTCGTCGCCGTCCCCTTGTGCGCCCCTTCTCCGCCTTTCCCGCCCCTGCTTCGCGTGAAGAAAGTTGCCGCGATGACCGCTGACGTGTCCGAGTTCCACTACGGCCTGGTCACCCCGACAGTCGCCTACCTCATGGCGTGCCTGGGCGCGGTACTCGCGCTGCGCTGCACGACCCGCTCGATCGGCCGGGGGTCTGGGGAGAAACGATTCGGCTGGCTGGCCCTGGGCGCGGTGTCCCTCGGCTGCGGCATCTGGACCATGCACTTCATCGCGATGATCGGCTTCAGCGTGGACGGAGCCCTGGTCAGTTACGACACCGGCCGGACGGTGCTGAGCCTGTTCGTCTGCATCGCGGTGGTCGCCGTCGGCGTCTTCCTGGTCGGCTACCGGGGCTCGGGTCCCGTCACGCTGGGCACCGCGGGCGTCGTCACCGGCCTGGGCGTGGCGGCGATGCACTACCTCGGCATGACCGCGATGGACACCGGCGGCACCGTGCACTACGACACCGCGCTCGTCGTCCTCTCCGTGGTGGTCGCCGTGGTCGCCGCGACGGCCGCGCTCTGGGCGGCGGTGTCGATCAGCGCGGTGTGGGCGACCGTCGGCGCCGGCCTGGTGATGGGCGCGGCCGTCTCGACCATGCACTACACCGGCATGTCCGCGGTGAGCGTCCACGTGGCCCAGGCACAGGCGGGCGGCCACTCCTCGACGAGCCTGCTCGCCTTCCTCCTGGTCATGCTGGCCGGCCCGGTGGCGGCCCTGGTCCTGGCCGCCGCGATCGTCATGTTCGACCCGGAGGTGGTGGGCGGCCGGAGCGACCGGGCCGCCCCGGCCCCCGCCGCCCCCGTGCCCCAGCAGCAGCCCTGGCCCCCGACCGACCGCCCACAGCCCCTGGCGGACCGGCGGTACCTGCCCTGACCCGAGTCGTCGAACCGTGCCCGGCCGGTGCGGAGGCCGGGCAGCGGCGGCTGAGCGGCGAGCCCTGAGACACCCCTGGTCAGGAGGGGGGCCTGCGGTCTAACGTCCGTCCATGACAGCCTTCGACCCCTGGGACCCGGACTTCCTGGCCGACCCGTACCCCTCCTACGCCGAGCTCCGCGCCCGGGGCCGGGTGCAGTACTTCGAGCCCACCGACCAGTGGCTGGTCCCGCACCACGCCGACGTGTCGGCGCTGCTGCGGGACCGGCGGCTGGGGCGGACGTACCAGCACCGGTTCACGCACGAGGACTTCGGGCGGACCGCGCCGCCGCCGGAGCACGAGCCGTTCCGCACGCTCAACGACCACGGCATGCTCGACCTCGAACCGCCGGACCACACCCGCATCCGGCGCCTGGTGTCGAAGGCGTTCACCCCGCGCACGGTCGAGCGGCTCAAACCGTACGTGGCGAAGCTCGCCGGCGAGCTGGTGGACCGGCTGGTCGGCGCGGGCGGCGGTGACCTGCTCACCGATGTCGCCGAGCCCCTCCCCGTCGCCGTCATCGCCGAGATGCTGGGCATCCCGGAGGCGGACCGCGCCCCGCTGCGGCCCTGGTCGGCGGATATCTGCGGGATGTACGAGCTGAACCCGTCCGAGGACACCGCGGCGAAGGCGGTCCGGGCGTCCGTCGAGTTCTCCGCGTACCTGCGGGAGCTGATCGCCGAACGGCGCGCGGCACCCGGCGACGACCTGATCTCCGGGCTCATCGAGGCGCACGACGAGGACGACCGGCTCACCGAGCAGGAGATGATCTCCACCGCCGTCCTGCTCCTCAACGCCGGTCACGAGGCGACCGTCAACGCCACCGTCAACGGGTGGTACGCCCTCTTCCGCAACCCCGCCCAGCTCGCCGCCCTGCGCGCCGACCACTCCCTGATCCCTCCCGCGATCGAGGAGTTGATGCGCTACGACACCCCGCTCCAGCTCTTCGAGCGCTGGGTGCTCGACGAGATCGAGATCGACGGGACCACGATCCCGCGCGGCGCCGAGATCGCCATGCTCTTCGGCTCCGCCAACCACGACGCGGCGGTGTTCGAGGCCCCCGACCGCCTCGACCTCACCCGCCGCGACAACCCGCACATCTCCTTCAGCGCCGGCATCCACTACTGCATCGGCGCCCCGCTGGCCCGCATCGAACTGGCCGCGTCCATGACGGCCCTGCTGGAACGCGCCCCGACGCTGACCCTGGCGGCGGAGCCGGAGCGGAAGCCGAACTTCGTGATCAGGGGGTTGGAGGAGCTGCGCGTGGAAGTGGGGTGATCACCCGCCCGGATGATCACCGGCAGATTCCGGGTGAGGGGCGCGGCTGCTTCGTCACGCTGGTGCCTGCCCGCGAAGGGAGGCACCCACCCCCGCAGGACACCGGATGGCGGAGACGCTCGCGTTCTTCGAGTTCGTGGTCGGGGAGATCGCGCTCCTGACGGAGAGCCTGCGGGTGCGCCGGGACGAGCTGTTCGGCGGAACCGGGGCGCCCGGCGAGACGCCCCGTCAGGGCCGGGGCTGAGTCCCGGGGTTCTCGGCCAGGTGGTCCTGCAACCGCGCGTGCCGGAACTGGTACACCGCTCCCGCCCGCCGCAGCGCCCTGCGCTCACAGGCGTCCTCAAGGAACGCGACCAGCCGCCAGGGCAGCCGTCCGGTCAGCGGCAGCCAGATCCGGGCCAGCGCGATCCACTGCCCCCACGCGGTCAGACAGAGCCCGTACCCGAGGCCGCCGCCGAACGCCCCCTCGATGCCGAAGACCAGACCCAGCTGGAGGCTGCGCAGCGGGGTCTCGGTGAAGCTGCCGCCGAACCAGGCGATGAAACCGAACACCAGCGCCCAGACGGCGATGTGGGCGTGGACGTTCCTGCGGTTCATCCGCAGCAGGTCCACGCAGCTCGCGGACCTGTCCACGTCGACGGGCGCCTCCAGCCAGGCCGTGACCGCCAGCACGAGACCGGTCCCGAGCCCGAAGATGAGCGGCAACTGGGCCGCGGACACCAGTCCGCCGCCGAGCCCGTCGTCGAGCCCCAGCCACGGCACGACGGACCGGTCCACGGCGACGATCGCGACCGCACCCGCCAGCGCGACCAGTGAACCCACGGCGATCCTGCTCGACAGCCCCTCCCGCAGCCGCCGCCCGGCGTCACGGCGCAGCGTGATCTCGATCGGGGACGGTTTCAGGGCGTCGTTGCCGCTGGCCCGGTGGTAGATGAAGCCGCAGGCCGCGCCCAGCAGCAGCCCGTGCAGGGTGCCGACGACCAGCCCGCGCCGGAGGGCGAACCCGAGCCCGTGCGAGGTGGCGACCAGGTCGACGGGGATGTTCCCGACGGCGGTGACGACGGCGAAGGACAGCCCGGCGAGGAACGCGATCACCGCGGTGCGCTGCCGGAGCGGCAGCGTCGTACCGAGCTCCCACCAGGCCAGGTCGGGTGTCGGAGTCTCGCGCCGCCTCAGGTCGTCGGCGAGGTGGGCGAGCCAGCGCCGGGCCCGCCGGGCCTGCGACGGACGCCGGTACACAGAAGGGAGGAACGCGGTGAGCAGGTGCCGTTCGAGGCGCTCCGGAGTCGGGAACTCCGCGCTGTCCAGCAGCGTCTCCGGGCCGCTCGTGCCGCGCTCGCCGTGGACGGCGGCGGCCAGGGCGACCATCAACGGGGTGGACAGCGCCTTCCGCAGCGGTCCTTCGGGGTTGTCCCGCATGTCGGCCAGCACCGTGTCCCAACCGGCGGCGGCGCCCTGGGGGCTGCTGAACCGCAGGTAGCGCACCGAGTCGTCCGGGGGAAGGTCCGCCAGCACCACGACGGCGGCACCCTGTAGACCCGTGGTGTCCTCGACCGCCTTCCGGTACTCGTCGTAGCGGCTGGTGAGGACGTACGGCAGCCAGGTGGCCGAGAGCTTCTTCCGCGCGTCGTCGCGGAGACCCTCCGGGATCTCGTCGAAGCCGTCCAGGACGGGCAGGACCAGCCGCTCGCTCACCAGCCTCTCGGCCAGTGTCATCCCCCCGTCGGGGTGGGCGGCGGCCAGCCAGGGCCGGTCGCGGCTCAACTGGTCGCTCAGCCAGTGGGCCAGCTCCACCTCGGCCGGGTTCCACGACCCGAGGCTGAAGATCTCCGAGACCGGCGCGCCGGCGGAGCGCTTCTCCAGCCACCGCAGCACGAACTGGGCGCCCAGCATGCTCTTCCCCGAGCCGGCTCTGCCCAGCACCACCAGCCGGCCCGTCGGGATCCGCTCGTAGACCTCGGCGATCTCGTCCAGGTTCCCGGTCAGGTCCCGCGCGGGACCGTCGCCCCAGACGAGTTCCGGGTGGTCGGTGGCCAGCTGCTCGTCGTCGGGGGGTGTCCAGCGCACCTGGATCCGACGGCGGTCCCGGATGCCCAGCTGGGCCTGCTCGTCCCGGCGGCGCAGCAGGACGCTCGCGGCCAGTTCGTCCTGCGGGGGCCTGCCGGCGCCGATGTTCACCACGCCGATGGAACTGGCGACGACCTGTGTCCCGCTGCCGTGCTGGTGTGCGTTGACGACGTCGGGCGCACGCCGTTCGCCGCCGCCCGTCGCGCGCTCAGCCATCGTCACCCCGGCGCCGCCGGAACCACATCGCGCTGCCGATCGCGGCCCCGGCCACGACCAGCACCGCGACCGCCGCGCGCAGCGGTGCGGGGACGGCGGTGCGGTCCTGCGCGCGGGTGCGGTCGTCGGAGTCGGCCTTCGGTACGGAGAAGGTCGGCGCACCGCCCCCGGCGGCCGACGCGGACGGCGAGGCGGACGCCGTACCGCTCGGGGTGACCGGGGCCCCGGCAGGGGCACCGCGCGAGCCCCCGCTCCGGGGAGCACCCGGGGTCCCACCGCCCCCGGAACCCGACCCGGACCCGCCTCCCACCCCCGCCCCGGACCCACC
>NZ_LBMU02000200.1 GCF_001005085.2 Streptomyces humi
CGGCAGACACGCGCGGTGGCCGCCGCCCTGCACGCGGGGCGCCGCCCCGTCCCGCCGCGCGTCCACTCGGCCCGCTCCCGCTACATGGACGCGGTGCTGCTGCACGCCCTCGACCACGGCCGGGTGGACGGTCCGGCCTTCTTCACACGGCTGTTCACCCACGTGCCCGCGCCGCGCCTGCTGCGTTTCCTGGACGGACGCACGGGGCTGGCGGAGGACCTGTCCATCGGGCTGCACGTGCCCGTCCCCGCGATGCTCGCCTCGGCGCTGGCCCTGCCGTTCGTCCCGCGCCGCACCGCTCCCGCCGCCCCGCCGCCCTCCACGGCCTGACCCCCGGCCTCCGACACCGCCCGCCCCCTGCCGCTTCCTCCTGCCTCCTCATCCTGCCCCTGCCCCTGCCCCTGCCCCTGCC
>NZ_LBMU02000201.1 GCF_001005085.2 Streptomyces humi
CGTCCCGTCGCACCCACGACGACGCCCCGGACACCGCGGCTCTGTTCGCCCGTCTCGCCGACCTGGAGGACGGGCCCGAGCGGGACGCCCTGCGCGACGAACTGGTCGCCGCCTGGCTGCCCATGGCCCACCGCATCGCCGGCCGCTTCCGCGACCGCGGCGAAACCGTCGAGGACCTGCGCCAGGTCGCCGCCCTCGGCCTGGTCAAGGCCGTCGACCGCTACGACCCCTCCCGCGGCGCCTTCGAGAGCTACGCCGTGCCCACCATCACCGGCGAGGTCAAGCGCCACTTCCGGGACCGCATGTGGGCCCTGCGGGTGCCCCGCCGCGTCCAGGAACTGCGCAACCGCGTCCGGGTGGCCCGCCGCGTCCTCACCGAGAACCCCGGCGCCCCCGAACCCAGCGTCGCCGACCTGGCCGCCCACACCGGCCTGACCGAGGACGAGGTCACCGCGGGACTGGAGGCGCTGGAGAGCTTCAGCACCCTGTCCCTGGACGCCGAACTCTCCGCCGGCGAGGACGGCTACAGCCTCGCCGACACCCTCGGCGAGAGCGACGGCTCCTACGACGTGGTCCTCGACCGGGAAGCCGCCAAGGAAGGCCTGCGCCGGCTGCCCGAACGCGAACGCGCCATCCTCTACATGCGCTTCTTCGAGGACATGACGCAGAGCCGCATCGCCGACCAGCTCGGCATCTCCCAGATGCACGTCTCCCGCCTCATCAGCCGCAGCTGCGCCCGCGTCCGCGCCGAAGCACTCGGCCG
>NZ_LBMU02000202.1 GCF_001005085.2 Streptomyces humi
CCCCACCTCCCCACCGCCCCGCTCCCGCTGCACCACCCCACTCCCGCTGAGCCACCACAAACCTTCAGCCTGGACTGAACAGTTTCGGCTGGACAGTTTGGACTGTCGGTTCTAGGGTGGGCGTATGACAGAGATCTCCGATTCCGCGAGCCGGGCCGCGCGCGATCTGCGCGTGATGTTCAGCCGGTTGCGCCGTCGCATCCGCGAGGTCGCCCAGGACGCGGACCTCACCCCCTCGCAGGAGTCGGCGCTCACCCTCGTGTCGAAACACGGCGCGGCCACCGCCAGCGCGCTGGCCTCCGCCGAGGGCGTGCGGCCGCAGTCGATGGCGGCCACGCTGGCCGCGCTCGACCAGCAGGGGCTGATCCGGCGCAGCCCCGACCCGACCGACGGCCGCCGCCAGCTCGTCACCCTCACCGAGGCCGGACTGGCCCGGGTCGAGGGCAACCGCCAGGCACGCGACGAGTGGCTGGCCCGCGCCTTCCAGGACCGGTACACCGACGACGAGCGCCGGACCCTGCTCACCGCCATCGAGCTGCTGGAACGGCTGTCGCGCCCGTGATACCGAGGCTCACCGCGGGCACCGGCACGGACGCCCGGCCGGCACCCGCCGGCTTCGACCGGCGGCTGATCGCGCCGATGGTCCTGGGTTCCGTGCTGAACCCGATCAACTCCTCGATGATCGCCGTGGCGCTGGTGCCCATCGGCATCGCCTTCGGGGCACCGCCCGCCGAGACGGTGTGGCTGGTCACCGCGCTGTATCTGGCGACCGCCGTGGGTCAGCCGGTGATCGGGCGGCTCGTGGACATGTACGGACCGCGCCGGCTCTACCTCGCCGGGACCGGCCTGGTGGGCGCGGCCGGGCTGCTGGGCGCGCTGGCCCCCTCGCTGGGCGTGCTGATCGCGGCCCGGGTGCTGCTCGGGTTCGGCACGTCGGCGGCGTATCCGGCGGCGATGCGGCTGACCCGCAGCGAGGCCGAGCGCACCGGCCAGGACAGCCCGGCCGGGGTGCTGACCGCGCTCGCCGTGTCCGCCCAGACCGTCGCGGTGATCGGCCCGACGCTGGGCGGGGTGCTGATCGGCGCCGCCGGCTGGCACATGGTGTTCACCGTCAACGTGCCGCTGTCCGCGGCCTGTCTGGTACTCGGTGTGAAGTGGCTGCCGAAGACCGGTCCGGCCGCGCGGCGTCAGGCCATGGACCTGCCCGGCATGGCGCTCTTCTCGGTCCTGCTGGTCTCGCTGATGCTGTTCCTGATGGGCCCGCGGCCCGACCGCTGGTACCTGCCGCTGCTGACCCTCCTGGCGGCCGCCGCCTTCGCGGTCCGGGAGCTGCGGGTGCCGGACCCCTTCGTCGACCTGCGCGTCCTCGGCGGCAACGGACCGCTCGTCGTCACCTATCTGCGCCAGCTCCTCGCGTACACCACCTCGTACGCCTTCCTGTACGGCTACACGCAGTGGCTGGAGCAGGGCCGCGGCCTCGACGCCTCCGCCGCCGGGCTCGTACTGCTGCCGCTGTCCGCCTCCGCGCTGGTCACGGCCACCGTCACCGGCCGCCGGGAGGCCGTCCGCGGCAAGCTGGTCGTCGGGTCCGTGCTACAGATCGCGGGCTGCGCGGCCCTGCTGGCGGTCGGCGCCGGCAGCCCGGTGTGGCTGCTGCTCGCCGTCGGCGCGCTGCTCGGCGTCCCGCAGGGGCTGCTCGGGCTCGCCGCGCAGACCGCCCTGTACCGGCAGGCCGACCCGGAACGGATCGGTTCCGCCGCCGGACTGCTGCGCACCTTCATGTACCTCGGCGCACTGGGTGCCTCCGCGGCCACCGCGGCGTTCTACCCGGACCACGCCGACACGGCCGGGCTGCACGGCCTGGCCCTGTTCATGCTCGCCGGCTCCGTACTGCTGCTGGCGATCACGCTGCCGGACCGCACGCTGGCCCGGCTCACCCCGCAAGCCCCCCAACCCCCCCGAGCCCCCCAAGCC
>NZ_LBMU02000203.1 GCF_001005085.2 Streptomyces humi
GGACGGCATCCCCACCCCCACCGAACTCCGCACTTACGCCACGGAACACCTGCCCGCGTTCATGGTGCCGGCGGTGTTCATGGAAGTGGCCGGGTTGCCGCTGACGGTGAACGGCAAGGTGGACCGGGCCGCCCTGCCCGAGCCCGACGGTGGGCGCGCGGTGTCGGCGGAGACATACGTGGCCCCGCGCACCGACACGGAGCGGGTCCTGGCCGGCGTGTGGGCGCAGGTGCTCGGTTTGGAACGGGTCGGCGTCGACGACAACTTCTTCGAGCTCGGCGGGGACTCGATCAGCAGCATCAGGGTCGTGGCCCGCGCCCGGGAACTGGGCGTGCACGTCACCGTGGCCCAGCTCTTCGACC
>NZ_LBMU02000204.1 GCF_001005085.2 Streptomyces humi
CGGTCGGGGGACCGGGTGCGTCGGTTGGCGGATGGGCAGGTGGAGTTTTTGGGGCGTGTGGATGGTCAGGTGAAGGTGCGTGGGTATCGGGTCGAGCTGGGTGAGGTCGAGTCGGTGCTGGCGGGTTGCCCGGGGGTGCGGGCGGTGGTGGTGACGGCGTTCGGTGCGGAGGCGGATCGTCGGCTGGCCGCGTATCTCGTTCCGGACGACCCGGCGGACGGCATCCCCACCCCCACCGAACTCCGC
>NZ_LBMU02000205.1 GCF_001005085.2 Streptomyces humi
ACTCCGGACAGCAGACGCAACCACAGGCGAACACCTAGACCAGAATAAATCCACCCATAAAAATGACGCACACATAGGGAACTACCGAGGAACAGGTGACGAGTGAGGCCGACGCCGTAACCAGGGCAGAGCACCAACGCCCCACAGGGACAGCAGAGACAAGAGGGCCTGCCCACTAGTTGCCGCCTTTTCAGGTGTCCGCGCGGAGCGTTGACACCATGCCCAGATCGC
>NZ_LBMU02000206.1 GCF_001005085.2 Streptomyces humi
ACGCCAGCGGACTCCCCGTGGTGGCCGGGCCGACGGAGGCAGCGGCTCTGGGGAACCTGCTGGTACAGGCCCGTACCCACGGACTCGTCGGCGATCTCGCCGACCTGCGGCAGCTGCTCACCCGCACCCAGCCGCTGACCCGGTACTCACCGCGCGGCGACACCGCGCGCTGGGCGGCGGCCGAGTCCCGACTCGCCGCCCGGTGACCGGGTCTCCCGCCGCCCGCACCGGCCCACTACTCTGCACTCATCCGATGATCGACCTCTAGGAGCCGCGATGCGTGTCGCCCTGT
>NZ_LBMU02000207.1 GCF_001005085.2 Streptomyces humi
TGGCGGCGGTGATTTATACGTCGGGGTCGACGGGTCGTGCGAAGGGTGTGTTGGTGTCGCATGGGTCGTTGGTGGCGGTTTCGGTGGCGTGGGGGTCGGTGTATGCGGGTGTGGGGGTGGGGGGTGGTCGTCGGTGGTTGTCGGTGGCGAGTGCGAGTTTTGATGTGTTTTCGGGTGATGTGGTGCGGTCGTTGTGTGGTGGTGGGGTGTTGGTGTTGGGGCGGGTGGGGTTGCAGGTGGAGCTGGAGGAGTGGGTGGGTGTGTTGGTGGGTGCGGGGGTGGAGGCGTTGGAGTGTGCGCCTCGGTATGTGGAGGAGTTGGTGGGGTGGGTGGAGCGGGGTGGGTGGTTGCCGGGTTTGAGGTTGGTGGCGGTGACGACGGATGTGTGGCGGTCGGGGTCGGTGGTGCGGGCTCGGGGGGTGTTGGGTTCGGGTGTGGTGTTGGTGGGGGCGTATGGGGTGACGGAGGCGACGGTTGATTCGACGTTGAGTGTGTGGGATCGGGTGGGTGTGGGTGGTTCGGTGGGGGTGGATGGTCCGGTGCCGGTGGGTGGTGCGTTGCCGAATACGCGTCTGTATGTGTTGGACGGGGGGTTGTCGCCGGTTCCGGTGGGGGTGGTGGGTGAGTTGTTTGTGGGTGGTCCGCAGGTGGCGCGGGGTTATGGGGGGCGTGCGGGGTTGACGGCGGAGCGGTTTGTCGCGGATCCGTTTGTGGGGGACGGGTCGCGGATGTATCGGACGGGGGACCGGGTGCGGTGGTTGCCGTTCGGGGAGGTGGAGTTCTTGGGGCGGGTGGATGAGCAGGTGAAGGTGCGGGGTTTCCGTATCGAGCCGGGTGAGGTGGAGGCGGTCCTGGCCACCCATCCCCGCATCCGCACCGCCGTGGT
>NZ_LBMU02000208.1 GCF_001005085.2 Streptomyces humi
CCATCTCGCTCATCAGGTGGGAGGAGACGAACACCGTCCGCCCCTGCGCGGCCAGCGACTTCATCAGGGTCCTGATCCAGTGGATGCCCTCGGGGTCGAGGCCGTTCACCGGCTCGTCGAACATCAGGATCCGCGGATCGCCCAGCAGCGCACCGGCGATCCCGAGCCGCTGCCCCATGCCCAGCGAGAACCCCTTGGCCTTCTTCTTCGCGACGGCGGTGAGCCCGACGGTATCCAGCACCTCGGTCACCCGCGCCTTCGGGATGCCGTTGCTCTGCGCGAGACACAGCAGATGGTTGAAGGCGCTCCGGCCGCCGTGCACCGCCTTGGCGTCGAGCAGCGCGCCCATGTACGTCAGCGGGTCCCTGAGCTGCCCGTACCGCTTGCCGTCGATCCGGACCCGGCCGGCGGTGGGGTGGTCGAGGCCGAGGATCATCCGCATGGTGGTGGACTTCCCGGCGCCGTTGGGCCCGAGGAACCCGGTCACGATGCCCGGCCGCACGGCGAAGGTGAGGTCGTCGACCGCCGTCTTGTCGCCGTAGCGCTTGGTCAGGCCCACCAGCTCGATCATGCGGTCACGCTATGACCGGGGTGCGGGGGCTGCCACTTGAACGGCCCCTGCGGGTGTGTGCTGGTGGAAATCGGGGGGGGAGGGGGCGGCGTGGCGC
>NZ_LBMU02000209.1 GCF_001005085.2 Streptomyces humi
GCGCGACGGCCGGATCGTGGTCGTCGGGGCGTCCCTGGCGGGGTTGCGGGCGGCGGAGTGCCTGCGTGACGAGGGGTTCACCGGGTCGCTGACGATGATCGGCGACGAGCTGGGGGAGCCGTACGACCGTCCGCCGTTGTCGAAACAGGTGCTGACGGGGTGGGTGCCCGCCGACGGCACCAGGTTGCCGCGGCGTCGTGACGTCGACGCGGAGTGGCTGCTGGGGGTGCCGGCGAGCGGGCTGGATCTGGCCGGCAACCGGGTGCGGCTCGCCGACGGCCGACAGGTGCCCTTCGACCGGGTGCTGATCGCCACCGGGGTGCGGGCCCGGCCGTGGTTCGTCGAGTCGGAGGCCGCGCTGGACGGGGTGTTCGTGGTGCGGACCCGTGAGCACGCCGAGGGTCTGCGGCGGGCGCTCGCCGCCGGGCCGTCCCGGGTGCTGGTCATCGGGGCGGGGTTCACCGGTTCCGAGATCGCCTCCGTCTGCCGGGAGCGGGACATCCCGGTGACCGTCGCCGAACTCGCGCCGTATCCGCTGGTGGGGGCGCTGGGTGCGATGGTCGGCGAGGTGGCGGCCGACCTCCAGCGCGCGCACGGCGTGGACCTGCGGTGCGGGGTCA
>NZ_LBMU02000021.1 GCF_001005085.2 Streptomyces humi
GCGCAGGTGGTCGCGGATCGCGCGGGACGAAAAGGCCTTGTCCGCCAGGACCACGTCCGGTCGGGTGCGCGGACGACCGTGTCGCCGGGGAACGCGCAGGCGGGCCATGACGTCGGTGAAGGCGGGGGCATCACCGGCCTGTCCGGCAGTGAGGACGAACGCGAGGGGCCGGCAGCGGCCGTCGGCTGCGAGGTGGATCTTCGTGGTCAGCCCGCCCCGGGACCGGCCGATGGCGTGGTCGGCCGGTTCGTCGGCCGGGGCCCCTTT
Organism: Streptomyces humi; assembly: GCF_001005085.2. GTDB lineage: Bacteria > Actinomycetota > Actinomycetes > Streptomycetales > Streptomycetaceae > Streptomyces > Streptomyces humi. The sequence goes on from NZ_LBMU02000021.1 coordinate 268, forward strand.
TTACGGGCTCCGGCCGCGTGCTGATGAGCCCGCACGATCGTGGAGTCCACCGACACGGCCCAAGCCAGGTCCTCATCGGCGTCGGCCTGGGCCATCAGCGCGGTGAAGACGCGCTCCCAGGTGCCGTCGAGGGCCCACATCCGCAGCCGGTTGTAGACGCCACGCCAGTTGCCGTACTTCTCCGGCAGGTGGACCCACTGCGTTCCGGTCTGGAACTTGAACGCGATGGCGTCGATCACCTCCCGGTGATCCCGCCAGCGACCACCCCGCTGCGGCGTCCGGTCCGGGAGTAACGGCTCGATCCGCGCCCACTGCGCATCTGTTAACGGCACACCCGGACCAACGACCGACTGATCCAAACGAAACTGCCTAGAGTCCACGGTTTGATTGGTGCACCACAAGGCCGGTCACAACGTGGTAGATGGCGATGACCCGGTTCCTCCTGCATCGGCCGCGGGCTGTGTCCGCTCGCTACTAGTGGAAGCGCGACCGCGTGACGTGGGACAAGCCGTCGTTCCTACGGCTGACTGCCGCCCGCGAGAGGAACAACGGCTTGATCCGCGTCAAGCCTCGCTAACAAACCTTTTTGCGAACCGCTTGCCGGAGATACGTCCTGCATCAGGAACCGGCAGTGGCAGAAGTTCCCCCTTGACTTCAACGTCCGGTTGTTGAACCACGGTTCCGTTGACACGTGGTGGCGCATGGACGAGGCCGTCCACGACGCAGCCGCTGGAACTACGGGACGAAGCTAAAACCGTTTACGCCACCCCGTGACTTCGCTTCACGCGACGCTTCGGTGGTGTCCTCCCCCGACCATATGCAACGCGCCCCCGATCGGGATGGCCAGCCGGTACCCGTGCAAGGACAGCACCCTGCCAAATCATCGGCACCCCCCGGGTGGAGTGCTTCAATTGTCGGATTGGGCGGAGTCCGCTTAGCGTGGAAGCGCCGTGATCACGTAGCGACAGCAGGGTGAGCCATGACTACTACTGAGCTGATTGGCGTAAGCCAGACGTCGGCCGCTGTCACTGGCAACAGCAAGTCTGGGCAGGGTGTTCTTGGTACGTCCGTCTCGTTGTACGGCGTCCACGGCATGAGCAGCACGAGCGACGGAGTCCAATGGCGCGAGTGCAAATGGCCATGGAGTCCGCGGTGAAGGCGCCGTCGGTATTTCCGGCAAGGGCACGAAAGGCCCAGGAGGCGAGTTCGCGTCTGAAACAGACGGACAAATTCGACTCGTTCCCCCATCCGAGCCGGCATTCTTCGTCGGCGACGCCTCGGCGGGGGAGGTACCGGTTCTGCCGAAGTACGCAAATGCCGGCGAGCTACGGCTGGTCCGCACAGAGGGCGGCACGTGCAGTCTCTGGCTGTGCGTGCACGGCTCGTCCAACAGCCCTGTCGCGCCTTGGGCGATGCGGGCGGAAGTTCGGCTCGGTGACGCGTTCGCGGGCCAAGGCGGAGAGTTCCCGCCCTAGTCGTCGTACAAGTTACTGCGAACCATCAGCTCTGCATTCGGCACTTCATTCATTCGCTTCTTGAACTCGTCTGAGACAGGCTGTGTTGTTGCAAAGATGACCCTGGCCGGATTCCTGATAGGCATCTTGACCAGAGCTTCAAACTTTTCTAGGGCCTCGGTCTTCAAGGAATCAGTCTTGAGACGCGTATGCGCACTGGTTCGTGGCGCCGGATCCGTCCGTCGGACACTTTCTGACGCTGACGCTCTTCGCCGAGTGCAACAGCACGGGACGCATCGCGCGTGACACGACGTCCGTGTTTCTTCGTGGCGCGGTTCCGGACGACGTCATGTATGACGCACGGCTGCTCGTCACGGAGCTGGTCGGCAACGTGGTGAATCACGCTGTGCCGGATCGCTGCCGGGCCCATGCCGGTGGCGCTCGGCGCATCGACGTGACCTTCAAGCTCTACCCGAAGTGGCTGTTCTTCGGGGTTGCGGACGAGGACTCCACGCCCCCGCTGCTGCCCATGGGCGACTTCTACTCGCCCGAGTTGGTGACGGAGTTCTCGGAGGCGGTCCTGGCCGACAGCGGCCGTGGACTGATGCTCGCCCAGCGGATGGCGACGGCGGTGTGGTGGACGCCGAAACCAGGCGGCGGCAAAACGGTCTGGTGCCGCTTCGATCGTGACGACACAGTCGGACTCGGCTCGTCCTGATGATCTCCAGGCTGCCGATCCAGCGCCCCATCCGCGCCAGCGGGGCGGCAGTCAGGGGCCGGAGGCAGATCGGGGCTTGACCCCGAATCCTGGACACGGCTTATGCGGCTTGGGTCGGGGTAGTTGGTGCTTCTCGGAGTGCTGTTTCGTAGGCGATGGGGCTGCGGTGTCCGAGGCGGGAGTGACGGCGTCTTGTGTTGTAGCGGTGGAGCCGGCGGAACGCGTCGAGGCGGGCCTCGCGCTCGCTCGACCAGTGCTTGCGGCCCTGGAGTGTTTCGCGTTTGAACGTTGCGTTGAACGATTCCGCGAGTGCGTTGTCAGCGCTGGAGCCGATCGCGCTCATGGACTGGCGGACGCCGGCTCTGCGGCAGGCGTCGGCGAAGGCCCGGCTCGTGTACTGGGCCCCGTGATCGACATGCATGATCGCCCCGGTCAGGCTGTCGCGGGTGCGTTCAGCGGCGATCAGAGCGTCGGTGACGAGATCGGTCCGCATATGATCGGCGATCGCCCAGCCGACGAGGCGGCGCGAGGCGAGGTCGATGACGGTGGCCAGGTAGAGGAACTTCCCGCCGTCCACGGGGAGATACGTGATGTCACCCACGTACTTCGTGTTCGGCTCGGCCGCGGTGAAGTCGCGGCCGATCAGGTCCGGGCCTTCGCCGCGGACGGGTCCGGGACCGTGGTGCGGTGGCGGCGACGCAGCCGCACGCCTGCGAGATTGATGCTCCGCATCACGCGCGCGACCCGCTTGTGGTTGACGCGATCACCGTCCTCGCGGAGCTCGGCAGTGATCCTGGGGACGCCGTAGGTGCCGTCCGATTCCCGGTGCACGGCCCGTATCCGGGCAGCGAGCCTGTCTCGTGTGTCCAAGATCAGGGGTCAAGGCCCCTCTTCGGACCCCGAACCAGGCGCCTACGAAATAACCGAAGACCTGATGAGACGTCAGTATGTGGCAGTAAAGTGGAGTTAGAGACAGACGCCCCGGCAGCGGCTGGCACCGCCCCGGGGCTGGCCGACTGATTGGGAGTCGACGTGTCCAATAAAAGCACAGCCCTGCGCTCACCCATCGGGACCACTGCTCGGGTGGTCGGCACACGCTCGCTGCGTGCCGTCGACTACCTCCGCGTCTCGACCGAGGAGCAGAAGAAGGGCTACGGCGTAGCCAGGCAAAGCCGCAAGACAACAAGGCACATCGCGCTTAAGCAGTGGGCGCATGCCGGGACCTACAAGGACGAGGGAGTCTCGGGGTCCCTGGAAGCTGCTGCCCGAGGTGATCTCAAACGCCTCATGGATGACGCTCAGCAGACTCCGCGCCCGTTCGACATTGTGGTGGTGCCGGACGGCCGTGTGATCGGTCGTAAGGGCCGCGCCTTCTGGCGTTGGGTGTGGGCCCTCGAAGACATCGGCGTTTACGTCGCCGTGGTCGCCGACGACTACGACAACACGACGGCCGAGGGGCGCAAGAAGATGCGCCGCGATGCCGACTACGCAGAGACCGAGTGGGAGACGATCCGAGACCGCACCCAGGGCGGGTTGCAGGAGAAGGCAGAACTCACGCCGGCCGCGCACATCGGTGGGCGCCCTCCCTACGGCTATCGCATCGCCAACAAGGGAACTCCCGGCTCGTACCTGGTGGTCGACGAGGATGAGGCGAAGGTCATCAAGCGCGTGTACGACCTGGTCGTCCGCGAGGGCCTCAACCTCCGCAAAGCCACGATCCGTCTGAACTCAGAGGGGACCAAATCCCGCACGGGCAAGTCCTGGACGCGTGACAACCTCCGTGATCGAGTGATGTCGACGCCTGTGCTTGATGCCGTGCTCGTCTTTCGCGGGAAGCATGCCAAGACCGACGAGGACGGCACCCCCCTATGGGGTAACTCGATCAGGATCGAGCTTCCTCGGATCCTGACCGAGGAACAGAGCGCTGAGCTACGGCGCAAGGTTGACGAGACCGCAAAGCACAGTAGCGGGCAACTCTCCTTCTATCCGCTGAGCGGCCGAATCATGAGCCTCTGCCAGCGGACGTACTCAGGGATGAGCAACGAAATCGACGGTGAGTACGCCCGGTTCTACCGGTGCACCGGAATCGCGCCCAAGGATCTCAGCCAGAAGTCATGCGGCTGCTCTCGCATCGACGCTGACGCTCTTGAGGCGCATGTCTGGACCCGCGTCACTGAAATCGCGAGCGACACCGAAAAACTTCAGACGCTGGCTGCCGAGTGGATCGGGATGGCGGAAGGCGACACCGCCGCCCTGGGCGACCGGATCGCCGACCTTGACCGGCAGATCGAGGGCATGAACGCATCGATTGCCGCCGTCATCGTGGCCACCGCCAAACAGAGCAAGTCAGCTGATGCCATCGAGACAGCCACGGCCGTGCTGAACGAGGAACTCCAGCAGCTTCAGAATCTGCGTGATGAAGCGGCCGAATGGCTGACCGAGATGGAGGAGTCGGACCAGCGTGCGCGTGATCTGATCGCCCTGGCTGCCATGGCGAAGGAGTCGTTCCCGAACATGGCCCCGGAGCAACAAGCGGCCATCTTGTCCATCCTGGAACTGAAGGTCACGATCACAGGGCCCGTCCCGGACGATCGACGTGGCGGTGTCCCGTGCACCGTGCGGGCCTGGTACGCAACCAGTGGTCTCGGAATCCCGGTCGCCGGCCTCTCCGACGAGGAATGGGCCAGGGTCGCTCCCCTACTGCCCAAGGGCCGCAGGGGCACCGTCCGCCGATCCTTGGACGCCATCTTCTACAAGGCACGTACCGGCAAATCGTGGCCTGAAGTGATCAAGGACACCGGCGCCACAATCCAGGCCTCGAAGCACTTCAACGCCTGGACATCCGATGACACGTGGACCCGCGTGAACGCGGCGCTGTCGGACGTGGAGCAGACTCCTCTTCCCGAACCTCAGCTCCTACCGCCGATGATCATCGAAGGGCGAGTCGACCCGAGCGCGATGCTGCACCCTGAGGGACGATCCCGAACGGGATGCCGATGATCGTGATGCAGAGGATCACGCCAGCGAGAAGGTACCCGAGGAACAGCCAGAAGCCGCTCAGGACGAGCCAAATGACGTTCAGGATGGTCTTCACTGAGGGCGACCTGCCATCTTCTCTAGCCGGGCGATCCGTTCCGCCATCGGCGGATGCGTCGAGAACATCTTCGACAGTCCCTGCCCCGGGCGGAAGGGGTTCGCGATCATCATATGGCTCGCGGTCTCGATCCGGGGCTCCGGAGGAAGCGGAAGCTGCTTGGTGCCGGCCTCCAGCTTGCGCAACGCGCTGGCCAGGGCGAGCGGGTCGCCGGTGAGCTGGGCTCCGGAGGCATCCGCCTCGTACTCCCGGGAGCGGCTGATGGCGAGCTGGATGAGGGAGGCGGCGAGCGGGCCGAGGATCATGATCAGCAGCAGGCCGAGGAAGCCGGGGCCGTCGTCGTCGTCCGAACGGCCGACGGGGATCAGCCAGGCGAAGTTGACCAGGAACATGATCACGGAGGCGAGGGCGCCGGCCACCGACGAGATGAGGATGTCGCGGTTGTAGACGTGACTCAGTTCGTGGCCGATGACCCCGCGCAGTTCACGTTCGTCCAGGATGCGCATGATGCCTTCGGTGCAGCACACGGCGGCGTTGCGTGGGTTGCGGCCGGTCGCGAAGGCGTTCGGCGCCTCCGTCGGGGAGATGTACAGGCGGGGCATGGGCTGCCGGGCCTGGGTGGAGAGCTCCCGGACCATCCGGTACAGGGCTGGGGCCTCGAACTCGCTCACCGGGCGCGCGCGCATCGCGCGTAGCGCGAGCTTGTCGCTGTTCCAGTACGCGTACGCGTTCGTGCCGAGGGCGACGAGGACCGCGATGATCAGACCCGTCCGGCCGAAGAAGCTGCCGATGACGATGATGAGTGCCGACAGTCCCCCGAGGAGAACTGCGGTCCTGAGCCCGTTGTGCCGGCGGTGCACGGTACGCCCTCCAAGTCGTGCGGCAGGGGAACCCTTTGCCTGCGCTGCTGCCTTCCGGTCTGCGATGCCACCGGTGTCGTGGTGCCACGTCCAGTGGACCCTCCCGCACTGGTCAACGCCAGGCGGCGGCCACTAGTTCCCTTGTGCCCGCTGTGCGCCGCGTGAGCCGTCCGGGTGAGGCACGGCGCGCCATGCGCGGGCACGCCCTCACGCGCGCGTGAGGGCGTCAGAACAGGCCGGTGCCTGCGAAGCGCAGCACCAGCTGCGGTGCTCCGGACAGTGCGATGCCGAGGGCGCCGGTGAGGGCGAGCGCGGCCGTGAGGGGGGCCGGGAGGGCGTGCTGGGCCGGTTCGCCCTCAGGGGCGCGGAACAGCAGGGTCGCCCACTGGAGGTAGTAGTAGAGGGCGATCACGACGTTGACTGCCATGACGACGGCCAGCCAGCCGAGGCCCGCGTCGACGGCCGTCGAGAAGACGGTGACCTTCGCGAACAGTCCGATGACGCCGGGCGGGAGTCCGGCCAGGCACAGCAGGAAGAACGCCAGGAGCAGCGCGGTGAGCGGGTTGCTGGCGTACAGGCCGCGGTAGTCGGAGACGCGGTTCAGGTGCCGTGTGCGCGCCACCAGGGCGGCCACCGCGAAGGCGCCGAGGTTGACGGCCGCGTACATGAGGGCGTAGGCGACGGTGGAGCCGACGGTCTTCCGGGCGTCCTCGGTGTATCCGGCGGCGGCGATCGGCACCAGCAGGTAGCCGGCCTGGCCCACCGACGACCAGGCGAGCAGTCGTACCGCGCTGTACGCGCGCGTGGCCTGCTGGCGCAGGGCCGCGACGTTGCCCACGGTCATGGTGAGGGCGGCCAGGACGGCGAGCGCGGGTCCCCAGACGTCGGCGTACGACGGGAAGGCGACGACGGTGACCAGGATCAGGCCGGAGAAGCCGACGGCCTTGCCGACGACCGACAGGTAGGAGGCGATCGGGAGCGGGGCGCCGACGTAGGTGTCGGGCACCCAGAAGTGGAACGGCACGGCGGCTGTCTTGAACGCGAAGCCCACAAGGGTGAGGACGACACCCGTCTGGGCGAGGGTGTGCAGTTGTCCGTCGACGTGCTGGATACGGTCGGCGACCTGGGTGAGGTAGAGGCTGCCGGTGGTGACGTACACGAAGCTGACGCCCATGAGGCTGACGGCGGTCGCGGTCACCGAGGACAGGAAGAACTTCAGGGCCGCTTCGGAGGACCGTCTGTCGCCGTGCCGGATGCCGACGAGGGCGAAGGCGGGCAGGGAGGCGACCTCCAGGGCGACGATCAGGGTGGCGAGGTCCCGGGAGGCGGGCAGCAGGGCGGCACCCGCGGCCGAGGAGAGCAGCAGGAACCAGAACTCGCCCTGGGGGTAGCGGCTCCGGCCGTCCTTGAGAGCCGTGAGGGACAGCAGGGCGGTGAGCAGGGCGCCGCCGAGGACCAGGAACTGCACGACCAGGGTGAACCGGTCCGCGGTGTAGCTGCACGCGCGCGGGGCGCCGTTCAGGCAGAAGGTGCTGCGATCGTGGTCCAGAAGCGGGAGCAACAGGGCGGCGGCCGCTGCGAGTCCGGCGACCGACACCCAGCCGAGGAGCGGTTTCCTCGTTTCGGGCACGAACAGGTCGGCGATCAGGACGGCGAGACCGACGACCGCGGTGAGGGTGGGCGGGGCGATGGCGAGCCAGTCGACGGACTGGACGAGGTTCGCGGCCAGGGGCTGGGCGGCCAGGGCGCTCATCGGGTGCCTCCTGCGAGGAGCTGCTGCACGGCCGGGTCGGTCAGGCCGAGCAGGGCCCTGGGCCACAGTCCGGCGACGACGGTGAGGACGACGAGGGGGGTCCAGGCCGCGAACTCGTACGTGCGGACGTCGGCGAGCCGCGGCGCGTCCTGCGGTACGGCGCCCATGCAGACGCGGCGGACCACGGCCAGCATGTAGGCGGCGATCAGCAGGGTGCCGAAGGCGGCGATCGCCATGAAGGTCAGGAAGGCCGGGCGGCTGAGTCCGGCGGCTGGCTCGAACGCACCGAACAGGGCCAGCATCTCGCCCCAGAACCCGGCGAGTCCGGGCAGTCCGAGCGAGGCGACGGCGGCGAACGCCAGCAGCCCGCCGAGGCGCGGCGCCTTGCCGTACAGCGCGGCGCCGGTGCTCTCGGAGAGGGTGTCCAGGTCGGTGGTTCCGGTGCGGTCCTTCAGGCCGCCGACCAGGAAGAACAGCAGGCCGGTGATGAGCCCGTGGGCGATGTTGGCGAACAGGGCGCCGTTGACGCCGGTCGGGGTCATGGTGGCGATGCCGAGCAGGACGAAGCCCATGTGGCCGACGGAGGAGTACGCGATCAGCCGTTTGAGGTCGCCCCGTGCACCCCGTTTGGCCAGGTTCAGGCAGGCCAGGGACCCGTAGATGATCCCGACGACGGCGAGGGCGGCGAGGTAGGGCGCGAAGGTGCGGAAGCCGTCCGGCGCGACCGGTAGCAGGATGCGGACGAACCCGTACGTTCCCATCTTCAGCAGGACACCGGCCAGCATCACCGAGCCGACGGTCGGCGCGGCGGTGTGGGCGTCCGGCAGCCAGCTGTGCAGGGGCCACATCGGGGTCTTCACCGCAAGTCCGATCCCGATCGCCAGAACGGCGATGACCTGCACGGATGCGGTCAGTGACCGGCCGTTGTCAGTGGCGAGTGCCACCATGTCGAACGTGCCCGCCTTGATTCCGATCAGGAGCAGGCCGAGCAGCATGACGACGGACCCGAGCAGAGTGAAGAGGATGAACCTCCAGGCGGCCCGGGTCCGTCCCTCACCGCCCCAGCGGGCGATGAGGAAGTACATCGGGATGAGCACGGTCTCGAACGCGAGGAAGAAGAGCAGCAGGTCGAGGACGGCGAAGGTCGCGAGGGTGCCGGACTCCAGGACGAGCAGCAGCGCGACGAAGGCCTTCGGGGACGGGCCCGCGGGCATGTTGAAGTACGAGTACAGCGCGCAGAGGAAGGTCAGCAGCGCGGTCAGGACCACGAGGGGGAGGGAGATGCCGTCGATGCCGAGGTGGATGCGCACGTCGAGTGCGGGGATCCAGCTGATGTCGGTCGTGGCCTGCATCCTCGACGGATGGCCGTGGTCGAAGCCGAGTGCGAGGACGATCGCGGCGAGCAGGATCGCGCCGGTGACGGTCACACCGTGCCGGAGCACGGCCTGCTCGGGTGACGTGCCCTTCAGTCCGGGCGGGGCGGGCAGCAGAGCGGCGACGGCGCCCAGAAGCGGGCCGACGACGATCAATGCCAGAAGGAACTGCATCACGGATTCACTGATATCGATCACGCCTGCTCACGCTCCCGTGGCGACGAGGAGGACGGCGACCGCCAGGACGACGGTGCCGGCGAGCAGCGCGCTCACATAGGTCTGGACGTTGCCGGTCTGGGCCCGCCGGACGGCGGCGCCAAGCAGGCGGGGCAGGGCTCCCGCTCCGCGGACGTAGGTGTCGACGACCTCACGGTCGAGGAACCGGACGAGGCTCGCGGCGGCCAGGACCGGGCGGACGAACAGCACGTCGTACAGGGCGTCCAGGTGGAAGCCCTCGGCCGCGTGCCGGTGCAGCGGGCCGAGCAGGGCCCGGCCGGGGTCGGCCGGGTCGGGTGCGTAGGCTACGTCGCCGAACGCCGGAGCGTGGGCGGCGATGGCCTCGGCCTCGACCAGGGCCGCATCGCCCTCGGGGTGGGCGGCGACGGCGCCCAGCGGAACCCGCGCCGCCGCCGTCCGGGTGCGCAGCCAGGCACCGTAGATGAGGAGTCCGCCGATTAGCGCGAGGCCGGTGCCGAGGACCGAGGTGGTGAGGGTGGGGGCGAGGGCACGGCCGTCGAACCAGCCGGGCAGTGAACGGTAGGCGAAGCCACCGAAGGCGAGGGACGGAACGGCCAGCACCCACAGCACCACCGTCATGGACAGCGGCTGCCTGCCGTGGTCCGGGGCCTCGGCTCCCTGGCCTCGGAAGGCCAGCAGCCACAGCCGGGTCGCGTACGCGGCGGTGAGCAGCGCGGTGACCAGGCCCGCCACGAGGACGATCCAGCCGGCGCTGCCGGGGACGTGCTCGGCGTGACCGGTCGTCGCGTGCTCGGCGGCGCCGAGGACGGACTCCTTGGAGAAGAAGCCGCTGAAGGGCGGGATCGCGGCGAGCGCGAGCAGGGCCACGGTCATCGTCCAGTAGGCGTCCGGGACGCGGTCCCGCAGGCCGGACGTGCGGGACATGACGGCGAGCGAGTTGGTGCCGGCGGCATGGATGACCACGCCGGCCGCGAGGAACAACAACGCCTTGAAGGCGCCGTGGGACAGGAGGTGGAACACGGCGGCACCACGGTCGCCGACGGCGAGGGCGCCGGTCATGTAGCCGAGCTGCCCGATCGTCGAGTAGGCGAGGACGCGTTTGATGTCGTCCTGGGCGAGGGCGGCGAGACCAGAACCCACCATCGTGACGGCGCCCATCACCGCGAGGACGACCATCACGGCCGCGCTGGCCTCGAAGACCGGAAGGAGACGGGCCACGAAGTAGACACCGGCGGCGACCATCGTCGCGGCGTGAATCAGCGCGGAGACGGGGGTCGGGCCCGCCATCGCGTCGGGGAGCCAGGTGTGCAGCGGGAACTGCGCCGACTTGCCCGCCACGCCGCACAGGAGGAGCAGCCCGACCAGGGCCGGGTGGTGCAGGCCGCCGTGCGCGACCGTGGAGAGGACGGTGGTGACGCGGAACGATCCGGCGTCGGTGGCCAGCGCGAACAGGCCGATCAGGAACGGCACGTCGCCGAGTTTGGTGACCAGGAATGCCTTGATGGAGGCGGCACGCGCCTCGGGGGTCTCCCAGTAGTGGCCGACAAGGAAGTAGGAGCAGATGCCCATGACTTCCCAGCCGACCAGCAGCACGATCAGGTCGCCGGAGTAGACGACCAGCAGCATCGCGGAGGTGAACAGGGATACGAGGGCGGCATACGAGGGGTAGCGCGGGTCGTCGCGGAGGTAGCCGGTCGAGTAGATCTGTACGCAGGTGGCGACGAAGGCGACCAGGACGGCTACCAGGGCGGCGAAGCCGTCGATGTACAGGGCGAGTTCGATCGGGACCGAACCGGTCGGGGTGAGTTCGGTGTGCGTCTCGATGGCCCGGCCGCCGCCCTGGTCGACGGCGACCGTGCAGGCCAGGGCCAGTGCGGCGAGCGTCGGCAGGACCGCGAGCGGGCGGACGAACCCGGGGGCCGTGCGCCCCAGGAGCAGGCCGGTCACGGCGCCGAGGAACGGCAGGAGAGGGACGAGGACGGCGAGGGTGGTCGTGGTCACGCGGTGGCCTCAGCCTTCTCGTCGGCCGCCGCGTCCGTGGGCGTGCCGGCCGTGCCGTCCTCGTGGCCTTCGGCGGTGTCGCGGAGCCGGTCGATGTCGGCGGTGCCGCGGTTGCGGTGGACGGCGAGGACGATCGCCAGGCCGATGCCGATCTCGGCGGCGGCGATGGCGATGGTGAACAGGGTCAGGGCCTGGCCGGAGTGCAGGGTGTCCCGGGCGGCCTTGCTCAGCCAGACGTCGAAGGCGACGAGGTTGAGGTTGACGGCGTTGAGCATCAGCTCGACCGACATCAGGACCAGGATCGCGTTGCGGCGGGCGAGGACGCCGTACAGGCCGGTGCAGAAGAGGAGGGCGGAGAGAACGGCGGGATCGGCGAGGTGCATCAGCGGGCGCCTTCCTGCTCGATCGGGTGAATTCCGCGATTCGTGACCGAGGGGGAACTCTGCGTGACCGCTCGGCCGTTCACAGGAGGCGGGGTCGGATCCGCATTGGCCTTCCGGGACAGGACGATCGCCCCGACCAGGGCCGCGAGGAGGAGGACGGAAAGGGCCTCGAAGGGCAGGACCCAGTTCTGGAAGAGGCTCGCACCGGTGACCTTCGTCGAGCCGGCGGCGGCGCCCCCCAGGTCGATCCAGGTGGTACGGAAGGCGTCGACGACCACCCAGACCAGAGCGGCCGCCGCGCACACGGCGACGGCCAGCGCGAACCAGCGGTTGCCGGAGTCGGCGTCCGGGGAGCGGCCGATCGGGGCCTTGGTGAGCATCAGACCGAAGAGAAGGAGGACGACGACGGAACCCACATAGATGAGCACCTGCACCCAGGCGATGAACTCGGCGGTGAGAAGCAGGTATTCGACGGCGAGCCCCCCAAGGGCGACCACCAGCCACAGAGCGGCGTGCACCAGCTGGCGCGTGGTCACCGTGACGAGCGCGGCGCCGAAGGTGACCAGGCCGACGAGGAGGAAGGCGACCTCCACGCCGGTCGGAGAGAGGAAGCCGTGCGGCGCTTGGGTCATGGCGGTCACGACTCCCCCTCCCCCGGTTCGGCGCGGTAGGCGGACGGCTCCCGCTGCGCGGCGGCGAGCTTCTCGGCGGTCTTGCGGGCGGCCGCGATCTCCTTCGGTTCCTCCGCACCGGGGTCGAGGGCGGGCGGTGCGGGGACCGTCCACATCCACTCACGGAGCTTGTCCCGCTCATGGGTGAGCTCGTGGATGTCGGTCTCGGCGTACTCGAACTCGGGGGACCAGAACAGAGCGTCGAAAGGACAGACCTCGATGCAGATACCGCAGTACATGCACAGGGAGAAGTCGATGGCGAAGCGGTCCAGCACGTTGCGGCTGCGTTCCCGGCCACCGGGGGCCGCCGCCGGGACGGTCTCCTTGTGGGAGTCGATGTAGATGCACCAGTCGGGGCACTCACGGGCGCAGAGCATGCAGACCGTGCAGTTCTCCTCGAACAGGCCGATCACGCCCCGGGTACGGGGCGGGAGGTCGGGAAGCGCGTCCGGGTACTGCTCGGTGACCGACTTCCGGGTCATCGTGCGCAGGGTGACGGCCAGGCCCTTGGCGAGGCCGGAGCCGGGGATGGGGGCCACTAGGAGATCACCACCTTGACGATGCCGGTGAGGGCGATCTGAGCGAGAGAAAGGGGGACGAGCAGGGTCCAGGAGAACTTTTGCAGCTGGTCCTCGCGCAGGCGGGGGTAGGTGACGCGGAGCCAGATCACGACGAAGGCGAGGAGGGCCGTCTTCAGCAGGGTCCACAGCCAGCCGAGACCATCGGCGCCCCACGGCCCGTGCCAGCCACCCAGGAAGAGCACGGTGGTCAGACCGCACAGGACGACGATCCCGGCGTACTCGGCGAGCAGGAACAGGGCGAAGCGCAGACCGGTGTACTCGGTGTACGCGCCGAAGATGATCTCCGAGTCGGCGACGGGCATGTCGAACGGCGGCCGCTGGAGCTCAGCGAGCCCGGCGACGAAGAACACCAGTCCGCCGGTGATCTGCCAGGGCAGCCACCACCAGTGGAAGGCACCGACGATGCCCGGCAGGGAGACCGTGCCGGCCGCCATCGCCACGGAGGCGGCGGCGAGCAGCATCGGGAGTTCGTAGGCGAGGAGCTGAGCGGCGGTGCGCAGGCCGCCGAGGAGGGAGAACTTGTTGGCGCTGGCCCAGCCGGCCATGAGCGAGCCGAGGACGCCGACGCCCATGACGGCCAGCACGAAGAACACACCCGCGTCCAGGGCCTGGCCGACGGCGCCCTCGCCGGGTCCGATGGGGATGGCCAGCAGTACGAGGAGATACGGGAGGAGGGCCACCGCGGGCGCCAGTTGGAAGACACGGCGGTCCGCGCCCGCCGGGACCACGTCCTCCTTCTGCGCGAACTTCACGCCGTCGGCGATCAGCTGGGCCCAGCCGTGGAAGCCGCCGGCGTACATCGGGCCGAGGCGGCCCTGCATGTGGGCCATCACCTTGTGCTCGGTCTGACCGACGATCAGGGGGAAGGTAAGGAAGACGACGAACACGACGAGGAGTCGCAAGGCGACGTCCAGAGCGTCGTTCACTGCGAGCCTCCTGGGCGGTCGTCACGGGGCGGTTGTTCGGGATCGGCGTTGTCGGGGGCGGCCTGCTCGTGGATGGCCTGGTCTGGCGTGACCTTGTCGGGGGCGTCGAGGTCAGGAGGGGAGTCGGGTGCGGAGGCTTCGACCGCTTCGGAGGCGTCGGCCGCTTCTGACGCTTCTGACGCTTCGGTCGCTTCGGTCGCTTCGGGGGCCGCGCGTTCACCGGTTGGGCCCTCAGGAGCCGGGCCTTCAGAAGCCGAGCTGTCCGAGACCGGAGACTTCTCGGTCGCGGGTTCGGCCCCGGTTTCTGCTCCGGGTTCGGTCCCGGTCGGCCCAGGCGATTCGTTCGGCTCGGTCGGCGCCGGGCGCCGCTCGGCCGGTCCGGGCTCGTCGAAAGCGGGGCGAGCGTGGTGCCACGGCGCGTCCGCGCTGCGCGAGGGCCGCGGCTGGGTGGCCGTTTCCGGCGCCGCCGCCGTCTCCGCCGCGCGCTGCGAGGCGGAACCGCTCGAGGCGGTACGCGCCCGACGCGGACCCCGATGAGCCGACGGCGTTCCCGCCTCCCGGCCCCCCGCCGCCTGAGCGGCCTCGCCCGAGACGGCCTCTCCCACGGCAGCCTGCTCGGCCGTGGTCTGTTCCGACCCGGTTTGTCCCAACCCGGCCTGTTCCGCCCCGGTCGGTTCCACCCCGGCCTGCTCCGCTCCGGCCTGTTCCGCGCCGGTCGATTCCACTCCGGCCTCGCGACGCTCGACCGCGGTCTGCTCAGCCTCGGTCTGCCCGGCGGCCTCGGCCCCGGCCCTCTCGGCCTCGGTCCGTCCGGCCTCGGCCCCAGCCCCCCCGGCCTCGGTCCGCCCGGCGCCGGGACGCTCCGGAGTCGTCTCCTCCGTGGGAGCGTGGCGTTGGGAAGCGGATCCGGCGCTTGCCGTGCGTGTCCGGCGTGGAGACGTCGGTGGTTGCTCCGTGGAAGCCGCCCGCTGGGAAGCGGAGCCGGCGCTGGCGGTGCGGGAGCGGCGTGGGGTGGTCGTCGGCCCGGGTTCGGGCTGCGCTGCCTCCGGAGCACGGGAGCCCGCGGCCTCGGGCGTCTCCGCCGCCTGGCTCGCCGAGCCCTGGGCCGCGGTGCGTGCGCGTCGTACCGGGCGGTCGCCGGCAGCGGCGGCCGGGCGGGTGCCGGCGGTACGGGCCGGGCGGGCGGGGGCGGGCGGGAGCTGGCCCTTGAGGGGGCCCCACTCATTGGGGTCGGGGACGCCCGGGGGAAGCATCTGGCGGCGCTTCGGGCCGCCGTGGTCGGACTCGCCCGGTTCCTTGGCGCCGGGCCATGCCTTGGCGACCCGGGCGGCCAGGACGAAGTCCTTGCGCAGGGGGTGGCCCTCGAAGGTTTCCGGGAGGAGGAGGTGGTCGAGGCCGGGGTGGCCGGTGAAGCGGACGCCGAACATCTCGTGGGTCTCGCGTTCGTGCCAGCGGGCGCCCGCGTAGACGTCGACGGCGGACGGGAGTTCGGGGGCGGTGTGCGGCACCGTCGTACGCAGCAGAAGGCGGCGGACCGGGGCGAGCGCGACGACGTGGGCGGAGACGCGGAAGCCGGTGCCGGGTTCGTCGACCGCGCTCAGCCAGTCGAAGTAGGTGCAGGAGAGGGTCCTACGGGCGACTTCCAGGGCGGCGAGCCAGGAGGACGGCGGGACGTCGACCGTCAGCACCCCGTACGACTCCTCCGCTGTCGCGTCGGGGCCGAAGAGCTCCTCTACGGGGGCCGGCAGCCAGCCGGTCGGGGCGGTCATCGCGCGTCCCCCTCCTCCGCCGGGGCCGGGGGGCGCACCAGGCCGCTCTGGAGGGCCGCGGCAGAGGGGCGCTGGGTGCCGTAGCGCTCGCGGAGGGACTCCGCCGCGATCTTCTCCTGGAGTTTCAGGATGCCCTGGAGGAGGGCCTCGGGACGCGGCGGGCAGCCGGGGACGTAGACGTCGACGGGGATGATCTGGTCGACGCCCTTGGTGACGGAGTAGGAGTCCCAGTACGGCCCGCCGCAGTTCGAGCAGGCGCCGAAGGAGATGACGTACTTCGGTTCGGGCATCTGCTCGTACAGGCGCTTGACCGCCGGGGCCATCTTGTCCGTGACCGTGCCCGAGACCACCATCAGGTCGGCCTGGCGGGGACCCGGCGCGAAGGGGATCACGCCGAGGCGGATGAAGTCGTGGCGGGCCATCGACGCGGCGATGAACTCGATCGCGCAGCAGGCGAGGCCGAAGTTGAAGACCCAGAGCGAGTAGCGGCGGCCCCAGTTGAGGACGACCTTCATCGGCTCGGGGGCGAGGCGGGCGAGGGCGCCCAGCCTCTGCGGCTCCGGCAGCGGGACGGGCTCCGGCATCACGTCCATGTCAGGACGCCCTTCTTGTATGCGTACAGCAGGCCGACGGTGAGGAAGCCGAGGAAGATGAACATCTCCACGAGCGTGGCCGCACCGTAGCCGGGGGCGGCGAAGACCGTCGCCCAGGGGAACAGGAAGATCGAGTCGACGGCGAAGATGACGTAGAGGAAGGCGTAGACGTAGTAGCGGACCTGGGTGTGGGCCCAGCCCTCGCCGACGGGGTCGACGCCGCACTCGTAGGTGAGGAGTTTCTCGGGGGTGGGGACCACCGGGCGCAGCAGCCGGCCGGCCCCGAAGGCGACGGCGACGAAGAGCACGCCGACAACGGTCAGCAGCCCCACGACCGAGTAGGACGCGAAGTAGCCCGCCGCGACGGCCACGGTCGGTTCGCCACCCACCGTCTCCCGCATCGTCCGTCCCTCACTCCCTCGACAGGCAGCGCGCCCGGCCCGGCCCGTCGTCCCGACCTCGGTCCGTGACCTCGGCCGACTCCCGATTCGACGATCTGTACGCACGGGAGTCTAGGCCCTGATAAAGACACGGTAAGCAGGCCGTCACACGGTGGGACATGATGCGGGAGCCCACTGGTGGGGTTTTCCCCAGGGTGACCCGGGCGGCGAACTCCATGGCGCGGCGTCACGGCACACGGCACGCTGGCGCACATGACCGCACCCGTACCCCGATCCCTCAGCTCCGTCGACGGCGGAGACGACCGTGAGCGGCTGCCGCCCGTGCGCTTCGCCTACGACGGTCACACCTGGAAGGAGATCGCGCACCTTCTGCTGAACCTGCCGATGTCGTTGTTCGGCTTCGTGTACGTGACGACGACGCTGTGGGTGAGCGGCATCCTGACGCTCACGGTGATCGGCATTCCGCTGCTCGCCGCCACCCTGCTGGGCGCCCGGCAGCTGGGGAAGCTGGAACGGGCACGCGCGCGCGGGCTGCTCGGGGTGCGGGTGGACGAGCCGACGCCGATGCCGTGGGGCAAGCGCGGTGGGGGCTCGCAGCGGCTCTGGATGACGCTGAAGGATCCGGTGGGCTGGCGGACGCTGCTGTACGACTTCATCCGGCTGCCCTGGGGCGTCCTCACCTTCTGCGTGACGCTGACCTCGCTGTTCGTGCTGTGGCCGGTGCTGCCGTTCATCGCGCGCGGGCTCGCGAACGTGGACCGGGCGATGGTCCGCGGTCTGCTGTCGCCGTCCGACGAGCTGGAGCGCCGGATCGCCGAACTGGAGTCCGACCGGGGGGTGGTCGTGGACACGGCCGCCGCCGATCTCCGCCGGATCGAACGGGATCTGCACGACGGCGCGCAGGCCCGCCTCGTCAACCTGGCGATGGGGCTGGGCCTGGCGAAGGAGAAGCTGCTGGAGGATCCGGACGCGGCCGCCGTGATGGTCGAGGAGGCGCACGGTGAGGTGAAGCTGGCCCTCCAGGAGCTGCGGGACCTGGCCCGGGGCATCCATCCGGCGGTGCTGACCGACCGGGGCCTGGACGCGGCGCTGTCCTCGGTGGCCTCGCGGTGCACGGTGCCGGTGCAGGTGACCGCGGACCTGCCGGCCAGGCCGGCGCCCGCGATCGAGGGCATCGCCTACTTCACCGTCTCCGAGCTGCTTCAGAACATCAGTAAGCACAGCGGTGCGCGCAGCGCCGCGGTCGACGTGTGGCGGACCGAGGACCGGCTGCTGATCCAGGTGTGGGACGACGGTCGCGGCGGGGCGAGCCTGGACCGCGGCACCGGGATGCGAGGGCTCGCGGACCGGCTGGGCGCGGTCGACGGCCTGTTCGTCGTCGACTCCCCGGAAGGCGGTCCGACGACGGTCACCGCCGAGTTGCCCTGGCGCGACCGGTCCTAGGTCGGACGGGCGGGGCGGACGCGTGGGGAGGACGCGTGGGGTGGGGAAAACCCCCCGTCCGAGACGCCGACGGACTCCATGGTCCGCGCGTGCGAGGCACAGCAGGGTGGAGGTACGGCAGGACAGGGCCGATGTGACTGGAACAGGACAGGACGGGACGGCGGCGATGGCCACGGAGTACGGGCAGGGACACGGGTACGACTACTCGCAGAACGGGTCGCACGGGTCGCACGGGTCGTATGGGTCGTATGGGTCGTATGGCGACAGCGAGCCCTACGGCGGACGTCGGCGTCGGGTGCCCGCCGTCCTGCGGGCGCCGTTCGAGGCGCGCAGCTGGCGTGAGTTCGGCTATGTGCTGCTGGGCTTTCCGATCGGTGTCGCCCTGTTCGTGTGGACCGTGACGATGCTGTCCCTGGGTGTGGGGCTGCTGGTGACCTTCGTCGGGATTCCGCTGCTGGCGGTGGCCCTCGCCGGGTGCCGGGGTTTCGGAGCACTGGAGCGGGCACGCGCGCGCGGGCTGCTGAAACTGCGGGTGGCGGACCCGGAACCGGTGCGGATGCGCAAGCCGGGGTTCTTCGCCTGGATGGGCGCGGTGCTGAAGAGCGGCACGTCCTGGCGTCATCTGCTGTACGCGGTTTTGCAGTTCCCGTGGTCGATGTTCTCGTTCGTCGTCGCGCTCAACCTCTGGGCGTACGGCTGGGCCCTGCTGACGTATCCGCTGTGGTTCTGGGTCTTCCCGGTGTACGCCGGGCAGGGCGGGATCCAGCTGTACGGCGACGCGCACCACAGCGTCTATCTCGACAACCCGTTCGAGATCACCGTGACGGCGCTGGTGGGGCTGCTGTTCACGCTGGCCACGCCGTGGATCGTACGGGCGCTGACGATGGTGGACCGGGTGATGGTGCACGGGCTGCTGGGGCCGTCACGGCTGGCGTCGCGGGTGGTGGAGCTGGAGTCGGACCGCGGGGTGGTCGTGGACACGGCCGCCGCCGACCTGCGAAGGATCGAGCGGGACCTGCACGACGGGGCGCAGGCGCGGCTGGTGGCACTGGCCATGGACCTGGGGCTGGCGAAGGAGAAGCTGCGGGAGGATCCGCAGGTCGCGGCGCGCATGGTGGACGAGGCGCACGGTGAGGTGAAGACCGCGTTGCAGGAGCTGCGGGACCTGGCCCGGGGCATCCATCCGGCGGTGCTGACCGACCGGGGCCTGGACGCGGCACTGTCCTCGGTGGCCTCGCGGTGCACGGTGCCGGTGCGGGTGGAGGTCGACCTGGTGGAGCGGCCGGCGGCGGCGATCGAGGGGATCGCGTACTTCACGGTGTCGGAGCTGCTCCAGAACGTCAGCAAGCACGCGCGTGCGCGCGAGGCGTCGGTGGACGTGTGGCGCAGTGAGGACCGGCTGATGCTTCAGGTCGTGGACGACGGGGTGGGCGGCGCCGACACGTCCGGCGGGTCGGGGCTGGCGGGGCTGGCCGAGCGGCTGGACGCGGTCGACGGGATCCTGGTGGTGGACTCGCCGGCCGGCGGCCCCACCCGGGTGACGGCGGAGCTGCCCTGGCGGCGCTGAAGGACCCTGGGGGTGACGGCCGCCGCCCCCGCACTCGAGTGGCGGCCTGTTTTGGCCAGCGACCTCCCCTTACTCGCACGCACTCCGATCCGAATGCTGGAATGCTGGACTTTCGGACAGGGCAGGCATGTACGCCGGACGGGGTGTGGGGGGCCGGGAGATCGTGGAGGACAGGGTGCGGGTGGTCATCGCCGAGGATTCCGTGCTGCTCAGGGAGGGGCTGACCCGGCTGTTGACCGACCGCGGACATGACGTGGTCGCGGGCGTCGGAGACGCGGAGGCGCTGGTCAAGACCATCGCCGAGCTGGACGCGCAGGAGGCGCTGCCGGACGTCGTGGTGGCGGACGTACGGATGCCGCCGACGCACACCGACGAAGGGGTGCGGGCGGCCGTACGGCTGCGGAAGGCGCATCCGGGGCTCGGGGTGCTGGTGCTGTCGCAGTACGTCGAGGAGCGCTACGCCACCGAACTGCTGGCCGGTTCCAGCCGGGGCGTGGGGTATCTGCTGAAGGACCGGGTCGCCGAGGTGCGGGAGTTCGTGGACGCGGTGGTGCGGGTCGCCGAGGGGGGTACGGCGCTCGATCCCGAGGTCGTGGCGCAGTTGCTCGGGCGCAGCCGCAAGCAGGACGTGCTGGCCGGGCTGACCCCGCGGGAGCGGGAGGTGCTGGGGCTGATGGCCGAGGGTCGGACGAACTCGGCTATCGCGCGGCAGCTGGTCGTGAGCGACGGGGCCGTCGAGAAGCACGTCAGCAACATCTTCCTCAAGCTGGGCCTCTCCCCGAGCGACGGTGACCACCGGCGCGTTCTGGCCGTTCTCACCTATCTGAACTCCTGACGGGCGGCCACCGTGTCGGCACCGGAAGGCAGCCCAGGGGAGGGAAAATCATGACAAGTCAGGGCGACAGGTCGTCTCGAAGAGCCGTCCAGCATGCGAGCGGACACGGGAAGGCGACCCTAACCGACGTAGGGTTGAAGGTGGGATGGTCCGTGGGACGGCCAGGCCCGGACAGCCGCCTCGAAGGAGGTCCAGTTCAGTGACCAGCCAGGTCAGCAGGACAACGGAACAGGCCGATGGAACCGCCGACGGAACCGTCGTCGGAGAGCAGCGCAAGCCGGGCGGCGTCAAATCCGTCCGGCGCCTGGACCGGGTGATCATCCGGTTCGCGGGGGACTCGGGTGACGGTATGCAACTCACCGGAGACCGGTTCACGTCGGAGACCGCGTCCTTCGGAAACGACCTCTCGACCCTCCCGAACTTCCCGGCCGAGATCCGGGCCCCCGCAGGCACTCTGCCGGGGGTTTCGTCCTTCCAGCTGCACTTCGCCGACCACGACATCCTCACCCCCGGGGACGCGCCGAACGTGCTGGTCGCGATGAACCCGGCCGCGCTGAAAGCCAACATCGGCGATCTGCCGCGCGGCGCGGAGATCATCGTCAACACGGACGAGTTCACCAAACGGGCGATGCAGAAGGTCGGCTACGACACCTCGCCCCTGGAGGACGGCTCGCTCGACGGGTACAGCCTCCACCCGGTGCCGCTGACCACGCTGACCGTGGAGGCACTGAAGGAATTCGACCTCACCCGCAAAGAGGCCGAGCGCAGCAAGAACATGTTCGCGCTCGGCCTCTTGTCATGGATGTACCACCGGCCCACCGAGGGCACGGAGAAGTTCCTCGCGCAGAAGTTCGCCCGCAAACCCGAGGTCATGAAAGCCAACCTGGCGGCCTTCCGCGCGGGCTGGAACTTCGGCGAGACGACCGAGGACTTCGCGGTCTCGTACGAGATCGCGCCGGCGACCACCGCGTTCCCGGTCGGCACCTACCGGAACATCTCGGGGAACCTGGCCCTGGCCTACGGCCTGGTCACGGCGAGCCGGCAGGCGGATCTGCCGCTGTTCCTCGGGTCGTACCCGATCACCCCGGCCTCCGACATCCTGCACGAGCTGTCCAAGCACAAGAACTTCGGCGTGCGGACGTTCCAGGCGGAGGACGAGATCGCCGGTATCGGGGCGGCGCTGGGGGCGGCGTTCGGCGGTGCGCTCGCGGTGACGACGACGTCCGGTCCCGGGGTGGCCCTGAAGGCGGAGACGGTCGGACTCGCGGTCTCCCTGGAGCTGCCGCTGCTGGTCGTCGACATCCAGCGCGGCGGGCCGTCCACCGGTCTGCCGACCAAGACCGAGCAGGCGGACCTGCTCCAGGCGATGTACGGCCGCAACGGCGAGGCGCCGGTCCCGGTGATCGCCCCGCGGACCCCCGCCGACTGCTTCGAGGCGGCGCTGGAGGCGGCCAGGATCGCGCTGACGTACCGCACCCCCGTGATGCTCCTGTCCGACGGTTACCTGGCCAACGGCAGCGAGCCCTGGCGGATCCCGGAGCTCACCGAGCTCCCCGACCTGCGGGTGCAGTTCGCCGACGGCCCCAACCACACCCTCGACGACGGCACCGAGGTCTTCTGGCCGTACAAACGCGACCCGCAGACCCTCGCCCGGCCCTGGGCGGTCCCCGGCACGCCCGGCCTCGAACACCGCATCGGCGGCATCGAGAAGCAGGACGGCACCGGCAACATCTCGTACGACCCCGCCAACCACGACTTCATGGTCCGCACCCGGCAGGCCAAGATCGACGGTATCGAGGTGCCCGACGTCGAGGTCGACGACCCGGACGGCGCGCGGACCCTGGTGCTGGGCTGGGGCTCCACGTACGGACCGATCACTGCGGCGGTACGGCGGCTGCGCGCGGCCGGTGAGGCGATCGCGCAGGCGCACCTGCGTCACCTGAACCCGTTCCCGAAGAACCTCGCCGCCGTCCTCAAGAGCTACGACAAGGTGGTGATCCCCGAGATGAACCTCGGTCAGCTCGCCACCCTCATCCGGGCGAGGTACCTGGTGGACGCGCATTCGTACAACCAGGTCAACGGCATGCCGTTCAAGGCCGAGCAGCTCGCCGCGGCGCTCAAGGAGGCCATCCATGACTGACGTGACGGACGCCACCGAAGGGCTGCTCCAGCTCGTGCCCAAGGCCGAGGCCAGGCAGTCCATGAAGGACTTCAAGTCGGACCAGGAGGTCCGCTGGTGCCCGGGCTGCGGTGACTACGCGATCCTGGCGGCCGTACAGGGCTTCATGCCGGAACTGGGGCTGGCGAGGGAGAACATCGTCTTCGTCTCCGGGATCGGCTGCTCGTCCCGTTTCCCGTACTACATGAACACCTACGGGATGCACTCCATCCACGGCCGGGCGCCGGCGATCGCGACCGGTCTGGCGACCAGTCGGCGGGATCTGTCGGTGTGGGTCGTCACGGGTGACGGTGACGCCCTGTCCATCGGCGGCAACCACCTCATCCACGCGCTGCGCCGCAACGTCAACCTGAAGATCCTCCTCTTCAACAACCGCATCTACGGGTTGACGAAAGGCCAGTACTCACCGACCTCGGAGGTCGGGAAAATCACCAAGTCGACACCGATGGGTTCGCTGGACGCCCCGTTCAACCCGGTGTCCCTGGCGATCGGCGCCGAGGCCTCCTTCGTCGCGCGCACCATCGACTCCGACCGCAAGCACCTCACCGAGGTGCTGCGCGCGGCCGCCGCGCACCCGGGCACGGCCCTGATCGAGATCTACCAGAACTGCAACATCTTCAACGACGGGGCCTTCGACGCCCTCAAGGACAAGCAGTCGGCCGAGGAGGCGATGATCCGCCTGGAGCACGGGCAGCCCATCCGCTTCGGCGCGGACCGCGCGCGCGGGGTGGTACGGGACCGGCTCACCGGTGACCTGAGGGTGGTCGACGTGACGGCGGACAACGAGTCCGAGATCCTCGTCCACGACGCCCACTCCCCCTCCCCCACCACGGCCTTCGCGCTGTCCCGGCTGGCCGACCCGGACACCCTGCACAACACGCCCGTCGGTGTCTTCCGCGCGGTGGAAAGGCCCGTCTACGACGTGCAGATGTCCGAGCAGCTGGACACCGCCGTCGCACAGCACGGCAAGGGCGACCTCGCGGCGCTGCTGGCCGGCGGGGACACCTGGACGGTCGTCGGCTGACCGCAGGCGGCCGCGAGCGGGGTCCGGACGACACGTCCGGACCCCGCTCGCACGTCAGGCCTTCTCCGGCCGCGGTTCACGCGTCAGGCCTCCTTCGGCTGTGGTTCGCGCGTCAGGCCCTCTCCGGCCGCGGCTCGTGCGTCAGGCCTTCTTCGCCTCGTCGTAGGCCTCGCGCGCGCGTTCCACGTCCGCCATCCGCCGCTCGGTCCACAGGGCCAGGTCCCGTACCTGCTGGGCGGCCTCGCGGCCGAGGTCGGTGAGGGAGTAGTCGACGCGGGGCGGGATGACGGGTTTGGCGTCGCGGTGGACGAGACCGTCCCGTTCCAGCGTCTGGAGCGTCTGGGTCAGCATCTTCTCGCTGACCCGGCCGATCGCGCGGCGCAGCTCGCTGAAGCGGTAGGGGCGGTCGAGGAGTTCGATGAGGACCAGGACGCCCCAACGGCTGGTGACGTGCTCCAGGACCAGCCGGTACGGGCACATCGCCTCGGCGACGACGTACTTCCCGGTGCCGGGACCACCTTCGGGGATGCTTACGACCATGCCAGTACCTTACTTCAAAGTGGGTACTTTCTTCTGGTTAGCGCACCTCCTAGGGTTAGTGACAACGGAACCCCACAAGGAGATCGCACACCATGAGCATCGTCGTCACCGGAGCCACCGGACACCTCGGCCGCCACGTCGTGAACCAGCTGCTGGAGAAGGTCCCGGCCGAGCAGATCACCGCCGTCGTGCGCGACGAGACCAAGGCCGCCGACTTCGCGGCCAAGGGCGTGAAGATCGCCGTCGCGGACTACAACACCCCCGAGACCTTCGACGGCCTGTTCGCCGCCGACGACAAGGTGCTGCTGATCTCCGGCAACGAGTTCGACAAGGGCCGTCCCGCGCAGCACCAGGTCGTCATCGACGCGGCCAAGGCGGCCGGTGTGGCCCTGCTCGCGTACACCAGCGCCCCGGGCAGCCTGAAGGCCACCCTGGTGGACGACCACCGCACCACCGAAAAGGCGCTGCTCGCCTCCGGTCTGCCGTACACCCTGCTGCGCAACGGCTGGTACCACGAGAACTACACCGAGAACCTCGCACCGGTCCTGGAGCACAACGCGGTCGTCGCGGCCGCCGGTGAGGGCCGGGTCTCCTCGGCGTCCCGCGCGGACTACGCGGCCGCCGCGGTCGCCGTGCTGACCGGCGAGGGCCACGAGAACCAGACGTACGAACTGGGCGGCGACACCGCCTGGAGCTTCGCCGAGTACGCGGCCGTGGTCGCCGAGCAGACCGGCAAGGAGATCGCCTACAACTCCGTGCCCGGCGAGGTGCTCCAGGGCATCCTCACCGGCGCCGGCGTGCCCGAGTTCTTCGCGGGGATCCTGGTCGACGTCGACGCGTCGATCGCCAAGGGCGAGCTCGTCGTCGACTCCGGTGACCTCTCCCGGCTGGCCGGCCGCCCGACCTCCCCGATCTCGGAGGCCGTCGCCGCCGCACTCAAGGGCTGACCTGCCCCGACGACCTCGCCCCGGTCTGTCATGACCGTATACCGATACGGCCATGACAGACCGGGGCGCTCGGCGCTACCTTCGTCCAGATGCGATGAATCAGGGGACGAGGAGGGCCGGTGGCCGGGATATCGAAGGGTGCCGAGACATCCGAGGGTGGATCACAGGGCGAGTCGAAGGGTGAGCAGCGGACGGGGTTGCTCAACGGCATCGCCGCCTACGGGATGTGGGGGCTGGTCCCGCTCTTCTGGCCGCTGCTGAAGCCCGCCGGGTCGGTGGAGATCCTCGCCCACCGCATGGTGTGGTCCCTGCTCTTCGTCGCCGCCGCCCTGGCCTTCGTACGACGCTGGGCCTGGGCCGGCGAACTGCTGCGCCAGCCGCGCCGACTTGCCCTGGTGGCGGTCGCCGCCGCCGTGATCACCGTCAACTGGGGCGTCTACATCTGGGCCGTGAACGCCGGCCACGTGGTGGAGGCCTCCCTCGGCTACTTCATCAACCCGCTGGTCACCATCGCCATGGGCGTGCTGCTGCTGAAGGAGCGCCTGCGGCCCGCGCAGTGGGCGGCGGTGGGCGTCGGCTTCGCCGCGGTCGTCGTCCTGACCGTCGGCTACGGGCAGCCGCCGTGGATCTCCCTCACCCTCGCCTTCTCCTTCGCCACCTACGGTCTCGTCAAGAAGAAGGTCAACCTCGGCGGCGTGGAGTCACTCGCGGCGGAGACCGCGATCCAGTTCCTGCCCGCGCTCGGCTATCTGCTGTGGCTGGCCGGCCACGGCGACTCCAGCTTCCTCGACGACGGCGCCGGGCACGCGGCCCTGCTGGCCTCCACCGGCATCGTCACCGCCGTCCCGCTGGTCTGTTTCGGCGCCGCCGCGATCCGCGTCCCGCTCTCCACGCTGGGCCTCCTTCAGTACCTCGCGCCGGTCTTCCAGTTCCTGCTCGGCATCGTCTACTTCCATGAGGCCATGCCCGTCGAACGCTGGGCCGGTTTCGCGCTCGTCTGGCTCGCCCTCTCGCTGCTCACCTGGGACGCGCTGCGCACCGCCCGCCGTGCCGCGCGGGCGCTCGCGGCGGCAGCGGCCCTACCACGGCCCGCGGCACCTGCGGCGGAGAGTCCCGCGAGTCCGGTGTGAGGCCCGGCGCCGTCGGCTATAAGTGGGCGGCATGACGCAGACGCCCGCACCCCTGCACTGGAAGCTCGTCGTCGACGCCCGTGACCCGCACGGGCAGGCCGACTTCTGGGCCGCCGCGCTGCACTACGTGGCCGAGGACAACAGCGCGCTCGTCGAGCACCTGCTGGAGTCGGGTGCGCTGCCCGGTGCCGCCACCGTCGAGTACCACGGCCGCGCCGCCTTCCGCGATCTCGTCGCCGTACGGCACCCGGACGACCCGTACGACGAGGAGCGCGGGACGGGGCTGGGGCGGCGGCTGCTGTTCCAGCGGGTGCCGGAGGCGAAGGCCGGCAAGAACCGGCTCCACATCGACCTGCACGCCGGGGACGGGACGCGGTCGGAGGAGGTGGCACGCCTGGAGGCGCTGGGCGCGACGGTGCTGCGGCACGTCTCCGAGCCGGCCGGCGCGTGGACGGTGATGGCCGACCCGGAGGGCAACGAGTTCTGCGTGCAGTAGCGGTCTCACCGGGCTGTGCGGTGCGGTGCCGGGGCGTGCGTGCCGGTATGTCGCGCATGTCGTGCATGTCGTGCCGGATCCGGGGCGGGCCCGGCGGGGCCCCGAGGCGGCTCAGGCGTTCTCCGCCGCGCGGCGGGCGCGTTCCGTCAGGCGGGTCATCCGGGCGCGGGCCGAGTCCAGTTCCTCCACGTCGTCGGCCGCCGGGCCCTCCTCGGTGGTGAGTCCGCTCCACAGGTCGATCAGGTCACGGCCGAGGCGGAGTCCGTACTCCGGATCGCGTACCGCGCGCCACGCGGTGGCCGCGCTGCGCACGTTGCCGTACGCGCCCTCGCCGTCGCCCGCCCGACGGTGCTGCCGGGCCAGCTCCAGGGAGAGATGGAAGGCGCGCTCCGGATCGCCCGCCAGGTAGGCGATGTACGCGGTCAGTCCGCGCAGGTGCAGTACTTCGGTGTGCTCCTCGCCGAACGCGGCGGCGGCCTCGGCGACCGTCTGCTCCGCGAGTTCGGCGGCCCTCTCGATACGGCCCGTCCGGACGGCCTCGTTGATGCGCGCCACCGACTCGGTGAGCAGCGCGGCCCCCTCGACGGTCACGGTCACCGGCTCGTCCCCGAGCACCTCCTCGGCGACCGCGTCGAACCCGCGGGCCGGGGTGTGCCTGGGGTCGGGGTCGAGGGCGCGGACGGCCTCGGGAGAGATGAGGGGCTCGGGGCGGGGCTGGGGACGCGTATCCGGGCGGGACACCGACCGGGGCCCGTTGAGCGCCTGGGCCGGTACGGCCGCCGGGACGAACGTCCCGCCCATGGCGGGCGGCGGCCCGAAGACCCCGGTCGGCGGCCGGACCGCGCCGAGGGCCACCGGGTCCGACACCGGCGCGGGCCGCTCCGGCACCGGCGCCGACCGCTCCGGCTCCGGCACCGGCACCACTCGTGGCGGGAACGCGGGCGGCGACGCCGGCGGTGCCTGTGCGATCGCCGGCTCCTCGACGACCCGCAGCCCAGCGGCCCGCCGGTCCTCCTGGGGCCGCCGCTCCGACGCCTCGGACCGGACCGGCACGGCCGCGTTCGGCTCCGCGGGTACGGCCATCCGCACCGGCTCACCGGTGAAGCTGCTGGAGCCGTCCAGGTTTACCCGGAGGCTGACGACAAAGCCGATACGGGCGTCATGGACGGTGGCGAGGACGGGACGGCCGCCGGCGCGGGCGAGGCGCTGGAGGTGGTTGAGCACCGTCTGCTGCGGTTCCTCTCCGGGTGCCGGGAACAGCGGTACGCCGTCCACGGTGGCGCCACCGCCCGTCACACGGACCTCGACCGGTTCCGCCGGCTCGGCGTCCTGCTGAGCTTCCCGCTTCGTCTCGCGGCTGAGTCGGGACATCGGCCCTCATTCCCCCGGCGTCACCGTCCGGTCGTACCCGTGCGTACCGTCCAGTCTGGCCGCTCGCCCCGGCTCACGCGTCACCACGACGTCACAGCCTCGCATCAGGAAGGGGCCGCCATGCGGTGGTGGCCACCGGCCCCTGGGCCCCTGCCCCCTGCCCCGCCGGCCGCCTGGCCCCTGGCGCCCCGACCCCTGGTCGCCTGGCCCGCTGGCCCGCTGACCACCTGACCCCTGGCCTAATTCAATGCATGCACATAAGATGCATACGCCTCTATTCACTGCACGCTGTTCACCTGGGGGATCTCATGACGCGCCGTTTCCTGTTCGTGCTGGGCAGCGCCCGCTCGGACGGCAACACCGAACTCCTGGCCCGCCGAGCCGCCGAACAACTGCCCGTCGACGTCGAGCAGCAGTGGATCAGCCTCGCCGAGCATCCGCTGCCGGACTTCGTGGACCTGCGACGCGACAGCGACCATGTGCGCGCGCCCTCGGACAGCGCAGCCGGCCTGCTGCTCGACGCCACGCTCGCGGCGACGGACATCGTGATCGCCTCGCCGGTGTACTGGTACTCGGTGTCCGGCCTCACCAAGCGCTACCTGGACTACTGGTCGGGCTGGCTGCGCACGCCCGGCGTCGACTTCAAGCAGACCATGGCGGGACGCACCCTGTGGGGAGTCGCCGCGCTGGCGGACCACGAGCCGTCGGTCGCGGACCCGTACGCCGGCCTGCTCCACAACTCGGCCGCCTATCTGGGCATGCGCTTCGGCGGTGTGCTGCTCGGCAACGGCAGCGCCCGCGGTGACGTGCTCCGGGACGCCGCGGCGCTGGCCCGGGCCAAGGAGTTCTTCACCGGGGAGGCTCCCCCGGCCCGGTTCGCCCACGCGTCGGCCTGAGTGCGGCCACCGACGCCCCGTGGCGCGTGCGGCGGCGGCCGGAGTACGCCCGGACTACGCGGCGATGTCCTTCGTCGTGAAGCGCGCCCATGCCGCCGAACCGAACACCGCCACGTACAGGGCTTGCAGTTCCAGGTTCCTGATCAGGTCGTGCCAGTAGACGGGATCGCGCACGAGATCGGCGAAGGACAGCCAGTAGTGCGAGAAGAAGTACGGCTGGAGTGCGTGCAGCTGGGGTATCTGGTCGAGGATCTGGACGGTGATGAGCAGGCCGACGGTCGTCGCCATCGCCGCGATACCGCTGTTGGTGAGCGTGGAGACGAACAGGCCGAGCGCGGCGATGCCGGTCAGTGAGGCGGCGACCACCAGCGCGATCAGCAGGGCGCGGCCGAGTCCCTCGGTGAAGGAGATCTGCGTGCCCGAGATGGTCGTCAGGTCACCGAGGGGGAACAGCAGCGCACCCACGGCGAGGGCGGAACCCGCCACCACCAGGGTGGCGAGCAGGCAGAAGGCCATCGTCGTCGCGTACTTGGCGAGCAGCAGGCGGGTGCGGCCGGCGGGGGCGACCAGGAGATAGCGCAGGGTGCCCGCGTTGGCCTCGCCCGCGATCGCGTCGCCGGCCACCACTCCGACGGCCATCGGCAGGAAGAACGGCAGGGTCGCGGCCAGCGCGGTGAACACCAGGAACAGCCCGTTGTTGGTGACCTGCGAGATGAACGCGGGCCCCGCGCCGCCGTCCCGGCCGCCCGGCCCGTCGCCGCTCGTCTCGATCTTCACGGAGATGCCGACCAGGATCGGCACCGCGGCCAGCACGCCCAGCAGCGCGAGGGTCCGCCACCGCCGCAGGGTGGTGACCAGTTCGCTGCGCAGCAGCCCGAGGGTCCACAGCGGGTTCGGCCGTACGACCGGATCCGGTGCGGCCGGGTTCGGTACGGCCGGGTTCGGTACGGCCGTCACGTCAGCCTGCGACATCGAAGCCCTCTCCGGTCAGTGCCACGAAGGCGTCCTCCAGCGAGGCCCGTTCGACCGTGAAGCCGCGGACCCTGACGCCCGCCGCGACGAGCGCCGCGTTCACCTCGGCCAGGTCGCGCTCGGGCGGTTCGCCGGTCACCCGGTCTTCCGTCACGACCACGTCGGTGACGCCCTGCTCCTTGAGCACGCGGACCGCCTCCCCTGGGTCCGGGGTGGTCACCGCGAGCCGGCCGCGGGCCCCGGCCGCCAGGTCGGCGACCGCGCCCTGGGTGATCAGCCGGCCCTGCGCCATCACCGCCGCGTGGGTGCAGACCTGCTCGATCTCGTCGAGGAGGTGGGAGGAGAGGAACACGGTCGTACCGTCTCCGGCGAGTTCCCGCACCAGGGAGCGGATCTCCCGCATGCCCTGCGGGTCGAGACCGT
Source organism: Streptomyces humi (assembly GCF_001005085.2). Classification (GTDB taxonomy): domain Bacteria; phylum Actinomycetota; class Actinomycetes; order Streptomycetales; family Streptomycetaceae; genus Streptomyces; species Streptomyces humi. The sequence continues at coordinate 30,866 of NZ_LBMU02000021.1, forward strand.
TGGTCGGCTCGTCCAGGACCAGCAGCTTCCGGGGCTGGAGCAGCGCGGCGGCCAGCCCCAGACGCTGCTTCATGCCCAGGGAGTAGGCTCGCGCCTTCTTCGCCGCGGCGGCCGTCAGACCCACCCGGTCCAGCGCTGCCCCGACCCGCGCCCGCCGGGTGCGCGGGTCGGCGGTCGGGTCGGCGGCGTCGTACCGGAGCAGGTTGTCCCGGCCGGAGAGGAAGCCGTACAGCGCGGGGCCCTCGATGAGGGCGCCGACCTGCGGCAGGACGGCACGGGAGGCGCGCGGCATGGGGCGGCCCAGGACCCGGGCGGTGCCCGAGGTCGGCGTGATCAGGCCCATCAGCATGCGGATGGTGGTGGTCTTGCCGGAGCCGTTCGGACCGAGGAAGCCGAAGACGCTGCCCGCCGGGACGGTCAGGTCGAGACCGTCCACGGCGAGCTGTCCGCCGCCGTAGCGCTTGGTGAGGCCGCGGGTGGCGATGACGCTCCCGCCCGCCGAGGCGTCGTCGCCCGACGCGTCGCCCTCGGAGGCGGCGCCCTCCGGAGCGGCCTCCCCCAGGACGTCGTCGGCCGGGCCCGGGTCCTCCGGCTGCCGCTCCGTGGCGGACGGTCGGTCCATCGGCTCCTCGATTCGTCCTGGCCTGCGGCACAGGGTACGGCCGTACCCTGTGCCCCTGTGCCGACCCCTCGCGAGCCCGCGTTCGCCGCCCTCACCAGGGGCTAACCCGCGTTCGCCGCCCTCGCCAGGGGCTAGCCCGCGTTCGCCGCCTTCACCAGGGCCGCCTTGTCCACGGCGCCGACGTACACCTTGCCGTCGTCCGTGATCAGCGCGTTGATCAGCCGGGTGGAGAAGACGGTGCCCTTGCCGAACTTTCCGGAGACCGGGTCGCCGAGCGAGCCGAGGAAGCCGCTCAGGTCGCCCGCCTTGCCGGAGGCGGAGCCCGTGGGCAGGCCGCCCTTGCTGCCGGAGTCGAGGACGGCTATGGAGTTCCAGCCCTTGCCGAGGACGTCGAAGCCGTCCTTCGCCAGGTCCTTGGGGGCGCCGTTGCCGGGCGTCCCGCTGCCCTTGCCGCTCTCGCCGCTGTCGCCGTGCCGGTCGGACCCGCCCGTCCGGTCGGCCTTGTCGCCCTCGGTGACCTTGGCGCCCTTGGGCGGGGTGAAGTCGAAGGTGGACGCGGCCGGCTTGGCGAAGCTGACCTGGGTGTAGCCGGCGTCCACGACGGCCGCGCCGCCGCTCGACGGGGTGAGCGTGAACTTCAGCGGCGTACCGGTCTTGGCGTCCACCGCGATGCTGATCGCGCCCACCGTCGTACCGGACTGCTTGGGCTTGATGACCAGGCGGTAGGCGTCCCGGCCGGCCACCTGGGCGGTGCCGTCGACCTTCACCGACGTGGTGTCGTCGACCGATTTGAGGACCTCGTCGGCGAAGTCCTTGGGCGTGGCCGGGGTTTCGTGCTGCTCCTTGCCGGAGTCGGCGGCGGTGGAGTGGTAGACCTCGTTGGACTTGCTGTCGTAGCCCCAGACGTCCGTGCCGTTGTGGATGAGGCTGTACTCGGCGCCGCTCTCCAGGAGCGAGACCTTCTGCTTCTCAGGGCCGTCGGCGGCCACGCGCAGGGTGTGCGTGCCCGAGGCGAGCTCGGTGAGTTTGGCGGTCGGGTCGGCGGAGGAGTCGCCCCCGCCGCCTTGGGCGGCGCCGGACATCAGGCTGTTCTCCAGGCCGCCGAGGTCGGGCAGCCCGAGGTCCGTGCTGATCTTCACGGTGCCGGACAGCTGCTGCACGTCCGACTTGGCGATCTTGTCGATGAGTTCCTGCGCGGTGATCTTCGGCAGGTCGGGGTCACCGGAGTCGGCGAGCGCCGGGACCAGGCCGATCGTGGCCGCGGCCACGCCCATCACCGCGACCGGCACGACGTACCGTGTGGCCTTGCGGCGCCGCTCGGCGCGCCGTTCGTCGTCGGCCTGCACGGTCTCCGTGCTGTCGTCGGATTCGTACGGTGCCATGTGTGCCTTACCTCCGTCGTCGGCGGCGGCCGTCCTCGCACGTGTCCCACCCTGAGCCGCCATTCTCACCCGAATCGGTGAGTGGTGGTGATTTCCGTGGTTTCCATCTCACCAAATCGGGGGCCGGTAAGCGTCAGACCGGGGAGCCAACTCCGCGTACGCCTGCGGTATGATACGAGGGTGCGGGCGCCTCCCCCGACCCGTAGGGGTCGTACGGGGAAGGCGCCTCCGGTGAGCCGGGCGAGAGGGTCCGGTCTCGCTGCTCAGACCACCTTGCGGGGCCTGTCCGGGCTCGCAGGGCACTGCTTGTCGGGGCGGGTCAGCGGTGCTGCACGAACACGTAGTCCGCGCGGTACGGGACACCGACGACGGCGCCCGGGGTGCAGGAGCCCGCCGGCGCGACGCCGCCGGCGGTGTTCAGGCGCAGGATCTCGACGGTGTGCGCGAGGAGCCCGTGCTTCTTGCCGGACGGGGTGGCCCTGAGGTCCAGTTCGGGGATGTTCCCGGTGCCGTTGGGTGTCTTGGTCAGGACCGCTCCGGTGACCGCGCTGCCGTCGGGCGCCACCCACTGCGGGGTGCCGGAGTCCGGCGCGACGAAGGAGTGACGGATGCCGCCGCCGAGCTTGGCGCTGACGTCACGCTGGGCGAAGGCGTAGCCGCCGCCGTCGGCGGCCTTGCACTCGTAGATCTGCCGACCGGTGACCACGGAGGCCTGGAAACCGCCGCCCTTCAGATCGGAGACCGTCGTGACAGCGTGCAGTTGGCCGCGGACGGCTCCGCCGGGGAACTCGGCGGTGTGCAGGTTGGCGTAGAAGGCGCCCGGGTCGGCGGTGAGGCGCCCGAGCAGGGCCCGGTCGGTGACCTTGACGCTGCCGGTGACGGTATGGCCCTTGATCTTCTTCAGCAGCTTCCCGAAGTCGATCACGACACCGCCGTTGGTGTCCTTGGCGCCCTGGTGGATGTGCAGACCGGTGGGCCTGCCGGTGCCGCGCCAGGTCACGGCGACGGTCACCTTGTCCCCCTTGACCTGGATGAACTCCAGTGCGGCGCCGTCCTTGTCCCCGACGGCGGGTGCGCCGGCGACGGGCACCTCGGCGGCGCCGCGCAGACTGGCGGCGAGGACGACGGAGCCGGTGGAACGGTCGGAACGGTGGCTGGTGGCGGCTGCCGCCGGGACGACGGCAGCACTGAGCGCGGTCACGGTGACGGCGACGACGAGACTCGTACGGCGCGTGGCATGGACGACCATGATTCCGATTTCTCCCCCTGTGTCAGCCGACGCCCCCTGCGTCAGCTTCTGGGGAGAGGTACGGAACGAGTCGCAGATTGGACTCAGTCCAACAATGTGACGTAGGTCACCTTGGAATGCCCACTCGCGGACTCACCCGAGGGACCCGCGGACCTAGCCGGCCCGGTGCACCACCGCGTCGCACATCTCCACCAGCGCGGCCTTCGGGTCGCACTCCGGCAGCGGCGCCAGCGCGGCCCGCGCCTCCTCCGCGTACCGGACGGCGTCCCGCCGCGCCTCCTCCAGCGCCGGATTCGCCCGCAGCCCGGCCAGCGCGCGCGCATGCCGGGCGTCGTCCGTCAGATCGGCGTCCAGCAGCTCGCACAGCGCGATGTCCTCGGCCAGCCCAAGCCGGGCCGCCCGCTCCCGCAGCCGCAGCACGGGCAGCGTGGGGACGCCCTCCCGGAGGTCCGTGCCGGGGGTCTTCCCGGACTCGTGCGAGTCGGAGGCGATGTCCAGGACGTCGTCGGCGAGCTGGAAGGCGACGCCGAGCCGTTCGCCGTACTGGGTGAGGACGTCCACGACCGTCTCGTCGGCGCCGGACATCATCGCGCCGAAGCGGCAGGAGACAGCCACCAGGGAGCCCGTCTTGCCGCCGAGGACGTCGAGGTAGTGGTCGACCGGGTCACGCCCGTCCGACGGGCCCGCGGTCTCCAGGATCTGGCCGGTCACCAGCCGCTCGAACGCGAGGGCCTGGACCCGGACCGCCTCGGGCCCGAGGTCGGCGAGGATCTGCGAGGCGCGGGCGAACAGGAAGTCGCCGGTGAGGACGGCGACGGAGTTGCCCCAGCGGGTGTTGGCGCTGTCGACACCGCGCCGCACGGTGGCCTCGTCCATGACGTCGTCGTGGTACAGGGTGGCGAGGTGGGTCAGCTCGACGACGACGGCCGACGGCACGACACCCGGCGCATAGGGGTCACCGAACTGCGCGGCGAGCATCACCAGCAGCGGCCGGAACCGCTTCCCGCCGGCCCGCACGAGATGCTGTGCGGCCTCCGTGATGAACGGGACCTCGCTCTTGGTGGCCTCTAGCAAGCCTTCCTCGACAGCCGTCAATCCGGCCTGGACATCGGCTTCCAGAGCCTGGTCCCGCACGCTCAGCCCGAACGGCCCGACGACGGTCACGAGGGATCTCCTGTCTGCTGGTGTCTACTGGCGATTACACGGTTTGTCGATAGGTCGCTGCCCTCACTCAAGTCAGCGTATCCGGTCAGGTTTCGATCACCGATAGCGCCCACGGTTACACCCCGGGCGCTATCGGATCACGACCGGTATGTTTTTGATCAGCTGATACGACCCGATATCCACCGACTTAACAGGAACCGCGGGCGCTTGTCCCGGATCACGGCTTACGTCGTGTCCCGCCCGCGCCCCCCCCTCGGCCGATGTCACCCGCCCGGGCGTACCCCCTTCGCCGCACACCGAAGCCGCCGGGACACCCCGTGCCCGAACGGGGGCACCTCACACCTGCCCCCTCACCCTCATCACGGGCGCCCGTACGGGCGCGCGCACGGCGACCCCACCGCCTCCCGTCGAGGCGGCGGGCCGACACACCTCCGGCGACGCCCCCGCCCCCTTTCGGGTGACCAGAATCACGCGCGGTTCCGCGCCGTAACTCCCGGCCTCTCCCCCGGCCTTGACGCACGCATCCGTCAACACGTCAGCCAGGTGCGGCCGATGGCACGCACCCCCGTCCGGAGCCCCGCGAGGCGGCAAGAGGAGCAGGGCGCAAACAATCCCGGAACGGTCGAATCGCCCCCGAGAATCCCAATCCAAATTTAATATGACAATTTGGACAATCTCTGAAATCCCGTGCACCCCGGACCACTTCGCAAGCCACGAAGGGGCGTCACGGGCGCATTCCATGAATCCCTCATGTCCGTTTTACCGCAATTGCTGTTTCGTGAAGTAGGTCACTCGGGGCGATATGCCGCAAGCGCCCTGAGGCGCCCCTTCCTTTCCTTTCCCTGTGCGCCAGTTGGGGCTTGGCGACCGCAAAGGATCAAGTGCCCCATACGCCTCAGACAAAGGTCAATCGGTGTGTTGTGTGAATCCACCCCTTGTTCCGGACATGTGCTCTCGCATACGTTCCCGCTCGCCGGGCGGACGCCGAATCCTGCCGCCGCCCGTCGTAACCCATCGACGAGTTCATTCGTACGGCAGGAGCGGGGGACCCAGGTAAGTCGCCGGACCGGGCGGCCGACGTCATCGACCGACGTCGTTTCCGGAACGGCTAGGGGTGAAGTCGCATCGCCTTCGGGCGGCGCGGCGGGGCACTCCCCGGGCCCGAACCCGACAGCTCACCTCGCAGGCGACGGAGAGGAACCACGCCATGCCCGCTGCCGCCCAGCTCCGCCGCACCCGCATCGCCCGCACGCTCGCCGCCGTCGGTACCGGCGCCGCCGTGCTCGCCCTTCCGCTCATCGGCGCGACCGCCGCCTCGGCCGCCACTCCCGCCACCACCCCGACGGTCTCGACGACGCCCGCCGGGTACCCGAACAACCTCGACGGCTGGATCCGCGAATCGCTCGCGATCATGCGCGAGAAGAGCATTCCGGGCTCCTACAACGGCATCTACCGGAACGTGATCCGCGAGTCCTCCGGCAACCCGAGGGCCATCAACCTCTGGGACTCCAACGCCGCCGCCGGCATCCCCTCCAAGGGCCTGCTCCAGGTGATCGACCCGACGTTCAACGCCTACCACGTGGCCGGCACGTCGTTCGACATCTACGACCCGGTCGCGAACATCACCGCCGCGTGCAACTACGCCGCCGCGCGGTACGGGTCCATCGACAACGTCTACGGCGCGTACTGACCGACGCCCCGTATCAGACGAAGAGTCTTTCGAGGACGACGGCGATGCCGTCGTCCTCGTTCGACGTGGTGATCTCGTCCGCCCTCGCCCTGAGTTCGGGGTGCGCGTTGGCCATCGCCACCCCGTGGGCGGCCCAGTCGAACATCGGGATGTCGTTGGGCATGTCACCGAACGCGATGGCCCCGTCGGGGCTCAGCCCCAGATGATCGGCGGCCAGCGCGAGACCGGTCGCCTTGGTCACCCCGCACGGCTGGAGTTCCACGGTCCCCGGTCCCGACATGGTGACCGTCGCCAGCGAACCCACCACCGCGCGGGCGGTCGCCGCCAGTTCGTCGTCGGACAGGGCGTGGTGGCGCAGCAGCACCTTGCTGATGGGCGCGCACCACAGGTCGTCACGCCGGTCGACGCGCAGCGCGGGCAGCGTGGGGTGGGGCATCAGGTAGCCCGGTTCGATGAGCGTGAGCCCGTCCACGCCGTCCTGGTCGACCGCCGCGTACACCTGGCCGACCTCCGCCTCGATCTTGCCGAGCGCGGTCTCCGCCAGCTCCCGGTCCAGGGTGACCGACCACAGCAGACGGTGCGCGCCGGCGTCGTACACCTGCGCGCCCTGGCCGCAGACCGCGAGTCCCGTGCAGCCGAGGTCGTCGAGGAGCGGGCGCACTCTCGGCGCGGGGCGGCCCGTCACCACGAGGTGCGTGGCGCCGGCCCGGCCGGCCCGTGCGAGCGCGGCGAGCGACCGGTCCGAGAGGGTGTCGTCGGCGCGCAGCAGCGTGCCGTCCAGGTCGGTGGCGATCAGTGAGTACGGGGAGGGTGCGACCATGATCAGAGAATACGGACAGCACGCCCCAGGGACTCACTGTGCGTTTCGGCCTCAAGTGGCGTCCGCCGCCTCGGTGATGGGGCGTTGTCGGTGTGGCCGGTTACGTTCACGGTGATCTGGTGGCACCGAGCTGACGGGGGCGGTCGTGGTGACGGACGGGACGGGAGATCTGCGGGCGTATCTCCTGGATGCCTCGACCGGGGTGCTGGAGCGGTTCCCGGCGGAGCTGCGGACCGAGATCTACGCACTGTCGTTCCGTATCTGGCGTGTGGACGACGACAAACGCAGACCGTATGTGGCGATCGGTTACAACACCGAGCGCCAGTACGAGGCCGAAAGACGTCTGGCGGATCCGGGCGAGGCGCGCTGGCACTACGCGTACTGGCTTCTCGACGGCTTCGAGATGCTGGGCAACTGCCCGGAGGACCCGGCCGGGGGCGCGTTGTACGTCGAGGAGGTGCGGGAGCTCGGACTCTGGTTCGACGGGGGCGCCGAGGACGCCGAACTGGACGCGAAGCACGAACTGTTGGGGCTGCACTTCGCGGACGCGTGTATACAGCTGGCCCGTGATCTGCATGCCGGGGGCCGCATCGAGAGGGCCCTCGGCCGGCCGCTGCCGGTGGTGGTGTTCGACATGTACTGCCCGGGGTGGGAGGTGGAGGCCACCGAGGCGGCCAACCCGCCCGCGCTGATCGAAAGGTTCCTGGCCTGGCAGCGGGCCGAGGGAGAGGGGTAGCCGACCCGCGACGGGCCGAGGAGGGCCCGGCGTCCCTCTCGGGAACGCGGGGCCCTGCCTTGTGGCCGGGCTGCCACGTGGCCGGGCTGCCTCGTGGTGGGCTACCTCCTGGTGGGCTACCTCGTGATCGTGCCGGAGCCCCGGCGGTTGGTGCGCCAGAGCTGGTAGAGGTGCTTCGCGCCCGGTCGCACGAAGCGCGCGAGCATCGTGACGAACGGCATCGGGTCGTCACCCGCGAACCAGGCCAGTTCGGTCCCGCTCGGCCGCCCGGGCGCGTGCGGTGTCGTGTAGCCGCTGCGGCGGTACGCCAGGAGGGCGGGCAGGTCGATGTTCTCCACGACGTACCGGTGGCCGGCTCGCTGTTCCCCCTCCGGAACTCGGCGTCCGGTCAGGTCCAGGTGCATGGCACGGACCACGTCCACACCCGACTCGCTTTCGAAGAGCCGGAACTGGGCGCCCATGCGCGGGTTGAAGTCGAGCAGCTTGTAGCGCCCGTCACGCCGGTCGAAGCGCAGGTCCAGGTCGATGATGCCGGTGAAGCCGATCTGCTTGATGAAACGCGCGGCGAGGTCGGCGAGTTCCGGATTGTCGACGACGTACGCGTTCGCGGTCATGCCCGCGTGCGGCGGCCACGACCGGACCTTCACTCCGGTGAACAGGGCGCGCGGGGTGGAGTCGGCGTCGAAGTAGGCGTGCACGATCCAGTCCTCCGCCTCCTCTCGCGGCAGGTACTCCTGGAGGATGACGCCCGGAGGGGTGCCCCAGTCGCGGGCGAGGGTGAGCAGACCCTCCCGGGTGGCGATCCGCGTCGTTCCGTTGACGGCGGGCCGTTCGCGCCGGACGAACGCCTCTCGGTTCTTGGCCACGATCGGGAAGCGCGCCTTCTCCGCGAAGTCGACGATCTCCTCGTACGACTGCGGGAACGCTGCTTCCGGACTGGGGATGCCGTGTTCCACGCACAGTTCGTGCAGCCCCTGCTTGCTGGCCAGCCGACGCGGCAGCCCGGGCTCCACGCGCGGGAAGAGGAAACGCTCGCCGAGTGCGTCCTGATGCTCGGCGATCAGGACGGCGGCCTCCTCGTCGGTGGGGATCAGCACGGCCGGCCGGCCGATACGGCGGCCGACGCGCAGCAGTCCCTCGACGAGACGGTCCGGTTCCTCGGCGCCTGTCGTAGGCCACACGAACGCCCGTTCCAGATAACGGGACGAGGCCGCCGGTGTGTACGCGTCCTCCGTGATCGCGTACATGGGCACGCCGAGGCGCCCCAGACTGCGAATCGCGCCGACTCCGCCGTGGTGCAGCGGATAGTCGCCGAACTTGACGATCAGGCCCGGCACGTCGCGGTCCGCCTCGAACGGCACGCCGACGGCATTCCTGGCCACGGGTCCCCCCACGTGTCCCCCCTACAGACCGGACCCACCCCGTCCGTGTCCCCCAAAGGACGCTAAGCCGGAATTGCACCCTCCGACAAGGTCTATTCGGACATTGCGAACTCTTTAGACACTGCCACGACAGCCAACTCACCCGTAACGTGTGGCGCGACCACATGGAATGCCGCGCAACGCCCTGGCCGTGTCCCCACATGGCCAATCCCAAGCGGCACGGATGAGAGCGAGGCAGCCACCCCATGCCCCCCTTGCCCCCCTTCGAGGTCCCCGAGGGTGACCCCTTCGGCCCGCACAACCTTCCGTATGGCGTGTTCTCGACCTCTGGGAGCACGGACCGGAGGGTCGGCGTCCGGCTCGGTGACCACGTCCTGGACGCCGGAGCCGCGGCCCTGGCCCTCGGCTCCCCGTACGCCTCCCTGCTCGCCCGCCCGACCCTGAACCCGCTGCTGGCGGCGGGCCGCACCACCTGGTCGGACGTACGGCGCGCAGTGACCGCGTGGGTGAGCGTCCCCGCGCACCGCGCGACGCTCGAACCCCTCTTCCACCCGCTGTCCGAGGTGACTCTCCACCTGCCCTTCGAGGTCGCCGACTACGTCGACTTCTACGCCTCCGAGAACCACGCCCGGAACGCCGGCCGCATCTTCCGCCCCGACGCCGCCGAGCCGCTCACCCCCAACTGGAAGCACCTGCCGATCGGTTACCACGGCCGCGCGGGCACGGTCGTGGTGTCGGGAACGGACGTCGTGCGACCGTCGGGCCAGCGGAAGGCGCCCTCGGACCCGGCACCGGTGTTCGGACCGTCGGTACGGCTGGACATCGAGGCCGAGGTGGGCTTCGTCGTCGGCGCGCCGTCGCGGCACGGCGAACCCGTCGCGCTGGGCGACTTCCGGGACCACGTGTTCGGACTCACGCTCCTGAACGACTGGTCGGCACGTGACATCCAGGCCTGGGAGTACGTCCCGCTCGGCCCGTTCCTCGGCAAGTCGTTCGCCACCTCGATCTCGGCGTGGATCACCCCGCTGGAGGCACTGGAGGAGGCACGGGTGGCCCCGCCCCGGCGGACGCATCCGCTGCTGCCGTACCTCGACGACTCCACCGAGGAACCCACCGGCTACGACCTGCGGATCTCGATCGCCATCAACGGGCAGACGGTGTCCGAGCCACCGTTCTCCACCATGTACTGGACCGCCGCCCAGCAACTCGCCCACCTGACCGTCAACGGCGCCTCGCTGCGCACCGGCGACCTGTACGGCTCCGGCACGGTGAGCGGCACGGAGCCCGGGGAACGCGGCTCGCTGCTGGAGCTGACCTGGAACGGACAGGACCCGCTCGAACTCCCCGACGGGAAGCGGACCTACCTGGAGGACGGTGACGTGGTGACCCTGTCGGCGTGGGCTCCGGGGCCGGGCGGGAGCCGGGTCGGGCTCGGAGACGTCAGCGGGCGGATCGTGGCGGGGTGACGGGCGGCCGGCGCACCTGATCCGGGGCGGCGGGGCGCGCTGGCACGGTGGCACGGTGCGCGCGGAAGGGGCATCGAGGACGGGTGCGTACGGCGGGCGTGGCGGGACCATGGAGACGATTCCCGGATGGAGGAGAGAGCGCGGATCCTCGAGCCCGGATCCTCGTCGGCACCTGACTCCAGGCGCCTCTCACCGTCATACTGGCGTAACACGCACCATGCGACGCGCTCGTACGCGCACGGTGCGAGGCGGCGGCGCGCGGGCCACGAAACGCACCGGCGTACGCAGCCTGTCGCACAACGGCCTGTCCCCCCGCACCACCCGCCCAGCCTCCCGCGCACCTCTCCGATCAGGAAACGGAGCCCCGGCATGACCGTCTGCCTGCTCCTGCTGACCACCGTCGCTCTGACGGCCGCGGTTCCGGTGCCGCGTGCACTGGTGCGGGCCCTGTGGCCGGAGCGCGAACCGGTGGTCGCGCTCTGGGTGTGGCAGTGCCTGGTCGCCACGGTGCTGATGTGCTGCCTGGCCGCGCTGGTCCTGGGTGCCGCGGCGGTCTTCCACACCGTGCGCGACAGGGTGTTTGCCCCGGCGCCACCGGCGGTCACCGCGGCGTACGACCTCTCCGTGGCGCCCCTGTGGGCGGTCGTCCTGACGGTGCTGCTGGCGTGCGGGGCGGCATGGACGACGGCGATGCTCGCCCGCGAGCTCGTCGAGGCCCGCCGGGGCCGCGACCGTACCCGCGCCCACCTGCGCGAGCGGGCGCCGGAACTGCCCGCGGGCCTGCCGGCGGCACGTGGGCCGATGCTGGTGCTGGAGGACGAGTACCCGGACGCCTGGTGGATGCCCGGGCACCCGCCGCAGCTGGTCGTCACGACAGGAGCGCTGCACCGCCTCACCGACCACCAGCTGGACGCGGTCCTCACCCACGAACGGGGACACGCCCGCGCCCACCACGACTGGCTGCTCCACCTGTCCAGCGCTCTCGCCACGGGCTTCCCGCGGGTGCCGCTCTTCTCCCACTTCTGCGACCAGACCCACCGGCTGGTCGAACTGGCCGCCGACGACACCGCGTCCCGCCGCTGCGGCCACCTCACCACCGCGCTGGCCCTGATCGAACTCAACCAGCACCGCGGAGTCCTCTCCTGCGCGTCGAGCCGCCGGCTGCTGGGCGAGCGGGTCGACCGCCTCCTGGAGCCACCTCCACGGCTGCTGCGCCGCCAGCGGGCCCTGACGACGACGGTGGCCGCGCTGATCCCCCTGCTGCCCCTCCTGATCACGTTCGCACCGGGGCTGACGGCACTCGGCTAGGACATGTTCCTGCGCACACCGGCGCCCCAGTGGCAGATCTTCCTCACACCGCCACAAAACCGCAGCTCAACGGCGTGTCCGACGAGGCCTCAGGTGGCGCAACATTTCCGCAACACCCCATTCCCTACCGCATCGGTATGGTTCCAGCCATGCCACCCACCGACCGCATCCGAGACCACGCCGGTCAGGGCGCCGCGACCACGGTCGCCGCCCACCGGGCGCGTCGCCGGCTGCGTGCGGACCAGGCCAGGCAACTCGCCGACCTGCTGCGTCACCAGATCCTCACCGGCGCCTGCCCGGACGGCACCCTTCCCCACGAGACCACCCTCGCCACCGACTACCGAGCCACCCGCAACACCGTCCGTCAGGCTCTGGACCTGCTCCGGGCGGAGGGCCTGGTGGACCGGCTCCCCGGCGTGGGCACCGTGGTCGTCGCCCAGAAGTACCCGCACGGACTCGACCGCCTGATGGGCCTCGCGGAAACCCTCCACGAGCACGGCCAAGTCACCAACGAGGTCCGCACCGTGGGCCCCGCCCCGGCACCCGCCCCCGTCGCCGGACGCCTCGGCGTTCCGGCTGGCGCAGACGTCCTCTACATCGAACGCCTGCGCCACCTGAACGGTCTCCCCCTCTCCCTCGACCTCACCTACATCCCCCTGGACATCGGCACCGCGCTCCTCGGTGCCGACCTGGAGAACAACGACGTCTTCAGGCTCCTGGAATCGATCACCGGTCAGCCCCTGGGGCATGCCGAGATCACCCTGGAAGCGGTGAACGCGGACGCCCACTCCGCCGCCGTGCTCCAGGCCCCGCGCGGCGCGGCCGTACTGATGCTGGAACGGCTCACGCACCTCGCCGACGGCCGCCCCGTCGACCTCGAGTTCATCCGCTTCCGCGGCGACCGCATCACCATGAGCGGCCTCCTGCGCCGCTCCCTCTGACCCCTCGCTGACCCGTTTCCTGGAGACAGCCATGCCTCTGGCGCCCCAGCGGGCCGATGTGCCCGTGACCATCGACGAGTCCAAGTGCATCGACGGCTGCACGCTCTGCGTGGACATGTGCCCGCTGGACTCCCTCGCCATCGACGAGAGCAACGGCAAGGCCTACATGCACGTCGACGAGTGCTGGTACTGCGGCCCGTGCGCGGCCCGCTGTCCCACCGGAGCCGTGACGGTCAACATGCCCTATCTGCTCCGGTGAGAGGCCCAGAACCCCGATGAAACACAAAGCGATCGCCGTCGCCGCTGCCCTCCTTCTGCTGCCCCTGTCGGCCTGCGGCGGCAGCGCCCAGGCCGGCGACGGCAACACGGTCACCATCACCGTCGGCTACCAGTCCAAGACCATCAACACCGTCACGGCCGGCACCCTGCTGCGCTCCCTCGGTTACTTCGAGCGGCAGCTCGACGCCCTCCACGACGGTCACACGTACAAGGTCGACTGGCAGGACTACGCCACGGGCGCCCCGATCACCGCGCAGATGACCGCCGGGAAGATCGACATCGGTTCGATGGGTGACTTCCCGCTGCTGCTGAACGCGGCCCGCGGCAAGCAACTCGGTCAGCCCACGCACCTGGTCTCCGTCACCGGCTACAACCTCCGCGGTGGCCTCAACACGGTGGTCACCGCGCCCGGCTCCACACTGACGTCCTTGACGGACCTCAAGGGCAAGAAGGTCTCCACGAGTATCGGCTCGGCTGCCGACGGCACGCTCGTACGCGCCCTCCAGCGGGCCGGGATCGACCCGGACAAGGGCATCTCGAAGCTCAACCAGCAGCCCGCGGTGGGCGCGTCGGCCCTGTCGGCGGGCAGCGTGGACGCGCTGTCCCAGTTCGTGGCCTGGCCGGGCCTGCTCGCCTACCAGGGCAAGGCGAAGGCCCTGTACGACGGCGCTGAGCTGAACCTCCCCACGTTCCACGGCGTCACCGCCCGCGAGGCGTTCGCCAAGCAGCGGCCCACCGTCCTGGAGGCCTTCCTGAAGGCCCAGGCCGAGGCGACCGACTACCTCAACGCCCACCCGGTGACCGCCGCGGAGAAGGTCGCCAAGGCGACCGGCCTGCCCGCCGAGGTCGTCTACCTGTACAACGGCGCCCACGGCATCGCCACCTTCGACCCCGCGGTGAAGCCGGCGCTCGTCTCCGCGTTGAAAGAGGACGTGTCGGTTCTGAAGGCGGCGAAGCTGACCGGTGACGTCGACGTGGACTCGTTCGTCGACGACCAGTACGTGAAGAAGGCTCTGGGCGGTGCCGACTACACCAAGCGGCTCGCCGTCGGCCCCGCGGCCTCCGCGAGCGAGGTATGGCCCAAGGGAGCCGAGAAGACCACCAGCTTCGGCTCCCCCAAGGAACTGCTCGCGTACGTCGGCAAGCACAGCGGGGGCATCCGCGCCGCATATGTTCCCGACGCCACCACCGGCACCCTCTGGTTCGCCGACAAGGCGGTGTGGGTCGCCGACGGTGAGCAGTTGCTGCCGTTCGTGACGCAGGCAACCGCGCAGGCGTACGTCGGCGCGCACGCCGGTGCGCAGGTCGTCGGTTACAGCGACGCGTTGCGGCGGGCCGCGTCGTGAGCCGGTATGTCCTGCGGGCGGCGTCGCTGGCCGCCGCCCTGGGGCTGTGGCAGGCGCTGACCAGCTTGAAGGTCGACCTGTGGCTGCGTTTCTCGCAGTTCCCGACGGTCACCGACGTCGCCCGTGCCTTCGCCGACCGGGTCTCCGGCGCCGACTACTGGACGAACCTCACCGAGAGCCTGACCCGTATCCTCACCGGCTTCGCGCTGGCGGCCGTGCTGGGGGTGGCGACCGGTGTGCTCGTGGCCCGTTCCCGGCTCGCCGAGGACCTGCTCGGGCCCGTCCTGGAGGTGATCCGGCCGATCCCGGCGATCGCCCTGGTGCCGGTGGCGATCCTCCTGTTCCCCTCCAATGAGCAGGGCATCGTCTTCATCACCTGCACCGCGGCCTTCTTCCCCGTGATGGTCTCCACCCGGCACGCGGTGCGCGCCCTCACTCCGGTGTGGGAGGAGGCGGTGCGCACGATGGGCGGCGGGAGGTGGCGGATCCTGGGTTCGGTGGTGCTGCCGGGCGCGCTGCCCGGCATCTTCGGCGGGCTGTCGGTCGGTATCGGTGTGTCGTGGATCTGTGTGATCTCCGCGGAGATGATCTCCGGTCAGTACGGCGTCGGCTACCGCACCTGGCAGGACTACACGGTCGTCAACTACCCGGGGGTGTTCGTCGGGATGGTCACGATCGGGGTGCTCGGCTGGGTCACCTCGACGGCCGTCGAACTCCTCGGCAGGCGTCTGACCCGCTGGCTGCCCCGTACCTCGTACGTCCCCGGCGGCCGTCCCCGCGCTGTGGTGCCCGCGGCCGTCGTCACGGTCGCGGTGCAGGCCGACGGCGAGTCCCAGAAGCAGTCCGATGCCGAGCAGCAGGACCGCGACGGCACCGATCAGGAGGCGCGCGATGAGCACTTCGTCTGAGGTCGCGGTAGCGGCGGCCGCTTCGGCGCCGGAGGTGGCACGTGGTGCCCGCCTGACGCTCGGCGCGGCCGTGCTCGGCCGGCCGGACGCCCCGGTGCTGCACGATGTGGCGCTGGATGTACGCCCCGGCGAGATCCTCACGGTCGTCGGGCCCTCGGGGTGCGGCAAGTCGACGCTGTTGCGCACGTTCGCGGGGCTGTTGGCACCGCTGGCCGGGACGGTCGCGCAGGACGGGAGCCCGTTGACGGGTCCTTCGGCCGACCGGGCGCTGGTCTTCCAGGAGGACGCGCTGCTGCCCTGGCGCACGCTGCGCGGCAATGTGGAACTGCCCCTCGCCATCAAGGGGGTGTCACGTTCCGAACGCCGTGCCCAGGCCGCGTCCTGGCTGGCGCGGGTCGGGCTGTCCGAGCAGGCGGGGCAGTTGCCGCACCGGGTGTCCGGCGGGCAGCGCCAGCGTGCGCAGTTGGCGCGGGCGCTGGCCGGCTCGCCGCGGGCGGTGCTCATGGACGAGCCGTTCGGGGCGCTGGACGCCCAGACCCGTTCCGGCATGCAGGACCTGCTGGTGGAGGTGTTGCGCGGCACGGGGGCGACCGTCGTCTTCGTCACCCATGACGTGGACGAGGCGCTGTTCCTCGGTGACCGGGTCGCCCTGCTCGCCGCCGGCCGGGTGGCGTCCGTACGGGACGTGCCGCGTCCGCGTGAGCGCGGCGCCCTCGACGACCCTGCTCGCGCGGCCCTGCGCCGTACCGTCCTGTCTTCGTTCGGCATCTGAAAGGCATCCCGGTGACCACCCCCGCTGACGCCCCCGCGCCCGCCCCTCTGGACGTTCCCGCCGTCGCCGACGCCGAGGAGCTGATCTGCGACGTCCTTGTCGTCGGCGGTGGCACCGCCGGAACCATGGCCGCCCTGACCGCCGCCGAGCACGGCGCGAGCGTGCTGCTCCTGGAGAAGGCCCATGTCCGGCACTCCGGGGCGCTCGCCATGGGCATGGACGGTGTCAACAACGCGGTCGTCCCGGGCCGGGCAGAGCCCGACGACTACGTCGCCGAGATCACGCGCGCGAACGACGGGATCGTCGACCAGTCCACGGTCCGGCAGACGGCGACGCGCGGCTTCGCCATGGTCCAGCGCCTGGAGTCGTACGGGGTCAAGTTCGAGAAGGACGAGCATGGCGCGTACGCGGTCCGCCAGGTGCATCGCTCCGGTTCGTACGTACTGCCGATGCCGGAAGGCAAGGATGTCAAGAAGGTCCTGTACCGGCAGTTGCGGCGTCGTGAGATGCGGGAGCGGATCCGTATCGAGAACCGGGTGATGCCGGTTCGGGTGCTGACGGCGGGTGGGCGCACGGTGGGCGCGGCGGGTTTCAACACCCGGACGGGGGCGTTCGTGGTCGTCCGCGCGGGGGCGGTGATCCTTGCGACCGGTGCGGCCGGACGGCTGGGGCTGCCCGCCTCCGGGTACCTGTACGGGACGTACGAGAACCCGACCAACGCCGGTGACGGTTACGCCATGGCCTACCACGCCGGGGCGGAACTGACGGGGATCGAGTGTTTTCAGATCAATCCCCTGATCAAGGACTACAACGGGCCTGCCTGCGCGTACGTCGCCAATCCGTTCGGGGGTTACCAGGTCAACCGGCACGGTGAGCGGTTCGTCGACTCCGACTACTGGTCGGGGCAGATGATGGCGGAGTTCGCCGCCGAGGTGGCGTCCGACCGTGGTCCGGTCTACCTGAAGCTGAGCCATCTCCCCGAGGAGTCGGTCTCCGCTCTGGAGTCGATCCTGCACTCCACCGAGCGGCCCACCCGCGGCACCTTCCATTCCGGGCGGGGGCACGACTACCGGACCCATGACGTCGAGATGCACATCTCCGAGATCGGGCTGTGCGGCGGTCATTCCGCTTCCGGGGTCCGGGTCGACGACCACGCCCGGACGACCGTCCCCCGGCTGTACGCCGCCGGTGACCTGGCCTGCGTCCCGCACAACTACATGATCGGCGCCTTCGTCTTCGGTGACCTCGCGGGTGCGGACGCCTCCCAGTACTCGGCGTACACAGGGGAGTTGCCGGCCGGCCAGGTGCGTGAGGCGCACGAGTTGATCTACCGCCCGCTGCGCAATCCCGACGGCCCGCCGCAGCCCCAGGTCGAGTACAAGTTGCGCCGCTTCGTGAACGACTACGTGGCTCCGCCGAAGTCCGGGGCCCGGCTCTCCCTCGCCCTGGAGTCCTTCGAGCGGATGCGGGACGACATCGCCGCCATGGGTGCTCGGACCCCGCACGAGCTGATGCGGTGTGCCGAGGTCAGTTTCATCCGCGACTGCGCGGAGATGGCCGCTCGTGCCTCCCTGGCCCGTACGGAGTCCCGCTGGGGTCTCTACCACGACCGGATCGATCACCCCGAGCGTGACGACGCCTCCTGGTTCCATCATCTCGATCTGCACAAGTCCCCCTCTGGTGCGATGGAGTTCACGGCTCGTCCCGTGGCTCCGTATCTGGTGCCGGTCGAGGAGTTCACCCCGGTCGGCGGTCCGTCCCGGTTCATCGGCGAGGTGCGGGCGCTGGACGTGGCCACGGCGGGCGCACGTGACGTGCCGCCGGTGGCGACCGGGCCGGTGGCCGGCCTGGCCGCGCGGACCGTGGAGCCGGACCGGGCGGAGCCGGCGTCCCCGCGTCTGCTGGAGCTCCTCGCCCTCGCCGAGGAGGAACCCGAACTGGCTGCTCTGGCGCCCTATTTGGCGGACGACGACGCCTCTGTCCGCCGTACCGCCGTCTCGGTGCTCACGGAGACGGCTCCGGCGGGGACCGGGCAGTCGCTGGCCGGTGCGCTGGCCGATCCCGATGCCGGGGTGCGTTCGGCGGCCGCCGCCTCGCTTCGGGAACTGGTCGAGACGCTCCCGGCCGAACCCGCGCTGCGCGACGCCCTCGCCGGCGCGCTGACCGTGGCGGACCCTGTCGTCCGGGCCGCCGCGCTGGACGTGCTGCGGGCGCTGCGTCTGGGTGACGCCGACCTGTTCGCCGTGTCCCTCCGCGACGCGGATCCGGCGGTGCGGATCGAGGCGGTGCGGGCGCTGGTCTCGGTGGACGCCGCCGAGGCGTTGGCCCGTGCCGTGGCCGACCCGTCCCGTGAGGTGCGGGTGACGGTGGCGAAGGCCCTCGGGACGGTGGGGGCGGCCGGAGCGGCCCCGCAGCGGGACGGTGTCCTGGACGCCCTCGTCACGCTCACCGGCGATACCGATGTGCTGGTCCGGGGCGCGGCCTACGAAGCCTTCGCCGGTGTCGGCTGTCCGGTGCCGGCGGCCGAGACGGCGGTGGCCGCCTTGGCCGACCCTGCCTGGCAGGTACGGGTCGGCGCCGCCAAGGCGCTGGGCGCCGCCGCTGCCGGGGTGGCGGTGCCGGCCCTCGCGAAGTCCCTCGCCGACCCGAACGCCGACGTCCGTAAAGCGGCCGTCCTCGCCCTGACCCGGCATGCCGCCGTCGAGGAGGCGGCCCGGGCGGCGCTGGCCACGGCGACGGCGGACTCGGACGCGGATGTCAGGGCGTATGCGGCGAGGGGCCTGTAAGCCACCCCGCCGGCATCCGCACCGTCCGCGGCGTCCGCACCATCCGCGGCGTCCACAGCACCCGCGGCCCCCGTGACCTTCACGGCGTCCGTGGCCTGGGTGGCCGGCGCGGGCCTATATCCAGTCGTCTTCCGGCTCCGGTTCCGCGTCCATCTCGGGCCAGTGGTCGTCGCCCCCGGTTTCGGCCGCCGCGGGAGCCGGGGGCGCCGGCGTGTTCAGGGCGGCCAGCACGCCGAGTACGCCTTCGCCGTACGTCATCAGCTTCTTCTCGCCGACACCGCCGACGGTGGCGAGTTCGGCGACGGACTCGGGCCAGCGGCTGACGATCTCCCGCAGAGTGGCGTCGTGGAAGATCACGTATGCCGGTACGCCCTGTTCCCGGGCCTGCTCGGCGCGCCAGGCGCGGAGTGCCTCGAAGGCGGGGAGCAGGTTCTCGGGCAGCTCTGCCACAGCTGCCTTCGCCTTGCCCTTGCTCGAGGATCCGGACGTCCCGGCGGACGCGGCACGCGAGACCACCGGCTTCTTCGGTTCCTTGCGCAGCGGGACTTCGCATTCCCGTCGCAGTACGGCTCCGCTGGCCTCGGTGAGCACCAGCGTGCCGTACTCGCCCTCGACCGCGAGGAGTCCCTGGGCGAGCAGTTGCCGGACGACACCGCGCCATTCGCCTTCTTCGAGGTCGGTGCCGATACCGAAGACGGACAGCTGGTCGTGGTCGAACTGGATGACCTTCGCGGTGCGCTTGCCGAGCAGGATGTCGACGATCTGGACGGCGCCGAACTTCTGCCCGCGTTCGCGCTGAAGTCGTACCACTGTGGAGAGGACTTTCTGGGCGGCGACGGTGCCGTCCCAGGTCTCCGGAGGGGTGAGGCAGGTGTCGCAGTTGCCGCAGCCCGCCGGGTCGGGGGCCTGGCCGAAGTAGTTCAGGAGCTGCCCTCGGCGGCACTGGGCGGTCTCGCACAGGGCGAGCATCGAGTCGAGGTGGGCCTGGGCGCGGCGGCGGAAGGCCTCGTCGCCGTCGCCGGACTGGATGAGTTTGCGCTGCTGTATGACGTCGTTGAGCCCGTAGGCCATCCAGGCGGTGGAGGGCAGTCCGTCGCGGCCGGCGCGGCCGGTCTCCTGGTAGTAGCCCTCGACGGACTTGGGCAGGTCGAGGTGGGCGACGAAGCGGACGTCGGGTTTGTCGATGCCCATGCCGAAGGCGATGGTGGCGACCACGGTCAGGCCTTCTTCGCGCAGGAAGCGGGACTGGTGTGCGGCGCGGGTGCCGGCGTCGAGGCCGGCGTGGTAGGGCACGGCCTCGATGCCGTTGCGGCTGAGGAATTCCGCGGTGGTCTCGACGGATTTGCGGGAGAGGCAGTAGACGATGCCGGCGTCGCCTTCGTGTTCCTGGCGCAGGAAGGCGAGGAGCTGTTTCTTCGGGTCGGCCTTGGGGACGATCCGGTACTGGATGTTGGGTCGGTCGAAGCTGGCTTCGAAGTGCCGGGCGGCCGGCATGTGGAGCCGCTGGGTGATCTCCTGGTGGGTGGCGCGGGTGGCGGTGGCCGTGAGCGCGATGCGGGGGACGTCCGGCCAGCGCTCGCCGAGCAGGGAGAGGGCGAGGTAGTCGGGGCGGAAGTCGTGGCCCCACTGGGAGACGCAGTGCGCCTCGTCGATCGCGAAGACGGCGATCTTGCCGCGGGCGAGCAGGTCCAGCGTGGAGTCCAGGCGGAGCCGTTCGGGCGCCAGGTAGAGCAGGTCGAGTTCACCGGCGAGGAACTGGGCCTCGACCACGCGTCGCTCGTCGAAGTCCTGGGTGGAGTTGATGAACCCCGCGTTCACGCCGAGGGCGCGCAGGGCGTCCACCTGGTCCTGCATGAGGGCGATGAGGGGTGAGACCACGATGCCCGTACCTGGTCTGACCAGGGCGGGGATCTGGTAGCACAGCGACTTTCCGCCGCCGGTGGGCATGAGGACGACGGCGTCGCCGCCCGCCACCACATGCTCGATGATCGCTTCCTGTTCGCCTCGGAAGGCGTCGTACCCGAAGACCCGGTGCAGCGTGGCCAGTGCCTCGCTGTCCGCCGGTCCGGGCCTCTGAGGCGCCTCCGGCGTCTCGGTCGTCCCTGGCATCTCGTCGGTTCCGCCTGTCCCGCCCATCGTCGTGTCCCCCGTACGTCGTCCCTCGACCACTGCCTCCACGATAGGGGTCAGGACCGACAGCGCCGGAGTTATCCACAGGCCGGCCGCCCGGGAAGGGCGGCGGGGGTGCCGCGGGAGCGGGTACGGGTGCGATGCCGGAGCGGCTGTGGGGAGCCGGGGCCGCCCGGTCCGGCGGTGTCCTCAGTCCTTTGGCCGCGTCCGCGTGGCGGCCCGGCGGCGGCGCGGGCGATGCTGCACGGGCGGGACCGGGGAGGCCCGCGTCGTACGGAGGCGCCGCGGCCCGCGTGCCTCTTCCGCCCCGAGGAGCTTCAGGATGTCTCTCAGGTCCCGCGTCGGCGGCGTCGCTCTGGCGTTGGCCGTGCCGTTCGCTCTGGCCGCGGTTCCCGCCGGCGCGGCGCCCGTCCCGGCCGCCGCCGATCCGTTCGGGTGGACGGATCTGACTCCGGTGTACACGGCGACGGCGGACTACGAGTACGAGCCGTTCGCCGTCACGGACGGGTACGCCCGGGCTGCCGGCTGCGACGCCCGGACCGGCTTGGGAGGCGCGGGCTACCACTACGTGAAGTCCGACAACGTCGGCGGTCTGGACCCGGCCGGGCCGGCGGGCCTGCTGTACGAGGCGGACGGTGACGGCGGGCGTGCGCTGGTCGGGGTGGAGTGGATCGTGCGGGCCGGCACCGGCACGACCGCGCCGACGCTGTTCGGTCAGACGTTCCGGGGGCCGACGACGGTTCCGGGGGTCACGGGTCCGGTGTACACGCTGCGGGCGTGGATCTGGAAGGACAACCCGAGCGGGTTGTTCGCGCCCTGGAATCCGACGGTGGCGTGCACGTAGTCGTGCCCGGCGGGTGCCCGGCCGACGGCGTACGACCGTGGTGTCGGTCGGGCACGCGCGCGTGGGCCCCGGTTCCTGTGCGGGGAACCGGGGCCCACGGTGGTACCGGATGTGTCAGCGCACGAAGACTCCCGCCTGGTTGGCCAGGTCCAGGAAGTACTGCGGTGCCACGCCGAGCACGAGGGTGACGGCGACGCCCAGGCCGATGGCGGCCATGGTGAGCGGTGACGGTACGGCGACGGTGGGGCCTTCGGGCCTCGGTTCGCTGAAGAACATGAGGACGATCACGCGGATGTAGAAGAACGCGGCGATCGCCGACGAGATCACACCGATGACGACCAGTGGGACCGCGCCGCCTTCGGCCGCCGCCTTGAACACGGCGAACTTTCCGGCGAAGCCGGAGGTCAGCGGGATGCCGGCGAAGGCCAGCAGGAAGACGGCGAAGACGGCGGCCACCAGGGGCGACCGTCGGCCGAGCCCCGCCCACTTGGACAGGTGTGTCGCCTCGCCGCCCGCGTCGCGCACCAGGGTGACCACGGCGAAGGCGCCGATGGTGACGAAGGAGTACGCGGCGAGGTAGAAGAGGACGGACGACACGCCGTCCTTCGAGGTCGCGATGACACCGGCGAGGATGAATCCGGCGTGGGCGATCGACGAGTAGGCGAGGAGTCGCTTGATGTCGGTCTGGGTGATCGCGACGATCGCGCCGCCCAGCATGGTGATGATCGAGACGCCCCACATGACCGGCCGCCAGTCCCAGCGCATGCCGGGGAGCACGACGTACAGCAGGCGCAGCAGCGCGCCGAACGCGGCGACCTTGGTGGCGGCGGCCATGAAGCCGGTCACCGGGGTGGGTGCGCCCTGGTAGACGTCGGGCGTCCACATGTGGAAGGGGACGGCGCCGACCTTGAAGAGCAGGCCCATGACGACCATCGCGGCGCCGATGAGGAGCAGCGAGTCGTTGCCCATGGTGCCGGCGAGGGCGGGGTCGACGTTGGTGACGGTGCCGTCGACGACCTGGGCGATGGTGGCGTACGACACGGAGCCGGCGTAGCCGTAGAGCAGGGCGATGCCGAACAGGGTGAACGCGGAGGCGAAGGCGCCGAGGAGGAAGTACTTGACGGCGGCTTCCTGTGACATGAGGCGCTTGCGGCGGGCCAGGGCGCACATCAGGTAGAGCGGGAGGGAGAAGACCTCCAGGGCCACGAAGAGCGTCAGCAGGTCGTTGGCCGAGGGGAACACCAGCATGCCGGCGACCGCGAAGAGGAGCAGCGGGAAGACCTCGGTGGTGGTGAACCCGGCTTTGACGGCGGCCTGTTCGCTGTCGCTGCCGGGGACCGACGCGGCCTGGGCGGCGAAGGAGTCGACGCGGTTGCCGTGGGCGGCGGGGTCGAGCCGGCGTTCGGCGAAGGTGAACAGGCCGACGAGTCCGGCCAGCAGGATGGTGCCCTGGAGGAACAGGGACGGTCCGTCGACGGCGATCGCGCCCATGGCGGCGATGTGCGCCTTCGTGGTGCCGTAGCCGTCCGCGGCGAGGGCGACGACGGCCGCGAAGCCCGCGCACAGGGCTACGGCGGAGACGAACACCTGTGCGTAGTAGCGGGATTTGCGCGGGACGAACGCTTCGATGAGCACCCCGACGATCGCCGCGCCGACGACGATCAGGGTGGGTGACAACTGTCCGTACTCGATCTTCGGCGCGTCGATCTTGGTGATCGGGTCGGCCGCGGTTGTCCACAGGCTGTGGACGGCTGCTGCGCTCACTTGGCCGCCTCCGCCTCGGGCTTGGGGTCGGTCTTGTGTACGTCCGACATGGTCTGCTTGACCGCCGGGTTGACGATGTCCGTGACGGGCTTCGGGTAGACGCCCAGGAAGATCAGCAGAACGATCAGCGGGGCGACGACCACGAGTTCACGCGCGCGCAGGTCAGGCATTGCGGAGACCTCCGGTTTCACCGGGCCCGTCATCGTCCGCTGGTAGAGGACGAGGGTGTAGAGCGCGGCGAGGACGATGCCGAAGGTGGCGACGATCCCGATGGCCGGGTAGCGCGTGAACGTGCCGACCAGGACGAGGAACTCACTCACGAAGGGGGCGAGTCCCGGCAGGGACAGTGTGGCCAGGCCGCCGATCAGGAAGGTGCCGGCGAGCACCGGGGCGACCTTCTGCACGCCGCCGTAGTCCGCGATGAGGCGCGAGCCGCGGCGGGAGATCAGGAAGCCGGCGACCAGCATCAGGGCGGCCGTGGAGATGCCGTGGTTGACCATGTAGAGGGTGGCGCCGGACTGGCCCTGGCTGGTCATCGCGAAGATGCCCAGGATGATGAAGCCGAAGTGCGAGATCGACGCGTAGGCGACCAGGCGCTTGATGTCGCGCTGGCCGACGGCGAGCAGCGCGCCGTAGATGATGCCGATCACGGCGAGGACGAGGATGACGGGTGTCGCCCACTTCGACGCCTCCGGGAACAGCTGGAGGCAGTAGCGGAGCATCGCGAACGTGCCGACCTTGTCGACCACGGCGGTGATGAGGACGGCGACGGGGGCCGTGGACTCCTGCATGGCGTTGGGCAGCCAGGTGTGCAGCGGCCACAGCGGCGCCTTCACCGCGAAGGCGAAGAAGAAACCGAGGAACAGCCAGCGTTCGGTGCTGGTCGCCATGTGCAGCGAGCCGTTCGCACGGGCCTGGGCGATCTCCGTGAGGGAGAAGTTCCCGGCGACCACGTAGAGGCCGATGACCGCGGCCAGCATGATCAGTCCGCCGACCAGGTTGTAGAGGAGGAACTTCACGGCGGCGTACGACCGTTGCGTGGACGCCGCTTCCTCGCCGTGCTCATGGGCGCGGTCGCCGAAGCCGCCGATGAGGAAGTACATCGGGATCAGCATGGCTTCGAAGAAGATGTAGAACAGGAAGACGTCGGTGGACTCGAAGGAGATGATCACCATCGCCTCGACGGCCAGGATCAGGGCGAAGAAGCCCTGAGTGGGCCGCCACCGCTTGCTGCCGGTCTCCAGCGGGTCGGCGTCGTGCCAGCCCGCCAGGACGATGAACGGGATCAGCAGGGCGGTCAGGGCGATGAGGACGGCGGCGATGCCGTCCACACCCAGGTCGTACCTGACCCCGAAGTCCGCGATCCAGGGGTGGGATTCGGTGAGCTGGTAGCGGGCGCCGTCCGGGTCGAAGCGGACCAGGACGACGACTGCCAGCACCAGCGTGGCCAGCGAGACCACCAGCGCGAGCCATTTGGCGGCGGTGCGCCGGGCGGCCGGTACGGCGGCCGTGGCGATCGCTCCGACGGCCGGGAGGGCCGCCGTCGCTGTCAGCAGAGGAAAGGACATCGGTATCAGACCGCCCTCATCAGCAGGGTCGCGGCGACCAGCAGGGCCGCGCCGCCGAACATCGAGACCGCGTACGAGCGCGCGTAGCCGTTCTGGAGCTTGCGCAGCCGGCCGGAGAGTCCGCCGAAGCCCGCCGCCGTGCCGTTGACGACCCCGTCGACCAGGGTGTGGTCGACGTACACCAGGGAGCGTGTGAGGTGTTCGCCGCCGCGGACCAGGACGACGTGGTTGAAGTCGTCCTGGAGGAGGTCGCGGCGGGCCGCGCGGGTGAGCAGCGAGCCGCGCGGGGCGACGGCCGGGACGGGCCGGCGGCCGTACTGCACGTAGGCGATGCCGACGCCGATGACCAGGCAGACCATGGTGGCGCCGGTGACGGTGGCCGCGCTGAGCGGGGAGTCGCCCTCGCTGTGGCCGGTGACCGGCTCCAGCCAGTGCAGGAAGCGGTCGCCGATGCTGAAGAAGGCACCTCCGAACACGGAGCCGACCGCCAGCACGATCATGGGGATGGTCATGACCTTCGGGGACTCGTGCGGGTGCGGTTCCGCGTGCTCGCCGTGGTGTTCGGCGGCCGGTTCGGCGCTGGGCGCCTGCGGGGAGCGGGTGGGCTGGTTGCGCCAGCGCTCCTCGCCGAAGAACGTCATCAGCATCACGCGCGTCATGTAGAAGGCGGTGATCGCGGCACCCAGCAGGGCGCAGGCGCCGAGGATCCAGCCCTCGGTGCCGCCCTTGGCGAACGCCGCCTCGATGATCTTGTCCTTGGAGAAGAAGCCGGACAGGCCCGGGAAGCCGATGATCGCGAGGTAGCCGAGGCCGAAGGTGATGAAGGTGACCGGCATGTACTTGCGCAGGCCCCCGTACTTGCGCATGTCGACCTCGTCGTTCATGCCGTGCATGACGGAGCCGGCGCCGAGGAAGAGCCCGGCCTTGAAGAAGCCGTGCGTCACCAGGTGCATGATGGCGAAGACGTAGCCGATGGGGCCGAGGCCGGCGGCGAGGACCATGTAGCCGATCTGCGACATGGTCGAGCCGGCGAGCGCCTTCTTGATGTCGTCCTTGGCGCAACCGACGATCGCACCGAAGAGCAGCGTGACGGCGCCGACGACGGTGACGACGAGCTGGGCGTCGGGGGCCGCGTTGAAGACGTCGCCCGAGCGGACGATCAGGTAGACGCCGGCGGTCACCATGGTCGCCGCGTGGATGAGGGCGGAGACCGGGGTGGGGCCCTCCATGGCGTCCCCGAGCCAGGACTGCAACGGGACCTGGGCGGACTTGCCGCACGCGGCGAGCAGCAGCATCAGGCCGATCGCGGTGAGCTTGCCCTCGGAGGCGTCGCCGACGTGGCTGAACACCGGCCCGAAGGCGAAGGTGCCGAACGTCGTGAACATCAGCATGATCGCGATCGACAGGCCCATGTCGCCGACGCGGTTGACCAGGAAGGCCTTCTTCGCCGCGGTCGCCGCGCTGGGCTTGTGCTGCCAGAAGCCGATCAGCAGGTAGGAGGCGAGACCGACGCCCTCCCAGCCGACGTACAGCAGCAGGTAGTTGTCGGCGAGGACGAGCAGCAGCATCGCCGCGAGGAACAGGTTGAGGTAACCGAAGAAGCGGCGGCGGCGCTCGTCGTGCTCCATGTACCCGATCGAGTACACGTGGATGAGCGAGCCGACGCCGGTGATCAGCAGGACGAACGTCATCGACAGCTGGTCGAGGCGGAACGTGACGTCCGCCTGGAAGCTGCCGACGGAGATCCACGTCCACAGGTGCTGGGTGAGTGTGCGGTGTTCGGCGTTCCTGCCCAGCAGGTCGGCGAAGAGGATCACGCCGAACACGAAGGACGCCGTCGACAGGAGCGTGCCGATCCAGTGGCCCACGCCGTCCAGACGGCGGCCGCCGAGCAGGAGGACGGCCGCTCCCAGCAGGGGCGCCGCGATCAGCAGCGCGATCAGGTTCTCTGCGTTCATACGGTCCAGCGCCCCTTACAGCTTCATCAGGCTGGCGTCGTCGACCGAGGCCGAGTGGCGGGTACGGAACAGCGACACGATGATCGCGAGCCCGACCACGACCTCCGCGGCGGCGACGACCATCGTGAAGAAGGCGATGATCTGGCCGTCGAGATTGCCGTGCATCCGGGAGAAGACGACGAACGCGAGGTTGCAGGCGTTGAGCATCAGCTCGATGCACATGAAGACGACGATTGCGTTTCGTCTGATCAGCACACCGGTGGCGCCGATCGTGAACAACAGGGCGGCGAGGTAGAGGTAGTAGACCGGGTTCACTTCGACGCCTCCTCGCTCTGCTTGCGGTGGGCGGGTTCGACCGGGGTGCGCTCCAGCCGTTCCTCCGCGCGCTGCTCCAGGGCCCGCAGGTCGTTGAGGGCCTCCGTCGACACGTCACGGACCTGGCCGCGGTCGCGCAGCGTCTTGCTGACCGTGAGCTCCGACGGGGTGCCGTCGGGCAGCAGGCCCGCGACGTCCACGGCGTTGTGCCGGGCGTAGACGCCGGGGGCCGGCAGCGGCGGTACGTGCTTGCCCTCGCGGACCCGCTGTTCGGCCAGCTCGCGCTGGGTCTTGGGGCGTTCGGTGCGCTCGCGGTGGGTGAGCACCATGGCGCCGACGGCCGCGGTGATGAGCAGGGCGCCGGTGATTTCGAAGGCGAACACGTACTTGGTGAAGATGAGGGCGGCGAGGCCCTGCACATTGCCGTTGGCGTTGGCCTGGCCGGTGCCGTTGAACTGCTTCAGGGAGGCGTTGGCGATGCCCGCGAGGAGCAGGACGCCGAAGCCGACCCCGCACAGAAGGGCCAGCCAGCGCTGGCCCTTGATGGTCTCCTTCAGGGAGTCGGCGGCGGTCACGCCGACCAGCATCACCACGAAGAGGAACAGCATCATGATCGCGCCGGTGTAGACGACGATCTGCACGATCCCGAGGAAGTAGGCGCCGTTGGCGAGGTAGAACACCGCCAGGATGATCATCGTGCCGGCGAGTGAGAGCGCGCTGTGCACGGCCTTCTTCATGAAGACGGTGGACAGGGCGCCGATCACGGCGACGGTGCCGAGGACCCAGAACTGGAAGGCCTCACCGGTGGAGGTGGTGTAGGCGGCGAGTTGCGGGCTCATGCCTCCACCTCCTCTTCCCGGTCCTCGGGCTTCTCGCCCTTGGAGACGGCGACCTGGCGTACGGTCCCGGGCGCGGCCTCGGTGACCAGGCCCCGGTAGTAGTCCTGTTCATCGGTCCCCGGGAAGATCGCGTGCGGGGAGTCGACCATGCCCTCTTCGAGGCCGGCGAGCAGCTGTTCCTTGGTGTAGATGAGGTTGGCGCGGCTGCTGTCGGCCAGTTCGAACTCGTTGGTCATCGTCAGCGCGCGCGTGGGGCACGCTTCGATGCACAGGCCGCACAGGATGCAGCGGGCGTAGTTGATCTGGTAGACGCGGCCGTAGCGCTCGCCCGGCGAGTAGCGTTCCTCGTCGGTGTTGTCCGCGCCCTCCACGTAGATGGCGTCGGCGGGGCAGGCCCAGGCGCACAGTTCGCAGCCGACGCACTTCTCCAGGCCGTCCGGATGGCGGTTGAGCTGGTGCCGTCCGTGGAACCGCGGGGCCGTGGTCTTCTTCTGCTCCGGGTACTGCTCGGTCAGCCGCTTCTTGAACATGGCCTTGAAGGTCACGCCGAAGCCGGCCACGGGGTTCTGGAAACCGGGCTTGGTCTCCTTGGGCTCCTCAGCCATCGGACGCCTCCTTTCCATCCGAAGATCCGTCACTGACAGTGTCCGTGCCGCCACTGACAATCAGCTCCCGCTCCCTGCGGGGGCTGCGCCGGGGCACCGGCGGCAACTCCTGGCCGGGCAGCGGCGGTACCGGGAATCCGCCCGCCATCGGGTCGAACCCGGCCGGCTCCGCGACGGGCCGTCCGTCCTCCTTGCCCTTGTCGCGGAAGATGTCCACGACGAAGGACAGGAGCAGCAGGGCGAGCACTCCGCCGCCGACGTACAGGGCGATGTCGGCGAAGCCGTAGTTCTCGTTGCGAAGGGTCCGTACGGTCGCGACGAGCATCAGCCAGACGACGGAGACCGGGATGAGGACCTTCCAGCCGAGCTTCATCAGCTGGTCGTAGCGCACGCGCGGGAGCGTGCCCCGCACCCAGACGAAGACGAACAGCAGCACGACGACCTTGGCGACGAACCAGAGCATCGGCCACCAGCCGTGGTTGGCGCCCGCCCAGACGGTGCTGATCGGCCAGGGGGCCCGCCAGCCGCCGAGGAACAGCGTGGTCGACACGGCCGAGACGGTCACCATGTTGACGTACTCGGCGAGCATGAACATCGCGAACTTGATCGACGAGTACTCGGTGTTGAAGCCGCCGACGAGGTCGCCCTCGGACTCGGGCATGTCGAAGGGGGCGCGGTTGGTCTCGCCGATCATGGTGACGACGTACAGGATGAACGAGACCGGCAGCAGCAGGATGTACCAGCGGTTCTGCTGCTGGGCGACGATCGTGGACGTCGACATCGACCCGGAGTACAGGAACACCGAGGCGAACGCGGCGCCCATGGCGATCTCGTAGGAGATCATCTGCGCGCAGGAGCGCAGACCGCCGAGGAGTGGGTACGTCGACCCGGAGCTCCAGCCGGCCAGGACGATGCCGTAGATGCCGACGGAGGCGACCGCGAGGATGTACAGCATCGCGATCGGCAGGTCGGTGAGCTGCATCGTGGTGCGATGGCCGAAGATCGAGATCTCGTTGTCGGCGGGGCCGAACGGGATGACCGCGATGGCCATGAACGCCGGGATGGCAGCGACGATCGGCGCCAGGATGTAGACGGCCTTGTCGGCGCGTTTGACGACCAGGTCTTCCTTGAGCATCAGCTTGATGCCGTCGGCGAGCGACTGGAGCATGCCCCAGGGGCCGTGCCGGTTGGGGCCGACGCGCAACTGCATCCAGGCGACGACCTTGCGCTCCATCACGATGGAGATCAGCACGGTCACCATCAGGAAGGCGAAGCAGAAGACGGCCTTGATGACGACCAGCCACCAGGGGTCGCGGCCGAACATCGAGAGGTCTTCAGCGGCGAGGTACGGGCTCATGCCTCCACCTCCTTGGGGGCCTCACCGGCGGTGGCCGCCGGGCCGATGCGGACGAGGGAGCCGGGCTGCGTCCCGGTGTCGGAGGCGACGCCGCCGCCCACCGAGTTCAGCGGGAGCCAGACCACGCGGTCCGGCATCTCGGTGATCCGGAGCGGGAGCTCGACGCTGCCGGCGGGTCCGGTGACGGCGATGAGACCGCCGTCCTCGACGCCCGCCTCCGCTGCCGTCGCCGCGGACACGCGCGCGTGGGCGGCGTGCCGGGTACCGGCCAGCGCTTCGTCGCCCTCCTGGAGGACGCCCTGGTCGAGGAGGAGCCGGTGCCCGGCGAGCACGGCCTCTCCCACGGCCGGTCGCGGCAGCGGTGTGCCGGTCTCCAGCGGATCCGAGGCCTTCGACCCGTCCCAGGCGCCGAGCCGGTCCAGCTCCGCGCGCGTGGTGCGCAGGTCGGGCAGACCGAGGTGGACGTCCATGGCGTCGGCGAGCATGTGCAGCACGCGCGTGTCGGTGGGAGGGAGCCGCCGGGTCATCTGGTCGGGCTTGAGGGCGGCCTCGAAGAGACGCGCCCTGCCCTCCCAGTTGAGGAAGGTGCCGGCCTTCTCTGCGACGGCGGCGACCGGGAGGACGACGTCGGCGTGCTCGGTGACCTCGCTGGGCCGCAGCTCCAGGGAGACCAGGAAACCCACGGCTTCGAGTGCCTCACGCGCGCGTGCCGGGTCGGGCAGGTCGGCGACCTCCACGCCCGCGACCAGCAGCGCGGAGAGTTCGCCGCGGGCGGCGGCCTCGACGATCTGGCCGGTGTCGCGGCCGTAGCGTAGTGGGAGTTCGGACACGCCCCAGACAGCGGCGACCTCCTCACGCGCGCGCGGGTCGGTGGCCGGGCGGCCGCCCGGCAGCAGCGACGGCAGCGCGCCCGCCTCGATCGCGCCGCGCTCGCCGGCCCGGCGCGGGATCCACACCAGCCGGGCGCCGGTGGCGGTGGCGGCCCGTACGGCGGCGGTGAGTCCGCCGGCGACCGACGCCAGCCGCTCGCCTACGACGATGACCGCGCCGTCGGCGCGCAGTGCCTCGGCGGCCTGGGTGCCGGACTCCTCCAGGCCGACGCCGCCGGCGAGGGCGTCCAGCCATTCGGTCTCGGTGCCGGGTGCGGCGGGCAGCAGGGTGCCGCCGGCCTTCTCCAGCCCGCGCGTGACGTGCGTGGCGAGCGCGTACACCTTCTGCTTGCGCTTGCGCCAGGCCTTGCGCAGCCGCAGGAAGACACCGGGTGCCTCCTCCTCCGACTCGAAGCCGACCAGCAGGACGGCGGGCGCCTTCTCCAGGGCGGTGTAGGTGACGCCCGTGCCGTCGAGGTCACGGCCGCGGCCGGCGATCCGCGCGGCCAGGAAGTCGGCCTCCTCGCTGCTGTGCACGCGCGCGCGGAAGTCGATGTCGTTGGTGTCGAGCGCCACGCGCGCGAACTTGCTGTACGCGTAGGCGTCCTCGACGGTGAGCCGGCCGCCGGTGAGGACGCCGGCCCGGGAGCGGGCGGCGGCCAGGCCCCGGGCGGCGGCTTCGAGGGCCTCCGGCCAGGAGGCCGGTTCGAGGACGCCCTGGGCGCCTCGGACCAGCGGGGTCTCCAGGCGGTCCTTCTGCTGCGCGTACCGGAACGCGAAGCGTCCCTTGTCGCAGATCCACTCCTCGTTGACCTCGGGGTCGTTGGCGGCGAGCCGCCGCATGACCTTGCCGCGCCGGTGGTCGGTGCGGGTGGCGCAGCCGCCCGAGCAGTGCTCGCACACGGACGGCGAGGAGATCAGGTCGAAGGGACGGGAGCGGAAGCGATACGCCGCCGAGGTCAGCGCGCCCACCGGGCAGATCTGGATGGTGTTCCCGGAGAAGTACGACTCGAACGGGTCACCCTCGCCGGTGCCGACCTGCTGGAGCGCGCCACGTTCCAGGAGCTCGATCATGGGGTCGCCGGCGACCTGGTTGGAGAACCGGGTGCAGCGCGCGCACAGGACGCACCGTTCGCGGTCGAGGAGCACCTGGGTGGAGATCGGGAGGGGCTTCTCGTAGGTGCGCTTCCTGCCGTCGAAACGGGACTCGGCGTTGCCGTGGGACATCGCCTGGTTTTGCAGGGGGCACTCGCCGCCCTTGTCGCAGACCGGGCAGTCCAGGGGGTGGTTGATGAGCAGCAGCTCCATCACCCCGTGCTGGGCCTTCTCGGCGACGGGGGAGGTGAGGTGGGTTTTCACCACCATGCCGTCCGTGCAGGTGATCGTGCAGGAGGCCATGGGCTTGCGCTGGCCCTCGACCTCGACGATGCACTGCCGGCAGGCGCCGACCGGGTCCAGCAGGGGGTGGTCGCAGAAGCGCGGGATCTCGATGCCGAGTTGCTCGGCGGCGCGGATGACGAGGGTGCCCTTGGGCACGCTGATCTCGGCGCCGTCGATCGTCAGCGTGACGAGGTCCTCCGGCGGGACCGCCGCCGTTCCCCCCGAGGAGGGGGAACTCGTGGTCACGGTCATGCGTTCACCTCCGGGCGGTCCGCCCAGGCCGTCGACTTGGCCGGGTCGAAGGGGCAGCCCCGGCCCGTGATGTGCTGTTCGTACTCCTCGCGGAAGTACTTCAGCGAGGAGAAGATGGGGGAAGCGGCGCCGTCGCCGAGGGCGCAGAAGGACTTGCCGTTGATGTTGTCGGCGATGTCGTTCAGCTTGTCCAGGTCGGACATGACGCCCTTGCCGGCCTCGATGTCGCGCAGCAGTTGCACCAGCCAGTAGGTGCCTTCGCGGCAGGGGGTGCACTTGCCGCAGGACTCGTGGGCGTAGAACTCGGTCCAGCGGGTGACGGCGCGGACCACGCAGGTGGTCTCGTCGAAGCACTGGAGTGCTTTGGTGCCGAGCATGGAGCCCGCGGCGCCGACTCCCTCGTAGTCGAGGGGGACGTCGAGGTGCTCGTCGGTGAACATGGGCGTCGAGGAGCCGCCGGGCGTCCAGAACTTCAGGCGGTGGCCGGTGCGCATCCCGCCGCTCATGTCGAGGAGCTGGCGCAGGGTGACGCCGAGCGGCGCCTCGTACTGGCCGGGGCTCGCGACGTGGCCGCTGAGGGAGTAGAGCGTGAAGCCGGGTGACTTCTCGCTCCCCATCGACCTGAACCACTCCTTGCCCTTTTGCAGGATGGCGGGAACCGAGGCGATGGACTCGACGTTGTTCACAACAGTCGGGCAGGCGTAGAGCCCTTCGACAGCAGGGAAGGGGGGACGTAGCCGCGGTTGACCACGGCGGCCTTCGAGCGAGTCGAGCAGCGCGGTCTCCTCACCGCAGATGTACGCGCCGGCGCCGGCGTGCACGGTGAGGGTGAGGTCGAGACCGCTGCCGAGGATGTTCTCGCCGAGGTAGCCGGCCTCGTAGGCCTCGCGCACGGCCTCGTGCAACCGCCTCAGGACGGGGACGACTTCACCACGCAGATAGATGAAGGCATGCGAAGACCGGATGGCGTAGCACGCGATCACGATGCCCTCGATGAGGCTGTGCGGGTTCGCGAAGAGGAGCGGGATGTCCTTGCAGGTCCCGGGCTCCGATTCGTCGGCGTTGACAACTAGATAGTGCGGTTTGCCGTCTCCCTGCGGGATGAACTGCCACTTCATCCCGGTCGGGAACCCCGCGCCGCCGCGGCCGCGCAGTCCGGACTCCTTGACGTAGGCGATCAGGTCGTCCGGTGACATGGCGAGCGCCTTGCGGAGCCCCTCGTAGCCTTCGTGCCTTCGGTAGACGTCGAGCGTCCACGACCGGTCCTCGTCCCAGAAGGCCGACAGCACGGGTGCGAGCAGCTTCTCGGGGCTGGTGTCCTTGAGGTCGGGTACCACCGTCATCACTCCCCCTCCTCGGTGGCAGGCCCTGCCGGGTGCGACGGGTCGGAGGCCGAGGTCTCCTGCGGTGCGTCATGGGAACTGAGGTGCTCGGTCGGCGACGGCTCGTGCACCGTCCGGCCCTGCACCGCGTCCTGCGGGCCTCCGCGTGGATGGACCACACGCGCGGGTGCGGCCTCTCCCCTTGCCAGGCGCAGGCCCACCAGTGACGCGGGTCCGGCGCTCCCGCTCTCCTCGACGGCACCGGGCCGCTCGTCGGGGAAGCCGGCCAGGATCCGGGCGGTCTCCTTGAAGGTGCACATCCGGGCCCCGCGCGTGGGTTCGACGTCCCGTCCCGCGCGCAGGTCGTCGACCAGGCGCTTGGCGCTGGCGGGGGTCTGGTTGTCGAAGAACTCCCAGTTGACCATCACGACCGGCGCGTAGTCGCAGGCCGCGTTGCACTCGATGTGCTCCAGGGTGACCTTGCCGTCGTCGGTGGTCTCGCCGTTGCCGACGCCCAGGTGCTCCTGGAGCGTCTCGAAGATCGCGTCGCCGCCCATGACCGCGCACAGTGTGTTGGTGCAGACGCCCACCTGGTAGTCGCCGGAGGGCCGGCGCCGGTACATGGTGTAGAAGGTGGCGACCGCGGTGACCTCGGCGGTGGTCAGTTCCAGCACGTCCGCGCAGAACTGCATCCCGGTGCGGGTGACGTGGCCCTCCTCCGACTGCACGAGGTGGAGCAGCGGCAGCAGGGCGGACCGGGAGTCGGGGTAGCGGGCGATCACTTCGCGCGCGTCGGCCTCCAGCCGGGCCCG
Organism: Streptomyces humi; assembly: GCF_001005085.2. Classification (GTDB taxonomy): domain Bacteria; phylum Actinomycetota; class Actinomycetes; order Streptomycetales; family Streptomycetaceae; genus Streptomyces; species Streptomyces humi. The sequence goes on from NZ_LBMU02000021.1 coordinate 65,732, forward strand.
GACGTCGTCCGGATACGCGGGAGCGGGCAGCTCGGGCATGCCGAGGCTGATGCCGCGCTCCGAGGAAGAGGTGGTCACCGGTCGACGCCTCCCATCACGGGGTCGATGGACGCGACGGCGACGATGACGTCGGCGACCTGGCCGCCCTCGCACATCGCCGCCATGGCCTGAAGGTTGGTGAAGGACGGGTCGCGGAAGTGGACCCGGAAGGGGCGGGTGCCGCCGTCGGAGACGGCGTGCACACCGAGTTCGCCCTTGGGTGACTCGACGGCCGCGTAGGCCTGGCCGGGCGGCACCCGGAAGCCCTCGGTGACCAGCTTGAAGTGGTGGATCAGGGCCTCCATGGAGGTGCCCATGATCTTCTTGATGTGGTCGAGGGAGTTGCCGAGTCCGTCGGGGCCCAGGGCGAGCTGGGCGGGCCAGGCGATCTTCTTGTCGGCGACCATGACCGGTCCGGGCTGGAGCCGGTCCAGGCACTGTTCGACGATCCGGAGGGACTGGCGCATCTCCTCCAGGCGGATCAGGAAGCGGCCGTAGGAGTCGCAGGTGTCGGCGACGGCGACCTCGAAGTCGTAGGTCTCGTAGCCGCAGTAGGGCTGGGCCTTGCGCAGGTCGTGCGGAAGGCCGGTGGAGCGCAGGATCGGGCCGGTGGCGCCGAGGGCCATGCAGCCGGCCAGGTCCAGGTAGCCGACGTCCTGCATGCGGGCCTTGAAGATGGGGTTCCCGGTGGCGAGCTTGTCGTACTCCGGGAGGTTCTTCTTCATCTTCTTCACGAACTCGCGCATCTGGTCCACGGCGCCGGGCGGCAGGTCCTGCGCGAGTCCGCCGGGGCGGATGTACGCGTGGTTCATGCGCAGGCCGGTGATGAGTTCGTAGAGGTCGAGAATCATTTCACGATCGCGGAATCCGTAGATCATGATCGTGGTGGCGCCGAGTTCCATGCCGCCGGTGGCGATGCACACCAGGTGGGAGGAGAGCCGGTTCAGCTCCATCAGGAGCACCCGGATGATCTTGGCGCGTTCGGTGATCTCGTCCTCGATGCCGAGGAGTTTCTCGACGGCGAGACAGTAGGCGGTCTCGTTGAAGAAGGACGTCAGGTAGTCCATGCGGGTCACGAACGTGGTGCCCTGCGTCCACGTGCGGAATTCGAGGTTCTTCTCGATTCCGGTGTGGAGGTAGCCGATGCCGCAGCGGGCCTCGGTGACCGTCTCGCCGTCGATCTCCAGGATGAGCCGGAGCACTCCATGGGTGGACGGGTGCTGGGGACCCATGTTGACGACGATGCGCTCGTCGTCCGCGCGGGCCGCGGACTGGACGATCTCGTCCCAGTCGCCGCCGGTGACCGTGTATACGGTGCCCTCGGTGGTCTCGCGAGGGGAAGCGTGTGACGTGCTCACGAGTACGACCTCCGCTGGTCCGGAGCCGGGATCTGGGCGCCCTTGTACTCGACGGGGATGCCGCCGAGGGGGTAGTCCTTGCGCTGCGGATGGCCCTGCCAGTCGTCCGGCATCATGATCCGCGTCAGGGCCGGGTGACCGTCGAAGACGATCCCGAAGAAGTCGTAGGTCTCCCGCTCGTGCCAGTCGTTGGTCGGGTACACGGAGACCAGGGACGGGATGTGCGGGTCGGCGTCCGGGGCGCTGACCTCGAGGCGGATCAGCCGGTTGTGGGTGATCGACCGCAGGTGGTAGACGGCGTGCAGCTCGCGGCCCTTGTCGTGCAGGTAGTGGACGCCGCTGACGCCGGTGCACAGTTCGAAGCGGAGCGCCGGGTCGTCGCGCAGGGTGCGGGCGACGCGGACCAGGTGCTCGCGTTCGATGTGGAAGGTGATCTCGCCGCGGTCGACGACCGTCTTCTCGACGGCGTTGTCCGGCAGCAGGCCCTGCTCCTCCAGGGCGCCCTCCAGTTCGTCGGCGACCTCGTCGAACCAGCCGCCGTAGGGCCGGCTCGCCGGTCCCGGGAGGCGGATGGAGCGGACCAGCCCGCCGTACCCGGAGGTGTCGCCGCCGTTGTTGGCGCCGAACATGCCGCGCTGGACGCGGATCTCCTCACCGCCCTGGCCCCGCTGGCCGGGCAGGTTGTCGGCGGCCAGGTCCTTCTCGGGGTTGACCCCGTTGTGGCCGTTGGCGTCGCTCACCGCAGCAGCCCCTTCATCTCGATCGTGGGCAGGGCCTTGAGCGCCGCCTCCTCCGCCTCGCGGGCCGCTTCCTCCGCGTTGACGCCGAGCTTGGAGTTCTGGATCTTGTGATGGAGCTTGAGAATGGCGTCCATCAGCATCTCGGGGCGCGGCGGGCAGCCGGGGAGGTAGATGTCCACGGGGACGACGTGGTCGACGCCCTGGACGATCGCGTAGTTGTTGAACATGCCGCCCGAGGAGGCGCAGACGCCCATGGAGATCACCCACTTGGGGTTGGGCATCTGGTCGTAGACCTGCCGCAGCACCGGTGCCATCTTCTGGCTGACCCGGCCGGCGACGATCATGAGGTCGGCCTGGCGGGGTGAGCCGCGGAAGACCTCCATGCCGAAGCGGGCCAGGTCGTAACGGCCGGCGCCGGTGGTCATCATCTCGATGGCACAGCACGCGAGGCCGAAGGTGGCGGGGAAGACGGAAGCCTTGCGCACCCAGCCCGCGGCCTGCTCGACGGTGGTCAGCAGGAATCCGCTCGGCAGCTTTTCTTCGAGTCCCATGTCTAAAGGCCCCTCAGTCCCATTCCAGGCCGCCGCGCCGCCATACGTACGCGTACGCGACGAAGACGGTGAGCACGAAGAGCAGCATCTCCACGAGCCCGAAAACACCCAGGGCGTCGAAGGTGACGGCCCACGGGTAGAGGAAGACGATCTCGATGTCGAAGACGATGAAGAGCATCGCCGTCAGGTAGTACTTGATCGGGAAACGCCCGCCGCCGGCCGGCGTGGGGGTCGGCTCGATACCGCACTCGTAGGCTTCGAGCTTGGCGCGGTTGTACCGCTTCGGACCGATCAGCGTGGCCATGACCACGGAGAAGATCGCAAAGCCTGCCCCGAGGGCTCCCAGTACGAGGATGGGCGCATAGGCGTTCACCGCTCCTCGCTCCTCTCAGTCGGCACTGACTGGTGGCGGTTCGGCTGGGCTCACCTGCCCCGTCCGTCACACGAACCCCGCGCGTCCCGGGCGAAGATCGCGAACATGTGAAGCAGGTCACAAGCCCAACTGCCTCGCATCTTATGCCCGCCGCTCTGTGATCTGCGACACGGGGTATTACACAAGCTTTGTGATCTCCACCACCTGACGATCGATCATGAAGTCGGATGAGTAGTGATCTTCACACTCGAAGCGTTCAGCTGATCACGAGAAGTGACATTTTCGATCGTCGGCGCAGGCGGGAGGGGGTCCAGGGTGAGCGTCTCTATATCAAGAAGGTTCCTCTGCATGCAAATTGGTGGTGGACGGGGCGCCCTGATAGAGAGCCGCGTTCACACATCAGAGGGAGGCGCGGGGCGCGATGTGGACGCGTGCACGCGTTCACGAACTCGGCGGCCCTCGCTCCTGCCCCGATCCCCGCGCGAGACGCGCCCCTCCTGGTGACCGTTCCGTGACCTCCGCCACATCCATGAGAGGCGCCTGAGAACGGGGCTTGGCCAACGACCTCAACCGATGGTAGGTCGCGGGCAATTCGGGCGTAATGGCGAAAGAACGTGATCACAGGCCTGATCACGGGCGTCCGCAATGTCCGTTACGGCGTCAATAAAGAAGGACACGCGAGGGATTTACGGCTCGGATTGAGCAACTGTGGCGCAGCACACGTTTCTTGAAGATATGAAGGAGCCCCTGATACCGGTTGTTCCCATGTCCCACACCGCTCACATACGCAGCCACCGGAAGCCCCGCCGCAGCGCGACGACAAACATCGCCGTGCGCGCCGGAGTTGCCAGTGGCGTCCTCGGCATGGCAGCGGCGGGCGCGGCCTCGGCGAGTGCCGCCGAACCCGTGACGCAGACGCTCGAACTGCCCATCCTGACGGCCGATGTGGCCACCCAGGTGGCCCAGTCCGCCGACGCCACGCAGCAGGCCGCGGCGAACTACTCCCTCCAGGCCGAGCGCGACGCGGCCGCCGCAAAGGCCGCGAAGCAGGCCAAGGCGGACCTCGCCGACGCGAAGAAGAAGGCCGAGGCCAAGAAGAAGGCCGAGGCGGCCCGCAAGGCCGCCGCGGAGCAGGCCGCCTCGCGCAGCGCCGAGCGGACCACCCTCAGCGCCACCTCCGCGAGCTCCAGCAGCTCCACGAGCACGTCCACGGCCACCGGCTCGGCCGCCGCCGTGGTCGCCTTCGTGAAGGCGCAGATCGGTGACGCCTACGTCTCCGGCGGCACGGGCCCCAACTCGTGGGACTGCTCGGGTCTCGTGCAGGCCGCCTTCAAGTCGGTCGGTGTCAGCCTGCCGCGCGTCTCCCAGGACCAGTCGACGCAGGGCACCCAGGTCTCGCTGAGCAACCTCCAGCCCGGCGACATCCTCTACTGGGGCAGCGCCGGCAGCGCGTACCACGTGGCGGTGTACGTGGGCGACGGGATGTTCGTCGGCGCGCAGAACCCGTCCAGCGGCGTCGGGGAGCACCCGCTGTCGTACGACCCGCCGACCGGCGCGGTGCGGGTGCTCTGACCGAACCGGGCAACCCGGACAACCCGAATAACTCGGGCATATCGCAAGCACGGTGGGGGCCGCAGCCGCTCGGGGGCAGCGGCCCCTCCGGCTTGCCCGGACGTCCACCATGGCTCCACTTCCCGGACGTCCGCCATGGACTCCACCTCCCGGACGTCCGCCATGGACTCCACTTCCCGGGCCTCCCGCCCCCGGCCCTGGTTCTCCACAGGCGCCGCGCGAGGTTTTCCACAGGGCGCCCACGATTCGGCTCCTCCTGCCATCCTCGACTCGGGCCGCTCGCACGGAGCGGTCCGAGATCCGAGAAGGAGGGCCGCGATGCCTCGCGTCTTCGTCCAGGGCAACCCCGTGGACCACTACCCCCGGCACGCCCCCGAGGCCCGGCACGGTTCGGTGCGCCGCATCACCGAGGCCGGTGAGGACGTCCTGCACAAGCCGTGCCGGGACGTCACCGAGTTCGGGCCCGACCTCGCCGCGCTCGTCGACGACATGTTCCTCACCATGTACATCGCCGAGGGCGCCGGCCTCGCGGCGAACCAGGTCGGGGTCGGCCTGCGGCTGTTCGTCTACGACTGCCCCGACGACGACGGTGTCCGGCATGTCGGGCACGTCGTCAACCCCGTCCTGGAGGCCCTGGATCCGGCCGACCGGCGGCTGCTCGACGACCACGAGGGATGCCTGTCGGTGCCGGGCGCGGTGATGGAGGTGCCGCGGCCGGACCGGGCGGTCGTGCACGGACAGGACAAGGACGGCAATCCGATCACCATCGAGGGAACGGGGTATTTCGCCCGCTGTCTCGCGCACGAGACCGACCATGTGAACGGACGCGTGTATCTCGACCGGCTCTCGAAGCGGGAGCGGAAGGAAGCGCTGCGGCAGGTGACGGACCGCCGGGCGGACGTCCACGCCCGCCGGTTCGCCAACATCGAGGCCGTCGAGGCACTCACCTCGTGACGGCACCCGCAGCGGTGCTCACGCCTTCGGGGCCACCTTGCTCAGGCCGTTGATGATGCGGTCCATCGCGTCGCCGCCGGTCGGGTCGGTGAGGTTCGCGAGGAGCTTCAGGGTGAACTTCATCAGCAGCGGGTGGGTCAGGCCGCGCTGGGCGGCGATCTGCATGACCTTCGGGTTGCCGATGAGCTTCACGAAGGCGCGGCCCAGCGTGTAGTAGCCGCCGTAGGTGTCCTTGAGGACGCGCGGGTAGCGCTGGAGGGCCAGTTCGCGGCCACTCGACGTGGCCCGCGCGTGGGCCTGCACGATGACGTCGGCGGCGATCTGGCCGGACTCCATGGCGTAGGCGATGCCCTCGCCGTTGAAGGGGTTCACCAGGCCGCCGGCGTCGCCGACGAGGAGCAGGCCGCGGGTGTAGTGGGGCTGGCGGTTGAAGGCCATGGGGAGGGCGGCGCCGCGGATCGGGCCGGTCATGTTCTCGGGGGTGTAGCCCCAGTCCTCGGGCATGGAGGCGCACCAGGCCTTGAGGACCTCGCGCCAGTCCAGCTCCTTGAAGGAGTCGGAGGTGTTCAGGACGCCGAGGCCGACGTTGGAGGTGCCGTCGCCCATACCGAAGATCCAGCCGTAGCCGGGAAGGAGGCGGTCCTGGGGGCCGCGGCGGTCCCAGAGTTCCAGCCAGGACTCCAGGTAGTCGTCGTCGTGACGGGGGGAGGTGAAGTAGGTCCGGACGGCCACACCCATCGGGCGGTCCTCGCGACGGTGCAGGCCCATCGCGAGGGAGAGCCGGGTGGAGTTGCCGTCGGCGGCCACCACGAGGGGGGCGTGGAAGGTGACTTCGCGCTTCTCCTCGCCGAGCTTGGCGTGCACGCCGGTGATCCGGCCGGTGCGGTCGTCGACGATCGGGGCGCCGACGTTGCAGCGCTCGAAGAGCCGGGCGCCGGCCTTCTGGGCCTGGCGGGCGAGCTGTTCGTCGAAGTCGTCGCGCTTGCGGACCAGACCGTAGTCGGGGAAGGAGGCGAGATCCGGCCAGTCCAGCTGGAGGCGGGTGCCGCCGCCGATGATGCGCAGGCCCTTGTTGCGCAGCCAGCCGGCCTCCTCGGAGATGTCGATGCCCATGGCGACCAGCTGCTTGACGGCGCGCGGGGTGAGTCCGTCCCCGCACACCTTCTCGCGCGGGAACTCGGTCTTCTCCAGGAGCAGCACGTCCAGACCGGACTTGGCGAGGTGGTACGCCGTCGTGGAGCCGGCTGGCCCCGCGCCGACGACGATGACATCGGCGGTGTTTTCGGAGAGGGGCTCGGTCACGACAGGGTCTCCCCAAGGCTCGAAATCTGCGTGCCGACGGGCACTGGACATGGGCAGTCTATTCAGCGGTACTGATCACCCGGCTGAAGGGCTGCCCCGTGAACCGAGCTCTCCCCGCGGTACGGCTGCGTGTGCCCACGCACGAGGACGCGTTCGCCTGGCATCGGGCCTTCGACGACCCGGAGGTCATGGAGTTCTACGGCGGCCGGTCCGCGGAGCTGTCCGTCTACGAGGAGCTCACCGCCCGCCAGCGCCGGCACGACGCGGAGCTCGGCTTCTGCCTGTGGACGATGACCGACGAGGCCGGGGAGGTCATCGGCTTCACCGGTGCGCAGCCGTGGGCGCCGGACTGGGGGCCGAGGGGGGAGATCGAGATCGGCTGGCGGCTCGGGCGGGCGTACTGGGGGAAGGGATACGTGACGGCGGCGGCGCTGCTGACGCTGGAGCGGCTGCGGGCGGCCGGCGTGCCGAAGGTGGTGGCGATGGTGCGGCCGGGCAACGAGCGGTCCGTCGCGGTCACCCGGCGCCTCGGGATGGAGCCGGCCGGGACGTACCCGCATCCGCGGCTGGCGGAGGAGGCACTCTGTTTCCGGCTGGACCTCCGGAATGACGATTCAGAATGATGACTCAGGATGGTGACTCAGAGTAACGATCTGTTACAGAAAGACACTTGGCGCTTCCGGCAGGCGCGAGCGGGGGGTTACCCTTCCAGTACCGCTGGGGGTGACATCTGTGTATATAACGCCCAAAACACCCGAAGTGCGTGTGCCGCGACTGGTCGGACTGATGGCCGTGGACGCGCGCGAGACCGCCCAGGCGCGGGGCCTGTTCCTCAACGCGCCGGACCGGCCGGACTTCTCGCTCACGGTCGTCGACTACGTCGTACGCCAGTTCCCGCAGCCCGGCGCCGAGGTGCCACGGGACTCGATGGTCTACGTGTGGTTCGACTTCGGTGAGGGCGAGGGCGGCGGGGGCGTGCGCGAGCCGCGCATCCCGCGGCCACCGCACGGCGGACTGCAACGGGAGCTGGACCGGCCCGGGGACGCCTTCGAGGTGAGCAGCCCATGAGTCCCCGAAGCGTCCGAGGCCTCCGGGACCCAAGGGGCCTCCGGGGCCCAGGGGGTCTCCGGGACCCAAGGGGCCTCCGGGACCCAGGCGGTCTCCAGGGCCCCCGGACGGGACTCAGGCCTCCTTGAAGCCCCGGTGCAGGGCGACGATCCCGCCGGTGAGGTTGCGCCAGGCCACCTTCGACCAGCCCGCGCCGCGCAGCCGTGCGGCCAGCGCGGGCTGGTCGGGCCAGGCGCGGATGGACTCGGCGAGGTACACGTAGGCGTCCGGATTGGAGGAGACCGCGCGGGCCACCGGCGGCAGCGCGCGCATCAGGTACTCGGTGTAGACGGTCCGGAAGGGGGTCCAGGTGGGGTGCGAGAACTCGCAGATCACCACCCGGCCGCCGGGCCGGGCCACCCGGTACATCTCCCGCAGGGCCGCGTCGGTGTCCTGGACGTTGCGCAGCCCGAAGGAGATCGTCACGGCGTCGAAGGTGTCGTCCTTGAACGGCAGCCGCGTCGCGTCCCCGGCGGTGAAGGGCATCCAGCCGGTGCGCTTCTTGCCGACCTGGAGCATCCCCAGCGAGAAGTCGCAGGGCACGACATAGGCGCCGGCCCGGGCGAACGGCTGGGAGGAGGTCCCCGTGCCGGCCGCCAGGTCCAGGACCTTCTGCGCGGGGCGCGCGTCGACGGCCTTGGCGACCTCCTTCCGCCAGTGCCGGTCCTGGCCGAGCGACAGCACGTCGTTGGTCAGGTCGTACCGTTCCGCCACGTCGTCGAACATCGAGGCGACTTCGTGCGGCTGCTTGTTCAGGGAGGCGCGGGTCACGCCCGTCATTCTTGCAGCACGCTCCTAGGGCAGCAGCTTCGGCTTCTTCTTCCCGGCCACGTCCTCCACCCAGCCGCACAGCAGGACGAAGACCGCGATCAGGATCCAGCCGACGCCGAACATGAACCACTGGCTGTCCAGCGGGAGCCACTTCTCGAAGGCGGGCACGTCCCACATCCGGTCGATCAGCGGGACCGCGAGGATCAGCGCGATCTCGTGCCAGAGATAGATCGTCACCGCCCGGGCATTGAAGACCGTGACCGTCCGGTCGAGCTTCTTGAAGCGGGTCAGCCAGGCGAAGTCGATCTTGAAGTAGGCCTTCGCCCACATCAGCAGCAGGACGAAACCGGCCGACCAGAAGGCCTGGGCGAGGGGGTTCTCGTCGAGGTCGTAGGTGCCGAAGTCGGCCTGGTGCGAGAAGGCGTACCAGCCGCCGTAGCCGAGCGCGGCGAGCGAGCCCACGACCACCAGGGCCGGCTTCATCCGCTGGAGCACGCCGTCGCGGTGCGCGAAGCCGAGGATCCAGCAGAAGAGGTACGTCGACAGGTCCCACAGGGCGCTGCCGAAGCGGTTGTCGGGGCCGGACCAGGCGAAGTTCAGGACCAGGATCGGGGCGAGTGAGCCCAGCAGCACCGGGACCGGGGCCTTGCGGAAGATCCACAGCAGGGCCGGGGAGAGGAGGACGAACCAGAGGTACGTGCGCAGGTACCAGAGGATCTCCCAGGCCTGCTCGCCCCACGCGTTGCCCGGCGGGTCGCCGAGCGGCACGATCCAGTAGACGATCTGCCAGCCGGGCAGCCAGTCGTGGATCAGCATCGCGAGGACGACGAAGAAGCCCCAGAACCAGAAGGGGGGCAGCAGGCGGCGCAGGCGGCTCTTGACCACCTTCACCGCGGGGCGCTCCAGGGACTTCGCCATGAGAGTGCCGGCGAGGCCGAACATGATGCCCATCGACGGGAACACCATGCCGCACCAGGCCCACCCGAACGTGTGATAGGTGACGACGCGGATCAGGGCGACGGCGCGGAGGGTGTCGAAGTAGCGGTCCCGTGCGAGGAGCTTGGGCCGCTGATTCGGGTCGGTGTCCTTGGCGTCTGTCGCCTCGGTGCCCGGCGCCGCCGGCTGCACCCGCCCGTTCCGCCGTGCCGAACGCCTGCCCACAGCGGTCGCGGTCGCTTCCGACCGCGGCTGCGGCTCCGGCTGCGGCTCCGGTTCTGGTTCCACCAGGGGCAGGGGGGCCGTCTGGTCCGGTGCCGGGGTGTAGGTGTGATCGGGGTACGGCTGCTGGGCGTACTGCTGCTGGCCGGTGTAAGGGTTGTGGGCATGGCCGTTGTAGCCCTGCTGGTACGGGCTCGGCTGGTACGGGTTCTGCGGGTGCGGGTTCTGCTGGTACGGGTTCTGCTGGTCCCAGGTCATCAGCCGCTCACCCCGGCCGGGGTGCCGACCTCGCCCGTCCGCTTCAGCTTCTGCCAGCGCAGGCGGCCGCCGGTGAGGGCCGTGATGCAGGAGTGGATGAGGACCAGGTACATCATCTGACGGTACGCGAGCTGCTGGAGCGGCATCATCAGGAGGTAGCGGTACTGCTCCTTGTCCAGGCGGAACGCGTAGGCCGCGCAGGCCAGCTGGATACCGAGGACGGCGAGCCAGGCCAGCAGGGCCGCCTCGAAGTCGACGAAGATCATGGAGTAGACCGTGAAGACGTCGATGAGAGGGGCGAAGACCGGTGTGACGATCTGGAAGAGCACGACAAGGGGCATGCCCACTCGGCCGAAGCGGCCCGAAGGACCCTTGTCCGTCAGGGACTTGCGGTGCTTCCACAGGGCCTGCATGGTGCCGTACGACCAGCGGTAGCGCTGGGACCACAGCTGCTTGAGCGAACCGGGTGCCTCCGTCCAGGCCTTGGCGTGCTCCTGGTAGACGACCCGCCAGCCCGCGCGGTGCATGGCGATGGTGATGTCGGTGTCCTCGGCGAGGGTGTCCTCGCTCATGCCGCCGACCTGGAGGACCGCGTCCCGGCGGAACGCGCCGATCGCGCCGGGGATCGTCGGCATGCAGCGCAGCAGGTCGTACATCCGGCGGTCCAGGTTGAAGCCCATCACGTACTCGATGTGCTGCCAGGCGCCGATGATCGTGTTGCGGTTGCCGACCTTGGCGTTGCCGGCGACCGCGCCGACCTCGGGGTCGGCGAACGGCTGCACCAGCTGGTGCACCGCGTCCGGCTCGAACACGGTGTCACCGTCCATCATGATGACGATGTCGTAACTCGCGTTGCGCACGCCGTTGTTGAGGGCGGCCGGCTTGCCCGCGTTCTCCTGGCGGAGGACCCGGACGTTGGTCATGCCGAGCTTGTCGGCGGCGGCCCGGGCGATCTCGGAGGTGCCGTCCGTGGAACCGTCGTCGACGACGAGGATCTCGATGGGGTGGGTGCTCTGCGCCAGTGACTCCAGGGTGTTGGCGATGCACTCCTTCTCGTTGTACGCCGGGACGATCACGCTGACCGGGCCGGTGACCGTCGGACCCCAGCTGAAGCGGCGTTTGTTGCGCTGTCTGTAGTGGCGGCGGGCGATGAGCAGCATCATGCCGAAGCGGCCCATCACGGCGATGCCGACGACCAGCAGCAGGTAGGACAGGACCGGCAGGGCCCATTCGGCGATCGCGACCGCCACGATGAGCGCCTTGCCCTCGTAGAGGGTCATCCCGGTGGCCGTACGGTGGGCGGCCTGGAGGCGCCGGACGGTGCTGCCCGTGCCGCTCCCGCCGCTCCCGGCGGTCCCGCCGCTCCCGCCGTTCGGGGCGCTCTCGCCGTTCGGCACGGTGCCGCCCGGCTGGCTGCCCGAGCCACTGCCCGTACCCGTCCCCGTACCGGAGGCGGACCCCGTACCGGAGGCGGACCCCGTGCCGGTGAGCGCGCCGGCCTCGGCGACTCCCGTGCCGGTCCCGCCGTTCGTGCTGCCGGTGGAAGCGGCGGCCTCACGGCTTGCGGCACCCTGCTTCTCGACCACACCGCTGATGGTGGTGAAGGTGTAGCCCTTCGCCTTCATCTTCTTGATGTACGTCGGCAGCGCCTTGATCGTCTGCGAACGCTCGCCGCCCGCGTCGTGGAAGAGCACCGAGGCGCCCTTGTTCTTCTTCGGCGTGGCCCACTTGATGATCTTCGAGACGCCGGGCCGCTTCCAGTCGTCGCTGTCGGTGTCGACGAAGACGCTGGTGTAGCCCTCCTTGCCGAGCTTCTGGTAGACCGGCCAGCTGTAGTTGTCGATGGCGTCCGTCTCGGAGGAGTACGGGGCGCGGAAGAGCGTCGTCGTGATGCCGGCCGCGCCCGCGAGCGCGAGCTGGGTCTGCTGCATCTCACGGTTGACCCGGGCGTCGCTCTGGTAGGAGAGGTCGACGTGCGTGAAGGTGTGGATGCCGACCTCGTTGCCCTGCTCCACCATCGACTTCACGATGCCCGGGTAGCGCGACACCATCGAACCGACCAGGAAGAACGTGCCCGGTACGTCGTACTGCTCGAGGATCTTGAGGACCTGCGGGGTCCAGGTCGGGTTCGGGCCGTCGTCGAAGGTGAGCGCGATGGTCTTGGCGGGGACGGAGACGGTGGTGGCCTGGCCGCCCCGGAAGGTGAGGATCGGGCCGCCGTCGAGGATCTTGTCGGGGACCTTGCCGGAGCTGGCGCCGGTACGGACCCGCTGGTCTCCGCCGACCTCTGCGCGCAGGTAGCCGTCGAGCAGCATCACGCAGGTCAGTGCCAGCAGGAGCAGCAGAGCCAGGATGACACGTGGTTTCTGCAACGCCGCGGCCCGGCCCGCCGCCCGTTCGATACGGGAAGGGGCGCGCCTGCGGCCGCGTGAGGACGTCGGTGTAGTCATGGGGAGAGGCCTGCGTTCCGGTCAGTTGGCGGTGGCGGAGGCGGACACGGACACGGACGGGGTGGCGGCGGTCGAGGGCTGCGCCGACGGCCTACCGGAGGGCGCGCCGATCTGACGGCCGATACCGCCCTGCGGACGTTCGCCGCCGGGGGCGTTGCCGCCGCGCGCGAAGTCGGGGATCAGCGAGGACGGGGTGAGCGAGGTGCCCCAGCCCATGAAGGCGGCGCCGAGCACGCCCGTGTAGGCGAGGCAGACGACGCCGAGGAGAAGACCGACGCGGCGCAGCACCTTGGACCGGCGTCCGGAGGAGTCGACGAACACGGGCCCCTCGGCAGACCCGTTGCCTTGTTTGCGGCGGCGACCGCGCCCGGCGGCGCGGCTTTCGATGGCAGGCTCGGATTGCATTCCACAGATATTAGGGAGCCTTTATGTGACCGCCTTCGGGGTTCTTGTGAGGCGCCCATGAGAAACGCCTTAACCTGTCTTTTCGCTGAGAGATTCTATGAACACCTGCGGTGGCCACCGGGGAGGGGAAACCACCTATCCACCCCTTTTGCTCCGACCTATTGGTCCGATCCGCGCGCTTCCTTCCATGAGTTTTCTATGTATTGATCGAGTCGTTGAACACCGCGTGCGTGTGAGACGTTTTCCTTTGGAATCAGGCTTTGTTTCGATCCTGAGACACAAATCACGAGAGCGGGTGCATCGTAATGCGGGGTTTCCTGAGGCCGACTGCCGGGCTTACCCTCCTGTTTGCCATGGCAGTCACGGGATGCTCCTCGGGCTCCGACGGCACGTCGGACGCGGCGCCCTCGCCCCCGAAGAAGACCCCGTCGGCGTCGAGCACATCGGGCGCGTCCGGCTCCTCCGGGACGTCCGGCACGTCGTACGCCCCCTACGTCAGCGCGACGGAGGCCTCCGGCACCGACGACTCGGGCACGCCGTCGACGTACAACCTGGCCTTCGTGATCGCCGGCGGCAGCACCTGTACGCCGAAGTGGAACGGGACGGCGGCGATAGGGAGTTCGACGGTGAAGACGCGGATCTCGGCGTTGACGGAGGGCGGCGCGACCGTCCGGGTGTCCTTCGGCGGGGCCTCCGGGAAGGAACTGGCGACGACCTGCTCCAGCGCGTCCGAACTCGCCGCGGCGTACGGCGCCGCGCTGGACGCCGCGGGCTCCACCCAGGCCGACTTCGACATCGAGGGCAGCACGCTGACCGACTCCGACTCGGTCGCCCTGCGCTCCGAGGCGATCGCGCTGCTCCAGAAGGAACGGCCGGACCTGGAGGTCTCCTTCACCCTGCCGGTGATGCCCTCGGGGCTCGACTCCGACAGCCTCGCGCTGCTGGAGTCCGCGAACAAGTACGACGTGCAGGTCTCGACGGTCAACATCATGACCATGAACTACGGCGAGTCCTACGACGGGGACATGGGCGACTACGCGGTCACCTCGGCGAAGGCCACGCAGAAGCAGCTGAGGAAGGTCTTCGGGCTGTCGGACGCGGACGCGTGGGGCGGGATGGCGCTGACCTCGATGATCGGGGTGAACGACGTGGACGGGGAGACCCTCACACTGGCCGACGCGAAGGACGTGCGGGCGTTCGCTGAGGAGAAGGACATCGCGTGGGTGTCGATGTGGTCGACGTTCCGGGACGTGCAGTGCGAGAGCGGGAATTCAGGATCCGATGACGCCGCGACCAATTGCAGTGGCGTCGACCAGAGTTCGGGAGCGTTCGGGAAGGCGTTCGCGGGCTGAGTGGGGGCTGCGGGTGAGTGGGGGCTGCGGGTGGCGTCGTCTGCGGGTGGCGTCGTCTGCGAGTGGGGGCTGGTCGTGCGGTTTCTCGCGCCCCTGAAGGGACGCTCGCTACTTGCGCCTGTGGACCAGGCGGCCCGCGCACACCGTCGCGATGCACGCCCCTGTCTCGTCGAACACCGCCAGGTCGGCCCGGCCCGTTTCCACGAGGGCCGGTTTCCGGGGCGTGCCCCGCAGCACCGCCACGTCGTTGCGGTCCGCCGCCGCTCGTAGCTCGGGCGAGTCGGCGTACCGCTCCAGGACCGTCGTCGCCCCCAGCTTCAGTACGGCGTGCACGCGTTCGCGCGGGCTGGGGGCGTCCGGGAGGGGGCCGTCGTGGACGCGGGCCGGGCCGAGCACGCCGGGCCAGGTCCGCAGCCGGGCGGCCGGGAAGCGGTCCCGCAGTTCCGCCAGGGTCCCGACGGCGGCGATCCGGCCGCCCTCGACGACGACGGCGCCGGCCTCGACGCCGACGTCGTCCCAGTCGTGGCGGACCTCGTCGGCCGCGTGGATCGTCAGCACCTCGACGTCAGTTGGCGCTGAGCAGCTTCAGCTCGGGGTGGGCGGTGCCGCCCTCGATCGCCGTGGACGAGATGTGGGACATCACGCGCTCGTCGACCGGGTCGTTCGCCGGGTCGTCGTGCACGACGAGGTGCTCGTACGTCGTGGCGCGCTGCGCGGGGACCCGGTCCGCCTTGCGGATCAGGTCGATGATCTCCAGGCGGTTGGAGCGGTGCTTGGCGCCGGCCGAGGAGACGACGTTCTCCTCCAGCATGATCGAGCCGAGGTCGTCCGCGCCGTAGTGCAGGGACAGCTGGCCGACCTCCTTGCCGGTGGTGAGCCAGGAACCCTGGATGTGCTGGACGTTGTCGAGGAAGACCCGGGCGATCGCGATCATCCGCAGGTACTCGAAGAGCGTGGCCTGCGTGCGGCCCTTCAGGTGGTTGTTCTCGGGCTGGTAGGTGTACGGGATGAAGGCCCGGAAACCGCCGGTGCGGTCCTGGACGTCCCGGATCATCCGCAGGTGCTCGATGCGTTCGGCGTTGGTCTCGCCGGTGCCCATGAGCATGGTCGAGGTGGACTCGACGCCCAGCCTGTGCGCCGTCTCCATGATCTCCAGCCAGCGCTCGCCGCTTTCCTTGAGGGGCGCGATGGCCTTGCGGGGGCGCGCGGGCAGCAGTTCCGCGCCGGCGCCCGCGAAGGAGTCCAGGCCGGCCTCGTGGATGCGGGTGATGGCCTCCTCGACGGAGACACCGGAGATCCGGGCCATGTGCTCGACCTCGGAGGCGCCGAGGGAGTGGATGACCAGCTGCGGGAACGCGTCCTTGATCGCCTTGAAGTGCTTCTCGTAGTACTCGACGCCGTAGTCCGGGTGGTGGCCGCCCTGGAACATGATCTGGGTGCCGCCGAGCTCGACCGTCTCCGCGCAGCGGCGCAGGATGTCGTCGAGGTCGCGGGTCCAGCCCTTGTCCTTGTCCTTGGGTGCCGCGTAGAACGCGCAGAACTTGCACGCCGTGACGCACACGTTCGTGTAGTTGATGTTCCGCTCGATGATGTACGTCGCGATGTGCTCGATGCCCGCGTACCTGCGGCGGCGCACGGCGTCGGCGGCGGCCCCCAGCGCGTGCAGCGGGGCGTCGCGGTAGAGGGCGAGCGCCTCTTCCGGGGTGATCCGCCCACCGGCTGCGGCACGGTCGAGGACGGACTGAAGGTCGGCCTTCTCGGTCACCGGGCGCGTCCCTTTCGTCAAGGCTTGTGGACGGACCGAACCAGCCTACGCCAGCCCCTCCGGCCGCCCGACCTCAGGCCGTGTACGCACCGATCAGCAGTCCCGCGAACGCCCCCGCGATCAGGAAAGGACCGAACGCTATCGCCGTCTTGCGTCCGGCCCGCCGTACGACGACGAGCGCGCCGCCGTACAACGCGCCCAGGACGAAACCGGCGAAGGTGCCGAGCAGCACGGTGGGCCAGCCGTACCAGCCGAGTACGGCACCCGTGCCGAGCGCCAGCTTGACGTCGCCGAAGCCCATGCCGCCAGGGTTTATGAGGAAGAGGACCACATATCCGGCGCCGAGGGCGAGGGCCGCGTAGAGGGAGGTGAGCCAGTGCCCGGCGTGCTCGGGGAGCAGCGCGGCCACCCCGAGGAGGGCGAGCGCGGCGGCCGCGAGGGGCAGGGTCAGCGGGTCGGGGAGGCGCTGCACCCGGAAGTCGACGGCCGCGAGCAGCACGCAGACGGGGGCCAGCAGCAGCCAGACGCCCAGCTCCGGACGGGTACCCGTGGCGAGGGCCAGCGCGGTACAGACCAGAGCGGTCGCGAGACCGAGGGGGGTGGCACGGGAACCGTACCTCCCGTGCCGCGGGTCCGTGGTCTCGGCGTCCCGCGTGCACGGTGCGCATCGGGCGGGTCCCAGCCAGCCCGCGATCCGGTGGCCCGCCGGGCACTCGCTGTGCCACTGCTCTCCCGCCGGTGCCGAGAAGCGGTACGCGGCGCGGGGCAGCAGGGCGCCGGCCGCCGCGCCCCAGAGGGCTGCGGCGGCCGGGAGCGCCACGTCCGGCGCGGTGGTCATCCCGTCGCGGCGGCGCCGTCGCGCCAGGTCGGGAGGAGTTCGTCGAGAAGGGCCTCGGTACGCGGGGGCAGACCGCGCGCGCCGCTGCGGGCGACGAGTTCGGCCGCGAGGGCACGGACGCGGTCCGAGTCGCCCGTGGCGTGCGTGGCGCGCAGCAGCTCGTTCCACAGGCGCTCGTCCGCCGGGGCGGTCTTCAGTGCCGCGCCGAGCGCCTCGATGGCCTTCTCCGCACGGTCCTTCTCCAGGTGGAACGCGGACAGGGCGAGGCCGATGTCGGCGACCAGCAGCGGCAGCTGGGCGTCGATGATCTCGTGGGTGAGCCAGCGGTAGCGGCCCTCCGCTCGGTCGGCGAGCAGCGGGCCGCGGACCAGGACGAGCGCGTCGGTGAGGAGCCGGCCGCGGACCGCGCGGCTGTCTACACCCTTGCCCTGGGTGGCCTCGTGGTAGAGGGAGCGCAGCACGTCGAGGTCGGAGACGACGGTCTTGGCGAGCACGAGCCGGCCGGTCGCGTCGGTCCGCAGGCGCGGGCTGCCGTCCGGGTCGGTGCCGAGCCAGCCGCGCAGCCGTTCCAGGAGGGCGTCACGGACGTCCTCCGTCACCCCGCGCGGCCACAGCGCGGACGACAGCACGCGCGGGTGCACGCCCTCGCGGTGCAGCAGGAGCAGCGCCAGGGCCTCGTGGAGCAGGGCGCTGCGGTCCCCCTCCGGGCTGTCGAGACCGATGATCTCGTACGGCCCGACGAGGCGCGCGTACACCGCGGGACGGCCCTGTTCGCTGATGTCGACCAGGAACGGCGGGGCGTTGGTCGGACCGTCCGGGTCGCCCTCGGGGTCGGCCTCCACGAACAGCTCGACGACCGCGCGCTGTTGGACGGCGGGCAGCAGCTGGGCCTGGAGTTCGAGGCCGAGCAGCGGGGCGAGGAGCCTGCCGTCCGGGGTGATCTCCATCGCCCAGGCGGCGCCGGGCAGGTCACCGCTCTCGGTGCCGACCAGGTAGCCGATGCCCAGCCGGGCGGCGTCGGCCGCGAGTTCGGCCAGGCGCACCGCGTCCTCGGCGGACGGCTGGGTGGCGAGCAGGACCAGGTTCGGCGCCCAGCGGGTGTGCTGGGCGGGCCCGGTCCGGCCGGTGAGGACCGAGTGGTGGTCGGCCGCGCCGAGCGCGCCCCGGCGCTGCCGGGTCTCGGCCTCCATCGTCTCGAACAGGGCGTCCACGTCGTCGAGGTGGCGCAGTCGGCTGGGGGCGAGCGGGGTGAGGTCCGCGCCGAAGCCGACGAGCGTGATGGTCATCCGGTCCGACCAGCCGTTGGTGGCGAGTTCGGCGGCGACGGAGGCGAACACGGCGGCCCGGTCGGCCTCCCGGCCGCTCAGCGAGACGATGCCGGGCACGGCCTCCAGGTTGAGCAGCAGCCGTGCGTCGTCCATGGTGCCGAGGCTGACCAGACCGGGGTACGGCGCGGCGGCGTCGGTGTCCTCGTAGCGCTCGGCGTCCGCACGGGACAGCGTCCAGAAGGTCTGGTCCTGGCCGAGCTGCCAGGGCGCCGGGGGTTTGCCGGCCGGCTGGGCCAGTTGCAGATGGAGGTCGCCGTGGCTGAGCCAGGCCGCGTAGACGACAGGCAGCGAACGGGACTCGGCGGTGAGGGCGGCGGCCAGTCCGCGGAGCGACAGGTCGAGCAGCCGTACGCCCTCCGGGTCCGCGCCGACCAGCAGCGCGTCCTGCACGTCCTGGGCGTCGCCGGTCGGGGTCGGCGGCTCCATGCCGCGCCGGCCGCCGACGGCACCCAGCGCCGACTGCCACAGGGCCTGCCGGCGCCGGCGGCCGAGGGCGGCGAGCAGGCCGGCGGCGAGCAGGGGGGAGCCGAGGAGGGCCTCGGGCAGGCCGAAGGAGTGACCGAAGGAAGGACCGGCGGAGTGACCGGAGGAGTCGCTGCCGGACTCCTGCACGTGTGTCGCGGGGGTGCCGGCGTCACCGGCCGGGCGCCGGCTCGGCACGCTGATCCGGGCCGTGGCGCCGTCCTGGTCCGCGTGCTGCCCGCCGCCCTGCTCCTGGTGCTGCTGCTCCTGGTGCTGCTGCTGGGCGTGGTCGCCGGTCTTCGCGTAGTCGCCGATCTGCTCCCGGACCTCGGGCGAGACGTGCGCGTCGGGGTTCTCGACGAGTTCGCCGCCGTGCGCGTCACCGGGCATCTCCATGATCCAGCCGGGGCGGATCAGACTGGCCTCGGAGAGCCGGGAGCCGTCGGGCTGGATGCGGTCCTTGTTGAGTTCGTAGATCTCCTTGTACCGGCGGCCGTCGCCGAGGTGGCGCTGCGCTATCTCCCAGAGGGAGTCGTGGTGGCGGCCCTCGGGCGGCTGGATCCGGTAGTACTTCGTGGCGCCGTGCGCGCCGGTGCCGCCGTGCTCGGCCTGGGCCGCGACATGGCCGGCCTGCTCGGCGAGCGCGGCCGCGGTGTTCTTGGCCTGCTCCTGCTGCTGGGCGAGGATGCCGGGGGTCGCCTGCGCGGCGGCGACCGTGCCCTTCTGGTTGCCCTCCAGGCTGTGGCCGAGCTGCGAGAGGCCCGGGGTGAGGCTGGCGGCGGTGGCGCCGACCAGCAGCAGGGCGGCGACCAGCTGGCGGGCGAGCAGCTGGCTGGGGCCGGCGCCGGGGACGCGGCCGGGCAGGCCGACGCCGGAGACGGCGGCCTTGACCTCCACCAGCACGCAGGCGGTGAACTGGGCCCAGGCCAGCCAGACGATGACGGTCAGCGCGTTCAGGAACGTCTCCACGCCGATCGGCTGCGACAGCCAGTCCATGCTGGGGGCGCTGCGCGGCAGCGGCCAGCCGACGGTCACGGCGAGGGCGCCGGGGACGCCGACGACGAGGACGAGCAGCACCACGAAGGCGAGGAAGGCCTTGACGAAGTCCCCGAAGGAACGCCGACGCATCCGCACCGGCTGAGGGGTCCGGTTCCGCGGACCCGACGGGCTCCCCGTCGGTCTTCCCGTCGAGCCTGATGTGCTGCGTCGCGCCATGGCGGGTGTCCTGGGGTCGTGTGGGGACGGAGTGGGCCAGGGGCGCAACGAGTCTGTCGAGGTCCCCTTGACGATCCTATTGACTGGCACCGACAGCGTCGAAGGGGGAGAACGGCCAACTGCCGCCCGCTTCCTCCCGGTCCCGCAACCCCTGCCCGATTGGCCGGACATACCTGCACGGGGTCCACACACCACGACGTCACCGCCCGGCGCATCCCCTCCGTCAACCGCCGATCCGCAGGGACGACAGGAGGAAACGGGTCAGGGCGGAGGTGGGGAAGGTGATCGCGGCCACCCCCTCCTCCGCCCTCAACTCCACGACCGTGCGCGCCGTTCCGTAGGGGCGCACCTGGACGTTGCCGAGCGCGGCCGGCGCCGCCAGGCCCTCCTCCAGCAGGGCGCGGGCGAAGGTCCAGGTGACCTCCTCGCCGTCCAGGGAGATCCAGGGCGGGAAGACGAAGTGCACCGCCTGCGGGTCCGCCGAGGTGTAGCGGAGCGTCGCGGGGACCGCCACCTCCTGCTCGTCGGCGGTGAGCAGGCGGGCGCCGGTGGGCTGTTCGACGGTGATGGGCACAGGTCTTCTCCCGGAGTGCGGTGCGGTGGTGGGCCGTCCTACTCCTCTGAGCGCGTTGCGGGCCTCTCATTACGCCGGAAACACAAGCAACTTGGGTGATGTGCGTCACTTCCTGACGCACGCGAAACTTTGCTTGAAAGTTTTGTCATCTACTCTGACAAACCCTTTCCCCGCCACTCCGCCGGCAACTGGAGCGTTCCGCCATGCACGACGGTTCCTCTGCACTCATCAGCACCGCCGCCTACACCCGGATCTACGAGGAACAGCAGCCGCGTCTGGTCGCGTACGCCCGTTCCCTCACGCGGAACACCTGGGTCGCCGAAGACCTCGTCGCCGAGGCGCACTTCCGGGTCTGGCGGCGGCTCGCCGAGGGGCACGAGATCGACAACGTGTCGGCGTACCTGACGACGACGGTCCGGCACCTGGCCTACGCGGCCGGCGGTGCCGTGCGCGAGACGCCCCGGGATCCGCACGACGCCGAGCAGGCGGTGGCCGGCCGGGACGGCGACGACCCGGCCGACCGCGTCTCCTCCGTCGACCTCCTCGTGCGGGTGCTGGGCCAGTTGCCCGAACGCTGGGTCAAGGCCCTCTGGCTCGCCGAGGCCGAGGGTCAGCCGCTCGCTCAGATCGGGCCGCAGCTGGGCACCAAGGACGGGGCCACCGCCGTACTGCTGCACCGCGCCCGCGAGGGGATGCGGCAGGCCTTCCTGCGCACCCAGACCGGTGCGCCGGACGACCCCGCCTGCCAGGTCCACTGGAGCCGGATGCCCGCGTACGTGCGCGGGGCCGCCACCGAGCGGCAGTCCGACCGGCTGCTCGGGCACGTGGACGGCTGCGAGGACTGCCGGACCCGGCTCGCCGCCCTGATGCGGGCCAACGACCGGCTCCCCGCACTCGTCGGCCCCGCCCTCCTGGTGTTCGCGGTCGGCGGTACGGCCGGCAGGTTCCTGCTCACCCTCACCGCCGCCGGGGCCTCGACGGGCGCGCACGGGGGCGGGAGCGGGCTGCTGCACGGGATACGGCAGGCCACCGGCATCGGCGGTACGAAGACGCCGGTGGTGGCGGCCGCGGGTGCGATGGCCGCCGGCGCCGCGGCCCTGGTCCTGGTCCTCGGCCCGGGCCAGGCCTCGCCGGCCCCCGCCCAGCGGACCCCGGTCGCCGACGCGCCGGCCGCCCAGGTACCGGTGACCGAGGCGCCCGCGGCACCGGCGAGCACCCCGTCCCCGACCGCGCCGGAGACCGCCACGGGCGGGAGTGACGGGGGCGGTACGACCGCGGACGCCACCGCCCCGGTCGGTACGGCCGTCCCCCCGACGTCGGAGGGAACCGGAGCCGGAAACGGGTCCGGGAGCGGTGACGGCGACGGGAGCGGAGACGGGAGCGGGAACGGAGACGGAAACGGCGGCGGGGGCACCGACACCGCGCCGCCGACCGCGCCGGAACCGGCACCACCGGCCACCAAGGACCCCGCCCCACCGTCCACGCCACCGGTCACGACGGACCCCACACCACCCGCCACCACCGACCCCACACCACCCGCCACCACCCCACCGGCCACGACGGACCCCACGCCACCGGCCGAGCCGACGGACCCCACTCCCCCGGCCGGACCCACCGACCCCGCTCCTGTGGACCCACCGCCCGGTGACGACGACTGCCCGCCCGGGCACGGTGACACCGGCGACGGCACGAAGCCCGGCGGCAAAGGCAGAGCCGACGGTGCCGGGGACGTGGAACAGCCCCCCGCGCGACACCGGCCGCACCCATCCGCTCCGTGACCCACCGGCAGCAGGCCCGCAGGCAGCACGCCCGCAGGCTCAGCCGACCTCGTTCTCTGCGGTTGCCTCGCCGTGGACCACGATGGCGCCGCCGTAGAACATGCCCGTGAAGACCGGCTCGTAGGTCAACTGGACCTCGACCCGCACCTGTTGCGCGTCAGCGGCGGTGCAGTGCGTGCCCGCGATGTCGGCGGCGGACATGTCCATCTCGCGGGCGAAGGTCTTCACCCGTGCGTCGCAGTCCTGGAAGTTGATCGGCGCGGTGCCCTGCCCCTCGTACAGCTCGTCCAGGTCGATGTCCTGGGCCGCGTAACGGGCCGCCTGTTCGGCGATGTCGGCGGCGCGTTCGCGCTTGGAGATGGACAGGCCGCCGTCGATGACGAAGGCGGAGAGCGACAGGAAGACCAGGGCGAAGATGATGACCGCACCGGCGCCCGAGCCCCGGTCGTCCAGGCGGAGCCGCCGGGCGGTCCACCAGGCGCGCAGCACGGCGAGGCTCATGCCGCCCTCCGGAACGGGTCGAGCGGTGAGGAGAAACTCGCGGTGAGCGTCGTGGGGATGTCCAGGCCCAGCATGGCCAGGCCGCGCACCTCGCAGCTCACCTCGACGGTGAAGATGCTGTCGGGTTCGAAGCCCTGGCTGGTCTGGACGACGGAGACCGGCCCCGAGCAGACGTCCGAGAGGTCGGCGTCGGCGGCCTTCCGCGCCTCCGACATGGCCGTGGCGTGATCCTTCTGGATGGAGCCGGCGCGGGCCGCGTCACGGGCGGCGCCGTCGATCGCGCCCCGGCCGTCCACGAGTTGGCCGAAGGCGACCAGCACGAGAATGAACAGGATCATGACGGGAGCGAGGATGACGACCTCGACGGTCGACAGCCCCCGGTCGTCCGGCGTCCCACGCCTCTCGGTCCCGCGCACTACGGTCTCGCGCACTACGGTGCGGCGCACTACGGTCTCGCGTACTTCGGAGGTCATCAGTTGTCCTCCACGAACCGCTCGACCGGCCCCGACGACTGCGCGTGCACCGTCAGGTCCAGGCCCGGGAACACCGTCGGGATGCGCGCCGAGATCTCGACGCCGACCGTGTCCTGCTCCGGCTGGAGCATCTTCACGTCGGGCGACAGGACCAGCTGCGGCCCGAGTTGGCTGATGTAGGAGTCGACCACGTCCCGGGCCTCGCCGCGCCAGGCGCCGGGTTCCGCGTCGGCGGTGGCGCGGGCCTTGCGGGCGCCAGCCTGGGCCGCCGCCTGGGCCACGTGGTCGGCGAAGAAGTACAGCGCGAACTGCACGGTCGCGAAGATCATGAAGAAGAGAACGGGGGTGAGCAGCACGAACTCGATGGCCGTCATGCCCGAGTCGCCCGAGTCGCCGCGCGCGGCGGCCGCCCGGCGGCGCAGCCATGCGTTCACGTCCACAAAGACCCCCGTCATCCCCGTTTCGTCCCCGTCGTACGCCTGGTCAGCAGGTCTTGCTCGCGCTGGCGCCCTTGATGCAGTCGCCGACCTTGTTGGCGCCGTCGCTCAGCGCGGCGTTGATGATGGCGGCCACGACGCCGACGATCGCGACGACGACCGCGGAGATGATGACCCACTCCACGGCGGAGGCGCCGCGGTCGAGTTCGCCGGAGCGGGCGCGCTGCACCCGGCCCCGCAGGAAGGTGACGAGGAAGTCCACCGCCGGGATCCCGGTGCTGAAGTTCCGTCCGTTCATGATGTGTTGTCCTCTCGAAAGGGTTCGCGGTTGTGGAGGGAGATCAGACCTGGAACACCCGCATCGCCGCCGGGAAGATCAGGAACACCAGGAAGCCGGCGCACAGCAGCAGCTGGGCGACGAGCATCGACTGGGACTTCTCGCCCGCGCTGCCCTCGATCTCGGCGAGTTCGCGGTGCCGCATGGTCTCGGCTCGGGAGGCGAGGGACTCACGCACCTTGGCGCCGTCGTCCGCGACCAGGGCCAGCGAGGCCGACAGGTCCTTCAGCTCCTCCACGCCCAGCTCCTCACCGAGCGCGCCGAGCGCCTGCCACTGGCTGACGCCGGTGATCCGGGCGTCGGCGAGGGCGTTGCGGATGCGCTGGTTGGCCCAGCCGTCGGAGACCTCGGCGGCCGCCATCAGGGCCTCGGGCAGGCCGCGGCCGCCGGCGAGGCTCATCGACACCAGGTCGAGGTACGCCCCGATGACCCGCCTGAGGTCCCGGCGCTTCTCGGCCGCGTCCCGTCGTACCTCCAGGTCGGGCAGGAAGAAGAACAGGGCCGCGCAGACCAGGGACAGCCAGACCGGGATGACCGGGCTGCGGCCGAAGCCCATGGTGTAGACGACGGCGAACAGGAACGGGCCGAAGACCAGGCCGGCCGCCGCGAGCAGCACCTTGGTGGCCAGGAACTTCTCCCAGCCGCGGTCCAGGACGGCGAGGTCGGCGCGGAGCGAGCGCTGTTCCCAGCCCTGCTGCCGGTAGAACTCGGCGACCCGGTCGCCGACTTCGGCGCGCAGCGAGCCGAACCGGCCGGTGTCCTGGGTCCCCCGGGCCGACTCGTAGGCGGCGCCACGGGCCCGCATGGCGTCGATCCGGGCGACCTGCGCGACCGCGCTGCGCTTGCTGGGCATGAGCGCGCGGATCAGGGCGTAGACGCCGAGCCCCAGGGTCACGCCGACGACGATCGGCATCGTGAGGTTCATCGGCGTGCCCCTTCCTCGGTGGGCAGCGGCTGCTGACCGGGCTGGCCCGGCTGGCCGGGGGCGGTGCGGGGCGGTCGTACGAACTGGACGGAGGACTGGTCGCGGACCAGGAACCGTTCCGGGGTCTCGATGGTGGACAGCTTGCGCAGCCACCAGAAGCCGAGTGCGAACAGGGCGCAGACCAGGGCGAGTACGAGCTGGCCGACGGCGGTGCCGTACGGCGCCACGAACTCGCGGTTGAAGACGGACAGGCCGAGGACGAACGCGATCGAGACGGCCACCACGATCTGCACCGAGCGGCGCGTGGAGGCGCGTTGGGCCATCACGCGCTGGCGCATGTCGACCTCCTCGCGGGCCGACTTGGCGAGCGCGCCGAGCACCTGGCGCAGACCGGGGCCGCGCAGCCGGGCGTTGAGGATGAGCGCGGCCACGATGATGTCGGCGGACGCGTCGTCGATCTCGTCGGCGAGGTGCTGGAGCGCGTCGGGCAGCGGGGTGCGGGCGCGCAGCCGGTCCACGAGGGCGTCGAGGTGCGGGCGCAGGATCGGCGCCGCGGCCCGTGCCGAGGCGGGGATGGCCTGCTCCAGGCCGACCGCGCCGGCGATGGTGTCGCGCAGCGACTCGGTCCAGGAGGCGAGGGCCTCCACCCGCTTCATCGCGGCGCGTTCCTCGGCGGCGCCGCCGAACAGCTTGTCCCAGAAGAAGACGAGGACACCTGCCGCGATGCCGGCCACCGCCCAGCGGGTGAGCAGCAGCACGACCAGGCCGATGATGGCGGCCAGGGAGCCGCGCCGGCCGGCGAACCGGAGGAGCTCGGCGGCCCGTTCGTTGGCCTTCTGCTTCTCGTGCTCGGGTTTGGCGGGCAGGCCGCGGATCGCCAGGATCAGCAGCGCGAGTCCGCCGCCGACGGCGACTCCGCAGCCGAGGGCGAAGAGGACCGAGGTGGAGAAGAGCCCGCCCATGGAGCCCAGGGAGTCCAGTGAACCCAGCTTCATGTCACGTCACCCCCAAGCCCCGTGCGGCTGGTAGCCGTAGGCCATCAGGTCCTCCAGGCAGGCTATGGGCGCATGCGGTACGACCCGGCCGTCGGGCGTCTCCGCGAACACCTCGCTGGACAGCACCCGGCCGTCGACGCCGTTGACCTCGCGCACGGAGGTGACCATGCGCTGGAGCCGGCCGCCGGTCTGGTAGTTGTTGCGCCGCTGGATGAAGACGACGAAGTTCACCGCGCCCGCGATCAGCATCTGGCTGGCCTCGATGGGCAGCCGCTCGGACGCCTGGAGCGCGTAGGTGGAGATGCGGTTGAAGACCTCGCTGGAGCTGTTGGCGTGGATCGTCGACAGCGAGCCGTCGTTGCCCTGCGACATCGCGTTGAGCATGGTGACGATCTCGTCGCCGAGGACCTCGCCGACGATGACCCGGGAGGGGTTCATGCGCAGCGAGCGGCGGACCAGTTCGGCCATGCCGATGGCGCCCTGCCCCTCCGAGTTGGGCAGCCGCTCCTCGAACGCGACGACGTTCGGGTGCAGGTCGTGGAAGGTGTCGAGGCCGAGTTCCAGGGCCCGCTCGACGGTGATCAGCCGCTCGTGCGGCGGGATCTCGTTGGCGAGCGCGCGCAGCAGGGTCGTCTTGCCGGCGTTGGTGGCCCCGGCGATCATGATGTTCTTGCGGGCGCGGACCGCGCAGGCCATGAAGTGCGCGACCTCGGGTGTCAGGGTGCCGTTGCCGACCAGGTCGGAGATGAAGACCTTGCCCATCCGGGCGCGGCGGATGGAGAGCGCGGGCCGCCGGGTCACGTCCATGACGGCCGAGAGCCGCGAGCCGTCGGGCAGGCGGAGGTCGAGCTGCGGGTTGGCGGAGTCGAACGGGCGGGACGACAGGCCCGAGTAGGCGCCGAGGACCTGGATCAGCTCGATGAGCTCCTCGTCGGTCTCGGCGACGGGGTCGACCTTCGCCTCCCGCCCGTCGGAGTAGCCGACGAAGACCTGGTCGCTCCCGTTGATGTCGATGTTCTCGACCTCGGGGTTGTCCAGCAGCGGCTGGAGCCGGCCCACGCCGAACAGCGCCGCGTGCACGGCGGCGGCGTACTGCTCCTCGGTCTCCGCGTCCAGCGGGGTGCGCCCGGCGTTGATCTCCGCGCGGGCGTACTCCTCCAGGATCTGGGCTATGACCGCGCGGGCGTACTGCCGTTCGTCCTCGGTGGACATCGGCGTCACGCCGGACGCCTGGTCCTGCCGGCGCTGCTCGGCGATCCGGTCACCGGCGTCCTGCCGGAACCGCTTGACCAACTGGTGGTCGACAGCGGTCATCGGCCGGCCCCCGCGTGGGGTGTCTGGGTCGGTACGGTCCAGGCGGCGCCGTACTGCTGGTGGACGTCGGCGGTGACCTTGCGGGCCGAGCGGATGAGCAGCGACTTGTCGAGGCGCCCCCGCTTGCGGCCGGCCAACTGGTCGGCGCCGGCCGGGTCGTCGGCGATGGTGCCGACCACCCGGGCGCCGGTCTGGGCGTGCACGAGCATGTCGTTGACCTGGTTGACCAGCTTGCCGGAGCTCGACGGGTCGGCGATCAGGACGACGCCGATCAGCGGGGTGGCGAGGGCGGCGGCGCCGCGCGGACCCCCGTGCAGCTTTTGCGCGAGCGCGGCGGCACGGTCCCGGACCCGGGCGAGCGACTCGGGCTCGGTGCGCGAGACGAGCAGCACCAGGGCGGCGTGCGGGAAGAGTTCCACGGCCGGGGTGTCGCCGCTGATCCGTCCGCAGTCGGCGATCACGTCGGCGGGGGCGTTCGGGGAGTCGGCGAGCGAGGCGAAGGCGTGCCCGAGGGTGGGCCACAGCCCGGCCAGGCCGGCCGCGTGCTCGGCGACGCCCAGACCGACCAGCACTTCCAGGCCGCCGCTCAACGGCTGCACATGGTCCCAGAGTTGGTCGGGTACGAGCCCTCGTCGCGCGGTGGCGGCTATGGAGAGCATGCCGGTGTTCGGGTTCAGCGGTCCGCCGTGCGCGGCGGCACTGCGGTAGACCAGGTCGCCGCCGGCCGGGTCGGCCTCGGCGAGCAGGACCCGGCGCGGCCAGACCGCGGCCAGCGCGACGGCCGCGGTGGTGACGCCGGGGGAACCCTTGTCGGCGGCGATTGCGATGAGCGCCATGGGGTGGGAGCCGCCTTCTAGTTGCCGTTGCCGGATACGCCGGGAACACGGACGAGGGCGACCTCGCCGTTGGACGCGGCCTGCGCGAGCGCGGCGGCCTCGTCGTCGTCGACGGTGAGCGTGACGGCCAGGTTGGTGCTGCTGACGAAGTCGGTGTCGCTGCTCTTGCCGTCCGGCACGTAACTGACGGTGGCGCGGCCGACGATCGGGGAGCCGCCGCCGGACGACGAGGAACCGCTGGACGACGAGGAGCCGCTGGAGGACGAGGAACCGCCGCTGGTCACGCGGTAGGCGGCGACGACGTCACCGATCTCGAGGCCGCTCGGGTACTGGCCCTGCTTGAGGGAGAGGCCGACGGTGGCCTTCCCGTCGGCCAGCGCGCTGCCGCTGCCGAACATCTCGCCGACGGCGACCACGCCCTTGGGGATGGTGTTGACGGCCTTCAGCTTCCGCAGGGCGCCCAGCTGGGACCACTTGACGTAGTTGATGCTGTCGTCGGCCGCGACCATCACGGACGTCACGTTGTCGTTGGTCACCGAGGAACCGGCGGGGATCTCGGCGGTGGTCTTGATGACCTCGATCCGGTCACCGGCCTGTAGCACCAGCGTGGTGGCGCCCAGCGCGCCGAGCAGGATCAGCAGCACGGCGAGCGCGGCCAGCGCCGGCTTGCGCTCGCGGGGCGCGGTGGGAAGGCGGTCACCGACCGAAGGCTGAACCGGACCGGCGGAACGACCGGCGCCCGCCCCCGTACGCTCCTGGATCTTCACGCAACCGCTCCCCGTTAACCCAGACTGTGTCTGTCAAGAACTTCCGAACTCGACACGAAACACCCCGACTCGGGCGAATACTCCGGTGGGGGGTGAGTGTCAAGCGCTCGCACCGTATCAGCCGCACATAAGCCCCTCAAGGCACGCCCGGACTCCTTGACCTCACCGAAATCGTCGTTGCGATCTGCAACGACGCTGACCTGTGCGGCGGTTGGGAACACGGGGGCGCGACGACCGGCCGGGCTGTGCGCCGGCGAATCCACAACGGCCCGTTCGGGCACCGCCCGTGGCCCTGACCGTCACCACGCACCCATGAGGCCTGCACGAATTGCTCACCCCCCGCCGCCGGTCCGCGCCGCGACCGCCGGCCGGCGGCGTCACCCGCGGCGTCGTCCGGGCGGGAGCGCCCGGCCGGGCGGAGCTTCGCTGCCGGGAACGCCCCGGAGGGTGAGAACCCGCCCCGCCCGCTGACGGCGTCCCGGCACGGCACGCCAAGCCGGTCAGGACGTGACCCGGACGGTTCGGGCCAGATCGTCGGTGAGTTCGCACAGGGCGTCCGTGTACGCCGACGACCGCCAGGACACGAGCAGGACGAGCCCCCACGTCTCGTCGGCCCGGATGCCGTACGCACAGGTCTCCAGCACCGTCCCCAGTCCGTCCCGGCCGACGTCCTGGACGTACGCGTGCCTGACCCGCACCGCCGGGCCTGCGGGCAGGGTGCGGAGCTCGGCCTCGGGTGGGCGGTAGGAGTCGGGGGTCGGGGCGGCGAGGTAGCGCCGCAGGAGGTCGACGGTCAGGCGCGGGTGACTCTCGTCGGCGACCAGCGCGGAGAGCTCGATCCGGGCGAGTTCGCCCAGCCGCGGCTCCGGCACGTACGACAGCGCCGTGACCGGGCCCCGCTCGCGGGAGTCGGCGGCGGCCTCGCGGAGTTCGTGGGCGAGCGCGTCGAGCAGCTTCGGCTCGTCGCCGTCCGGGCCGACCAGCCCCCGGGCGGCCGCCGCGGCCCAGGCCGCCAGGTCGACGGGCGTCCGCACGGGCAGCGCGACGGCGTGCTCGGGGGTCCGCAGACGGACCGTGGCGGCGGCGAACTCGGGCATCAGGCCATCCATTGCAGGGTGCGGGCGACGGAGTCGAACAGCGTGACCAGGGCCTCCACGAGCGGCTCCATCGGCGGTGCCGTGGGCGTGGAGAACGACAACAGCAGCCGCTGGTCGCTGTGCGGGACGGCGAGGTAGACGTCCAGGTGGACGACGGCGAGCTTGTTGCCGTCGGGGTCGTCGGGGGCGGGCCTGCGGAGGTGGCGGTGGCGTACGGCGGGACCGGCGGGCAGGTCCACGAGGGTGACGTCGTCCTCGCCTGGCATGCCGAGGGCGAGGGAGCGTGCGATGTCGGCGAGGTCACCGGGTTCGGTGCCGGACAACGGGCGCAGGACGGTCACGACCAGGCCGGCGGAGACCGGGACCTGGCCGACGACCTGCTGGACGAAGTACATCTCCACGCCGCCGTTGGCGTGCGCGGCCTCGGCCTGGGCCCGCATCCGCGCCGCGAGCGCGGCCTCCAGCTGCGGGGTGGCCTTCGTACGCCGCAGTCCCCGCTTGACCAGTTTGTCGACGCGGTGCGTCCACCGGTCGGGGCTGTCGAGCACGATCCGCTCCCAGCCCTCGGGGACGGCGAGGCGGTAGTCGGAGGGGGCCGGGACGGTGGACGGCACGGAGTCCACGGCGCTCCCCTCGCCGGAGCCGGTCATATGGCGGCTCCGCTCGTCCGGCCGCTCCGGCCGCCTCGCCCGTCGCCCCGCCCGCCGCGCCGTTCGTCGGCCCGGCTCAGGGCGGCGGCGGACAGCGGGGCGAGGACGAGTACGGCGGCGGCGCCGAGGCAGACATAGCCCTGGACGGTGCCCCCGATGTCGGACGCGCGGCCCAGGACGGGGCGGTAGTGGTCCGTCGGGTCGATCACCGCGGTGACCCTGGTGCCGGCCGTGTCCGGGTCCGTGCACCGTGCGTCGTTCTCGAACACCCTGCGGACCGTTTTGTCCGGGAGCCTGACCCGGCAGTAGGTGACGCGGACGCCGTGCGACGCCTGCTCGTGCACGGGTTCCACGTAGGTGACCGTGGTCTCCCGCCCGCGCAGGTGCAGGTACCACTCGCCGGCGTAGTAGGACCCCATCCAGACCAGGGCCAGATACGCCGCCCCCACCAGCCCGCACACCACGAACCCGCCACGCGACCAGCGGGTCCGGTACCCGGCCCAGACGACGGCCAGGGCGAGGGCGCCGCCGACGAACAGGGCCTGCCGGTCCAGCCAGTACGTGCTGAGCAGGCACAGGGCGACTCCGGCCACGGCGACGAGCAGCAGCCGCAGCCAGGGCCACACCGGGGCGCGGTGGCGGCCGTCGAGGTCACCGCCGTACTCCCACCAGCCGGCGGTGCCGGAGGAGCCGGACGGGGCGAACTCGGAGAGGATGTGCCGCACCCGGCGCTCGCCGCCCTCCTCCGCCGCCATCCGGCGCAGTTGCGGGAGACCGAGTCCGCTCTCCTCCAGTGCGTCCCGTGCGCTCTGCGGAAGCCGGGCGAACTGCTCGTCGACGCTCCCGCCGCCGTCTTCTCCTGCCACGTCCCATGCCTCGTTCTCTGCTAGCCCGGTCGTCCCGGTTGCCGTGTCGTCCCGGTCGCCGTGTTGTCGCGGTCGCCGTGTTGTCGCGGTCGCCGTGTCGTCCCGGTCGCCGTGTTGTCCCGGTCGCCCTGTTGGTCGGGCGCCGCCCGTCTGCTCGGCCCCGTCTGCTCGGCCCCGTCAGCCCTGGATGGTCAGCCCTGGATGGTCAGCCCTGGATGGTCAGCCCCGCCTGTCAGCCCTGGACGGTCAAATGCCCGTTGTAGAAGGGGATCCCGTTGGCGCCGAGGCCTGGGACGCTCTTCTTGAGGCCGCCGAACAGATCGGCCTCGAAGGGCTGTTCCCAGCCCTGCGTGGGTGCCAGGTTCAGGATCCCCGCGGCGGTCGGCACGGTCTGGCTCGCCCAGTAGAGACCGCCGGCGGAACGGGCCATCGTCTTGAAACCGGAGTCGGACAGCAGCCGCAGCCCGGGGAGCTTGCCGCCACGGACGATGCCCTCGCCGATGTCCTCGCCCTTGCCGATGGCGGTGAAGTACGACTTGATGTCGAAGGACTCCTTCACGACCGACCGCATCCTCGGCAGCAGGCTCGCCGGGCCCTTCGCCAGCGCCTCGCCGATCTTGCCGGGCTTCACACCCGAGAGCGACTCGGCGATGTCCGCGGCGAACTCCTTGCCGAGGCCGAGCTCACGGGCGGCCTGGACGTCCTTCAGCGCGGACGAGCCGCGGGCCGCGAGGGCGGCCTCCTTCGCCGTCGTACCGAGGATCCGTCCGGCGCCGAAGGAGAGCACACCGACCAGGTCGATGGCGACGTCCAGCCAGGTGCCCTTGCCGTCGAGGGCGGAGACGGTGTCGCAGACGAGGGCGACCACGGACGCGACCAGCGCCAGCGCACCGAGCACCTCACCGAGGATGGGCACCCAGCTCAGGACGAGGGCCAGTACGCACAGCACCCCGGCGATCACCCCGGCCCAGTGCCCGATATTGGCCACCCAGTCCTTCCAGTCGTCCCACCAGTGGTGCTTGGGATCCTTCAGCCCGTCGTGCTCGACGGCGTCCCTGATCGCCTTCGCCGCGTACCCCGCCTGGGTGTCGCGGTAGTCGAGCGCGGCCCGCAGCTCCCGCTTGGCGGCGTCGAGGTCCCCGTCGGAGGCCTCCTTCTGCCGCTTCAGCTTCTGCTTGTCGGGATGGCTGTCGTCACTCGACGGATGCTGGTCGAGCTGCTTCTGGTAGCTGCTGCTGTCGGCGTCGGCGGCGGCCGCCTTCTTCAGCGCCGAACGCACGCGGTTCTGGGCGTGGTTGAGCGCGGTGGCCCAGTTCTCCCGCACCTGGTCGGCGATGGGCTCGTACGGTACGGAGGACCCGAGCGCCGCGCCGGCCGCCGCATACCGCTGATGCGACTGGCTGAGCAGCTTGACGGTGTCCCCGGTCTTCTGGGTGAACGCCCGGCCGGCGTCCGAGTCCCACCCGTTCCCGTCGACGAGGTTGTGGAGCTTGCCGGCCTGCTCCTCGATCAGCCTGGCGGTGTCGGAGATCCGCTTCCCGAGCCGGGCCACCTCGTACGGGTCGCCGGGCGTGAACTCCCTGTCGTCGTACCGGGCCGTCTGCCAGTCGACACCGGAGAAGTCGTGGTCGCTCACTTGTCCCCCGGCTGCGCCTTGAGCAACGCGTCCGCGAGGTGCTGATCCAGCCCGTCGTACGCCTTGGCCGCCTCACCCGCGGTCTTCCCGAGGAACTCCAGCCCGTCACAGAGTTGTTGGCGCTTCTTCTTCCAGTCGTCGGCGAAGTCCCCGAGCGCGTCGGCCACGTCACCGGACCCGATCTCGGGGCCGTACGAGTCGACGAGATCCTTCGCGTTTTCGAAGCTGGACTTCAACTTCGCGACAGATCTGCTGATCTCCCGCAACTCACTCGTGGACACCTTGACGTGATCCGCCACCACTGACCCCCGTGA
Organism: Streptomyces humi; assembly: GCF_001005085.2. Classification (GTDB taxonomy): domain Bacteria; phylum Actinomycetota; class Actinomycetes; order Streptomycetales; family Streptomycetaceae; genus Streptomyces; species Streptomyces humi. Next base: position 99,230 of record NZ_LBMU02000021.1, read on the forward strand.
ACGCCTGCCTGCCCGACCGCCCCACGACACGCAGAGGGCCACGGTCACTGTCTGTCGACCCTTTTCCACCCCACAACCAACGAACCGCAAAGGGAGCCCCAAGGAAGGGGATGACGCCAGGCCGGGGGACGGAGAAGTCCCGCGGCGCGCCGCTGATCCGGCCAAGGCTCCGAGAACACGGCCGATCGCCACATTCGCAGCACAGTTCGCGGTGGCGAAACCCGAGATCTGACGGATACCGTTTGCACACTTGCCGAACTTCGACCTCACGGGGGAGTCCAGGTCACGTGGGCGAACTCAGCCGAGCTCGAGCTACTAGCCGCTTCAGGAGACCCGGACCCGACATGAGTGACCTACGCCTCGAAGACACGGTCTTCCAGGACCTGAAGAAGACCTTCTCGTCCATCAGCGACCGGATGGAGACCACTCGCCGCACACTCCGCAGCGCGGACGCATCGGCCGTCGGCGAGAGGCAGCTCGTCGAAGACGTGCAGGACTTCGCCGACGACTGGGAGTACGGCATCAAGCAGCTCGGCAAGCACACCCACGGCGCCGTGAAGATGATCAACAAGATCGAGGAGAGCTTCGGCAAGCTGGACCTGGACCTCGCCGAGTCCCTCAAGGCTCCGAAGCAGAAAGGCAAGTGACGTGGCTGGGCAGCGGCGGCCCGCTTTCCCGCACATAGGCTGGGATCCCACGCCGGGGTCCGTGGAAGACACCCGTGACCTGGCGAAACAGCTCGGCAAGCTGGCCGGCGAGCTCGGCACGGCACTGCACGAGCTGGAACGTATCGAGTGCGGGGCCTGGAAGGGCAAGACCGCGATCGCGTTCACCGAGTACATCGGCAAGGACGTCACTCCGCTCATCCGCAAGAGCCACGACTCTTTCGACAAGGCCTCCCGCGCCCTGCACCGCTGGGCCGACGATCTCCAGGGCTTCCAGGACCGGGCCGACCGACTGGAGAAGAGCGCCGGGGACAAGCTCGACTCGAAGGCCAAGGCCGAAGGAAAGGCCGACGGCAAGGGCAGCGATGACCTCGCCAAGGCCTCCAGCGCCGTGGACGGCGTCATCCAGAAGGTCCACGAACTGGAGGACGATTACCGGGCAGCCGCCCGCCAGGTCAGCAAGGACCTGGACAAGGCCGGCGACATCGCCCCGAACGAGCCAGGCTTCTGGGACAAGCTGGGCCATGGCATCGCGGATGGGTGGAACGCCACGGGGAAGTGGCTGGAAGACCATGCGGACCTGATCAAGATGGTCGGCGACATTCTGAGCGATCTCACGGCAGTGCTTGGCCTGCTGGCCATCATTACGCTCCCCTTCGAACCTCTGGGAGCGATCTTTGGTGCGGCAGCGGTCCTCACCAGTGGGTTGGCCCTGTTGTCCCACTCGATTGCCATGGCGGCAGGGGCAGACGTCACCTGGATGGAGCTCGGGACGGACGCGCTCGGTTTGCTGCCGGGCATCGGCGCCTTCGGCAAGGAGGGAGTGATGGTCGGGAAGGGTGTGGATGCAGCGGCCGAGGCCAAGGTCTTCGGCGCGGCATTCAGGGACCTGGGCCCCCGGACGGGCCGGAACCTGATCGCCTTCGGCGAGAAGGCGGAGTCGGTGACCGGCGGCAAGTCCCTGACGACTTTCGGAAAGTCGGTCACTCTCTGGGGGACGAAGGAAACGCAGCTGGTGGGCAGCGAGAGCTCAAAACTGAACCGACTGGCCGGAGTCATGAACGCCGGTTACCGACAGGGGCAGACAATGGGCACTAAGGGCTGGAATCTGCTCACTCCCGAGAAACTGAACGTCGACCCCTTGAGCAAACTGGGTCGAGGCATCGACGGAACAATCAAGATTGCCCCGAAGGCGTTCAGTATCTACACACAGGCCAAGGAACCCGTCAACGCAGGCGATCGCTTCGACCAAGCCGCAACTTCCCACTGAACTGCTGAGGTCCCATCCCATGACTGCATGGCAGCCACGACCGGGCGAACTGTTGCTCACCCGGTGTCTCGTGACATTCGCCACCGGTGTCGCGCCCAAGGTCGCCGGAATGCGCTGGTTCCGCGACGTCCATGGGAACGACATTCAGGGCGAGCTTCCGGGCTGGCCCGAGGGGCCGGTCTACACACCTCGTAGCGAGGGCAGCGGTCGCGCTCGTTCCACGGGCCGAACCGGTCTCACCGCGCTCTTCGCAGTGGTCGTGGGTGGGCTTGAGAGTCTGGCCGGATCCGGCAGTGCCATCAAGGGTCCCTCCAGCCCGGTCAAGACGCCTCCCGAGGATCCGGAGAGCGAGGTCGAGGACTTCCCGGTCATGTGTGCCGCACCGGCTACCGTCGCCCGTACGCTGCCCTGGCAACTCGATCGGGACCGTCGGCAGGCCTCCTATCGGACCAAGGCCTTCGTCACGGACCAACGCATCGTCATCATCGGGTACCCGGGAGGCCGCGCCGACGACTCCGATGTCCTGTGGGAGTGCGAGCGCAGCGATGTCGCAGCGGTTGAGCGAAAGACGTACAGCAGAGACAAGGCGGATACCATCATCCGCTTCACCGACGGCTCCTGGTGCAGACTTCACGTGCACAGCGGCCAGTGGTTCCGATACCTCGCCATCCCGAACGAAGTGGTGTCACGAGCCGTCCTTACTCCAGGCCAGTGCCACACTGTCGACGCGCTGGTCGCCGAGAGCGGGTTCGAGGCACCTCCGGTGATCAGCCGCCGCCCAAGCGGAAACTTCCTCGTCGAACAACTCGGGCCGGAGGACCCTCCGGTCGGTGGGCGCATCACCGTGGAAAAGCTGATGGACCTCAACGGCGAAGAGGTCCCGCCGCAACCCGGCGACTACGACTTCTGACCGACTCCCACCCAGGACAGGTTTCATGGCCACTCCCACGGACGCCGCCCCCGTCGTCAGCGACATGGGTGACGGCCCCATACCTCCGATGAACTTCGTCACCCCGGAAGGCTTCTTCGCGCTCCCCCTCGCCGGTACCGCGGAGGAGCGCGCAGAACTTGCTCACTCCTTCGTGCGCGAGCTGTATTCCCGGGGCGACGAGACTATTTGGACCCCTGCGGCGCCTTACTTCGAGGCGATCGCCGAATATCTGTCGGACAGCGGACTCGCATACTCGGCGTTGGGCCTGTTCTCCACAGACGACGGCGGTGTCGTTCAATGCGCTTTCACTGTGGCCGCGGTTCGGACAGACCAGACGGATCCGGAGATCGCGGCGCAGGGCATCCTCGCCACACTCAGCAGCGACCCTCTGAACGACGCCCGCTGGATGGACCTGCCTTGTGGCCCTGCGATCTCCTGCGTCACCCTGCGGGAGCTGAGCCTCAACCCGGCGATCACGGCCGACGGTCAGCCCAAAAAGCTGCTGACCGGCCAGATCGAGGCCCATGTCCCCTTCCCGACCGGCCCGTACACCGCCGTCTTCACCCTTCATACGGCATCGACCGAATACTGGGGTGAGTTCTGCGACGGAACAGTGGCGATCCTACGGACCGTGTCCTTCCCCACCCTTGAAGGCGATGAGGGATAGCCCCACACACGCGTAGACAGGCAAGCCCTGCTGCGGCGTCCTGAGAAGAAGCCAGCCCATAGGGTCGGGCGACGCAACGCTCAACCTCTTCGGGTGTTCGATTCACCGTCTTCCGGTGCGTCAACAGTCGGCTGTTCGACGACGAAGGTGATAGGCAAGCGGCAACGCGCACGCCCCAGCCTCCGTCCGCCTGGGCATCGAGGCCACCCAGCTCCCACCGGCACCGACGTCCTTGCCCACGCTCGCCAGGTGCTGGACGACCCGATGTCGTCATACACGGAAGTCCGCTACGCCGACATCCGCCTCGCGTAGTGCCTCACACATCGACATGCCAGCCGTGCGCCCCGCCCGAGCAGCAAGGTGCGGCGGTAACGCAACGGAACTCCCGCCGTACGGCGCCACGCACACGGCACTCAAGCGCGGCCGACGATGTCATCCATTCAGGCACGATCAGGACACAGGTCACACCCTCCAGCACGCCAAGCGCCCCGGATTATCACCATTCACAGCGAAGTTCGCGCTGGCGAAACCGGGAAGCTCCCCGATAGCGTCGGACCTCTTGAATGGACTGTTGTCTCACGGGGAGTTCACTGTGAAGCGCCGTACTCTGCCCGCCGTTGCCGCGCTGGCGGCAACCGCAGCACTGCTGTTGACCGCCTGCGGCGGCGGGGACGACGAGGGAAGCGATAACGACAAGATCGCCGGAGCCCACCAGGGGACGAGGACGCCGACGGCCTCGGCATCCGCTTCGGGAGCGCCGGCGGCGGACAAGCCGGACGGCGTGGACGTGTCGCTGCCCAAGGACGTGAACCTGGTCTTCGACTGGAAGAAGCCGAAGGACACAAACGAGGCAGCGGCGATGGATGATGCCGCGAACTTCCTCCGCGCCATCTATCGAGGCGTCGACAAGCGCACGACCAAGGATGCGGCCGTCGCCACGTACGCCACCGACGGTGGGCTGAAGTACGCGGATACGCAGATCAACGCCTATATCGAGGGCGGTTGGACGGTCATCGGCACCCGGCGCCACTACGACGCCACCACACGCTCCGCCACGAACGGCAAGTCGGTGGAGGTGGCATTCTGCTCGGACTCGAGCAAGTTCTACGGCAAGGAGACCAAGACCGGGAAGGTCCTCAAGACCGATCCCAGCATCAAGGACTTCGACTACTTCAAAATCATCATGGTCAAGTACCCCACGAGTACCGACCTGTGGCAGGCGTCCAAGGTGTATGTCGAGACGGGGGCGACAAAGTGCCAGTGAGGGAAGCCCGCCGCCCACTCCTCGCCACTGCAGCACTGACGCTGGCTCTCGGCACCCTCGTCATCACAGGCCCCGCTCACGCGGCAACGGGCGTTGGTACCGGCAAGGGCGCCGACACAGAGCAGTCAGGCGGCCGAGACTCGAACGCCGTCTACGCCGCCGCCCGCATCCAGTACTCCGGCGCCGTAGCCAAGGACGGCAGCGCCGGGAACGTGACATCCTCTGACGTCAACTGGACGCCTCCGCCCTGCTGGTACGCGCCGTACCTGGGTGCCAAGGACTTCAAGAAGAAGATGTCCACGCAGATCGAGAGCGCCAAGAACACGCCCGGAATGGGCGGCACGGCGGGTGCGGCGATCGGCGAGATGCAGCGCCACTACGAGGACGACTACGGCTGGACCGACACCCCTGGTTACAAGGACTACAACGTCGACAAGGACGGCGAGGGGATGTTCTGGGCGGCCGTCGAGAACCCCGACGAACCTGACATCCTCAAGCGCAGTTCGTGCAACGAACTCCCCTTCTGGGTCGAGAACGGTGACACCCCGCCGGCCCGGTACAAGGAGGCCGTCACCCCGCGGATCCTCGCAGCCCTCGCGTACCAGCGCATGCAGCTTCCCGACACGAAGGTGACCCTCGCCCCTGAGGCCACCACCAAGGTGAACCTGCCGACCTGGGCCTGGCTCGACAAGGCTGTCTTCGACGAGGTCCAGGCCACGGCGGCCCTCGACGTCCCCGGTTTCGCCATCCGGGCCACGACCACCGCGAAGCCCGTCTCCCTCAAACTGGAACCCGGCACCGCGGACGCCGAGACCTTCCCCGCCTCAGGCGAGTGCGCCATCAACGCCGACGGCTCCATCGGTAGGCCCTATGCCAAGGGAGACGCGAGCAGGACACCGCCCTGCGGAATCAGGTACCTGCGTTCTTCCGGTAACGGTGTCTTCAAGCTCCGGGCGACGATCACCTGGCAGATCTCCTGGGCGGGCACCGGCGGCGCAGGAGGAGACCTGCCCAACGGCACCTTCGGGACGACGCAGGACGTCACAGTCCAGGAAATCCAGGCCGTCAACCGCTGATCGGGCCCGGGCGGTTTGCACCCTTCAGGCCGCCCCACGGCCGACGCGATCCGAACCCAGGAGTGGCTCGAATAGCGTCAGAGCCAGTGTTGTTTTTCCAGGATGATTACGGGCCGCGGACGGAGTCCCTGCCGGAACACAGCACCTCACCGGGAAGGTAGAGCAGTGACCGACGACGTACCCAAGACGGCGTTCGCCGATGCGGCGACTGCCCGTGCTTGGCGGAAAGAACGCCGCCGCTCGCTGACGGGCCTGTTCTTCTGGATCTTCTGCCTTCTGGGCTTCGCAGCGTTCCTCGGAACGGCGGAGAACTGGACAGGCAAGCCCCTCGCGATCGCCTTCTCCTTCCCCGTGGTCTTTGTGATCGCGGTGGGGATCGGTTTCGCCTCCGTACGCTGGGAACATCTCGGCAAGATGAGAGCCGTACTGAAGGCATATCCCTGGCAGCACTGTCCTCCACTAGGGGTGGAATCCCCCGCAGGCATCGAGTACTTCCGCCTCCCTGACCCTGATAAACCACAGAAGAACGTCCAAGTGGCTTTCCGTCGATACGGCACGGGCAGGTCTTGGCAGCGCGCTGTTGAGGAGGCCAGGTCAGCCGGGTTTACGTTCGCCGGTGATCCGCGGTATGCCTGCGTGGTCGCATCGCCTGGCCTTCGGAGGCTGCTTACTGTGCGTCCCCAGCATCTGCATCTCGGAAGGGACGGCACCAAGCCGCCCACGGTGAGTGAGACAGCTTGGCGGCGTGCGAAGGAAGCCGGTATCACCGATCCCCCGTCCCTGGAGGAACAACGGCGCAAGCTGCTCTACACGCTGTGGAAATCCTTCCAGAAAAGACCCCGGGACTCCACTTCTCCATGATGGACGGTCAGGACGACATCCAGAACGGAATTGACGTCGGTCACCTCGAAGTCCGAGGGCCGGATGGGCAGGATTCCTCCCGGAGTCGCGACGAAGATGGCGGCTCGGGTATCGAAGGATTCGTTGTAGGCCCGGGGCGCCCGGGTCTCACGTGATCCACCGCAGTGACTGCGCGATCGAGTCGCAGAGTCTGCCCATGGGTCCGGTCACCCCGCTCAGCGGCACCGCGAACGCCAGGACCAGGTAGCCGACGTCACCGGGCATCCGGACGTACAGGTCCAGCGTCGTCGGGCCGAGGACCCGGACGGTCTCGCCGGCCGGCAGGACGACGGTCGAGACCTCCGTGGCGGAGGCGTTCCCCCGCCGCTCGGCCGCGAGCGCGTTCTCCAGTTCGCGGGGGGCCGGCCCTCCGCGCCGAGGTACCAGGGAGACGAGGAGCGAGGCGGGGAGGATGCCGCCGCCTTCCAGTTCCGGCCTGAGGAAGAACTCCAGCGCACCTGCCCTGACCGCGGCCTCGGCGGTGTTGCGGAGGGTCGCCCAGGTCTCCTGCTTGAGCTCGGCGGGAACGTTCCTGCCCTCGGCCTGGTGGTCCACGAACGTCTTCAGCTGGGCGCGCCAGCGGTCCTGGGTGAGGTCGACGCGGAACCAGTCCCGGGGCACCAGGAGCCGGTAGTCCCTGGGCGGTGCCGTGACGTCGGGCTTCGCGGTCATCCCGGCATCACCATCGGCTTGCCCGCATCACTGAACAGGCGGACGCTCTTCACGACGCCGGCGAACATCGCCGAGAACACGTCCCAGGCCCGCGGTGTGGGCGTACCCATCTCCAGGACCAGAACCGTGGCGTTGCTCAGCGGTATCTGGACCTGGATGAAGGAGGTCACCACCGGCTCGTCGGCACCGGACGCGGTGAGGCTGCCGGGCATGCTCCCCTTCCGGGTTCCGATGCAGGACACGGCCGGGCCGCAGGGCAGCGCGATCTCGCTGACCTGCCCCATGCCGAGGTGACGCATCGTCGAGCCCAGGAACCCGACGGGACGGGGGCCGGCCCTCTCGTCCAGGTCGATCATGCTGACGGTGACGGTCGCCGTGCACCGCTCCCCGTCCACCTCCGTCATGACGAAGCCGGAGTACTGGATCCCGGCCTCGGCGAACGAGTCGTAGTGCGCGGCGACCATGACCGCCCACTCAAGTTGCACCTCGAAGGTGGCCTCCGGCATCACGGCGCGGGCCAGCTCGACGAGTTGCTCGGCGGTCTCGTCCAGGCTCTCCGCCTCCATCGGGATCTCGAAGAACCCCTCCGGCACGATCCAGCGCACGTCTATGCCAGGACCACCGATCGAGCCCTGGACGTTCTCCTCGGCTGCTATGGCGCTCACGACAGGCCTTCTCCATCGGTGGTCTCTGCTTCATCCGCTTCGGGGTGGAACCTGGCCGCGAACGGATACGGCCCGTAGTGCGGGTAGTGGGCGGGTACGTCCGCCCCCTCCCTGCGCGCGAGATGCGCGAGCTCTCGATATCGCCGGGCCCGGGCACGAAGGTTCTGCCGCACGGGGTCTCCCCAGTGGGCCGCGGCGGTGCGTACGTAGCCGGCGAGCAGGATCAGTACGACCGCGGTGGCGACGGACGCGTAGGCGATACGTGCCGTAGCCGACGCCCAGTACTGGACCACTCCGCCCCCGTACACGGCCGCGCCGAAACCGACGATCGCGAGAGGTGCTCCGATCCTGAGTCCGGCGTTGAACATCGCGACCTCGTCGCGGTGCCGGAGCCGGAGCATCCGGAGGACCGCCCGGTCGTCCAGGAAGTCGAAGCGCAGTTCGCCGCCCGACCGTTCGGCGAGTTCCTTGGCGGCCGGGGTGGCCGCGATCACCCCGCCGGGTACGAGGCGCACCGGATCCGTGCCCCTGCGGCCGACGAACTCCCATTCGCCGAGGTCACTCGAGTCGTCCACGCGGACCATCCCCTACGCGGCCAGGGCCGCGTGGAAGGGCTTCGGCGAAGGCTGGGGCGACGGGGACGGAGTCGGGCCGGGAGTCGGAGCCGGTTCGGCCGTCTCCGGTTCCTGGTATCCGGTGGTCCCGCCGTTCTCGCCGCTGAACATCCGGTGCAGCGCGCTCGCGAGACCGTTGCCCTTGATGACACCGGTGATCTGTTTTCCGCCGATGGGTACGAACTTCTCGGGAAGACCACCGACGTTGAGCCGTTGCCCGAGTTTCAGTCCCTGGGCGAGGACCTTGTTCGTCAGCCCCACGCTGAGGCCGTTGAGGAAGTTGTGCCCGATGCCGTCGAGCCCCCGCAGGGAAGCCTCACCCCAGGTACCGGCCCTGCCGAAGGCCCTGAGCTTGGCGAGTCCCCGGAGTTTGCCGACGGCCTTGAAGCCCTTGAGCGCGCCGAGACCGGGCAGGACGCCGAGGAAGTCGGTGCCCAGCTTCAGCCAGTTGACCTTCCCACCGCGCACGGTCATGTCGTAGGCGTGCCCGGCCAGGGCGGCGGCGCTGGTGAGCACCGCGAGGGTGGCGAAGATGGGAACGAGGAACTGCAACGGGGGGATGAAGGCACACACGACCGCCAGAACGGACAGGATCGCGGAGATGTTGGAGAACATGTCCGCCCAGTCGGCGAGCCAGTTCATGAATCCGCCCGGGTCACGCACCGCGTCGTGGTGGACGACGTCCTTGATATGGCGGGCGGCCCGGTCTCCGGCGTCGTCGAAGATGTCCCTGGCGTCCTTGACCTTCTTGCGCGCTCCCCCGATACGGTGCAGCGCCTCGTCGCGCTTCTTCTCCCAGCGCTCGTACTCGGGCCGGTCCGCCTCGGGAATCTGACTGACGGGGTACTTGTCCGTGAACTTCTTCACCTCCCGGTCGGCGAGATCGTGATCGGACTTCGCCTCGCGGTAATCCGCCAGGGCCCTGTCGGCCTGCTTCTGGGCCCGGTGCAACTCGCCGGCGAATTCCTTTGATTCACCTTCGGCCACCTTGGTGCCGAGCGCCTTGGACGCCTCGTCGTACCGCTCGAACGCCTTCTTGAGCCGGTCACCGGCGCCGTCGGCGATCTCGTTGAAGGCCCGGCCGGCGTCGCTGTCCCAGCCCTCCACGGATGACAACGCCTTGATCACGCGGGCCTGTTCGTCGATCGTGTCGGCCATCTGCCGCAGCTTCCGCCCGAGAGCGGCGACTTCGTCAGGGTCCCCCGGGGTGGGATCCCCGTCCCACAACGGCGGCCAGTCACTGGATCGCCTGCTCACTTCTTGCCCTTCCCCGTGTTCTCGGCAATGGCCTTGGCCAACTCGTGATCGATCTCTTCGTACTTCTCGGCCGCCGCACCGGTGTAGTCGGCCAGCTTCTTGAGTTCCTTCGACAGTTTCTTGCGCGTCTTCTTCCAGGTGGTACCGAAATCATCGAAGGCGTCTTTCAGACCTTCGTGTCCCAGTTCGTCCTCGTAACCGTCCGAGGGATTCCCGTGCTGGTCAAACTCGTTGTGGAGTTTCCCCAGCGTGCGTGAACACCCCTTGATCATGTCGAGGTCGTACCTGATTCTGTCCGCCATTGAAAAAATCCCCCATCATGGACATGAGACACTGCCGCGAAGCTTCCTTCGACAAACGACCTGGAAGGTGGGACGGGTTTGTCCACGAGCACCGACCGCACCATACGGGACCGGCTCGGCGTCACACCCGACGCGGCGGCCTGGTGCACCATCGGCAAGATCCCCGAACCACCGGCCGACGTGCACCGGGCCGCCGGATCGGCACCCCTGCGTCCCGCGTCCAGAAGGCCGCTCGGCATGCTCGGCGTCGCCGTCGGCACGCCCCTGCTGTACGTCGGCAAGTTCTTCGGTCTCCTCGCCTCGGGTGAAGAGGCCCTGCGCCGCATGCTGTCGACGACCGGGGAGCAGGAGCGGCACCGCGCCGCGAAGCTCGACAGGAAGCGGCGGGACGAAGCCGTCGCCGAACTCGGTCTCGACAGGACCTTCGACGGCGACTGGAACGCAGCCGCGGGCCGGCTCCTCTTGCAGTGGTACGGCCATTCCTCCCACCACCAACGCCTGGTCGCCCTTGCCGGGAACCGGATCCTGCTGGCCGCCCCGCCCCGGCGCGTGTCCGTCCGCCGGGACGCCCTCACGCAGGTCGTCGCGGAGCTCCCCGCCGGGGACGCCGTCCTCGTCGACCCGCTCCCCGCCCACGAGACCGGCAAACTGCTCCTGCGGTTCAAGGACGGGTCGTGGCTCAGGCTGGAGACCGAGGAGTGGCGCAGCGAGCTCCACACCTACCTGACGGGCCATCAGCAGCCGGACGGGGTCCGGGCATCCGAGGCCTGACAGCCGGGTGCGACGGAGCACGTCGCGCGCTCCGCCGCACCCGGTCGTCCGACGACCTCGGACTTTACTAACCCTTGGCCTGCTTCGCCAGCTGGTCGTCCAGCTGCTCGTAGGCCTCCTTGGCCTTCTTCAGGAAGTCCGAGAGGCCGTGCAGGCCCTGGATCGTCTTCGTGGCGCCCTTGGTGAAGTCCTTCATGGAGTCGTCGTACGCGCCCGACGCCTTCTGGGTGGTGAAGCCGTTCTCCACCAGGGCGCTGACCCGCTTCTCCACGTTCTTGATCTTGTCCTCGAGCTCGTGCATGTCCTTGATCAGGTCGCCCGCGACCTTCTCCATCTCGGCATATGTGAGATCGGTGTCTTTGCTGGCCATGACGGCCCCCTCCCGTTCGTGTGGCCGCAGGGCCTTCCCCCGTGGCACCGGTCGCGCGGACCGGTGGCCAGGACATGGCCGTCCGTCCGCACGAGCAAAGATCCTACGGGTGGGAGAGGTGTGACCGCAGGGGCCCTGTGCGAGGGAATCGTGAACCGGTGCAATCCCGTTGCACCCGGGAAAGCCCCTGCGGATATGGTCCGGCTAAGGTCACAGCGGATGTGCCGGGCCTGCGAGGGGGAGACAACGTGCGCCTGAGTCTGACGGTCGTCGATCCGGTCGGCGGCGCCACCGCCGACGTCGTGCTCGACGCGGATCCCGAGTCGACGGTCGGTGACGTCGCCCGGGAACTGGCCCGGCAGGTCGGTTCCGGGTACCCCGCCGCCGACGAGGGCGGCGCCCAGGTCATCCCCATCGGCGCGCACCGCCAACAGCCCGCCCCCTTCCAGGTGTCCGGTCCGCTCGCCTACGTCGACGGGTACGCCCTCGACCCCGCCGCCACCGTCGTCGGCTCGCCGCTGCGCGACGGTGTCGTCGTCTCCCTGCACGATCCCGCCGGCTGCCTGATGGGCGAGCCCACCGGCATCGTGGAGTTCCGGGTCGCCGGCGGTCCGGCCGCCGGCGCGGTGCACCGGCTCGGTGTCGGGCGGTACGACATCGGCACCGGGGCTGCCTCCCACATCCGCGTCGAGGATCCCGAACTGCCCGCCCGCGCCGCCACCCTCGCCATCGCCATCGACGGCACCTGCAAGGTCCAGGCGCACACCGCGGACGCCAAGCTGGACGGGGAGGAGTTCAAGAGCGACGGCGACTGGCCGCTCGGAGCCCAACTCGCCCTCGGAAACAGTCTGTTCGAGATCACCGGGTACGCGCCCCCGAACGCCGCCCTCAAGTGGTCCGACGACGGTGCCGGACTCGACTACAACCGGCCCCCGCGGCTGCGCCCCGCCGACCGGCAGACGCACTTCTCGCTGCCCAACCCGCCCGGTGACTACGAGGCCCGGCCGCTGCCCTGGCTGATGGCCGTGCTGCCGCTCGTCGGTGCCGTCGTCTCCGTGATGATGTTCGGGCGCTGGTACTACCTGATCATGGCGCTGATGAGCCCGGTCATGCTCTTCGGCAACTACTTCATGGACAAGAAGCACGGGCGCAAGTCCCATGCGAAGCAGCTCAAGGAGTACAAGGAGCACAAGGCACGGATCGACGGGGAGGCCCAGGAGGCACTGGTCGCCGAACGCACCGAGCGGCGGGCCGCGGTGCCCGACCCGGCGGCCGTGCTGACGTTCGGGACCGGGCCCCGCACCCGGCTGTGGGAACGGCGCCGCACCGACGCCGACCACCTGCTGATCCGCTTCGGCACCGGCCGCGTGCCCTCCGAGGTCGAGCTCGACGACCCCGAGCAGGACGAGCACAAGCGCAAGGTCCGCTGGTACATCGAGGACGCCCCGGTCGCGCTGTCGCTGCGTGACCTCGGGGTCGTCGGCGTCGCCGGACCCGGTGACTCCGCGCACTCGCTGGGGCGTTGGGCGGTCGCCCAGACCGCCGTCCTGCACAGCCCCATGGACGTGCAGTTCTACGTCCTCACCGACCACGACGCCGGCACCCGCTGGGACTGGGTCCGCTGGCTGCCGCACTCCCGGCCCGGCGGCGGTCAGGACGTCAACGTGCTCATCGGCACCGACTCGGAGACCGTCGGTGCCCGCGTCGGCGAACTCACCCAGCTCCTCGACGGCCGGCAGAAGGCCCTCCAGCAGGGCGGCCGCAACAAGGGCGACGGGCCCGCCTTCGCCGACCCGGACATCGTGGTGGTGTGGGACGGTTCGCGGCGGCTGCGGTCCATGCCCGGTGTCGTACGGCTGCTCCGGGAGGGCCCGGGGGTGGCGATCCGCTCCATCTGCCTCGACGAGGAGGAGCGGTTCCTGCCCGGGGAGTGCCAGGGTGTCGTCGTCGCCGAACCGGTGGCGGGCGAGACCGCGCCCGCGACGCCCGTACCGCAGCAGGCGGCCGGCGGCTTCCCCTCCTTCCAGGCCTGGCATCCCCAGGCCGGCGCCGGTGAGGAACAGGCGCCGCAGGACCTGGAGTTGCGGCTGCGCGTCGAGCAGAGCGGGGCGCTGCGCAAGCGGGGCGTCCGGCCCGACTTCGTCTCCGCCGCCTGGTGCGCCCGGCTCGCCCGCTCCCTCTCGCCGCTCCGTGACATCAGCGGTGAGACCGAGGACTCCGCACTGCCCGGCGCCAGCCGGCTGCTCGACGTGCTCCAGCTGGAGCCGCCCACGCGGGACGCGATCGCCGCCCGGTGGCGGATGGGCGGGCAGTCGACCATGGCCGTCATCGGGGAGTCGTACGACGGTCCGTTCGGCATCGACCTGCGGCGCGACGGGCCGCACGGGCTCATCGCCGGTACCACCGGTTCCGGCAAGTCGGAGCTGCTCCAGACCATCGTGGCCGCACTCGCCGTCGCCAACACACCCGAGAACATGACCTTCGTCCTGGTGGACTACAAGGGCGGCTCGGCGTTCAAGGACTGTGTGAAGCTGCCCCACACGGTGGGCATGGTCACCGACCTCGACGCCCATCTCGTGGAGCGCGCCCTGGAGTCCCTGGGCGCCGAGCTGAAGCGCCGCGAGCACATCCTCGCCGCCGCCGACGCCAAGGACATCGAGGACTACCAGGACCTCGTCAGAAGAGACCCCTCCCACTCCCCGGTGCCCCGGCTCCTCATCGTCATCGACGAGTTCGCGTCCATGGTGCGCGACCTGCCCGACTTCGTCACGGGACTCGTGAACATCGCCCAGCGGGGCCGGTCCCTCGGCATTCATCTCCTCCTCGCCACCCAGCGGCCCTCCGGTGTGGTCTCCCCCGAGATCCGCGCCAACACCAACCTCCGGATCGCGCTGCGCGTGACCGACGCCGGTGAGTCGACCGACGTCATCGACGCGCCCGACGCCGGGCACATCGCGAAGAGCACCCCGGGCCGGGCGTACGTCCGGCTGGGGCACGCCTCGCTGGTGCCCTTCCAGTCGGGGCGGGTGGGCGGCCGGCGGCCGGGCGCCGCCGACCCGGCCACGCTCGCCCCCTGGGCCGGCGCGCTGAGCTGGCAGGACCTCGGACGGACCGCACTGCGCAAGCCCGAGTCCGAGACCAAGGAGGACGACGAGATCACGGACCTGAAGGTGCTGGTCGACGCGGTGCGCGAGGCCAACACCGCGCTCGCCGTACCGGCCCAGCACTCCCCGTGGCTGCCCGCCCTCGACGACACGCTCCTGCTGGACGACGTGCCGGCGGTGCGGGCGCAGGGCGCGCTGCCCGCCGCGCCGTACGGTGTCGAGGACCTGCCCGCCGAGCAGGCCCGCCGGGCCGTCGCCGTGGACTTCGCGACCTTCGGGCACCTGATCGTGGCCGGTGCCCCGCGGACCGGGCGTTCGCAGGTGCTGCGCACCATCGCCGGTTCGCTGGCCCGCACCAACTCCTGTGCCGACGTCCACCTGTACGGCATCGACTGCGGCAACGGCGCGCTCAACGCGCTGACCCGGCTGCCGCACTGCGGGGCGGTCGTCGGCCGTAACCAGACGGAGCGGGTGGAGCGCCTGATGGCCCGCCTGTCCGGCGAGCTGAGCCGCCGTCAGGAGCTGTTGGCCGACCGGGGGTTCGCGGACATCGGTGAGCAGCGCGCGGCGGTGCCGGAGGCGGAGCGGCTGCCGCACATCGTGCTGCTGCTCGACCGCTGGGAGGGCTGGCTGCCCACCCTCGGCGAACTGAACCACGGTGACCTCACGGACCAGATCATGGTGATGATGCGGGAGGGCGCCAGCGTCGGCATCCATCTCGTCCTCACCGGTGACCGGCAGATCCTGGCCGGCCGGATCTCCTCCCTCACCGAGGACAAGTACGGGCTGCGGCTCGCCGACCGCGCCGACTTCTCCATGCTGGACATCAACTCCCGCAAGGTTCCGGAGGAGATCCCGCCGGGCCGTGCCTTCCGCAGCGAGACGGCCGCGGAGACGCAGTTCGCGCTGCTCGCCGCGGACACCACCGGCCAGGGGCAGGCCGCCGCGATCGCCGCGATCGGCGAGTCCGCGGCGGCCCGGGACGCGGACGTGCCGCGTTCCCGGCGTCCGTTCCGGGTCGACGTGCTGCCCGGCCGGATCTCCTTCGAGGACGCCTGGGCCATGCGGGACCCGGCGACGACGGCCTCCCCGCTGTGGGCCCTGGTGGGGGTCGGCGGCGACGAACTCACCGCTTTCGGGCCGGACCTGGCGCAGGGCGTGCCCGCCTTCGTCATCGGCGGACCCGCCAAGTCCGGCCGCTCCACGACCCTGCTGGGCTTCGCGCGCTCGTACCTCGCCAAGGGGGTGCGCATCGTCGTCGCGGCGCCCCGGCAGTCACCGCTGCGTGAACTCGACGGCCAGGACGGCGTTCTGAAGGTGTTCACCGGACGGGACGTCGACGAGGACGAACTGGAGGAACTGGTGAACACGGCCACCCCGGCCGATCCGGTCGTCGTGCTCGTGGACGACGCCGAGGTGCTGGACGACTGTGACGCCGAGGACGTGTTCAAGCGGATCGTGGAGCGGGGTGCCGAGGAGGGTCTGGCCGTCGTCATCGCGGGTGACGAGGACGAGATCTGCGACGGCTTCTCCGGCTGGCAGGTCGACGCCAAGAAGGCCCGCCGGGGCATCCTGCTCTCCCCGCAGGAGTCCGGCTCCGGCGAGCTGATCGGCATCCGGACCACCCGGGCCATGGTCGGCGGGCCGATCCAGCCCGGCAAGGGCATGCTGCACCTGGGCAGCGGGGAGCACGTCACCGTCACGACCCCGCAGTAGCGGCGGCGGAGCGGGGGATCCGGCGTCAGTCCCCCGCCTTCGACATCACCGCCGTCGGATTGCCCTCCGCCGAACTGTCCGACGTGTAGACCAGGTCGCCGTGGGCCGGGGTCAGGTAGACGGTGTTCGTGGCGGGGTCGCAGCCGTCGTGGTTGCCCTTGGCGCCGGTCGAGGAGGCGACGAGCCTCGTCCTCGTCACCGACTTCAGGGTGAGGATGTCCGTACAGACCCCGCCCAGTTGGTCCGTCTGGCGGAGTCGGCCCAACTCGGCGCCGACGGCCGCCTGTTCGACGGTGACCCGGAAGGTACCGACGGGCAGGTTGCCGTCCAGGGCGGTGGCCGAGCCCTCCCAGGTGCCGAGGTAGCCGGCCGGGATCACCCCCGCGCCGGAGGCGGACGCCGAGGTCGAGGACGACGAGGAGGCCGCGGTCGAGGGTGGTGTGGCGGCGGCGCCCGAATCACTGCTCGGCCCGTCGCCGCCGGTCCCGAGGAACGGCTTCACCAGGAACCCGACCCCCACGGTGACCACCGCCAGCGCGCCGGCCACCGCGAGCGCGACCGTGCAGCTCACCCGGCGCCCGCGTCCGCCCTCGCCGGGTACGGCGGTCGCGGCGACACTCACGGACACCTTCCCGGGCACCGACGGCACGTCGTCACGCGGCTCCGGCGACACCGACACGGTCGCGGGAGCCACCGGTACGGCAGAGGGAGCCACCGGTACGGCAAAGGGAGCCGCCGGTACGGCAGAGGGCACCGCCGGTACGGCAAAGGGAGCCGCCGGTACGACCGCGGGCGGCACCGTCGGGGCCGGCCCGAACTGCCCGCCGACGGACGGGGCGCTGAACGCCACCGGCCCGGAAGCCGGCACCGCCGACGGCCCCGCCGAAGGGCCCGCCGCCCCGGACGCCGACACCACCGAAGCACCCGCCGCCCCGGACGCCGACACCGCCGCGGGGCCCGCCGACGCATCCGCCGAAGAGCCCGCCGCCCCGGGTGGCGTCCCGGCCGCCGGATCCGCCTCCGCCGCGTCCAGGTTCAGCAGCTGTACGGCGCTCCGGCTCACCCGTTCCACCAGTGCCCCGGGCAGCCAGCCGCCGGTCATCAGTCGTGCGGCCCCCTCCGGAGCCAGTCGCCGGGCCAGCTCCGCGGGCTCCGGGCGGCCGCCCGCCTCCTTGGCGAGACACGCCTCGGCAGCCGCCCGCAACTCTCCGCTCAGCGACCCGAGTTCCGGCTCCTCGTGGACGACCTGGTAGAGCAGCGCGGCCGAGGAGTCACCGCGGAAGGGCGGCTGCCCGTTCGCCGCGTAGGCCAGCACCGCCCCCAGGGAGAACATGTCGGCTGCGCCCGTGACGCCCTTGCCGAGGATCTGCTCGGGAGACATGTATCCCGGCGAGCCGATCGACACCCCCGTCGACGTGAGCGAGGCGGTGCCGTCCGTGGCACGGGCGATGCCGAAGTCGATGAGCAGCGGCCCGTCCAGGGTGAGCAGCACGTTGGACGGCTTCACGTCCCGGTGCACCAGGCCCAGTTCATGGACCGCCGCCAGCGCCTCCGCGAGCCCGGCGCCCAGCGCCCGTACCGTGTGGGCGGGCAGCGGGCCGCCGTCGGTCACGGCGGCCGTCAGGGAGGGGCCGGCCGCGTAGGCGGTGGCGACCCAGGGCACCGGCGCGTCCGGGTCGGCGTCCAGGACGGGTGCCGTCCAGGCGCCGCCGACCCGCCGGGCCGCGGCCACCTCGCGGCGGAACCGGGCCCGGAACTCCTCGTCCAGCGCGAAGTGCGGATGCACGATCTTGACCGCGACCGTGCGGCCGCCGGCCGACCGGCCGAGGTAGACCCGGCCCATCCCGCCGGAGCCGAGCCGGCCGAGCAGCCGGTAGGGCCCCACGGCCGTCGGTTCGTCACCCGCGAGCGGCTGCATGCGCCCCACCCCCCAGAGAGTCCGGACCCCCCGGAGCCCACGCAGCAGCCTATTGCCTGTCAGGGCTCCAGCAGAGCGACCTGCACGTCCGCCGCGAACCCGGTCGTCGGACCCACCCGGCGGGCGAACTCGGTGACCGCCGCCAGCTGCGGCGCGCCGAAGCTGAAGTCGAGGGTGGTGAAGTACTGGGCGAGGGTCGCCTCGTCGAAGGCCTCCCAGCGGGCGGCCTGTTCGGCGACCTTGCCGACCTCCTCCAGGGAGAGGTTGCGGGACTCCAGGAAGGCGGTGTGCACCTCGCGGGTGATGCCCGGCTCGCGCTCCAGGTAGTCGCGGCGCGCCGCCCAGACCGCGAAGACGAAGGGCAGGCCCGTCCACTCCTTCCACAGCGCGCCGAGGTCGTGGACCTCCAGGCCGTAGCGCGGGCCGTCCAGCAGGTTGGCGCGCAGGGCCGCGTCGCCGATGAGCACCGCCGCCTCCGCCTCCTGCATCATCAGGCTGAGGTCGGGCGGGCAGGTGTAGTAGTCGGGCTGGACGCCGTAGCGCTCGGCGAGCAGCAGCTGGGCGAGGCGGACCGAGGTGCGCGAGGTGGAGCCGAGGGCGACCCGGCGGCCGTCCAGCTGGTCCAGCGGGACCTGCGAGACGATCACGCAGGACATCACCGGGCCGTCGCAGCCCACGGCGATGTCCGGGAAGGCGACCAGGTCGTCGGCGTTGCGGAGGAATTCGACGAGCGTGATGGGGCCGATGTCGAGGTCGCCGCGCACCAGCCGCTCGCTGAGCTTCTCAGGGGTGTCCTTCGTCAGCTCGAAGTCGAGGAGGGTGCCGGTTCTCGCGAGCCCCCAGTAGAGGGGCAGGCAGTTCAGGAACTGGATGTGTCCGACGCGCGGCCGGGTGCGAGAATTGTCCACATCGCGAGACTAGACCCCATGAGGTACGGTGCTGAGACCGCCCCCGCCGTCAAGGCAACCGAGGGATCATTCAAACGTCCGGGTGACGTGATCTTGGCCTCTGTTGCTTTCGGCTGCCCACATGCTAGGCTCGCCGCAAGTTGCAGTTTGGTTTCCCTTGCAGTACAGAGCCTGCGGAGCATGTAACCGCGGGCTCTCGTCGTTTTCAGACATATGCAGTTGTGCGGCACTTAGTTTGTTTTCACACTTGCAGGTTCTGGAGCAGGGCGACCCTTTTGAGCCCAAGGAGGGCTTATGGCTACCGGAACCGTGAAGTGGTTCAACGCCGAAAAGGGCTTTGGCTTCATCGCCCAGGAAGGCGGCGGCCCCGACGTCTTCGTCCACTACTCCGCGATCAACGCCAGCGGGTTCCGCTCCCTCGAGGAGAACCAGCAGGTGAGCTTCGACGTCACGCAGGGCCCGAAGGGTCCGCAGGCGGAGAACGTCACCCCCGTCTGATCCCAGACAAACCAAGTCTGATCGCAGACTGAGTGCAGTACCCAAGGAGCCCCGCGCCGTCAGGCGACGGGGCTCCTGCCTTTCCCGCCCCGGGTTGTCAGTGGGGGCCGTTAGGGTCCACCGGCATGACCGCAGACTTCCTCGCCGCCACCCGTACCTTCTACGACACGATCGCCGAGGACTACGCCGAGCACTTCCGTGCGGAACTCGCCGGCCGGCCGCTGGAACGGGCCCTGCTGGCCACGTACGCCGAGCTGGTGGGGGCGGGGGGTGCGGTGGCGGACCTGGGCTGCGGGCCCGGCCGGACCACCGGCCGGCTGGCCTCGCTCGGCCTCTCGGTGTCCGGCCTCGACCTGTCGGCGTCGATGCTCGCCGTCGCCCGCCGCGAGAACCCCGGCCTGCGCTTCGTACAGGGCTCGATGCTGGAGCTGGAGACCGCGGACGGGGCGCTGGACGGAGTGGTGTGCTGGTACTCGTCCATCCACATCCCCGACGATCACCTGCCGGCGCTGTTCGCGGAGTTCCGGAGGGTGCTGCGGCCGGGGGGCCACCTGCTCCTCGCGTTCCAGGTGGGTGACGTGGCACGGCGGTTCGAGGACCCCTGGGGGCATCCGGTGGCGCTGGACTTCGAGCGCCGGCGCCCGGAGCGGATGGCCGCCCTGCTGGCCCGGGCGGGCTTCACCCCGCACTCCAGCACCGTGCGCGAGGCGGACGAGCAGCTCGGGGAGTCCAGCCCGCAGGCGTTCCTGATCGCCGTCGCCTGACCCGCGGGGCCCAGACCGCGGGATCACGCCGTCAGACGCTCCCGGAGCAGTGTGCGTATCGAGACCGGTTCGCGGCCGAGCAGTTCCGCCAGGGCGGGGCCCGGGGTCGCGAACTCGTTCTCGCGGGCCGCGGTGAAGATGCCGAGGAGCTGGTCCGCCGTCTCGGCGGGGACGCCGTCGGCCCGCAGGTGGCGGACGAAGTCGGCGTCGGGCACCGTGGTCCTGGTGGCGCCGGCCGGCTCGGCGAGGTCGGCGAAGGTGAGCGCCTCGGAGCCGGTCAGCGACGGCGTGGGCCCCTCGAAGCGGCCCTCGTCGGCCAGCACGACGGCGGCGGCTTCCGCCAGGTCCTCGTGGGCCGTCCAGCACACCGGGCCGTCGGCGGGCAGGGCCACCTGTCCGGTTTCCAGGCCGCGGGCCAGGAAGTCGAGCCCACTGGCCGCGTGGAAGCCGTTGCGCAGGGACGTCCAGGAGAGCCCGGAGGCCGCCAGGTCCCGTTCGGTGGCCGCGTGGTCGCGGCAGGCCTGGAAGCGGGACACGGGGCTCGCGCCCATCTGCGCGGTGTAGACGATCCGGCGGGCGCCGGCCGCGACGGCCGCCCCGACGGCGGTGCGGTGCTGCCGGACGGTCTCCTCGCCCATCCGGTCGACGGAGACGAGCAGGATCTGGGACGCG
Source organism: Streptomyces humi (assembly GCF_001005085.2). Lineage (GTDB taxonomy): Bacteria > Actinomycetota > Actinomycetes > Streptomycetales > Streptomycetaceae > Streptomyces > Streptomyces humi. The sequence goes on from NZ_LBMU02000021.1 coordinate 120,234, forward strand.
CCCTCGAAGGCGTGCGCGAGCCCGGCCGGTTCGGTGAAGCTGCCCTGCCGTACCCGTACTCCCCGGTCGGCGAGGGCCTGTGCCTTCTTCGGGTCGCGGACGCTGACGCCGACCTGTCCGGCCGGCACCCGGTCCAGCAGGCGAGCCACGATGAGGCCGCCGAGCCGTCCGGTGGCTCCGGTCACGATGATCACGATGTCCTCCAGTGAGCACGGTGAGAGCATCGACACCAGGCGCTGGTATCGACGGAAACAGCTTCAGCGTAACATCGATACTAACGACGGAAGCAAGAGCGCGATATCGTTGATACATGGCCTCGGAAGCACGTGACACGGACACCCGGCGACGCGTCGTCGACGCCGCCATCGGGCTGCTGGAGCGCGAGGGGCGGGACGCCGTCACCACCCGGGCGGTCGCCGTCGCCGCCGGTCTGCAACCCCCGGCGATCTACCGGCTGTTCGGTGACAAGGAGGGGCTGCTGGAGGCGGTGGCCGAGCACGGCTTCGCCACGTTCCTCGCGAGCAAACGCGTGGTCCCGGACCCCGAGGACCCGATCCAGGACCTGCGGGACAGCTGGGACCTGGCGGTCCGGTTCGGCCTGGAGAACCCCGCGCTGTACTCCCTGATGTACGGCGACGTCGCCCGCAGTGACTCGCCCGCCTTCCGGACCGGTCTGGAGATCCTCCGCGGCCGGGTCCGGCGGCTCGCCGTCGGCGGTCTGCTGCGCGTCGGCGAGGCGCTCGCGGCGAACGTCATCCACGCCACGGCCCGGGGGGCCGTCCTCACCTGGCTGTCCATGCCGGAGCCCGACCGCGACCCGGCGCTGCTGACCACGCTCCGGGAGGCGATGGTCACGGCGATCACCACGGAGGAACCGGCGGTGCGCGCCGCGGGGCCGGCCGGTGCGGCGCGGGCGTTGCGGGCCGGGCTTCCTGAGCAGACGGTGCTCAGCGGGGCGGAGCGGGAGTTGTTGCGGGAGTGGCTCGACCGGCTGGCCGAGGAGGGGTGAGCCGGCGGCCGGCCGGGTGCGGGAGCGTCGTGGTCGACCGCGCGGTTCCTTCGGCCGGGGGTACCCCAGCCCCCCGTCAGGGGCGCTACCGACCGGCGTCGGCTACTTGGCGTACAGGCTTTCGATCTCTGTCGCGAAGTCCTTCATGATCGTCTCTCTGCGGAGCTTCATCGACGGGGTCAGGTGGCCCGCCTCCTCGGTGAAGTCGACCGGGAGCATCGTGAAGCGGCGGATGGACTCGGGGCGTGAGACGAGTTTGTTGGCCTCGTCCACGGCCCGTTGCAGGACGGCCCGCAACTCGGCGTCGTCCAGCAGGAGTTCCGGCGGCACCGGGTGTTTGCCGTGCATCTGCCGCCAGTGGGTGAGGCCGTCCCGGTCCAGGGTGACCAGTGCGCTGACGTACGGCAGCCCGTCGCCGACCAGCATCACCTGGGAGATCAGGGGGTGCGAGCGCAGCCAGTTCTCCAGCGGGGCCGGGGCCACCGACTTGCCGCCCGCGGTGATCAGCATCTCCTTCTTGCGGCCGGTGATGGTGAGGTAGCCCTCGTCGTCGAGTTCGCCGATGTCACCGGTGGCCAGCCAGCCGTCCCGGGTGGCCGGGACGACCCCGCCCGCCGCGGGATCCCAGTAGCCGCGCAGCACGTGGTCGCCGGCAACCAGGATCTCGCCGTCGGCGGCGATGCGGACCTTGGTGCCGGGCATCGGCCAGCCGACCGTGCCCAGGCGGGGTTTGAGCGGCGGGGTGCAGGTGGTGGCGGCGGTGGTCTCGGTCAGGCCGTAGCCCTCGTAGATCTCGATGCCCGCGCCGGCGTAGAACGCGGCGAGGCTGCGGCCGAGCGGTGAGCCCCCGCAGATGATGTGGCGGACGCGGCCGCCCATGGCGGTGCGGATACGGCGGTAGACGAGCGGGTCGTAGAAGGTGCGGGCGGTCTTCAGGGCGCGCCCGGGGCCGCTGCCGGTGCCGGTCTGCCGGGCCTCCAGCGCCTCGCCGTAGCGCTGGGCCACGCCGGTGGCGCGGTCGAAGACGGCGACCCGGCCGCCCGCCTCCGCCTTGGCACGGGCGGTGTTGAAGACCTTCTCCAGCATGTACGGGATGGTGAGCAGGCAGGTCGGTTTGAAGGCGGCGAGGTCCGGGAGCAGGTCCTCGGCCTTGAGGCTGGGGGCGTGGCCGAGGCGGACCCGGGCGCGGACGCAGGCGATCGCCACCATCCGGCCGAACACGTGGGACATGGGGAGGAAGAGGAGGATGGAGACCTCCTCGTCGTTGCGCGCCTTGAAGATCGGGTAGAGGAGTTCGATCGCGTTGTCGACCTCGGCGAAGAAGTTGCCGTGCGAGAGGGCGCAGCCCTTGGGGCGGCCGGTGGTGCCCGAGGTGTAGATGAGGGTGGCGAGGGTGTCGGGGCCGAGCATGCCGCGCCGCACGCCGACCTCGGCGTCCTGGACGTGACCGCCCGCCTCCGCGAGCCGGTCGACGTGCCCCTTGTCCATCACCCACAGGTGCCTCAGGTCGGGCAGCCGGTCGAGTTCCGGGCCCAGCGCGGCGGCCTGCGCGGAGGTCTCGGTGACCAGCGCGACCGCGCCGGAGTCGTGCAGGATCCACCGGGTCTGGAAGACGGAGGAGGTCGGGTAGACCGGGACGGTCACGAGACCGGCCGCCCAGGCGCCGAAGTCGAGGAGCGTCCACTCGTACGTCGTCCGGGCCATGACCGCGATCCGGTCGCCCGGCATCAGACCCTCCGCGATCAGCCCCTTCGCCACCGCCAGCACCTGGGCCGCGAACTCCGCCGCGGTCACGTTCTCCCAACGGCCCTCGCCCTCCGCGGGCTTGCGGCTGAGGACCACCGCGTCCGGCTCCCGCTCGGCGTTCTCGAACGGCAGGTCCGCGAGCGAGCCGTGCCGTATCGGCGGGGCGAACGGCGGTACGTACGCCTCCCGCACCGCCCCGTCCAGCCGCTGGACGAGGGGCTCGACCAGGACGGGCTTCCCGTCGTAGTCGACGGCGTTGATCGTGACACCGGAGGAGACCGGGGCGGTGTTCTGGAAAGACGAAGTGGACACGGGGCGGCTCCTCGGGCGTGCAGCGGTGAACTGCTTGCTGCATCACGTACGTGCCTCGTACGGCGAGGCGTTCACCGGGGCCGGACCTCGGAAAGGGGTTACCGGCGGTTAGACAGGAGAGCGTACGGGGCCGCTGTGGCGGCGTTGTGAGGTTTCCGGGATGGTACGGGGCCGGGCCTGTGCATTCCCGGAGGTTACGTGAGGGTTTCTCACATTAGCCCCGGCACGGACAGGTCATGGCCGTTCCAGGATCGCCGTCACCCCCTGGCCGCCCGCCGCGCAGACGGATATCAGTCCCCGTCCCGAACCCTCCCTCTCGGCGAGGGACTTGGCAAGGGTGGCGACGATCCGGGCGCCCGTCGCGGCGAACGGATGCCCGGTGGCCAGCGACGATCCGGTGACGTTCAGCCGGTCGCGGTCGACGGCGGGCAGCCCCCGCTTCTCCCAGGCCGCCAGGGTGGCCAGCACCTGGGAGGCGAACGCCTCGTGCACCTCGATCAGGTCGAAGTCCGCGGCGAGGTCCAGTCCGGTCCGCTCCAGCATGCGCGGTACCGCGTACGCCGGCGCCATCAGCAGGCCGTCCTCGCCGCCCGCCACGTCACCGTGTACGAAGTCGACGGCGGCGGTCTCGTAGGCCGTCAGATACGCCAGCGGTCGCAGGCCACGTTCGGCCGCCCAGTCGTCGGAGGCGAGCAGCACGAGCGCGGCGCCGTCGGTCAGCGGGGTCGAATTGCCCGCCGTCATGGTCGGATCGGGTTCCGCGGTGCCGAACACCGGCTTGAGCCGGGCGAGTTTGTCCACCGTGGAGTCGGGGCGCAGGTTCTGGTCACGTTCCAGGCCGCGGAACGGGACCACCAGGTCGTCGAAGAAGCCGCGTTCGTAGGCGGCCGCCAGCCGCTGGTGACTGGCCGCCGCCAGCTCGTCCTGCGCGTGCCGGCCGATCCCCCAGGCCCGTGCGGTCACCGCCGCGTGCTCGCCCATCGACAGACCGGTGCGCGGCTCGGCGTTGCGCGGGATGTCGGGGACGAGGTGGCCGGGCCGGATCCGGGCGAGGGCCGCGAGCCGGCCGCCGAGGGACTTCGCCCGGCGGGCCGCGAGCAGGATCCGGCGCAGGTCGTCGTTGACGCCGAGGGGCGCGTCGCTCGCCGTGTCCGCGCCGCCGGCCACGGCCGACTCGGTCTGGCCGAGGGCGATCTTGTTGGCGGCCGCGACGATCGCCTGCAACCCGGTGCCGCAGGCCTGCTGGATGTCGTAGGCCGGGGTACGCGGGTCCAGTTTCGAGCCGAGGACGGTCTCCCGGGCGAGGTTGAAGTCCCGGCTGTGCTTGAGGACCGCACCGGCGACGAACTCACCCACCGAGCCCGGCTGTTCGAGCCGGTACCGGTCGACGAGGCCGTCCAGGGCGGCGGTCAGCATCTGCTGGTCGGACGCGGTGGCGTACGGGCCGTCGGAGCGCGCGAAGGGAATCCGGCTGCCGCCGATCACCGCGACCCGACGAGGGAACCCCATGGCAGTCATCTCGACCTCTCCATATGCCGTGACGTAGGCTTACCTCCGGTAACCTTACTCCAGAGTAAGCAAGTGGGGGCTGGACATGGCAGACCGCTATCTGAGCTTCGCCGGCACCGCGCCCGGGCGATTCCTCACCCGGCGGCTGGGGCTGCCGCAGCCCGCGGAACTGGTCCGGTGGTCGACCGAACGCCCCTTCTTCACCGGCGAGTTGCTGCACCTGACGGCCGGGAAGCCGGACCTGGACGCGGAGCTGGCGCCGGTACTGGCCCGCACCGGCCTGCGGCCCGGCGCCGACCCCCGCGCCGGCTCCCGCGCCGGTTCCCCCGTCGCCGTCGTCCTCGACGCCACCGGCGTACGGGACGTGGAAGCGCTCGGCGAGGTGCACGCGGCCCTGCATCCCGTCGTGCGCTCGGTCGCCGCGAGCGGCCGCATCGTGGTGCTCGGCGCTCCGCCGGACCCGACGGACCATCACCAGTGGGCGGTGCAACAGGCGTTGGAGGGGTTCACCCGGTCCCTGGGCAAGGAGATCGGAAGGGGCAGGACGGTCAACCTCGTCCGGCTCGGCGGGGACGCGCGGGCCGCCGAGTCCACCCTGCGGTTCCTGCTCTCGCCGCGCTCGGCCTACGTCAGCGGGCAGGTGATCGAGGTCGGCGCGGGCGCCTTCGCCGTACCGGACGACTGGGAACGGCCGCTCGCGGGCCACACCGCGCTGGTCACCGGTGCGGCGCGCGGGATCGGCGCGGCCGTCGCCGGGACGCTGGCGCGGGACGGGGCGCGGGTCGTCGTCCTCGACGTGCCGGCGGCGGAGGCGGACGCCCGCGCGGTCGCCGAACGGCTCGGCGGGCAGGCGCTCACGCTCGACATCACCGACGCGGACGCGGGGGCGCGGATCGCCGACGCGCTGCCGGACGGGCTGGACGTCCTCGTCCACAATGCGGGGATCACCCGGGACCGGCGGCTGGTCAACATGCCCGCCGACCGCTGGGGTTCGGTGCTCGACGTGAACCTCGGGAGCGTGCTGCGCACCACGGACGCGCTGCTGGAGCGCGGGGCGGTCAACCGCGGCGGGCGGATCGTGGGCACCGCGTCCATCGCCGGGATCGCCGGCAACGCGGGGCAGACGAACTACGGCGCGAGCAAGGCGGGGATCGTCGGGCTGGTGCGGGGGCTCGCGCCCCGGGCGCTCGCCGAGCACGGGGTGACGGTGAACGCCGTCGCCCCCGGGTTCATCGAGACGAGGATGACCGCCGCGGTGCCGTTGTTCATCCGGGAGGCAGGGCGGCGGATGAACTCGCTGGGACAGGGCGGGGTGCCGGGGGATGTGGCGGAGACGGTGGGGTGGCTGGCGCAGCCCGGGTCGGAGGCGGTCAACGGGCAGGTGGTGCGGGTCTGTGGGCAGAGCCTGTTGGGGGCGTAGCCGTCGTCCGACGGCCGCGGGCGCGTCGTGGCTGGTCGCGCCCACGCGGCGGAGCCGCATGCCGAACACGACCTCGTGCCCCTTCGGGGGGCACGTCCTCACCGGCGGAACCGGAAGGCAACCTCTGTGATCGTCCTTGACAGCGCCCCTGCCCTGGGGCCACTGCTCGCACGGGGCGCGATGCTGTCCCCCTTCAAGAAGCCGTCCGCCGATGCCGGTTTCCCCCGCACCCGTCTCCTTCTCCCCGCCGTCCGGCCCGAGCTGCCGAGGCTCGCCGCGTACGAACGTGTCTGCGGGTTCGCCACCGGGAACGAGGGGCTGCCGGTCACCTATCCGCACGTGCTCGGGTTTCCGCTGGCCATGAAGCTGATGAGCGCGCGCGCGTTCCCGCTCCCCCTGCTGGGGCTCGTGCACACCTCGATCGAGATCGTGCGGCACGCCGAGCTGCCCGCCGACGGGGCGTACGACATCGCCGTCCACGTCGACCGGCTGAGCCCGCACCGGCGCGGCACGGAGGCCCGCGTCGTCACCGAGGTGCGGGCCGCCGGGGCCGTCGTGTGGGAGTCCCGGAGCACGTACCTGGCGCGGCACCGGACCTCGTACGACGACGGTGCGCCGGCCGCCCGTGCGGAGCGGGAGCCGTTGCCCGTGGTGGACGAGTGGCGGATCGCCGGGGACGTGGGACGGCGGTACGGGGCCGCCTCCGGGGACCGCAACCCGATCCATCTGCACCCGCTCACCGCACGCCTCTTCGGCTTCCCCCGGGCCATCGCGCACGGCATGTGGACCGTGGCGAGGTGTCTGGCCGCGCACGGGGTGCCCGAGCGGGTCCGGGTGGCGGCGGAGTTCCGGGCGCCGGTGCTGCTGCCGGGGACGGTGCTGTACGCGGCGGACGCCTCGGGGCGCTTCGAACTGCGCGGAGACCAGGGGAGGACGTACGTGAGCGGGGAGGCGGGCGCGCTCACCGCGTGAAATCTCGGCCAACCTCCGGTGTCCGGCGTTCCATGAAACCCGTACGGGACGGTCAAGTTCATGGCGGGCACAGAGAAAAGGAGGCGTTTTCCCAGAAAGCTCTCAGGCCCTGCTCAAACCTCCTTCTTACATTCCCGGCATGTCTCCCAGCCCCAGACGCATCGCCGTCGTCGCAGACTCGGACACCCGCTGGAAGTGGGGTGCCTCGGTGGCCCGGCAGCTCGCCCCCGGACACGCGCTCGACGCGTACTTCCTGCGGGCCAGGTCCACCCCCACCGAACGGCAGCTCGCCGAGATCGGCATCGTGCCCGACACCAGGCGGGAACTGCGCGCCGCGGAACTGGTCGACGACGAGGCACTGGCGGACGCCGGCATCGTCGTGCTGGCGGTCGCCGGCGGCACCGTCCTGGCGCTCGCGCACGGCCTGGGAGCGGCCTGGGCGGGCCGGGAGCACCGGCCGGTCACGGTCAGCGGGTATGTCGGCGTGGTCTACGAGAAGATGGTCGACGGTCTCCTGACCCGCGCCGGCACGGACATCGTGCTGGCCAACTCCGGTCACGACGCCGAACGGTTCCGCGCCGTCTTCGCGGGCGTCGGCGTGGACCCCGGGTCGGTGGTCGAGTGCGCGCTGCCCTTCCTCGGCGGCGAGCCCTACCGGCCGTCCGACGAGCGGCCGTTCACCGTCACCTTCGCGGTCCAGCCCTCCGTGCCCAAGGACCGCCGGTCCCGGCTCGGGCTCCTGGAGCGGGCCGCCGCGCACGCCCGCTCGCACCCGGAGCGGCTCGTGCTGATGAAGCTGCGCAGCCTGCCCGGCGAGCAGACCACCCACGTCGAGGCCGACCCGTACCAGCACCTGGTCGAGCAGCTCGCCGCACCCGCCCCGGCCAACCTCCGGCTCGCCTACGGCAACATGGGCGACGTACTGGACCGCACCGACCTGCTGGTCACGGTGAGTTCGACGGCCGCGCTGGAGTCGATGCACCGGCGGATCCCCACCGCGATCCTCACCGACTTCGGCGTCCGGGAGGCCCACGGCAACCACTACTTCGTGCACTCCGGCTGCCTGGCCTCCTGGGACGACATCGACGCGGGCGCGCTTCCGCAGCCCGCCCCGGAGTGGGCGGCGGCGCAGGGCATCGGCAAGAGCGACCCGTACGCGGCGGCCCGCGCCCGCGTCACCGCGCTGCGCGCCGCCGGCCCGCTGCCGCCGCTGCGCCCCTACTACACCGCGCGGACCGCCGGCCTCTACCTCGACGGCATCCTCCGGAACAACGGCTTCGACGGTTCGGGCCGCCCGCTGCCGCTGCCGTCGGCCGTCGGCGGCACCGGATTCGTCCGGACGACCGTACGAAGGGTGGCCGGGCGAGGGGCCGGCAAGCTGTACCGCCTGGGCCACCAGCGGCTCGCACCCGCCCTGCGCCGCTGGGGCGCCGTGTGAGACCGGGCCGGCGCTACCGGGCCCGCGGGTGCGTGGGAGCCGTGCCGGGCGGGTCCGGGAGCGGCGGGGTCCAGGGCCGGGCCTCCATCAGGTTGCCCAGGCCCGCCCACGCGAAGTTCATCAGGGTCGCAGCCGCCTGGTGCGCGGTCACCCCGGGGGTGGCGTTGGCCCAGGCGGCCAGGGACTCGGCGGCGCCGACCAGGGCCTCGGCGAGGCCCGCCACCTCCCCCTCCGCCAGGTCGGGATCGCGGTGCGCCTCGCGGGCGGCGACGGCGATGAGCTGGGTGACGAACGCGACGATCTCCTCGCGCATCGCCGCGACCACGGAGGCGAACCGCTCGCCGTGCGTACGGGCCTGGATGTGCAGCACCGACCAGCCGTCGGGGTGGGCGGCGGTGTGCGCGAAGAACGCCTGGAGCCCGTCCCAGAGCTGGCGGTCGGCGGGCAGCTCCCGGCGGACCCCGGTGCGGACCGCCTCGGCGAGCGCGGCGGCCTCACGGCGGATGCACGCCGTGAAGAGGTCTTCCTTCGAGTTGAGGTAGAGGTAGACCAACGGCTTGGAGACACCGGCGAGTTCGGCGATCTCATCCATGGACGCGGCCATGTAGCCGCGCTGGCCGAAGGTCCGCACGGCGGCGTCCAGCATCTGCTGCTCCCGGACCGCCCGCGGCATCCGCTTGGTCTTCACGGCACCCATGAGGTCAAAGCCTAGTTCGGGCGCGGGGGTTGGGAGACGCGCGTGTACGTCAGGAGGCCTGGCCCTGGGCCGGCGCCGGGGTCTCCTCGGCCGCCTCGGCCACCTCGTCCTCCTGGCTGCGGTTGGCCTCGATGTTGGCCTTCATCCGCTCCACCCGCTGCGAGACCTGCACGGACGCCCGGTCCCGCTCCTTGCGCAGCACCACGAAGCTGATCGGCGCCGACAGGACGAGGGACAGCAGCAGCACCCACAGCGGGTTGGAGTCGCCGAAGCCGCGGGGGAACGCACCGGCGTAGACGAGGCCCCAGACGACGAGGAGGCAGCCCGCGAAGATACCGAGGCGCATCAGCGTGTAGCGGAGCATCTCAATCCAGTCTTCCGACGACGAAAAGGGGCACCGTCCAGTGAAGCACGGCACGGCACCGATCTTGCAGCGGGGTCGGCTCAGGCCAGGGTGAGCAGCATGGTGATGTCGTCTCGGTCGTCGCCGGGGGCGACCCGGATCGCGCCGGGGACGCGGCCGACCTCCCGGTAGCCGCAGGAGCCGTAGAAGTCCTCCAGCCCGTGGCCGCCCCGGCAGGTGAGCCGTATCGCGGTTATGCCGTCGAAGCCGCGGGCCTCGGCGGCGGCCGCGGCGAGCAGGTCCCGGCCGTAGCCCTGGCCCTGGTGCTTGGGGTGCACCATCACCGTGTACAGCCACACCCAGTGCTTCATCAGGCGGTGGGTGTTGAAGGAGAAGAAGGCGGTGGCGGCGACGGTGCCGGACTCGTCGAGGCCGACGAGGAGCCGGTTGCGGCCCTCGGCCATGGCGACGAGATGCCGGACCAGTTCCGGACGGATCTCCTCCGGGGTCACCGGCGGGACGAAGCCGACGGCCCCGCGGGCGTTGGACACGTCCGTCCACAGGTCGAGGACACCGGCACGGAGGGCGGGGGTGACGGCGGGATCGAGGGTGAAAGTAAGAGGCACCGGTGCAGTGTAGCCATTACCTCTCGTGGTCATTACCTCTCGTGGCCATTACCTGCCGTGACCATTACCTGCCGCTAGGACGACAGTGTTCGCGCGGCGACCCGCAGATCGGCGACGAGCCCCTGGTAGGCCTGCTCACGGTCGTCCGACCGCAGGACGGAGGACGGGTGGACCGTCGGCACGAGCCGCTCGGGGCGGCCGTGGAGCTCCCGTTCCAGCACGGTCCCGCGCGCCTCGCCGACCCGGAACGACGACCCGAGCAGGGCCTTCCCGGCGGTGGCGCCGAGGACGACGATCAGCTCCGGGGCCACGACGGTCAGCTCGGCGGCGAGCCAGGGGGCGCAGGCCGACATCTCCCGGAGGGTGGGGGCCTTGTGGATGCGGCGCTTGCGGGGTTCGGTCCGGGTGAACTTGAAGTGCTTCACCGCGTTGGTCACATAGGCGTCGGCCGGGTCGAGGCCGGCGTCCGCCAGGGCCCGGCCGAGCAGCTTCCCGGCCGGGCCGACGAAGGGCTCGCCCTGCCGGTCCTCCTGGTCACCGGGCTGCTCCCCGACGAGCATGAGGCGCGCGTGCGCCGGCCCCCTGCCGAAGACGGTCCGGGTGGCGTCACGGTGCAGGGGGCAGCCGCGGCAGCCGGCGGCGGCCCGGCGGAGAGCGGCGAGGCTCGGCGTCCGGGCGTCGGGGAGGAAGGGGGTCGCGGTGTACGCCTCCTCCGGAGCGCCGGTGGTGGCCATGAGCGCCGGGTACCCGCCGTGGAGCTGCGGATTCGTCTCCGGCCGCGGGAGCGTTGGGGGCTTGTCGCGCAGTTCCCCGCGCCCCTGAAAGAAGGGGCGTTGCAGTACGTGCCCCTTCAGGGGCGCGGGGAACTGCGCGAGCGACCACGACGCACCCGCACCCGGAGACGCACCCTCAGTCGGCTGGTCACACCCGCATCGGCTGGGGGGACTCGCGGCGGGCCGGGTCCGGGCCGTCGTACTCGCGGATGATCTCGTAGCGCGTGTTGCGCTCCACCGGGCGGAAGCCCGCGTCGCGGATGAGGTCGAGGAGGTCCTCGCGGGTCAGCTTGTTCGGCGTGCCGTAGTTGTCCGCGTCATGGGTGATCTTGTACTCGACCACCGAGCCGTCCATGTCGTCGGCGCCGTGCTGCAACGCCAGCTGCGCGGTCTGAACGCCGTGCATGACCCAGAAGACCTTGACGTGCGGCACGTTGTCGAAGAGGAGACGGGAGACCGCGAAGGTCTTCAGGGCCTCCGCGCCGGTCGCCATCTGGGTCCGGGCCTGGAGCCGGTTCCTGACCTTGCCGTCCTTCATGTCCACGAAGTCGTGCTGGTAGCGGAGCGGGATGAAGACCTGGAAGCCGTTCGTCTCGTCCTGGAGCTCGCGCAGCCGCAGCACGTGGTCGACGCGGTGGCGGGGCTCCTCGATGTGGCCGTACAGCATGGTGCACGGGGTCTTCAGACCCTTCTCGTGCGCCAGGCGGTGGATCCGGGACCAGTCCTCCCAGTGGGTGCGGTGGTCCACGATGTGCTGCCGGACCTCCCAGTCGAAGATCTCCGCGCCACCGCCGGTCAGCGACTCCAGCCCCGCGTCGATCAGCTCGTCGAGGATCTCCGACGCGGACAGGCCGCTGATCGTCTCGAAGTGGTGGATCTCCGTGGCCGTGAAGGCCTTCAGGGAGACGTTCGGCAGGGCCGCCTTCAGCTCGCGCAGCGACCGCGGGTAGTAGCGCCACGGCAGGTTCGGGTGCAGGCCGTTGACGATGTGCAGCTCGGTGAGGTTCTCGCCCTCCATCGCCTTGGCGAGCTTCACCGCCTCCTCGATGCGCATCGTGTACGCGTCCTTCTCGCCCGGCTTGCGCTGGAACGAGCAGTACGCGCAGGACGCGGTGCACACGTTCGTCATGTTGAGGTGCCGGTTGACGTTGAAGTGCACGACGTCACCGTTCTTGCGCGTGCGCACCTCGTGGGCGAGACCGCCCAGCCAGGCCAGGTCGTCCGACTCGTACAGCGCGATGCCGTCCTCGCGGGACAGCCGCTCGCCGGAGCGGACCTTCTCCTCCAGCTCACGCTTGAGCCCGACGTCCATGCCTCACCCTTTCCACGACAACTCGCCCCACGGTATCCCTAGACCTCCTCGGGCAGGTCCCCCACCCGGTTCTCCCACTTCGTGGAGAGCACGACCGTGGTCCGGGTCCGGGAGACGCCCTTCGTGCCGGACAGCCGCCGGATGGTCTTCTCCAGGCCGTCGACGTCCGTCGAACGCACCTTGAGCATGAAGGAGTCGTCACCGGCGATGAACCAGCAGTCCTCGATCTCCGGCAGGTCCCGCAGCCGCTGGGCCACGTCCTCGTGGTCGGCCGCGTCGGAGAGCGAGATGCCGATCAGGGCGATCACGCCGAGACCGAGCGAGGCCGCGTTCACGGTGGCCCGGTAGCCGGTGATGACCCCGGCCGCCTCCAGCCGGTTGATGCGGTCGGTGACGCTGGGTCCCGACAGTCCGACGAGACGGCCCAGCTCAGCGTACGAGGCCCGGCCGTTCTCCCTCAGGGCCTGGATGAGCTGCCTGTCCACGGCGTCCATGCGATCGAAGCCTTCCGCTGAAAGTTCCCGAAGTAGATGAGAGGTGGTGCAGGGGTACCGCTACCGGCCCGCGCCGCCGCCGAGGTCGCCCTCCCAGCGGCGGTAGAGCCGGTGTCCGACACCCGCCGCGTCCAGTACGCGCCCGGCGACGAAGTCGACCAGGTCCTGGATGTGGGTGGCGCCCGCGTAGAAGGCCGGCGAGGCGGGGACGACGACCGCCCCCAGGTCGTCCAGGGTGACGAGGTGGCGCAGCGTCTGTCCGCCCAGCGGTGTCTCGCGGACGGCGACGACGAGCGGGCGGCGCTCCTTGAGGGTGACGGAGGCCGTCCGCTGGAGCAGGTCCTTGGAGAGCCCGAGGGCGACCCCGGCGACGGCGGCGGTGGACGCCGGCACGATCAGCATGCCCTTGGCCGGGTACGACCCCGAGGACGGCCCCGCGGCCAGGTCCCCGGCGCTCCAGTACCGCACCCGCGTCAGGTCGACCGCGAAGGTCCCGGGCTTGCCGTCGGCGCCACGCGTCAGCCATTCGCGCAGGTCGTCGCGCCAGTGCGCGTCCCGGAAGGAGATCCCGGTCTCGTCCAGCAGGGTGAGCCGCGAGGCCCGGCTGACCACCAGGTCGACGCTCTCCCCCGCGTCGAGCAGGGCACGCAGCACAGCGGCGGCATACGGCGTACCGGACGCCCCGGACACCCCCACGATCCAAGGCACGCGCTGCGTTTCTCCTGCGTTCACACCTTGAGCGTACCGGCGCGCCCGCCCGACTTCAGGACGGGTCCATGGTCGGCCCGCGCCGGTCAGACCGACAGCCCGCGGACCAGCAGGTCGAGGAGGGCGCAGGCGAAGAGGGCGATGCCGATGAAGCCGTTGACGCTGAAGAAGGCGCGGTTGAGGCGGGAGAGGTCGTGGGGGCGGACGATGGAGTGCTCGTAGAGGAAGGCGCCGGCGACGACCACCAGGCCCAGCCAGAAGAAGGCGCCCGCGTGCGTCGCCACCGCGTACCAGACGAACAGGGCCGTGACGAGCGTGTGGCAGACCCGCGCGCCCCGGATCGCCGCCGGGATGCCGAAGCGGGCCGGCACCGACATGACTCCGATCTCGCGGTCGGTCTCCACGTCCTGGCAGGCGTAGATCAGGTCGAAGCCGCCGATCCAGATGCCCACGGCGAGGCCCAGGATCACCGCGTCCCAGGACCACTCGCCGGTGACCGCCAGCCAGCCGCCGATGGGGCCCATGGCCTGGGCGAGACCCAGGATGGCCTGCGGGAAGTTCGTGAACCGCTTCCCGTAGGGGTAGACCACCATCGGGATCACGGCGACCGGCGCGAGCGCCAGGCAGAGCGGGTTGAGCAGGGCCGCGGAGCCGAGGAAGACCGCCACCGCGATCAGCGCGCCGGTCCAGGCGTGCCTCACGCTCATCGCGCCGGTGACCAGCTCACGGTGGGCGGTGCGCGGGTTCCGGGCGTCGATCTCACGGTCGATGATCCGGTTGACCGCCATCGCGAAGGTGCGCAGGCCGACCATGCAGATCGTGACCAGGAGCAACCGGCCCCAGTGGATGTTCCGGTCCAGCTCGAACATCGCGGTCAGCGCGGCGATGTACGCGAAGGGCAGCGCGAAGACCGAGTGCTCGATCATCACCAGCCGGAGGAACGCCTTGGTGCGTCCCGGCTGCGGGAGTGCTGCGGAGGCGGAGCTCACAGGCCGTACTCCTTCCAGCGGCGGTCCACGAGGGCCGCCGTATCCGGGTCCGACAGGACCATCTCCGGCCAGCCCCCGTCCCTGGTGTAGCCCTCCTCGGGCCACTTCCGCGTCGCGTCGATGCCCGCCTTGCCGCCCCAGAACTGCTGGTAGGAGGCGTGGTCCAGGTGGTCGACGGGGCCTTCGACGACGGTGAGGTCGCGGGCGTAGTCGGTGTTGCCGAGGGCCCGCCAGGAGACCTCGTGCAGGTCGTGGACGTCGCAGTCGGAGTCGACCACCACGATCAGCTTGGTGAGGGACATCATGTGCGCGCCCCAGACGGCGTGCATGACCTTCTGCGCGTGCTTCGGGTACTTCTTGTCGATCGAGACGATCGCACAGTTGTGGAAGCCGCCGGACTCGGGGAGGTGGTAGTCCACGATGTCCGGGACGATGATCTTCAGGAGGGGGAGGAAGAAGCGTTCGGTGGCGCGGCCGAGCGGGCCGTCCTCGGTCGGGGGGCGGCCGACGACGATCGACTGGAGCAGGGGGCGGCGGCGCATCGTCACGCAGTCGATGGTCAGCGCCGGAAACGGCTCCTGCGGGGTGTAGAAGCCGGTGTGGTCGCCGAAGGGGCCCTCCGGCAGCATCTCGCCGGGCTCCAGCCAGCCTTCCAGGACGACCTCCGCCTGCGCCGGGACCTGGAGCGGGACGGTCTTGCAGTCGACCATCTCGATCCGCTTGCCCGCGATGAACCCGGCGAACAGGTACTCGTCGATGTCGCCGGGGAGCGGGGCCGTGGACGCGTAGGTGACGGCGGGCGGGCAGCCGAAGGCGATGGCCACCGGGAGGCGCTCGCCGCGCCGGGCGGCCACCTGGTAGTGGTTGCGGCTGTCCTTGTGGATCTGCCAGTGCATGCCGATGGTGCGCCGGTCGTGGCGCTGGAGGCGGTACAGACCCAGGTTGCGGATCCCGCTCTCCGGGTCCTTGGTGTGGGTGAGCCCCAGGTTGAAGAAGGAGCCGCCGTCCTGCGGCCAGGTGAAGAGGGCCGGGAGCCGGTCCAGATCCACCTCGTCGCCCTTGAGGACGACCTCCTGCACCGGCGCGCTGTCGGACTTCACCTTCTTCGGCGGTACGTGCGCCATCGCGCCGAGCTTCCCGAACGCCTCGCGCACCCCGACGAACCCGTGCGGCAGTTCGGGGCGCAGCAGCCCGCCGATCTTCTCGGAGATCTCGCCGTAGGACTTCAGACCGAGCGCCTTCAGCAGCCTGCGGTCGGTGCCGAAGACGTTCATCGCCAGCGGCATCGCGGAGCCGCGGACGTTCTCGAAGAGCAGCGCGGGCCCGCCGGACTTCTGGACCCGGTCGACGATCTCCCCGACCTCCAGATACGGGTCGACCTCGGCCTTGACACGCTTGAGGTCGCCCTCGCGCTCCAGGGCCCTGAGCAGGGAGCGAAGATCGTCGTAAGCCATGTGTCCCAGTATCGGCCACCCGGGGTGCGGGCCCGGTCACCGCCCCCTGCGATACTCGTCGGCCGTGACAGTCCACCGCCGGTTACCGCTGCTCGCCCTGCTGATCGCCGTCTCCTCGGGCGCGTGCTCGCCCCCGCAGGAGTCCGGCGGCTCCGCGGTCTCCCCGCTGGTCCGGGTGGCGGCCGCCGACCGGGAGACCGCCCCCGACCTCACGGGCGCCGACCTGGACGGCCGCACGGTCCGGCTCGGCGACTACCGGGGCAAGGTCGTCGTACTGAACGTCTGGGCGTCCTGGTGCGGCCCCTGCCGTGCCGAGGCACCGGAACTCTCCGAGGTGCAGCGGGAGTTGGCCGCCGAGGGCGTGCAGGTGCTGGGCGTGGACATGGACGCCCGGCGGGCGAAGGGACGGGCGTTCCAGGAGGAGCACCGGCTGTCCTACCCGAGCCTGCACGACCCCGCGAGCCGCCAGCTCCTGCGCCTGCCCCGGGGGTACAAGGCGCAGGCGCTGCCGTACACCCTCTTCATCGACCGGCGGGGGAGGATCGCCGCGCGGTACCTGAGCCCGCTCACCAAAGCCGAGGTCCGCGCCGTCACCCGGCCGCTGCTCGCCGAGCAGGCCTGACCGGCTCCCCGCCTCCGGCAAGGGCCTTCTCCCGTCCCGCGGCCCTCGGTCATAGTGGACGTGCTCGGCCGAGGGGGAACCGTGGCGGGGGAGGGAGAGCCGATGACGGAGCCCGGTCCGTTCGCGCCGGAGACCGTCGTGGTGGAGCAGCTGAAGCAGGCGTGGCGGCGCAGACACACGGATCCGGCGCTGGCGGTGTCCACCGCGGCGGGGAACCGGCTCGCCCGGGTCACCCACACCGACGACACACAGTCCCTGCTCACGGGGGCGTCCGGGGAGCTCGTCGTCCGCGTCCTGCGCACCGGACCGGCGCTGTTCCGCTTCACCGACGCCGCCGGCCGGGAGACCGGCACCGCCGAGGCCCCCGGACGCGTCAGGACCCGGCAGCTGAGTCTGCGGACGGCGGCGGGGCGCCGGCTCTTCCTCACCCGGCGGGCCCTCGTCTCCGTCGAATGGCTGCTCACGGAGACCGACCCCGACCAGAACCCCGCTCCGGAGACCCTCGGCCGGGTCACGGTGAGCACCGCCGACAGGTGGCGCGGGCTCCAGCGGTACGTCGTCGAGACGGACCCCGGCCTCGACGCCTCCGAGCGGCGGACGGTCGTCACCTCGGTCGTCTGTCTGCACCTGCTGCGCCGGCCACCGGGCGAGAACTCGGCACCCGGCTGAGCGCGCCGCGGGCCGGAATGGTTCAGGCGCAGCTGCCGGCCGGTCCGATCGGTGAGACCAGGCGGCTCAGGTCCGGCAGCACCGCGTCCAGGTGGGGCACGGAGTCCGCGACCGAGATCTCCACGGCCGGGCTCCGGCCGAAGGTGACCAGGTACTCACGGTCCCCGGCCCGCTCCCGCCAGACCCAGTCCACGCCGTCCACGCGGACACAGGCGTCCGTCGTCGGGCCCGGCGGGTGCACACCGCAGCGCAGCTCCACCGCACCGCGGCCCCACACGGCGAGACCCGCGAACGTGACCCGGTCGCGGGTGGCGCCGCCGAGACGGTCGGGGTAGCGGGCGGCGAGCCGGGTGCACGCCGGGTCACTCGCCAGCGGGCCCTGGGCCAGCCCGAACACCGGGGAGTCCAGTTCGCCCGCCACCAGTCCGGCACCCGCCAGCAGGCCGGCCACGCCCACCGCCCAGCCCCAGCGGGTCCTCGGGCGTGTCATCAGGGTCCCCTCCTGGTCGCGGCCCGGTCGAGGTGACCATCATGCCCGTGCCCCCGGGACCGGACGTCACCCACCCGCTACCCTGGCCGCCATGCTCAGGTATCTGCCCTTCCTGCTGGTCCTCGCACTGTGGATCTACGCCTTCGTGGACTGCCTGAACACCCCCGAGGACGAGGTCCGCGCCCTGCCGAAACTGGCGTGGGTGCTGGTCATCCTGCTCTTCGGGGAGGTCCTGGTCGGCCCGGTGGCCTGGCTGGTCGCGGGGAAGGCGCGGCAGCCCCGCGAGCGGTGGGTCGCGCCGGACGACAACCCGGAGTTCCTGAAGTCCCTGAAGCCGGACGATCCGCGCACGGACTGAGGGACGGGCTGAGGAACGGGCTGAGGAACGGGCTGAGGAACGGGCTGAGGGACGGGCTGAGGGACGGGCTGAGGAACGGGCCGGGGATCCGCCACCGGACGGGCGGTCCGCGCCCGGGCCGGGTCAGGCCGCGAAACCCCTCCCGGTGCGGGATCCCGAGAGGGCCATGCGTTCCACCCGGCCGGCCTGGTCGAGGCCGCCGCCGTCGGCGTAGCGGTAGGGGGTGGCGGCGCACAGGCGCAGGACGGCCTGTTTCGCCTCCGCGTCGTCGGAGACCACCTGGATGTCCGGGACGACGGACGCGTCGCCGTCGGCGAGGTGCTCCCACCACACGTTCTTGAAGGCCCCCACCAGCCGGGCCCCGGGGAACGCGGCCGCCAGGTCCGCGGTCCCGCCGCGGGCCCAGGGTCCGACGAAGTCGGTGTGGTCCCCGGTGAACGGGTTGGTGACGTCCACCAGGATCTTCCCGCGCACGGCCGCCCGCCAGGGCCTGAGCACCTGCACCGCCCCCGGTACGCCGAGGACCGCGGGGATCACCACGGACGCCCCTGTGACGGCTTCTTCGCAGGAGCCGCCGGTCAGCTCCGGACAGCCCAGCCGGGCCGCCGTCCCGCGCCCGTGCCCGGCGTCCGCCGAGCCCAGCCGGACCTGGTGTCCGGCGCGGGCGAACAGCACCGCCAGCGTGGTGGCGATACGGCCCGTTCCCAGTACCCCGATCGTCATGGTCGTCCTGTCCCCCCGTAGCCGGTCTGCCCGTTCTCCGTTGCCGTGTGTCAGGTCGCGCGGGTCAGCACCAGGCTGACGTTGTGGCCGCCGAAGCCGAAGGAGTTCGCGAGCGCGGCCTCCCAGCGGCCGGTGCGGGCGGCGCCGGCGACCACGTCGAGCCCCACCCCCGGGTCGGGTTCGTCCAGGTTGCGGGTGGCCGGGACCACGCCGTGGTGCAGCGCCAGCAGGGCGGCCAGGGCGCCGAACGCGCCGGAGGCGCCCAGCATGTGACCGGTCATCGACTTGGTCGCGGTCACCACCGGGTGCGCGCCGACGGCCTTCGCCACCGCCTCGGCCTCGGCGAGGTCGCCGCCCGGGGTCGAGGTGGCGTGGGCGTGCACGTGCCCGATGTCGGCGGGGGCCAGGTCCGCGTCCCGCAGCGCCGCCCGGATCGCCGTGATCTGTCCCTCGGGTTCGGACGCGGAGATGTGGTGGGCGCTGGACGTGACCGCCGCGCCGGCCACCGCGCCGTAGACCCGGGCGCCCCGGGCCCGGGCGGACGTGCCGCGTTCCAGGACCATGACGGCCGCGCCCTCGGCCATGACGAAACCCGAACGGGCGGCGTCGAACGGCCGGGACACCGCGGCCGGGTCGCCGCCCCGCTGGGACAGTGCCTTCATCTGCGTGAACGCGGCCACCATGAACGGGGTCAGGCAGGCGTCGGTGCCGCCGGCGACCACGACGTCGGCGCGGTCCAGCCGGATCAGGTCGAGCCCGAGGGCGACGGCCTCGGCGCCCGAGGCACAGGCGCTGACCGGCGCCCGCGCTCCGGCCCGCGCCCCCAGGTCCAGGCCGGCCCAGGCCGCCGGGCCGTTCGGCATCACCATCGGCACGGCGTAGGACGACAGTCTGCGCATGCCGTGCTCCTCGTACACGGCGTTCTGCGCCAGCGTGCTCAGCAGCCCGCCGATGCCGGTGCCGATCACCACCGCCAGCCGTTCCGGCGGCACCTCGGGTCTCCCGGCGTCCTGGAAGGCCTCCCGGGTCACCGCCACCGCCATCTGCTCGGTGCGGTCGAGGCGGCGCGCGAGGACGCGGCCGATCGCCTCGACCGGGTCCGCGGTGAGCGGCCCGCCGATCCCCACCGGCAGTTCGGCGGGCCAGTCCCCGCCCAGCGCGCGTATCCCGGACCGGCCGTCGAGCAGCCCCTGCCACGACTCGGCCGCACTCCCGCCCAGTGGTGTCAGCGCCCCCAGCCCGGTCACGAGCACGTCACTGTCCCGGCTCATCAGCCGCCCTCTCTCGGTCTTGTGAACTCCCCTGCCGCCCGGTGGTCCGGGGCCGGTCAGGAGAAGACGATGGTGTGGTTGCCGTGCCGGATCACGCGGTCCTCGCTGTGCCAGAGCACCGCCCGGGAGAGCACCGCCCGCTCCACGTCGGCACCGCGTCGTTGCAGGTCGGCCGCGGTGTCGGCGTGGCTGACCCGGACCACGTCCTGCTCGATGATCGGCCCCTCGTCCAGGTGCTCGGTGACGTAGTGGGCGGTGGCGCCGACGAGTTTGACGCCGCGTTCCTTGGCCCTGGCGTAGGGCCCGGCACCGATGAACGCCGGCAGGAAGGAGTGGTGGATGTTGATGATCGGCACACCGGCCTGCCGGATGAAGTCGCCCGACAGGATCTGCATGTAGCGGGCCAGCACGACGAAGTCGACGTTGCCCTTGAGCAGCCGCAGCTGCTCGGCCTCGGCGGCGGACTTGTCGGGCCCGGAGCACGGCACGTGGAAGAAGGGGATGCCGAAGGAGCGCACCTCCTCGGCCGTGTCCGGATGGTTGGAGATCACCATGGCGACCGAGACCGGCAGCTGGCCCCTGCGGTGCCGCCACAGCAGGTCGAGCAGGCAGTGGTCGGCCTTCGAGGCGAAGATCGCCACCCGGCCGGGCACCCCGAGGTCCCGCAGGGTGAAGTCGAGGTCGAAGCCCCCGGCGGTCAGCGCGGTCAGGTCGTCCCGGACGGCGGGCAGGGCGGCCGGCAGGTCGTCGAGGCCGAAGACCGTGCGCTGGAAGAACGCGCCGCCCTGCGGGTCGTCGGAGTACTGGTCCAGGGAGACGATGTTCGCGCCGTGGTCGCTGAGCACCGCGCCGACGGCCGCGACGATGCCCGGCCGGTCCCTGCCCGCGACGATCAGCGAGGCCCGGGGCCGCCCGGACCCGCGCCCCGCGGGCCGGGTCCGGGTCTGTTCGGCGAGCCGCACCTCAGCTCCCCTCCGCACCGCGGGGAGCGGCGCTCCCCCGGAAGGTCAGCGCCACGTTGTGGCCGCCGAACCCGGCGGAGTTCTTCACCGCGACGAGCTGCTCACTGCCCAGCTTCAGCGCGCTGCCGTGCACCACGTCGATCGAGACGCCCTCGTCGGGCGTGTTGAAGTTGAGGGTCGGCGGCACCAGGCCGTGGTGCAGGGACAGGACCGTGGTGACGGCCTCGATGGCGCCGGCTGCGCCGAGGCTGTGACCCGTCATCGCCTTGGTCCCGGAGACCGCCGGTCCCTGCCCGGCAGCCCCGAACACGGCCTGGATCGCCCGCGCCTCCGCCGCGTCACCGGCCTGGCTGGCGGTGCCGTTGGCGTTGAAGTAGGCGACGTCCGCGGGGGTGACACCGGCGTCGGCGAGCGCGGCCCGGACCGCCCGGACGGTGCCCGCGCCGGTCGGGTCGGGCTGGACGACGTGGTAGGCGTCCGAGGTGATGCCGACACCGGCGAGTTCGGCGTAGACCCGCGCGCCGCGTTCCCGGGCATGCCGTTCGGACTCCAGGACGAGGATGCCGGCGCCCTCGCCGAGCACCATCCCGTCCCGCGCGGCGTCGAACGGGCGGGCCGCGCCGGCCGGGTCGTCGACGCGCTTGGACAGCGCCCGCATCGCCCCGAACGAGGCGAGGACCAGCGGGTGCAGCGGTGCCTCGGCGCCGCCCGCCACCACGACGTCCACGGTGCCGCGCCGGATCATGTCGGCGGCCGTCGCCAGCGCCTGGGTGCCGGACGAGCAGGCGTTGACGGTGGTGTTGACGCCGGCGCGGGCGTTCACCAGCATGCTGACGGCCGAGGCGGCGCCGTTGCCCATGGACATCGGCGCGGTCAGCGGCGGCACCCGGTTCCAGCCGCGCGAGCGCAGCGCGTCCCAGCCGTTGATGATCGCGGTCATGTCGCCGAG
The DNA here is from genome assembly GCF_001005085.2 of Streptomyces humi. Lineage (GTDB taxonomy): Bacteria > Actinomycetota > Actinomycetes > Streptomycetales > Streptomycetaceae > Streptomyces > Streptomyces humi. The sequence continues at coordinate 142,080 of NZ_LBMU02000021.1, forward strand.
GGCGGCGGAGACGATCACGGCGACCCGGTCCGGCACCACCAGTGCGGTGTCGAGCCCGGAGTCGTGCCACGCCTCCTCCGCGGCGGTGACCGCGAGCTGGGCGGACCTGCTCAGGCGCCGGCGCTGCATCGGCTCCAGGCCGCTCCCCGGCTCGACCGCCACGGGCGCGCCGAGCTGCGGGGGCATGTCGTCCTGTTCCTGTGTCCAGGACTCCGGCCGGCTCTCGGCGTCGAGGCGGCGGACGCCGCTCCGGCCGCGCACCATCGCTTCCCAGGTGCCGGCGACGTCACCGCCGAGCGGGGTGATGGTGCCGAGACCGGTGACGACGACCTTCGTACGGCCGGTCCGGTCCGGTGCCGTGTCTCGTCCCGTGTGCTGTTCCGACATGGTCTGCCTCTCCCTTCCAGGAGGTCTGCGTGAGGTGGGGCGGGCCGTTCAGGAGCGGCTGCCGGCCTCCTGCCGGAGCTTCTCGGCGAGCTTGGCGGAGTCCTTCTTGACGGAGTTGACGAGCACCTTGCGCAGCAGGGACTTGGGCATGATCCCGAAGTAGTCCCCGGGCTCGACGTCGAACGTCCAGTCCACGGTGGTGCCGGCCGGTCCAGCGGAGTACGCGTAGGTGCCGTAGTACGTGAACGGGCCGTCCAGTACGTGGAACTTCGAGACGCGGCCGGGTTCGTAGCTGTCGATCTCGACGGTGAAGGTCATCCGCTTGCCGACCAGCGCGAAGGTGATCTCGTACCGGCAGCCCTCCCGGGCGGGTCCGTTCAGCAGCCGCGACTCCACGCAGGCCGCCTGCCACACGGGGTCCTGCTCGGGGTCGGAGACGAGCGCGAACGCCGTCTCGGGCGGCACCGGAAGGTCGAACGAGTACTCAGCTGTGATCATCGGAGGCTCCAAGGTGCGGGCTGATGGCCTGGGCGGCGACGGCGGCGTGCGGCGGGTACATCACCGAGTTGTGGTCCCCGGCGACGTCGACGACCCGCAGCGCGCCCTTGACCAGGGCGTCCCAGCCGAGCTGCGGCCCGTACCCGGCGGGCTCGTCGACCGCGCGCAGCAGCAGGTAGTCGAGGTCGTTCGGTTCGGGAAGGTAGGTCTGAAGGGCGATGCCGTTGGCGAGGTAGGCCTCGAAGTAGCGCAGGATCTGCGCCCGGTCGGCGTCCTCGGCCAGCACGCCGAGGGCGGCGGCCTCCCGCAGGATGTGGTCGAAGGCGGCCTCGCCGCCGAGTTCGCGCAGCAGCTCCGCCGGGATGTCGAGGGTCTTGCCGTAGGGCACGGCGAGGTCCCGCGCGAACCAGGAGAGGATCGTCGCGTCGTCGGAGGACTCCGGGATGTTCTCCTCGATCGGCGCCCGGCTGTCGATGCCGAAGAGCAGGTCGACCTGCTCGCCGGCGGCGCGCAGCTGTCCGGCCGCCTCGTAGGCGATCACCCCGCCGAAGCACCAGCCGCCGAGGGCGTACGGGCCGTGCGGCTGGATCTCCCTGATGTGCTCCAGGTAGCGGGCGGCCATGGCCTCCACGCTGATCTCGGCCTCGCCCTCGTTCTCGATGCCGGGCGCCTCCACCGCGAGCACCGCGCGGCCCTCGGGCAGGTGCCGGGTGAGTTCGACGTAGCAGAAGACGGTGCCGCCGAAGGGGTGGAACAGGAACAGCGGGCGCTGCCCGGGGCCGCCCTCCCGGAGGGTGACGATCGGTCCGCGGGGGGTGTCCTGGCCGCCGCGCCGGACGATGGTGGCGAGTTCGGCGACGGTGCCGTGGCGCAGCAGTTCGGAGATGGGTATGTCGACGTCCCACTCGTCGCGGATGGCCGCGCTGAGCCGGACGGCGAGCAGGGAGTGGCCGCCGACGTCGAAGAAGTCGTCGTGGACGCCGACCTCGGGGATGCCGAGGATCTCGGTCCACATCCGGGCCAGCGTGATCTCGGTGGCGTCGCGCGGCTTCTCGAAGACGGCGTCCGAGGTGACGGCGGGTTCCGGCAGCCGGTTGCGGTCGATCTTCTTGTTGGCGGTCAGCGGGAGTTCGTCCAGGACGACGACGATGGACGGCACCATGTACTGCGGCAGGGACACGGCCGCGGCCGCCCTGACGTCGGCCGGCTTCGGCTCGGCGCCGGGTTCGGGCACCAGGTAGCAGACGAGCCGGTCGTCGCGTACGACGACGACGGCCGTGGAGACCCCGTCGACGGCCTTGACGACGGTCTCCACCTCGGCGAGTTCGATGCGGTAGCCGCGGAGTTTGACCTGGTGGTCGAGGCGGCCGTGGTGCAGCAGCCGGCCGTCGGCGGTCCAGCGGGCCCGGTCGCCGGTGCGGTACAGGCGTTCGCCGGGAGCCGCGGGCAGGCCGGTGACGAACCGTTCCGCGGTCAGTTCCGGCCGGTCCCAGTAGCCGACGGCGAGGCCGTCGCCGCCGATCCACAGCTCGCCCGGGAACGTGGGCTCGACGGCGCGGCCCTGCGGGTCGAGGACGTGGAGCCGGGTGTTGGCGACGGGGGCGCCGATGTCGACGCCGGCGGCCGGGTCGACGGGGCCGGCGGAGGACCAGATGGTGGTCTCCGTCGGGCCGTAGACGTTGCGTACGCTCGCGGTCCCGGCGGTCAGGAACTCGGCGAGGTCCAGGGGCAGTTCCTCACCGCCGCAGAGCACGTTCAGGCGGGCGGCACCGGTCCAGCCGGCGTCCCGGAGCATGCGCCACGAGGTGGGGGTGGCCTGCATCCAGGTGACGCCGGAGTCCTCGATGCGGGCGGCGAGGGCGGCCCCGTCGGCGGCCGTCGCGCTGTCGCAGACGAGGACCCGGCCCCCGGCCACCAGCGGCATGAAGAGCTCGAGCCCGGCGATGTCGAAGGACACCGTGGTGACGGCGAGCAGACTGTCGGACGCCCCGAACCCGGTCTCCTCCCGCAGGGCGAGCAGCAGATTGACCAACGCCCGGTGCGGAATCGCCACCCCCTTGGGCCGCCCGGTGGAACCGGAGGTGTAGAGGATGTACGCCAGGTCCGGGCTGTCGGCCGGGACCTGGCGGCCCCCGGAGTCCGCGCCCCCGCCGCCGAGACCCGACTCCCCGGTGACCGGAGCGGCGGTGCCGGCGGTGAACGCCGGGACCGGGACGGTCGTGTCGGGCGGGTCCGTGCGGGCCGGTGGTGTCGTGCCCTCGGTTCCCGCCTCCAGGTCGTCGAGGTGGAGGGTCGGGAGGGAGGTGGGCCAGCTGGTTCGGAGGTGGGTCTGGGTGAGGAGGAGGCGGGCCCTGGAGTCGGTGGCCATGTAGGAGAGGCGTTCGGCGGGGAGCCCCGGGTCCAGCGGGACATAGGCCGCGTCCGCCTCCAGGACGCCCAGCAGGGCGGCCACCAGCGGTGCGCCGCGTTCCGCCAGCACCGCGACCCGGTCGCCGGCCGCGACACCCGCCGCACGCAGGGCCGCCGCCACCCGCTCGGTCTCGGCCAGCAGCCGGGCGTAGTCCCACTCCGTGCCGTCGGCGGCCACCGCGATCGCGTCGGGTGTCCGCCGGGCGCTGTCCCGGACGAGGTCCGGGAGCCGGGCGGCGGGCAGTTCGCGCTCCGGTCCCGTCCCCCACTCCGCGAGCCCGGCCAGTTGCCGGGCGTCCCCGCGGGCGAGGTCGCGCAGCGGCTCGTCCGGGCGGCCGACCAGCGTCTCCAGGGTGGTGACGAAGGTGGCGGCGATCTCACGGGCGGTGTCCGCCGTGTAGATGTCGGTGTTGTGGCGCAGCACACCGGCGTAGGCACCGGCGCGTTCGGCGCCCATCTCGATCCACAGGTCGGTCTGCCCCTCCTGCTGGGGCAGCGGGTACGGCCGCAGCGCCGCGCCCGCCACGGTGAGCCCGGCGTCCGGGCCGGGCTCCAGCAGGAAGAACTCGTCCATGTCGGTGAGGAACGGCAGTCGGTCCCAGGCGAACCCGGCCTGGTAGAGCGGGGTCCGGCTGGGGTCGCGCGGCGGCGCCAGCTCCCGTACCAGCCACGGGAAGGGCAGTTCCTGGGCCCGCGTCGCCTCCAGCACCCGGGCGCGCACCGAGCCGAGCAGCTGACGGTACGTCGACTCCTCGTCGACCTCGCCGCGGACGACGACGGTGTTGACGAAGTTGCCGATGGCGTCGCGCATCCTGCGCTGGAGCCGCCCCGAGGTGGGGGTGCCGACGAGGACGTCGGACTGGCCGCTGAGCCTGCTGAGCAGCACGAAGTAGGCGGCCAGCAGCACCATGTACGGCGTGGTCGCGGTGTCCCGCGCCAACTGCCTTACCGCCTCGGTCACTTCGGCGGGCACCGTGAACGGCGTCGAACCGCCGTCGTACGACGGGGCGGGCGGCCGGGGCCGGTCGCCGTACAGGTCGAGGCCGGGCGGCACGTCCGCGAGCCGCTCGGCCTCCCGGTCGAGCAGGGCGCGCGCCCGGTCGCTGCCGAGGAAGTCGTGCTGCTCCTCGGCGTACGCGGCGAAGGCGGTGCCGTCGAGGGCGAAGGGGCCGGTCTCGCCCGCCAGGCGGGAGCGGACCTCGGAGATCAGCAGGGCCAGCGACCAGAAGTCGGCCGCCGCGTGGTGGACGACCGCGGTGAACACCCAGGTGCGCTCGGCGGTGCGGTAGAGGTGCAGGCGCCACAGCGGCGGGCGGGACAGGTCGAACGGGACGCGGCTGTCGGTCCTGACCCGGGCCCGCAGCGTTGCGGGGTCCAGGTCGCGGGCGTCGGTGCCCCGGACGTCCACGGGCACGGAGTCGTGCACCCACTGGACCGGGCCGTCGGGTCCCGGCCGGAAGGCGATCCGCAGGGCGTCGTGCTCGCGCATCAGGTCGTCCAGGACCCGCCCGGCCCTGGAGGCGGCGTCGGACTCCGCGTCGACGGTGACCTCGGCCCCGAACACGATGTGGTACGCGGCGCAGCCGGGGTCGGCCTCGTGGATGAACCAGAGGCCGGCCTGCTGGGCGTTGAGGCGGGGCGGGGCGGTCGCCGGGGACCCGGTGGCGCCGGGTGCCGTGTCGTTCATCGCCGGCCGTCCGCGGCGGTCGGGACGGACTCGCCGGCCAGCAGTTTCCAGAGCGCCTCGGTCAGGGCGTCCACGGTGGGGTGGTCCCACAGCAGGTCCACCGGCGGGTCGGTGAGTCCGAGGGCGTCCTCGATCTCCATGCCGACGGCGAGCGCGGCCATGGAGTCCAGGCCGTACGAGGTGAAGGGCTGGTCGGTCGCGAGTTCCGCGGGTTCGAGACCGGCCTCGGTGGCCACCGCGCGGACGAGTACGTTCTTCACGTCGTCGATCGTCAGGTTCTTCGTGCTCATGGCTGGTCGAGACCTTCCGCTGGTCCGTCTTGTTCGGCTGGTTCGGCTGGTTCGTCTGGTCCGGCTGGTTCGTCTGGTCCGGCTGGTCCGGCTGGTCCGGCTGGTCCGGCTGGTCCGGTGTGGAGGACGGGTGGGGCGGTCACGCGACGGCGGGCCCGGTGTCCCCGCCCGCCTGGGGCGTGCCGGGGTCCGCGAGGCGCACGGTGCGCAGCGAGAAGAGCTCGTTGCCGTCCCGCTGCGCGGTCATCCGGTCGAGGAGCTGCCGGGCCGCGACGGGGTCGAGGTCGCCGGCGTCGTACCGGTGGATCTCCTCGCGGGCGAGGGCGGCCGCCAGCCAGGTGCCGTCGGCGAAGAACGCGTCGAGGTGGTCGCGGTTGTACAGCCAGATGCCGAGCGCGGCGACCTTGGCGTGCAGGGAGCACAGTTCCTCGGCGACCCGGATGAGCCGCGGTGAGGTGGTCTTGGCGGTCTCCGAGGGCTGCGGGGTGCGGGCCGCCGGTGACCGGCGGATCTCCCCGGCCCGTTCGTACAGCGCGTCGAGGTCCCGGCGCAGCTCTTCGGCGCTCTCCCGCAGCGCGGCGAGGCGGGACTCGGGGCAGCCGTCGGTGGCCGCGGTCCCGGCGAGCCGGGCGATCAGCGCGGGCAGGCTCGCGAAGGTGGCGTCCCGGCCGCGGCCGAAGACGCTCACCCGGGCCGGGTCGAAGGCGGGCAGCGGGGCCCGCAGGTCGTACAGGGTGCTCCAGTCCTCGTCCCGGGGCTGCGTGTGGGCCTTGGCCATGGCCAGCAACTGGAGAGCGATGCTGTCCAGGCAGACGGGCTCGCTGCCGTCGAAGACGGACACGACGGCGCCGTCCCGGAGCATCTTCTGGAACATCCCGGCGTGTTCGGGAGCCCGCATGAAGTACCGGGCCCCCAGCGCGCGGGCGAGCACCTTGGCGCTCGTGTCGACGAGCCGGGCCGCCTGCACCTTGGCGAGGTTGCCCCAGATGCTGAACTCCTCGGTGTACAGGTGGAGTCCGCGCATCGCCACGAGGCTCTCGCACTCGGCGACCAGCAGGCTGAGGTAGGCGCCCGCGAGGGATTCGGTGACGTACGGGATGTCGCCGGCGGGGCCGCCGTACAGCTGTCGGCCGGCGAGGAAGCCGCCGACCGTGCGGAGCATGGTGTCGCCGGTGCCGAGGGAGAGTCCGGTGCAGAAGGTGCGGGTGACCAGCAGGCCGCGCAGGGCGAGTTCGAGGCCCTCGCCCTCGGCGCCGAGCCGGGCGGAGGCGTCCACCCGGACGTGGTCGAAGGCGACCCCGCTGATGTCGCAGCCGCGCAGGCCGTAGGTGGGGACGCGGGGGACGCCGGCGACCGTGCCGGAGACGATCTGCTCCCGGTCGACGAGGAACAGGGACTGCTGCCGCTTGGCCGGGGTGTCCGCGTCGCCCGTGGTGCCGAGGACCACGACGTGGGTGGAGGTGCGGCCCCGGTTGATGGGCCACTTCTCGCCGGTGAGCACGTACTGGCCGGCGTCCGGGACGGCGGTGAACTCGTTGCCCGCCAGGTCGGCGCCGTGGCCGTTCTCCGAGTAGGCGAGGCAGGGCACCATGCCGCCGCGCAGCTGGGTGGCGGCGGTCTTCGCCCGCTGTTCGGCGTCCCCGGCGATCCAGGCGAGCATGGTCCACACCTGGGTGCTCTCACTGACCGCCACGTTCATGTCCCGGCGGGCGAGCACCCGGGTGAGCATCAGGATGTCCTCGGTGGTCCGCAGCTCGCCGCCCAGCGACTCGGGCACGAAATAGCGGCTGAATCCGAAGGCACGGACCTGGTCGATTCCGTCGGCCGGCAGCTCGTCCAGTTCGTCCAGTTCGAGGCCGCGCCGGAACGACACGGAATTGGTGGCCAGTTCCGGATCACCGAGCCACTTTTCGAATTCCTCAGCCAGCGCTGCGGATTCACCGGCCGCAGCAGTGGTCCTACGCATTCTTCTCCCCCAGGGATCGGCGCACCGAGGCGCCGTGAAAATGTCGGCGCGGAATTCCACGCGGACATCACGATGAAACCGGGCAGCCCGAGCGGGGCAGCCGGTACCGAAAAGCGACAGGGCGACGCAAGGGTCTCAGCGCACGTCTGTGAACAGGCATGACGAAGGGACACGGACGCACGGGTGCGCCGCACCGAAGACAGCCCGAAGGGCCGGTGATTTATGGATCCGGGACGCTAGGCGGGCCCGAAACGACAACCGTTCATGTTTCCCCCGTTGAATTCGAAACGATCTGTCGGTGAAGGTTCATCTTTTCAACCGACCCCCATGTCGGCTGACGATCCCTCATCCGAGCGCTATGTTCTGGACAGTAACAGAGAATCAACCCCGAGCCATGTGACGCGCATCACATCGCCTGCGCGACCGTTGCCCAGGGCGCCAATAGAGGTTAAGGACGATTAAATTCCGCAAGAGACCGGCGAATTCCGGATCCCTCATGCACACCCCTCACACGCCCCACCGACGCGCCCCCCTCGGCCCTCCGCTCCCGCCGCCCGGCCCCACCACCGGCGGCCCGCGGGATTCCACAGCCGTCGACGGACCGGGCCGTGGACTCCGGGCGCGGACACTCCCACAACCAGCCACCGACCACCCCGAGCCCCACCGCCGCCCACACCGAAACCCGCCACCCGCCACCATCCGCCCCACCGGACCCCCCGGTCACCCACGAACCGGCCCGGCCCACCCACGAGACCCGCCCTGCCCACCCCTGGCCACCCACGAGACCCGGCGCTGTCGTCTTGCCCGAAGCGTTGGTATCTTCGATCGTGGAGAATCAAACGGTTGGAGGGAGCACGCGCATGGCGCCCAGCGGGAACGCCGAGCCGGCCGGGGAACGGCTGTCACCCCGGAAGGACTTCCTCATCGCCGAACGCCCCGGCTACCTGTTGCACAAGGCCGGGCTCGTGCTGGTCGAGGACGTCGAGAAGGCGCTGGCCACGCTCGGCATGCGGATGCGGTACTTCTTCGTGCTGGCCGCACTGGCCGGCGGACCCGAACTCTCCCAACAGGACCTCAGCCGGCTGCTCAACCTCGATCCGACCACGGTCGTGACGGTGATCGACGAGATGGAGCGCAACCAGCATGTCGAGCGCCGACGCAACCCCGCCGACCGCAGGCGCTACAACCTGATCCTCACCGACTCCGGCCGTGAGGCCCTGGCGGCGGCCGACAAGGTGGTCACCGAGACCGAGTCGGCGTTCTTCAGCTGTCTGCCCGAGGGCGAGCGCGACCTGCTGCGGGACATGCTCGGCACCATGCTGGCGGGCCGCTGGCCCGCGTCCGTCTGCACCGACTGACCCGACTCCGGTTCCCTTCGCGGGGGCGGCGCTCGACCCACCGGCCGAGCACCGCCCCCGCTTCCGTGCGCCCGCTCCCGGACGGACCGGATTCCGACCGGATCACCGACCGGATCACCGACCGGATCACCGACCGGATCACCGACCGTAGAGCTGTCCGATCACTGGAGTCATTGACCACCAGCATTCCAATCATCTAGATTTCCATCATCTACGGATCCTGTTGATTGGAGCCCTTGGCATGTCCGCAGAACGCGCACCGTCGCCCACGAGGTGGTGGACACTCGGGATCGTCGCGTTGGGCTCGTTCATGCTGATGCTGGATCTGAGCGTGGTGTCCATCGCGCTCCCACAGATCCACAAGTCACTGAACAGCAGCTTCTCCGACCTCCAGTGGGTGTTCGACGCCTACGCCCTCACCCTTGCGATCTTCCTGGTGGCGGCGGGTTCGATCGCCGACCGCGTGGGCCGCAAGAAGGTGTTCCAGGTGGGCTTCGCCATCTTCACCGTGGCCTCGCTGGCCTGCGGTCTGGCCGGTGACGCCACCCTGCTGAGCAGCTTCCGCGCCGTCCAGGGCGTCGGCGCCGCGATCATGTTCGCCGTCGGACCCGCGCTGCTCAGCGCCGAGTTCCACGGCAAGGAGCGCGCCACGGCGTTCACCGCCTTCGGTGCCGCGGTCGGCCTCGCGGTCGCCGCCGGCCCGCTCATCGGCGGGTCGCTGATCAACGCGCTGTCCTGGCGCTGGATCTTCTACATCAACGTGCCGGTCGGCGTCGCCGCGCTGCTCGTCGGTGCCGTGAAGGTCGGCGAATCGCTCAACAAACGGGCCCATCCCACCGACTGGGCCGGCCTGACCACCTTCAGCATCGCGCTCGGCGCCCTGGTCTTCGCGACCATCCGGGCCCCCGAGGAGGGCTGGACGAGCGCCCAGACCCTGACGCTCTACGCGGTCAGCGCGGTGTTCCTGGCCGTCTTCGTGCTGATCGAGCGCCGGCTCGGCGAGCGCGCCATGATCGACCCCGCGTTCTTCCGCAGCCCGACCTTCGTCGGCATCTCGCTCGTCGCGATGATCGGCAACGCCGGCGCGCTGCCCTCGGTGTTCTTCGAGACCAGCTACCTGGAGAACGTGCTGGGCAACGACGCGTGGGGCGCGGGCCTGCGGTTCCTGCCGCTGACCGGCGCGATGTTCGTGGCGGGCGCGCTCGGCGGCGGACTGATCGGCAAGGTCCCCTTCCGGATCCTGCTGGGCGGCTCCACCGCGGTCATGGGCGTGGGGCTGCTGCTCCTCACCCTGACGCACGCCGACTCGTCCTGGACCGTGCTGATCCCGAGCATGGTGGTCGCCGGTTTCGGCATGGGCGCCTTCAACCCGGCCCGCGCGGCGCTGGCCATCGGGGTGGCCGAGCCGGCCAAGTCCGGTGTGGCCTCCGGCATCAACGAGACCTTCCAGCAGGTGGGCATCGCGGTCGGCATCGCCGGGGTGGGCGCGTTCTTCCAGAACCGGGTGACGGACGAGTTCACCTCGTCCGCGGTCGGCAGGCAGCTGGGGCACGACACCGCCGAGCAGGCCGCCCACGGCATCAGCGCGGGTTCCTTCGGCGCGGTCGCCCAGGGTGCGGGCGCGCTCCAGGACCAGGTGCTGGCGGCCGGCCGGGACGCGTTCATGTCGGCCTTCCACAGCGCGATGACCCTGTGCGCGATCCTCGGTTTCACCGCCGCGTTCATCGGGTTCGCCCTGATCCGCACGCAGGACCTGCACGCCAGCGCGCTCTCGACGATCCCGCCGGACGTCGACGAGGAGGGCGAGCTGCGTCCCGACGACGTCGCGGTGGGCGCGGCCGGCTGACCGCTCTCGGCCGCACCCGCGCACGTGCCGTCCCGGTGGGCTGTTCCCCACGCCACCGGGGCGGCCGTCGCCGTCACAACAGGGCCTTCACCTGTGCCGCGGTCAACGGCTGCTGGAACACCTGCACTTGCCTGATCGAGCCGGGGAACCAGTCGGACGGGGCGGCACCGGCCGTGGCACGGCCGATCACCAGCGGGCCGTCGGCGGCGACCGGGTCGCCGTCGTCGATGCCGGCCTCCTGGACGCCGTCGACGTACAGGAGGAGCTGGTTGCGCCGGCCCTCGTAGACGCCGACCAGATGGGTCCAGACGTCCGGCTCGGGCACGGTGAACGACAGGGCGCGCAGGTCGGGGCGGGCGAAGGCCCAGCGGTTCTCGGCGGCCGAGTACTGGAGGTAGAAGCCGCTGACGTCACCGGCGTCCTGGCTGACGGCGGTGGCGAAGAACGCCGGCAGTCTGCTGAGCGACACCCACGCCGAGACGGTGAAGCCGTGGCCCCTGCCGGTGCGGAGCACCGGGCCCGCGGTCATGATCTGACTGGTGCCGCCGTCGAACAGCGCGGCCCCGTCCTTGCCCCGCCCCCAGCCGACCGCGGTGGCCGTGCCGTCGTACCGGCCGGTGTCGTCGGCGGCGACGGTGCCCGAGGTCTCCTCCAGCGGCCAGGCGTCGACCGGCGAGGGCACGGAGACCGAACGGCCGGGACGTGGCGGGGACTTCTTGCTCCCGCCCCGGTTCACGAGGTGCGCGACCGGCACGGCCGCCAGCGCGGCGACGGCGAGGGCTCCCCCGGAGAACAGCAGGGTACGACGGCTCGTGCCCGGCTTCTGCTGGTACGACACCGGGTGCCGGGCGGGGTCGAGCCGGGTGGCCGGGTGGGCGGCGGCTCCCCGGGGGACCGCGGGCGTGACTTCGTCCTGGGGGACCGGATGCGTGACTTCGTCCCAGGGGACCGGATGCGCGACTTCGTCCCAGGGGACGGGATGCGCGACTTCGTCCCGGGGGTCCGGATGCGTGACTTCGTCCCGGGGGTCCGCGGGCGGGCGTTCGTGGTCGGCCCCTGTGTCCGCGGCGGGTCTCGCGAGGAGGGCCGTGGTGTCGGGCGCCGGCCCGACACGGGTCAGGATCTCGCGCGGGAACGGCCGTCGCGCCGGGTCCTTCACCAGGCAGGCGGCGACGAGTTCGGCGAGCGCCGGGTCGGTGACGGCGCTGATGTCGGGGTCGTCGTGCACGACCCGGTAGAGCAGCGCCGGAGTGGGCCCGTCACCGAACGGGTTGCCGCCCGTCGCCGCGTACGCGAGCACCGCGCCCAGCGAGAACACGTCGCTCGCGCCGGTCACCTCGCCGCCCGCGACCTGTTCCGGCGACATGAACCCGGGCGAGCCGACCATCAGCCCGGCCCGGGTGATCGTCGCCGACTCGACACTGCGGGCGATCCCGAAGTCGATGACCCGTGGCCCGTCCTCGGCGAGCAGCACGTTCGACGGCTTGAGGTCGCGGTGGACCAGCCCGGCCGCGTGGATGGAGGTGAGCGCCTCGGCCAGCCCGGCGGCGAGCGCGAGCACCTCGGCGGCGGGCAGCGGCCCCCGCTCGGTCACCGCCTGCTGCAACGAGGGCCCCGCGATGTAGCTGGTCACCAGCCACGGCAGCGGGGCGTCCGGGTCGGCGTCCACGACGGGGGCGGTGAAGGCACCGCTGACCTTGCGCGCGGCCGCCACCTCGCGGCGGAACCGACTCCGGAACTCGGGTTGGCCCGCGACCAGTTCGGCGTGCACGACCTTCACGGCGACGGCCCGCCCGCCCGGTGACCGCCCCAGGAAGACCCGGCCCATCCCGCCGGCGCCGAGCCGCCTCAGCAACTGGTACTCGCCGACGGAGCGGGGGTCGCCCGGCTCCAGAGCTGCCACGATCCCTCCCACGCCGACCCGCTCCCCCTGAGACCCGGTCAGCATAGGACCGCCGGGAGCGGCGGTCGGCCGATTCCGGTCCGTGCGGGGCAAGTTGCCCTCGGGTCTGCCCTTGGGGACCTGCGGTGGGCGAGCGCGGGTCCGCCGCGGTTCGGCCGAGGACCGGGGCGCGGCCCAGGGTCTGTCCGACGGTTCGCGAGGCAGACGGGAACTGTCAGACAGGCCCTAGCAGGGGCCGGGGCCGTCGGGCAGGTGGTCCTTCGCCCACTGGCCGAGTTCCCTGAGGGAGGGCTCCAGGGCGGCGCCCGCCGGGGTGAGGCGGTAGGCGACGCGCAGCGGGGGGCCCTCGTCGACCTCGCGCAGTACGAGTCCGGCGGCACCGAGTTCGGCGAGGCGGTCGGAGAGCATGCGTTCGCTGATGCCGGGGATGGCGCGGCGCAGGCTGGCGAAGTGGGTGGGCTGATCCATCAGGACCGACAGGATCGGGCCGTTCCAGCGCTTGCCGAGCACCTGGAAGACGCGCGTGATGCCGACGTCCACGCCTTTGCACTGTTCCGGGTCATGGGCCTGCTCCACCGCCATGGGATCAGGGTACAGCCCCACCACGAGGTGGGGCTGAAAAAAAGTAAGTACCTGTGCTATCTATAGCTAAGTACGAATCCTCAGCACGGCGGTCTCGCGTCGGGCTGTCTGCCCCGTTTGTCTGGAGTTCCCCCATGGCCACCCTTCTCCACATCGACTCCTCGCTCCTCCCCGGCGAGATGTCCGCCTCCCGCACCGTCACCGACGCCTTCCGCAAGGCGTGGCAGGAGCAGCACCCCGACGGCACGGTGATCTACCGCGACCTGGCGGCGGAGCCGGTGCCGCACATCACCGCGGCCTCCCACCTCGCCGGTTTCGCCGACCCCGCCACGCACACCCCCGAGCAGGCCGAGGCCTTCGCGGCCCGCGTGCGCCTGATAGAGGAACTGGAGCAGGCGGACGCGGTGCTCATCGGCGCCCCGATGTACAACTTCACGATCCCCTCGACGCTCAAGGCGTGGCTGGACAACATCGTGCTGTTCGGCCGCACCGGCGGTGAGAACCCGTCCGCCAAGGGCACCCCGGTCACCGTGGTGGCCAGCCGCGGCGGTTCGTACGCGCCGGGCACCCCGCGCGAGCCGTTCGAGTACGTGCAGAACTACCTGGCCGCCCTCCTCGGCGAAGCCCTGGGCCTGGAGGTCGACTTCATCGTTCCGGAGCTGACCATGGCCCCGCAGAACCCGGCGATGGCGGAACTGGTGCCGCTCTACGAGGCGTCCCGCGACCGCGCCCTCCAGGAGGCGGCCGGCAAGGCGAAGGACCTGGCGGAGCGTCTCGCCGCGTAGGTCGCGGCCCTTCCCGGCGGGCAGGGCCGATTGCACCGATCGGCCCAGCAGCGCATGCGGCCCCGGTGGCGGGCGGTTGTGATGGACGCGTTCCCACCCCGACGCCCCAGGAGGCAGTCATGCGCATCCGTTCCCTCGCCGTCACCGGCGCCGTCGCCGCGGCCCTCGCCCTCGGCGGCACCACCGCCGCCTTCGCCGACAACGGCGCGGACGCCACCGGCACCGCGTCCAACAGTCCCGGCCTGCTGTCGGGCAACGTCGTCGAGGTCCCGGTCTCCGTCCCGATCAACGCGTGCGGCGACAGCATCGACCTGATCGGCCTGCTCAACCCGGCCACCGGCAACGCCTGCACCAACGGCTGACCGGTCCGCGGGGACCGCCAGAGGACTTCCGGAGGACGACGCGCCCTCCGGAACTTCTCTGTGCGTGCAGGTTGTACGCCGATGAGCCGTCCGAAACGGACAGTGCGCCCCTGGGCCGGGGCGGGGGCGAACCCGACACTTACCTCGTATGACGACAGCTCCCGCCGGTTCCACCAGCAGTGTCGCCCCCGCGTACGGCGACCGGGTCATCGCCGTGGAGGCGGCGGGCTCGGAACCGATCCCCGACGCCGAACGCCACGGCAGCCCCCTCCAGTTGCTGTGGACCTGGGCCTCTCCCAACATCGAGTTCGCGACCGTCTACATCGGCGTGATCGCGGTCCTCTTCTTCGGCCTCGGCTTCTGGACGGCGACCGCCGCGATCCTGCTGGGCACCGCGCTCGGCGCGCTCACCCAGGGCGTGCTGTCGCTGGACGGCCCGCGGTTCGGCGTCCCGCAGATGGTGATCGGCCGCTTCTCCTTCGGCCGCCTCGGCAACATCCTGCCCGCCGCCGCCAACGGACTCCTCGCGGGCGTCGGCTGGTTCGCGGTGAACAGCGTGAGCGCGGCCTTCGCCCTGAACACCCTGACCGGCCTGCGCCCGCTCCCCGCCCTCCTCCTCGTCGTGGTCGCGGAGATCCTGATCGGGTTCATCGGCCACAACTTCGTGCACACCTTCGAGAAGTACGCGTTCCCCGCGCTCGCGGTCGTCTTCCTGCTCGCCGGGGTGTGGACGTTCAAGGACGCCGACCTCGGCGGGGGCGGCTCCGGCGGCGGCGTCGGCGGTTTCCTGCTCGCGTTCAGCGCGGCCTGGGGGTACGCGGCCGGCTGGAACCCGTACGCCTCCGACTACGCGCGCTACCTGCCGCGTACGGCGGACAAGGTGCGGACCGTGCTGTGGCCGGCCGTCGGCCTGTTCGTGTCCGTCTCGGTCGTCGCCGTCATCGGCGCGGCCTCGGCCACCCTCGCCGCTCCGAAGGACGCCACCCCGACGGCCGCCTTCACCGGCCACCTGCCCGGCTGGCTGGGCGACCTGGTGCTGATCGCCATCATGCTCGGCGGGATCTCGGCGAACGCCCTCAACGTGTACTCCGGTGCGATCTCCATCGCCTCCTTCGGCCTGCGGCTGCCGACCTGGCTCAGCCGTAGCACGCTGGTCGTGGTGTCGGGCATCGCCGGTACGGCGGCGGCCTGGGCCTCGCTCGACGACGCGGGCGCCGCCTACGAGGCGTTCCTGCTGGTCATCGCGTACTGGGTGGCGCCCTGGCTGGGTGTGGTCCTGGTGGAGCGGTGGTTGCAGGGCCGCACCGCGACCGACGAGGAGCTGGCCGCCCGGCTGACCGACCGCGCCTTCACCAACCGGCCAGGACTGGCATCCCTGTCGGCCGGCGTCGCGGTCTCCGTCCCGCTCTTCTCCAACCAGGAGGACTACGTGGGCTGGGTGCCCGAGCACCACCCGGCCTTCGGGGACATCACCCCTCTCGTCGGCTTCGCGGTGAGCGCCCTCCTCTACACGGCCCTGCGCAGCCGCACCCGCTCGTCGGCGCCCCGGCAGGCCTAGTCGTCGTCCCTCAGCCGGCGCCAGATGCGGCTGCGGTGCAGCAGGAAGAGCGAACCGAGCACGGCGACCAGCTGGAGGCCCACGGCGAGCAGCCAGAACTCGTCCCTGGTCTCCAGCCGGTTCGTCAGGAACTCGAAGTTCATGCCGAAGAACCCGGTCAGGAACGACAGCGGCAGGAAGATCACGGACACGATGGCCAGCCGGTTGATCACGCCGTTCTGTTCGCCCGCGACCAGGGACCCGTAGCTCGCGAAGGCCCGGCGGGTGGCGTCCTGGAGGGACTCGATGTCCGCGAGGACCAGGCGCCCCGCCCGCTGGAACTCCTGGGCCAGCCGCTGCCGATCCGCCGGGAAGTCACGGCTCATCATCCTGCGGGTGATCACTTCGTCGATCCCCTGGAGGTAGGGCAGCAGCGCGTGGTGCAGGACGGCGGAGCGGCGGCGCAGCTGGGAGAGCCGGTAGATCTGCTCGGGGCGCCGCGCCTCGAACATGTCGTCCTCCAGCTCCTCGACCTGGAGCAGGGCGTCCACCGCGGCCCGGCGGAACGTCGTGAGCGCCTCCTGGAGCAGCAGGAACAGCGTGGCCACGGGGTCGTGCGGGCGTTCCCGCCGCACCTGGGCCGTGACGGCCCGCTCCAGTCCGGCCCGCCGGCCCCAGTGAACGATCAGCAGGTAGCGGTCGGAGGCCAGGGCGTGCACGTACGCGACCCCGCCCTCGTGGACCACCGGCACGACGAACCCGGCGGTGTCGCCCAGGAACTCGGCCCGCGGCGACGCGTCCTGCCGGCCGAACCACTCCAGGTCGGTGTCGTCCAGCCCGAGCCGCCGGACCACCGGATCCACCGCCGGGCCCTCCTCCTCGGGCAGTTCGACACCGAGGAGCAGGAACGGGTCCGTGGCGAGCCGGTGGCGTGCCTCGGCCACGGAGATGCGCGCGGTGTCGCCGTCCGGCACCGCCACCACCGTCACGATCATCGCCTCACCGCCGGTCCCGTGGCCCACGCTCCCAGCGTGTGCGCGGCGGCCGGAGCACGCACCCGGATGCCCTCGGGTGCCGCGCGGAACTGCCTCGAACGGGTGAGGTTCCGGGCCGGTGTCTCAGGCCACCGTCCGCAGCCCCGGTGACCGGGCCGCGCCCGTGCCCCGCACCACCCGGTGCGCGCAGGCCGCCGTCAGCAGCTCCCCCAGCAGGTCCGGATCGTCGATCTCCAGGCCGAGCAGCGACTCGATGCGCTCCAGCCGCTGGTAGAGGGACTGGCGGCCGATGTGCAGGAGGGCTGCCGTGCGGGTAGGCGAGCAGCCGTGGCGCAGATGCACCTCCAGGGTGCGGACCAGGTCGCTGGCGTGTGCCGCCTCCCAGGCCAGCAACGGACCCAGGGTGTGCTGGACCAGGGCGGCGAGGCGGTCCCGGTTGGCGGCGATCCCGCCCCGGGTCAGCTCGCGCTCCAGGGCCAGGGCACGGGCGGACGTCACCAACGGGCCCTTGGCCGGGCCGGGTTCGGCCGGCGGCACGGTCAGGGCGAGTTCCAGACTGGCCCGCGCCGCCCGCAGGGTCTCGCTCCAGTGCAGCCAGCCCGCCCCGGCGTCGACCGCGTGCCCGACGGCGACGGTGATCCCGGGCACGGCGGCGGCCCCGGAGGCAGCACCGAGCCCGGGGACAGCACCGGAACCGGAGGCGGCACCGGAACCGGGGACGGCACCCAGTCCCGAAGCGGCGCCCAGTCCCGAGGTGGTGCCGAAACCGGGTGCGGTGGCCGTGCGGAAGGCTTCCTGTACCGCGCGGACCGGGTCGCCCGCTCCGGGGCCGCCGGCCGTGCCCCGGCCGTCGGCCGGCAGTGCGAGGAGGGCCAGGACGTCTCCGGGGAACGCCGCCCGGAGCACCGCGGCTCCGCCCAGCAGCCGTACCGCGCGGTCCACGGCGCCGGTCTCCCGCGGCCCGTGCACCGACACCCCGATGAGGCGCGCCCCCGGCTTCGGACGGAACCCGGCGAGCGCCGCGCGGGCGTCCACCTCCGGCTGGTTCAGCGCGGCCCGGTCGGCCAGGTCGGCCAGCAGGGCCGCCGTGTGGTCGTCGCCCCGGGGCCGGCCCGCCGACCGCCCGGACAGCCCGCGCGCGACGATCGCCCGGTTGGCGGCCTCCGTGATCCTGACGAAGGGCACGACCCGGTGCAGGGCCAGCAGGGGCAGGCCGAGCCGGCGGGCCTCGTCGGTCACCTCCGCGGGCATGGCCGGCAGCGCCCGGCCGATCTCCACCGCGAGACCGGCCGCGCCGCGTGCCGTCAGCTCCCGGACGTAACGGCGGCGGACCTCCTCGGCCGCGTCGGTCAGCCCGAAGCCGTTGGTGAGCAGCAGTTCGCCGCCGTCCAGGAAGTTGGCGCCCTCGTAGACCTCGCTGGAGTGGACCCAGCGGACGGGCCGGTCGAGGGCGTCCTCTCCGGCGAGCAGTTCGGGGCGGGCCGCCAGCACCAGATCGAGGGCCAGGACTTCGCGGAGGGTGAGTGCGGGCACGGGGACCTCCAGGGCGCGGAGCGCGGCGCTGACATTTCGTCCGGCTGCGGGTTGCCCGGAGGGTACTTTCCGCACGTTGCCCCGGTGTTTCGGCCACAGGAGAGTGAAGTCATGAAGCCTTTGGACCAGGAACAGGCCCGCGCCTGGCTCGCCACCGCGGTCACCGAGGCCCGCGCCGGGCTCGCCGAGGGGGGCATCCCCATCGGGGCCGCGCTCTACGGCGCCGACGGCGAACCGCTCGGCCGCGGGCACAACCGGCGCGTCCAGGACGGTGACCCGTCCATGCACGCCGAGACGGCCGCCTTCCGCGCGGCGGGACGGCAGCGGACGTACCGGGGCACCACCATGGTGACCACCCTGTCCCCCTGCTGGTACTGCTCCGGCCTGGTCCGCCAGTTCGGCATCTCGCGCGTCGTGATCGGCGAGGCGGCCACCTTCCACGGCGGCCACGACTGGCTCGCCGCGCACGGGGTGGAGATCGTCCTGCTGGACGACCCGGAGTGCGTCGGACTGATGCGTGACTTCATCAACACCCACCCGGCTCTGTGGAACGAGGACATCGGTGAATAGCACGAGTTCCGGCTCCGGCCCCCGGATCCCCACCATCGACCTGCGGCCCTGGCTGGACGGCGACGAGGCCGGCCGGCGGGAGACCGCCCGGACCGTCGACGCGGCCCTGCGGACCGCCGGCTTCCTGCTCGTCACCGGGCACGGGGTCGCCCCGGAGCTGCGCGACGCGGTACGGGCGGCCGCCCGCGCGTTCTTCGCGCTGCCCGCCGAGGCGAAGGCCGCGTACGAGGCGAAGGTCGGCGGTCGGGGGTGGCTGGGCCCGAAGGCGGAGGCCAACGGCTACTCCGAGGGCACCGAGACCCCGCCGGACCTGAAGGAGTCGCTGACCTTCGCGACCCACGAGCCGTTCGCGGACCCGGTGGTCAACGCAGAGTGGTACGCGCCCAACGTGTGGCCGGCCGAGATCCCCGAACTGCGCACGCTCTGCGAGGAGTACCTGGAGCGGATGGCGGAACTGGAGAAGCAACTGCTGTCCCTGCTGGGGTACGCGCTCGGTCTGGAACAGGACTTCTTCAGCCGGCACATGGACCATCCGACGTACGGCTTCAACATCAACTGGTACCCGGGGACGGACGTCATCGGCGAGCCCGAGCCGGGGCAGTTCCGGATCGGCCCGCACACCGACTTCGGCACGGTGACGATCCTGGACCGGCAGGCCGGCAAGGGCGGACTCCAGGTCTTCACCGACGACGGCGGCTGGGAGGACGCGCCCTTCGACCCGGCGGCCCTCACCATCAACATCGGAGACCTGATGGCCCGCTGGACCGGCGACCGCTGGCGTTCCGGCCGCCACCGGGTGCTCCCCCCGCCCGCCGACGCCCCCGCGGAGGAGCTGATGTCCCTCGTGTACTTCGGCGAGTGCACCCCGGGCACCACCGTCGAGTCCGTGCCGGCACCGGTCGGACGGGTGACGTATCCACCGGTGGACTCACACGTCTACCTGAGGGAGAAACTGAACTCGATCACCGTCGGCTGATCCCATAGCGTCAGGATTCGTGACCCAACAGTCATCACGCGATCTGGCCCGAAGCAACTCCCCCTTTCTACACTTGCGTTGAGGGGGGACTGCCTTGCACAGACGGTTGCACGGGCGAGGGGCGCTGTTCGATGTCGAGCCGGCCGGGCTCGTGCCGAGAATCGTCGGGTTACGGCCGTACCAGCACCGTACCCATCCTCTGGAACACCCCGGCGAGCTGCCGTTCGTCGTGCTGACCGGGGCGCGGGGGCTCGGCAAGAGCGCGGTGCTGGGCGAGTTGCGGGACGCCTACCAGCGGCACACCCCGGTCGCGCTGATCGACTGCGCGGAGGCGCAGTTCGCGGCGCCGCCCGCCGAGCGGCCCGCCGAGTCCTGGTCACCGCTCGCGCAGGCCCTGCTGGTCGTCGCCGAACAGCTCGCCGAACCGGTGACGGGCGCCGGCCGGATCCCCTTCCCCCGGCTGATGTCCGGCCTGGTAGCGGTGGCCGCCGGGGGCTGGGGCGACGCCGACTCGGAGCGGATCCGGCGCGAGGTGGAACGGATCCTGCTGCTGGGCGAGAGCGGCTCGTGGATCAGCGGGTTCGCCGGGCGGTGGGCCGGGAAGGTCGCCGCGAAGGTGGTGGCCGCCGCGACCGGCACCGGGCCGCTGGTCTCCGGCGCCATCGAGGCCACCCTGGAGTCGGTCGCCGAGGGCTTCGCCAGCCGCCGCCACCAGAAGGCGTCGGTCTGGTACCGCGCCTACCCGAACGCGGGCGGCCACGCCCAGCGCGGACTGATCCTGCTCTCCGGGCACTTCCGGGCCGGCGGTACCTCCCGCGAGCACGCCGAGCGGTACCTCGTCCGGGCCCTGCTCGCCGATCTGACCGAGGCCTACGCCGGGGTGCTGCCGCGCATGCAGCGGCTCGGCCGTCCGCTGGTGCTGGTCGACAACGCCCAGACCGGACCGGGACCGGCCCTGCTGGACGCGGTGCTGCGCGACCGCGCCGACGGCGTCGCCGACCACGTGGCGTTCGTCGCCGCAGTCCGCGGCGACGGCCGCGAGCTGCTGCGCAACGCCGTACGGCGGGAGCTGCCCGAGGTCGCCCGGCGTACCGGGTGGACACCGGACGCGGCCGCGCCGTCCTCCCGGGCCCTGCTGGTCGCCCTCCCGCCGCTGAGCCCCGACGACACCCTGCACCTCGTGGACACCCCCGGCGCGCCCCGGCTCGCACCGGCCGTGCACCGGCTGACCGGCGGCAACCCGCTGGGCGTCGCCCTGCTCGCCGAGGCGGCCGTACAGAACCCGGAGCGCACCGGCGCGCTCGGCGAGCTGCTCACGGCCGGCGTACGGCTCACCGACGAGGGCCCGGCCGCGCCCGCGCACCTCCAGCTCCTCGACCGGCTGGTCCCGGCGGACCGGCTGGAGGAGCTGACGGTCCTCGCCGCCGCCCACGACCACGACTCCGCGTGTGCCCTGGCCGCCGCGCTGCTCCCGGACGACTTCGGTCCCGCCGACGTACGGGCGCTTCAGAGCCGGCTGACCCGCGAGGGGCTGCCGGCCGCACCCGGCCAGTTCGTCGGCGACCCGTTCGTCCGCACGCTCCTGCTGCTCCGGCTGCACCTGCGGGACGCCGACCACGGCGGCTGGCGCACCGCCCACGAGACGCTGATCACGCACTACGCCGAGTACCTGGGCACCGACCGGCTCGCCCCCTTCCGGCTCCACCACCAACTGGCCCTCGGCAAGGCCGGAGCGGCGGTGGACCACCTGCGCGACGGCTTCGCGCTCCTGGACGCCCGGAGCTGGCTGCGCACCCTGCGCTTCATCGCCTCCGCCCCCTACTTCCACGCCCATGACGCCGAGGGCCACGACTCCACCGGCCACGGCGACCGGCGGGCGGCGGTGGCGCTCGGCCGCACGGACGCGCAGCAGCCGGTGCCGGAGGGCGTGGACGCCGTACTCCACCTGCGGGTACGGCGGGTGCTGCACGCCGTGTGGCAGCTCGCCGATCCGCTGGTGCTGCCCGACCCGAAGGTGGCCGACCGGCTGCGCTTCGAACTGGAGCAGCTGTCCAACCTGCGGCCGGCCGGCAACGCGCTGCTGTGGCGGGCCTCCCGGGACTGGCCGGCGGCGGCGCTCGCGGGGCGGCCGCTGGCGGAACCGGACGACGACGAGGGCGACGACGAGCGGAGCGGGGTGGCGTGATGGCGGGGCGGGGCGTGGGCACGTGGTTGCGTGAAGGCGTCTGGGAGATCCCGCTGCGCCGCTATCTGGCCCTGCTGGTCACGCTGTGCCTGCTGACCGGCCTGTTCTTCGGTGTCCGCACACTCACCCACGACGACCGCTCGTGCGCGCCCGGGGTGGCCCGGCCGGAGGGCAGCGACGAGTGCGTGGGCGTGGCGACGACGGCGTACGACTTCGGGCACCCGCAGCTGCGCCCCACCGTGCGGGCCATCGCCAGGGAGAACGGCCGCCTGAAGGCCGGGAGTTACGTCACGGTGGCGGTGATGCTGCCGTACACCTCGACGGCGGCGGCGAACCTCGCCGACATCCAGCACGAGCTCCAGGGCGCCTACCTGGCCCAGTACCAGGCCAACCACGCCTCCAACGGGGAGTCCCCCGCGATCCGGCTGGTGCTGGCCAACCCCGGGGCGACCAGCCGGTACTGGCGGGAGATGGTCACCCGGCTCGCCGCCATGACCGGCGGCACCGACCGGCTGCGGGCGGTGGCCGGGGTCGGGCAGAGCACCGACGCCAACATGAAGGCCGTCAGGGAGCTGACCCGGCTGGGGATTCCGGTGATCGGGTCGTCGATCACCGCGGACGACCTCGCCAACGGGCAGCAGGGCAAGGACCCTTACCCGGGCCTGGCACGGGTGTCGCCCACCAACACCGACGAGGCCCACGCCCTCGCCTCCTTCGCGAAGGTCAGCGCGGGCCGGGCGATGCTGGTGTACGACCGGCCGGGCGACCCGTACACACGGACGCTGCAAACCTCGTTCGAGGCGCTCATCAAGGGGTCACCGCACCTGGCGCAGCCGTTCACCCCGCCGGCCGACCGCAGCGAGGAGGGGACGACCGCGAACACGTTCCGGCAGATCGCCCTGCTGATCTGCGGCACCCCGCGGTCCATCGACACGGTCCTGTTCGCCGGACGCCACACCCAGCTGCGGCAGTTCATCAACGCGCTGGGCGCACGGGGGTGCCAGGACCGGAAGTTCACGGTGCTGACCGGGGACGAGGGGTCGTACCTGACCGGGGAACGGAGCCTGCACCGCGACGTGCTGGGGCCGACGCTCACCGTCCGGTACACCGCGCTGGCGCATCCGGACGCGTGGGGCAGGGGCAGCCCGCGGACGGGCGGATCGGCGGCGGACATGGCGGCGCTGACCGAGCTGCTGAAGAGCGCGGTGCGTGCGCCGGTGGGGCCGGTCGGGCCGGTGGCCCTGGAGGACGGGCAGCTGATCATCGCGTACGACGCGATGCGGCTCGCGGTGCACGGGATCCGGGAGGCGGTGCCGGAGGGGAGGTCGGTGCCGACGCTGGCCGATGTGGGGTTGCAGTGGCCGCAGGTGAAGGGACCGTTGCGGGTGTCCGGGGCGAGCGGGTGGATCTGCCTCGACGTGCACGGGAATCCGTACGACAAGGCGGTGCCGGTGGTGGAGCTGCGGCCGGGGGGTGGGTCGCGGTTCGTTCAGATCGCGTGGCCGGAGGGGAAGCCGCCGGGCGCGGAGTGTCTGCCGCCGTCCTAGGCCGCGGGCCCGGCGGGGGCTGGTCGCGCGGTTCCTCCCCCAGTCTTCGGCCGGGGGTGCCCCCAGCGCCCCCGAGGGGGCGCTTCACGCCTGTTTTCATCCCAGGGATTCACCCAGGCGCTCGAAACGCCTCCGCCATACCTGCTCCGGTTCGGTCTCGCCCTCGTGCGTGAAGCGCAGGATGCTGGCCGTCTCGCCGTCCGGCTCCAGGTGGAAGCGGACTCTGCCGCCCGGGTCGACCGTGTACTCGGCGATGCGGTCGACGTCCCAGGCGGTGACCGTGCCGGTGCCCAGCTCGCCGAGGGTGACCGTGCCGCCCAGTCTCGGTTGCAGGACGTCCGCCGGGGTGAACCAGGCGGCCAGGCCCTCCGGGGTGGAGAGGCTGGGCCAGACCTGGTCCATCGGCCTCGGCAGTCGGGTCAGCAGCTGGAGGACGGCCATGGGACCAGTGTCGCCCCTCGGCGGCTCAGACGCCCGCGTACGAGTGCTTGCCGGTCACGAAGATGTTGACGCCGTAGTAGTTGAACAGCCAGCAGCCGAAGGCGATCATCGCCAGGTAGGCGGCCTTGCGGCCCTTCCAGCCGGCGGTGGCGCGGGCGTGCAGGTAGCAGGCGTAGGCGACCCAGGTGATGAAGGACCAGGTCTCCTTGGGGTCCCAGTTCCAGTAGCGGCCCCAGGCGCTGCCCGCCCAGATCGCGCCCGCGATGATCGTGAAGGTCCAGAGGGGGAAGACCGCCGCGTTCACGCGGTACGCGAACTTGTCCAGGGACGCGGAGGCGGGCAGGCGCTCCAGGACCGAGGTCGCGAAGCTGCCCGGCTTGCCGCCGTTCTCCAGCTTGCTCTCGTACGAGTCCTTGAAGAGGTACAGGATCGTGGCGACCGCGCCCACGTAGAAGACGGCGCCGCAGAAGATGGCCGTCGAGACGTGGATGTACAGCCAGTACGAGTGCAGGGCCGGGACCAGCGGCTCGCTCGCCGTGTAGAGGACGGTGACCGCGAGGCCGAGGTCGAGGAGGACCGTGGTGATCAGGAAGAGACCGAGCCAGCGGACGTTCTTCTTCAGGGCGAGGAGGGTCAGGTAGACGGCGACCGCGACCGTGGAGAACGTGATGTTGAACTCGTACATGTTGCCCCACGGGGCCCGCTGCACGGAGGCCGCCCGGGTGACCACGCCCGCCAGCTCCACCAGGAAGGCGAGGACGGTGAGGGAGATCGCGATCCGGCCGTAGAGGTCGCCCTGCTCGTCACCGCCGTGGGCGCCGGGGCCGTCCGGGACGTCCCGGGAGCCGGCCGCGGCGCGGACGACGACCTTCGGGCGCTCCAGCACGGCGGTGCCGCCGGCCTTCTTGACCGTGACGGCGGGGCCGGTCTGCTTCGCCTCCGTCCTGCTCGTCAGCGCGTTGGCGGTGCGCGCGACCCGGCTGCGGCTGCCGAGCAGCCACTCGAAGATGTAGGCGAAGAAGGCCAGCGTGTAGACGGCCATCGAGGAGTAGATGAGCGTGTTGCTCATACTCGCCAGGTGCTCGTTGGTCGCGGCGAGGGTCGTTGCGGCGGCGGAAGTCATCGCTTCTCAGCCCCTTCGGCAGGTACGACTTCGGGGTCGGGGGATTCTGCGGGGTCGGCGTCAGTGGTGTCGCCGGGGGCGGGGGCCCCTGGTGCCTGGTCGTAGAGGATGCCCGCGAGGTCGCCCAGTTCCTCGGGCACCTTCGCGGACTCGCTGCGGCCCAGGCCGCCCATCTCGACGACGGTGACGCCGTCGGGGCCCGGCACCGCGCGCACCCACACGCGGCGGCGCTGGATGAACAGCGAGGCGGCCAGGCCGAAGATCGCGGCGAGGGCGCCGCCGAGCGCCCAGCCGCTGCCGGGCTCCTGGACGATCTCGAAGCCCGCCCATTCCTTGACGCCCTTCTCGAACGTCACGGAACCGGCGCCGTTCGGCAGCTGCATGGTCTGGCCGGGCTTGAGGTTGTCGCGGAACTGCGCTCCCTTGGAGTCCTTGAACTCCTTCATGTGGGACTTGTCCAGCTGGTACACGCTCTGCGGGATGCCCGAGTTCACCCCTAGGTCACCGTGGTACGGCGTCAGGTTCAGCACCGGGTTGTCCAGCGCCGGGAAGGTCGAGAGGACGGAGGAGCCGCCGCCGTAGGTGGGCAGGAAGAACAGGGAGATGCCGAGCTGTTCGCCGACGTTGCGCGCGTTCTTGTAGCCGTCCATCACCTTGAGCACGCCCTGGGAGGTGATGTTGCCGTCGAGCGGGAGCAGCGGCACCGCGTCGTGGTAGACGACGTCGCCCTTGCTGTCGCGGACCGTGATGACGGGCGCGTAGCCGTGGCTGACGAGGTAGACCTTGGCGTCGTCGATGTGCAGCGGCTGGTTCACCTTGACGGTGGTCCGCTTCGCCTTGCCGTACGCGCCGTCGATGTAGTCGATGTCGGCGCTGAAGGTGGTCGGGGTGCCCTTGCTGGGTCCGCCGGTCTGGTAGCCGGCGCTGAAGTTCCGCAGGTGGAAGCTGAACGGCACCAGGTCGTCGGTGCTGAACATCGACCCGGACTTGAAGTCGTCGTACTGGATGATGGAGTTGGCGAACCCGTCGCCCTCGACGACCAGCTTGGTGCCGTCCGACTTGTACATCTGGCCGGACGCGAAGGCGATCAGCAGCACGATCAGCGCGATGTGGAAGACGAGGTTGCCGAACTCGCGGACGTAGCCCTTCTCGGCGGCGACCGCGTCCCCGGCGACGTGCGAGCGGAAGCGCCGCTTCTTCAGCAGGGCGAGCGCGGCCTCGCGGACCTCCTCCGGCGCCGCGTCCGTGCGCCAGGTCGTGTACGCGGGGAGCCGGTTCAGCCGCTTCGGGGCGCCCGGCGGACGGCCGCGCAGCTGGCCCACGAACTGCCAGGCGCGCGGGATGATGCAGCCGACCAGGGAGACGAACAGCAGGATGTAGATCGCGGAGAACCACACCGAGCTGTAGACGTGGAAGAGGCCGAGCCTGTCGTAGACCGGCGCCAGTGTCTTGTGCGCCTTCTGGAAGTCGGCGACCTTGTTGATGTCGGCGCCGGTCTGCGGGATCAGCGAGCCGGGGATGGCGCCCAGTGACAGCAGCAGGAGCAGCAGCAGGGCGACCCGCATGGAGGTCAGCTGCCGCCAGAACCAGCGGGCCCAGCCGATCAGGCCGAGGCCGGGGGCGACGGGTGGCTCGACCGGGGCGGTGGAGAGCTGGGAGCCCGCCTCGCCGAGGTCCGTCTGGTCCGGCTCGGTGTTGCCGGTGTGCCCGGTGTGCCCGGTGTGCCCGGTATCAGTGTTGCTCATCGATCAGATCCCCACAGTGAAGCCGTCGGACCAGCCCTGCATCTCCTGGACGAGGCTGTCCCAGGCCCCGGTCAGCAGCAGCACACCGGTCACGATCATCATCGTGCCGCCGATGCGCATCACCCAGACATAGTGGCGCTTGACCCAGCCGAAGGCACCGAGCGCCTTGCGGAAGGCGATCGCGGCC
This sequence comes from Streptomyces humi, assembly GCF_001005085.2. Taxonomy (GTDB): domain Bacteria; phylum Actinomycetota; class Actinomycetes; order Streptomycetales; family Streptomycetaceae; genus Streptomyces; species Streptomyces humi. Next base: position 168,992 of record NZ_LBMU02000021.1, read on the forward strand.
ACCACGAAGGGCACGCCGAGCCCCAGGCAGTAGGCGACCGTCAGGATGGCGCCGCGTCCCGCGCTCGCCTGGTTGAAGGAGAGAGCGGTGACGGACGCCAGGGTCGGGCCGATGCAGGGGGTCCAGCCGATCCCGAACAGCGCGCCGAGTACCGGTGCCCCTATCAGACCGGTCACCGGCCGCTTGTGGAAGCGGAACTCGCGCTGGGTGAACCAGGGCATCAGACCCATGAAGAACACCCCCATGACGATCATGAGGACGCCGAGCACCTTGCCGAGGGTGCCGGACTGCTCCTGGAGGGTCTGGCCGAAGTAGCCGAACAGTGCTCCGCCGGACACGAACACGGCGGTGAAGCCGAGCACGAAGAGGGAGGCGCCTGCCACCATCCGGCCACGCCGGGCCTCGGCCAGGTCGGTTCCGGCGACCCCGGTGACGTAGGACAGGTAGCCGGGGACCAGGGGCAGCACACACGGGGAGAAGAAGGAGACGAGCCCGCCGAACAGGGCGACCGGCAGGGCGATCAGCAGGGCACCGCTGAACACCGTCTCGTTCTTGCCCGTCTCCGCCGCGAGCGTGAGGAGTGCGCTCACGTCACTTCTCCGCGACGACCGGCTTGATCATCTTCAGCAGGTTCTCCTCGCTGAGCGCCGCCAGCGAGCGCGCCGCGACGTTCCCCTGCCGGTCGAGTACCAGGGTGGAGGGGATGGCCTGCGGGTTGAGCGTGCCCTTCTTGAAGCGCAGCATCAGCTTGCCCGTCGGGTCGTACAGACTCGGGTAGTCGATGCCGTTCTGCTTCTCGAAGGCGACCGCGGAACCGGTGCTGGTGTCGCGGGTGTTGATGCCGACGAACTGGACGCCCTTGTTCGCGTACTCCTTGGAGACGGAGGCGAAGTAGGGGGCCTCGGCGCGGCACGGGCTGCACCAGGAGCCCCACACGTTGATGACGACGACCTTGCCCTTGTAGCTCGCGACGTCCAGCGTCCTGCCGTCGATGGTCTTGCCGGACAGGTCGGGGGCGGCCGCGCGGTGCCCCTTCGCGACCGTGTCGATGCCGTTCTTGCCGGTGACGAAGTTGGTGTTGCCGCCTCCGCCGGAAGTGCCGCCGTTGCCGCACGCGGACAGGGTCAGGGCCGCCGCGGCGGCCATGGCGCCGAGCAGGAGGGCGCGGCTACGGGTACTCATGTGAAAAGTTTCGCATGCCCGTTCTGGGGATCTTGCGCACCCCCCTCGGTCCGCGAAAGGCCCCTTTCAGGCCGCGGTCCCCTGCTTGAGGAAGCCCTTCCAGCCGCCCGCCGGGCGCTGCCCGACGTCGAGGGTGCGCAGCTTCGCGAGGACCTCGGGCTTCTGCACGTCGATCCAGTCCACGAACTGCCGGAAGGAGACCATCCGTACGTCGGCGCCCTTCTCCTTCTCCCGGGCGATGTGCTTGAAGGCCTCCTCGACGGAGTCCATGTAGATGCCGCCGTTCCACTGCTCGAAGTGGTTGCCTATGAAGAACGGCGCCCTGTTTGTCGTGTATGCCCGCTCGAATCCCGCTATGTACGCCTGGGCCGACTGGCGCCGCCAGCCGGGGTAGTTGTAGGCGGGGGCCTTCGTCGAGTTCACGGACTGGTTGGCGAGCATGTTGTAGTCCATGGACAGGACCTCGAAGCTGTGGCCGGGGAACGGCACCTGCTGGAGCGGCAGGTCCCAGATGCCGAGCTTCTTCTCGGGCCAGACCTGGCGGCCGCCGGGCGAGGAGGCGTCGTACCGCCAGCCGAGCTCGCGGGCGGTGGGCAGCAGGTTGTTCTGACCGAGGAGGCAGGGCGTACGACCGCCGACCAGTTCCTTGTCGTAGTCGAAGGGGAGCGCGGGCAGGTCCGTCCAGCCGGTGTTGGTCCGCCACTCCTTCACGAACGCCTTCGCCTGGTCTGTCTCGCTGCGCCACTGCTGGGGCGTCCAGTTGCCGACGGTGCCGTGGCCGGAGCAGAAGTGGCCGTTGAAGTGGGTGCCTATCTCGTGCCCTTCGAGCCAGGCGCGGCGGACGTTGGTGAGCGTCGCCCTGATGTGCTCGTCGGTGAGGTAGCCGATGTCGGAGGCGCCGCGGGGGTTGTTCGGCGGGTCGTAGAGCCGCTTCTTGGACTCGGGGAGGAGGTAGAGGCCCGAGAGGAAGAAGGTCATGGACGCGCCGTGTTCCTTCGCCAGGTCGAGGAAGCGCGGGAACAGGCCGTTGCCGACCTCGCCGGCGCCGTCCCAGGAGAAGATCACGAACTGCGGAGGGGTCTGGCCGGGCTCCAGCGGCTCGGGGGCGGCGGGCTGGTGGGGCTGCTTGCCGGTGCGGGAGGTGGAGCCGTCGCCGAGGGGGCGAGCGGTCGCGGTCGGCTTCTTAGAGGGCTGCCTGCCGGAACCGGCTGCGTGGTTCGTACCGTCCGACGGTGTGTGCGTGCCGCAGCCGGCGAGGCCGAGTCCGGCCGCGGCGCCCGCGCCGACGCCGAGTAGTCCCCTTCGGGTGAAGGTCCGCATGGTTCCCCGATTCGTCACGTCCTCTGGTGGTCACCCACTCAGAGGGCGGGACGAACGGGGAGGTTCCTGAAGGAACCTCATATTTTCAGACTAATTTAATGAAGCGGGATTCGACGGGCGCGGAGCAGCCTCGACGCAGGGCTTTCTGACGCTCTATGCCCCGAATGCCTTGCCCTGCCCCTGCACCGGCTTGGCGCCGGCCCGCAGATGGACCGGCACCAGGTCGATCGCGGGTTCGCTGTACCCGACGGAGACGATCCTGTCACCCTCGTATGTGAAAGTCGTCAGGGACGCCAGGGTGCACTGCCGCTTGCGCGGGTCGTGCCACAGCCGGCGCTTCTCCACGTAGGACCGCAGGATCCAGATCGGCAGCTGATGGCTGACCAGCACCGCCTCGTGGCCGCGTGCCTGGTCCCGGGCCGAGTCCAGCGCGCCCTTCATCCGCACGACCTGCTCGACGTACGGCTCGCCCCAGGACGGCTTGAACGGGTTGACCAGGTACTTCCAGTTGGCGGGGTTCTTCAGCGCCCCGTCGCCGACCCCGAAGGTCTTGCCCTGGAAGATGTTCTCGGCCTCGATCAGCCGCTCGTCGGTGCCCAGGCCGAGCCCGTGCGCCTTGGCGATCGGGGTCGCGGTCTCCTGCGCGCGCTCCAGCGGGGAGGCGACGACATGGGTGACGTCCCGGCCGGCCAGGTGCTCGGCGACCCGGTCGGCCATCTGCCGCCCGAGCTCGGAGAGGTGGTAGCCGGGAAGTCTCCCGTAGAGCACCCCCTGCGGGTTCTCCACCTCGCCGTGCCGCATCACATGCACGACGGTGATGTCCTGCTCTCTCTGCTCGCTCATGCTGCCGTGGCCTCCGCGGCCGCTCGGGCCGCCGCCGGGAGGGCGTCGGCGATCTTCTGGATGGCCCGCTCGTCGTGGGCCGTGGAGACGAACCAGGACTCGAAGGACGACGGCGGCAGGTAGACGCCGTCGGAGAGGAGGGAGTGGAAGAACGCCGTGAACCGGAAGGACTCCTGGCCCCGCGCGTCCTCGTAGTCGCGCACCGGCCGGTTGGTGAAGAAGACGGAGAACATGTTGGAGGCGGTCTGCACCTGGTGCGCGACGCCCTCCTTGCTCAGCGCCTCGCTGACGAGCCCCTGGATCTGCGCGGAGACGGCGTCGACCTTGTCGTAGGCCGCGTCGTCGAGCAGCCGCAGCTGGGCGAGTCCGGCGGCGGTGGCGACGGGGTTCCCGGAGAGGGTGCCTGCCTGGTAGACGGGGCCGGCGGGCGCGAGGTGCGCCATGACGTCCGCCCGACCGCCGAACGCGGCCGCCGGGAACCCGCCGCCCATCACCTTGCCGAAGGTCATCAGGTCGGGCACCACCCCGTCGATCCCGAACCACCCGGCCCGGCTGGTCCGGAACCCGGTCATGACCTCGTCGGAGATGTAGAGCGCGCCGTTCCTGGCGCAGGCGTCCTTGAGCCCCTGGTTGAACCCGGGTCCCGGCGGCACGACCCCCATGTTCCCGGGCGAGGCCTCGGTGATCACGCAGGCGATCTCACCGGGGTGCCGGTGGAAGGCCTCCTGCACGGCCTCCAGGTCGTTGTACGGCAGCACGATGGTGTCGCCGGCCTGCGCCCCGGTGACACCCGGGGTGTCGGGCAGCGCGAAGGTCGCGACGCCGCTGCCCGCCGCGGCGAGCAGCGAGTCGACATGGCCGTGGTAGCACCCGGCGAACTTGATCACCTTGGTGCGGCGGGTGAAGCCGCGGGCGAGCCGGATGGCGCTCATGGTGGCCTCGGTGCCGCTGCTGACGAGCCGCACCTGCTCAAGGGGCTGGATCCGGGCGACCATCTCCTCCGCGAGGGCGACCTCGCCCTCACCGGGCGTGCCGAAGGAGGTACCGCGGGCGACGGCCTCCTGGACGGCGGCGATGACCTCGGGGTGCGAGTGGCCGAGGATCATCGGCCCCCAGGAGCACACCAGGTCGACGTACTCGCGCCCGTCGGCGTCGGTGAGGTAGGCCCCCTTGCCGGACACCATGAAACGGGGCGTGCCGCCGACGGCACGGAAGGCGCGCACCGGCGAGTTCACGCCCCCGGGCGTGACGGCGGAGGCACGGTCGAAGAGCGCCTGCGAGACGGGCGCGTCGTAGGGATAGGGAGTTTCGCTCTGGGCACTCATGACGTGCGACTTCTCCGACTTCTCGGACTCCGGTTGCTGGGTGACCTTCTCAGGGTAGGCGGAGGTCGGCGTTCTTCCCGTAGTGGTCGGGGCATCTGCGAGACTGTGATCCGATACACCCAGCTCATCCGGCACGCAGCTGGCCGGAGGCTGTAAAGATCCTGCGGACTGATGTTTCGACGCACGTTTCGGCGGGCGGCCGTGGGGGAGGTCACTGACACGATGATCGGGTTGCGCGGCGGGGGCCACGCGTCCTAGAAAAGCAGTCGGGTGGAGATATGCATCGCGGTGGCGGACTGGGCGAGGGGACTGACGACCTGGGTCCTCGGCGTGCCCGGCAGGGAAGGCACCGGCGCGACGCGGAGGAAGCGGCGGAAGCAGCACGTCGGGAACAGGGCGGCGTACCGAGTGAGTCCGATCGGCGTGACCGACGTATCGATCAGCGGGACCAGAGGGCCCGGCGGATCGATCGCGGAATCGACCGTCCCGAGACCGGGAGCAGGAATGGTGGTCGGGTGGGGGTGACGTACAAATACTTCGGCGCACCGGACGGCGCGACCGCGGCCCGCGTCCCGATCTCGATGCGCCCCGAGGAACTCGGCGGCGACGAGCTCGGCATGAACGGCATGTTCACCAAGATCAAGCCGGAGACGATGGCCGCGATGGTGCTGACGGGCATCGAAGGTGTGCCTCTGCACAAGGTGCCGCCGCTCGAACTGGTCGTCCTGCACCCGGACTACGCGGTGGTCAAGCTCCCCATGACGGTGGTCGACCCGCTGCGCGGCATAGGCGAGGAAGCGGTGGGCGCGGCCGCCTTCATCTGGTCGACGGTCCCGGACCGGGGCGGCCCGAGGGACGCGTTCAACGTGTACCAGCTGCTGCACGAGTGGCAGGACTTCTCGCACCGCCTGCACGAGGCGGGACACCAGCCGTACTGCTTGGTGTGGCCGTGAGCTGAGGTCTCACGGGGTTCGGGCGGGGCTTTCGGGCTCCGCCCTCGTCATGTGCGGGGCGGGTCGCCGCGGAGGTGCCGTCCGGTGCGCCGGGTGGGCGGCTGGAGCATTCTGGAGCTGTGCCGCATCCCGCACGGGAAGGACCCCGTCATGCAAGCCGTCACCGTTCGCGACCGGGACGCCGGGGTGGGCGGGCTCGCCCTCGCCGAGCTGCCCCGTCCCCATGCCGCCGAGAACGACGTGATCGTGCGGGTGCACGCCGCCGGGTTCACCCCCGGGGAGCTGACCTGGCCGGCCACCTGGACCGACCGGGCCGGCCGTGACCGCACGCCCAGCGTGCCCGGCCACGAGCTCTCGGGGGTGGTCGTCGAGCTCGGCTACGGCACCACGGGCCTGACCGTCGGCCAGCGCGTGTACGGCCTGGCGGACTGGGCCCGCGACGGCTCCCTGGCCGAGTACACGGCCGTGGAGGCCCGCAACCTCGCCCCGCTCCCCGCGGACGTCGACCACACCGTGGCCGCCGCCCTGCCGATCTCCGGGCTCACCGCGTGGCAGGGCCTGTTCGATCACGCACGTCTCGCCACCGGGCAGACCGTCCTGGTCCACGGTGCCGCGGGCGGTGTCGGTTCGATCGCCGTACAGCTCGCCCGCGAGGTGGGCGCCAGGGTCATCGGCACCGGCCGGGCCGCCGACCGGGACACCGCCCTCGGACTCGGCGCGGACACGTTCCTGGACCTCCAGGCCGACGAACTGGCCGACGCCGGCCAGGTCGACGTGGTCTTCGACGTGATCGGCGGGCAGATCCTCGACCGCTCCGCGGCCCTGGTCCGCGCCGGCGGCACCCTGGTCACCATCGCCCGGCCGCCCACCGTCCGGCCCGAGAACGGGCGGTCCGTCTTCTTCGTCGTGGAACCCGACCGGGCCCGGCTCGCCGACCTCGCGGTGCGGCTGCGCGACGGACGGCTCCGGCCGGTCGTCGGCGCCGTGCGCCCGCTGGCCGAGGCACCCGCCGCGTTCGCCCCCGGACACCGCGTCCCCGGCAAGACGATCATCCGCGTCAGGGAAGGCTGACGGAACTGGCAGACGCGGGGGGAGCGGGGGGGAGTGGCGGGAGCGGGGGGAGTGGCTGGAGCGGGAGGAGGGGCTGGAGCGGGAGGAGTGGCTGGAGCGGGAGGAGCGGGAGGAGCGGGAGGAGCGGCTGGAGCGGGAGGAGCGGCTGGAGCGGGAGGAGCGGCGGGGAGTGGCGGGAAGTCGGCCTGAGAACCGCCCCTGCGTCGGCCCTCCCCCGCCAGGCCCTCCGGCGTCCGGCCCCTCCGGCGTCACGACCTCTCCGGCGTCACGGCCCCTCCGGCGTCACGACCTCTCCGGCATCACGACCTCTCCAGCGTCACGGCCCCTCCGGCGTCACGGCCTCCCCAGCGTCACGGCCCCTCCGGCGTCACGGCCTCCCCAGCGTCACGGCCCCTCCGGCGTCACGACCTCCCCAGCGTCACGGCCCCTCCGGCGTCACGGCTCGCCGTGCTGGCGGCGGATCCGGGCGGCCACCTCGTTCTCCTCCGTCTCCCACCAGGGGCGGACCCGCGCCGCGGCCGGTGCGGGAGCGGACGCGGATGCAGACGCGGGAGCGGATGGGGACGCTGATGCGGAAGCTGGTGTGGGGCGCGGCGGCGGAGCCGGTGGCGTGGTCGCCGCCAGTTGCTCGTCCAGCCGCCGGTCCAGGGCCGCCGTCTGGATCCGTTCCGCCCGCGCCCACTGGAAGAGGATCGTCAGCAGGAACGGCAGCGCGACCAGCTCGGCGATGCTCACCATCGCACCGCCGCCGACCTGCTGGTCGTACTGGACGTCGGGGGCCCAGGCCGGATGGTGGTGGAGGTACCAGGCACCCGCGATCAGCGTGCCGTGGGTCATCACGACGACCCCGGGCACCGCGTCGATCACCCCGTCCAGGAAGACCAGGGCCGCCCGCACCGGGTGGCTGCACCAGGCCGGCAGGGTCTCCTCGCGGGTCAGCACCGGTACGACGAAGAGGCAGCCCGCCACCAGCAGGTGCAGGTACATCAGCTCGTGCAGCCAGCCCACCCGCAGCGCGGTGGCGAAGTACGGCGTGAAGTAGACCGTCAGCTCGGTGGCGAGCACCAGCGCCGTGCTGACCAGGGGGAAGGTCAGCAGCCGGAGCACCCGCCCGGTCGTCGCCCGGCGCACCCTGCCCGCCGCGTCCGCGGGCAGCGCCGTCACCGCGAGCCGCAGCGGGTCGCCCAGGGCGAGGCCGAGCGGGGCCACCAGGTCGAGCAGGATGTTCTGCACGGCCGCGGGCCAGAACAACACGCGGTCGTAGACGGCGAGGCTCGACATCGTCGCCACGACCAGCGTGCCCAGGCCGAGGAACGCGAAGGCGGCGGTCCGGGCCGGGGACCAGACCCCGCCCCGGCCGCGCACCCGCGCCACGCCCCAGCCGTACAGGCCGCCCAGAACCAGGACCAGCAACAGCGCGGGTACGTCCAGCTGCCATGACGTCAGCAGCCGGCCGGCGGTCAGCTCGGCCATCCGGCTCACGGTCACGGGTCCACGCTCCTTCGGCTCCGGGACGAAACGGGTCACGTCAGGCCCACTGCGCGACGCTATACCCGGGCCGCCCGGAGCGGGCACAGGGGTACGGGCACGACCGGCACGATCACCGGAACGGGTTGCCGGGCCACCAGGTTGCCGGGCCGCCAAGGTGCCGGGCCGCCAAGGTGCCAGGCCGCCTGACCTCGTGACCGCCCGGCCGCCAGATTGCCGGGTTGCCTGGCCGCCGGGTTGCCTGGCCGCCCGCCGCCTGCCGCCCGCCGCCCGCCGCCCGCCGCCCGCCGCGTGACCGCCGAACCGCCCGCCCTCGTCACGGAGCCGCAGGTCCTCGTCACAGTTCTGTGCCGGGCCTGGGTGATCCTTGTCCACTTCCGTTCGGCCGTACCTACAGTGATCAACACGGCCTGGAGATCTGACCGTCTCCGCCGCCCCCTCCCGGAGCTGGACCGGCACACCGGGGACGCACGTCCGGGGGACACAGGGGATTCAGGGGATTCAGGGGACACGGGGGTCTTTCATCATGGGGGAACGTTTCGTCATGCCTCGGCGCCTGCCGACGCGGCCCGTCGCCGCGCTGCTCGCCGCCGTCGGGATCGTCGCCGGGGTGCTGGTCGGCGCGCCGGGGCTGGAGACGGTGGTGGGGTGCGGGACCTCGGGGGACCTGTATCCCTCGCAGACCGCGAAGGACTGGGTGTCGTACGCCGATCACGTCGTCGTGGCCAGCCCGACCGCGGAGCGGGAGACCAACCGGCGGACCTACGACAAGGGGGCCGTGGCGTACGCGACGGACCGGCTGGTGAGCTTCAGGACGGACAGCAGGCTGTGGTCGCGCAGCTCGCCCCGGCACACCCTCGACGCCTCCTTCGACATGGTCGCCCCCGGCTGGGAGGTCTACCGGTCCAGCGGGACCCGCGTGGCCGAGACGGCCACCGACGCACCCCGTCTCCAGGCCGGCCACACGTACCTGCTCGCCCTGCGCTGGCACGAGGGCGGCTGGGCCGTTCTCGGCGAGGGCGGCGCCGTGCCCTTCGACGACCACACCGGCGACCAGGGTGAGTGGTGCGGGCGGGTGCTGAGCAAGGAGGACGTGGCCGAGGGCGAACGCTTCTCCCGGCGTGCCGACCACAGCCTGGAGAAGGCGCTGCTGGGGCAGGGCGAGCAGGCCGCCAGGGACGCCCTGAACCGCGCGGCCCGCGGCTGAACCCCGCACGCGGCGGCCCGGGAGGGGTCGCGCGCACCCCGCCCCGCCCTACCCCCCCGGTACACAGGCACCCACATCTCCCCCACTGAAATGGCATGAACCGTTCACCTGGGCTCCACATATGACGCGTTGGTGCGCAAGGAACCGGCCATTGACTCTCGGGCGCGGCACCCCGCTTCGGAGCCGCATGGGGAGAACTGTTTCCGTATAGGGGGGCACAGTGGTGTCCGCGCTCAAGGATTCCGCCGGGGCGGAATCCGAAAGACCCGTGCCCAGGCGGCCGTCGCCGGCCCGCGGGCTCGGGGACCGGGTCTTCCGGGTCCAGTTGACGGCCTCCGGGGTCATCGTCCTCGCCATCATGGCCGCCGTAGGGCTCTTCCTGTTGCTCCGGGCCGCGCAGGCGCTGCGGACCAGGGGTGTCTGGGGCTTCCTCACCACCGCCGAATGGCAGCCTGACGTCCACCGCTTCGGCATCGCGGCGGTACTGACCGGCACCCTGCTGATCGCCGCCGTGGCCGTCACGATCAGCGTGCCGCTGGCCCTCGGGACCGCCCTGTTCATCTCGGACATCGCGCCCCGCCCGTTGCGCCGCACGCTCGTCTCCATGGTCGACCTGATGGCCGCCGTGCCGTCCGTGGTCTACGGCCTGTGGGGCCTGTTCTTCCTCCAGCAGCACGTCATCGGAGTGTCCCGGTGGCTGTCGGACTGGTTCGGCTGGATCCCCTTCCTGCACGTCGACGGCACCCAGCCGGGTGAACCGCTCGCCTCCCAGAGCGTCTACACCGCTTCCACCTTCGTCGCCGGCATCGTCGTGGCGCTGATGGTCGCGCCGATCCAGTGCTCGGTGATGCGCGAGGTGTTCGCCCAGGCGCCGGCCGGGGAACGGGAGGGCGCCTACGCACTCGGCGCCACCCGCTGGGGCATGATCCGCGCGGTCGTACTGCCGTACGGCATGGGCGGGATCATCGGCGGCACCATGCTGGGCCTCGGCCGGGCGCTCGGCGAGACCATCGCGGTCTACCTGATCATCTCCCCGGTCTTCACCATCCAGCCGCACATCCTGCAAACCGGCTCGAACTCCGTCTCCTCCCTCATCGCCCTGCACTACGGCGATGCCTCCACCTTCGGCATGTCGGCGCTGATGGCCGCCGGCCTGGCGCTGTTCCTGCTCACCCTGGCGGTCAACTTCACCGCCTCCTCGATCGTGGCGCGGTCACGGTCCGGCGCACAGAGCGAGGCGTGACGATGACCGTCGTTGACCTTGAGAAGGGCGCTCCCGAGGACGCCCCGCAGCACACCTCGCAGCACACCTCGCAGGACGCCCCGCAGGCCTCCCCGCAGGGCACCCCTGGGGAGGCCGCCGCCGAGGGCACTCCCGCCGGGCCGGCCGTGGCCGCCGCGGTCCCCGACGTACCGCGCCGGATCGGCGGGGTCACCCGCTCCGGGGTGCTGTCGGTGTTCGGCGCCGCCGCCTCCGGACTGTGCGTCGCCGTCCTCCTCTTCGGTGAACTCGCGCCGTTCTCGGGCGCCTTGGGCTTCTTCGTCACCGCGTACCTCTCGTTCCTCGGTCTCTACGCGGTGCTGACGGGGCTGGAGGAGGACGGGCAGGCGGTACGGGACCGGGTGATGACCGTCGTCCTGTGGTCGGCGGGCGGGCTGATGTTCGCCGCGCTCACCATGGTCGTCGGCTTCACCGCCTGGCGCGGCCGGGAGGCGCTGCCGCACGCCAACTTCTTCACCCAGGACATGCAGGCGGCGGGCCCGCTCGACCCGCTGACCGACGGCGGCATCGCGCACGCCATGCTCGGCACGCTCATCATGATCGCCATCGCGCTGGCGATCACGGTGCCGCTGGGCCTGGCCTGCGCGGTGTACCTGAACCAGATCCCGGGCCGGTTCTCCCGCTTCGTGCGGACGATCGTCGAGGCGATGACCGCGCTGCCGTCCATCGTGGCCGGCCTGATGGTGTACGCCGTCTGGATCCTCAACCTGGGGATGCAGAAGTCGGGTCTGGCGGCGGGCTTCGCGATCAGCGTGATGATGCTGCCGATCGTGATCCGCGCGGCGGACGTGGTGCTGCGCCTGGTCCCCGGCACCCTCACGGAGGCGTCCGAGGCGCTCGGCGCCCCGCGCTGGCGCACGGTCTGGCACGTGGTCCTGCCCACCGCGCGCTCGGGCCTCGCGACCGCCGTCATCCTCGGCACGGCCCGCGGCATCGGCGAGACGTCCCCGGTGCTGCTCACCGCGGGCTTCACGGCGGCGCTCAACGCCGACCCGACGAACGGCCCGATGATCTCCCTCCCGCTGGCCGTCTTCAACTTCGTCAAGTCTCCCGAGCCCACGATGATCGCGCGCGGCTTCGGCGCGGCGGCGGTCCTGATGGCGCTGGTCCTGGTGCTCTTCGTGATCGCCCGCGTGATCGGTGGCCGCGGCCCCGGCCACCAGAACAAGCGCCAGGCGAGGAGAGCGGCCAGGGCCTCCCGCAGGGACGCCCGGAGATTCACCGAACTCCACACCCCGGGACTGGAGTTGTTCGCGACCGGTTCCTCCGGAACCGACGGCGACACCGAGCGCCCCGAAAGGGGCACGGGGAACGGCGCGCCCAGCCCCCACGCACCCGCACCCGCACCCGCACCCGCACCCGCACCCGCCGACGGCGATCCCGCCTCCCGGGACAACACCCCCGCACCCGCCGACGGCGATCCCGCCCCACAGGGGCCACCCGCACCCGACAACGAAACCCGCACGGGTGGTGCGGGTGGGAACTCAGACGCTGCCACAGGAGACGCACACTGATGTCCAGCCTCGTCATCAACGCCCTCAGACGGCTGGGCATCCTGGCCGCACTCATAGGCGTCCTCAGCACAGCCACCCCCGCTTCGGCCGACTCCTACACCCCCATCGCCGGCGCCGGCTCCACCTGGGCCGAGAACGCCGTCGACCAGTGGCGGCGTGACGTCAACAAGAACGGCATGCGCATCAGCTACGCCGGTACCGGTTCGTCGGACGGCCGGCGCCAGTTCCTCTCCGGCACCGTGGACTTCGCCGTCTCCGACATCCCCTTCCAGACGAACCCCACCGACGGCAGCGCGGCCGAACGCCCCGCGAAGGGCTCGTACGCCTACATGCCGATCGTCGCCGGCGGCACGGTGTTCATGTACCACCTCACGGTCAACGGCAAGAAGGTCACCAACCTCCGCCTCTCCGGCGACGTGGTAACCAAGATCTTCACCGGGGTCGTCAAGAGCTGGGACGACCCGACGATCAAGGCCGACAACCCCGGCCTTCAGCTGCCGCACCGCACCATCGTCCCCGTCGTCCGCTCCGACGGCTCCGGCTCCACCGCCCAGTTCACGATGTGGATGGCGAACCAGCACAAGGCACTGTGGAACGCCTACTGCGCCAAGGTCGGCCGCTCGGGATCCTGCGGACAGACGTCGTACTACCCCACCGTCTCCGGCATGATCGCCCAGTCCGGTGACCTCGGGGTGGCCGGCTACGTCGCCCAGAACTACGGCGAGGGCGCCATCGGGTACGTCAACTACTCGTACGCGCTCAACGCGCACTACCCGGTCGCCAAGGTCCTGAACCACGCGGGCTACTACACCGAGCCGACCCCGCAGAACGTGGCGGTCTCGCTCCTCAAGGCGAGGATCAACACCGACAGGAACTCGGCGGACTACCTCACCCAGCAGCTCGACGGCGTCTACAACGACTCCGACAAGCGCAACTACCCGCTGTCCAGCTACTCGTACATGATCCTGCCCCTGAAGGTGCAGGGCACCTTCACCGAGGCCAAGGGCAAGACGCTCGGCGCGTTCTCCTACTACTTCATGTGCCAGGGCCAGCAGCAGGCGCCGAACCTCGGCTACTCGCCGCTCCCGATCAACCTCGTCCAGGCCGGCTTCGACCAGATCCGCCGGATCCCGGGCGTGCAGACGCAGAACATCAACATCAAGAACTGCAACAACCCGACCTTCACCGCCAACGGCGAGAACCGGCTCGCGCAGACCGCGCCCTACCCGCCCGCCTGTGACCGGAAGGGCGCCGCACCCTGCACCAGCGGCAGCGGCGGCGCCACGACCAGCTCCGGCAACGGCAGTGGCGGCGGCAGCTCCTCCGGCGGTTCGACCGGCTCCACCGGCACCGGCTCCAACGGCGGTGCCACCACCGGCGGCTCCGGCTCGGCCGGCGGCAACAGCGCCCAGCCCTCCGTCGACCCCGACACCGGCCAGACCATCTCCCCCGGCGGCGCCACGGGTACGGCCGCCGGCGGTACCGGCGCGGGCACCGACGGCACGGTGGCCCTCGCCCAGCCCGTCGCCGTCGCCACCGCACACGGCTGGACCGGCACCCAGACGCTGATGCTGCTGGCCGCGGTCCTGGTCTTCGGTCTGCTCCTGCTGCCCTCGGTGGTCTCCCGCCTGGTCGGCAGCAGGGCCGCCGGCAACGCCCAGGACAACGGCACCAGCCGCTCCGACGACGGGACTTCGCGATGAGACGCGCCCGGACACGCAACGCACTGATACGCCTGCTGGCCGGCGCCGCCGTCGGCGCCCTCGCCGGACTCGCGGTCGCCCAGACCGCTCCCCCGGCCGCCGCGGCCACCGGCTCCGCGGTGACCGTCTCCGGGCGCGGCGAGTTCAAGGACATGAGGTTCACGGTCTCCCAGACCAAGGACCTCACCAGCCAGGCCGTCACCGTGAGCTGGACCGGCGGCACGCCGACCACCTTCGCGGGCACCCAGTTCAACACCGACTTCGTGCAGATCATGCAGTGCTGGGGCGACGACGACGGCACGGTCCCGGCCAACCCCGGTCCGTCGCGCACCCAGTGCCAGTACGGCGCCTCCCCGACCACCAACCGCACCAGCTGGCCGGGCAACGGCCAGGACGACACCCGGCAGATCTTCTACAGCGCCGACCCGACCAACTACGGCCAGGACAACCGGTACGGCGCCGCCAACCCGAACGCCCCGGGCGAGGTCCCCTTCAAGTCGGTGGACGGCACCACGATCACCACCAACACCCAGAACAACGCGCTGTTCAACTACAACACCACCAACGAGATCGACTTCGCCCGTACCGGCACCAACGGCACCGGCAAGGAGTTCTTCGAGGTCCAGACCGCCAACGAGGCACCCCACCTCGGCTGCGGCATCCCGGTCACCACCGACGGCGTCACCAGGCCCCGCTCCTGCTGGCTGGTGATCGTCCCGCAGGGGCACCTCGACCTGGACGGCAAGCCGTACGCGGACCAGAGCCAGGTCAACGCGGGCTCCCCGGTCTCCTCCACCAACTGGCGGAACCGGATCGCGGTCAGGCTGGACTTCAACAGCGTCGGCAGCAACTGCGCCCTCGGCGCCGAGGAGCGCCCCACCACCGGCAGCGAGCTGGCGGCGGACGCGATGACCAGCTGGCAGGCCCAGCTCTGCTCGGTCGGCAAGGTCTACGGCTACACGGAGCTCGGCGAGCCCGACACCCGGTCCCGGCTGATCTCGGACTCCTCTTCGACGGGCCTGGCCTTCACCACCCGGAAACTGGGCGCGGACGCGGGCACCAGCGCGCCGCCGGGTACCACGACCTACGCACCGGTCGCGCTCTCCGGAGCCGTCATCGGATTCACGATCGAGCGCAGACCCAAGTCCGGGGCGCCGGACAGCATCGCGAAGCTCGCCGGCACCAAGGTCGAGTCCGTCAAGCTGAACCAGCGCCTGGTCGCCAAGCTGCTCACCGAGTCGTACCGCAACTCCACCTGGGGCTCGGTCGTCAACGGCACGGCGGCCAAGGGGTACGGCTGGACGAAGAACAACCCGGCCGGTATCGCCTCCGACCCCGAGTTCATCGCCCTGAACCCGGAGTTCCAGTACCTGTCGGTCGCCGAGACGCCGGCCACCGACACCGACCTGATCACCTCGCTCGGTCACTCCGACACCGCCCGCGCGATCTGGCAGTGGGTCCTCGCCGACAAGGAGGCCCGGCAGTTCCTCGCGGGTGTCCCGGACGACGACGGCATGCGGGTCAACCCGTACTACAGCACCAACGCCGACCTGAACCCGACCGGTATCGCCTTCGACCCGTCGAGCACCGACGACTACCCGAAGAGCGACCCGTGGTGCACGGTGCCGCCCGGCTCGGACGCGCCGTCCACCGCCACCCAGTGCATGACCGACTTCCACCCCTACGTGGACGACATGCATTCCGGCGCCCTGCACACCCGGCGCGCGGACACCCTGTGGAAATCCACGTGGGACGCGCTGTCCAGCCCGCAGGCGTACAAGAGCCCGGGCCCGCAGACGGTCGGCTCGCGCTTCATCATCACGATCACGGACACGGCGTCCGCGGCCCGGTACGGCCTTCAGACCGCCGAGCTGAAGAACACCGCCGGCACGTACGTGGCCCCGAGCACGGCCGGCCTGAGCGCGGCCGCCGCGACCGCCACCGGCTCCGGTGTCGCCGAGATCACCCCGGCCAACGCCACGGCCAAGGCCGCCTACCCGCTCTCCGAGCTGGTCTACGCGGCGGTCCGGCCCGGCAAGGTGAGCCAGGCCGCCCGCTGGGACTACGCGGCCCTGCTGCACTACGTCGCCGCGACCGGCCAGACCCCGGGCGCCGACCCGGGCAAGCTGCCCGACGGCTACGCCCCGCTCTCCGCGAAGCTGCGCGCCCAGACCGTGAAGGCGGCGAACTCGCTGCTCGACTACACCGGCCCGACCTCGGCGAGCGCCGGCTCGGCCGACGGCGGCGGTACCGACACGAGCGGGGGCGGCGCCCCCAGTGCCACCGCCGCGGCCGACGGCGGCACGACCGGCGACGCCGGAACGGGTACGCCGACCGACGGCGCCGGCACCTCGCCCAGCGCCAAGGCGTCCTTCGACGGCGGCAAGGCGCTGGAGA
The DNA here is from genome assembly GCF_001005085.2 of Streptomyces humi. GTDB lineage: Bacteria > Actinomycetota > Actinomycetes > Streptomycetales > Streptomycetaceae > Streptomyces > Streptomyces humi. Next base: position 185,277 of record NZ_LBMU02000021.1, read on the forward strand.
CCACCGCGGCCGGGAACACCCCGGCGGACCCGGCCACTCCGCTGCGCTACGCAGTGCCGGTCGGGGCCGCGCTCGGGGCCGTCGCCGGGGTCGGGGCGCCCTTCGCGGGCGGACGTCGGCTGTCGATGGCTTCCATGACGACGGCGGTACGTCGGCTGCGAGCGCGTCGTGGCTGGTCGCGCCCACGCGGCGGAGCCGCAAATGGATAACGCCCCGCGCCCCTGACGGGGCGCTCCCCACAGACGGCCGTCCGCCCCGAAAGGCAGTCGGGGCGGACGGTTCGCACCACCCTGCCAGATCCTCTGGCAACACCCAGCTAGCTAGCTCTTGTCAGGAGACTCTCGATGCGCAGAATGCGCTCTTCGGCGGCGTTCGTCGCCGCTGCCGTGGTGGCCGGCGGCCTCGCCCTCGCCACCCCGGCGGTCGCCGACCCGGACGCCGGTGCCTTCCGCCAGCTGGTCGGCGTGGGCTCGGACACCACCCAGGACGTGCTCAACGCCCTGGCCGGCGACACCGTCAACGGCACCAGCTACTCCGCCACCGCGGTGAAGTCGGCGAACGGCGCGGGCATCGCGTCGTACGACGCGATCGAGCCCGGCACCGGCTCCACCACCTCGAACATCAAGACCCGTACCGGCGGCCCCTCCTTCCTGCGCCCGAACGGCTCCGGCAACGGCCGTCTCGCCCTGAGCGAGGCGCTGACCGGCGACAAGTACCCGACCAGCGCCGGTGTCTCCATCAGCGGCCAGGTCGACTTCGCCCGTTCCTCCGGCGGCCCGTCCGTCTCCGGCACCGCGCTGACCTACATCCCGATGGCGCGTGACGCGGTCGGCGTCGCGGTCAAGGGCTCGGCGCTGGACACGCTGACCGCGGACCAGCTGCACGACATCTACTCGGGCACGCTCACCACGGTGAACGGCCAGACCGTGCACCCGAAGATCCCGCAGGCCGGCTCGGGCACCCGCAAGTTCTTCCTCGCGGCGATCGGCCTGACCGACGCGACGCTCTCCCCGAACGTCACCACCGTCCAGGAGAACCAGGCCAACGCGGCCCTCACCGAGGACGGCGCCCTCGTCCCGTTCTCGGTCGGTTCCTGGATCGCCCAGATCAACGGCGTCTCCCCCGACTACAGCAAGACGGCGGCCGCGGCCGGCGGCCACCTGGCCGCCGTCCAGCTGCCGGGCGACACCGGCGGCGCCACCAGCCCGATCACGACCGTCAACGGCAAGCTGGCCCCGGTCACCGCCTACTACGACAACGCCACCTTCGGCCGTGACGTCTACAACGTCGTGCCGAGCCGCGCCATCGACACCGGCAGCGTCTTCTTCGACAAGGACCTGTACGACGTCTTCGTCACCAGCGGCAGCCACACCGCCGCGCTGGCGTCGGACGCCGCCGAGTCGGTCATCGCCAAGTTCGGCTTCGTCAACGAGTCCTACAACGGCTCCGTCTCCCTGGCCAGGCACGCCAAGCTCGGCGGCCTGGAGGAATCCGGCGTCGACGCCTCCGTGCCCGGCGCCCCCACGGTGAAGGCCACCGTCGGCGACGCGAGCGTGAAGCTGTCCTGGACCGCTCCGTCCGCCACCGCGCTGCCGGTCACCGACTACCGGATCACGCTGACCGGCGCGGACGGCGGTGTCGTCGCCGTCAAGGACGTCGCGGCCGGCACCACGTCGTACTCCTTCACCAACCTGGCCAACGGCACCTACACCGCCACGGTCACCGCCAACAACCTCAACGGCACCGGCGCCGCGGCCACCTGGACCGGCGCGGTCAAGTACACGAGCAGGACGGCGGCCACCACCGCCACCACCGCCTACGGCAAGACCCCGAAGGTCGCCGTCACCGTCACCGGCTCGCACGGCGTCAAGCCGACCGGCAAGGTCACCGTCAAGGACGGCTCCACCACCCTCGGCACCGGCACCCTGGACGCGTCCGGGAAGGTCACCGTCGGCCTGTCGAACCACCTCAAGGTCGCCACGCACTCCCTGTCGGTGTCCTACGCGGGCAGCACCAAGCTGAACGCGTCGTCCACCACCGTCTCCCTGAAGATCACCAAGGCCGCGCCGGTCGTCGGCACCTCGGCGCCGACCTCGGTGAGCCACACCGCCAAGGGCAGGGTCACCGTCAAGGTCACCGCCACCGGCACCACCCCGACCGGCACCGTCCGCATCTACGAGGGCTCCAAGGTGCTGGCCACCGGCACCCTGAGCGGCGGCAAGGTCACCATCACGCTGCCGAAGCTGGCCAAGGGCAAGCACACCCTGCACGCGTTCTACGTCGGTTCCTCGACGGTGAACTCGAAGTCCGGCGCCAACTTCACCATCAAGTCCACCTGACCGGTTGACGGGCCCGCCGGGAGCCTCGTACGGCTCCCGGCGGCCCCTCACGCAGCTCTGAAGGAGGCGGGCCGCCGTGACGGTCGCCGTACCGACACCGAGAACTCTGGCTCCGGCCGTGCCGCGCAGGCCCGTCGGCAGCCTCACCTTCGTCCGCCACCTCTCGCGCGGCGGACTGCTCAGCCTCGCCGCCCTGCTGCTCGGCATCACCGTCCAGCTGCTGGTGGTCAGCGGCGCCCAGGAACACTCGGCCCAGCACGCCGACTTCGACCGGCTGCGTGAGCAACTCGCCCTCGGCACCGCGCCGGTGGCGCAGACCGGGCAGGACGGCAGGCTGCTGGCGCCGGGCACCCCGGTCGCGCTCGTCGAGATACCGGAACTGGGCCTGAGCCAGGTCGTCCTGGAGGGCACCGACTCCTCCGTCATGACGGACGGCCCCGGGCACCGCCGGGACACCCCGATGCCCGGCCAGGCCGGCACCAGCGTGGTGATGGGCCGGGCGGCCGCGTACGGCGGCCCGTTCGGCGGGCTCTCGCGGCTCGCCACCGGTGACACGTTCACCGTCACCACCGGCCAGGGCAAGGCGAAGTTCCAGGTCGTCGACGTACGACGGGCCGGGGACCCGGCGCCGACGGCGCTCGCGTCCGGCAAGAGCCGGATCGTCCTCATCACGGCGACCGGCCCGAGGTTCATGCCCTCGGGCGTCCTGCGCGTCGACGCCGACCTGGTCTCCACGCCGTTCCAGACCCCGGCGGCCGTGATCCGGGCCGGCACCCTGCCGAACTCCGAGGAGCCGCTGGCCCGCCCCTCCGGGGTGCCGTGGCCGCTGGTGATGTGGCTCCAGGCGCTGCTGCTCGCCGCGGTCGCCGCCGTCTGGACCTGGCACCGCTGGGGCCGCCACCAGACGTGGATCGTCTTCGCCCCGGTCGTCGCGGTGCTCGGCCTCCAGGTCGCGACGCGCACCACCGAACTGCTGCCGAATCTGCTGTGACCGAGGTGAGTGAAGTGACCGAAGCGACCCAGGCAACCGAAGCGACCCGAGCGACCGAAGCGACCGAAGCGACCCAGGTAATCGAAGTGACAGACATGATCGACACCGCCGAGAACCCCGACATCGCCGAGAACGCCGAGGCCACCGGGGCCGCCGGGGCCACCCAGACCTACGGGGCCGCCGGGGCCGCCGGGGCCGCCGACACCGTCGTGCTGCCCGCCGTGGTGGAGGGCCCCGCCCCCGCCGCCCTCGAAGCGCGGGCGGTCTCCGCCTGGTTCGGCTCGCACCAGGTGCTCAGCCAGGTCTCGCTGACCATGCCCGCGGGCCAGGTGACCGCGCTGATCGGCCCGTCCGGCTGCGGCAAGTCGACGTTCCTGCGCACCCTGAACCGGATGCACGAGCTGATCCCCTCGGCGCAGTTCGGCGGCGAGGTGCTCTTCGAGGGCGAGGACATCTACGACGCGTCCTGGCGGCTGACCGACGCCCGCCGCAGGATCGGCATGGTCTTCCAGAAGCCGAACCCGTTCCCGGCGATGTCGATCTACGACAACGTGGTGGCGGGCCTGAAGCTGACCGGTACCAAGGCGAACCGCCGGGAGAAGGACATGCTGGTCGAGGAGTCCCTGACCCGCGCTGGCCTGTGGAAGGAGGTCCGCGACCGGCTCCGCCAGCCCGGCGGTGCCCTGTCCGGCGGCCAGCAGCAGCGCCTGTGCATCGCGCGGGCCCTCGCGGTCCGCCCCCGGGTGCTGCTGATGGACGAACCGTGCTCGGCCCTCGACCCCACCTCCACCCGGCGCGTGGAGGAGACCATCCAGGACCTCGCGGGCCAGGTGACGATCGTGATCGTCACCCACAACATGCAGCAGGCCGCCCGCGTCTCCCAGCAGTGCGCGTTCTTCCTGGCCGAGCAGGGCACGCCGGGCGGCATCGTGGAACACGGCGCCACGGACGCGGTCTTCGGCTCCCCCCAGGACCAGCGGACGGCGGACTACGTGGCGGGCCGCTTCGGCTGAGCCCCGGCACCGGCCGGTCCACCCGTACCGTCACCCCGCGCACTCGGAGCGTCACCCCGCCGCACCCCGGGGTGTCACCCGTGCGGGGCACCCCGGCGCCTGCGGACATCGACGGACACCGACGGACACCGGCCGGACACCGGCCGGGCGGCAGGGAGTGATGTCCTCGATGTCCGGGCTGATACGGATACGCACGTCCCGAGGCGTCGCGGACCCTACGTATTGTAGGTTCCCCATCGGTCACGGCGGCCCGTCAGCTCATCGGGGGTACTCATGCACGGCTCGGACACGCAGGAGGCACGGCGCGCGCTCGCCCCCACGGTGACGGTGCTGGTCGCGAGCCTGCTGATCGCCGCGGTGGGCGTGTACGAGCTGTCCGGCTTCGGCCTGCACAGCCTCGACCGGCGCCCGCACCTGTTCAGCGACGGGCTGGCGACCGGCGGGGTGATCGTGGCGGCGGTGGCGGCCGGGGCGGCGATCGGCAACCTGGCGTGGGTGCTGGCGGCCCGGCGGCGGGCCGAACGGGAGCACCGGTGGCCGACCGGGGAGCACCGGTAAGGGACCCCTCGCCGTTTCACACCGTTTTCCCTACCGTGGCAGGCGGTTCCACCGTCCCCCACAGCTAACCTACAGACTGTAGGGTCAGCCCTCCGTCATCCCGTTCCCCGTCCCCAAGGCGACCGGTCACCCATGCCCCCACAGCTGTCGGCACTGATCCCCTCGCGCGCGTCCGACGCCCGCCGTACCCCAGAGACAGGATCCGGGGGTGCGCTGCGCAGGCGCGCCGCCGACTTCACGGTCTGGTACCTGCGCGTGATCGCCGTACTGAACATAGCGGCCGTGCTGTCGCTGCCGTTCCGGCAGGAGGTCGACGAGCACAACAACGGCCGCATCACCCTGCACCTGCACCGGCAGCACGCGCACCACTCCGGCCAGTTCTTCACGCCGTACCTGGCCACCGCGGGCCTGGTCTCGGCGGCGCTCGCCATCTTCTTCGTGCTGGTGATGCGCCGCCGCAAGCGGGCGGCCTGGGTGGTCAACCTGGTCCTGTCCACCCCGCTCCTCGCCCTCTACGTCCTCGCGCTCACCCAGCACGAGTACCGCGCCCATGTCTTCAACTGGGTCTCCGCCGCCGTGACCGCCCTCTTCGTGGCCGCGCTGCTGGTCAGCCGCCGGGAGTTCAACGCGGTCGGCGACCCGTCGAACCCGAAGACGGCGCTGGCGGTGGGCGCGGGCGGGGTCCTCGTCACGGGCGGTCTCGGCACCCTCCTCGTGCACGCGACGAACAAGCTCCCCGGCGCCACCCTCCCCGACGAGATCGCCTACACGCTGCTGCGGGGCGTCAGCGTCGGCCCGCTCGCCGACCACGTGACCGCGGTCCACGCCCCCCGCTGGACCGACATCATCATCAACATCCTGCTCGCGGCCGCCTTCTGCCTGGTCCTGTACGCGGGCTTCCGCTCGCCGCGCGGCCGCCGGCTGCTCAGCGCGGAGGACGAGGACCGGCTGCGCGCCCTGCTGGACAAGCAGGGCGCCCGGGACTCCCTCGGCTACTTCGCGCTGCGCCGGGACAAGGCTGCGATCTTCTCCCCGACCGGCAAGGCGGCGGTCACCTACCGCGTCGTCGGGGGCGTCAGCCTCGCCTCCGGCGACCCCATCGGTGACCCGGAGGCCTGGCCCGGCGCGATCGACGCCTGGCTGACGGAGGCCCGCCGGCACGCGTGGACACCCGCCGTCATGGGCGCGAGCGAGGAGGCGGGCACGGTCTACGCCCGCCATGGCCTGGACGCCCTGGAACTGGGCGACGAGGCGATCGTCGACATCGCCGACTTCACCCTCGAAGGCCGGGCGATGCGGGTCGTCCGCCAGGCCCACAACCGGGTCCGCCGGGCCGGCTACACGGTCCGCATCCGCCGCCACGAGGACATCCCCGCGGACGAGCTCGCGCTGCTCATCGACCGGGCCGACCACTGGCGCGACGGCGCCACCGAGCGCGGCTTCTCCATGGCCCTCGGCCGCCTGGGCGACCCGGCGGACGGCCGCTGCGTGATGCTGGAGTGCCGGGACGCGAACGACACCCCCCGCGCCCTCCTCAGCTTCGTGCCCTGGGGCGAGCACGGCCTCTCCCTGGACCTGATGCGCCGCGACCGGGACTCCGAGAACGGCCTGATGGAGTTCATGGTGGTCGAACTGCTGCTGCGCGCCTCCGAGTTGAAGGTCGACCGGGTCTCCCTGAACTTCGCGATGTTCCGCTCGGTCTTCGAACGCGGCTCCCGCCTGGGCGCCGGCCCGGTCCTGCGCCTGTGGCACGCCACCCTCACGTTCTTCTCCCGCTGGTGGCAGATCGAGTCCCTGTACCGCGCGAACGCGAAGTACCGCCCGATCTGGGAACCCCGCTACCTCCTCTTCGCCCGCAGCAGCGACATCCCGAGAATCGGCCTGGCGAGCGCCCGCGCCGAGGGCTTCCTCACGGTCCCCTGGAGCTCATGACGAGCCCGGGGGCCCGCGGCCCGTCCGGCGCTGTTCACGGGCGGGCGGTGCCGCCCCCGGCGATCCCTCCGCCCACCGTGAAGCCGATCACCGCGCCGCCGCCCTCGCGGCGGAAGGCGAAGGGGGCGCCGCCGTGGGCCATGGCGACCTCGCGGACGATGGAGAGGCCCAGGCCCGAGCCGGGGAGGGAACGGGCGTCAGCGGCGCGGTAGAAGCGGTCGAAGATGCGGATCAGGTCGCCCGCCGCGATGCCGGGCCCGCGGTCCAGGACCTCCACGCGGACCGCGCCGGGCCGGGCGGGGCCGGTGACCTTGATCTCGATGGGCTCCTTGCCGCCCCGGTCGAACTTGGCCGCGTTCTCCACCAGGTTGGACAGGGCGCGTTGCAGCATGCCGGGGCGGCCGTCGGTGGTGGTGTCGCCGCTGAAGCTGAGCCGGATCTCGCGGCCGGTACGGCGGCGGGCCAGCCCCGCGACGTCCTCCGCGATGTCGGCGAGGTCCACGTGCTGCGGCGGCTCGTTGTCCGACTGCCCGGCCGCGAGGTCGACCAGTTCGTTGACCAGGTCGGTCAGCTCGCGTGCCTCCTGCCCGAGGTCGGCGACGAGTTCGTCACGGGTGGCGGGCGGCAGTTCGTCGATGCGGCGGAGCAGCGAGATGTTCGTCCGCAGGGAGGTGAGGGGCGTGCGGAGCTCGTGCCCGGCGTCCTGGACCAGGCGCCGCTGGTCCTCCTCGGACTGGGCGAGGCGGCCCAGCATCCGGTCGAAGGCGCGGCCGAGGCGGCCCACCTCGTCGAGTCCGGTCACCGGCACCTGGATGCCGAGCTGCCGGGTGCGGGCCACGTCCTCCGCGGCCGAGGTGAGGATCACCAGGCGGCGGGTGATCCGGCGGGCCAGCCACCAGCCGAACAGCCCGGCGGCGACCACGACCGCCGCCATCAGCGCCAGCGTGCGCTGCTGGAGCGCCCGCAGCAGGTCCTCGGTGTCGCTGAACTCCTGCGCCACCTGCACCGCGCCCCGTCCGTCGCCGAGCGCCACGGTGGCGATCCGGAACAGGTCCTCGCCGACCCGGACGTCCTTGTGCTCGACCGTCTTCCCGGCGGTCCTGGCGGTGGCGGCCGCCCGGTCGGCGGGGGTCACGGGCAGCACCGGGCTGCCGTGGTCGACGATCTCCCCCTGCGTGCCGAGCACCTGGACGTCGGTGCGCGCCGGCCGGACCAGGTCGTGCCCCGGCCGGGAGGAGGAGAAGTCGTCCGGCATCATCCGGTGCTGTTTGACCTCGTCCTGCACGTCGGAGACGACCTGGGTGAACACCGACTGCTGGTCGACGCGGACCAGCCGGGCGGCGGCGTTGTACGACAGGATGCCGACGACGATCGTGACGGCCGCGGTGACCGCCGCGAAGGAGACGACGAAGGTGGTGCGCAGGGAGACGAGCTTGGGCCGGCGCCGCGCCAGCGCCCGTCCGATCCGCTCCGGCCGCCCGAGGCGGCCCACTCAGTCCTCCCGCAGCACGTAACCCACGCCCCGCACGGTGTGGATCAGCTGCGGGGCACCGGGCTCGTCGAGCTTGCGGCGCAGGTAGCCGACGTAGACGGCGAGGTTCTTGGAACCGGGGCCGAAGTCGTAGCCCCAGATACGGTCGTAGATCGTGGAGTGGTCGAGGACGATCCCCGCGTTGCGAGCGAGCAGTTCGAGGAGTTCGAACTCGGTGCGGGTCAGCTCCAGCTCGCGCCGGCCGCGCCAGGCCCGGCGGGCCTGGAGGTCCATCCGCAGGCCGGCCGCCTCCACCTGCCGGTCGGAGATCTGCGGCTCGCGGCCCGGGTCGGCGCCGACGGTGGCGCCGCCACCGGTGCCGCCGCCGCCGGCCGGGACCGGGGAGGTGCGGCGCAGCAGCGCGCGCAGCCGGGCGAAGACCTCCTCGACGTCGAAGGGCTTGACCACGTAGTCGTCGGCGCCGGCGTCGAGGCCGGCGATCCGGTCGGCGGTCTCGACCAGCGCGGTGAGCATGAGGATCGGGGTGCGGTCGCCCTCGGCGCGCAGCACCCGGCAGACCTGGAGGCCGTCGATGCCGGGCATCATCACGTCGAGGACGAGGACGTCGGGGTGGGTGCGGTGGGCGTGCGCCAAGGCTTCCACGCCGTCCGCGACCGCGGTCACCTCGTAACCCTCCAGGCTGAGGGCACGCTCCAGGGCGTGGCGGATGGCGCGGTCGTCTTCGGCGAGCAGCACAGTCTGGGGCACGTCCCCAGTCTGCCAAGGCGTCGGGGCTTCGGCCGGGGTGAGCGGGCCTACGATCACCCTTTTTACCTGCCTCTCACCGTCACAGAGGCAACCGGTGGGGCCGGACTTCGGCTGCCGCCGGGTGGGGACCGGTCGCGCGGTCTTCCCCCCCGGCGTTCATCCCGGGCTTCCCCCCGGCGTTCATCCCGGGGAGCCCCCCGGCATTCATCCCGGGGTGCCCCCGGCGTTCATCCCGGGGTGCCCCCGGCGTTTATCCCGGGCTCCCCCCGACATTCAGCCGGGGGTGCCTCCAGCGCCGCTACGGAGCGCTGAGCCGCGCCAGCTGTTCCGCGAACGGGATCACCTGGAGGTCGTCGCCGTCGGGCTTCCGGGGCTCGGTCCCCGACAGCCCCGCCATCAGCGCCGCCAGCTCCCCCGCCGCCCGTTCGACGCGGTCCTCCAGGCCCTCCGCGCCCCAGTCCTCCGACGCCGCGTACACGCCCGTCGGTACGACCACGGCCCGCAGGTAGGCGAACATCGGCCGCAGCGCGTGCTCCAGGACCAGCGAGTGCCGGCCCGTGCCCCCGGTCGCCGCGATCAGCACCGGCTTCCCGACCAGCGCCTCCTTGTCGAGCACGTCGAAGAACGACTTGAACAGCCCGCTGTACGACGCGGTGAACACCGGGGTCACGGCGATCACGCCGTCGGCCCGCGTCACCGCGTCCAGGGCGGCGGCCAGCTTCCGCCCCGGGAACCCGTTGGTGAAGTTGTGCGCGATCTCCACCGCGAGGTCGCGCAGTTCCACGACCTCCACCTCCACCCCGGCACCGGCCGGGGCGCGGCCCACGGCGGCGGCCAGCCGGTCGGCCAGCAGCCGGGTGGACGACGGCACGCTCAGCCCTGCCGAGACGACGACGAGCTTCATGCCTGGACCTCCTCCTTCTCCGCGGTGGCGGCCGCGGCCGCGACCAGCGAGGCGTGGGTGGGCGCCTCGGGGACGTCCGCCGGGCGGCCCTTCGCGAACTCCTCGCGCAGCACCGGTACGACCTCCTCGCCCAGCATGTCGAGCTGCTCCAGGACCGTCTTCAGCGGCAGCCCCGCGTGGTCGACGAGGAACAGCTGACGCTGGTAGTCACCGGCGTACTCGCGGAACGCCAGGGTCTTCTCGATGACCTGCTCGGGCGAGCCGACGGTCAGCGGGGTCTGGTCGGTGAAGTCCTCCAGGGAGGGCCCGTGGCCGTAGACCGGGGCGTTGTCGAAGTACGGCCGGAACTCGCGCACCGCGTCCTGCGAGTTCCTCCGCATGAACACCTGGCCGCCGAGGCCGACGATCGCCTGCTCCGGCGTGCCGTGCCCGTAGTGGGCGTACCGGGCCCGGTACAGCTCGACCATCCGCTTGGTGTGGTCGGCGGGCCAGAAGATGTTGTTGTGGAAGAAGCCGTCGCCGTAGTAGGCGGCCTGCTCGGCTATCTCGGGCGAGCGGATGGAGCCGTGCCAGACGAACGGCGCGACGCCGTCCAGCGGGCGCGGGGTGGAGGTGAAGCCCTGAAGCGGGCTGCGGAACTTGCCCTCCCAGTCCACCACGTCCTCGTGCCACAGCCGGCGCAGCAGGGCGTAGTTCTCGATGGCGAGGTTGATGCCCTGCCGGATGTCCTGCCCGAACCAGGGGTAGACCGGACCGGTGTTGCCGCGGCCCATCATCAGGTCCACCCGGCCGTCGGCGAGGTGCTGGAGCATCGCGAAGTCCTCGGCGATCTTCACCGGGTCGTTCGTGGTGATGAGGGTGGTGGAGGTGGAGAGGACCAGCTTCTCCGTCTGCGCGGCGATGTAGCCGAGCATGGTGGTCGGGGACGACGGCACGAACGGCGGGTTGTGGTGCTCACCGGTCGCGAAGACGTCGAGCCCGACCTCCTCGGCCTTCAGCGCGATCGCGACCATCGCCTTGATGCGCTCCCGCTCGGTCGGAGTGCGCCCCGTGGTGGGGTCCGGCGTGACGTCGCCGACCGTGAAGATCCCGAACTGCATGCTCGCTCACCCTCCAGGTTGTTTACGATTCAACTATACCCACAGAACGAGACCCCACCGCCACCTATTCCCCCAGGGGAAGCGCGCCGGCAAGGGCGCTGGGGGTACCCCCGGCCGAACGCTGGGGGAGGAACCGCGCGACCCGCCGCACCGGCCCCCTCGGCTCAGCGCGCCGCCTGGAAGGCCCGGCCCGCCGCCGTGGCCGTCGTACCGGCCGTGAACAGCCCGCTGCTCGGTTTCGACGGGTCCGCGCCCAGCCCGAACCACGCGTAACGATGCACGTAGGGCAGGCTGTCCAGCATCTTCGCGGACGCCGTGACGAACGCCGCCTGCTGCGCGGCGGACGGGAACCGCGTCCCCTGCGAGAAGTCGATCAGCGCGTACTCGGTCAGCCAGATCGGCTTGTGGTAGCGCGCGTACACCGACGTCAGGTACGACTTCAGCTGCCCGACCGCCTGCGGGGTGCGGAAGTCACCGCCGTACCAGTGCAGCGTGACGAAGTCGACCCGGTACCCCTTCTCCGACGCCCCGGCCATGAACCGGTCCAGCCAGCCGCCGGGCGTCGCCGCGCCCGTCGCGACCGCGGGACTGCCCAGGATCTTCCCGGCCGCCATCAGCTTCGGCCACAGCTGGAGCGCCTGGTCGACCGACATGTTCGACTGCTGCGCGAAGTCGGGTTCGTTGAAGGCCAGCAGGTACGGCCCCGCGGCCCGGGCCTGCGCCAGTGCCGTGTCGGTGACGGACGCGGCGCCCCAGATCATCGGCACGAACGACGCCGGCCCCGGGGTCGTCACGCCCTGGTGCTGGGTGTTCCAGGTGTAGTACCAGCTCGCCCCGCTCGCGGCGAGCGCCTGGCTCACCCCGTCGAACGTCCACACCCCGACCCCCTTCTTCGCACCGGACGCGATCCGCACGGGCGCCGCGGACTGCCGCTCGGACATGGGCGAGCACTCGCGCCGGATCGAGACTGGCCGGCGCGGCCACCAGCGGCAGCCCGCCCAGCAGCCGTTCCATCGGCAGCAGCCCCCGCTCCAGGCCCTCGCACACCCCGCAGCCGCGCAGATGACGGGCGAACCTCTTGCGCCACAGCGGACTCGGCGTGCCGTCCCACGGCGCGGCGATCCGGTCCAGCTCCGCACAGCGCGGCTCGGCGCCCAGCGCCCGCACCACGCCCCGCGATATCTCCATCTGCTTCTTCATCCGCTGCACTCGCACCGCCGCGTGCCGGTCGGACAGCCCCAGCGCGCCGGCGAGGTCCGCGCGCTCCAGCTCGCCGGTCTCCTCCAGCCACCACAGGGACAGCAGTTCCCGGTCGTCCGGGTCGAGCCAGCGCGTCGCCTCGGCGACCTCACGGCGCTGCTCGGTCAGCCCCAGCCGCAGGATGGTCAGCCCGGCGAAGTCCAGGGCCGGATCGGTGATCGTCTCCGCGTCGTCCAGATGCGCCCTGCGGTCCCGGTCCGTGGCCCGCGACTGCTCCCGGTTCCGTACCTGCCGGATCGTGATCGCCACCAGCCAGGACCGGAACGCGGACGGATCCCGCAGCTTCGGCAGCCCGCGCACCATGCGCAACAGCGTCTCCTGTACGACGTCGTCGACGTCGGCGTGACCGTTCAGGGCGCGGCCGACGATGTTGTAGACCAGCGGCAGGCAACGGCTCACCAGGTCCTCCAGGGCCCGTCCGTCACCCGCCCGGGCGGCCGTGACCAAGCCGGGGTCGGGCCCCCTCCGATGGTTCTCGATCATGTGGGTCTGTTCCTCCACGCAGGGATCCGGCTGTCGGAACGGAGACCGCCCGAGGCTCACGGGGACAACAGAAAAACGGCGGATCGGCGTCGGAACCCGTTCCGGCTCCGGAATTCGTGTTGTACGGACCCCGTCCACGGGGTCTCCGAGCGGAAGGCACACATCCGGCACGGCCCGAGAAAGGCACAAGGATGGCACGAGGACGCAGGAGACACGGTGCGCGGCCACCGCGAGGCCCCCGCTGGTGGCACGCCGCGGTGGCGGCCCTCGTCACGGTCGCGGCCGTACTGATCGTCCACAACGCCTGGACGCCGTCCGGCGGCGGCACCCTCGGCACCGCGGACCGCGCCCGGACCACCGAGGCGCTGCCGTCCGGATCGCGGACCGCCCCGCCCACCCCGTCGGCCGCACCGAGCCGCAGCGCCGAGCCCTCCGCGTCACGGTCGGCGAAGGCGAGGCCGACGGCATCGGCCGGAGCGTCGGCGCGGACCACCGGGAAACCGGCCACCGGCTCGGGCACCCCGGGCCGAGCAGGGCAGCAGCCGACCACGGCCCCGGCCGGCAAACGTCTGATCACCGTCGTCAACAAGACCCGGAAGACGATCTGGGCCGTCGTCACGAACACCGCCGTCTACCCGGCCGGCCACAGGCTGGCCCCCGGCCAGAGCATGTCGGTGACCGTGGCGAACGACTGGGGCGGCCGCGTCTGGGGCCGCACCGGCTGCGCCACCACGGCCGCGGGCATGTGCGCCTCCGGGGACTGCACCAGCGTCTGCTCCGGCGCCGACCCGCCCACCACCCTCGGCGAGTTCACCTTCGCCGCCTTCGACGACATGGACTTCTACGACGTCAGCATGGTCGACGGCTCGAACCTGCCCATGTACATCAACGTCTCCCACACCACGACCGTCGACCCGGTCAGCTCCGCGGGCTGCTACCAGGGCCGCTGCACCACCGAGGTCAAGTGCCCCAAGGCGATGCGGGCCCTCCTGAACGGCCAGGAGATCGGCTGCGAACCCCCGTGCGCGGCGTTCGGCGGCGACACCTACTGCTGCCGGGGCGCCTGGGCGGGCCGCGAGAACTGCGTCCCCGCCAAGTGGCCGGTCGACTACACCCAGGTCTTCGAACTGGCCGCGCCCTACGCCTACTCGTACGCCTTCGACGACGCGGCGACCATGTCCTGCAAGCACCAGTGCTACTACCGGGTGACCTTCGGCACCACGAACGGCACCTGACGGCCGCCCCGGTCCCGTGCGTCAGAAGGCGTACGGGTCCCCGGTGGCCAGCACCAGCACCCGCTGCGAGTCGTTCGTACGGTCGTGGTCGACCGCGCCCCCGCCCCACACCAGGTCCACCTCGAGCACCACCTCCGCCGGCCGCTCCCGCAGCCGTACCGGAACCACCAGCTGCTCGCCGGGCACGTCCACGGCCAGCGGACCGGTGCCGCACACCACCTCCCGGTCACCGGTGCGCGCGCACCGGTCCGGGAGCCGCTGGTCGTCCGCGAGCGGCGCCGACCAGCGCAGCCGCACACTGGCACCGGTCACCGCGTCCGGCCCGTGGTCGAGCGGGGTCACCCGGACCTCCGCCAGGTCCTCGCTCATCACGACGGACCCGTGGACCTCCAGGTCGGCGTCACCGGCCCAGGCGGTCCCGCCCCCGCCCAGCACCAGCGCCCCCACGGCCACCGCGAACCCCCAACGACGTACGTCCATGCCACCCGTCCGTTCCATCCGTGCCGCCCGGTCCGACTCCGGCCGTTCGTACGGATGTATGCCACCGGACCCCCGCCGCAGGCGCCCTCCATCAGGTGACACCGCCCGGACGTGACAGTCTGCGGACATGCTGATCCTCCGCTCCGCCGCCCTGTTCGTCGTCGCCGCGTTCTTCGAGATCGGCGGCGCCTGGCTGGTCTGGCAGGGCGTGCGGGAACACCGCGGCTGGCTCTGGATCGCCGGCGGCATCCTCTCCCTCGGCGCGTACGGCTTCGTCGCCACCTTCCAGCCGGACGCCCACTTCGGCCGCATCCTGGCGGCGTACGGCGGCATCTTCGTCGCGGGCTCGATCCTGTGGGGCGTGGTGGCCGACGGCTACCGCCCGGACCGCTGGGACCTCGCGGGCGCGGCGATCTGCCTGGCCGGAATGGCACTCATCATGTGGGCCCCACGAAACTGACCTGAGGAAAGCGCCCCTTCAGGGGCACGAGGAACTGCGCGATCAACCCCCACACACCCGCACCGGCGCGACGACCGAAATGCCACCCCACCTATCCTTGCCCCAACAGGCCCGCACACTCGAACCCCCTGAGGAGCACTCCCCCATGGCCCTCTCCCGCATCGCGGTAGTCACCGGCGCGAGCAGCGGAATCGGCGCCGCGACCGCCCGCGGCCTCGCCGCCGCCGGCTACCGCGTCGTCCTCACCGCCCGCCGCGAGGACCGCATCGAGGCACTGGCCAAGGAACTGACCGAGGCGGGTCACCAGGCCACGGCCTTCCCGCTGGACGTGACGGACCGCGCCGCGGTGGACGAGTTCGCCACCGCGTTCCAGTCGATCGCCGTCCTGGTGAACAACGCGGGCGGCGCCCTCGGTGCCGACCCGGTGGCCACCGGCGACCCGGCCGACTGGCGCACGATGTACGAGACGAACGTCATCGGCACCCTGAACGTCACCCAGGCCCTGCTCCCCAAGCTGGAGGCGAGCGGCGACGGCACGGTGGTGGTCGTCTCCTCCACCGCGGGCCACGGCACCTACGAGGGCGGCGGCGGCTACGTCGCCGCGAAGCACGGCTCCCACGTGCTCGCCGAGACGCTGCGCCTGGAGATCGTCGGCAGGCCGGTCCGGGTGATCGAGATCGCACCGGGCATGGTCAAGACGGACGAGTTCGCGCTGACCCGCTTCGGCGGCGACGCGGAGAAGGCGGCGAAGGTCTACCAGGGCGTCGCCGAGCCCCTGACCGCGGACGACGTGGCCGAGACCATCACCTGGGCGGTGACCCGCCCGAGCCACGTCAACGTCGACCTCCTGGTCCTGCGCCCCCGCGCCCAGGCCTCGAACACGAAGGTCCACCGGGAACTGTGACCCCGGACGACGACCCGACGAAGGCCCCGCAGGCGGACCTGGAGAAGGCCCGCCTGGCACAGGAGACGAAGGACGAACGCCAGGTCTGGTATTTCCTGGGCTACTTCCTCTTCGGTATCCATGTCATCGCCTTCGTCATGATCTACGCGGTCCGCCACGCGAAGTGACGGACCGCGCGGTCAGCCCTTGACGCAGACGACCTGCTTGAGCTTCGCCACGACCTCGACCAGGTCCTGCTGCTGGTCGATGACCTGGTCGATCGACTTGTAGGCGCCGGGGATCTCGTCCACGACCCCGGAGTCCTTGCGGCACTCCACGCCCCGCGTCTGGTCCTCCAGGTCCTTCGTCGAGAAGCGCCGCTTGGCCGCGTTGCGGCTCATGCGCCGACCCGCGCCGTGCGAGGCGGAGTTGAAGGACTTCTCGTTGCCGAGGCCCTTCACGATGTACGACCCGGTGCCCATGGAGCCGGGGATGATGCCGTACTCGCCGGCTCGGGCACTGATCGCACCCTTGCGGGTCACGAGCAGGTCCATGCCTTCGTACCGCTCGCGGCTCACGTAGTTGTGGTGGCAGCTCACCTCGGGTTCGAAGGTGACCCTGGCCTTCTTGAACTCCTTGCGGACCACGTCCTTGAGGAGGGCCATCATGATCGACCGGTTGTACCTCGCGTACTCCTGGGCCCAGTAGAGGTCGTGCTCGTACGCCGCCATCTGCGGTGTGTCCGCGACGAAGACGGCGAGGTCGCGGTCGACCAGGCCCTGGTTGTGCGGGAGTTTCTGAGCCACGCCGATGTGGTGCTCGGCGAGCTCCTTGCCGATGTTGCGGGAACCGGAGTGCAGCATCAGCCACACGGAACCGGTCGTGTCCGTGCACACCTCGACGAAGTGATTTCCGGATCCGAGCGTTCCGATCTGCTGGTGCGCCCGCTCCTGACGGAATTTGACCGCGTCCGCGACCCCGTCGAACCGGCCCCAGAACTCACCCCAGCCGGCCGTCGCCAGGCCGTGGAAGTCACCCGGCTCCACCGGCTCCGCGTGCATCCCCCGGCCCACCGGAATCGCCTGCTCGATCTTCGAGCGCAGCCGGGACAGGTCGCCCGGCAGGTCGTTCGCCGTCAGGGAGGTCCGCACCGCGGACATGCCGCAGCCGATGTCGACACCGACCGCCGCCGGGCACACCGCGTCCCGCATCGCGATGACCGAGCCGACCGTGGCGCCCTTCCCGTAGTGCACGTCCGGCATGACCGCCAGGCCCTTGATCCACGGCAGCGTCGCGACATTGCGCAGCTGCTGGAGCGCCACGTCCTCGACGGTCGCCGGGTCGGTCCACATCCGGATCGGTACCTGCGCGCCCGGTATCTCCACGTACGACATGACTTCCTCATTCCCCCGCAGGCAGCACGACAAAAAGAACAAAAGTGATTAATCAGGCAGAGCGCAAATGCATGGCCACGGACACCCAAAGCAGACAGGGGACCGGCGTTCACGGCAGTGCGTGCGATACACATTGTCTCCAGCGGGCGCCCCACTGCGGCAAGCGATTAACCAGCGGGGACACTGGAGCAGGACCGAGCGACCCAGTGAACGGAAAGGAGCCTGACCGTGCAGCGGAAGGCGTACGTAACCGGCACCGCCGCCCTTCTCGCGGCTCTGCTGGCCGGCTGCACAAGCGGTTCCAGCGGCGGGGACGACACCAGCGACAAGAACGCGGACACCGGCACCGCCAGCGCCGCCGCCCAGCCCGGCAAGTACCGCACCCTCCCCGAGCCCTGCGGCGCGGTCAGCCACGACACCCTCGACTCCCTGCTCCCCGGTATCGCCCAGATCACCGACACGGACCAGCGCGACAAGGCCTACCAGGGCGACGCCACCCTCACCTACGACACGGACCGCAAGGTCGGCTGCCGCTGGAAGGTCGAGTCCACCGACGCCACGGACCGGCTGTCCGTCGACTTCGAACGCGTGGTGTCGTACGACAACTCGGTCAGCGACGACAACGAGGCGCAGACCATCTACACGCAGCTGGAGACCGCGGCCGACATCCCCGAGTCCGCGCCTCCGAGCGCGACGGAATCGCCGTCGCCGTCCGGCTCCTCCTCCGCTTCCCCGTCCCCTTCCGCCTCCTCGTCCCCCTCCTCGACCGCCTCCCCCTCGGCCTCCGCCTCCACCTCCTCCGCCGCGTCCGGCGACCCCGCCGGCTCGGCCTCCGCGTCCGCCTCCCCGTCGGCCACCCCGGCCGACCTACAGCCCCGCGTCCTCACCGACCTCGGTGACGAGGCGTATCTCGACGACCAGCTCAACGGCTCCGGTTCGACGGCCGAACAGCGGACGGTGACTGTGGTGTTCCGCACGTCCAACGTCGTGGTGACCATCGAGTACGAGGAGCAGCCGATGGCCACCGGAACGGTCCCGGACAGCAAGGAAATGCAGGACAGGGCGCAGAATCTGGCCGCACAGCTGGCCGAGGCCCTCAACGGCTGACGGCCCGGACACACCCCGCGCACCCCGCCCGCAAAGCACGCGAACCAAAACCGCACAGCTCCCTCACCGCGTACCGTGGCCCCTCGGACCCGATCCGACCGCAGGAACCCCGAACGTATGAGTGAAGGAACCATGCAGCGAGTAGCAGTCCAGCGAGACGACCAGCGCGCCCGGAACGAACGGAACGCACAGCGACGGACCGGGCGCCTCCGCCGCTCCCTCGTCTGCGCGGCCGCCGTCCCCGCCGTGGCACTGTTCGCGACCGCCTGCTCCTCCGGCTCGGACGACAACGCGGCCAAGGAGACCGGCACCGGCACCGGCTCGACCCCGGCCACCACGGCCGCCGGCGGCACGGCCGCCTCCCCGACCGTCCAGGCGGCCAAGTACCAGAAGCTGCCCGAGCCGTGCGCGGTGCTGTCGAAGAAGACGCTCACCTCACTCGTGCCGAAGGGCGTGAAGTCGGGCAAGGAGGGCACGTCGGACGATGTGGCCACGCGCGGCAGTTGCTCCTGGAGCAGCCTGGACAACAACGGCGTGAAGGGCTCCCAGTTCCGCTGGCTGAACGTGTCCTTCCTGCGCTTCGACTCGGACGCCGGCCGGGGCAGCGGCGACAAGCAGGCCGAGACGTACTACACGAGCCAGGTGCGGGAGGCGCAGTCCGTGACCGGCGCCAAGAACACCAGGTCGGAGCCGGTGAGCGGGGCCGGCGACCAGGCCACCGCCGTCCGCTACGACCTGAAGAAGAAGGAAGGCGCCTTCAAGCAGCAGACGGTCGTGGCGCGCGTCGCGAACGTGGTCGTCACCGTCGACTACAACGGCGCGGGTCTGGCCGGTGAGAAGACGCCGGACGCGGACACGCTCACGAAGGCGGCGGTGCAGGCCGTGAAGGAGGCGGTGACATCGGTCTCCAGCGCCAACGGCTCGGGTGCGCCCGCGAGTTCACCTGCGGCGACACCCTCGAAGTCGGCCTCGGAGTCCCCCTCCGCCTCCGCGTCGCCCAGCAAGTCGTCGGCCAAGAAGAGCTGACCGGCGACACGGGCGCCGCACACATGTGCCACCCTGTTGCGCGCAACAACACGCAAGGGGAGGGGAGTACGGGTGGCCGCGCCAATGCAGCTGACTCGGATGCACCGCGTTCTCATCGGCGTGGTCGTGACCGGCGCGATGATCATCGCCGGTATCGGCTTCGCCGGTTCGTACGCGGCCGTCCGTGAGCTGGCCATCAAGAAGGGCTTCGGGAACTTCTCGTATGTCTTCCCGATCGGCATCGACGCGGGCATCTGCGTCCTGCTCGCCCTGGACCTGTTGCTGACCTGGATCCGCATCCCCTTCCCGCTGCTGCGGCAGACGGCCTGGCTGCTGACCATCGCCACGATCGCCTTCAACGGCGCGGCGGCCTGGCCGGACCCGCTGGGCGTGGGCATGCACGCGGTGATCCCGATCCTGTTCGTGGTCGCCGTCGAGGCGGCCCGGCACGCGATCGGCCGGATCGCCGACATCACCGCGGACAAGCACATGGAGGGGGTCCGCCTCACCCGCTGGCTGCTCTCCCCGGTGCCCACGTTCCTGCTGTGGCGCCGGATGAAGCTGTGGGAGCTGCGCTCCTACGACCAGGTCATCAAGCTGGAGCAGGAACGTCTCGTCTATCAGGCGAGGCTGCGTTCCCGCTTCGGCCGGGCATGGCGCAGGAAGGCCCCCGTCGAGTCCCTGATGCCGCTGCGCCTGGCACGCTACGGCGTCCCGCTGGCGGACACGGCCCCGGAAGGTCTGGCGGCGGCGGGCATAGACCTCCCGGTGCTCCTGCCGGCCCCGGCGGCCACGCCGGTGTCCGCCGCCCCGGCGGCGGCTGCGCAGGGCGAGCAGCGCGCGGAGCTGGTCCCCGCTCCCCGCGCCGAGCGGCCCGCGGACGGGCCGGAGCAGGCACCCGAGCAGCCGGCGAACCCGTGGCTACAGGCCAGGGACCCGCAGCAGATCGAGTACCAGGGCGGCTACGACCCGACGTACGACCCGCGGTACGCCGCCTG
The DNA here is from genome assembly GCF_001005085.2 of Streptomyces humi. Taxonomy (GTDB): domain Bacteria; phylum Actinomycetota; class Actinomycetes; order Streptomycetales; family Streptomycetaceae; genus Streptomyces; species Streptomyces humi. The sequence continues at coordinate 205,679 of NZ_LBMU02000021.1, forward strand.
GCTGGCACAGCAGCAGCAGTACCAGCAGGAGCAGTACCAGCAGTTCCCACAGGGCGAGTTCCCGCAGGGCGAGTTCCCGCAGGGGGAATTCCCCCAGGGCCAGTTCCCGCAGGAGCAGTTCCCGCAGGACCGGCAGCCCCTCCCCGAGGAGTCCCTGTCGGAGACGACCGGCAGCTTCCCCATCCCCTCCGGCCCGGGCCGCACCCGCGAGCTGGGTGAGGGCGGCGGCCCCCCGGAGCCCCCGGCGCCGTCGGAGGAGGACTACTACCTGGTCTTCCGTGAGTCGATCAAGACCGGCAACGGAGCGCCCACCCCGCGCGGGTTCATCGCCGACGTCGAGGCCACCTACGGCGTCGTCCTCGACGAGACCGAGTCCAAGCGCATGGTGACCCGCTTCTCGAACCGCCTCAACGCGGAGCTGGCGGACGAGCACATCGCCTGAGCGCACACCGCCCGAGAGCACACCGCCTGAGCGCACACCGCCCGAGAGGCACGCGGCAGCGGAAAGGGGGCCCTCCGCCGAGGAGGGCCCCCTTTCCGTACCGCCTATTCCCCGAGCAGCCGCCGGACCCGGTCCTGCCCGACGGCGAGGAGCAGCGTGGGCAGGCGCGGCCCGGTGTCCCGGCCCACCAGCAGGTGGTACAGGAGCGCGAAGAACGAACGCTGGGCCGTCTTGATCTCGGCCGGCAGCTCCTTCGCCGTCGCGTCCGCGGAGAACCCGGCCTGCACCTTGGGCACGCCGTACACGAGGTGGGTGAGGCCGTCCAGCGACCAGTGCTCGGCGAGGCCGTCGAGCAGCAGCCGTACCGACTGCTGGGACGCCTCGTCGAGGGACTTCAGCAGCTCGGCGTCCGGCTCCTCGCGGACGATGGTGCGCTGGTCGGCCGGCACCTGGGTGTTGATCCAGGCCTCGGCCTTGTCGTACCGCGGGCGGGCCTCGTCCACCGACGTCAGCGGGTTCGCGGGGTCCAGCTCGCTGAGGATGCGCAGCGCCTGGTCCTCGTGCCCGGCGGTGATGTCGGCGACGGAGGCGAGGGTGCGGTACGGCAGCGGCCTGGGCGTGCGGGGCAGCTCACCGCCGGCCGAGCGCACGGCACGGGAGTGCGCGGCGATGTCGCCGGGCAGCGCGGATCCCTCCGCCACCTTGCCGTCCAGCTTGTCCCACTCGTCGTAGAGCCGCTGGATCTCCTGGTCGAAGGCGATCTTGAAGGACTGGTTGGGCCGGCGGCGGGCGTACAGCCAGCGCAGGAGCTGCGGCTCCATGATCTTCAGCGCGTCGGCCGGGGTGGGCACCCCGCCCCGGGACGAGGACATCTTGGCCATGCCGCTGATGCCCACGAAGGCGTACATGGGCCCGATGGGCTGCTTGCCGCCGAAGATCCCGACGATCTGCCCGCCCACCTGGAAGCTGGACCCGGGCGAGGAGTGGTCGACACCGCTCGGCTCGAAGACGACGCCCTCGTAGGCCCAGCGCATCGGCCAGTCGACCTTCCAGACCAGCTTGCCGCGGTTGAACTCGCTGAGCCGGACGGTCTCCGAGAAGCCGCACGCGGTGCAGGTGTACGTGAGCTCGGTGGTGTCGTCGTCGTACGCCGTGACGGTGGTCAGGTCCTTGCCGCAGCCGCCGCAGTACGGCTTGTAGGGGAAGTACCCGGCGGACCCGGACGACCCGTCGTCCTCGGCGGCCGCGCCCGAGCCCTCCTCGGCCTCCAGCTCGGCCTCGTCGACCGCCTTCTGCTGGGGCTTCTTGCCGGTCTTCGGCTTGGTCCGGTACTGGGCGAGGATCGCGTCGATGTCACCCCGGTGCTTCATGGCGTGCAGGATCTGCTCGCGGTAGACGCCCGAGGTGTACTGCGCGGTCTGGCTGATCCCGTCGAACTCCACGCCCAGCTCGGCCAGCGACTCGACCATCGCGGCCTTGAAGTGCTCGGCCCAGTTCGGGTGGGCGGACCCCTTCGGGGCGGGCACCGAGGTGAGCGGCTTGCCGATGTGCTCGGCCCAGCTCTCGTCGACACCGGCGACGCCCGCGGGCACCTTGCGGTAGCGGTCGTAGTCGTCCCAGGAGATCAGGTGCCGGACCTGGTGACCGCGCCGCCGCACCTCGTCCGCGACCAGGTGCGGGGTCATGACCTCGCGGAGGTTCCCCAGGTGGATCGGCCCGGAGGGGGACAGCCCGGACGCGACGACGACCGGTTTGCCCGGGGCCCGACGCTCCGACTCCTCGATGACCTCATCCGCGAAACGGGAGACCCAGTCGGTGGTCTCGGTGCTCTGAGCCACGATCGGCACGTCCTTCTTTCAGACACGGGGCAGCCGGTACGGTCGCACGGCTGGCGCGTCCATTGTCCCAGGGACTACGCCTTCCATGAAAACGCCATAACACAAGAGCCCTGTAAGGACCGCGAGGTTCCCCTGGCCCCCACTCGGCGGCACAGCCGCCGTCCGGGGGCGCGGGGAACCGCGCGACCAGCCACGACGCACCCGCATCCGGCCGCGTACGGAGCCCCCCACACCCGTAGCCGCAAAAACCCCTTTACCCCCCGTGAAATACTGGATCCGTCTACCAGCACCCACGAGGAGAACGGCTCCCACCCCATGGCCTCGGTCACGTCCCTCAGCGACTCCGTCAACCAGCAGCTCACGAACGCCCTCTCGGCCACCCTGCCGGAGGCCTCCGTGGACCCCCTGCTGCGACGCAGCGACCGGGCCGACTACCAGGCGAACGGCATCCTCGCCGCCGCCAAGAAGGCCAAGGCCAACCCCCGGGAGCTGGCCACCCAGGTCGTCTCGCACATCACCACCGGCGCGGACCTGATCCAGGACGTCGAGGTCTCCGGCCCCGGCTTCCTCAACATCACCCTCGCGGACCGGGCGATCACCGAGAACCTGGCCGCGCGGTACGCGGACGGCGACCGGCTCGGCGTGGCCGCCAAGGCCGACCCGGGCGTCACGGTCATCGACTACGCCCAGCCGAACGTCGCCAAGGAGATGCACGTCGGCCACCTGCGTTCCGCGGTGATCGGCGACGCCCTGCGCGGCATGCTCGACTTCACCGGCGAGAAGACGATCGGCCGGCACCACATCGGCGACTGGGGCACCCAGTTCGGCATGCTCATCCAGTACCTGATCGAGAACCCGGGCGAGCTGTCCGCGGAGACCGACACGGACGGCGAGCAGGCCATGTCGAACCTGAACCGGGTCTACAAGGCGTCCCGGGCGGTCTTCGACGCGGACGAGCAGTTCAAGGAGCGGGCCCGCAAGCGGGTGGTCGCCCTCCAGTCCGGCGACAAGGAGACCCTCGACCTCTGGCAGCGGTTCGTGGACGAGTCGAAGGTCTACTTTTACTCGGTCTTCGAGAAGCTGGACATGGAGATCCGGGACGACGAGATCGTGGGCGAGTCGGCGTACAACGACGGCATGCCGGAGACCGCCCGCATCCTGGAGGAGAGCGGTGTCGCGGTCCGTTCCGAGGGCGCGCTCGTGGTCTTCTTCGACGACATCCGGGGCAAGGACGACCAGCCGGTCCCGCTGATCGTGCAGAAGGCGGACGGCGGCTTCGGCTACGCGGCCTCCGACCTGACCGCGATCCGCAACCGGGTCGCCGGCCTGCACGCCACGTCCCTGATCTACGTCGTGGACGTCCGCCAGTCGCTGCACTTCAAGATGGTCTTCGAGACGGCGCGGCGGGCGGGCTGGCTCACCGACGACGTCACCGCGCACAACATGGGCTACGGCACGGTGCTGGGCGCGGACGGCAAGCCGTTCAAGACGCGTGCGGGCGAGACCGTCCGGCTGGAGGACCTGCTGGACGAGGCCGTGCAGCGGGCGGCGGAGGTCGTACGCGAAAAGGCCCAGGACCTCACCGAGGCGGAGATCCAGGAGCGGGCCGCCCAGGTCGGCATCGGCGCGGTGAAGTACGCCGACCTGTCGACCTCCGCGAACCGGGACTACAAGTTCGACCTGGACCAGATGGTCTCGCTGAACGGCGACACGTCCGTGTACCTCCAGTACGCGTACGCCCGTATCCAGTCGATCCTGCGCAAGGCGGGAGAGGTGCGGCCCGCCGCCCACCCCGAGCTGGCGCTGCACACGGCGGAGCGGGCGCTGGGCCTGCACGTGGACGCGTTCGGTGACACGGTCTTCGAGGCGGCGGCGGAGTACGCCCCGCACAAGCTGTCCGCGTACCTGTACCAGCTGGCCTCGCTGTACACGTCGTTCTACGACAAGTGCCCGGTCCTCAAGGCCGACACCCCGGCCCAGGTGGAGAACCGCCTGTTCCTGTGCGACATGACGGCCCGCACCCTGCACCAGGGCATGTCCCTGCTGGGCATCCGGACGCCCGAGCGGCTCTGAGCGTCTGCACCGCGACAACGGCCTGTGGCCGCTCCTCCCGGGGGAGGAGCGGCCACAGGCCGTTGTTCGGATGGTGCGGCTGTCGCGGCTGTCAGGCGGCGAAGCGCTTGAAGGCGGCGCGGGTGCCCGAGCCGGCGATGCCGTCGATGTCACCGGTGTAGCCGTAGTCGGCCTTCAGCAGCCGCTGGAGCGCCTTGATCGTGTTGGTGCCGGGGTCGCCGTCGATGGCCCCGGTGTAGCCCCAGTACTTCGTGAGGCAGCGCTGGAACGCCTTCCAGCTGTTGGGGCCGAGCTGGCCGTCGATGCCGTCGGTGTAGCCCCAGTACTCCGCCAGGAAGTTCTGCACGTTCTTGGCCTCGGCGGTGGTCAGGCCGAAGTTCTCGTAGGAGGCCAGGGTGGCGGCCTGCGCGCTCACCGCCGGCTGCGAGACCGGCGCGGCGAAGCTGGTGCCGGCGGTCGCCAGGGAACCGGCGGCGAGACCGGCGACGGCGGTGATTCCGACGAGGGTCCGGGCCAGAACGTTCGGTCGCATGCGTTCCTCTTTCAGGTCGTGGGCCGGCGCCCGGCCCGTTCGGCGAGCCGGTGCCGCCACCACGGTGCGGGCCGCCCGGCCGGCCCCGCCACGGCTGTCGGCGAAGTGGCGGCATCCTGGGACGCCACCTTCTCTGACCTGCACTGACACCCTCCCGCGGGACGGAGTGACGGGACGGCCGTACAGGGGTGGCCATGCTCATGCAGAATGCGGTCGGAGCGGGGGGCCGCTGACCACGGTTCGTGACCGCATCGGGGGGGGACATGTCGCGCTGGAAAGCACTGCCCGCTGAACTGGATCCGCGCGTACGGCAGTTGGTGGTGCGTCTGCGCCGGCTGAAGGACCACAGCGGGCTGAGCGTGCGGCAGCTCGCCGCGCGGACGGGGTACAGCCCCAAGTCGTGGGAACGGTATCTGGGCGGCCGGTCACTGCCGCCCGGGGAGGCCGTGGCGGCACTGGCCCGGATCGGCGGGGATGATCCGACCCGCCTGCTGACGCTGCGCGAGGTGGCGGCGGAGGCCTGGGAGAACGGGAAGGACCGCGGCGGAACCGCCGTACCGGCTGCTCCCGCCCAACCGGCCGCTCCCGCCGAACTCGCCCGCCCCGCCGCTCCCGCCGATCCCCCCGGCCCCGTCGGGGAAATACGGCTCTCCGTACGGTCGTTGCGGCTCGCGCTCGCGGCCGGGGCGGTGGCGCTGGTACTCGCGGTGTCGTCGGCCGTGCTGGTGACCTCATGGCTCACCGGGCGCTCCGGCGCCGACGACGACGAGACGCCGCGGACGGCTCCGCTCGCCGCGTCGGCACCGGCCTCGACACCCTCGTACGGCTGCCGTCTGAAGCGGGTCGACGGAGCCTGGTACGCGGGCAGCAGCCGGACCGGGGACGCCACCGTGGGGTACGGCGAGTCGGGGCCGGACGTCGTGGAGGTGCAGTGCCTGCTGCGCCGGGCGGGTGTTTCGCCGGGCGGCATCGACGGCATGTTCGGCCCGCTGACGCGGGGCGCGGTGGTGCGGTTCCAGAAACGGGCCGGGCTGGTCGGCGACGGCATCGTGGGCCCGCGCACCTGGAAGGCGCTGCGGGGATGACCCCGGAACGGACCCGGCTGGCCGCCTCGCTGCGGGAGTTGAGAGCCCGCACCGGCCTGAGCATGGCGGCGCTCGCGACGAAGACGGCCTTCAGCAAGTCGTCCTGGGAGCGCTATCTCAACGGCAAGTCCCTGCCCCCGCGCCAGGCGGTCCAGGAACTGTGCCGACTGGCCGGCGAACCGGACGGGCGCTGCCTGGCCCTGTGGGAGATCGCGGAATCGGAGTGGAGCGGCCGGGGAAAGGAACCGACTGCACCGACGGCGACACCCACGCCCTCGACCACGCCAACGCCAACGCCCACTGCCACTGCCACTGCCACTGCCACGACCACGACCACGCCAACGACCACTGCCACGGGCTCGCCCACGACCATTGCCGCGGGCCCGGCCACGGGTGCGGTGCCCACCGCGGCGCCCGCGCCCGCCTCCCGTCTCGCCGGGCACCGGAGCGTCGTCGCCGTGGCGGTGCTGGCGTCGGTGTGCGCGGTGGCCGTGGGCGCGGTGGCGGTGGCGGTCGCACTGCTGCCGTCGGGCGCCGACGGCGCTTCGCGCGCGTCCGCGGAGGCGGCCCCGCACCAGGACCCCGCACCGTCCGCCCCGCACTGCCGGGGCGCGGCCTGCGAGGGCCGTAGCCCGATGGCCATGCGGTGCGCCGCCTCCCCCGTCACGCTGGCCACCCGTCACACGGCCGGCGGCGCCTGGCTGGAGGTGCGCTACAGCAAGGAGTGCGGGACGAGTTGGGCGCGCATGTGGGGCACGCGGGTCGGTGACCGGCTGAAGGTGACGGCAGGCGGCCGGGTGCACGGCGCCGAGATCAGGACGGCCGCCGAAGCGGACGCGTTCGTGTACACCCCGATGACGGCGACCGCCCCGGGCACCACGATCCGGACCTGCTTCCGCCCCGCCGGGGACGGCGGCCGGGAGTGCGTCACCTCCGTGCCGCGGTGACGCCCGCGACGACGGGGGTCTCGAACTCGGCCCACACCACCTTGCCGAGCTGTCGCTCGGTCACCCCCCACTTGTCGGCGAGCGCCCCGCCCAGCAGCAGCCCGCGGCCGCCCTCGTCCACGGTGTCCGCCTGCCCGGCGGCCGTCGGCAGGCCCGGCCCGCTGTCGTGCACCTCGACGCGGACGGCCTCACCGTCGTACCGCAGCCGCAGGAGGAAGCCACGGCCGGGCGGCACGCCGTGCAGGAGGGCATTCGTGGCCAACTCGCTCACGCACAGCGACATGTCGTCGGCGCGGACCCAGCCCGCCAGCCCCCAGCACCTGAGCGACTGCCCGGCGAACCGCCTGGCAGCGGGCACGGATCGGCGCTCCCGGGCGTAGAACTGTTCGCGCGGGTAGAGGAGTTCGTTTCGGTCGTTCACGGGACGAATGTCGCGCAGAGTGACCAGCCTGGTGCAGGGAGTGGACCCGTACGGATTTTTTGTACGGGCCCCGACCCGGTGACGTACGCGTGCCCCAGGGGATTGAGACCGACATGAGCGCGAAGAAGCCACCGCGGCCGAAGAACCAGACGTCGTTGAAGATGCTCGGCAAGCAACTGGGCGCGGCCCGCCGGGCGGCCGGTCTGACACAGACCGAGCTGGGTCTCCGGGTGGGCCTCGACGACCAGACGATCGCGTCCATCGAACAGGGCAGGCGGGCACTGAAACCGGACACGGCGGCCCTGCTGGACGAAGTGCTGGACACGAAAGATGTGTTGACGGCGGGGGTGGCCAACCTGCCGGACGTCGACCAGTTCCCGATGTGGGCCGAGGTCTACATGGAGCACGAACGCGAGGCGATCGCCCTGTCCTGGTACGACAACGCGGTCCTCCCCGGCCTGCTCCAGACAGAGGCCTACGTGCGGGCCGTCCTGCGCAACCGCGTGCCCGCCTACGACGGGGACGAGGTCGAGACGCGGACGGCGGCCCGGCTCGAGCGCCAGGAGATCCTGCACCGCAGCAACGCGCCGACGCTGAGCTTCGTCGTCTGGGAACCGGTGCTGCTGATGGCACTCGGTGGACCGCAGGTGCGCACGGCCCAGCTCCGTCACCTGCGCGGGATCGCCGAACTGCCCTGCGTCTCGTTGCAGTTCCTGCTTCTGAGCAGCCCCTACCACGCCGGGGTCGACGGGCCCTTCACTCTCCTCGAAACCCCGGACCACCAGCACCTCGCGTACGCCGAATCCCAGCGCGGCAGCCAGTGGGTCTCCGACGCGGACGAGGTCTCCAGGCTCGCGCGCAAGTATGCGATGCTGCGGACCCAGGCCCTGACAACCCAGGACTCGATGGACCTGCTTGACCGCTTGCTAGGAGAGCAATGACCAGCGTGGCCCCCCAGTGGTTCAAGTCCAGCTACAGCGGTCCGGAAGGTGACGCCTGCCTCGAAGTGGCCGTCGCCTGGCGGAAGTCGAGCTACAGCGGCAGCGAAGGCGGCCAGTGCGTCGAAGTCGCCGCCTGTCCCCACGTCGTCCACGTCCGGGACTCCAAGAACGGCCCCTCCCCCGACGCACCGGCCCTCGCGCTCGGTCCCGCTCCCTGGGCCGCCTTCACCGCCGCCCTCAAGTGACCGTGCCCGGCGGCGTTGTCAGTGGGCGGCTCTACAGTTCACTGCCATGGCGACTCTTCCCAACCCGCTGCCCAAGCTGGCGACCGATCCGAGTGGTCGGTCCCTGGGGTTGCAGCTCCCGCCCGGGAGACTGATCGACGCGACACTCCACGGGCCCTGGCACGAACCCCTGTTGTGGCACGCGGGTCAGCCCGCGGGGCCCGGCACCTGGACGGCGCTGGGTGCGCAGGCCGGCCGGGCGGGCCTGCTGCCGGTCCTCGTCGACGTGTCCGAGCTGGACGACTGGGACTTCGCACCCGCCGAGACCTCGTACCCCGGTGACCACCACGCCGAGGACGTGCTGGAGGACCTTTGGGAGGAGGACCCTCCGGAGGACGAGGAGTGGCCGGGACTGGCCCCCGCCGGCGCACTGGTCGCCGCCCCGGACGCACGGGCCGCCGAGGTCGCGGACGCGCTCAGCCAGGGGCGGCCCTGGCTGAAGGAGCCGCACCTGGCGCTGGTGCCGGCGCGGCGCAGCGCGGACATACCGGCGGCGCTCGGCTGGAGCGGCCCGGTCAACCACGAGGAGGACGTGGCCCGGCTGTGCTCGGTGCTGCGCTCCTGGGAGGACCGGTTCGGGATACGCGTGGTGGCCCTCGGCCTGGACCACCTCGCCGTCTCCGTCGCCTCCCCGCCCACCGACCTGGACGCGGCGGAGGCGATCGCCGTCGAGCACTTCGCGTTCTGCCCCTACACGGTGCTGCCCGGCACCGACGACACCCTCACGTCGTACGCCGAGCAACTGCTCGGCGAGCGGTACTGGCACTTCTGGTGGGACTGACCGGCATCAGGCCCTGAGGGCCTCGGCCAGTCGGTCCAGGCCCTCGCCGATCTCCTCCGGGGTCTGCGTCACGAAGCACAGGCGCAGGGTCGAGCGGTCGGGGTCGGCGGCGTAGAAGGGCTCGCCGGGGACGTAGGCCACCAGGTGGTCCACCGCGCGCCGCAGCAGCGCGGTGGTGTCGTACGGCTCCGGGAGCCGCGCCCAGAGGAACATGCCGCCCTCGGGCCGGTTCCACACCGAGCCGGCCGGGAGGGCGTCGGGGAGACCCGCGAGCATGGCGTCCCGGCGTTCGCCGTACACGGCACGGACCTTGGCGACGTGCCCGTCCAGGACGTCCAGGTAGCGGGCCGCGGCCAGCTGGTTGAGGGTCGGGGTGTGCAGGTCGGCCGCCTGTTTGGCGACCGCGCAGGCGCGGCGCGGCCCGCCGGGGGCGCGCAGCCAGCCCAGGCGCAGACCGGGGGCCATCACCTTGGAGAAGGATCCGAGCAGGATCGTACGGTCCTCGGCGCCGGGCAGGGACGCGATCCAGGGGACGGGCTCACCGTCGTAACGGAGTTCGCCGTAGGGGTCGTCCTCGACGATCCACAGGCCGTGCCGGGCGGCGGTCTCGGCGAGGTCGGCGCGGCGGGCGGCCGGCATGGTGCGGCCGGTGGGGTTCTGGAAGGTCGGGACGAGGTAGAGGAGCTTGGGCCGCTCGCTGCGGATCAGCTCCGCCAGGGCCGCCGGGTCGACGCCGTCCGCGTCGCAGGGCACCGCCAGCACCCGTGCGCCGGCCAGCCCGAAGACCTGAAGTGCCGCCAGGTAGCAGGGGCTTTCCACGAGGACCGTGTCCCCGGGTTCGACCAGCGCGGTCGCCAGCAGTGAGAGTGCCTGCTGGGAGCCGGTGGTGATGAGCAGGTCGTCGGCGTCGGTGGGCAGGCCCCGGGCGGAGAGACGGGCGGCCAGTCCGGCTCTCAGCGCGGGCTCGCCCTCCGTCGTGGAGTACTGAAGCGCCCGCTCCGGGGTCTCCGCCAGGACCGCCCGGAAGGCGTCCGCTATGCCCTCCCGGTCGAACAGTTCGGGAGCCGGCAGCCCACCCGCGAAGTTGATCACCTCGGGGCGCGCGGTCACCGCGAGGATCTCCCGGACCGGCGAACCACCGACGGCCCGGGCCCTGGCCGCGAGCGGCGGAGGCGGGGCGGAGGCACGGGCGGGGGAAGCTGGGGTGGCGGTCATGGTGGGCTCCTCGGGCTCCTCGGGCTGATCGTCGTCCTGGCCGGAGCCTAGAGAGGTAGATGCCGTCTACACCTGTGATTCCGCGATCCGGACGGACGCCTCCCAGACCCTCCCGACGGTCCTCGAACGTCCCGTACCGCCGTCCCAGGGGGCGGGATCCGTGCAGGTCACCGGCGTGGACCAGGTCCGGGCGTCCCGAATTCCCGGGGTGCCCTGGCGGTTCGGGCCGACCGCCGCGCAGGCTGAGGGCACTTCGGGATCACCGACCACGTCGACCACCTCGACCACTTCGACCGCGCCGAGATCGTCAAGGGAGCACCCGCATGTCCGCCACGCACCGCACCCCGGCCGTCGCCAGGCGCCGTCTCCTGACGGCGGCCGCCCTGGCGCTGGTCGCCGTGACCACCCTGAGCGGATGCCGGGACGGCCAGGGCGTACGCGACGAAGGTCCGTCCGCCGCCGCCCGGTTGCGGCCCGACGGCGACGCGGACCGCGCCGCCGGGACCGTCCGCGCTCAGCCCGCCGACGCCGGCGAACCGGACCGCCAGGCCTCGCCGCCCAGCGGGAACTCGTAGGCCGGCCGCCCGTTGTTGCCACTCGTGCGGAACGGCCGCCCCTTGTCGCCGATCCGCAGGGTCCCGTGCCGCGACCCGCTGGACCAGGCCAGCTCCAGGTACCAGCCCACGGAGTACGCGGAGGCGTCGGCCCTGACGTAGAAGACCTCGGGGTCCGACTCGCTCACCTTGAACGGGAAGTCCCGGTGTCCCGACTCCGGCACGACCGCCGGCCGCATCGCGTCCAGGGCGACGGTGAAGGAGCGGGTGGGGACGCCCGCGCCGCAGCCGACGCCCGGGTAGCCCATGGCGTAGTCGTTCCAGGCGAGGGGTGCGCCGCGGTCCACCGTGCGGACCGTGAGGCTCTCCAGCACCACGGACTCGGAGCCGGTGCCCTGCACGGTCAGCGTGACGTACTGCTCTCCCGAGGACACGGCCTGGTGCGCGGCCACCCAGGCGGCCGCGTCGGACTCCACGGGGGGCGGCGCCACGTCGGCGGGGGGCCGGTCGATCAGGTAGCGCTGGGAGCAGGGGCTCTCCCAGGAGTAGGGCTGGGTGTTGACCGTGAGCGGCGGCACGGCGGACGTGCCGGTCCCGGTCCCGCCGGCGGCCGAGGAGGGGGCCGTACCGGCTTCGGTCGCCCGGTCGGTGACGGAGGCGGAGGCGGACGCGGACCGGGACGGGGTGGCGCCGGACGGCGTGCCCGAGGAAGACGGCGTGGCCGTCCGCGGGCCGTGGGTCAGCGGGGTCGCGGCACCCGCGGGGCCCGCGTGCTTGTCGTCACCGCTCCCGCCGGAGGGCAGCCCCACGGCGAACACGGCGGCCCCGAGCAGCGCGACGGCCACGGTCCCGGCGAGCAGCACGGGCCGCAGAGCCCACCGCGAACGCCCACCGCCACCCGCCCGAACCGCACCTCCGGCCCCCATCCCGGACTCGGCCCCGGCCCCGGCCCCGGACTCGGACTCGGGATCGGGTTCGGAATCGGCCTCGGACTCGGAATCGGACTCGGACTCGGACTCGGCCGACGGTGCGGACTCCGCCAACGGTCCGGCCTGCACCGCGGGTTCGGCGCCGACCGTCGCTGCGGCGTCGCCCTCCGGTTCGGCGTCGGCCACCGGCATCGGGCCCGCGTCCCGCGTGTTCCGCGTCGCCCGCTCCTCCCGCCGGCCCGCCGCCTCCTGCTTGCGCCCCCGGTCCGCGTCGGCCAGCACCCACCGCCGGTGCAGTTCGACGAGTTCCGCGGGTCCTGCCTTGCAGAGCCGGGCGAGGCGTTCCACGGGCGCGTAGTCCGTCGGTACCGCGTCCCCGTTGCAGTAGCGGTGCAGGGTCGACGTACTCATGTGCAACCGCTTGGCGAGCGTGCCGTAGCTGAGCCCCGAGCGGTCCTTCAACTCCCGCAGCAGCTCCGCGAAACCGCTTCCAGCCGTGCCGTCCGACACCGTTCCTCCGTCCCCCCGCGTCCCGTTCCCCCGTTCCAGGGAAGGGCTGTTCTCCCAGGTCAAAGCCGGTGTGGGCGTTCCAGTGTCCCGGATCGTCCGGCGGCTGTGGCGGACGGGACGGGGCGGCCCACAGGCTGTGGCCATCCAAGCACGCCGTCACTCGAAAGAGGATTCGCCATGCGCACCACCCGCCGCCTCCGTCTGCTCGCCGCCACCGGCACGGCCGTCGCCGCCCTCGCCCTGACGGCCTGCCAGGACGGCACGGGCACCAAGGACGAGGGCACGGCCGGCTCGGCCACGGCCACGTCGACCACGGCGTCGGCCGCGGCCACGCCGAAGGCCTCGGAGGGGGCCGACGGTACGAGCACCGGGACGGGCACCGGAACGAGCACCGGGGCAGGCACGGGTACGAGCACGGGCACGGGTGCGGGCAAGTCGGCACGCACCCCCGCCGGCACCACGACCGCCAAGAAGTCCGGCGGCGGCCAGGACGACGCCTCCGCCGACCGCGTCCTCTGCAACGGCTCGAACACGGCCGTCAGGGTCCAGTCGCTCTCCCGCCCCCTGAACCACATGCTGATCACGGTCACCAACACCGGCAGCAAGCTCTGCGACCTGACGTACTACCCGATCCTCCGCTTCGACGAGATGCAGTGGGCCCCGCAGGGCGCGAAGGAGACCCAGCCGCAGGCGGTCACGACGCTCGCGCCGGGCGAGTCCGGGTACGCGGGTGTCCTGCTGTCGGCGGCCGACGGCAGCGGCGACGGCGGCACCACCGGCCACAAGCTGACCGTCGCCTTCCAGGGCATGACGCCGAACAGCAGCGGCGGGGCGTCGGCGCTCCCGTCGCTGCCGGCGAAGGGCGTGTACTACGACAGCTCGCTCCAGGTGACGTACTGGCAGCAGAACCGCGCCGACGCCCTCGACTGGTGAACGGGGCCGGAGCGCTCAGGCCTTGACGGCGAGGCCGGCGGCGGCCGCGGCGCGGTCGGCGAAGGGTGCGGGGCGGCGGCGAGGACGCCCGCCAACCCAACACCCAACTGCTGTGGAAACGCCCTCAGTCCAGCATGCGTGCGGCCTCGACCGCCCAGTACGTGAGGATGTTCCGCGCGCCGGCCCGCCTGATGCCGGTCAGCGTCTCCAGGATCGCCCGGTCGCGGTCGATCCAGCCCTTCTCGGCGGCGGCCTCGATCATCGAGTACTCGCCGGAGATCTGGTAGGCGGCCACCGGCACGTCCACGGCGTCCGCGACCCGCGCGAGGATGTCGAGGTAGGGCCCGGCCGGCTTGACCATCACCATGTCGGCCCCCTCCTCCAGGTCGAGGGCCAGCTCCCGCAGGGACTCGCGCACGTTGGCCGGGTCCTGCTGGTACGTCTTGCGGTCCCCCTTGAGGGACGAGCCGACGGCCTCCCGGAACGGGCCGTAGAAGGCGGAGGCGTACTTCGCGGTGTAGGCGAGGATCGCCACGTCCTCGCGCCCGATCTGGTCGAGCGCGTCGCGGACGACGCCGATCTGCCCGTCCATCATCCCGCTGGGTCCCACGACGTGGGCGCCGGCGTCGGCCTGCACCTGGGCCATCTCGGCGTACCGCTCCAGGGTGGCGTCGTTGTCGACGCGGCCCTCGGCGTCCAGCACCCCGCAGTGCCCGTGGTCGGTGGTCTCGTCGAGGCACAGGTCGGACATGACGAGCAGGTCGTCGCCGACCTCGGCGCGCACGTCCCGCAGCGCGACCTGGAGGATCCCGTCCGGGTCGGTCCCGGGTGTGCCGAGGGCGTCCTTCTTGCCCTCCTCCGGCACCCCGAACAGCATGATCCCGGAGATGCCCGCCTCGACGGCCTCCGCCGCCGCCTTCTTCAGGCTGTCCCGGGTGTGCTGGACGACCCCGGGCATCGCGGTGATGGGCACGGGTTCGCTCACGCCCTCCCGCACGAAGGCGGGCAGGATGAAGTCGGCGGGGTGCAGCCGGGTCTCGGCGACCATGCGCCGCATGACGGGGGTGGACCGCAGCCGCCTCGGCCGGGTACCGGGAAAGGAGCCGTACGTCGTCATGGCCTCCACGCTACGCCCGTCCCCGGCCCCCGCTTGCCGACGGGACGTCGGCGCCCCGACCCCTTCCCCGCCCGTTCCCCGCCCGCGCGGAAGCCGGACCGCCGGACCGGCTCAGGCCTCAGACTTCCGACCTCAGCCCCAGACCTCAGCCCCAGACCTCAGACCTCAGACCTCAGACCTCAGACCTCCAGCTGGCCTTCCAGCTTCTTGAGGCTGTGGCGGGCCAGGGCGAGGTTGCTGCGGGCCCGGTCCAGGGCCAGGTAGAGGAAGAGCGAGCCACCGACGCCGGTCAGGGGCCGGATCAGGTGGTACTGGCCGCCGAGCGTGATCAGGATGTCCTCGATCTCGTCGTCGAGGCCGATGGACTTCAGGGTGCGCTGCTTGGCGCGGACGACCTCGGTGTTCCCGGCCGCCGCCAGCTCCAGGTCCAGGTGGGGGCCGCCACCCAGCACGCCGAGGGACATGCCGCTCTCGTAGTCGACGAGGGCGACTCCGAGGGCCCCGTCGATGCCCATGGCTTCCTTGAGCGTCGTCTCGATGTTCACGCTGCTGCCCTCGATTCCTTGCGTGGGTCGACTCGGACGCAAGCAGCTCCACAGGGGTTGCTTCCCGAACGCTCCGAGTCCGAATAAGCCTCATCTTTGGCCAGTGTTGCAAGAGTTGGCAATAAAGTACTGTGCGAAGCGAGCGTCAGGAGGGGGAACTCATGGCTTCGCTCGACACCGTCCTGGACGGCGTCGTCGGGACGCCCGGCGTGACCGCCGCGGCTCTCCTGGACGGCGTGACGGGCCTCTCCTACGCCGAGCGGGGCGAGCCGGGACCGGCCCAGGACGCCCAGGAAACGGCCCACTTGGTGAGCACACACCTCAACCGCGCCGGTTTCACGGGCGAGTTGGAGAGCATCGTCGTCACCACGACCGCCCACCATCATGTGACGACCCGGGTCGAGCGGCAGGGCGACCCGCTGCTCCTGTTCGCCCTGGTGGACCGGCACCGTACGAACATCACCTGGGCGCTGCGGGACCTGGCCGAGCACACGGGCCGGCTGCTCGCATGACCCCGGACGCACCCACCACCCGAAACGTTCCTGCGCTGCTGGCCGGTCTGCACACCGAGAAGGCCACCGCGACCGTCCTGGTGTCGGGCACGCCAGGCGGTGCCATCCACGTCCGGGACGGCATGGTCGTCGGCATGGAGACCCCCGGCGCCCCCGGTGTGGAGGTGCTCCTCCTCAAGTCGCACCGGATCGCGGAGGAGGACTGGACGGCCGTCCGTGCCACCGGCGCCGACCCCGCGCGGGTGGCCCTGGAACTGGTCGCCGGAGGTCTGCTGGGCGCCGCGGAACTGGAGATCACCGGCCGGGCCGCCCTGTTCGACGCGGCCTTCGCGCTGGCCCTGACCAGCCCGGACGGCTGGGAGGTGACCGCTCCCCGGTCTCTTCTCGACACCGGCACCGCGGTGTCCCCGGACCGTCTGGTCACCGAGAACGCCCGCCGGCTCCGGCTGCTGGCGAACGAGCGCGGCGCCACCGCCCGCTTCGCCCGCGACCGCCTGGAACCGGCCCCGGAGGCCCGCGACCCGCGACGCGTCGCGCGGCTCTCCGCCCGGCACCGCACCGTACTGACCGCCGCCGACGGCCGCCGGACCCCCCGGGACATCGCCTTCACCCTCGGCCGCGGGCTGTTCGCCGTGCTGCTGGACCTCCGCGACCTGCTGGCCGAGGGGTTCCTCCGGTCCCCGGCCGCCGCTCCCGCTCCGCGCCCCAGCACGGCCCCGCGCACCTCACCCGCCGCCACGGCGGCGGCACCGCACCCCACGGCGGCCCCGCTCCCCCGCCGCAAGCGCTGAGCCCCGGGGAGGCCGTCGCCTCCGCACCACCGAGCACGACCGCACAGGAAGAAGCCACCATGAACGACCCCGTGCAGGACATCCTCGTCTCGTTGCGCGAGCGGGTGATGGGCGTCTCCGAGACCGTCCTGGCCACCGTCGACGGGCTGGTGGTGGCCGCCGACGCCGACAAGACCCACCCCGAGTCCATGGCCGCCCTGGCCTCGGCCGCCCTCTCCCTGGGCAACCGCCTCGCGGAGCAGGGCGGCACGGGAACCCTGCGCCAGCTGACGGCCCAGTGCGGCGCCGGCCACGTCATCGTCACGGCGGTGGGCACCCGAGCCCTCCTGGCCGTGGTAACGGACGAGGGAATCGACGGCCTGGCCTTCGACCGTGAGATCCCCACGGTGGTAGCGGACCTCAAAAAGATCCTCGCCAACGACACGGCGTAAGGGGAAGCGCCCCGTCAGGGACGCTGAGAACTGCGCGACCAGCCCCACCGGCCCGCGGGGGCCCGCAGCGAATGGTCGAAAAGGGGCCCGGGGCTCAGCCCCGGACCCCTCTCGCCCTACCTCACGTGGTGTCTCGCCCTACCTCACGTAGTGGTACGCCTCCTGCGCGCCCCCGGCCGCCGCTCGCTCGGCCGCGTCACCGGATCCCCGGCCTCCAGCGCGCTCGCGCGCCGCCGCAGGCCGAACTCGGCCAGCGCCTCGGCCAGCTTGCCGACCGACGGCTCCGGAGCCATCACGTCCACCCGCAGCCCGTGCTCCTCCGCGGTCTTGGCGGTGGCCGGGCCGATGCACGCGATGACCGTCACGTTGTGCGGCTTCCCGGCGATACCCACCAGGTTCCGCACGGTCGAGGACGACGTGAAGAGCACGGCGTCGAACCCGCCGCCCTTGATCGCCTCGCGGGTCTCGGCCGGCGGCGGCGACGCCCGCACGGTGCGGTACGCCGTGACGTCGTCGACCTCCCAGCCCAGCTCGATCAGCCCGGCGACCAGGGTCTCCGTGGCGATGTCGGCGCGCGGCAGGAAGACCCGGTCGATCGGGTCGAAGACCGGGTCGTACGGCGGCCAGTCCTCCAGCAGGCCCGCGGCCGACTGCTCGCCGCTCGGCACCAGGTCCGGCTTCACGCCGAAGGCGACCAGCGCCTTGGCGGTCTGCTCGCCGACCGCCGCGACCTTGATGCCCGCGAAGGCGCGCGCGTCCAGGCCGTACTCCTCGAACTTCTCCCGGACCGCCTTGACGGCGTTGACCGAGGTGAAGGCGATCCACTCGTACCGTCCGGTGACGAGCCCCTTGACCGCCCGCTCCATCTGCTGGGGCGTGCGCGGCGGCTCGACGGCGATCGTCGGCACCTCGTGCGGTACGGCCCCGTACGACCGCAGCTGGTCGGAGAGGGACACCGCCTGCTCCTTGGTGCGCGGCACGAGCACCTTCCAGCCGAACAGCGGCTTGGACTCGAACCACGACAGCTGGTCGCGCTGGGCGGCGGAGGACCGCTCACCGACCACGGCTATCACCGGCCGGCCGCCGTCGGGCGAGGGCAGCACCTTCGCCTGCTTGAGCGCCTGCGCGATGGTGCCGAGGGTGGCGGTCCAGGTCCGCTGCCGGGTCGTCGTACCGGCGACGGTGACCGTCAGCGGGGTGTCCGGCTTGCGGCCCGCGGCGACCAGCTCCCCGGCGGCCGCGGCCACCGAGTCCAGCGTCGTGGAGACCACGACCGTGCCGTCCGAGGCACCGACCTCGGTCCAGCACCGGTCGGAGGCGGTCCGGGCGTCCACGAACCGGACGTCCGTGCCCTGCGCGTCCCGCAGTGGCACACCGGCGTACGCCGGCACCCCGACCACGGCCGCGACACCCGGCACGACCTCGAAGGGCACACCGGCGGCGGCGCAGGCGAGCATTTCCTCGGTCGCGTACGTATCAAGTCCCGGGTCCCCGGACACCGCACGGACGACCCGCCTGCCACCCCGCGCGGCCTCCATGACAAGATGAGCCGCATCCCGCGCGGGCGGGAGGGAAGCGGTTGCTGACACGCCGTCAACAACCGTGAGTTGAGGCGTGCCTGTGCCCGGATACGGATCCGACGAGGGATCCGGGTTCGTGGGCACGACGGAGACACCCTGCCTGGCGTGGCTCCTGATCACGTCGAGCACGTCGTGCTCGGCGACCAGGACGTCCGCGCTGGACAGTGCCTCCACGGCACGCAAGGTCAGCAGTCCCGGATCCCCGGGTCCGGCACCCAGGAAGGTGACGTGCCCGTGATCGAGGCCGGCGGGAAGGTTGGTGGGGCTCACTGTGCTCGCTCCCCCATCAGACCGGCCGCGCCCTGGGCAAGCATCTCGGTGGCGAGTTCGCGACCGAGCGCCGTCGCCTGGTCGTATGTCTCGGGCACGGGACCGGTGGTGGACATCTGCACCGTCCGGGTGCCGTCGGTCGTGCCGACGACTGCCCGCAGGCGCATTTCCTTGACAGTCTGCCCGTCGGCCAGAAGGTCGGCCAGCGCGCCCACAGGGGCGGAGCAGCCGGCCTCCAGGGCGGCGAGCAGTGACCGCTCGGCGGTCACGGCGACCCGCGTGAACGGGTCGTCGAGTTCCCCGAGCGCGGCGATCAGCGACGCGTTGTCCGCGACGCACTCGATCGCCAGTGCCCCCTGGCCGGGGGCGGGCAGAACCGTGTCGACCGACAGGAAGTCGGTCACCTCGTCGATGCGCCCGATGCGGCTCAGGCCGGCCGCGGCCAGCACCACCGCGTCGAGCTCGCCGTCGTGCACGTATCCGATCCGGGTGTCGACGTTCCCCCGGATCGGGACGGTCGCTATGTCCAGCGCGTGCGCGCGGGCGTACGCGTTGAGCTGTGCCGCGCGGCGCGGCGAACCGGTGCCGATGCGGGCCCCGCGCGGCAGGTCGGTGAACTTCAGCGCGTCCCGGGCGACGATCACGTCCCGGGGGTCCTCGCGCACCGGCACGGCGGCCAGCACCAGCTCTTCGGGCTGGGTGGTCGGGAGGTCCTTCAGCGAGTGAACCGCGAAGTCGACCTCGCCGCGCAGCAGCGCGTCCCGCAGGGCGGTCACGAAGACACCCGTGCCGCCGATCTGCGCGAGGTGCTCGCGGGAGGTGTCGCCGTAGGTGGTGATCTCGACGAGCTCGACGGGCCGTCCGGTCACCTGGCTCACGGCTTCCGCCACTTGCCCGGACTGGGCCATGGCGAGTCTGGATCGCCTGGTCCCCAGTCGCAGTGGATTGTCACTCATACCGGTCGGTCCTTCTCGGTCGTGCTGTCCACGGCCCGGGAGACGGCGGCCACCGTCTCGGGGTCGAGGTCGAACAGGGTCCGCAGCGCGTCCGCGTACCCGGCGCCGCCGGGCTCGGCCGCGAGCTGCTTGACCCGTACGGTCGGCGCGTGCAGCAGCTTGTCGACGACCCGGTGCACGGCCTGGCGGATCTCCCCGCGCTGGCGTTCGTCCAGGTCGGGCAGGCGCCCGTCGAGCCGGGCGATCTCGCCGGCGACGACGTCCGCGGCCATGGTCCGCAGGGCCACGACGGTGGGTGTGATGTGCGCGGCCCGCTGGGCGGCGCCGAACGCGGCCACCTCGTCGGCGACGATCCGCCGCACCTGGTCCACGTCGGCCGCCATCGGGGCGTCCGCGGAGGCCTCCGCCAGCGACTCGATGTCCACCAGGCGGACCCCGGCCAGCCGGTGCGCGGCCGCGTCGATGTCACGGGGCATGGCGAGGTCGAGGAGGAAGAGCGCGGGGGCGGGACGGGTGAACCCGGCGACCGGCTCCGGCCTGCGCCGCTCGGGGATCCGGCCGGTACGGGCGGCGGTCGCGGCGAGCGCGCCGATCAGCTCGGCGTCGGCTTCGACGGTCTCGGGGGTCCGGCGGCCGGCCTCCCGGATGTCCACCGTCCCGTTGTCCACCCAGGCCGCGTGCTGCTCCAGCTCGGCGGCGGCCATCCCGGCGACGGCGGCCTCGCCGAGCACCGAGAAACCACTCTGCTCGGCGGCCAGGTCGAGCGGGCAGTTCTCGTCGGCGCCGAGGCTCGTGCCCGCGACCGGCTGCTTCGGCGCCGCCGGTGCGACGATCTCGGTGACAGGCTCACCGGTGCGCCCCTCGACGGCGGCCGCAACCGCGTCCGCCGTCAGCACCAGCCCCGTCGCCCCGGTGCATGAGACCACGACGTCGGCACGTGTCAGCTCGCCCGGCACCGCGTCCATCGGTACCGCGCGGGCCGTCACGTCCGTGTCGTCGCCCTCGGTGAGGATCCGCGCCAGCCGCTCGGCCCGGTCGTACGTCCGGTTGGCCACGACGATCTCCGCCACCCCGGCGCGCGCGAGCGTCGCGGCGGCCAGCGAGGACATCGAACCGGCGCCGATGACCAGCGCCTTCTTGCCCGTGGCCCAGGTCTGCACATCGGCACCGGCGGCCAGCTGCTCGAGACCGAAGGTGACCAGCGACTGCCCGGCCCGGTCGATGCCGGTCTCGGAGTGGGCGCGCTTGCCGACCCTGAGGCCCTGCTGGAACAGGTCGTTCATCAGCCGCCCGGCGCTGTGCAGCTCCTGCGCGCGGGCCAGCGAGTCCTTGATCTGGCCGAGGATCTGCCCCTCGCCGACGACCATCGAGTCCAGCCCGCAGGCCACCGAGAACAGGTGGTGGACGGCCCGGTCCTCGTAGTGCACGTAGAGATAAGGAGTGAGCTCGTCCAGCCCGACCCCGCTGTGCTGGGCGAGCAGCGTGGACAGCTCGGCGACCCCGGCGTGGAACTTGTCGACGTCGGCGTACAGCTCGATGCGGTTGCAGGTGGCGAGCACCGCGGCCTCGGAGGCCGGTTCGGCGGCGACCGTGTCCTGGACCAGCTTGACCTGGGCGTCCATGGCGAGCGCGGCCCGTTCGAGCACGCTGACCGGGGCGCTGCGGTGGCTCAGCCCGACGACGAGGAGACTCATGCCGGCATCACGGCGGGTACGTCCCCGTCGGGTCCCTGCTCGCCGGGCTCCTGGTGGGCGGCGGCCGGCGGCACCGTGCCCCCGTGGTCCTCGCCGGCCTTGCGCTGCTCGTGGAAGGCGAGGATCTGTAGCTCGATGGAGAGGTCGACCTTGCGCACGTCGACGCCGTCCGGGACGGTCAGCACGGTCGGCGCGAAGTTCAGGATGGAGGTGACACCGGCGGCCACCAGCCGGTCGCAGACGGGCTGCGCGGCACCGGCGGGGGTGGCGATCACGCCGATGCTGACGCCGTTGTCCTGGATGATCTTCTCCAGGTCGTCGGTGTGCTGCACCGGGATACCGGCGACCGGCTTGCCGGCCATCGCCGGGTCGGCGTCTATCAGCGCGGCGACCCGGAAGCCACGGGAGGCGAACCCGCCGTAGTTGGCGAGGGCGGCGCCGAGGTTACCGATACCGACGATCACGACCGGCCAGTCCTGCGTGAGGCCCAGCTCACGGGAGATCTGGTAGACGAGATACTCGACGTCGTAGCCGACACCGCGCGTTCCGTAGGAACCCAGGTAGGAGAAGTCCTTGCGCAGCTTGGCGGAGTTGACCCCCGCGGCGGCGGCCAGCTCTTCGGAGGAGACCGTGGGCACCGAGCGCTCCGACAGTGCGGTCAGCGCCCGGAGGTACAGCGGAAGCCTGGCGACGGTGGCCTCGGGGATACCTCGGCTGCGGGTCGCCGGTCGGTGAGTTCGGCCAGTTGCCACGGTGCTCCAACGGGTTGAGCGGGGCTGCGGACGGTCACTCGTACCCAGACCGCCCCGTCGACAGCAGGCTATGTCTTTGTGAACGCGTGCACAAAGATGGTGTCCGATTTGCCCGGCCAACGTGACCGGGGTCACGCGCCCCCGGCGCAGTCGCACGGAACCGGCGCACACCCGCTCGCGCTCCCTCTCGCGCTCCCTCTCGCGCTCCCTCTCCGATGGGGGCAAAACCGTACACGCTCCTTACGAATCCCGCCCCCCGAGACCAAGCCGCCGTCGATCCTAAGCCACTTTCCCGCCGGTTTGGACTAGTCGGTCAGTGCCTTGCGCAGCCGCTCTTCGTTCACGCGCCAGAAGGTGTGCTGTTCACCGTCGACGAGTACGACCGGGATCTGCTCCCAGTACAGGTCGTGCAGCCGCGGGTCCTGGGTGATGTCCTGGTGCTCCCAGGGGACGCCGAGGTCACCGCACACCTTCTCGACCACGGCCTGTGCGTCATCACACAGATGGCAGCCGGGCTTACGGATGAGGGTGACCAGCCGCACACGGGGCGCGGGCACCTTCCGGCCGAAGAGGGGACTCATGTCGTCCATTGTCCCGCCCCTGGCAGGGCACGCCCGCCGCCTTCTGCACGCGTTCCGCATCAGCCTTCACGACCCGGTCGCGCAGAGTTCACACCCATCGAACTCCCGTGACTCCGGAACCGCCGAACGGACTGGCTATGCTCACGACATGGCCGCTCTCGGATGGCTCACTCCCCGTAGGCGCTCCGCCACGGCGCGGAGCGTGTTGGCAGGCGAGGCCTCGGCAGAGGCCGCGCGCAAGAACCAGGAAGCGCCGGCGCCCGTCGACGAAGCCGCGGAACCGGAGTTCCCGGTGCTCGGCGACGACAAGGCCGCCGCGTTCTTCGACCTGGACAACACGGTGATGCAGGGCGCCGCCATCTTCCACTTCGGCCGGGGCCTCTACAAGCGCAAGTTCTTCGAGACCCGCGACCTGGCCCGGTTCGCCTGGCAGCAGGCGTGGTTCCGGCTGGCCGGGGTCGAGGACCCCGAGCACATGCAGGAGGCCCGTGACTCGGCCCTGTCCATCGTCAAGGGCCACCGGGTCGCCGAGCTCCAGACCATCGGCGAGGAGATCTACGACGAGTACATGGCCGAGCGGATCTGGCCCGGCACCCGCGCCCTCGCCCAGGCCCACCTGGACGCGGGCCAGAAGGTCTGGCTCGTCACGGCGGCGCCGGTGGAGATCGCCGGCGTGATCGCCCGCCGCCTCGGCCTGACGGGCGCGCTCGGCACGGTCGCCGAGTCGGTCGGCGGCGTCTACACCGGCAAACTGGTCGGCGAGCCGCTGCACGGCCCGGCCAAGGCGGAGGCGGTACGCGCGCTGGCCGCGGCCGAGGGCCTCGACCTGTCCCGCTGCGCGGCCTACAGCGACTCCCACAACGACATCCCGATGCTGTCCCTGGTCGGTCATCCGTACGCCATCAACCCGGACACCAAGCTGCGCAAGCACGCCCGGGAGATGGACTGGCGGCTGCGCGACTACCGGACGGGCCGCAAGGCGGCGAAGGTGGGGATCCCGGCGGCGGCCGGGGTGGGAGCGGTCGCCGGCGGCACCGCCGCGGCGATCGCGCTGAGCCGGCGGCGCCGGTAACCCGGAGGGACCTCACCGCGCGCCCCTGACGGGGGCGCTGCCCGGCCATGCCCGGCGACCGGACGCACCCGAACACCCGCGGCCGACCCCGCGCGCCCGAATTATCGCGCGGGTGCCCCAACACGCCCTCGACTCCGCCGGAACACGCACCTTTCTGATCACCAATCAATCACTCTGCGGCACTTGAACCGGCTCAAATCGGTAAGAGAAGCGACGCAATCGACGATTTGAGCAACTCGGTGTAGCAGTGCCTGCACGAAGCGTTATTCTCCTCAGACGCAAACCGGTACCCCTCCGTCGCTACGACGGGTGAACGGTTCCGCACTGCACGTGATGAAAGCTCTGCCTCTGGGAGTCCCGTGTACCCACACGTCGGGGTTGACGCCTCGGGCCTGGCTACGCTGCGCGCAACAGTCGCAACGGTCAAAGAGACGCTGCGCGGCCTCGTCCCCACCGCGTACGCCGTCCCCGCCTTCGCCACCGCCGCCCCCGTGGGCCCGTGCTACGCACTGGCCGACGGCGGCGCCGCGGTGGGCAGACGCGGCCGTTCGACCGGCACCGCCACCACCGCCCGCCGTCCGGCCGCGGACAGCGACAGCGCCCGGATGATGGATCTCGTGGAGCGCGCGCAGGCCGGCGAGTCCGACGCCTTCGGCCGCCTCTACGACCAGTACAGCGACACCGTGTACCGCTACATCTACTACCGCGTCGGCGGCAAGGCGACCGCCGAGGACCTCACCAGTGAGACGTTCCTGCGCGCGCTCCGCAGGATCGGCACCTTCACCTGGCAGGGCCGCGACTTCGGCGCCTGGCTGGTCACCATCGCCCGCAACCTGGTCGCCGACCACTTCAAGTCGAGCCGCTTCCGCCTGGAGGTCACCACCGGCGAGATGCTCGACGCCAACGAGGTGGAGCGCTCCCCCGAGGACTCCGTCCTGGAGTCCCTCTCCAACGCGGCCCTGCTCGAGGCCGTACGACGCCTCAACCCCCAGCAGCAGGAGTGCGTGACGCTCCGCTTCCTCCAGGGCCTCTCGGTGGCCGAGACCGCCCGGGTGATGGGCAAGAACGAGGGCGCCATCAAGACCCTCCAGTACCGGGCCGTGCGCACCCTCGCCCGGCTCCTCCCGGAGGACGCCCGCTGAGGCGGGCACTCCGGGCGACACTCAACTCACGTTCCGTGAAGGCCCGTTGCCATTCTCAGCCGATCTCCGTTCGTCCGTAACCCAAGTGCCGAGCCGCTCGTTGTGCGGGATACAGGCTCCCTGTGGTCACGTCCAGCAAGACCCTGATCACACGATCGTGTGGTCCGGTCGAGGGCGTGCAACCCTCAGGACCCCCTGGGGAGTCGACCGTCATGACGAGAGGAGGTGCCGCCAGTGATCGCGAACGTATCGGCACACCGGCGGGCGAACGCCTTCGCCCAGGCCCTGGAGGAGCAGCCCGGCCGGGATCCGGCGGCCGAGCCGTCCGAGGGACCGGTGGGCGATCCACCGGTCACAGCGGACCGGGCCGAACGGACCGAGCGGGGCGAGCTGTTGGCCCTGGCGACGGATCTCGCCGCACTGCCGAAACCGGAGCTCGACCCCGAGGTCAAGGTCGTGCAGCGGGCTCAGCTGGTGGCCGCGATGGAGGCCATGCTGGCGGAGGGCACCCTGGGCGGGGCGGCGGACACGGCACTGCCCGAGCAGCGTGCCGGCCGGTCCAAGGGCGCGCACCGGGCCAGTCCCCTGGGCAAACTGCGACCGCGTTCCCGGCTCACGAAGGGGCTCGCCGCGGGCGGCCTGAGCGTCGGCGTGGCCGCCGGAGCCTTCGGCGGGGTCGCCGCCGCCAGCTCCGACGCGCTGCCCGGCGACTCGCTGTACGGCCTCAAGCGCGGCATCGAGGACTTCCAGCTCAACTACCTGTCCAACGGTGACGACCAGCGCGGCCAGACCTACCTCGACCAGGCCTCGACCCGGCTGATGGAGGCCCGCCGGCTGATGGAGCGGGACCGCGGCGGCCATCTCGACCACGAGTCGATCGGTGAGATCCGCCGCACGCTGTCCGGCATGCAGCACGACGTCACCGAGGGCCACCGGCTGCTCCACGAGGCCTACGAGCGCGACCCGAACTCGCTGGGACCCATCCAGGCCCTGTCGGCCTTCGCCCAGTCCCACCGCGAGGCCTGGGGCGCCCTGCGCGACCGGCTCCCCGTCCAGCTCGGGGACGTCAGCCAGCAGGTGTCGGCGGGCTTCGCGGCCATAGACGAAGAGGTCGGCCCGCTACAGTCCCTGCTTCCCCAGCCGCCCCAGAACACCGGCGGCGGCACCGGCAAGCAGGACTCCGGTACGGCGTCCACCGGCACCTCGGGCCGCCACCGGTCGACGGCTCCGACGTCCTCCGGCAGCTCGTCCACGGGCCACGAGTCCAGCACCGGGACACCCAGCGGTTCGGCGACCGGCAGCGCGGACGACAGCCTGATCGGCGGCACCACGGGCGGCCTCCTGGACCCCCCGAAGACGGGCACGAGCACTCCGGCCCCGTCGAAGACCACGTCCAGCGAACCGAACGTGACCCTGCCCCCGCTCCTGCCCGGCCTGCTACCGGGCCTGGGCATCGACGGCGAGGACAGCAGCAACTAGGAATCCCCGTGCCCCCGGGGCGGCGAAGCCGCCGCCCCGGGGGCACGGGTAACTGCGCGACCAGCCCCCACCGGCCCGCAGACAAGTCGCACCCCTCAGAAGAACACCGACCTCCGCTGTACGAGCAGCTTGTACAGCGTGTGCTGAATCTGCTCCCGCACCTGATCGGTGAGGTTGAACATCAGCATCGGATCCTCCGCCGCCTCCGGCGGATACCCGTCCGTGACGATCGGCTCCCCGAACTGGATCGTCCACTTCGTCGGCAACGGCACCGCCCCCAACGGCCCCAGCCAGGGAAACGTCGGCGTCAACGGGAAATACGGGATCCCCAGCACCCGCGCCAGCGTCTTCGCGTTGCCGATCATCGGGTAGATCTCCTCGGCCCCCACGATCGAGCAGGGGATGATCGGCGCCCCCTGCCGCAACGCGGTCGACACGAACCCGCCCCGCCCGAACCGCTGGAGCTTGTACCGCTCGCCGAACGGCTTCCCGATGCCCTTGAACCCCTCCGGCATCACCCCGACCAGTTCCCCCTGCTCCAGCAGCCGCCCGGCGTCCTCCGCGCACGCCAGCGTGTGCCCGAGCTTGCGGGCCAGTTCGTTCACCACCGGCAGCACGAACACCAGGTCCGCCGCGAGCAGCCTGAGGTGACGATTCTCCGGATGGTGATCGTGCACGGCGACCTGCATCATCAGGCCGTCGAGCGGCAGCGTCCCGGAGTGGTTGGCGACGATCAGCGCACCGCCCTCGGCCGGGATGTTCTCGATGCCCTTCACCTCGACGCGGAAGTACTTCTCGTACACCGGCCGCAGCAGGGACATCAGGACCTGGTCGGTCAGTTCCTCGTCGTAGCCGAAGTCGTCGACCTCGTAGTCCCCGGTCAGCCGCCGCCGCAGGAACGCCAGTCCGCGCGCGACGCGCCGCTCCAGGCCGGCCTCGTCGTGCGGCTGCCGCTCCGCACCCGTCTCAGTGTTCTCCCGGGTCACATGCACATCCTCCTGCGCGGGGATCCGCCCGGCGAGAGGCTGGACCTCCCGCACCGCCCCGGACTCCCGCACCGCCCCGGACTCACGCACCGCCCCGGGCTCCCGCGCCCCCGCCTGCTCCCGCGCCCCCGCCTGCTCCCGCACCGCCGCCTGCTCGCCGCCGCCCTTACGGCGGCTCCCCGCACTCCGGCGCCGGGCAGGCCGCTGCGCGGCGGCCCCGCGGGACCGGTCGTCGTCGAACGGAATGACCTTGGCGTCCGCCATCGTTGCTGCGCTCCTCAGTTGGCGCTCTGGGACGGGGTCTTCGGCGAAGACTTCGTCGCGGTCCTCGTCGGGTCCTTCGGCACCGTGTGCCCGCCGTGCAGCGCGGGCAACGCGGCGATCCGGTCGACGGCCGCGGCCACCGCCCCGGGCGGCAGCAGCCCGGGGGCCTGGGCCCGCACGAAGTCCGCGAAGGTCTGCGCCGTCGTGTACTTGGGCCGGAACCCGAGCGTCTCGCGCATCTGGACGGTGTCCACCACCCGGCCGTGCGTCAGCAGCCGGATCTGCTCGGGCGAGAAGTCGCTCATGCCGAGCGTCCGCACCAGCGAGCCGGCCCAGGTGACCGCCGGCAGCAGCAACGGCACGGTGGGCCGCCCCAGCCGCCGCGAGCACTGCGAGAGCAGCAGCACGCCGTCGCCGGCGATGTTGAACGTGCCGCTGTTGAGCGTGCCCCGGGCCGGCTCGTGCGCGGCGATCCGCAGGACGTCGATGACGTCGTCCTCGTGCACGAACTGAAGCCGGGGGTCGTAGCCGAGCACGGTCGGCAGCACGGGCAGCGAGAAGTAGGAGACGAGGGGGGTGTCGGCGGTCGGGCCGAGGATGTTGGCGAACCGCAGCACGCACACGGCCACGTCGGGCCGCCGCCTGGCGAACCCGCGCACATACCCCTCGACCTCCACCGTGTCCTTCGCGAACCCGCCGCTGGGCAGCGACTTCGGCGGGGTCGTCTCCGTGAAGACGGCCGGGTCCTTCGGCGCGGAGCCGTACACGTTCGTACTGGACTTGATCACCAGCCGCTTGACGTTCGGCGACTTCTGACAGGCGCCGAGCAGCTGCATGGTCCCGATGACGTTGGTCTCTTTGACGCTGGCCCGGCTGCCGCTCCCCAGCGGCGTCCCGGTCACGTCCATGTGGACGACGGTGTCCGCCCCGCTCTCGGCGAGCACCCGGGCGATGGACGGCTGCCGGATGTCGGTCTGGATGAAGTCCGCCCCGCCCAGATGGTGCTCGGGCGGCACCGCGTCCACGGCGACGACGCGGTCCACTTCGGGGTCACGCTGAATGCGTCGTACGAACCGGCCCCCCAGTTGACGGGCCACTCCGGTCACGAGCACGACCTTCCCCAAGATCAGCGCCTTTCTTCCGTGTTCCCGTACGCGGGCCAACTTAGCGGGTCGGTGTTGCGCCGGCATGACCCCCGACAGGCCACGACGCGCCGCAACGGCCGGAAAATGCGTGTGGCCCCCCACCGTACTGGTGGGGGGCCACACACAAGCTCTCGCGGCTCGGCGCCGTACTTACTTCTTGTTACGGCGCTGAACGCGCGTGCGCTTGAGCAGCTTGCGGTGCTTCTTCTTGGCCATCCGCTTGCGCCGCTTCTTGATAACAGAGCCCACGACTACCCTCG
The DNA here is from genome assembly GCF_001005085.2 of Streptomyces humi. Lineage (GTDB taxonomy): Bacteria > Actinomycetota > Actinomycetes > Streptomycetales > Streptomycetaceae > Streptomyces > Streptomyces humi. The sequence continues at coordinate 234,741 of NZ_LBMU02000021.1, forward strand.
CTCACTTCTCATCACTCGGTGCTGGGCGCCATGGGCCCATACGACCTACGAGGGGCTAGCCTACCCGCCCGAGCGCTGAGGTCGTAATCGAGGTGTTCCGGGGTGCCCCGGAACACGCCGTCAGGCGGTCTCGACCCCCACGTAGCTCTCGCGAAGGTACTCGTGTACCGCTTGCTCGGGGACGCGGAAGGACCGCCCCACCCGGATCGCGGGCAGATGACCGCTGTGCACCAGCCGGTACACGGTCATCTTCGACACTCGCATCACCGCGGCGACCTCCGCCACGGTAAGGAACACAACCTCGTTCAGAGGCCTCTGGTCTGCACCCATGTCACACACCCGAACCTTCCGCACTCGACGGGCCACCGGCTTCCCCTTCCGGTGACTCTTCGTCGTTGCGTGCTCACTCCCCAATGTAGGGGCGGGTGATGCGAGTGGGGAAGAGGTGCACCCATCGGCGGCCTACTGTGACAGACACGCTCGATTGAGTACGTAGCGGGTGAGAGGCATGTAGTACTCAGACCGCACGCCGTCATCAACCGGAACGGCCACCGACACGGCCCCCTCGGCCTCTCCCACAAAGACCGCGGGGTCATCCGTATCCGCCAGACCAATGGCCTCAAACCCGAGCTGACCTGCACCGCAGACCCATCCGTGGTCGCCGACCACCAGCTCGGGCAACGGCCCGTCACCCCTCGCCGCGGCCTCCAGGGCCAGCCGAACCGGCAGCGGCGAATGCGTGTGCGTCCCCGGCGCACAACCGGGGCGTTCGCCTCCCGACTCCCGCACCAACCCGACACCTTGTACGTAATCGAGGTCGCCGGTACGTAGACCGAACCGGGTCGTTATGTCGACACAGCGACCCTGCGCCGGGGTGAGAACCTCACAGCCCGCCGCCGACAGCGCGTCCGCGAGACCGGCGTAGAAGCCGATCAGCCGGTGCGGATGCCCGGTCCCGAACAGCACGGGCCCACGCCGCCGGGCGACCTCCCGCACCCGCTCGGCGAAGGCGTCCAGAGCGGCCACCGTACGTGCCGGATCGATCACATCATGCCCTGAAACACACCGGGGATCGTCCGAAACCCCACACTTGGCCGCCATCAACCGAACCAACTCCGCCTCGCCCCAGCGTCCTTGCGGATCGATCCCGATCAGCACCCGGGGGTCCCGAGCCGCGAACAACCGGTAGTTCCGCCGACTCCGCTCCCGGGGAGTGGCCACCGCCCCGGCAAGCCGGACGGCCACCAGATACGCACGAAGCTCACCAACGCTCAACACGGCTGCGATGGTGCCGGACCCACCCCCGAAAGAACCGGAAAACGCCCCAACACCCCACGGTTGGCCCAACCTGCCCAACCCCCCCGACGGACACCCGCTCGCTGCCCGGCCCGCCCGACGGACACCCGCTCTTCAGCCCGTCCGACGGCCGCTCGCCGGCCGGCCCGCTCGGCGGGAGCGCGTTCTCCAGCCCGTCCGACACCCGCTCGCCGGCCCGTCCCACGGCCGCTCGCCGGCCGGCCCGCTCGGCAGGCGCGCGTTCTCCAGCCCGTCCGACGGCCGCTCGCTGCCCGGCCCGCCTGACGGGCACCCGCTCTCCAGCCCGTCCGGCGTTTGAGGACGAGGCCGTCCAGGCCGAAGCGGGGGGCTGGGGGCGGCAGCCCCCAGGACCGGCCGGACCCGCCTGCCCGAGGGGTCGAAGGGGGCTCGCCCCCTGGAGGACGGGACGGGTAGGGGCGGCGGGGGCGGAAAACCCCTAGGCCAGCAGCCCGCGCAGCGGGAACACGGACCGTCGGGTGGCCAGCACCGCCTGGTCCAGCCGGTCCGCGGGATCGTACCCGGCGTCCCACGACGCCCACCCCACCGGCCAGCGCCCGTCCGTCATCCGCCCCGGCCCCAACTGCCTGGTCCGGGCGAACACTTCCTGCCGCCACCCCTCCGGTACCAGCGTCTCCGGCTCGATCTCCCGCCCGGCCGCGATCGCCACCAGATGCGTCCAGGACCGGGGAACGACGTCCACCACCTCGTACCCCCCGCCCCCCAGCGCGACCCACTTCCCACCGGCGTACTCGTGCGCCAGCTCATGACACGCCACCTGCACGGCCCGCTGCGCGTCCAGCGAGACGGCCAGATGCGCCAGCGGATCCTCGAAGTGCGTGTCCGCGCCGTGCTGCGTCACCAGCACCTGCGGCCGGAAGTCGGCGAGCAGTTCCGGCACGACGGCGTGGAACGCCCGCACCCACCCCGCGTCCCCGGTCCCCGCGGGCAACGCCACGTTCACGGCGGCCCCCTCCCCCGCGCCGGCCCCGGTCTCCTCGGGCCACCCCGTCTGCGGGAACAGCGTCCGGGGGTGCTCGTGCAGCGAGATCGTCAGGACCCGCGGATCCTCCCAGAACGCGGCCTGCACGCCGTCCCCGTGATGCACGTCGACATCCACGTAGGCGATCCGCTCGGCACCGAGCTCCAGCAGCCGCGCGATCGCCAGCGCGGGATCGTTGTAGACGCAGAACCCGGACGCGGCCCCCGGCATCGCGTGATGCAGACCGCCCGCGAAGTTCACCGCGTGATCGGCGTCCCCGCGCCACACCGCCTCCGCGGCCGCCACCGTCTGCCCCGCGATCAGCGCGGCCACCTCGTGCATCCCGGCGAAGGCCGGATCGTCCACCGTCCCGAGGCCGTACGACTGGTCGGCCGCCGCGGGCTCCGCCGAAGCCGCCTTCACTGCCTCGACGTAGTCCTCCCGGTGCACCAGCCGCAACGTCGACTCGCCGGCCGGCTTGGCCGCCACCACGTCCACCGCCCGGTCGAGCCCGAAGGCGTTCACCAGACTCCGGGTCAACGCCAGCCGGACCGGGTCCATCGGATGGCCCGGACCGAAGTCATAGCCCGTTACTGCCTCGTCCCACATCAGCTGTGCGCGGCCGCTCATGCCCGCCACCGTATCGGTCCGAGCCGGTCGCGAACGAACGGGCGTACCCCAAGGTCACCAGCACCAATACCATCGGCACCAGCATCGCCCCGCGATAGCTCCAGGCGTCGCCCAGCGCCCCCACCAACGGCGAACCGATCAGGAAACCGACATAGTTGAAGATGTTCAGCCGGGCGATGGCCGCGTCCGAAGCCCCCGGGAACAGCCGCCCCGCCGCCGCGAAGGTCTGCGGCACCAGCACGCACAACCCGAGCCCCAGCAGAGTGAACCCGCCCATCCCGACCCACGCCCCGGGCGCCGCCGCCACCACGGCGAACCCGACCGCCGCCACCAGCGCCCCCAGCCGTACGACGGTCACCGCCCCGAACCGGCGCACCCCGAAGTCCCCGATGGCCCGCCCGACCAGCGTGGTCACCATGTACACGTTGTACGGCACGGTCGCGAGCTGCTCACTGCTGCCCAGCACGTCCTTCAGGTACTTCGCACTCCAGTTGGAGACCGTCGAGTCCCCGATGTAGGCGAAGGTCATCACCAGGCACAGCGGCAGCAGCAGCTTGAAGACGACACCGCCCCCACCCGCGGGCGCCCCCTCCTCGACCGGCGCCGGACCGCCGTCCACGTACCAGCGGCTCCCCACCAGCGCGGCCGGCAACAGCACCGCGACCACCGGCAGGTACGACACCCACAGCGCGAGGTGCCAGTGCGCGCCCACCCACGCCAGCGAGGCCCCGAGTATCCCGCCGAGGCTGTACGCGGCATGGAAGCTGAGCATGATGCTCCGCCCGTACGTCCGCTGAAGGCTCACTCCCAGCATGTTCATCGAGGCGTCCAGCGCCCCGACGGCCAGGCCGAACACGCCGAGCGCCACGGCCAGCTCGGCCAGGTGCCCGCCGGCCCCGACCCCGAGCAGCGCCAGCATCACCACGGGCTGGGACCAGCGCAGCAGCCTGCTGGGCCGTACCCGCTTCACCAGTTGCTCGGTGGTGACACTGCCGACGCCGGCCAGGATGGGCACCGCGGCGAGGAAGACCGGCAGCAGCGCGTCGGAGACGCCGTACCGGTCCTGGATCGCGGGGATGCGCGTCACCAGCAGCGCGAAGGTGGCGCCCTGCGTGAAGAAGCTGAACGCCAACGAGGCCCTACCGCGCCGCAGCACATCTGTCATGGCGGCGAGCGTAGGGCCCCGGCGTACTCGTGGGTAGATCCAGCCAAAGATGAATTTCCTTCAGCTTTACCTCACGTGGTGTCAGGCGGCGACAGCCACCTCGGGCCGCACCCTGTTCTCAGCGGTGATCATCCGGGCCATCGGCTCCGCGGCGAGCCCGCCGCTGACGACGATCCCGATCCCGATCGCGCTCACCAGGACGACCGAGCCGAGCCAGACCATGGTGTCCACGGGCAGCGTGTACGCGCCCACGACCCGCACCACGCACTCGGCGAGCAGGATCCCGCCCCACACGAGCGAGTACATCCGCTCCGCCCGCCGGAACGCGGCGGACCCGGACCGCAGCCGTTCGAAGGCCGCCGCCCTGGCCGGGTCGCCCTTCAGGATGAACGGCTTGAGTCCCTCGGTCATCATCGGCCGGCCCAGCACCGCCGACACCAGGATCGCGATCCCGATGACACTGCTGACCCCGCTGTCCTTGGCGAGCATCAGCCGGGGGTCACCGGAGACGAGGCTGAGCCCCAACGACACCACGTTCACCAGCAGGACGAGCCCCGCGAACGCGTTGACCTGACGCTCCCGGACCACGCTCCACACCGTCCGCGCGGCCGGCACCACGCTGCTCCAGGCGAGCGCCGCGAAGGTGCTCGTCCCGAAGGCCTCCTTGAGGAAGTAGTACGACCCGAGGGGTACCGCCACATCCACGACCAGCGGCCGGAGGTTCGCCAGCGCGCCGGGCTGCTGCTTGCTCTGGGACCCGGTGTTCGTCGTCTTCGTCATGCCCTCAGCTTCGCGTCCGGGCGGGGTTCCCCAGTAGAAACGATCGTCCGGAGCTCGGCATGACAATTGTCAGCGCCGCCCCGGTGCACTCGGTCATTCCAGCAGGTCGGTCAAGTCCCCCGGTTCGGAGAAGAGTCGGGTGGCCCCTCGCAGCCGGTCGGCCGGCGTCATGGCGGTGAACCCGTACACGTCCATCCCGGCCGCGACGGCGGCCTGTACTCCCAGTGGGCTGTCCTCCACGACGGCACAGCGCTCGGGCGCGACCCCCATCCGCTCGGCCGCGTACAGGAAGAGATCCGGCGCCGGCTTCCCCCGCCCCACGTCCTCCGAACTGAACACCCGCGTCTCGTCGAACCAGCGGTCGAGCCCGGTCGTGCGATGCCCCACCCGGATCCGCTCATGACTGCCGGAGGAGGCAACGCAGTACGGCACCCCGTTCGCCGTCAGCCTCTCCAGTACCTCCGCGACCCCGGTGATGGGCTTCAACTCCCGTTCGAAGGCCGCGAACACCCGTGCGTGGAAGACGTCGTCGAAGTGGTCCGGCAGCCGCTGTCCCGTGCGCTCCTCCACCAGCTCATGAACCCGGTGCATCGCGGATCCCATGTAGTCCCGTATGGAGTCCTCGTAGGAGGTGGGGTGGCCCAACTCGGTGAGATAGGCGGCCAACAGCCGGTTGGAGATGGGCTCGCTGTCCACGAGAACGCCGTCATTGTCGAAGATGACCAGGTCGTAGCGCATGGGGTCGAGCATAAACGCGAAAAGGCCCACGCCATATGGCGTGG
>NZ_LBMU02000210.1 GCF_001005085.2 Streptomyces humi
TCCGGGACCGGGACGCGTGGTCCGTGATCCGTGGACACGCCCTGGGGGAAGCGTGTGCTCAGCGAGGATTCCAGTTTTGACCCGCACATGTCAGCCGCGTCGAGGTCATTCGAGGGTTTTCCCTATGCGTCGTGGGGTGATCCGTACGACCCCGCGCTCACGCGGACGGCAGGCGCACCATGAAGACGTCCACCGGGTCCTCGGACTCGACGGTGAAGCCGTGCCGCTCGTAGAGCCGCCTGGCCGCGCTGCCCCGCAGGACGTTCAGCCGGACCCGGGACCCGTCACGGTCGCACTCCCCCAGCAGTTCACGCAGCACGCCCGAGCCGATCCCGGCCCCCTGGAGCGCGGGAGCCAGGTAGAAGTGCTCCAGCCAGAGCGCGTCCCCCGCGGGCCGCAGCGCCACGCAGCCGGCGAAGGCGCCGTCCACCTCGATCACCCGGGTGCGGTCCGCGTCGAACCCGTCCCGCAGCCGCTGCCGCACCCGCCTCGGGTCGTACCGCCCGAGCCGCTCCAGATCCGCGCGCAGCACGACCGCCCGCAGTTCGGCCACCGCCTCGACGTCCGCCGACGACGCCGGCCGCATCTGCCACTTCCCCATGATCGCCACGCTATCCGGCACGACCGGCGGACAGCCGGCCGGGGGCCCCGGGGGGGCGGGCAGGGCGGCAGGCAGGGGGACGTGCGCGGCCCTTCGAGCCGCCAGCCCGAGCTGCGGTGAGCTGGGCGCTTTATCCTGGTTCGGTCGGAGTGCGGCGGCCTCGCGCCGGCCGGCCCTCGACAGCTCCCACCCCCAACGGAAGGGGCTTCCCATGCGGGTCTACATCGTCGGCACCGGCAACATGGCGGGCGGTATCGCCACCCGGGCCCTGGCCGGCGGGCACACCGTCCGGCTGATCGGCACGGATCCCGCCAAGGCCGACGTCCTCGCGAAAGCCCTGGCCGAGCGGGTGACGGGGGCCGATGTCGAGCCCGCCGTGCCGGACGCGGTCGGGTCCGCGGACGTGGTGGTGCTGGCCGTGCCGTTCGACGCCGCCCGGCAGGTCATCACCGAGTACGCGGACCGGCTCGTCGGGAAGACCGTCGTCGACATCTCCAACCCCGTGGACTTCGCCACCTTCGACTCGCTCACGGTGCCCGCGGACAGCTCCGCCGCGCAGCAGCTCGCGAAGGCCGCGGCGCCGGGCACCCATGTGGTGAAGGCCTTCAACACCACCTTCGCGGGCGCGCTGGTCGCGGGCGAGGTCGGCGGGCTGCCGTTGGACGTGTTCATCGCGGGCGACGACGAGGCGGCCCGGGACCAGGTCGCCGAACTGGCCGCTTCCGGCGGGCTCAACCCGGTGATCGTCGGCGGTCTGCGGCACGCCCGTGAGCTGGAGGGCATCCAGTTGCTGCACATGGCTCTCCAGACGCGACCCGAGGGACACGACTGGATGAGCGCACTGAAGATAGTCGCCCCCTGACCCCCTCCCACCCACTCCCCTCCACCTCCCTTCCGCTCCCACCCACTCCCCTTC
>NZ_LBMU02000211.1 GCF_001005085.2 Streptomyces humi
ACCCCCACCCCACCAATGAACAACTCCCCCACCACACCCACCGCAACCGGCACCAACCGCTCATCCAACACATACAACCGCACATTCTCCAACGGCCACCCGATCGGCGGCACACCACCCACACCACCACCCACACCACCACCCAGCACAGCAGCACTCGCACACACCGTCACCTCAGTCGGCCCATACGCATTCACCAACCGGAACCACTCACCCCACACCCCGGCCAACCCACCATCCAACCGCTCACCCGCCGTCACCAACGTCCGCAACCCCACCAGATCCGCCGGCTCCAACACCGACAACAACGACGGCGGCAACGTCGCCACCCGCACCCCACACCCCCGCACCAAACCCGCCAACAACCCCACATCCGCCCGCTCCTCAGCAGACGCCACCACCAACCTGCCACCCGCCACCAACGCCACCACCAACTCCGACACCGCCGCGTCAAAACCGAACGACGCGAACTGCAACACCCCATCCCCCACACCCACACCGAACAACACACCCTGCGCCAACGCCAGATTCACCACACCACCATGAGCAACCAACACACCCTTCGGCCGCCCCGTCGAACCCGACGTGTAAATCACATACGCCAACTGATCCGGACGGACGATGAC
>NZ_LBMU02000212.1 GCF_001005085.2 Streptomyces humi
GGGTGTGGCGGGCTGCTTTGTGGCCGTGGGTGTGTCGGAGGCGGGTGCCGTGGGCGAGGCGGACGCGGGCGAGTTCGTAGGGGAAGTGGGGGGGTGGGGGTGGGGGTGGGGCGTGGGGGTGGGGGTGGTTTTCGGCTTGGTGGCAGTGGTGGGTGGCTTCGTCCGCATCGCCGGCTACGGCGCACCGAGGCCGTTGAGAAACGTGTCCACCACCATGTCGGCCACCTGCGCCGGACTCAGGTGTGACAGCCGGCGCGGAGCGAGCGTCACCAGTTCGACGAGCAGCGCTCCCGCCCAGCCCGTCGGCTGGTCCCGGCGCAGCAGCCCCTCGTCGGCGGCCCGGTCGAGAAAGGCGTCCACCTCGGCGACGCACGCGTCCCGCCGCCG
>NZ_LBMU02000213.1 GCF_001005085.2 Streptomyces humi
CCCAGCACACCGCGCTCCTCAAGAGCGCCCGGCAGGGGACCGCGGCGACCGCCCGCACCATCGGCCTCGGCGCCAAGGAGAAACTGGTCGTCAAGGACGTCGTCAAGGACAACGACGGCACCCTGCACACTCGTTACGAGCGCACCTACGACGGCCTGCCCGTCCTCGGCGGCGACCTGGTCGTGCACACCCCGCCCGCCTCGCTCGCGGCCGGCACGGTGAGCACCACCTTCAACAACAAGCACACCATCAAGGTCGCC
>NZ_LBMU02000214.1 GCF_001005085.2 Streptomyces humi
CGGATCACGGACCACGCGTCCCGGTCCCGGATCCCGGTTTCCCGCACAGCTCAGCTCGTCCCGGACAGCACACCCGTCTGCCCGGTCCCTCACCGGCCGCGACCCGGCGGCCGAAGCAGGAGGAGTTCGAGTGAGACGTCTTCCCCACAGACGCGCCACGGTCGGGGCCGCCCTGGTCTCCACCGCGGCCTTCCTCGCCGTCGGCATCCAGTCGGTCCCGGCGACCGCCCAGCCCGCCGCCCCCCACCCCAGTCCCCTGCGCACCGGCGGCCTGGAAGCCAAGCTCACCCCCACCCAGCACACCGCGCTCCTCAAGAGCGCCCG
>NZ_LBMU02000022.1 GCF_001005085.2 Streptomyces humi
GCGTCTGCTGTCCGGAGTTGATGGATATTCAGATTGGTCGCGGAAAGGTTCAGTTGACCTCTTGAAAGGATGCTGACTTACGTGGCAGTGATCTCGTCCGCGTTCTTCCCCTTCACGTGTCACTGTCCCGGGCGGTGCAGGCAATGGCAGAGACGGAAACGGAAACGGAATTCGGACTGGTTGATATCTGCGCCCTGTGCAGATGGACCGGACTGTCGTCACTGGGTGGAGAGGCCCTGCTGCTGTGGGCCTCGAAGTTCAGCCCAGGGGATGGGGCGTATCCGCGTCACGTGAGCGTCCGGTACGCAGGGGCTGGCGGGTCACGGTGCAACGGCCGTGACGGCGGCCGAGGAACTGAGCCCCTTCGGAAGATCCGGTCGTGCGCGATTGCCCCGAACGGCGAGAGTAGCGGTCGGCTCCGAGACGGTGAGGACCGGCGACCACAGGCCCTCCGGCCGAGTACAGCAGCACGGTGACGCGGGAGGCAGTCATGATCCTGCATCAGCATCCGCGGATGACCGGCTCAGCCTGCCGGCCAGTGGAATTCGTACAGGAGCAGGGGCGGGGTGGTGGCCCATCCCTTCTGGTCAGGTCGGGGCTGTGGTCGGGCCGGAGCTGTGGTCGCGGGGATGCGCTCGGTGGACCGCCCAGGCGAGGCGCGCTTTCCGAACGGCAGGCCGGCAGGGCGCAGGTGGCGGGAGGCCTATGTGTGCGTGGCAGGGGTGGGAGTACCGGTTCCCGAGCGTTGCCGATCCTGTCGTTGCCACCGATACGTGGTGACTGACGGGGTATCGGCACCCGTAGCGCACACTCGGGATCCCTCCTCCGCGTTTACGTGATGCGTTCAACGAGCCGGTTACGTTGCCTGAGGGACAGGGTGGCTCGGAGACGACATCACAACACTGCCCACCGTCTATCACGGGGTGGAACACGGCACGTTGGAGACAACGGCCGTCCGACGGGCAAGGAGTCAGCGACGAGAACTGCGCCAGCCGGTCAGCAGAAACCGGCAAGGCAGTGAAACCGCGAAGGAGTGCCAACCCGGGCCCGGGGCAAGGTCCGGGTCAGGACCCGGGGCAGGGCCAGGGCCCGGGGCCAGGGCCCGGGGCAGGGTCGGGCCCGGGGCCAGGGTCGGGCGGGGCCAGGGCCCGGGGCAGGGTCAGGTCCGGGGCAGGGTCAGGTCCGGGGCCGGTTCGAGGACAGTGCGCATGTTCTGGCGGGAACTGGACGGGCCACAGTGCCGACTCGTCCCGGAGAAACGGGCAGGCGCGCAGGCACCGCCCGCTCCCCCAGACACCGAACGCACGAGACTTCACCACACCGGGCCAACCGCGATCACGACGAATGCCGCCCCAAGCACTGCCTAAACAGGCGTGGAGGAGCAGTGCAGGAAAAGGCTCTGGCCCGGGAGCGACAAATATTGGAGACCGAGAACAGACGCCCCCGGACGACGCCGTGAGCAAGCACCTCGCACCGGACACGACCCACCCGCGCACGAACTCGCCAAGAAAGAGGGAGGGAGAGGGAGAGAGGGAGGGGACCCCAGGACAGCCAAGGCGGCCAAGGCGGCCAAGCTCACCGCAACCGGAGACTGCACCAGCGAAGCCCACAGCGCACAGAATCCAAACCCACCACCGCGAACAGGAGAGTATGAGGGCTGATCGACGGCCGCCTCACGCGAGAACTCCCCTTGTTCAGGCGAGCGGAGCCGCAGAGAGGGGTGGCCGCGGCCATGCAGGCACTGACAGAGCAACAGGGATGCGCCCGTGGGACATGGAGACGGCTGCGGCAACAGGTGACCCGCGCGTCCGAGAACGAACACAGACCGAGAACAATGCCCACACCCACAACCACCACGCCCAACCAACCCGCACAAACACTCACCCAACAAGAAACACCGACCCCAAACCGTGGCAGCCGCCAGCGCAGCCGATCCGCGATACGGCGGGGCCGGCGGGCAGGGTGCTGTAGTCGGTGAGGTTGTCGAGGCGTTCGCGGGCGCCGGGGGTGGCGAGGACGGCGGCTTGGACGCGGGGGTGGTGGCCGTCCAGGTCGGGGATGTCTCGGGCGGCGGCCGGGTCGCGCAGCCGGTCGGGTACGTCCTCGATGCGGTCGGCGGGGGGCAGAATCGGGCGCCCTTCAGGGCGAGGGCTGTCGGTTCAGGGTGCGCGAGCCCGACGGCCCGGCGCGGGCCGCCATCGGTGGATGGGAGGCCCGCGCCGGATCGTGGGTGGTGTCTTCCGGTAGACCGCCGGCCGCTACCGGCGGGCCGGCGTGTTCTTCACTGGTTCCTCGGCCCTCTCGTCAGCGGAGCACGACGTCGCAGGTCGACAGGAAGAACTCACCGGTGTTGCCGCCGTTCTCGCCGTTGGGGGTGTGAGGGCCGCCGTGTCCGCCCCAGACCTCTACGAGTGCGGCCCGGCCCAGGCGCCGTGGCAGGGTGGCGAACTCCCAGGAGGTGGATTCCTCCTCGGTGCTGCCGTGGGTCTCGACGAGGAAGGGGGTGGGGTCGAGGTCTTCCCAGGTGAGCCCGTTGTCCGGGCTCCACTCCTCGCGGGTGATGAACCACCGGTGTGACCAGGTCTCACCGGTGTGGTAGGCCATGTAGTCGTAGGTGAAGGTCTGCGTGGCGGCACTCGTGTCCAGCTCCGTCAGCGGCCAGTCGCCCAGTCTGTCGTCCGGTGCGAGGTCCAGGCCGCTGTATGCCGGGTTCCCGGTGGAGGCGACATTGCTGCCGTCGAAGAACTTGCGGTATTCCAGGTACCTCTCCTGGTGGTTCCACGGGTAGTCGGCAAGCATCCGCTCCGCACCCGGCAGGACTTCATGCCAGTCGGTGCTGGTGTTGAGCTTCCGTGCCTCCACGCAGATCGGTGAAGAGTCCAGGTCCCGGATCGCGGCGGCCGCCCGGCTGCGCGGGTGGTTCGCGGTTCCGTGCCGTGGATCGGCCGAGGCGGGAGCGGCGGGGGCGTCGTGGCGGGGGGCCGGGGCGGTCCAGTTCACCGCTTCGCTGCCGTTGACGGTCACCTCGTTGGTGAACGGGGTGAACTGGCCGTCGCTGGTCCTGGCGCGGATCTTCACCACGTAGCGGTCGCCCGGCTCTTCGCCCAGGTCCACCCAGTGGGCGTTGGACAGCGACCAGTCCCAGGACGGCCAGTGGAGGAAGACCGTCTGCCGCGCCTCGTCGTTGATCCACACCTCGTACACGTGCGGGTAGGGCGCGGTGCCGTCGTTCCAGTCGGCCGGCGGGGGCCAGGTACCGTGATCCGGCTGGTTGTCGCCGATCTGCCAGCGCAGGTGGAGGCCGTACATCTGGTGCTTGCCGTCAGCGCGGTGCTTCATGTCGGCGCGCAGACCGGAGGGTGTCGGCTGGGTGTTGCTCATCGAGTCTCACTTCTGGCTCTGTGCGACCTGGCCCGGCAATCTCAGGTGCCGGGCCAGCAGCCCGCGAGAAACCTTGCGTAATCGCGCGACCACATAAAGCGAACCATTGGAGGGTCGTCGCGGGCCCAGCATGGCTCAGCCAACTGGCTCAAGATCAGCTCACGGCACATCGCTCAGGACTCCCCAGGGCGAGTAGTTCAGCCATGGCTCCCGGCGCGCGCGTGCGGGGCGGGTAGGCGGCCGGTGGCCATCCGCTCGATCAGCTCCACCGCCTCATCAACCTCCGCCTCGGAGGCGTCAGCAGCCGGCGGGTACGGCGCGCTGGGGTCGCGGACTTCGTCGGGCCAGCGCATACCGTGCAGGACGATCACGTTCTCCCGCGCACGGCGAGGCCCCGCCCGGTGCCCGGATGAGAACTCGGTCAGCCCTGGCATCCGTACCCCGAGGCCGCCTTGGCCCCGGTGAGAACTTCGGCTCCACCCTCTACGCCGTCCACGAGCGCGATGTCCTGCCCGCCGAAGCGGTCGCCGCTTCGCTCGGCTGCGGCAGCCCCGCCGCCGTCGCCGAGCTCCGAGAAGACGAGCGCGGCCACTCTTGTCCCGATCACCAGATGGCCATCAGAAGTGCTGCCCGCTCCGTGCTTGCTGTCGGCGTGGGGGGCTTCCGGGGGCCGTCTTCTTTGTCGGCGGGGTGATTGTTGGTGTTCGTGGTCCTGTCGGGAGTTATGGGGTGGAGAAGAGGCCGGGGCCTGGAGGTGTGGGGTCGTCGGCGCGGACGCCGTTCGTGACCCGTAGGAACTCCAGCTTCTCCGCGTCGGTGGAACCCGCTGCCACCGTGTAGACGACGAGGCGGATGTCGCAGCCTGGGACGGTGAGCACGTCGCAGTCGCAGACCACCTCACCCACCTGGGGGTGTACGACGGTCTTGCGGGCCGATACGTGCGGGCCGACCGTGCCCTCGTCCCACAGTCGGGCGAACTCCACGCTGGTGGAGCGCAGTTCCTCGACGAGGTCGGTCAGGCCGTGGTCGCGGGGGTGGTCGATGAGAGCGGTGCGCAGGTCGGCGACGAGGGCGGGTTTCAGGGCGTCGTCGTCCTGGAGTACGGGCCAGGACGCGAGCCGGCTGGGTCCTGTGGCGAAGACCGCCCGTGCCAGGTTGCGCTCGTCGTGTGTCCGTGCGCTGGGGTCGCCCATCAGTACTGACCATGCGGGGGTCCAGGACAGCAGGGTCCAGTCGGCGCTGAACACGCCCACGGGGAATTCTCCGAGGCGGGCCAGCATCCGTTGGATTCCGGCCGGAACATGTGTGGAGACCGTGCCCTCCTGGGGTGGCAGGAGGCCGGCCAGCCGGTAGGCGTGGTCGCGTTCCATGGGCTGGAGTTGCAGTGCCCTGGTCAGGCTCGCGACGACCTGCGCCGAAGGGCTTGTGGCGCGGCCCTGTTCCAGGCGGACCACGTAGTCGACCGACAGTCCGGCGAGTTCGGCCAGTTCCTCGCGTCGCAGCCCCACCGCGCGTCGTCCGGGCCGTGTGGTCAGTCCGACGTCGGCGGGAGAAAGGCGGTCGCGCCAGCGGTGCAGTGCCGTGCCCAGGGTCTCGTCCACTCGGCCATTGTGTCCGTCGGGCCGTCGTCGTGCCTGGTACTGGTCGTCCTACCGTCGTGGAGAGCACTGGCTGGCCTCTCGCCGCGGGCGGAGAGTGGACGCATGACGACCACATTCATCACGGGAGCCAACAAGTCTCTCGGGTACGAGACCGCCCGTCGGCTGCTCGAGGCCGGTCACACCGTCCTCGTCGGTGCGCGTGATCGGGAGCGCGGCCAGGCAGCCGCCGACGCACTCGGGGCCCGTTTCGTCCAGATCGACGTGACGGACGACGCGTCGGTGGCTTCGGCCGTCGCCGACATCGAGGCTCGCGAGGGCGGCATCGACGTCCTGATCAACAACGCGGGTGTCTTCGGGACACACAGTCCGGCCGACGAGATCACGGCCGCTGACGCCAGTGAGGTGTTCGAGGTCAATGTCGTGGGGATCGTGCGGGTGACGCATGCGTTCCTGCCGCTGCTGCGCGAGTCGGCGCACCCGGTCATCGTCAATGTCTCCAGTGGCATGGGGTCGTTCGCGGCCACTCACGACACCGAGCGCGTCGAGTCGAGGTATCTCGCGCCGCTCTACACGGCGTCGAAGGCCGCCGTGACGATGCTGACCACGCAGTACGCGAAGTCCTGGCCGGACGTGAAGGTGAACGCGGCTGATCCGGGCTACACCGCTACCGACTTCAACGGGCACAGCGGCCCGCAGACAGTGACCGAGGGGACGGACGCGATCGTCGAGCTCGCCACCATCGGGGCGGACGGACCGACCGGGACCTTCCGTGACCGTCACGGCGCGATGGCCTGGTGATCCGTCCCTGAATCCGGGGTGTGCCCGGCACGGACAGGGGTTGCGGGGGCGTGCTCGTGCCGGGGTTCTTCATTGTTGACGCAGGTCAACTGTTTCCGCAGGACGGGGTCTGTTTCACGGGGAGGACGCCGCGGGCGCCCTCGGTGACGGCTGTGATCGCCAGGGCGTGATCTCCGTGGCCCACGCTCAGCACGGTCCAGTCGTCCGACAAGCGGGAGAGTCCGTTGCCGTCCCGTTTCCAGACGACACCGTCCCGGTCGCGGAACGCCATCCAGCGGACGACGCCGGGTGGCCGGTCGCCCGCCGCGTACGGCGGCCCCTGTCCCGGTGTCAGGCCCCAGGCCTCTTGTGTCATGACCGTTTCGGAGCAGGGTGCCAGGGTCGGGAGTTGGAGCACATGATCCCGGCCCGCTTCGGCGGGCGACATGAGCAGATCGACTTCCCACACCGGGTCCGGGGAACCGTTGATGACGTGTAAGCGCTTGACGAAAGGGGTCGGGTATTCCGTCCAGTAGGACACACGCAGGGCCTGGGCGCGGGTTTCCTGATCGGCCGCCTGACGTGCCTGCCCCAGTTCGCCCTGCGAGACGAGCGCGTCGTAGAGCGTGGACACGCCGGTGAGCAGCAGTCCCGCGAGGGCGGCGACGACCGCCGTGATGGTGCCGGCTCTGCTCCAGTCGATGTGGCGCCACCGTTGCCGCAGCCCTGTCGGCCTGCGGGCCGGGGCCTGGCGGGTACCCGGTCTCCGTCCGGCCAGTCGTACTGTCCTGGCTGGTCGCCGGCCGCTGCGCACCATGTCGCTCTCCCCCTCGCGTCCGTCGGAAAGTGAGTGCCGCAAGGGCTGTCTGCCCAGGTGCGCTGAGCCCTACGACACCGGATGCGTGGTCGGCTTGTGGTGGTGTTCGACGTGCTTTGGTTCAGAGGTTCCGGGTGGGGACGGAGACGTGGGTGAGGCGTTCGGCTTCGGTCCACAGGTGTGCCGCGGTGGGCCTGTCCTGGGCGCTGCGTGGGAGCTTGGTGAGCTTCGTGGGGCCGATCATGGCCCAGCGCGGGCCGTAGTAGCCGCCGGCTTTGGCGTCGGGGCTGGTGGCCGCGTACAGCAGGGGTTCTGCGCCCTGTTCCGGTGCCTGGGACGGCACGATCTTGTACAGCAGCGATTCCAGCAGGCCGGGGCGGCCGCCGTTCAGGGTCGGGCCTGAGGTCATCAGGTTGGTGCGGGTGTAGCCGGGGTGTGCGCCGGCCGACAGCAGGGGCCAGCCGTGTTCGGTGGCGAGGTCGGCCAGGTGGAGCATCATCAGCATGTCGGCGAGCTTGGACTGGGCGTAGGCCCGGGTGGGGCTGTAGTCGCGGGTGGCGTGCAGGTCGCCGAAGTCGATTCGAGCCCGGTTGGCGGTGCCGCTGCTCATCGTGGCGACCCGCGGGGCAGGGGCGGCCAGCAGCAAGGGCAGGAGTCGGACGGTGAGCGCGAACGGGCCGAGGAAGTTGCTGCCCAGTTGGAGTTCGAAGCCGTCGGCGGTCTCCGTGCGCTGGGGCACGTTCATCACTCCGGCGTTGTTCAGCAGCAGGTCGAGGGGCCTGCCGTCGGAGGTCAGGTCTTCGGCGAGCTTGCGAACCGAGGCCAGGTCGGCGAGGTCCAGGTGGCGGACCTCGACCTGGGCGCCGGGGTGAGCGGCGAGGATTTCGTCCCGGGCCTGTTCGCCCTTGGCCGGAGTGCGCACCGCGAGCACTACGTGGGCTCCGGCTCCGGCGAGCCGCTTGGCAGCCTCCTTGCCGGTGCCGCTGTTCGCGCCGGTCACTACGGCGAGCTTTCCCTGCTGGTCAGGAACCTGGTACATGACGAACCCCAATTTAAGTACTGCCGGTATCTTGTCTCCGTGCCACGGTAACGTACCGCCGGTCACTTATCAAAGTACCGCCGGTCTGTAATATGGGGGTGTGACTTTCCAGCGCGCGCGTACCGACGAGCAACGCAGCCAGCGACGACGTCAGATCCTCGACACCGCGGCCGCGATGCTGACCGAGATGCCGGTGGCCAGGCTCAGCCTGAACGAGCTGAGTCGGCGGGTCGGCCTGGCCAAGGCCAACGTGATGCGCTACTTCGAGTCGCGCGAGGCGATCCTCCTCGATCTGCTCGACACCGAGATCCAGGACTGGATCGCCGAACTGGAGCGCGTGCGTCCGTCCGGTGAAGCCACTGTGCGGGAGCGTGGAGACCGGCTGGCCGACACCGTGGCCACCTCGCTGGCCCGGAGACCGGTGCTGTGCGACCTGCTCAGCGCCCAGGGCTCGGTCCTGGAACACAACATCTCCACCGACATCGGTATCCGGCACAAGCACGCGGCTCGGCAGTCGCTGGAGACCCTGGTCCAGGTCACGCTGCGCCACCTCCCCGAGCTGGGCGCCGGGGGCGCTGCCGCTCTGGTGGAGTCGACGCTGCTGATGGCCATGACGGCGTGGCAGTGCAGTCGTCCCTCGGAAGCGATGCTGGCCGCCTACGCCTCCGACCCCGCGCTGGCCGCCATGCGTCTGGACTTCACCGACCTGGTCCGCCGTACCACGGCGGTCACCGCCTCCGGCCTGCTGGCCCGTCAGGCGGAACGGATCGACGCCAGGCCGGCCTCCTGACCGTCGGCCGCTCCACGCGTCGAGGGGAGTTCACCTGACGAGACGGCCTTGTCGTCCCGCGGACCTGAGCTGTTACCTTCGCGGCGGCCCGGGGGCCGGTACTACGCAGAAAGCCTGGGGCGGGCGGGATGGGAATGGACGACAACACGTTCGGTCGGCTGCTGCGTGAGGCGCGGCAGCGGGCGCTGTTGACGCTGGAGGGCCTGGCCGCGGCGTCCGGGGTGAGTGTCCGCGCCATCAGCGACATGGAACGCGGACAGAGTCTGCCGCGCTCCACCACCCTGGGCGAACTGCTGGAGGCCCTGGGCCCTGACGAGGACGAGCGTCGTCGGCTGGTGCGGGCGGCGCGTCGGCGCACGCACCAGGCACCCCGGCAACTCCCGCCCGATCCCGTGGTCTTTCACGGCCGGGAGAAGACGCTGGCCGCGGTCCGTGCGATGACCGCGCAGCTCACCGGGCCGGTCCGGCACGTCGTCATCTCGGCGATCGGGGGTATGGCCGGGGTCGGCAAGACGACGCTGGCGGTGCACTGGGCGCACCAGGAGGCCGGTCGCTTTCCCGACGGCCAGTTGTACGTGAACCTGCGCGGCTTCGAGGAGGACGCGCGGCCCCTGGATCCCGGGGAGGCGCTGGGCGGGTTCCTCGGTGCGCTCGGGGTGCCCAGCGCCGATCTTCCGGCCGGCACCCGGGAGCGGTCGGCGCTGTTCCGGGAGCGGGTGGCTGCCCTGCGGCTG
Source organism: Streptomyces humi (assembly GCF_001005085.2). GTDB lineage: Bacteria > Actinomycetota > Actinomycetes > Streptomycetales > Streptomycetaceae > Streptomyces > Streptomyces humi. The sequence continues at coordinate 9,140 of NZ_LBMU02000022.1, forward strand.
ATCGTCGTACTCGACAACGCGCGCGACGAGGAGCAGGTGCGGCCGCTGCTGCCCGCGTCGCCGGGGTGCCTGGCCATCATCACCTCGCGAGAGCGGATGTCCGGTCTGGCCGCGACGGAGGGGGCGGCGCTGATCGCGCTGGAGGTGTGGAGCGAGGCGGAGTCGCTGGCGGCGCTGGCCGCGCGGGTCGGCGAGGAACGGGTCCGGGCGGAGCCCCGGGCCGCCGCCGATCTGGTCGGCCTGTGCGGGCAGTTGCCGCTGGCGGTCGCCGTGGTCGGCGCCCAGCTGAGCGTGTCGCCCGGTCTGCCGCTGCGCGTGGCGGTGCGTGAGCTGGCGGAGGCCAGGCTCGACGCGTTGTCGGTCGACGACCGGCGTGCCGACGTACGGGCCGTGTTCTCCTGCTCCTACCGGACGCTCCCCGCGGAGACGGCACGGTTCTTCAGGTATCTGTCCCTGCATCCGGGCCCGGCGGCCTCGGTGGAGTCCGTCGCCTCCTTGGCGGGGGTCGGTGTGCCGGCGGCGAGGCGCCGTCTGCGCGAACTGGTCTCCGCGAGTCTGCTGACCCGGGACGCCGAGGGCCGGTACGTCGTGCACGACCTGGTCCGTGCCTACGGTGCGGAACTCGTCGAACGGCACGGCGACGACCGGCACGGCGCGGAGGCACGTCTGCTGCACTATCTGTGCCACAACGCCCACGCCGCCAACCGCTACATCGCGAGGTACATGCCCGAGCGGGCGGACGTGCCGGTGCCCGCGGTCGTGAGTGTGGCGATCGACGACCGGGAGGAAGCGCTCGCCTGGTACCGGCAGGAGGAGCAGACCGCGGCGGCTGCCCTGCGGCTGCGGGCGGATCCCGGGCTGCTGCGCCACCGTGTCGGCCTCGTCCAGGAGTGGGCGAGCTTCCATGTGATCGAGGGGCGGTGGGCTGAGGAGATCACGGCCCAGCGTGTCGGGCTCGACGCGGCCGTCGCCCTGGACGACCCGGTCGCCCTGGTCAGGGCCGCGGGGAGCCTGGCGCGCGCCCTCGTGGAGACCGGGCGTCTCGACGAGGCCGACGAACCGGTCGAGCTGATCCTCGCCCAGCTCCACCGGCTGCCCGCCGAGGACCGCGGCCGCGCCGAGCGGAGCATCGCCTGGACGCGGGACGGGCAGGAGCGTCATGCGGAGGGCCTGCGTCATTCACGGCGGGCTCTGGAGATCTTCCGTGGACTCGGGCAGCGCGACCAGATCGCGGTGGAACTCGGTTCGGTGGGCTGGTTCCTCTCCGCCCTCGGTGAGTACCGGGAGGCCATCGTGACGTGTGAGGAGGCCATCCCGATCCTGCGGGACCTCGGTGACCGCGGCAACGAGGCGGCGGCCTGGGACAGCATCGGCTACGCCCGGCAGCAACTGGGTGATCCCGAGGCCGCGATCGTGGACTACGAGAGGTCCCTGCGGCTGTTCGAGGAACTGTTCAACGACTACAGCCTGGCCGCAGTGCTGGACCATCTCGCCTCCGCGCAGCTGGAGTTGGGCGACGTCTCGCGGGCGCGGGCGAGCTGGACGCGGGCGGCCGACCTCTTCGACGGCCTGCGGGTCGCCCGCGCCGCGGAGATACGTGCCAAGGCGACGGCGCTGTCGCGACCGGAGGCACAGGCCGCTCCGTGACGTTCCGCTTCGTGACGTTCCGCTCCGTATCGTTCCGCTCCGTATCGTTCCGCTGACACCTCGCGGCATCGCCGGGTCGGCCGGGAGGTGCTGCGGCGGCGCGAACCCGCCCGACGGGTGTGGGCTGTCGGGGACCGGCGTGACACCGATCACAGGAAGGTTTTTCGCTCCGCCGTGTAAGAAACGGGTCGCTGCGCGCATTGCTCGGTGTGAAAGCCGAGACGAGAGGAGGGCGCGTGACGCCTGCCGAGCGCTTCCGAGATGTCTACGAAGAGCATTACCCACGTGTCCTCGGCTATGCCACGAGCCTGGTCGGACGGCAGGTGGGAGAGGACATCACCAGCGAGACCTTCACGGTCGCCTGGCGGCGGGTGGACGACATCCCGCACCCGCCGCTCCCCTGGCTCCTGGGCGTGGCCCGCAACCTGGTGCGCGAGCTGCGTCGCCGGGACGCGCTGCGCTACCTGCTGGCGGCCGAGGAGGCACAACGCATCGGCAGCGGCGGCCAGACCGACGTCGGTGATGTCGCGGCGGTGGTCACGGACCGGCACATCGCGCTCCAGGCCCTTGCGAGCCTGTCGGATGCCGACCGGGAACTGCTCACGCTGATCGCCTGGCACGGCCTGAGCGCCCGGGACGCCGCCCGGGTCCTGAACTGCACCGGCGCGACCCTGACCGTCCGGCTGTACCGGGCCCGGCGCCGTCTGGAGAAGGCTCTCGAGACGGCACAGGCGCCGGAGGCGGGACCGTCGTCCGAAGCGGCATCCGTGAACGCCGTACACACCTCATGTCCCCCTCATGGCCAAGGAGCACCCGCATGAAGAACCCCGCCAAGCGATCCGGGCGGCCCGACGTCCTGAAGGTGCTCGCGGACGCCCGGCCCGACGCACTGGATCCCTCCCGGCTGGCCGACCCCACGCGGCAGCGGCAGGACTTCGCCCGCATCACCGCCGAAGCCGCGGACAACCGCGCGGTGCGCCGCAGAAGCGGTTTCCGGCCGCTGGGAGCGGTGGCCCTCGTGGCCGCGGCGGCGTCGGTGGTGGTGGCCGTGGGTACGGTCGATCGGCAGGCACCGGCCGACCGGCCCGCGGCGCAGCCGCGTTCCGCCACGGGGACGCCGTCGTCGGACACCGGCGAGAACGTCCGCGTCGACGGTCACATCGAACTGCTCAGCGCGGCCAGGAAGGCGGAGACCTCGGCCGCCGAGGGCACGTACTGGCAGACCACCACACGGTCGCAGAACGTGGACGTCGCCGAGGCGGACGGGCGGTCCTTCGCGGTGCGCAACACGTCGACCGAGGAGTGGTCGGTGGGTGTGCGGACCGGGACCGGGAGTCTGATGGTCACCGGACTGGACGACGTGACGGAGCCCTGGACCGCGGCGGACAAGGCACGTTGGCAGGCCGCGGGCTCGCCCGGCAGCGTCACCGTGGAGGCTGGGAAGAAGGGTGAGATCGCCAGGTCGTACACGTTGGGAAGCGGCCGGCCGACGGTCATGCGGACCAACGTCGACGACAAGATCTACGCCGTCGGCCCGGACAACGTCTCCTACCAGGACCTTCGGGCGCTGCCCGCCACCAGCACGGAACTGCGCCGGTATCTGGAGAAGCTCTACGCGCAGGGCAACAGCGCCGACAGCGGCGCGTCGGACCGCAGCACCTGGATGCTGCGCCAGGCGGGCAACCTCGTGACGATGCCGGTGAAGCCGGCCGTACGGGCGGCCGCGTACCGTGTGATGGCCGCGCTGCCCGGGGTGCGCGTGGTCGGACACGTCACGGATCCGCTGGGACGCGAGGGGGTCGGCGTCGAGTTCCCCGACACGTACCGGACGGCGTTGGGTACCACGAAGCAGCGGCTGGTCGTCGATCCGTCGACCGGCGCGATGCTCTGCGATCAGCTCCTGCTGGTCGAGCCCTCCGCCAGGGCCGAGGCGGCGGGTCTGAAGGCGGGCACGTCGGTCAACTACCAGGCGACCACCCGGATGAGCTGGGGCGAGCACCAGATCACCGTGCCGAAGAACGCCCGCGGCTGATCCGAGCGGGTTCATGTCCCGGACCGCGTCCCCTTGCCGGACAGAGCTCCGCAGGGGGACGCTGCGCGCCGCCTCGGCCGGGTTCCCGGTGGCCGGGCTGCCGGGCTGCCGGTGGCAGGGCTGCTGGGCTGCCGGTGGCAGGGCTGCTGGGCTGCCGGTGGCAGGGCTGCCGGTGGCCGGGTTGCCGGTGACGCGGCCCGGATCGGCTCCCGTGACAGCTGTGGACGGGCCTTGCAAGTCACCTCTGTATGACACCTGTGCACGGCACCCGTGCATGACACCTGTGCATGACACCTGTGCGTGACACCCGTGCATGACACCTGTGGCGCCTGTGGGGACGTCAGGTGTTCGTGTTCTTTTTCCCTCTTCATTCCCCCTCCTCCGAGAAAGCCCGCACCCATGCGCCTCCGCAGGCCACATCTGTCGGCGTCCGCCGCCCTCGTCGTCTCCGCGCTCGGCATCGCCGCCTACCTCCACCTGCCCGAAAGCGACCCCGCACAGGCCGCGGCCGTCCAGGACGCCGCCCGGGCGGCGATCGGGCAGCAGGTGCCCGCGCCCGCCGCGCCCCGGGCGACGGCTCGGCCGCGGCCGCACTTTCCCGCCCGGTTGCCGGGGGTCGGACCCAAGACCCTGGCGCAGGTCCCGGCCGACACCCGGCAGGTCCTCCTCGTCACCGGGGCCGGCAGGACGTCGGCCACCGCGGAAGCCGTGCTCTGGCAGCGCGTCGACGGGGGCTGGCGTCCGGGCGCGGTGTGGGCCGCGCACAACGGCTACCGGGGTTGGACCGACGAGCACTACGCGGGCGACCTGCACAGCCCCGTCGGTGTCTTCGGCCTCACCGACGCCGGCGGGCGCCTGGCCGACCCTGGTACCAAGCTGCCGTACCACCGGTCCGGTGCCTTCTCGGTCAGCGGCACCGGCTTCGAGGGCGAGCCGCTCAGCGGCGCCTTCGACTACGTCATCGCCATCAACTACAACCGGCAGCCCGGTACGTCGCCGATGGACGGCACCCAGCCGATGGGCGCGAACCGCGGTGGGGGCATATGGATACACGTCGACCACGGCGGCCCCACGCACGCCTGCGTCAGTCTCTCCAAGTCGCACATGCGGCAGTTGCTGCGCGCGCTCGAACCCGCTGACCACCCGGTCGTGGTGATGGGTGACGTGGCCTCTCTCGCCCGGTGATCCGCCCCGCAGACGTGCTGTTCCCACCAAGTCAACGGACAGGAGCCGTTTTCATGCGCAGACCCAGCGGACACCTGGCGGCGGCCGTCGCCCTCGTCGTGGCGCTCACCTCCGGTTCGGTCGGCGGAGCCGCCGCAGCGGAGCAGGGCGGTGCCCGGAGCGTCGGTGACGCCGGTACGGCGAAGGCGTCGAGGACGGTGACGCTGGTCACCGGTGACCGGGTCATGGTGAACGCCACCGGCCAGGTCATCGGGGTGGAGCGGGCCAAGGGCCGGGAGAACGTACCGATCGCGGTCCGGAAGGTCGCCGGACACACACACGTGGTACCCGGTGACGCGGAGCTGCTGCTGGCGACGGGCCGGCTGGACCCGCGGCTGTTCGACGTGACCGGACTGGTGGCGGACCACTACGACGACGCACACCGTTCCGACCTGCCGCTGATCGTCACCTTCCGGGACCGCAGGAAGCGCTCGACGAGCACGTTCACCGGGGCCGGGGCGGAGGTCGAGCGCACCCTGTCCGTCGTCAACGGGACGGCGATGCGCACCGCCAAGAACCGTGGTGCCCAGTTCTGGGACGCCGTGACCGGCACCGGCACCGGCACCGGCACCGGCACCGGCACCGGCACCGAGCAACGTGCGGGGGCAGAGGCGGGGTTCGCACCCGCTACGGGGGTGAAGAAGGTGTGGCTGGACGGCACGCTGCGGACCGCCCTCGACAGGGGTGTGCCGCAGATCGGCGCCCCGACCGCCTGGGCCGCCGGCTATGACGGCACCGGCGTCAAGGTCGCCGTGCTGGACAGCGGCGTCGACGAGGACCACCCGGATCTGGCGGGCCAGGTGATCGCGGAACGCGACTTCTCCGGTTCCCCGGACGTCGAGGACCACTTCGGGCACGGTACCCATGTGGCGTCCGTCGTCGCCGGGACGGGGGCCGAGTCCGGCGGCACGTACAAGGGCGTCGCTCCGGGTGCGAAGATCCTGGACGGCAAGGTGCTCGACGACTCGGGCGCCGGCGAGGAGTCCGGCGTCCTGGCCGGTATGGAGTGGGCGGTGGCCCAGGGCGCCGACATCGTCAACCTGAGTCTCGGCGGTGCGGACACACCCGGCGACGATCCGGTGGAGGAGGCGATCGACCGGCTCTCCGCGGAGACCGGCACGCTCTTCGTCGTCGCGGCCGGCAACGAGGGGCCGGGCGAGCACACGGTCGACACACCGGGCAGCGCCGCGGCCGCGCTCACCGTCGGCGCCGTCGACAAGGCCGACCGGCTCGCGGACTTCTCCGGCCGCGGCCCGCGGGTCGGGGACAGCGGGGTCAAACCCGACCTGACCGCGCCCGGTGTCGCGATCACGGCGGCAGCGGCACCCGGCAGCGTCCTGGAGGCGGAATACCCCTCCGACATACCGGGCTACATCACTCTCGACGGCACCTCCATGGCCACCCCGCACGTGGCCGGCGCGGCCGCCCTCATGGTCCAGGAGCATCCGGACTGGAGCGGCGAGCGGATCAAGGAGGTGCTGACCGTTTCGGCCGAGCCCGGCGCGTACAGCTCGTTCCAACAGGGCACCGGCCGTACCGATGTGGCCCGTGCCATCGGGCAGAGCGTCGTCACCGAGCAGGGGCCGCTCGACTTCGGCAGGCAGGAGTGGCCGCACGACGACGACAAGCCGGTGACGAAGCAGCTCACGTACCGCAACCTCGGTACGGAGCCGGTCACTCTGGACCTGTCCGTCGACGCGCTCTCGGTGGCCGGTGGACCAGCCGCCGACGGCATGTTCGCCGTCTCGCCGCAGCGGATCACCGTCCCGGCGGGCGGTGAGGCGAGCGCCACCGTCACGGCCGACACCCGGGCCGGGAGCACCGACGGCACGTTCGGCGGCTCGGTGTCCGCCGTGTCCGCCGATGGCAAGGTCAGGGTGCGCACCGCCGTCGGGGTGGAGCGCGAGGTCGAGATGTACACCCTGACGCTGAGGCACGTCGACGAGAACGGCGCCCCCACGGGTGATGCCGTGGCCGACGTCCAGGGCGTGGACAGCGACTTCGACGCCTCCTACGCCGACGAGGAGGACGGCGAACTCGCGGTCCGGCTGCCCAAGGGCGACTACTCCCTCAGCGACATGATCCACCCCGGGTACGAGTCCCCGGTCCACGCGCTGCTGTTCCAGCCGAGACTGCGGCTGGACCGGGACACCACGGTCACCTTCGATGCCCGGCGGACCCGACCGGTCCGGGCTGCCCTGCCCGACCGGGCGGCCACGAACATCGACGCCCTGGTCGCCGTCGGGTGGCAACGGGGTGCGGGGCTGGACCGGGGCCTGTTCGCCTACGGTTTCCCCGACTTCCAGAGCTTCACGGTCGGGCAGCTCGGCCCCGAACTGCCCGCCGGCCAGGCGTACGCCCAGTACGCGGGCACCTGGAGCGACCAGGAGAGCAGCACACCGGTGAACTACCACCTGGCGTGGAGACGTACCGGCCGGCTCGGCGGCTTCAGCACCGAGGTGGCACCGGCGCAGCTCGCCGCGGTCGACGTCCGGATCGGCTCGCCCACGGCGGGCGAGCCGGTGAACCTCCTCGCGCAGCCCCTCACACCGGACGGCGAGCTCACCGCGCTGGGCACACCCGTGACGGGCGTCCTGCCGCTGCGGGGCACCGACTACGTCCTCGGCGACGGCATCAGGTGGAACTTCCTCGTCCAGGCGGGCTCCGGGCCCGACACCGAGCTGTGGACCACCGGGACGTACCGGGCCGGCAGGCACTACACCGAGCGGTTCAACGTCGGCGTCTTCGGCCCGGCCCTCGGTGACACGAGCACCGCGCCGCCCGTCCTCACCCCCGGGATCTCCCGGAACGGGAACGTCATCAGGGCCTACCTTCCGCAGTACAACGACGGCGCCCGGCACTGGAACACCCACTCCGGGACGCTGCGGGAGGCTTCGCTGCTGGTCGACGGCAAGGAGGTGGCCGATCCCGACGGGGTCTCCCCGACCGAGGACGTCGCCCGGTACACCGTTCCCGCCCAGGACAGCGCGTACGTGCTGACCCTGGACACCTCCCGTGATCCGGCGCTCACACCTGTCAGCACCCGTGTCAGGACGGTGTGGACCTTCCGTTCCGCCGAGACACCGCAGGGCGCGTGGTCCGCGCTGCCGCTGTCCGTGGTCCGCTTCACGCCCCGTCTGACGTCGGCCAGTACCGCGAAGGCGGGCCGGAGGTTCGACGTGCCCTTCCACATCGAGGGCGCCGCGGCGGGACAGCGGCCCGGGAAGCTGGCCTTCGCCGTCTCGTACGACGGCGGGAGCACCTGGCAGCCCGCCGAGGCCGTCGGTGGTACCCACCTGTCGTTGCGGCACCCGGCCGAGGCGGGGTCGGTCTCCCTGCGGGCCGAGCTGACCGACGCTCAGGGCAACACACTGGTCCAGACGATCGAACGGGCCTACGTCACCACGCAGTAGCCCGTCGGGCCCGTCATGTCCTCCGGCCGGGGGCGGCACCGGTGCCGCCCCCGGCCGGAGGTGGCTCGGGGTGCTGCCGGGGTGCGCCGGGCAGGCGTGTCCGGTGACCGGGCTCCGGGTGGCTCGTGGGTCGCGTCGTGTGACCGGCTCCGGGTGGCTCGTGGATCGCGTCCGGTGACCGGCTCCGGGTGGCTCGTGGGTCGCGTCCGGTGGCGGGGTCAGGCGGCGAAGCCGACGTTGGTGACGTATTCGTACTGGCCCCACTCGGAGCCGAGGTCCACCGTCGCGTCGTTGGTCCAGGCGTCGTCGAGGGCGTCCTCGTCGTCGTTGGCCCAGGCCTCGACGATCCGGTCCCAGTGGCGCACGTTGAGGGTGCGGAAGGAGACGACGCGCTGGTGCGGGCGGGTCACCTGGGACTGGTTGAGGGGGTGGAACTCGACGCGGGTGCCGCGGCCCTCGCGGTTGAGGCGGGCGGTCAGGTAGCGGGCCACGTTGTGGCGGCGGACCGTGCGGTACGCGGTCTCGATGGCCTGGAGGTTCTTCCCGGAGGGGCTGCGTCTGCCGTCCAGCCAGGCCTTCAGGGTGCGGTCGGTGACGGTGAGGCCGGCCTCGCGGGCCGCCTGGCGGGCGCGGTCGGTGCGGGTCAGGTAGTGCAGCCGGGCGAGCAGACCGCGGCGCTGCGTGATGGGGGTGGCGACGAAACCGGCGAGCGCGTCGAGCTGGCGGGCCGCGGCCTCGTGGCCCTTGACGCCGCGGGCTCCGAACTTGCCGAAGTCGATGTTCCTCTCCGGCATCTCTCCACTCCTCGCTGCGCGGCCGGGTGACGGGTGTTCATGAGGGTACAGCGGTTCCCGTGCCGTCGTCGGCCGGCTCGGTGTCCACCGTGTACACGTCCTTGACCTTCACCTCGGCGACGCCTCGGCCCTCGGGGAACACCGCCCGCCAGTCGCCGGTGACGTGCAGTTCGTCGGTGCCCATGGCGCGTACGACCATCAGGCCCTCGTCGTAGGCGCGGTGGGCCTTCCACCACAGGTTGGCGAAGGCCTGGGAGCGGATGAGGTGCATCCAGTCGGTGCGGTACAGCTCGCGGTTGTAGTTGGACTCCCCGAGGGTGGAGACGAACTTGGAGTACATGGCCTTGACGTACTCCAGTGTCACCTCGTCGTCCTCGGTGATCGCCCGGTCCCGGGCGTCCTTCAGGGCGACGCGGAACTTCTCCAGCAGGCCCTCCGTGGCGCCCGACGTCCACGACTCGTGGATCCGAGGCGGTTCGCACAGCCCGTACTTCGGGCCCGACACCCGCAGCAGCAGGCGCAGGGTGGGTTCGGTGACCCACAGCGGGCCGGGTTCGTCACGGCTGCCGATCGGGTTGGGCAGGTAGGCGTCGTGCTCCCAGTCGGGCGGGGTGATCAGGTGGACGCCGGCGCGGCGGCGGTCGTGCTGGTCGCCGGTGGAGTGTTCGAGCTGGCCGAGCGGGAGGTGGGTCTTGAGCGCGCTGAGGTAGGCGCCGTTGACGTCCAGGGCCGTGATCTCGTGTGCGCCTGGCGGGAGTTCGGGCCTCGTCCACTTGGGGCGGGCCTCCCAGATCTGGTCGGCGCCGCGGGCGGACTGCTTGCGCAGGACGTCGGGCAGCCAGGGATGGGCGACCAGTTCGTAGCGTCCGCCCATACGGCTGTGGTCCAGCAGGGCCATGGCGTCGGGAATGGCCCGTTTCAGCAGGGCCTTGGTCGCCGCCTCGACGTCACCGGAGTGCTCGGCTAGGGCGGCGGCGACGGCGGCACCGATGAGGTCCGGGGTGTCGGCGGACTTGAGGCGACGGCCGACGGGCACGACCTTGACACCGCGCCGCGGGGACGGGGACGGGGACGCAGGTGTGGGTGTGGGTGCGGGTGTAGGTGTGGGTGCGGGTGTGGGGATTTGCGTCGGGGCGGGCGTGGGGGTGGATGCGGATGCGGTGGCGCCGTCGTGGTTGTCCGGGAGCCGGGGCCGGCCGGCCGGGTCGGGCCGTCCGGTGTCGGGTGTGCCGCGCCGGGTGGGGGCCGCGGGGGACGGCGTGCCGCAGTCCGTCGGGTCCAGGTGCTGGGGGAAGCCCGCTACCTGGTGGTGGGCGGGCTGTCCGCACAGGACGCAGGGCTGGGGTGTGGTGAGCACATCGACGTCGTCGCCGTCCTGGACGACCGCCCGCGTGTCGCCGGGCTGCGTGGGGTCGCTGCCCTCCTCCGGGCCGTCGGGCTCCGTCGGGTCGTCGTCCTCCTCCGCGTCGTGGGACTCGGCGGCGACGGTGGCCAGCTTGGTGCGTGCTCCTTCGAGGAAGTACGCGTACTTCTCCCGGGTCTCACCGCTCGGGTCGCGACCGGTCTCCCAGCCTCCGACCGTGGACGAGCTGACCCCCAGGGCCTGGGCGAGCTGGGGGCGGGAGAGATTCAGCTCCTCGCGCAGCCGGCGCCGTTCGTCGGCGGGCGGCAGCGGGACCTCTTTCCTCGCCCCGGCGAGCAGTGCGTCGATCGCGCCGAAGTCCGTCATCGCACCGTCCCCTCGACGGCGGTGATACGTGCCCCGCCGGGCGGCCGGCCGGGTGCGCGGCGGCGGGCGGCGGGCAGTGCCTCGACGGCCCGGGTCGGTCCCGCGAGGAGATCGAGCGGGTCGATGCCGTAGTGCGCGGCGACCGCCTCGCAGTCGCTCAGACTCCACCCGGCGGTGCCTGACTGGCGGCGGCTCACCTGGGCCTGGGTGACCCCCAGCGCGTCGGCGAGCCTGGTCTGCGATTCGCCGGTGGCGTGCAGGAGCGCCGCCACCGCCGAACGGACCCGCTCTTCGAGGTTCATGCTCACGCCGCCGACCCTACCCCGCGAAGCTCACCCGTCATACGGAAACCGCATCGCGGCTCGGCGGCCGGGCCGGGACTACAGACCCAGGTCGAGGGCCAGGCACGAGTAGTACTTCCAGTTGCCTTCGGGGTTGTACGAGTCCTTGGCGCCGCCGGGCGTGGCCTCCACCTCCTGGGTCATCTGGTCGAAGCGGATGCGCTCGGGGAGCCGGCCGAACCGGGCGTGACGCAGTTCCGCCGCGGCGGCGTCGGTGGTGAGTTCCTTCTTCATGGTCGTTCTCCACTCCGTGATCGCGTCCTGCTGGTGGGCCTGGACGAGTACCAGCATGCTCTTCTTTTCGTCACCGGTCAAGACGGTGACGGAAACGGAGTTCGAGACATGTTTGGGTTGCGCATACGTATGATCGGAAGCGGCAGTCAGCACATCAGTGAGCAGCGACGTTTGAAGGGGCCATGGATCTTCAACTCAGCGGTCGACGGGCCGTGATCACCGGTGGCAGCCGGGGTATCGGATTCGCCATCGGGCGGGCCCTGGCGGCGGAAGGCGTGTCCGTCGCCCTCGTGGCCCGATCCGCCGACCAGGTGGCGGAACAGGCGGCGCTCCTCGGCTCGGAGACCGGTGCCGAGGTCATCGGCGTCGCCGCCGACACCGGGGACGACGCCTCGGTGCGGGCCATGGCCGCGACCGTGCGGGACCGGCTCGGCGGGGTGGACATCCTGGTGAACAACGCCGCCGCCATGAACCCCGGGGCGATCCCGGAGGACGCCCTGGAAGCCGAGATCAACGTGAAGGTGCGGGGTTACCTCCGATGCGTCCGCGCCTTCGCCCCGGAGATGACGGAACGGGGCTGGGGAAGAATCGTCAACATCGGCGGACTGGGGGCGCGCATGACCGGATCGGTGACCGGTTCGGTCCGCAACGTCGCGGTGACCGCCATGACGAAGAACCTGGCCGACGAACTCGGGCCGAGTGGCGTCAACGTCAACTCCGTGCATCCCGGTGCCACCCGTACCAGCACCTTCGTGGCGAACCTCGAACGCCGTGCCGCGGCCTCGGGCCGCAGCACGCAGGAACTGGAGCGGGAGTGGGCGGCGGCCGCGTCGATCGAGCGGCTCGTGGAACCGTCCGAGGTGGCGGCCGTCGTCGCCTTCCTGGCGAGCCCGCTCAGCGTGGCCATCAACGGTGACCCGGTCAACGTGGGCGGCGGGCTGAAGGGCTCGATCTACTACTAGGCCCGCGAAAGGGCCGGGAACGGGTACTGCCGGGGGGTCGTGCGGCTCACCGCATGGCGGCTGCCTCTCGGACCGCCGCGGTGAACGCTCCCGGCTGCTCCTGCGGCAGGTTGTGGCCCGCGCCGGGCACGACGTGGTGCGTCCAGGGGCCCGCGAAATGCGCGGCGTAGCCGCTGCCGTCGGTCGGTGGGACGACGCCGTCGGCCGCCCCGTCCAGCGTGACCGTGGGGACGGTGATCCTGGGCTGGTCCAGCAGCCTGTCCTCCAGGTCCGCGTACCGGGGGTCGCCGGGCGCGGCGGCCAGCCGGTGCCGGTAGCTGTGGATCACCACGTCGACGTAGTCCGGGTTGGTCCACAGCGCTGCCGTCCGCGCGAACTCGGCCTCGGTGAACTGCCATCGGGGCGAGTTGCGGTGCCAGACGACGCGCGCCAGGCCCTCCCTGTCTCGCTGTAGCCCCTGCCGGCCGCGCTCGGTCAGGAAGTAGAAGAAGTACCAGTAACCCTCCTCCAGCGAGGGGGCCAGCGGGTTGCGGGCGGCGGCCAGGTTCTGGACGAGGTAGCCGTTGACGGAGACCAGGCCGGTGCAGCGCCCGGGCCACAGCGCGGCGGCGACGTCAGCGGCGCGGCCGCCCCAGTCGTAGCCCGCGAACAGGGCCCGCGGGATGCGCAGCGCGTCCATGAAGGCGATGAGGTCGGCGCCGAGCGCCGCCTGCTCCCCGGAGCGGAGGGTGTCGGCGTGCCGGAACCGGGTCTCTCCGTGACCGCGCAGGTAGGGGATGTAGCAGCGGTAGTCGTGCCGGGCGAGGGCGGGCGCCACCTCGGCGTAGGAGCCGACGGGGCTGAAGGGCCAGCCGTGCAGGAGGATCACGGGCCTGCCGCCGGCCGGACCGACGTCGTGGTACGCGATGTCGAGGAGGTCCGTGCGGGTGTGCCGGACGGGTCCCAGCTCGTGCGTGGCGCCTCCGGCCGAGGTCTTGGAGGCCGCCGTACCCGTGCGCGCCGAGGCCTGGGGCGCCCCGGTGAGGCCGGCGGCTCCCGCCAGGGCCGTCGCGGTCGCGGCCTGGGTCAGTCTGCGCCTGCTGATCATGTCGGCGTCCTCGCGTTCGATTCTGAGGTGTGAGGAGACGTGTACACACTCGCGATACGTCACCCCTTTAACAGGTGACGAGGATGCTTGGTCAGGGTATCTGTGTCAAGCAGACGGGTCAGCAGGCTCGCGGGGACATGTGTCGAGTGAGGTGTGGGTTTCGGCCAACCTGACCACAGGCACGGGGAGACCGAGCGCCGCCCGGACAGGCTCACGGTCGGGTACCGGCGGCGCCGTCGTCGGCACCGCGCTCCAGTTGGACACCTGCGGTACGGGGGCCTCTTAGGACTGGTCGGTGGCGGCTGACGGCAGTGTGGGATGACCGATTCCGCTCTTTCCGATCCGTCGACACGTGTTTCAATGTGCGAATCGGCACACGAGGAAAGGGCGGATCGCATGTTCACCACCAGGACGAAGCTCCGTGGCGCGGCCGCTGCCGCGATCGTCACCGCGGCCCTGACGGGCATGAGTGCCGGGACGGCGAACGCGGCGACCTGGCCCACGCTGACGGAAGGTGCCTACCTGTACTCCGGTACCACCGGAACCGGTGCGGTCACCAAGGTCGATCTCGGTGACCTAGGCACGTGCCACTCCCTGTCAGGACCGGTCCGCTCGGTCCAGATCGCCAACGGCGCCGCCTCGCTGGAACTCGCCTCGGGGGCCGGCTGCACCGGCGCGACCTGGCGCTCCGGCTCACTGGCGCAGACCGACCTGCCGTGGGCGGCGCTGAGCTACCGCGTGGTGCCGGCGTAACGACACATATGGCGCCCCGGCCGGCCGACGACCGGGGCGACTCAGCGGTCGACGCCTTTGGTGTGCCGTCCTCGCGGGTGGTCACGCCCTCGGCGCCGGTCAGGGAGCGGCGGCGACGACGGCACAGGCGGCGGCGGTGCCGCTCCGGATCCCGACGGCTGGCGTTCTGGAGCCGTTCTGGAGCCGTTCTGGAGCCGTTCTGGAGCCGTTGTTCCGGAACTCGGTCCCTTCGGTCCCTGTTCCGGGTGGCCGGTCGGGGGGAAACCTGCCGCGACCGGCATACACGGGCCCGTGAAGTCGGCGGCCTTCTGCTACGCCAGCGACAGGAAGAGCTTCTCCAGGCGGGCCCGCATCCGGGCGCCGTCCTCACTGCTCGCGCGGCCGGACTCGGTCTCCGCCACGCACTTCTGTAGCCCCGTCGCGATGATCGAGAACCCGGCCCGGTCCAATGCCCTCGAGGTGGCCGCGAGTTGGGTGACGACGTCCGCGCAGTCCTGGCCCTCCTCCATCATCCGGATGACGCCCGAGAGCTGCCCCTGAGCACGGCGCAGCCGGTTCAGTACGGCCTTCAGCTCGGCTCCTTCGAGTTCCAGCTCCACGCTCACTCCTCGACCGGTACGCCGACGAGCACTGGGTCTCCCGGTCCGCTCGGCGCCGCGGACCGGCTGACACACGTGGGGCGACTCGCCTGACGAGGTGGTTCCGGGTGTGTCGATCCACAACTGTAGCGTTCGCGACGACCCGCGACGACGGACACCTCGGGCCGGCGGACGACTCCAGGCCGCGGAGGCGTCCGGGCCGCTTGCGTGCGGCGGCGGCCAGCGGTCAGCGGTCAGCGGTCAGCGGTCAGCGGTCGGAGTGTGCGGGCCGTACGTCGGGGTGCCGCTCCGTTTCCCGCGCCTCTCTGTCCAGTCGGCCCAGGACCGGTTGGGGCAGGTCGACGAGCCGGGTGTCCTCGCGGGTCCGGGCCGACCGGAAGATCTCGGCCCAGGACTTCACGGCCGGCCGGCTGCGCAGCAGTGCGCGGCGCTCCCGTTCGGTCATGGCGCCCCACACGCCGTGCTCCTCGCGGTGGTCCAGGGCGTGGGCGAGGCACTCCAGGCGCACCGGGCAGCCGGCGCACACCGACTTGGCGTCGTTCTGTGCGGTGCCCTCGGCGAACATCCGCTCCGGCTGTGTCCGGCACAGCCCTCGCAGGACCCAGTCCACACCAGCCTCGCTTCCCAGCGGTGCGCCCGCGGGGCCCCGCCTGCGCCTGCGCACACACCTCGCTGAACACATGTGATCGTATCTCACATGTGTTACATCGTCGTGTCAGACCCACCGGAGGTCAGTCCTCGTACCGGACGCGGTGGCACAGCGCGGGTACGGCGCCCGAGGCGAGATCCGGCAGGACGGCGGGCAGTTCCTCGAACCGGCTCTCGCCGGTGATCAGGACGTCCAGGGCCGGGTCGGCGAGGAGCTCCAGGGCGAGCGCGAGCCGGTCCGCGTAGCCGCGGTGGCCGCGGGCGGGCGAGACGGTGCCGACCTGGCTGCTGCGGATGGTGAGCCGGCGGGAGTGGAAGCCCTCGCCGAGCGGCAGGGCGACGCGCCGGTCGCCGTACCAGCTCAGGTCGATCACCGTGCCCTCGGTCCTGACCAGTTCCAGGGACCGGGCGAGGCCCTGCTCGGTGGCGCTGGCGTGCACGACCAGGTCGCACTCCTCGCGTGCCTCCTCGGGGGCGGCGAACTCCGCGCCGAGCGCTGCGGCGACGGCCGAGCGGGCGGGGTCGGCGTCCACCAGCTGCACCCGCACCCCGGGGAAACGGGCCAGCAGGGCCGCCACCGAGCAGCCGACCATGCCGCCGCCGACCACCGCGATCCGGTCGCCGATCAGGGGCGCGGCGTCCCACAGGGCGTTCACGGCGGTCTCGACGGTGCCGGCGAGGACGGCCCGCTCGGCCGGCACGCCGTCGGGCAGCGGGGTGACCGCGCTCGCGGGGACGACGTAGCGGGTCTGGTGCGGGTAGAGACAGAACACCGTCCGGCCGGTCAGGCGGGCCGGGCCCGCCTCCACGACGCCGACGTTGAGGTAGCCGTACTTCACCGGGCCGGGGAACTCGCCGTCCTGGAACGGTGCCCGCATCACGTCCCACTGGCTGCGGGGCACCTGGCCGCGGAAGACCAGCGTCTCGGTGCCGCGGCTGACCCCCGACCACAGGGTGCGCACCACGACGTCGCCTTCTCCGGGGTTCGGCAGCGAGACATCACGTATCTCGCCGTGGTTCGGCGAACGCAGCCAGAACGCGCGGGCGGAGTGGGGCATCGGGGTGTTCCTCCTGGCGGGTGGGGACGTCGGACCGACAGAACATGTCTCGCAGCAGAAGGTACACACTTCCACGCGGTCCCGAGCGCCCGACCGGACGGTCCGTAGGGGGCAGGCAAGCCGCGCAACAAGAACTTTTTCGGCCATACCAGGTGACGAAACCCCCCGGGGCATCTAGTCTCCTGCGTGAAGGTGTGCGTGAGGTATGCGTACGTTGTGGACGGGGGCCGGAGTCGGACGGCCGGCCGCACACACCCTCGGTTCGGGCGGGGAACGGCGGGGATGTGTTCGCCCGGCGAGCGTCAAGGACGACGTACTCTCGCCATGACGCCTGGCGATGTGTGCGCACGGACCGGCGTGTCCGGGCCGGGCTGGTTCAGCGGTGAAGGGAGTGCGGGGCTGTGGAGTCGATCGCCGGGACGATGGTCGGCCGTGAGAACGAGCAGGAGACGCTGTCGGCGCTCGTGACGGACCCGGGAGGACGGGCCCTCGTCCTGCGGGGTGACACCGGGGTCGGCAAGAGCGCTCTGCTGGACTACACCGCCGACATCGCGACGGCCGGGAAGCACCGGGTGATCAGGGCGGCCGGGGTGGAGGCCGAGTCGGAGCTGCCGTTCGCCGGGCTGCACCAGTTCCTGTATCCGCTGCTCACCTACGTCGACCGGCTGGACGACGGCCACCGCAGGGTCTTCGACGTCGTCTTCGGCAGGGGCGGCGAGAGCGCGCCGCCCTCCGTCATGACCCTCGGCATCGCCGTCCTGGACCTGCTCTCCCTCGCGGCGTCGCAGCAGCCGTTGTTGCTGGTCCTCGACGACGGCCAGTGGTTCGACACCTCCAGCACCGAGGTGTGCGGCTTCGTGGGACGCCGGCTGACCGGCAGTTCGGTGAAGCTCGTCGTCGGTCTGCGCTGCGACGTGCCCTCCGGCTTCGACACGGCCGCCCTGACCGGCCTGACGGTGACCACCCTCTCGGAGAAGGCCTCCGAAGAACTGCTGGACATGCATCACCCCGGGCTGGATTCGAACATCCGCCGTCTCGTCCTGGACGAGGCGCAGGGGAACCCGCTGGCCCTGCTGGAACTGCCGCCCTATGTGCGCGGGCGCCGGGCGGAACGCACCCCCGAGGAACTGCTCGGCTACTCCGGCATCCCGCTCCCCCAGCGCCTCCAGCAGGTGTACGGCGCGCGCATCGAGTCCCTCGGCGGGCCGGTGCGGGCCGAACTGCTGCGCGGCGCCCTGGACGGCGTCGGAGCGGGGACGGCGGCCGGCCGCACCCGGGGCACCCGTTACCGCATGGTGCACGCCGACGAGGCCGCGGCCTGCGGGCTGCTGGACATCGACCCGCTCACCGGCGACTTCCTCTTCCGGCACCCGCTGGTGCGCTCGACGGTGGTCCAGATGGCCACCCCGAACGAGCGGCGGGTGGCGCACGCGGTGCTGGCGGGGGTGCACCGGGAGGACGTGGAGCGGCGGGCCACGCACCTGGCGGCGTCGACGGTGGACCCGGACGAGGAGGTGGCGGCCGCGCTGGAGCTGGCCGCGGAGTCCGCGACCCGGCGCGGCGGGGCACTGGCCGCCGTCGCGTGGCTGACCCGCGCGGCGGAGCTCAGCGAGAGCCGCGAGGACCGTTCCCGCCGGCTCGGCGACGCGGCCTTCATCGCCGGGCACGCGGGGCTGCTGGACCAGGCGCAGCAGCTGGTCCGCTCGGACACCGCGTCCGGGAGGCAGGAGTCCCCGGCCTCGGTGGTGACCTCCGCCTACGTCGCGCTGTACGAGGACGGGGACGTGCGGTCGTCCCGCCACCAGGTGCTGGCAGCGGTCGAGACCATCCGGGACAGCGGGGCACGGGAGCCGGACGAGGTGCTCACGCGTCTGGTCAACCTGCTGCTGGCGATCAGCCAGTACGCCGGCGACGAGACCGGCTGGGCGCAGGCGCACGAGGTACTGGGGTCCCTCGGCGACCTGGTGCCCCCGCTCTCCCGGATCTACCAGGACGCCTGGGGCGACGTGGTGCGCCGCGGCGCAGGGGTGGACGGGCGGGTGGACCGCGCCTTCGCCGAGCTGCGTGACCTCGAACCGTGGGACGTCAGCAGACTGGCGGTCGCGGCGTACCACGTGGACACCCTCAGCCGGTACCGGCCGCACCTCCAGCGCATCGTGGACCGGGAGGTGGAGACGGGGGCCATGGTCACCGGCATGACGATGCTGCACCTGATCATGCTCGACCAGATCGCGGTCGGCGAGTGGGCGGAGGCCGAGCGGACCGGGCAGCGCTGCCTGGAGCTGACGACCTCGCACCGGCACGCGCTGTTCGCCCATCACAGCCGGGCCTACCTCGGCCTGCTCGCCGCCCTGCGCGGCGACACCGACCACGCCCGCGAACTCCAGGCCCACGTCGACACCTGGGCCCGCCCCCGCGGCATCGGCTTCCTCACCCAGATCACCGACACCATCGGCACCACCGCCGCCCTCGCCGAAGGCGACTACGAAGCCGCCTACCTCCACGCCATCGGCATCACACCCCCCGGCACCTTCACCCCCTACGCCCACCAAGCCCCCCGCACCCTGCTCGACCTCGTCGAAGCAGCCCTCCACACCGGCCGCACCGAACAAGCCCACGCCCACGCCCTCGCCGCCCACCACGTGAACCTCCCCCACATCTCCCCCCGCCTCGCCCTCATCACCCACGGCGCCCTCGCCATGACCACCACCGACCCCACCCGAGCCACCCACCACTACAACCAAGCCGAAAACCACCCCCACGCCCCCCACTTCCCCTACGAACTCGCCCGCATCCGCCTCGCCCACGGCACCCGCCTCCGACACACCCACGGACGCAAAGCAGCTCGCCACACCCTCACCCTCGCCGCAGAGGCCTTCCATCGACTCGGCGCACGCACCTGGACCGAACGCGCCCAAGCCGAACTACGGGCGGCCGGCGCGGCAGGGCTCACCTCCTCGGCGCACCTGGCGGCGCTGACCTGGCAGGAGCGCCGGATCGCCGATCTCGCGGCGGGCGGTCTCACCAACAAGGAGATCGGCGAACGCATGCACCTGTCACCGCGCACCGTCAGCTCACACCTCTACCGCGTCTTCCCCAAACTCGGCATCACCTCCCGCGCCGCCCTGCGCGACGCCCTGGGCAAGGCACCCGGCGAGCAGACCGTGTGACGCCCGTGCGCGTCCCGGCGGCCGGGGCGGGGCGCCGGGCCCGGCCGGCACCGCGGCACCTACGCCGGGTGGGCGTGCAGGCCGCGTTCGTCCAGCCAGCCGAGCACGTAGTCGGCGACGTGCCGCCACCCGGCGTCGACGACCAGGGAGTGGGCGCGGTCCGCGAACTGCTTCAGGTCGGTGACGGCCGTGGAGTCGCCGTACTGCTTGTACACCGCGCGGGTGGCGGCGTCGGGCACGAGCAGGTCCTCCTGGCCGGAGATCAGCAGGAGCGGGCCGCGGTCCGCGTTGCCGACGTCCACCCGGGTGCGGGGGCTGCGCGCCGCGCCGGCGTACCCGAGGTCGGCGAGCAGACGGCGGGGGGTCGGGACCACATAGCGTTCGAAGAGGCGGGCGGCCTCCTCGGCCCCGACGGTGTTCGCGAAGGCCTGCTGGAACCGGGTCGGTGACAGCGTGACCAGGCCACCGGCCTCGTCGGCGGCGCCGGGAGTCCACAGCGGGGACGGTGTGGCGGACAGCGGTACGTCGTTGACCGGGGCAGGCGCGATGGCCACCGCGGCCCGTCCGATGTTGGCGCCGATCAGGTGCTGGGCGATCAGACCGCCGACGGAGTGGCCGACGATCACCGGGGCGATGTCGAACGAGCGCACGATGTGCGCGTAGTGGTCGGTGAGCACGTCCAGGCCGACGCCCGCGAACACGTCCGAGGCGGAGGTGCGCACCTCACGGGCGGCGGCCGCCTCCCCCGGCCAGCCCGGGGTGAGGGCCAGGAACCCGCGGCTGGCGAAACGCTCGGCCCATGACTCCCAGGAAAGCGCGTGCAGCCACGCGCCGTGGATGAAGACGACGGGAGTACGGTTCACGGCTGGCTCCTCCGAGCATGACGACCGCCGCCCGGCACCGGCACACGGGCGACGGTTCCAGGATCGTTCAGCCGCAGGTCAGGGGCGACAGTCGAATGACTTAATGTTGGGCCGCCGATGGCCGCCGAGGTCCCTGCGCACCGCTTCCGGGCCGCCTCGCACGGGCTGCCCGGAGGTGGACAGCGGTCCGCCTGCCGGGCACCGGTCGTCCGCCGCACCGTCGATGACTTGGATGCCGGACGGTCAAGTTACTTATGTACGACGCCGCCGCGACGACGAGAGTAGGTCGGGCCAGCATCCGCCGGAGAGAAGGACCAACTCGTCATGAGCGGCAACCGACCCGAGCTACAGGCCCGAACGACAGGGCCGTACGACAGCCCTGAGCTGATCTTGGACATCGAGCGTGTGCTGGACGTCTCCGCCCGCCAGCCCATCAGGGCGGAGTTCCGGTTCGACCCGGAGTCCCCCCTGGTCGTGTGCGTGGAGTTCGTGATCGAGGGCGGCCCGCGTGTCATGTGGCGGATCGGTCGTGACCTCCTCCAGCAGGGGCTGTACTCGGTGAGCGGTCTCGGGGACGTCCAGATCTGGCCGTCGCACCCCGAGGACCGGGCCACCGCGCTGCTTCAGCTGGCCTCCCGGGACATGGCGGCCCTGTTCGAACTGCCCGTGCCGCCGCTGGCGGAGTGGCTGGACCACACCTACCGGTTGGTTCCCGCCGGTCACGAACTCACCGAGATCGACTGGGACGTCGCCACCGCGGACCTGCTCCAGGAGCCGGGGGCTCGGTCCGACTGACCGGGAGGGGTCGGTCAGGGCCGGAGCGCCGTCTTGTCGCGCCGCCGGGCGTGAGGGCCGTACCGCTGCCGACCGTGACAGCCGTGTCGCTGCCGGCCGTATCCCGCCGGGCGTGAGGGCCGGGTCGCCGCCGACCGTGACAGCCGTGTCGCTGCCGGCCGTGGGTGAGGCAGGCGGGCTCTCGGCTCAGTGCTCGGGGCGTCGGGCCGCGACGAGGACGGGGCCGCCCGGAACGGTCGGGAAGGTGTTCGTCTCCCCCAGCCCGAGGGCTTCGAGTTCCTCGGTCATACGGGCGGTGTCGAAGGAGTTGCCGCCGCCGCGCACCGCGGTCCACCGGCCGACGGAGCGGCGCAGCGGGTCCTCGGCGACCGGATTGGTCCCCGCGACCAGCCACGCCCCCGGCGCCAGCGCCTCGGCGAGCCGGGGCAGGGCCGCTGCCAGGGCCACCTCCGACAGGAACGGCGCCGGCAGCCAGACCAGTTGGTAGGCGTCCTTCTCCGACACGTCCACCGCGTCCCTCAGGCTCAGGGACACCCGGGCGGCCACCGCCGGGTCCGCGGCGGCCAGTTCGGCACGTCCCAGGTCCAGCGCCCGCTCCAGTACGTCGATGCCCTCCACCCTCGTACCGGGAAGGCGCTCGGCCAGCGCCAGGGCCAGCGCGCCGACGCCGGTGCCCACGTCGAGGACCCGGCTTCCCTCGGCCGCCAGCCGCTCCGCACAGCCGGCCAGTCGCGGCACGATCTTCCCGGCGAGCGCCCGCCCGGTCGCGGCGGAGGCCCGTCCCTGGTCGAGCAGCACCTCGTCGCTCTGCGCACCCCAGCCGCCTTCCGGCGTGCCCGCGCCGTCGGAGGCGGCGGCGACGGCCTGCCGCAGCGAGCTGAGCTTCGCCGCCGACGCGCTGCCCGCCGTCGCCGCGTCGGCCTGCGGGAGCGAGGGGTGGAGGACGTACCCGTCGGGGCCTCGACGGACCAGGCCCACGCTCTCCAGGACCGCGGTGCGCCGCGGATCGCGCAGGAGCACGTCGTCGAGGGGCTCCGACAGGGCCTGCCGCTGGGTGCTCACGAGCGCGGCCATGGCCCATACGGCGGCTTCCAGGACGGCCGCGGGGTCGTCACCGAGCACCAGGACGGGTCCCTCGGAGGACTCGGCGGGTTCGGGCGGTGCGGACATGGGGCCTCCGGAGCTGCACTGCTGCGACACGTGTGTCACACCTTCGCACACATAGGGTGCCACAGAAAGGTGTGAGTGGACAGGGCCGCCGGTCCTGCGCCGGTCGGGTCCCGGTTCTCCCGGCGGTCCCGTGCTCCTGCCGGGTCCGCTCATGGCACGGGGGGCCGAGGGCCGGTGTCGGACCAGGAGACGGCGGTCACCGCGGTGGCCGCGGCCACCGAGGCCAGACGCGCGTAGTCGAGGGTGTCCGGCACATCGCTCGGCCGGTGGTAGTGGGGATTGCGGAAGTTCGCGGTGTCCGTCAGCATCAGCGCGGGAATGCCGCGGTTCCAGAACGGCGCGTGGTCGCTGCGCCCCAGGTGGTTGGCGGGTGGCACGGCCAGCCCGATCAGCAGGCCCAGCGGACCGTCGGGCCGCGGGTCCCGCAGCAGCAGGGCCGGCAACGCGGTGGGTGCCGCCGCGGCGGCCCGCTGCCAGGTCCCGGCGGCCGCCGCCGAGGAACGCCGGTGCACCACGAGGGTGAAGTCGCCCCGGTGGCCGCCGGCCCGGGTCGCGGCCGACGCCTCGGGGAAGAACCTCTCGAAGCCGACCGGGAGCCGCTGGGTGCCCGGGGCGTCCGAGAAGTATCCGACCGACTCCAGGCAGATCATCCCGCGCACCTCGGGGCCGCGGCCGAGTTCGCGGGCCGCCTGACGGGCGCCGATCAGTCCGAGTTCCTCCATGTCGAACACGGCGAGGACGACACGCGGCGGGACGGGCGCCCCGGCCAGCAGCCGTGCCGTCTCCAGGACCACCGCCACCCCGGAGGCGTTGTCGTCCGCGCCCGGACTGCCACTGACACTGTCCAGATGGGCACCGACCACCACGACCGGCCCGGCGCCGGCCCCGGGCAGGGTGGCGACGAGGTTCGCGCCGCGCAGCCGCGGGTGGAGGCGGGGCTTGAGGGCGAGCGCGCGGTGACCGTGCCGGTCCGTCGCGCCGAGCTGCCAGCGCGCTTCGAACGGGCGTCGGCGTACCAGCCAGCCGGCGGCGGCCAGTTCCTCCCGGACGTACGCCTCGGCCCGCTCCATCGCCGCCGGTGCCCGGCGGCGGCTGCGCGGTCCGGCGGCGAGGAACTCCACGTGCCGGCGCAGCCGGGCGGGGTCCGGGAGGGCTTGCGAACCCGGCTGCGCCGTCGGGTCGTTCGTCATCCGGCACTCCGGTCTGCGCGGGATCAAGGTCGCCGGACAAACTAACAGGGCCGCGTGTCCCGGCAGATGTGCCGTTCCGCCCGGCCGTGTCCTTGCCACCTCGGGCGTCTCGGAGCGATTTCCCCGGCCGCCCCGTGAACCCGGCGTGCCTCCAATCCCGTTTCCCCAGAGAAGAGCCCCTGCGCCCAGGATGTTCATTGGCTGGCCTGGTCGCAGGACGGGGCGGCCGTCCTCGTGCTCTTCCCCGACATGAGGGCGGCCGCGCCACCCACACACCTTCCGGCGTCCGGGCCGCGACGCCGTGGACCGGCTCTGCGGGCGACCCTGGCGATCACACCCGCGGACCGGCACTTACCCGGACTGTGCGCGGGCGGCCCGGGGAGGACTCCGGCCACCGGTGCGGAGACGGGACCCGACCGCTCGCGGTGTGGCTGGACTCCGAGTCCCGTCGCGGCTCCGCCGCCCGCGTGTCCGACGGCAGAGCCTTCCGGCCAGGGAACGACGGCAGGGCCTTCCGGCCAGGGAACGACGGCAGGGCCTTCCGGCCAGGGAACGACGGCAGGGCCTCCCGGTCAGGGAACGACGGCAGAGCCTTGTCAGGGAATGGGTGCCGCGGGCCGGAGAGGTTCAGCACCACTTCGCGCGACGGCGGACCGGGCAGCCGGGCACCGTCCCGGGCGCCTCAGGGGTACATGGCCCGGTGGCTGCGGAAGGCGAACGCGTCGCCCGAGCTCAGGAGGGTCACGATCTGTACGCAGAACTCCCGGTACTCCGCCTCCTGTTCCTCCGGCAAGGTCACGGAGACGACCGGTTCCTGGGGCACGACAGGCAGCAGGGTGTCCAGCAGTTCCTCCGGCGGAGGCAGCAGCAGCACGTCCATGACGCGCCGGAAGAGGTCGACGAGGTCCTGCTCCGCCTGCGCCGGTTCGGCACCCGTCCGGACCTGTCCGGGCCGCTGGATCCTTCCGTTCTCGACGAACAGATCGAGGCAGGCCGTCAGGTGTCCCAGGTCGGCCGCGGCCACCTCGGTCGGGTACAGACCGGTCAGCTGGTCGCCACGCGCGCTGTACAGGGTGTAGCGCGGTTGCTCGGCCGACGGCTCGGCGGACGGCTCGACCGGATGCCACCGGGACCACACCGGCAGCTTCAGCAGTACCTGGACCCAGCTGTCGTAGGCATCCGAGATGATCCGCTCCTCGCCGGATCCGGGACCCTCGCTGTGCAGTCGGTACAGGTGGCGCAGGAGCGGTTCCTCCAGGCTCTGGAACTTCGCGAAGAACACCGGGTCGTCAGGGACCAGGACGTACACGGGTGCTCCTCCTCTCACCGGCGGTGACCGGGCCGGCGTGCGGTCGGCCGGACCGCTGTCGCGCGGCCGCGCGTGTGCACCGGACCCGGCCGGGCACCGCCCGGCCGGCGAAGACCCCTCATGAGGTGAACGGAACCGGCCCCGCCGGGGTTCACGGCCTGTTCAGAGGCGTCCGCGCCGGATCCCTCGGCACCCACGACCGGAAAGTAACCGTCTTGACAGGTGACGCAAGGACATGGGAGGGTCGCAGTGAAGTCGTCACCGGTCAAAACGGTTACTGGTTGGTGCGAGGAGGCACACATGTCGATCGCGGACCCGGTCACACCCCGACCGTCATTCGACGCATCGGGGAACCGGCCCGGGAAGAAGTGCCGAGTCAGTGGACGGATCCCGACACACGTGACCGCTGACACCCTCGTGGTGGCACCGGGCGTGACCACGAGCGGTTCCGGCCGCGGCCGGCGCACACCACCGGTCCGCCACGAAGAAGAGCGGCACGGTGGCCTCGTGTCGGCACACCCCGCAAGCCGTTCCGCCCCTTCGGAGGTTCATGACATGTCCGCTCACCTCCCGCGTACGCGGAACCCCCGTGACACCCGGCACGGGGCGTCCCTCGGGTGCGAAAACATGTCACGCGACATGGCTAAACTTCGCGGTCTTGGCAACAAGCTCCTCGGCAGGACACGGCCTGGCCCCCCACCGCTGCTGTGACAGCAGACCGGACGGGCAACCAGCAGCACCAGATGAGAAACAGCGAGGCCAGCCGCGAGATGGACGCGACAGTGCGCTACTCAATCCTCGGAACCGTGCGCGCGATACGCGGGGACACCGAGATCGATCTGGGTCCCCCGAAACGACTCGCCCTGCTCGCCCTGCTGCTGCTGCGCGCCCCCGGCCCGCTCACCCTGAGCGAAGCGGTGGACATCCTCTGGGACGACGAACCCCCCACCAGTGCCGTCAACGTGGTGCACCGGCACATCGGCGCGCTGCGCAGAACGCTCGAACCGGAGCTGCGCAGCCGGACCAACGCGGCACATCTCGTCCGGGCCGCCGACGGGTACCGCCTGCTGGTCGACACCTCGACCTCGGACCTGCTGCGCTTTCGCGACCTGCGGGCCCAGGCGCAGCTCGCGGTCAAGGGCGGTGCCCCGGCACAGGCCGCGCAGGACTTCGTGGAGGCACTGCGGCTGTGGCGCGGGCCCGTCGTGGCCGCCGGTACCTCGGTGGCACGGCACCCGGTCTTCACCTCGGTCGGCCACGAGTTCGTCGCGACGGTGAAGGAGGCCGCCGACGCCGTCCTGACCGCGGCCCCCGCCCTGACCGAGGAGGTGCTGGCGGTGCTGCGGCACGCCGTGGAGAGCCACCCGTTCGACGAGGCCCTGCACTCCCGGTTAATCGGCGCGCTGGCCGTCACCGGCCGACCGGCCGAAGCCCTGCGGCAGTTCGAGAACATCCGTGGCGCGCTCGCCGAGGAGCTGGGTGTCGAGCCCGGCCCCGAACTCCGCGCCGCCCAGCAGCATCTGCTCCAGCGCAGGGTGGCCCGGGACCCGGCCGGCGCGGCATCCCGTGCCGGGGACGCCGGCCGGCCCGCCCAGCTGCCCGCGGACTGCCTCTCCTTCACCGGCCGCCAGCAGGCGCTGAGCCAGTGCCTGGAACTGCTGCCGCTGAAGGGCGAGTGCCAGCCGCCCACGATGACCGCGGCGATCTGCGGCATGGCAGGCGTCGGCAAGACGACACTGGCCGTGCACTGGGGCCATCTGGTCGCCGACCACTTCCCCGACGGACAGATCTACGTCGACCTCCAGGGCCACCACACCTCCCGCGCCCCGCTCGAACCGGCCGAGGCCATCACCGAGGTGCTGGACGCGCTGGGTGTGAAGAGCGACCGTGCGCACCCGAGCGCCGCCGCGCTCGCCGCCGCCTACCGCACCGCGCTGGACGGGCGCCGGCTGCTGCTCGTCCTGGACGACGCCGAGGACTGCGAACAGGTACGGCCCCTGCTGCCCGCCGCTCCGGGCTCTCTCGCCGTCGTCACGAGCCGGCGGCACATGGAGGGACTCGCCGTCACGGACAACGCCCGGATCATCACCCTGGAGCCCATGAGCCGTGAGGAGGGGCTCGAACTGCTCGACCGGCGCCTCGGCACCGACCGGATCAGAGCCGAGTACGCCGCCGCGGTCGAGATCGTGGAGCTGTGCGGCGGGCTGCCGCTGGCGCTCGCGGTCGCCGCCACCCGCACACTGCTCCAGCCCCACTTCCCCCTGGCCTCGCTCGCGGCCAGGCTCAAGGACACCGACGACTGTCTCGACGCCCTGTCCGGCCGCGACGCCCGCACCGACCTCCGCAGTTCGTTCCACAGTTCCTACGAAGCACTGAGCAGCAGCGCCGCCCGCCTGTTCCGGCTGCTCAGCCTGCACCTCTCGCGCGAGGTCACCGTGCCTGCCGCCGCCAGCCTGGCAGGCACCGACCTGCGCAGGACCCGGCAGGACGTGGCCGAGCTGATGGACCACTGTCTGCTCGTCGAACTGGCCGCGGGCAGGTACACATGTCATGAACTGCTGCGCACCTACGCGCGGGAGCTGAGCTCGCTCCTCGACGCGCCGACGGTACGGTCGGAGGCGCTGTCCCGGATGTTCGAGCACTATCTCTACAGCGCCGACGCCGCCACCGCGTTGCTCGCTCCGCACCGCTCCACCGTGATCCTGCCGCCGCCGAGGCCGGGTGTGCGGCCCCAGCGGTTCGGCGGCCGCGCGGACGCCGCCGAGTGGATCGTGGCCGAGCAGTATCTGCTGCCGGAACTGGTCCGCTCCATCAGCCACCATCCCCGCGGCGAGACGTTCCGGCGCCGGCTGACCTCGGCGCTGGAGACCTGTCTGGAATCGACCGGCTTCTGAAACCGGACGGCGCCGGGGAGCGGACGGGTTCCGCCCGGCGGAACCCTGGCTCAGCCCCGCCGTCCTCCGGCATGAGGGCGGCACCTCCGGGGGCGGCGGCCGGCGGTACCCCGTCAGGCGGCCTCCGGCCGGGCCGCGTTGCGCAGTTTGCGCAGCGCGTTGTGCTGGCGGCTCTTGACGGTGCCCGCGGGCACCCCGAGGATGCCGGCGGTCTCCTGGATGCTGCGGTCGCACAGGTATATGTGGACCAGCACGGCACGGTGCTCGGGCGACAGCTGGCGCAACAGGGGCCGGACCACCAGGGCGTGGTGCACCGCCTCCGTGCTGTCGGCGCCCAGAACCGGGTCGCTGTAGCTGACTCCGACGACCTCCCGGCGCGCGTGGGGCTTGCGGACCCAGTCGATGACCAGGTGCCGGGTCACGGTGAAGAGCCAGCCGCGTACCGAGCCCTCCATCCCGAGCAGCCGGTCGATGTTCCGCCAGGCACGGATGATCGTCTCCTGGACGATGTCCTCGGCGAGTCCGTGGTCACCCAGCATCTTCTCGGCGTACGAGACAAGACCGTCCCGGTGTTCCCTCATGATCGTGCCGAGCAGATCGGATCGGGACATGGCTGTGAGGGGCGTAGCCATAGTGTTCTGGACCATCCTGGTTCTCTTCGAGCGGCGACCGGAGGCCGGATGCAACCTCCGCGCTCGCACTGTAGGCAGCGCCGGGTGCCGGAATAATGCTGCATTTGTGTCGCCCGAGTGCCGTGCCCCGGACCGGCGAGCACACATGTCCCAGAACCGGTCGCGGGCAACCGGGAGACCCCGCCCCAACAGGGATTTACCGGCCCGCCGCACCGATTCCCCGTGACAGCAGGGCCCAAACGACCACGGGGATGTGAGTTGTATGTCACCCGCGTCGAGCCGCCTTGCCCTACCCGTCGGCGCTCGTTCCAAAGAGAACACATGTGACGACCGCGAGGCAAGGAGGTAGTCGTCACGGCGCCCCGGAAGACATCCTGGTCGTGTTGGCACGTTTCTCATTCGGCAGGAGCTCCGCCGGCACAGGTGTGCGAGGGACGCCTTGTCCCGTCCGTCGGGCACCGGCGGTTCCGCGGCGTCGGACGCCCGTCCCGTCATTCACCGTCGTCATGAGCCTTGACAGGAAAGTGTTCGCCGCAACAGCCTATGGCAACGTTGTCAGATCGCGGGGCGTCCGTGTCCGGCAATGCACCGCTCCCGACCCACCCGCCTGTGATTGGACGACTCATCCATGGCCGATCAGCCGAGTCCATCGCACCTCCCCTCCCGGCGTGCCGTCGTCGCCACCGGTTCGACCCTGCTGGCCGGGTTCGGCCTCGGCACGGTGCTCGCCCCGGTGGCCGGCGCGGCCGAACGCACCGCGGACCCGACGGGCGCCGGCTCCTCCCCCGCCGCGGGCGAGCTCGCCGCCTACCGCCCGGTGCGGGTCTCCTCGCAGGCCTACGCGCCCACTCCCGCGGAGTTCGCGGTGGACGCGGTGCCGGTACCCGGCGTACGCGGCACCGGCTGGCGTGCCGAGGCCGGCGACCCGCAGTGGATCTCGGTCGACCTGGAGGCGGACTGCCGCGTCGACCGGATCCGGCTGACCTTCGAAGCCGCGGCGGGCGACCCGGTGTTCACCCCTC
Source organism: Streptomyces humi (assembly GCF_001005085.2). Taxonomy (GTDB): domain Bacteria; phylum Actinomycetota; class Actinomycetes; order Streptomycetales; family Streptomycetaceae; genus Streptomyces; species Streptomyces humi. Next base: position 38,706 of record NZ_LBMU02000022.1, read on the forward strand.
CGAGCAGTGGAAACCCGCGCCAGGGAACCACCGGCGCGGAGCTGCTCTCCAGCTACGCGACCGAGTTCGTCGTCGAGACGTCCCGTGACATGCGCACCTGGGGCAGCGTGTACCGCAGCACAGCCGGCACCGGCGGTGTGGTGGACATCCCGCTGGCCGAGCCGGTCGCGGCCCGCTGGGTCCGGATGACGGCCCTGCGGCGCTCGGACGCGAACCCGCTCGGCCTCAACGGCTTCGAGGTGTACGGCACCGCCCCCGCCCACCGCCCGAAGGCCACCGGCTGGACCGACTGGGGCACCCGTCACGCCGGCGCCCCCGCCCTGGCCTTCGCCGCCGACGGCACGGTGCCGCTGGAGTCGGGCTGGACGCTCACCCTGGACGACTGGGCGGACGGCGACGGCGCGGCGCTGTCGAGGGCCGGCGCGGACACCGGCCGCCGGCTGCCCGCGACCGTGCCCGGCACCGTGCTGGGCTCCCTCGTGGACCAGGGCCACCTGCCCGACCCCGTGGCGGGACTGAACAACCTGCGCATCCCCGAGGCTCTTTCCCGGCACTCCTGGTGGTATCGGCGGGAGTTCGAGGTGCCCCGCGGTCTGCGCACCGGCGCGGGGCGGCACGTCTGGCTGGAGTTCGACGGCGTCAACCACAAGGCCGAGATCTGGCTCAACGGACACGGAGTGGGCGAAGTGACGTTTCCCTTCGCCCGCTCCGTCATCGACGTCAGCGCGTTCCTGGCCACGAAGGGCGGCAACGCGCTCGCCGTGCGGGTCTCCCCCATGCCGGTGCCCGGCAGCCCCGGTGACAAGGGTCCCGCGGGTGAGTCCTGGGTGGACGCGGGCGCCGACACGATGAACCGCAACTCGCCGACGTACCTGGCGTCCTCGGGCTGGGACTGGATGCCGGCCGTCCGTGACCGGGCGGCGGGGATCTGGAACCACGTCCGGCTGAGATCGACCGGGCACATCGTGATCGGCGACCCGCGCGTGGACACCGTGCTGCCGAAGCTGCCTGACCTGTCGGTGGCCGAACTGACCGTCACCGTCCCGGTGCGCAACGCCGACTCCGCCGACCACGAGGCCACCGTCACCGCCGCTTTCGGTGAGGTGCGGGTCTCCCGTACGGTCACCGTCGCGGCCGGCGCGGACGTGGATGTCGTCTTCTCCCCCGACGCGTTCGGCGCCCTGCGGGTGCGCGGCCCCGAGCTGTGGTGGCCCAACGGACTGGGCGAGCCCGCCCTGCACGACCTCACGCTGACGGCGGTGAGCGGCGGCTCCGAGAGCGACCGGCGCACCACCCGGTTCGGCATCCGGCAGTTCGGCTACGAGTACGACACCCCGCTGGCGTTCACCCCGTCCTCGGACGCGTACACGCAGACCGTGCGGTTCGACGCCCGGCAGGCCCGCCACGTCCGCGTGCGCTGCCTGACCCGGGCCACCGGCTGGGGCAGTTCGCTGTGGGCGCTGTCCGTGTTCGACAGCGCCCGGCCGGGCACCGACCTCGCCCTGCGCGCTCCGGCCGAGGCGTCCAGCACCGACGAGGACGACCACGGGCCGGCCAACGTCACCGACGGCGACCCGGGCACCCGCTGGTCCTCCGCCTACGAGGACGACCAGTGGATACGTGTCGACCTCGGCTCGGTGCAGTCCCTCGACCGGGTCGACCTGGTGTGGGAGCAGGCCTACGCGCGTACGTTCGTCGTGCAGGTCTCCGCGGACGGCGAGCAGTGGACGGACGCCGCCTCGGTCGACAACACGGCCGTGCCGCTGCCGTTCAACAGCGGCGACGCGAGTCTGCGGGTGACCGACTTCGAGGCCCGCACGGCCCGTTACGTCCGTCTGTCCTGCGGCATCCGCAACACCAGCTGGGGCACCTCACTGTGGTCGCTGGCGGTCGTGGACAGCGCCGAGCCGGGCACCGACCTGGCCCTGCGCCGGACGGCCACCGCCTCCAGCACGGAGGACGGCCACCCGGCCGCGCACGCCACCGACGGCGACCCGAACACCCGCTGGTCCTCCGCCTACGAGGATCACCAGTGGATCCAGGTGGACCTCGGTACCGCCCGGCGCTTCGACCGGGTGGCCGTCGTCTGGGAGCAGGCGTACCCGAAGACGTACACGGTCCAGGTCTCCGACGACGGTGACACCTGGGCCGATGTCACGACCGTCTCCAACACCCCCGACCCGCTGAAGATCAGCGTCAACGGGGTACGGGTGCTGGTGCGCGGCGGCAACTGGGGCTGGGACGAACTGCTGCGCCGGATGCCCGCCGAGCGCATGGACGCGGCCGTACGCATGCACCGCGCCATGAACTTCACGATGATCCGCAACTGGGTGGGCAGCAGCAACCGCGAGGAGTTCTACGCCGCCTGCGACGAGCACGGCATCCTGGTGTGGAACGACTTCCCCAACGCCTGGGGCATGGACCCGCCGGACCACGAGGCGTTCCTGTCCGTCGCCCGCGACACCGTGCTGCGCTACCGCATCCACCCGAGCGTGGCGGTGTGGTGCGGGGCCAACGAGGGCAACCCGCCGGCGGCGGTCGACGACGGTATGCGCAGGGCGGTGCAGAGCCAGGTGCCCGGGGTGCTCTACCAGAACAACTCGGCGGGCGGGATCGTCACCGGCGGCGGCCCCTACGGCTGGGTGGAGCCGGAGCGCTACTTCGACCCGTCGACGTACGGCAGCAAGGACTTCGGCTTCCACACCGAGATCGGGATGCCCGTGGTCTCCACCGCCGAGAGCACCCGGGCCATGGTCGGCTCCGACGGGCCGGAGTGGCCGGTCGGCGGCGCCTGGTACCACCACGACTGGAGCGAGCACGGCAACCAGGCGCCGCAGAACTACCAGGCCGCAGTCGAGAGCCGGCTGGGTGCCGCCCGCGACCTGGACGACTTCACCCGCAAGGCGCAGTTCGTCAACTACGAGAACTTCCGGGCCATGTTCGAGGCGTGGAACGCCAACCTGTGGGACAACGCCAGCGGGCTGATGCTGTGGATGTCCCACCCGGCCTGGCACAGCACGGTCTGGCAGACCTACGACTACGACTTCGACGTCAACGGTGCCTATTTCGGCTGCCGCACGGCCTGCGAACCGCTGCACGTCCAGGCCGACCCGGTGAAGTGGGAGGTCATCGCGGTCAACCACACCCGTACGGCGCTCAGCGGGGCGACGGTCAGCGCGGAGACGTACGACCTGTCCGGGCGACGGCTCGAAGTCACCCGGCGCACACGCGTGGACGTGGCGCCCGCGGCCTCGGCGGTGGCGTTCGGCGCGGCCCCCGCGGACGATTTGCCGGACCTGCACCTGCTGCGGCTGGCCCTGACGGACGGGCGGGGACGGGTGCTGTCGCGCAACACCTACTGGCGCTGCCGCACCCCCGAGGCGCTGCGCGCCCTCAACCAGGTCCGGCAGACGAGGCTGTCGGCCTCCCTCAGCGGGGTGACGCACGACGGGAACAGGCGGGCCGCCACCGCCACGGTCCGCAACCGGGGCTCCATGGTCGCCGCGATGGTCCGGCTCTCCCTGCTCGACGAGGACGGCGGCCGGGTCCTGCCGACGCTCTACGACGACAACTACCTGTGGCTGCTGCCCGGTGAGACCCGCACGGTGGCCCTCGCGTGGCCCGCCTCCGCGCTGTCCTCGGGGCGGCCGCGGCTGCGGGCCGAGGGGTACAACGCTCCCCCCGTGACGGTGCGCGGCTGAGCGGTTCCGCGAGGGCCCGGAGCCCGTGCCGCCGGGTCGGCGGCACGGGCTCCGGTACGTGTGTCAGACGTCGCGTTCGTAGCCGGCCCAGGCGATGTGCGACTCGTGCAGCGTCACGGCCACCTGGCGGATGCCGCGGGCACCCTCGCCGAGCGTCCCCGCGTGGATCGCCTCGACCAGGCGGTCGGCGATCACCTTGGCCAGGTACTCCGTGGAGGTGTTGATCTGGTCGAACTGCTTCTCGTCGTCGAGGTTGCGGTAGTTGAACTCACCGATCACCTTGCCGAGTTCCGAGGTGGCCAGGCCGATGTCGACGACGATGTTGTCGTCGTCCAGCTCGGGCCGCCGGAAGGTCGCGTCCACCACGAACGTCGCCCCGTGCAGCCGCTGGGCCGGGCCGAAGACCTCTCCGCGGAAGCTGTGGGCGACCATCATGTGGTCACGTACCGTGATGCTGAACAAGGATCCTCCAGGTGGGGGCGGACCGGCGCGTCGGACGTCCACGGGGCTCCGGCGCGGTCCGGCTCGGGATCGCCCCCGCCGCCGCGGACACACTTCCGTCCCGGTACGCGGTGGCGGGGAGCTCGGCACGGAGCATACCCGGCTCGCGTGTGACGGGTCCGCGTGTGACGGGCCCGTCTGCCGCCGGAACGCCGGGGGCGGTGCCGTCCTGGTCCGGTGTGAACCAAGTGTGCCCTCCGATCGTGTCCTTCATGTACCGGAAAAGGTTTCGGTCCGAGTGCGCTTCCCGCGGACGCGGAGACGGCTCGAGCGGGCGCGCGGGCGCCGTGGAGGTGCCCGGAGCGGCGGGCTGTGCGGCCGTCCCGAGGCCGAACCGCCCACGGGTGGTTCGGCGGCAGAGGAGGACGATGAACACACCACCGGGAAGTCGTCTGGAAAAAGCCCTTGCCGACTTCGCCGAGCAGCACGGGGCCCTGGCCAGGGCCCGGGAACAGATGAGGGCGCTGTCGGTGACGGCACGTTCCAGGGACGGCGTCGTGGAGGTCACGGTGGATGCCCACGGTCGCGCCGCCGGCATCAGTTTCGTCGACAAGCGGTTCCGCGAGATGCGGGCCCCGAGCCTCGGCGACAGCGTCCTGGAGGCTCTGACGACGGCCCGTGCCGAGGTCGCGGCTCGCGCCACCGCCGTGATGATGGCCTCGAACTTCCGGCTTCCGCAGGCCACGGAGCCCGTGCACCGGGACGAAGCGGTCACGGCCGACACGGTCCGGGAGGCCTCGCCGGTGTGCTGGCGCCGGCTGGTGCGCGAGGCCCGTGCGGTGGCCTCCGGCCGGGTGCCCGTGCTGGATCCCGGTGAGGTGCGGGCGGACGGCGCGGTGGGTGCGCGGGAGACGGCCGCGGGCGCCCCGGAGCCCCTGTGGTCGCGACCGCAGGGCCCGCTCTGGGGCCGTGGCCGCCCCGGTACGCGGTCCGGCACGGCGCACGCTCCCCTGCCGACGGAGCTGCGGAACGCGGTCATGGCACTGCGGGAGTCCGTGTGCGGCGCTGTGAACGACTCCTGCCGTCCCCCGGTGTGCGGGTCCGCGGGCGCGGTGGAACGACCGGTCAGGGACACCGGACAGGTCGGCGACGCGCGAACATAAACACGTGTGCCTATTTGGATGAAGACATCCTACAGTGAAATGTGTTGGCGGGGCGTGCGGAAGGTGTGCGTCCGTATATGTCGACGCTCGTGGAGGTCCGCGGGGGCGGTCGGCGCCGTCCAGCCGTTGCCCGGGGCTGCGGTTCCCAAGGCATCCCCGTGCGCTTGGGGGCGGACCGCATCGGTCCACAAAGGGCGGGCGAAACGGTTCCCCGACACACTTACCGGGCAGTATGTTCGAGGGGAGTCCCGGGCGGGTGACGTCGTCGGCCCCCCGAAAGGTGGAAGAAAAGCCAGCGCACCCCGCATGCGCAGGCACCTCAGCGCTTATCGTGAAGAGTGAACATGCCCGACGAACCGTCTGGCGTCGACACTTATCAGCACGGGACCCTCGGCGTGGGTACCATGCGCAACGTCATCCATATCGAGGGAGTGAACGGTTGTGACCAGCCAGTCAGCCGCCACGCTCCGGTCGCGGTACGTGGAACAAGCCGCGTCGGACCTGGAGGAGAACCGCCGACGACAGCAGGAGCTGACGGAGCGGATCACGGTGTTGAAGCAGGAGGAAGCCCTTCTCGCGGACATCCTGAACCTCGCCGAGCGGTACGAGGGCTTCGCGGACGCGTCCCGCCTGCCCGAGCAGTTGCAGGACGAGCCGGTCGTGGCGAAGCCGAAGAAGGCCGCCACCACCGCCGCCGCACGGCGCTCGGCGACAGCCGCGAACACACCGGCCAGCACCTCGGCGAAGGCCGGCGCGAAGGGGAAGTCGCGTCAGCCTCTGCTCGGTGACCTGCTCGCGGACCTGCTCGGCAAGTACGAGGAGCCGCGCCTGGCGAAGGAGTTGCGGGACGAGCTCATGCAGAAGTTCCCGGACCGCAAGCCCACGCCGCAGGTGGTGCGGAACACCCTTGAGTCCCTGGTCGCCAAGGGACGTATCAGGCGGCACAAGCAGCAGCGATCTGTCATGTACACAGTGATCAAGTAGACCGCGGCTACAGGACCGCGTCCGCCAGCCGTGCCACCTCGTCGGGATCGTCCACGGTCGGGTTCAACATGAGTTCGTCGACGCCGAGTTCCTCGAAGGCCTTGACCGTGGCGCGCACGGCGGCGACCGTGCCGCTGGTCTCGGCGGCCCTCGCCCGGGCCCCCTCCGGTCCGGCAGGACGGTAGTAGTCGTACACGTTGGCCCGGCCGCGGTCCTCGTCACCCAGGGCGAAGTAGGCGAGCGCCACGAGGTAGGGCGCACCCTCGCGGCCGGCCGCCCGCCAGGCGGCCCGCGCACGGTCGAAGGCCGGGCCGACGGCCGCGGGCGGAGCCGACGGGCCGATGTATCCACGGCCGGCCCTGGCGACCCGCTCGAAGGACGCCTGCGCCATCCCGCCGAAGAGCAGGGGCACCTCGCGGGTACCCGCGGGCACGGCCGGGTTCTCGCAGCCGGGCGGCACCTCGCCGCGCCAGACGCTGCGGTAGGTCTCGATGTCCCGGTCCAGCCGCTTCCCGGTGCCCCGCGGGCCGAGGCCGTCCACCACGAAGTCGTCCGGCCGGCCGCCCAGTCCGAGGCCGAGCGTGAGCCGTCCGCCGGATACCGCGTCGATGCCCGCGACCTCCTTGGCCAGCAGGACCGGCGGCCAGACCGGGGCCAGCAGCAGCGTGCTGATCAGGCCGATCCCGCGGGTGGCCCCCGCCGCCGCGGCCAGGGCGACGGTGTCCATGAGACCGGGGTAGGCGATGCGGCCGAGCGAGCCGAGGGAGCTGAACCCGGCGTCCTCCGCCGCCCTGGCCCAGGCCGGGACGGTGTCGGGCCGGACGTCGCGGACCTGGTTGGGGAGCCCGATACCGATCTTCACTGGCGTGCCTTCTCCTGACGACGGACCGCGGGCACGTTCCGTCGTGCCCGGGGCTTCCTGCGTTCCCCCCTCCCTTCACGGTCGGGCGGGGGAAAAAGGTTCACCCGGAGTCGTCAGGGCGCCCGGAGGAGCAACCGACGGTCGATCACGCGACGGGTGTTGCCGTACGACGTCCGGCCGGCGAGCCCGCGCAGTTCCGCCGTCGCGGCGGAGCTGCCGAGGCACCCCAGTGCGACCACGGCCGCGTTGGCGACCCGCGCACTGCGCGGCCCACCGCCCTGTGGTGCCGTGTAGGTGCAGGTGTCGACGAGGCGACCCAGTTCCGACACCGTCTCCGCGTCCGGCCCCGTCAGGGGGAGCAGCATCACGAGGCCACGCAGGAAGTCCGCGTTGAAGGGGTCGAGCTGCTGGTCGACCGCGCCCCAGGCGGCGGTCTCCGTCCTGGCCGGCGGGCGGGGTCTCGCCTGCCCCACCAGCGGCAGCCAGGACAGGACGGTCCGGCGCACCTCCCCCTCGCCGGCCTGATCGAGCAGTTCGCGGGCCGTCCGGTCCCACGTCTCCGTGGGCGTGCCGGCCCGCGCGGTCCCGGCGTGGACCACCAGGGCGTGCCATGCGGCGCCGCGCCCGGCCAGGTCGGCCAGTGCCGCGTCCGCCCACCGCTCCCCCACGTTGAGCAGGGGCTGGGTCAGCCGGGCGGCGAGGGCCGCCCAGCCGGGGTCGCGGGTCAGCCGGGCGGAGCGGCGCACCGTGGCCACGACCGGGGCGGGCAGGGTACGGCCGGTGGCGAGTTCGGTACGGGCGAGGTGGAGCAGGGCGTGGTCCTTGACGGCCCAGCGGTTGTCGAGCGCCAGGACCGCTTCCCGGCGCTCGGCGGCCAGCACGTCGGTGGCGCTGTCCCGGCCCAGAACCGCCGCGAGGTGCAACAGCCCCAGCCGGAGCCCCGATCCGGGAGGTGCCTGCCGGTACCGGCCGGGAAGCGCCCCCAGCAGGGCCTCGCGTGTCCCGGCGGGCTGCCCGGCCAGGTACTGCACCATCCCGCCCCACACGGTCAGCAGGTCACCGGCGCTCGCCTCGTACGCGGCCACCGCCACGTCCAGGACGGACCGGGGCACGCCACTGCGCAGGGCGGCATCCGCCCGGTGCCGATAACTCAGTCCGGCCATCCGTCCTTCTCCACGAGGCAGATGTGAGTCGTTCACTCACATGTGTTTCGATCCTACCCATCCAGAACGACCTGTCCGGCGGCCGGTGTTCAAGCTGTACGGCAGGTGTCCCCCAGCGACGGGTCCGGCGCGACAGGCGCCCTAGGCCCGCCATATGTTGTCGAAGGCGGCGTGTTCGGCGTCCCGGCGCAGCCGGGCCGCCTCGAGTTCCGTCACCGCGTTCCCGACGGCGGCCAGTACCGTCGTGACCGCCTCCCCCAACTCCGCGGTACTCGCGGGCGGATCGCCCGCGTCCAGAGCTGCCGTCAGGGCGGCGAGGACGGGCTCGCCCGTGGCCAGGCGGTGCTCGGCACGGCGGCGCTGCGGCGTGTCGGCGGGCACTGTCCCGGCGCCCCGCACCGACAGCCAGAGGCGCCGGGAACGGACGAAGAACCCGGTCCGCGTCAGGTCCTCGACGTAGGCGGCGCTGAGTTCGGCCCCGCGGCGCCACAGCCAGTCCCCCACCGTCTCGTACGGCTCGCGCCGGACCAGCGCGGCCACCGCCTCGTCCAGCAGCGGATCGCCGGTCGCCGTACGCCCGCCCGGCACCATGCGCTCACCGTCCAGGGTCAACGCCCCGCTCTCCAGGAGGTCGACGGTCTCGGCTCCGGCCAGCGCCAGGGACAGATCGCCCTGTTCCACGGTCCGTCCGAGCGGCCGGCCCAGGACCACGAGCGCGAGGTCGCGTGCGGTGCTCATGAGTCCCGCCTCGTCTCCAGCAGGCGCAGCCACACCTCGCTGATGGTGGGGAAGGCGGGGACGGCGTGCCACAGCCGCTCGACGGGCACCTCGCCGGTGATGGCGACGGTGGCCGAGTACAGCAGTTCGCCGACGCCCGGTCCGACGAAGGTCGCGCCGACGACGACCTGACGGTCCGGGTCGATCAGGATCCGGGCCCGGCCGCGGTAGTCGGGGCGGTACTGGAGGGCACCCGCGAGATGCCCGATCTCGTGGTCGACGACCTCGACGGCGCGGCCGGTGCGTTCGGCCTCGGCGGTGGTCAGCCCCACGGAGGCGACCTCGGGGTCGGTGAAGACGACCCCGGGGACGGCCTCGGCGTCGGCCGTCGTGCTGTGCCGGGCCCAGCGGCCGGTGTCGAGTTCCTCGCCACGGGCGCGGGCGGCGATGACAGCACCGGCGACCCTGGCCTGGTACTTCCCCTGATGGGTGAAGAGTGCCCGGTGGTTGACGTCACCGACGGCGTACAGCCACTCTCCCGGTACGGCGGTGACGGTCAGGGTGTCGTCGGTGGTGAGCCACTCCCCCGGGGTGAGTCCGACGGTGTCGAGCCCGACGTCCCCGGAGTTGGGCGCCCGGCCGGTGGCGAACAGGATCTCGTCGGCGACGAGTTCACCGCCGTCCGACAGGGTGATCAGGACCTCGCCGTCCCGGCCCGCACCGTCGGCTTCCTCGCGTGCGCGGCGCACCGCGACGACCTCGGTGCCGAACCGTACGTCGGCGCCGGCCTCGCGCAGGCGCTCCGTGACGAGTTCACCGGCGAAGGGTTCGAGGCGGGGCAGCAGGCCGTCCCCGCGGGCGAGCAGGGTCACCTGACTGCCCAGGGCCTGCCAGGCGGTGGCCATCTCGACGCCCACCACTCCGGCCCCGACGACCACCAGGCGCCGGGGTGCCTGCTGGGCGCTGGTCGCCTCCCGGCTGGTCCAGGGCCGCACGGTGTCGATCCCGGGCAGGCCGGGCAGGGCCGCGCGGCTGCCGGTGCAGACGGCGACGGCGTGCCGGGCACGCAGCCGCACCGTGTCGCCCTCGGGGGTCCGTACGGTGACCTCGCGCTCCCCCACGAGCCGTCCGTGCCCGCGCAGCAGCTCGATGCCGGCCGACCTGAGCCACGCGACCTGGCCGTCGTCCTTCCAGTCGGCGGACATCCGGTCGCGGTGCGCCAGGACCGCCTTCGTGTCCAACGGGCCGCTCAGGGCCGGGGCGAGACCGGGCACGTGCAGGGCGTCGGCGCGGAGCAGGGCGGGCCGCAGCAGTGCCTTGCTGGGTTCGCAGGCCCAGTAGGAGCATTCGCCGCCGACCAGTTCGCTCTCCACGATGACGGTGCTCAGGCCTGCGGCGGTGGTGCGGTCCGCCACGTTCTCGCCGACCGGCCCCGCGCCGATCACGATGACGTCGTAGGTGCGGGTGTCGTCGGTCGTCATGTGTCCTCCGGTGGATGGGGTCCGGCCGGGCGGCCGGGCGGCGGTCCGAGGGGCGCCGGTGGCGGGGCGGGTGTCGTGGCTGACGGGACGCGGAGGCTCAGCGGCCGGGGGCGCGCTCGGTGACCTCCTGGAGGAACCACTCGTTGCCGTCGGCGTCCTTGAAGGCCGCGAAGGTGCCGTAGCTGGCGCGCTCGGGGTGGGCGCCCGGCACCCGGTGGGTACCGCCCGCGTGGTGGAAGGCGCCGGTCTCGTCGCGGAACGGTCCGTCGACCCGCACGCCGCGGGACTCCAGTTCCTCCTGCGCCTTGACGATGTCGGTGACGGTCAGCTGGAGACCGTGCAGCGTGCCGGGCTCCTGCCCGGTGAGGCCCTGCCCGAAGATGACCGAGCACTCGGAGCCGGGCGGGGTCACCTGCACGATCCGGTAGCCGTCGTTGATCGGGAAGTCGGCGTCGAGGCGCCAGCCGAGCCGCTCCACGTAGAAGCCCTTGGCGCGGTCCACGTCGGACACCGGCAGGATGACGACTTCGAGCTTCATGTCCATGGCAATGCTCTCGCTTTCGATGTTCCGTTCGCCCATGGCGAGTTCGCTTACGGCTGGCTCGCTCACGGCTGGTTCTTTTGCGGCTGCTCCGGTCACGGCTGGTCCGGTCACGGCTGGTCCGGTCACGGCTGGTCCGGTCACGGCCAGGTCGCTACGGTCCGTGGCACAGCCTCCGTCGCGGGTCACATGTCCCGCATCAGTCACCTGACGGTGTGTTCCGACGGGGCTCGGATCCCCCGTGCCTTAAGCAGATGTCGCTGATTCGTTACCGGTGCCCTCGGCACCTGGTCGCCCTCAGATACGTGTGAAGGTTGGGTGCCCGCCCTGAGGCGGGGCCCTCAACCGCACACGGAAGGACAGATCTTGAGGAAACTGTTTCCCACCTCCCGCGCCGGACGCGCACTTACGGTGGGTGCCGCACTCCTCTCCGCCGGTGCCGCCCTCGCACCGGCCGGAACGGCTGCGGCGAGCACGACCACGACGGGCGGCCGGGTGGACTACGTCGCCCTCGGCGACTCGTACGCCTCCGCGCCGCTCGTGCCCACCCAGGTCGACGCGACCTGTCTGCGTTCCAGCCAGAACTACCCCTCGCTGGTGGCGCGGTCGCAGGGTGCGACGCTGACGGACGTCAGCTGCTCGGGTGCCACCACCGCGGACATGGGGGCCTCGGGGACCGCCGGTGTGCCGGCCCAGCTCGACGCCCTCAGCCGGGGAACCGACCTGGTCACCGTCACCATCGGCGGCAACGACATCGGCTTCTCGACCGTGCTGGGCACCTGCGCCCAGCTCACGTCCACCGACCCGACCGGCACCCCCTGCCGGACCCACTTCACGGGCACCGGGACGGACCAGATCTCGGACGCCATCGGCCAGACCGCGCCCAAGGTCGCCAAGGTGCTGCGTGCCGTCCACCACCGCGCGCCGCACGCAGAGGTCGTGGTCGTCGGTTACCCCGACCTCTTCCCCGACGACGGCGTGGGCTGCACCAGCAAGACCGTGCCGCTGGCCATGGGCGACTTCGCCTGGGTCCGCGACAAGGAGAAGGAACTCAACGCGATGCTGGCCCGCCAGGCCCGCAGGAGCGGGGCTCGGTACGTGAACACGTACACGCCGACGATCGGTCACGACCTGTGCAAGCCGACCGGCGAGCGCTGGATCGAGACCTTCGCGCCCGAGACGCCGGCCGCTCCGGTGCACCCCAACGCCACGGGTGAGAGCGCGATGGCCACCGCCGTCGAGAGCACCCTCGTCCGGCGCACCTGGCACCACTGACCTCACCCGCCGGGCGGGGCCGAGCGGGGCTGATGCCCCGGGCCGGTCCGGCACGATCCCGTGCTGGACCGGCCTTTTCGCGCTCCGTCCACTTCGCGCACCGAGTGCGGGGGTCGGGTCTCAGCGAAAGCTGGACGCCCCCGGGCCGTACCCCGAGAACAGCACGCTCTCCGTCCAGTTCCACACCTGGGCGTCGATGGGCAGGTCCCGCTGGGCGATGCGCCCGGTCTCCCGGGGCGGCTGTCCGCCGGAACCGACGAAGGCACCTTTGAGGAGGAAGCCGAGGCGGTCGGCGTTCCGTGGGCGGGTGTGCGTCATGAAGGCCATGTCCTGCCCTCGCTCTCCGATGGACGGTGTGGAATGGACGGTGTGGGTGTGACAGAGGGGGCGGGCCCCGTGGGGAGTGTGGGAGAGACACGGGACCCGCGGTCGGGAGAGGTCAGGCAGCGGCGCCGGCGTTGATGACGACCGGGATGTTGTCGCGCGTGGCCTTGGAGTAGGGGCAGATCTGGTGCGCGGCGTGCGCCAGTTCCTCCGCGGTGGCCTGGTCCACGCCGCCGAGCACGGGGCTGAGGACCGCGGAGAGCGAGAACTCGCCGTCGTCGCCGTGGGTCAGGGTGATCTCGGCCGTGATGGTGGTGCTGGTCAGCCGCACCTTGCGGAGGCTGGCGGCGCGGCGGAGGGCGCCGAGGAAGCAGGCGGCCCAGCCGGCCGCGAGCAGCTGCTCGGGGTTGGTCGCGGTACCGGCGCCGCCGAGTTCCTTCGGAAGAGCCAGGCCGGTCTCCAGCAGGCCGTCGGAAGAACGGGCATGGCCGCCGTTCCGGCCTTCTCCGTCGACTTCGACAACGGCGGTGTAGCTGACTGCCATGGCTGTGCTCCCCATCAGGATCGAATGGTCTCTGGCCGCCTCCGACCGGAACACCAACGTGTCACCGGTTGAGGCGGTGACGTAATCATGGCAGCGACGTTCGTCACCCGTCAAGGGGGTGACATTCCCGTTCTACGGTAACGGGGGTCCGGAGGGCGAGGTGTGAGCAGAAGCACATGTGGCGCGCGAGCCGCGCCGCCGCACACGTGTCTATTCTGGTCCTCGAGCACGGAACACATGTGTGTCACACCGGCGCGACATGGGCCTGATGTGGTGCGGATGCGCTCCGCACGGTGACGCGGTGTCCGCCGTGCCCGCGCCGAGTCGGCGCTGCGGCAGAGGACCGCGCGCGAGCTGGAAAGGGACCGAAGGGACCGGAAACAGAGAACGTCGTCCGCATCTGAGCGCTCGTAGAGCGTCCGGAAGCTCGCCGACGGCCCGATGCGGGCGAAGCGGCTTCCGGGAGAATCGCTCTGAGCGAAGAATCGAACTGTTCGAATCAGTTACGGATATCGACGCGTTCGCCCGTTTCATGACCGCGAAGACCGGTCCCCGCGGAAGAGCAGCCCCTGGCACGGACATTGCCGGGAGGGCAGACAGGACGTCCTACGGGTCGCCCCTCATGTACGTCAGGTCAATGAGGGGCGACCCGTAGGACGTTTCAGGTGGCGCGTCGGAGCGGCACGACGACCCGCTCCCCCAGTCGTCCGGGAGTCAGCCGGTAGTACCTGATGTGCCCGATCTTCTCGGACTCCTCCAGCCAGCCAAGCCCGATGACCTGCTTCCGGGTCCTGGAGAAGACCGGCGGCGCCATGCCGACCAGCTTGGCCAACTGAGCCGCCGTCTCCAGAACGGCACCTGAACGGTCAGTCGGGTGCAGGGCGTAGAGCATGACGACGAGACGCTGATTGGCGGTCATGCCGGCCGTGGCCTCCAGCAGCCTCAGATTCTGCTGCTTGTCGTCACTGGTCACTTTGCCTCCCACCGTGCTGGGGTGTTCTCGTCAAAGCCCGGGATGTCCGGCGGATTACATGCTTTCACCGCTTCACGCTGTTCCAAGCCTGTTCCATGAAACGCGATGTAGGGGCTGATCCGATAGAGGTTGTAATTCCCGATACGTCCGCGGACGACCAGGATCCGGTGCTTGGTCAGCTTCCTGTTGACCTTCCCCACGGCATCGGTCGACATGCCCACGCGCTTGGCGATGTCGGCTCCCGTGGCCCGCAGGGGCTCCATCCCCTCCGGCGAGACACCGATCCACCAGAGCACCAGGAACTTCTGACTGGGCGTGAAGGCCTTGGACTCCGTGATGGCCTCGACCCGGGCCTTGTCCACCTGGGTGTGCCTGCCGGAGAAGGCATACGGCGCATAGGGGACCGGCTCACCGGTGTCGGCGTCGACCAGTCTGCGTACTGCTCCCAACAGGCCCTCCGTGCATGGTCGTTGCCGCACTGTTCCTTGGGGGACGGCTGTCGAACCGGTTGAACCGCCTTGATGAACCTAACGTACATGAGCAGGAAGTCAATCAACTCCGCCTACAGGACGTGTCGCGTGCCTCCAGGAGCAGGGGCGGCCCGGTACGGCGTCGGTCTCCGAGGCGGGGTCACCGGAGGCGGAGAAATGAACGTGACGTCAATCTACCGCTGTCGTAGAACAGCGGTACCCAGTTCCTGTGGACTGACCACCGCTGCCACAGGAACTGCCTGGCAGTTCTGAGGAACTGGGTCCCGACCCCTGTTTCCGCAGGTCAGACGGGTTTCTGCGAGGTCGCCCTCTCTTGATGTGAAACAGCGCCGTACCCGGCTTCCCCTTCTGCCTACAGGCCTACCTCTCTCCCACACTTCCCGCACCACAGAAAGCCAGCCACGACGTACCGGCATGGACGCACCCAGGCGCGCGTATGTCTCGCTCAGCCCCCCACCTGGCCCAGCCACGTCATCTGTTGGTGAACCCCGCACCCTGCCTGAGGCCGGAACGGGGCAGGTCCATGCAGGAGACGTCCGGCACGTGCGGAGAGACCCGGTCGACATGAGAAAACGCCTGCGGCCGACACGCGACAATGCTCGTGTCGGCCGCAGGCGCAGCAGCGATCAGTGCGAAGGGATCAACTCGTCGGCTGGGATCCGAGACGTTCGCTCTGGTGCTTGTTGAGAAGGCTCAGCATCTTGTCGAACTCGGTGTCGCTCATCTTCTTGATGAGGTGCATCGCGATGTACCAGCCGTCGTCGTACGGCAGCTGGCGTCCCCCTCGCGCCTGGGGGTCGGGCGCGGCGCTCTCCGCCCTCTCCGGTGCCTCGGTCTCGGCGGCGGAGGGACTGGAGGCTCCAGCCGCCGTAGCACGCTGAGGGGCGCGCGTCGCAGGGACCGACACTTCTGGCGGAGAGACCGGAGGCGGCACTGACGCCGAGGGCTGTTCGGATTCCAGTGCTTCCGTCAGGGACCGGGAGAGCACCGGTTCTCGCGACGCCGGCTCCTCCGGCGCTGCTTCCTGCGGCGCTGCTTCGTGCGGCACCGAATCCTGCGGCGGGGGCTCATGGGTTACAGGAGCGGGTACGGGGGCCCGCCGCTCCGCTTCCCTGCCCGCCCGTTCGGTCTTGAGCTCCTGGAGAGCTTCCTCCTGACGGTCATGCGGAAGCTTGGCGACGGAGCGCAGCAGCTCGACGGGCTCTTCTCCGACGGCGGCCTGGAGTTCGGGCGTCAGATTGAGCAGGGCAAGTCGCTGGGAGACCCAGCCCTGCGACTTGCGCAACCGCTTGGCGAGCTTGACCTGTGAGCCGTGGATGGCGAGAAGGCGTTGCAAGGCGCGCGCCTCGTCCAGAGGATCGAGATCATTACGGTGAATATTCGCGACCAGCGCGGATTCCAGGATCGCGTCGCCGTCACTCCCCTGCTCGTCGTCGACCATGACGTTGAGATGAGTGAGTCCCGCTTCCCGCGCGGCAGCCAGCCGGCTGCTGCCGTCGACGACGACATGGGTGGTGTCGGGTTCGAGATCGCCGGCCCGGTCCGGGTTGGCCTTGATGTAGGCATCACGGTTCATCACCGTGATGGCTGCCTTCTGACCGTGTTCCGCGAGACTGCCGGCGAGTTCGGTGAGATCGCCCATGCTGGTGCGCGGGTTCTCGGGGTTGGGGCTGATCCGCTTGACCGGCAGTCGAGTCGGAGGAGCCACTCCTTCGGTGGGGACGCCGGTGGCCGCGCCGATGGCGGTGCGCCGGGCGCTGACAGGCCGGGCACCTCCCCCGAAGCGCCCGGCTCCCAACTGGTCGGCCTTGCTCATGAGATCTCCCGGGCCAGTGCACGCATGGCTACAGCTTGCTGCGAGGAGGGCGCATAACTGAGCAGGGGCTGCTTCATGCGGACGGCCTCCTTCTGCTCCTTGAGGTCGCTGATGAGACCGACGACCTTCGGATCCTTTATGTCGACCCAGCCTTGGAGAGACGATGTGGCGATGTATCCGCGGCGGCTGTCGTAGAGGTTGACGACGATGCCCAGGTAGTCGATGTCCAGGGCGAGGTCGTTACGGAGATCCTCTATCTGGTTCGTCAGCAGGTCGTAGGCGTCCGCCGAACTGTCCTCGGCCTGAACGACGATGAGGGCTCCGGACTCTCCGGGAACTTCGCCGTCGCGTCGGCGGCCGTAGTAGGCGGCCGCGTCCATGCTGAGACCGAGGCTGGGCGGGCAGTCGACGATGATGACGTCGTAATCGGATTCGAGCGGCATCAGGGCCCGCTCAAGAGCACTCTCCCGAGCACGTACCGCTGACAGACGGACGTCGAGAAGGAAAGCGTCATGGCAGGCGGGCAGCAGGTGCAGTCGGCCACCGAAGTGTTCCTCGTCGACGGACACGATCAGGTCCCGCAGCTCGCCCTTGGTCTCGCCTGCCATGTGGTTGGTGAGGCTGTCGCCGTTCATCGGCAGAGGAGCGGCGCCCAGCTGGTTGGTGAGGTGACACTGCGGGTCGAAGTCGACCAGGAGGACGCGCAGGCCGTGGCCGGGCAGCTTCTCCACACTGAGCGGGTCGTTGTCGCTCTCGGCTGAGTCCGGCTGGTCCTCGCTGTCGCGCAGTGCCGTCGCCAGAGCCTTGGCCACGCGCACGGGGAAGAGCCGGGTGGAGTCCTCCGACAACGCCTCCCCCACGCCTGCGGTGATGGCGGTCTTGCCCACGCCACCCTTCTGGTTGCAGACGATGATGCGTCGGGGGATCTCCGAACGCTGGACGTCGGGGGCTGGGTGGGTGTCCAGCCAGAGCTGGACGGACTGGGCGAGTCCCTGGATGAGAGAGACGCGCCGGTCCTCGGCGATCCCGCGGAACTCCTCCCACTGGCCCGGGGGCAGGAAGGTGGAGAAGGACTCGGCCCCACCGGTGTCCACCGAGGCGGTGGCCGACGCCAGGTCGCACCAGGCGGCGATGCCCTGTTCGACGGCGGTCTGAATCTCGATGCCGAGTTGGGCGGTTCTGACCTTGAGGTTCTGCCGGAGCCATCCCGGCAGCTTGGACACGACCTTGACTCGGTCGTTCGAGGTGGCTGGCATACTCATGGCGCTACCTTACTAACGTCCAGTGCCATCTGTTGCACCGACACGTTAGTTAGTCCGCCCCGGTGTTGGCGAGAGGCCTCACAGACCTATTACGGCGTAATAGGTCCGGCGAGTTCGCTCCACTTGCGCGAGACCGTGAGACCTATTACGGCGTAATAGCCCTGTGCTGCCTCACCCTCCACCTGTTCGCACCCCGTATCAAGCACAAGTCCCGGGTGAGTCAGCGCCGGGTCGCATACGTCCTGGCCACTAACTGATCGTTTCAGAATGGGATCTATCAGGACAGCCTCGAAGACGGTACGCAGGCGCTGTTGGGCTGCGACGTGGTAGGCATGAGCGGTGATTGGTCGCCTCCCGCTTGACGAGCAGCTCGCAGCCCTGAAGTCCGTGCTGTCCCGCAACGAGGTGCTGGTGGAGGTTCTGAACCGCACGGCGCGATTCGGGCTGCCGGGCTGGTACCTGACGGCAGGCTGTCTGTTCCAGACCGTCTGGAACGTGGCCACGAACAGGCACCCCTCCAGCGGCATCAAGGACTACGACGTCTTCTACTTCGACAATCACGACCTGTCGTGGGAGGCGGAGGACGCTGTGATCAAGGCCGCCGACGCGGCCTTCGCCGGATTGCCGGCACAGGTCGAGGTCCGTAACGAGGCACGTGTCCACCTCTGGTACGAGCAGAAGTTCGGCGTCGCGTGCGCTCCCTACGCCTCCACCGAGGCTGCCATCGACAGCTTCGCTGCCACTACCTGCTGCTTGGGAGTTCGCCTGGAGCGGGATGGGCAGTGGCGCGTCTATGCACCGCACGGGCTCGCCGACGTGTTCAATCTCGTCGTCCGGCCCAATCCAGTGCTTGCTCCGCGCGCGGTATACGAGACAAAGACGGCTCGCTGGCGACAGCAGTGGCCCGAGCTGACCGTGCTCGACTGGCCTTCGAAGGCCACCACCTTGACGCCTGCCTCAACCTGATGCGCGCAGTCGACGCAGACAGACGATGTCGCAGGCGAGTTGCAGCAGACCGACATGAAGGTCGGCACGCCGTTCGTAGCGGACACGGAGTCGCGTCCAGCAGTCGGCAGGAACTGGGGGATGTCGTGGCGATGGCCGGCGTCGAGGGAAGACCGCGACGGACTCGTGGTGCCCTCGGTCTCCTGCCGATTCGTTCAGCGCCACTGGTTGGGCTGCGTCTCTTTCCAGTTTGGACAGCGCGCGCAGAGCCGCATCGAAGCAGCGGTCGAGGCTCGCCTTCTGCAACGGGGTTCGACAGTGGGGGAGCACCGCCTCGATCTCGTCCAGCCAGTAGTCGACGTCGTCATCGCTCCGTAGGAACTCCCGCTGTTCCAGGAGCCGGCTCACCACGGGCAGCAGAAGGGCAAGCTGCGGCACAGACTGTGAATCAGCATGGCGCAGCCACGGAGAGCGCTTGGACTGGGCTCCGGCCTATTACGGCGTAATAGGCCGGAGCCCAGAAGTGGGGGAGGGCCGGGCCCGGGCAGCAAGGTCAGGCTTCGGGGTGGACCAAGCACCTGAGCAGGGGCACGGCGTTCGTTGTGCGACACCGGTTGGAAGAAACGCGCGTCCACGTTCTCGACAGCGGCGATCGCGTGGGCCAGTTCTGCGCCGACGCTGGTGACACGCAGTTGTCTGGCACGGGTGTCGCCAGGGTCGATCTCACGCTCGATCAGACCTTCGGCTTCCAGCGCAGGGGAGAAGAACGAACTGAACGTGGGTGAGGTCTAGGGGGCAAGAGCGATGGCAATGTCACGTTGCCAACGGAGGGGGCGTGCCAGAGCAGGAAGCCGGGGCTCGCGCCGGGGACGAGGGCCATCAGTCCTGGGCCAGCTTGACCAAGGCGGCCATGGTCTCCGGCAAGGCGGCAGTGGCGGCCGGACGGATCTGCGGACCGAGTTCGTCGCCGTCGGGGGCTGTGATCTCCATCCGGTAGGTCACCCGCGTGCGTAGTTCATTGCCCTGGGAGAGCCGGGGCTGCCCCTGCACCTATTACGGCGTAATAGGTGCACGGCGTCGGCGCTCTTGCTCAAACAAGGCGGTCTTCCTGTCACCGAGGCGATCCCAGGCGGCAGAGTCCACGACACCAGGCGGAACGGCATTGCCCCGGTCGGGCGTAGGACTGGCACGCAGTGCTTGGCCGACAGCGGCGAGGCGGTCCGATCCTGTCGGCTGGAAGGGTTCGGGGACTGACAGGGGCTCAGGGACGGGACTGAAGGGACTGCGGTTCTTTGGTCCCTGGGCTTTGGTCCCTGATGTTTGTGCAGGTCAGAGGCTTTTCGGGGAGGGAAGTAGGGACCGTAGGGACTGAAATCGGCAATTATGACGTAGACAAGAGATGTATTCGTACGCGCGTGCGCATACAACCCACATGTTAAGTACAGCTCATAATTGCCGAGTTAAGTCCCTCCAGTCCCTGATCTGGGGACTGGCAGAGCGCTGACCTGCGATGATGAGGAAAGGGACTGAAGAGGGACTCTCAGTCCCAGACCCTTGGCTTCGGTCTCTGGACCCTTTCGGTCCCTCGGCGGACGGGGAAGCCCCCCCCCGGAGACATGACGCGCAGAGCGCCAAGACCCCTGTGCTCTTCGGTCCCTTCAGCCCCTAGGGTGGGGAGCGCCCCGGACGAGGGACCCAAGGGACCCAAGGAACTGATAGAAACGGCACGCGGGTCGGACGGACTCATTTTTCCGAAGGTGGGCCTTACACTCTTTTCGCATCAGAGTCCCTTCGGTCCCTGACGGCGGCAACCTCCCACGTCAGGTGTGTGAAGTGACCGGCAGACAGACGAGATGAGGACGATTCCCGTGCCCCGCGAAGGTGAGAGCTTCGACGGCAGTACCGCTGTCGTCCCCGGCTCGCCGAGCGTCGTCGCACGATGGTGTGCCGCCCAGGGCTGGCCGGTGCACCCGCTCGCCCCCGGCAGGAAGACCCCCGTCCGGAACTGCCCTCGTTGCCAGGCCGATCGGCACGACCCGGCCACATGCCCCTGTATCGCCGCAGGACGCCCTTGCCACGGCTTCCACGCCGCTACCACCGACCCGGCCCTGATCGCCCGCTGGTGGGCGTCCAGTCCCTTTCCAGGGGTGGGTGTGGCGTGCGGCCCCGCGGGACTCGTCGTCATCGACATCGACGCCCACCAGGCGCCCGTTCCGGACCGAGGGCAGTTGCTGCCGGGTATCCGCATTCCGGAGGGGGTCAGACTGGACGGGCTGGCCTCGGGTTTCGACACGTTGGCCCTCCTCGCGGCGTACCGGGGTCAGACCGCTCCCGCGGAGGACGAGCACACGTTGCGGGTGCGGACCCCGTCGGGAGGTCTGCATGTCTGGTACCGGAACCCTGACCCCTCTGTGCGGTACAGGTGTTCGACAGGTTCGGCCCGGCACACCGCGTTGGCCTGGCAGGTGGACGTACGTGCCCAGGGCGGTTACATCGTCGCCCCCGGAACCAGGACCCCTCAAGGGGTCTACCGTGCGGAGGGCACGGTCCGCCGGCCCGCCGTGCTCCCGGAGTGGCTCGGCAGCGAGCTACGGCGCACGGGACATGTGAGCGAGCCCCGGAAGACCGACGTCCCCGCCTCGGTCTCCCCGCTCACGGAGGCGCCCACCCGGCGGCGACCGGTCTTCGCCGAGCAGATCGTCGAGCCGTTGATCACACTTATCGCGGAGTGTGCCGCGGCGCCGGAGGGCACCGGCTTCACCGAGAAACTCAACCGGGCGGCATACACCGCCGGCGGCCTGGTGGGAGCCGGACACCTGGACCACGGGACCATTCGGGACCGACTCGTCCGTGTCGCCCACCATGCCCGCCCCTGGCAGCAGGCCCGGAATGAAAAGATCGTCGACGACGCCCTTGCCGTAGGGTCCGTCCGCCCTCTCCACCTCAAAGGACGTCCATGAGCAGCAGCGTCGAAGGCTCGCCGCGTTTTGATCCGCAGGCGGCCGCTCAGCAGATGCTCGACCTGGAGGCGGCGGAGCCGGCGGCTCCCGCGCCCAGGCTGCCCGCCCAGGGTTCCTTGAACACCTCCGGTACGTCCCCCGGACAGCCCCCCGGCGCCGGTTCCGGCTTTTCCGCCTCTCTGGTGCCGCCGTCCCTCTCGGACCGCGGCAACGCCCGGCTTTTCGTGCAGCTGTACCACGACCAGTTCCGGCACGTGGAGGGCCTGGGCTGGTTCGCCTGGGACGGCTACCGCTGGAAGCGCGCCGGAGGTGAGAAGGCCGCGCTGTGGGCGGCGGGGGAGATGGCCGAGGACATGCCGGTCGCCGATCCGCGCGGGGTCTTCGGCGCGCGGGAGTTGGTGCAGCACAAGCGGCGGACGCTGTCGACGACCGGGCTGAAGGCCCTCCTGACCCAGGCGAAGGCCTCACCGGACATCTCCGTGGACCCCGACAGGCTCGACGGCGACCCCTACGCCCTGTGCACCCCCGTGGGGGTGGTGGACCTGCACAGCGGGTATCTGCGCAAGGCCGACCCCACCCGTGACTTCCACTCCCGTGCCACCAGCGTCGCTCCCCAGGCCATGGAGACGCCCCGCTGGCACCGTTTCCTCGCCGACACCTTCGGGGACGACGACGAGGGCCGGGAGATGATCGACTTCCTGCATCTGCTGCTCGGGTACTCCATCACGGGAGACGTCGGAGCCCAGGTGCTGCCCTTTCTCCACGGTGAGGGCAAGAACGGCAAGTCCGTGCTGCTGGACATCATGATCCAGATCCTCGGTGACTACGCGGACGCGGCTCCACCGGGCTTCCTGATGGACCGTGGCGCGTTCTCGGAGCACTCCACCGAGCTCACCGAGCTGCACGGCCGGCGCCTCGTGGTGTGCAGCGAGCTGAAGCCGAACGACAAGTTCGACGAGGCACGCGTCCGGCTCCTGACCGGCGGTGACAAGATCAAGGCGCGCCGGATGCGCCAGGACTACTTCTCGTTCACCCCGACCCACCACCTCTGGCTGCTCGGCAACCACCGTCCCGAGGTCTCCACCGGTGGCTTCGCCTTCTGGCGGCGCATCCGCCTGCTGCCCTTCACCCGGACCGTCCCGGCCCACCGCAGGATCGACAACCTGGCTTTCGAACTCGTCCGCGACGAGGGGCCGGGCATCCTGCACTGGCTGATCGAGGGAGCCCGGCGCTATCTGCGCACCAGGGACCCGCTGGAGGGCCCCGACAGGGTCCGTATGGCCACCACGGCGTATGCCACCACCGAGGACCACATCGGCCGTTTCCTGGCCGAATGCTGCACCCGGGACGGCGACTCGGCGAAGGACCTGCGGGTCGAACAAGGGCTGCTCTACTCGGAGTACAGCTCCTGGTGCAACGCGGGGGAGGGGATCCGGCCGGCGACCCCCAGGGCCTTCGCCAACCGGGTCCGCCAGGAGGTGGGCGTGGCTTCGCCGAACGACATGATCAAGTCGAACGGGCGGAAGTACTACCCGGGAATCGCGCTGTTGGAGCACGCATGACGACTGTCGCGGGTCGGTCATCTGCCCCACGTGCCCTACACCGCCGTCGTCGTGCGCTCTACCATGGTGGGCAGGCCCCGCCCGCGGTGGCCCCGACGGAGCGGCCCGTCCCCGGGCGGCTAGCGGGCCGGAGCGACACGGACAGATGTCCGGCCATGCCCTCATGGCCGGGGAGCACGCCGACGAAGGAGGGGCTACAGCCATGAGTTCGCTGTTGACCGGGAGCGACCTCATCCACGAGGCAGAGGTGGTGTGGCTGGAGAACCCCGAGCGGCTGGACTACGTCCGTCAGGCACTGGACAAGACCAGGCGGCGCAACACCAAGCCGCCGTACGCGCGCGACGGGCGCATGGTGGGGTACGCGCTGCTCGACGAGGACGCCTCGCCGGACCCGGACAGCGGTCTGTACAAGCGCCGGGTGTTCTTCCTGCTTCCCCACGACCGGGACAGTCTTCCCGACGGCCTGTACCGCGAAGGGGCCCCGGGCGAGGCGGTCGACCCGCGCACGATCGCTCCGAAGCAGCCCGGGGCGAAGACCCCGCGGTCGCAGTCCGGCTCGGTGGCCATAGCGTCGGCGCCCTGACCCGCCCGCGCCCGGCGGTCGGCCCGGGCACTCCCTCGGGGCCGTGCACGGCCCCGTCCGGGCGCCGCGGGCCGACAGGCCCCCGTTACTAGGACGGGTCTGCTCCGCTGCCGGGTTCATGTGCGCCGGCCCACAGCGGGCCGACGCACGGGCCGGCCGACGGCTACTCGGCGCCCGCGCCGGGGCCGGTGGTCCGCAGGACGAAGTCGCGGACCGCGTCCGCGAACACCAGGGGCTCCTCGATGTGGCCGAGGTGCCCGCTGTTCTCCAGCATCAGCAGCTGCGAGTCGGGGATCAGCTCGTCCAGTTCGAGGCCCCATCGTGGCCCGCAGATCACATCGTGCCGGCCCACGACGACCAGCGCGGGCACCTGGAGGTCCTTCAGGCCTGCCCGGTCGTCGATGGTGTCGGGGGTGAGGTCCGCGTCCAGGCCCGAGATGTACGTGCCCTGGACGGAGTCCCGGAACGGGGCCAGGCGCTCCTCGTCGCCCCAGTAGTCGGCGAAGTACGAGGGCAGCACGCCGCGGGCGACCGCCACGGTCTGTTCGTCGCTGGAGATGGTGGACATCGCGCCGAAAGCGGCCAGCACGTCGGGCAGCCCGGGGTGGCCGGCGTGCTTGGCGACGAAGGCCTCCACCATCCGGCCGGCCTCGGCGCCGTGCTCGGGCCCGGTCACGGGCGCGCCCTCGTACAGCACGACGCCTGACAGCTGCTCCGCGCGGTGCAGGGCGTGGTAGGCGGCCACGAAAGCACCGTGGGAGTGCCCCAGCAGGTGGGTCCTGGAGACCCCGAGGTACTCGATCAGGGTCTGAAGGGACCGGCTGTAGCGCTCACGGGTGTAGCCGTGCGGGTGTGAGGGGAGGCGGCTGTCCTCGGCGGTGCCGATGGGCTCGACGTACACCATCGTCAGGTGCTCTTCGAGGTCCGGCATGCGCAGGTACTCCCAGACCAGGCCGGGCCCGCCGGAATGCGCCACGCACACCGGGCCGCTGCCGTGGACGTGGTAGCGCTGGAGGACCCCGTCCGCCCAGTAGGCGTGGGTGCCGGGGGACAGGGGGTCGGTGTCTTCGACGGAAGTGTTCATCGGGCTCTCCGAGAGGTCCGTAGGTGTCTGGAACACCGACAAGACGCTCCCGGGGCGGAGAAGTTGGATCGCTTCGGTATGACGTGGGTCACAAGGGTGGGCTGCGGGTCAGCCGGTCAGGGTGCGGCTGGGGGGCGCGCTGCGTGGTGGAGCGAGACCCGGTCGAAGCGGCCGCCGTTCAGGGAGATGATCCACGCGACGCCGGGCGGGCAGTGGTCGGGGTCGCCCGGCGGGTTGATCAGTTCCATCTCCCACACGACCAGGCTCCGGCCGGCCACCACGTGCAGCGGCCGCTGCCGCACGCCTGCCGCGAGGTCGCTCTCCATGCCCGCCAGCAGCAGCTCCGCCCCGCCGAGCCGCTCGCCGCCCGCCAGTAGCGTGACGCCGGGGGAGTAGCGGTCCTTGAGCACCTTGCCGAACTCGCCGCGCTCGGCGGCCGCGAGGGTCTCGTGTGCCTCGCGCCAGCTGTTCTCGGTACGCCGCACCGTGTCGTCGTGCGCCGTGGCGGCGGTCGCGGCGAGGGCCTGGGTGAGGGCCTCGCGAGCCTGGTTCAGCCGGCTCCGCACGGTGCGCACGGGGATGGCGCAGGCCTCGGCTATCTGCTGGTACGAGGTGATGCCGGTGGAGAAGTAACGCAGGACGAGCGGCAGGCGGACGGTGGGGGAGAGCGCTTCGACGGCCTCCCAGATCCAGTCCCGCAGCGCGTGCGTCTCCAGGACCTGTTCCGGTGTCGCGCCGTCCGACGGCAGCGGCAGCGACTCCACGGGCTCGACGCGGTGGGAGACGCGCAGTACGGTCCGGCAGTTGTTGCGTACGACCATGCGCAGCCAGGGACCGACGGCCTGGGGGTCGCGGACGTCCACGATCCGGCGCAGCGCCATTAGGGCCGCTTCCTGAAGGACGTCGTCCACGTCGGGACCGGGCCCCAGCAGGCTGAGCGCCACCGCGCGCATCCCCGGCCGGTGCCGCTCCAGCAATCGGGCCAGGGCCGACACGTCACCCGCCTGTGCCGCCAGGGTCAGCGCAGCGTCCTCGATCGGCCCGGCGTCCCCCGGCAGTACGCTCATACCTCGTCCTCCCGGCCGCATCACACGTGTTCGCTGATCGAGCCTAACCGTGGCGGCGGCGGGAGATCACCGAGCATGCACACCCGCATCCGTGACATGGCTCTCAGGCGTGTCGTCAGGTTCCGAGAAGGTGGGGCAGCGGGGTGTCGGGGCACCCCGCTGCCGTACGGCGGGCGGGCGGTGCGGGCGGGGTCAGTGGGCGGTGACGGCGGGTTCGGTCTTCTTGCGGGCGCGGTAGGCGGCGGCCTTGATCCTGTTGCCGCAGGACTCCATGCCGCACCACTGGCGCCGCATGCCCCGGGAGCGGTCGATGTAGACGCGCGTGCACTCGGGGTTGCCGCACTCCTTCATCAGGGGGACGTCCGGGCCGCTGAGCAGTTCGACGGCCTGCCGGGCGACGGTCGCCAGCGCCTGCGCGGGGGTCGCCTCGGTGAGCCGCCCGTTCTCGGTGAGCTGGGGCGTCACCGGCGTCCTGCGCGCGGCCGCGTTGACCGTGTCGAGCGCCTCCGGGTCGAAGCCCTCGCCGAGGCGGCGGTCGGTGACGAGCCGGTAGATCGCCTCGCGTACGGCGGTCGCCTCCCGGACGTCGTCCTCGTCCCCCGGCGTGATCGTGTCCACCAGGCCGGACTCCAGGTACCAGGCGTTCAGCCGCTCCGGCGTCACGAACATCTCGAACCGGGTCGAGCGCCGGGCCCGGAGCGTGGCCGCGAAGTCGAGAGCCGGATGGCCGCATACGAACACATGGTTAAGATTCACATCACCATTTTGACAGGTGACTCCTGCCGAAGCAAGGGCTCGTCACCGGTTCAGGCGGTACGCGGTCACGGGTGTGCACGGAATCGTACGGCAGCGGAGGCCGGCGCACGGCAGCGGAGAGCAGCGCACCACAGCAAAGGGCAGTGGAGGCGGTTCGCAGGGGGCAGGGCGTGGTCCCGGGTGGTTCCGGGCCCCCGTCAGGCGTCCCTTCCCGGTGTCAGCCGCAGTTCGCGGCCCTGCCACCGCCGGCGCAGCCAGCGGTCGTGGCTCGCCACGACGATCGCGCCGGGACCGGGGCCCAGCGCGGCCTCCAGTTCGTCGCACAGGGCGGGGGAGAGGTGGTTGGTCGGCTCGTCGAGCAGCAGGAGCCGGGGCGGGCGGGCCACCAGCAGGGCCAGCGCCAGGCGCCTGCGCTGCCCCACGGACAGCTGCCCGACCGGCTTGCCGAGATCCGCGTCGTGCAGCAGGCCGAGGGAACTCAGCGGCACCTTCTCGGCCCGCTGTGCTCCCAGCGCCAGCTCGTAGGTGTCCCGGACCGTACGGTCGGGCCGCTCGAACACGGTGTCCTGGGTGAGCAGGCCCACCGTCAGCCTCCGCTGCCGGTGCACCTCGCCCTCGGCGGTGAGACGCCCGGCGAGCACGGCGAGCAGCGTCGACTTGCCCGCCCCGTTGCCGCCCGTGACCAGCAGCCGGTCGGTCGGCGACACCTCCAGCGCGTCCAGCGCCAGCCGGCCGGGGACCCGTACCGCGTGCAGCGCCATCAGCGGCCGCGGGCCCTCCTCGGCGCGGGCCGCGAGTTCGCCGCCGGTGAAGCGCAGCGGCCTCGGCGGTGCGGCGACCCGGGTGCGCTCCAGCTCCGCCAGCCGCCGAGTGGCGTTGCGCACCCGCCGGGAGACCGAGCTCTGCACGCGGCCCGCACGGTGGCCGTAGCCCATCTTCTCGTTGTCGGTCCGGCCCCGGTCCGGTGCCACCCGGTGCGCGGTCACGCCCACCGACTCGCGCAGCGCCTCCAGTTCCTCCTGCTCCTCGGCGTACCGCCGCTCCCAGCGCGCTCGTTCGGCGCGCTTCCCGGTCAGGTAGGCGCTGTAGTCGCCGCCGTAGCGGACCGGTCCGTCCACCGCCGGGTCGAGGTCGACCAGGTCGGTGCAGACCGCGTCGAGGAACGCCCGGTCGTGGCCGGCGACGACCACGGTGCCGGGCAGGCCACGGACCTGCTCCTCCAGGAAGGCGGCGGCGTCGTCGTCCAGGTGGTTGGTCGGCTCGTCCAGGAGCAGTGCGGACGGCCGCCGTACCAGCAGGGCGGCCAGCGCGAGACGACCGCGCTGGCCACCGGAGAGCGAACCGAGGGCGCGGTCGGGCCCGAGGGCGCCCAGGCCCAGGCCGTCCAGGACCAGCGCGGCGCGGCGGTCGGCGTCCCAGGACTCCCGGTCCTGGGCCAGTTCGAGGCGGCGGCCGTAGGCGTCGAGGAGCTCCCGGTGGCCGGGGTCGTCCTCGGGGACGAGCGCCAGCCGCTCGCCGAGCCGGTCCAGTTCGGCGAGGTCCTCGCGGGCCTCCCGCAGGGCCTCGGCGAGCACCGCGGCGATGGTCGAGGCGGCGTCGAACGGCAGCTCCTGGTGCAGGAAACCGAGGTCGGCGGGGCGGGTGACGCTTCCCGCGTCGGGTTCGTCGACGCCGGCCAGCACCCGCAGCAGGGTGGACTTGCCGACGCCGTTCTCCCCGATCAGGCCGATGCGGTGGCCGGGGGAGGCGGTCAGGGAGACGCCGTCGAGGACGCGACGGCCGCCCAGGCTGCGGACGAGGCCATGGGCGAGCAGGGCGGGCTGGGGCACGGGGAACCGTCCAGGGTGATCGGTGGTCGGCCCGCCGGGCACGGGGCCTCGGACGCGGGCCACGTCACACGCCGGCGGCTCACACCGCGGGAGCCCCCGTCTCCGTGAGCGCCCCGTCGGCCAGCCGCAGCCAGCGGTTCACGCCGATCTCCGCGAGGAACCGCTCGTCGTGGCTGACCACCAGGAAGGCGCCCTGGTAGGAGTCGAGCGCGCTCTCCAGCTGGCCCGCGCTGACCAGGTCGAGGTTGTTGGTGGGCTCGTCGAGCAGCAGCAGGTGCGGGGCCGGTTCGGCGCACAGCACACACGCCAGGGTGGCGCGCAGCCGCTCCCCGCCGGAGAGCACCCCGACGGGCAGGTGTGCCCGCGCGCCCCGGAAGAGGAAGCGGGCGAGCAGGTTCATCCGCTCCGCCTCGGGCCGCTCGGGTGCGAACGCGGCGAAGTTCTGCGCGACCGTGCGGTCCAGGTCCAGCAGGTCCAGGCGCTGTGAGAGATAGGCGATCCGGCCGTCGCTGCGCCTGATCTCCCCTCCGTCCGGGGCGAGTTCGCCGGTGATCAGCCGCATCAGGGTGGTCTTGCCCGCACCGTTGGGGCCGGTGAGCGCGATCCGTTCGGGGCCGCGGACGGTCAGGTCCGCCCCGCCCGCCGCGAACACGTCCCGTCCCCCGAGGCGGACCTGCATGCCCTCGCCGAGGAAGAGGTTGCGCCCGGCCGGCACCTGGGTGTCGGGCAGCTCCAGGGTGAGGCGCTGCTCGTCGCGCAGCGCGCGCCCGGCCTCGTCGAGGCGGGCCTTGGCGTCGCTGACGCGGGAGGCGTGTATGGTGCCCGACCTGCCCGCGGCCTCCTGCGCGCCGCGCTTCATGTTGCCGGCGAAGATCTTGGGCAGTCCGGCGTTCTTGAGGTTCCTGGCGGCGTTGCTCGCACGGCGCTCGGCGCGTTCCCGGGCCTGCTGCATCTCCCGCTTCTCGCGCTTGAGTTCCGCCTCGGCGTTGCGGACGTTCTTCTCGGCGACCTCCTGCTCGGCGCGTACCGCCTCCTCGTACTCGGTGAAGTTGCCGCCGTACAGGCGCAGTTCGTCGCTGCCGAGTTCGGCGACGCGTTCCATGCGGTCGAGCAGCGCGCGGTCGTGGCTGACCAGCAGCAGGCAGCCGGAGAAGTCGGACAGCACGTCGTAGAGCCTGTGCCGGGCCCCGAGGTCGAGGTTGTTGGTGGGCTCGTCGAGCAGCAGGACGTCGGGACGCCTCAGCAGCTGGGCGGCGAGCCCCAGGGAGACGACCTGGCCGCCGCTGAGCGTGCTCAGACTGCGGTCCAGGGTGAGGTCGGCGAGACCGAGCCGGTCGAACTGGGCGCGGGTGCGCTCCTCGATGTCCCAGTCGTCACCGATGGTGGTGAAGTGCTCCTCGCCGACGTCGCCGGATTCCACGGCGTCGATGGCGCGGATCACCGCGTCGACTCCGAGCACCTCGGCGACCGTGAGGTTCCCGGTCAGCGGGAGGCTCTGCGGGAGGTAGCCGAGGGTGCCGCCGACCGACACCGAGCCGGTGGCGGGCCGGAGTTCGCCGGCGATCAGCTTGAGCAGCGTGCTCTTGCCCGAGCCGTTGGGGGCGACCAGGCCGGTGCGGCCGGGGGACACGGTGAACGACAGGTCGTGGAAGACGGGAGTGTCGTCGGGCCAGGCGAAGGACAGGTTGGAGCAGACGACGGAAGCGTCGGACATGGCGATGACCTCGGACGGTGTGAGGGCAGGGAAGAGACCTCTGCCCAGGGCAGACGTGGGAAAAGGGGTACGACGAGACGGGCCACGTCAGCGGCGCTTCTGGGCGCCTGCCGGTGGCCGTCAGAACCGGGTCTCACCCGGAGATGTCGTCTTCACCCGCCACGTCTGTCACTCCTCGATACACGGTCAACGTCTCCCCAAGGGTAGCAGCCGACGTCCGACGGGCGTTCCGGCCGGAACTCGTACGTGTGTGCTCTGCCGCATATGTGGGCGGGCGGCTCCTTTGCCACGTTGTTGACAGGCCGAGAGCGACGTGCCACGATCGTCACCAGTTTAACAGGTGACGATGTCGTGCTCGGACGCGTACACGAGGGCTCGGCAGTGTTCACACGTGTGGGCACACCCGGCAGCGCCGGATCGTCGCCGCCTCGAAGGAGCACACTGGGCATGACGGAAAAGCCGAAGCGGGGGTCCGAGGGCCCGCCGGTGGGCCGGCGGGCGATGCTGGGCATGCTCGGAGCGGGTGCGGCGGGGCTCGCCGCGGCGCCCTGGCTACAGCGCGGCTGGGAGGACTTCCTCGCCGCGGCCTCCCAGGTCGACGCCACGGGCCTCACCGGGCTGCTGCCCGATCCGGGCGGCTTCCGGTACTACAGCGTCGTGGGCTCGGTGCCGCGCAAGGACGAGACGAACTACGCGCTGCGGGTCACCGGACTGGTGGAACGGGCCAGGAGCTACACCCTCGACCAGCTGCGCGCGATGCCGCAGACCCGGGTGGTGCACGACGTCGTGTGCACCGACGGCTGGCGGGTGGAGAAGACACCTTTCGACGGGGTGCGGCTGGCGGACATCCTCGACGACGCCGGGGTGCGCTCGCCGGGCGCGGCGGTCCGCTTCACCTGCTTCGACGGCGCCTACAGCGAGAGCCTCACCCTGGAACAGGCCCGCCGCTCGGACGTCCTGGTGGCGCTGAACATGCAGGACAAACCCATCAGCCACGAGCACGGCGGCCCGGTCCGCCTCTACGTGGCCCCCATGTACTTCTACAAGTCGGCCAAGTGGCTGTCCGGTATCTCGGTCACCGACAAGGTCGTCCCCGGCTACTGGGAGGAGCGCGGTTATGCGGTCGACGGCTGGCTCGACGACGCCGACCGGCACGGTGACGCGGCCTGAGGCGGCCGGGCGGGTCCGCCGCTTCACCACCGCCGAACGATGGGTCCACCGCACCACCGGGCTGCTGATGCTGGTGTGCCTGGTCACTGCCGGCTGCCTGTACCTCGGGCCGCTCGCCCAGCTCGTCGGACGGCGGCACCTGATGGTCACACTCCATGAGTGGTCGGGGATCCTCCTGCCGCTGCCCGTCCTGCTGGGGCTCCTGTCGCCCGCGTTCCGCGCGGACCTGCGCAGACTCAACCGCTTCGCGGTGTACGACCGGCAGTGGCTGCGCGCCGTCCGCAGGCGCCGCCACGGGCCCGGGGCACGGCCGGCCGGCAAGTTCAACGCCGGCCAGAAGCTCTACGCGGGCTGGATCGCCGGTGCCGTGCTGGTCATGATGTGCACCGGCCTGCTGATGTGGTTCATGGGGCTGCTGCCCTTCGTCTCCCGCACCAGCGCCATCTTCGTCCACGACATCCTGGCCTGGGCGATCACCTTCGTCGTCCTGGGCCACCTGCGCAAGGCCCTCGAGGACCCGGAGGCCAGGCTCGGCATGCGCACCGGACACGTCAGCCGGTCCTGGGCGGAGCGGCACCACTCGCGGTGGCTGGGCGAGGAACGCGCGGGTACCGTGTCCGAGAAAGCCGAGAAAGCCGACAAGGTGTGACATGTCCCTTGAACGGGGGCGGGTCCTGCCGGAAGGGCTCATGGACGACCGCAGCGCGCCGGACGCGGTGGCACCGGGGGCGTACGGCCGGGTACAGGCGTCCGCCGGGGAGCCCGGCGGCGAGCTGACCGCTGTCCTGTACCGGGCCGTGCACCAGACCGCCCACCGCCTGCACGCGGTGGCGGCGGCCGTGTACCTGCTGACTCCCGACGGCGGCGAACTGCGTGCCGCCATGATCGGGGGCAGCCCGCCGTCCGTCCTCACCCTGCCCGGCCGGATGACCCTGGACTCCCCGTACGCCTCGGCGCGTGCCCTGGCCTTCGGAGGTCCGGCGCTGCTGGCGGACCCCGACCCCCTCGCCGACCCGCGGCACGACGCCCTCGCCTATCCCTACACCGTCGCCTCGGTGCCGCTGGAGCGGGAGGACCGCCGTTTCGGCTCCCTCACCGTGCTGCGCACCGAGAACGGCGACGGATACGACGAGGCGGACCGCCGACGGCTCACCCGGATCGCGGAGCGGCTCGTCGCCCTGCTGTGCGGCCTCCAGGACCGCGGTGTGGCGGTCGTGCCCGGCACCCTGCCCGTGCTGGTCCCGGTCCTCGGCACCGAACCGCACGCCGTACCCGCCGCCCAGGCGGTCCGGGGTGTGCCGGGGGTGCCGGGCTCCTCGGGGATGACCCTGCTGTACGCGCTCCAGCGGCTGACCGAGATGCTCAACCGGGCGACCACCTGGGAGCACGTCGTCGGCGCCGCCGAGTTCTGCCTCATGGCACCGCTGGGCGCGCGGGCGCTGGCGCTGGCCTCCGCGGCCGAGGGCAGACTGTGGGTCCTGGGCCACAGCGGGGACTCCGCCGCCCTCGTACGGGAACTGCACGGCACCGCCCTGCACTCCGGCGCGCCCGCCGCCCGCGCGCTGCGGGAAAGGGCGCTGTTCGACTCCGGCGCGCCGGCTCCCTTCGACTCCGGCGCGCCGGCTCCCTTCGGCGGGGCGCCGGCTCCCTTCGGCGGGGCGCCCGCTTCCTTCGGCGGGGCGCCGGCTCCCTTCGGCGGGGCGCCGGCTCCCTTCGGCGGGGCGCCCGCTTCCTTCGGCGGGGCGCCGGCTCCCTTCGGCGGGGCGCCGGACCCGAGCGGTCCCGGTGCGTCGGTTCTCCCTGACCCTGGCTCATCGGGCTCATTGGGCTCATTGGGCTCATCGGGGTCATCGGGCGCGCCGGGTCCGGCCGACGCCGATGCCGGTCCGCGCGATGCCCCTGCACGGGACGCCGGTCCGGGCGGCGACGCGGCGCCCGCCGCCGCGTACCTTCCCCTGGTCGGCAGCCGGCACGTCGAGGACCTGCCGATGGCCGAGGCCGCGCCCGTCGTGGGCGTGTGCTGTCTGTCGTTCGACGGGCCTCGGGTGTTCCCGCCCGAGGAACGGGCCGTCCTGACCATGATGGCCGGCCGCCTCGGCTCGGCCGTTCAGCGCATCGAGCTGAGCACCGGTCGCCGGGCACTCGTCGAGGGCATGCAGCGACGGCTGCTGCCCGCCGCCCTCGCGGACACACCCCGCCTGACCACCACCGCCCGCTACCGGCCCGCCCCGACCGCGGGCGAGACCGGCGGCGACTGGTACG
This sequence comes from Streptomyces humi, assembly GCF_001005085.2. Taxonomy (GTDB): domain Bacteria; phylum Actinomycetota; class Actinomycetes; order Streptomycetales; family Streptomycetaceae; genus Streptomyces; species Streptomyces humi. The sequence continues at coordinate 72,376 of NZ_LBMU02000022.1, forward strand.
ACGTGATCACCATGCCGGACGACCGGGTGGTCCTGGTCCTCGGGGACGTCGAGGGGCACACCCTGGAGAGCGCCGCCGTCATGGGCCAGCTGCGGACGGCGGTGGCCGCGTACGCCACCGAGGGGCACGGGCCGGCCGCGGTGCTGGAGCGCACCGGCCGTCTGCTGCCCCGGCTCGGCACCGAACTCCTCGCCACCTGCTGCGTGATGGCGGTCGACACCGGGACCGGAGCCGCCGAGGTCGCGCTGGCCGGCCATCCGGCACCGCTCGCCCGGCTTCCCGACGGCACCGTCCGCCGCCTCTCGGCACCGGCCAACGTGCCGCTCGGGGTGCGGGTGCGCGAGCCCTACGGCGCCCGGGAGCACACCCTCCCGCCCGGGTCGGTGCTCGTGCTCTACTCCGACGGACTGCACGTACGGGACCGCGACGACGTCCGGGAACGGCTGGACGCCGTCGGCGCGCCCGCGGACACCGGCCTGGAACACCTGGCGGACCGGCTGCTCCAGGACGCACCCGCCAGTCGAGACGACGCCGCGCTGCTGCTGGCCCGGTACGAGGGGACGGACAGCGGCCGGTCCCCGCGAGTGGCCGGCATGCACCTGCACCGGCGTGATCTGCGGGCGGTCCGGGAGGCCCGCGGCTTCGTGCGCGAGCGCCTGGACGACTGGGGTCTGGCGGACCTGTCGGACGACCTCACGCTCATCACGTCGGAGCTCGTGACGAACGCGCTCGTCCATGCGGGCAGCGATGTGGACGTGCGGCTGCGGGTGACCGGTGACCGGCTCCGGCTGGAGGTGCGCGACGCGGACACCGACCCGCCGGTGCCGGCCGCCTACTCGCTCACCGAGGAGGGCAGCGCGCGGGCCGAGCACGGGCGCGGCCTGTACCTGGTCGACGCGCTGGCGCACACCTGGAACACCTCGCCGAGCGGCCGGGGCAAGACCGTGTGGCTGGAGATGGACATTCCCGGTGCGGACGGCGGCGGCGCCTGACGCGGGTGGAAGGTGTGCCGACCGTCAACTGACTGATGTGGCGGGGCCCGGCGCGCGGCCAGGCTGGAACCGGCTTAGAGGGTGCCCGGCCGACCCGCACACCTGAGTTCGACACACCCTCTTTCGTCACCGCCTTAACCGGTGATAAAGTCTGACCCGGTTGAGATGTGCCATGCACATGTGTTGCCGCAGCCAGGCGCACACCTACTTCTCCGATGGGAAAGCAATGAAGAAAGTCCTCACTGTTCTCGCGGCCGGCGTGCCGCTGGCTGCGGCGGTGTACCTGCCGACCGCCTCGGCGGAGCCCCTGACCTCCGTCGCCGCGCCGCCGGCCTGCGCGGCGCCGTCGGTGAAGGCCCCGTCCGGCACCAAGGTGGAGTCCGTGACGGCGGTCCGCCAGGACGGCGGCACCATCCACGGCACCGGCCTGCTCGGGGGCGACGTCTCCGGCGTCCCGGCCTTCTGCCAGGTGACGGTCACCCTCACGCACCCGGGCGACGACGACCACGCCAAGGTGCAGACCTGGCTCCCCCTGACCCAGTGGAACGGCCGCTTCCAGGCGATCGGCGGCAGCGCCTACAGCGCCGGTGACAACGGCGTCGGACTGGGCACCGCGGTCAAGAGCGGCTACGCGGCGACCACCACGGACGCGGGCATCGGTGACGTCCTCGACACCAGCTGGGTGCTGAACGGCAGGAACCAGGTCGACACCGCCCTGCTGAAGAACTTCGCCTCCCGCTCCCAGCACGAGGCCGCGCTCGTCGGCAAGGAGGTCGTGAACGGGGTCTACGGCCGGCGCGCCGCCTTCTCCTACTTCACCGGCTGCTCCACCGGGGGACGCGAGGGCTACATGGAGGCCCAGCGCTACCCCGACGACTACGACGGCATCCTCGCGAACGCGCCCGCCGTCAACTGGGACGAGTTCGAGGTCGCCACCCTGTGGCCGCAGGTGGTCATGAACAACGAGAAGACCTACCCGACGGCCTGCGAGTTCAAGGCGTTCACCGACGCCGCCGTCAAGGGCTGCGACAAGCTCGACGGCGTCCGGGACGGCCTGGTCAACGACGCGTCCCGGTGCGACTTCGACCCCCGCAGCCTGATCGGCACCAAGGTCGTGTGCGACGGCAAGGAGCTGACCGTCACGGCGGCCGACGCGAACGTGGTCCGCAAGATCTGGGACGGCCCGCGCACCGCCTCGGGCAAGAAGCTGTGGGCCGGTGTCCCGGTCGGCGCCGACCTGAGCGGTCTGGCCGGCAGCACCACGGACACCGACGGCACCGTCAAGGGCGCGCCCTTCCCGGTGCCGGCGCTCTGGGTGCAGCTCTTCCTGGAGAAGGACCCGTCCTTCGACGTCTCGAAGATCACCTACGGCGACTTCACCAAGCTCTTCAAGCAGTCCGAGGCCGAGTACGACAAGGTCATCGGCACCGACGACCCGGACCTGTCCGCCTTCCGCTCGTCCGGCGGCAAGCTGATCTCCTGGCAGGGCGACGCCGACCAGTACATTCCGGCCGCCGGCACCGTGCGGTACCGCGATCAGGTGGTACGCGAGATCGGCAGCGCCAAGAAGACCGACGACTTCTACCGTCTGTTCATCGCCCCGAACACCGCCCACTGCGGCCTCAACGGCACCGACGGCTCGGCCGACGGCCTGGCCGCGCTGACCTCCTGGGTCGAGCACGGCAAGGCGCCCAGGACGCTGCCCGCCACCCTCGTCAACGCCGACGGCCGGCAGGTCGCGCACGACCTGTGCAGCTACCCCGCGGTGTCCCGCTACCAGGGCCACGGAGACCCGGCCCTCGCGTCCAGCTTCCGGTGCGTCTCCCCGTCCCGGCACTGACGGGGCCGGCGACCACCTCCTGACCTGAGAAAGGCCGAACCACCATGAGCACGCAGACAGCCACGCCGGCGAACGCGGCGGGCGAACGCTCCTCCCTGCTGAGGCTTTACCTGACCCGCGGTGTCCTGGCGGTGGTGTGGGCCCTGGTGTTCGCCAGGGCGCACGAGGACGTCGACGCCGTGGCGATCACCCTGCTGGTCGTCTACCCGCTGATCGACGCGGTGTCCTCGCTGATCGACCACCGTGCGACGCCCGCCGGTTCCGAGCGCCGCGTCATCGCCTTCAACGGGGTGCTCAGCACGCTGGCGGCCATCGCGCTCGGCGTCGCAGGCGCCGGTGGTGTGGCACCGGTGCTCCATGTCTTCGGCGCCTGGGCCCTCGTCTCCGGTGCCGCCCAGGTGGTCGTCGGGATACGGCGGCGCGGTCCCGAACTCGGCAAGCAGTGGCCGACCCTGATCTCGGGCGGCCTGTCCTTCCTGGTCGGCATCACCTACAACATCCAGGCCGCGGGCGACAACCCCTCGCTCGACGTGCTCTCGGTGTACGCCACGGGCGGCGGGGTGTGGTTCGTCCTCCAGGCCCTGCTGCTGGGCTGGAAGTCCCGCCAGCTGCGCACCCGGGCCGTCTGACGAACGTACCTGTCCGGATTCCGTCCCGGTCCGCGCCTGCCACGGCGCGGGCCGGGACGTTTCCGTGCGCGGGCCGGGACGTTCTCCGATGAGAGCGCGGACGCTCCCGTACGGGGCCGCGTCAGCCGGCGCGGTGGCGCACCGGCAGGGACAGCACACCGCGGATGATGCCGGAGCCGATCCACTCCAACGACTCCACCGGTGCCTGGAGCGCCTGGCCGGACCAGTGTCGGAAATCCCGGTGGTACTCCTCGGGGATGCCGAGGAGTTCGGCGATGACGGTGGCCGGCGGCGGGGCGTTGAAGGCCTGGACGAGGTCCGTCTCGCCCACCCCGGGGGAGTGCGTCGATCAGGCCGCGGGCGATCTGCTCGACGCGCGGCGCGAGTTCGGCGGTGCGGCGCGGGGTGAAGGCGGCCGCGGCCAGCCGGCGCAGCCGGGTGTGCTCGGGCGGGTCGGCCTCCATCATCTGCGCGCCGAGTCCCACCGACGGCCTGTGCAGGACGTGACCGGCGGCGGCCAGTGCCTCGGCCGCGGGCGTGGCGTCCTTGAGCAGGGCGGGGTGGACCAGCGCCTCCCGGGCCAGGTCGTGGCCGAGCACCACCCGTCCCGTCAGGCCCAGGTGGAACTCGGCCGGGTGGATCGGGCCGTGCTCGCGCAGCCGGGCGTACCGGGCGGGGCGTCGGCCTTGAAGGCGGGACCGATGACGACCCGGCCGTCCCGGTACGGGCACTCCTCGTGGAGGCTCATGGCACGTGTCTCCCGTTCTCGCCGCCGGGCCGTGGTCACCAGAACGAGCGGGGTGCCGGGGAAGTTCAGGGAGCGGACCCGCGCACGAGGGCGCCGGAGGGGCACGCGCGCCGCGCGTGCCCCTCCGGCGCCGGGGAACTCGGGGGAGTCAGTTGTCGCTGTTGAAGAGGGTCAGCACGCGCAGCACCTCCAGGTAGATCCACACCAGCGTGGTGACGAGACCGAAGGCCGCCAGCCAGGCCTCCTCGCGCGGGGCGCCGTAGGCGACGGCGTCCTCGACCTGCTTGAAGTCCAGGGCGAGGAATCCGGCGCCGAGCACGATGCCGACGATCCCGAAGAGGATGCCGAGCCCGCCGCTGTGGAAGCCGAGGCCGCCTCCCGCGCCGAAGGCGGAGAAGAGGAGGTCGGCGGCGAGCAGCAGCAGGAAGCCGGTCGCGGCGGAGGCCACGAACCCCGCGAACCGCCGGTCGACACGTATCCAACGCATCCGGTAGGCGAGGAGTACGGCGGCGAAGACCGCGAAGGTGCCGAGCACCGCCTGGACTACGACACCGGGGGAGAGGTACGTCGAGACCGTGCTGGAAAGCACCCCGAGGAACACACCCTCGAAGGCCGCGTAGCCGAGGATCAGCGCCGGGGACGGTGTCTGCTTGAACGACTGGACCAGTGACAGGACGAAGGCGACGAGGGCGGCGCCCACGGCGAGACCGTAGGAGCGGCCGAGGTTCGCCTCGTCGACGGGCAGCAGCAGCCAGGAGAGCACGGCCGTCAGGGCCACGGTGCCGAGCGTCGTCCCGGTGCGGACGAGGACGTCGTCCATCGTGAGGGCGTCCCGGGTGCTCGCCGCCGAGGCGCCGGCGCCGGGAGCGTAAGGGTTGTCCTGGTAGCCGTGGTTGTCCTGGTGGCCGTGGCCGCTCTGGTGGCCGTCCACGGGGCGGCCGCCGACCGTGACGCCCATCGGCTGGGGCGTCCGGGCCGGCTCCGGGGCGCGGTCGGCGCCCCAGCGGGAAAAGATCGGGTTGCTGGTCCTCACGTTCTTCCTCCTCGTCCGCCGCACACGCGCGGCCTGCGGCAAAGCGTTGTCATCGAGGGTGCCCGGGGCGGCATACGTGTGGCGGTGGCCACGCACCGGGCCGACGACGGCAACCCTGTTTCGTCACCACTCTGACAGGTGACGATTGGAAGAGCAAGTCATCCGCCGGCGGGGCCGGCGAGGCTCATTCGGAGGCCGCCGCCGGGCCGCCGAGCAGCTCCATCAGGAAGCCGTCCCAGTTCAGGCCGTCCATCTCCGCCTCGGCCGAGACGATCCGGTAGGTCGCGTCGAGCCACTCCGCGAGCTCGTCGGTCGGCACCTCGAACAACGCCTCCACCTCCTCCGATTCGAGGAGCAGCCAGGAAGCGGGCCGCCCTCCGGGCAGCGTCGGCCACATGCGTACGTCACCGGTTCCGCTCATCGCCGTGACGCCCCGCCGGAGGAGTTCGCGGCCGAGGAGCCAGACCAGGCCGGGCCCGCGTTCCGCCAGGAACTCGACCGTGATCACGGCGGGCATGTCCGGGTCGAAGCGGAACCTCGCCCGTATCGGCAGCCTGGTGAACTCGTCGAGCATCTGGTCCAGGTCCAGGAACAGCGAGGGCACGAGCTCGGGCGTCGAACGCGCCCGCAGGGGTGGCTGATCACGGTGCATCACGGGAGTTCCCCTCCGTGGGACGAAGTCTGTGTCCACCACTCTCCGCGGGGGGTGCGACCGGCACATCGGTCAGTTGACGGTCAAGGCGGAGAGGAGATCGGAGCAGTTGGCAGCCCCGGCACGCGGAAGCACCGCGTCCGCGGAAGGCGCGCCCGGGTGCGAGGGTGTTTGGCACGTGTCCGGCGGACCGCAGGGCCCATGAGGTAAGTCAAATGTCTGAAGTGCCCGAGCGGACGCGGTGCCGGTGCCGGTGCCGGTGCCGGGGCCGGGCGGTGCCGGGCGGTGCCGGGCGGTGCCGGGGCGCACGCTCGGCCCCGCACCGCGCCCGGTGTTCGTGAGCAGCGACGCGGTCTCGCCGCACGGGCAAGGCACATGGCGAACCCCCGCCCGGGGCCGGAGGGAGAAGTGACCGCGGACGGGGGTTGTCGGGACGCTCCGGTGTCAGGTCACCGGCGCCAGGTTGGGGCCCGTCGTTCCGAGCTGTTCCGTGGAGACCACCGGCGGCACCGGCCAGGTCACCCCCTTCGGCGGCCAGCTCTGCCCGGTCGCCTTCAGGAACGCGGCCGGCGGCTCGTACAGCGGCGGCTGGTTGCCGTCCGGGATCATCGAGGCCCATCCGACGCCGTCGGTACGGTCCTTGTACTCCTGCTTCATCGCGTCCAGCAGGTCCGGCTGCTCGATCAGGTCGACCGCGGCCGCCGCCAGGTAGCGGGCGGCGGAGAGGAGGGCTTGGTGGCCGATGCCGGTGGCCGCCGTCGCCGTGACACCCCAGTTGTGGTTGGGGATGCCGGGCGGGTAGGCCGCGGACAGCAGCACAGCGGTGGGCGCCTGCCAGCTGATGTCGGCGGTGTCGGTGGCCAGGCCGCCGGTGTAGGCGGCGGCCGGGGGAGCGAGCGGGGTCAGCTCGGTCGGCATCCCCACCTCGGGCTTGCCCAGCGACTTCTGCACGGCCTTCGCCAGTGCGTGGTCGGCGTCGGTGAACTCCGGGGCACCGATCTGCCGCATGTTGTCGTTGAGCAGTTCCGCGCCGGCCCTGTTCGCGAGGAGGTTCCAGGTCGCGGAGTGGAACTTGTGCACGAGGCGGGTCTGGCTGGCCTGCGCGGCGGCCTTGCCGCACTCCACGATCTTGTCGTACAGCACCTGGGCGCGGGCCGGACTGCCCTCGCGGACGAAGAACCAGATGGAGCACATGTCCGGGGTCACGTTGGGCGCGCCGCCGCCGTTGATGATCGCGTAGTGGAAGCGGCCCGACGGGGCGACGTTCTTCTCCCGCAGGTACTCCGACATCGTCGCCATCAGCAGTGCGCCGTCCAGGCCGCTCTTGTTGCCGAGCGGGGTGCCGCCGTGCCCGGAAGCGCCGAGGAAGGTGAAGGTGGCCGAGATCAGGGCGCTCGTGGTGTTCCAGAACGGCACCGTGATGTTGAACGGGTGCCAGTCCAGGAACGCGTCGAGGCCGTCGTAGACGCCTTCCTTGACCGCGTACGCCTTGCCGACGAGCTGCTCCTCGCCGGCGCTGCCGAACAGCCTGACCCGGGCCTTGAGGCCGCCCGCGCGGATCGCCTGGGCGACGGCGATCGCGGCGGCGGTGCCGCCCGCGCCCAGGGCGTTGTGGGCGTCGCCGTGGCCGGCCCCGTAAGTGGGGCCGTACGCGTCGTAGTTGTAGACGAGAGGGTCGTGGCTGCCCACACCCTTCTTCTGGGACAGCCCGGGCAGGGCGTCGTACTCGGCGTTGAAACCGAGGACGGGGCCCTCGGTGCCGTACGTGGCGACGAACGCCGTCGGGAACCCCGCCGCGCCCCACTCGACCGTGAAGCCGTTGTCCTTCAGCAGTTCGGCGTGGGCCAGGGAGGACTTCCACTCGCGCAGCGACAGCTCCGCGTGCTGCCACACCTGGTCGCTCAGCCTGGTGACCGCCTTCTCGTTGGCCGATATCCAGTCCAGCGCGGTCCGCTTGGCGGCGGTGTTCCGCGCCAGCCCCTCGGGGGCCCGGTACGAGGCGGGGGAGACGCCGGTCTTCTCGTCGTACCCGAGCGTCGCCGCGAGTACCGGGTCGGCCTGGAGGATGGCCGCGGTGGTCGCGGTGGCGCCGAGGCCGAACATCTTCAGCAGGCGCCTGCGGCCGGGTTGGAAGTCGTTCACGTCAGTCTCTCGTCCTCGGAGTGTGAGGGCAGAGCCGGCCGGCCGGCTCCGTGACATGTGTTCGCGGCATGCCGCCGAGGATCATATGTGTCTACTCGGAGACCGCGACACCGAAACAGGTGTGACCGGTTGGGAGTTCCGGAGCCGAAGCGGGTGTGAACCATCGGGGTCCCGGAACCGTCCTCAGATACGGGACGCTCGTCGCGCGGCCGAGGCGCGGCGGTTCCCGGCGGCCGTTCCGTCTCCCCCGGCGGAACGGCCGTCTCCCCACCGTCACGCGGCCGCGCCGACGGATGTCCACTGGCTGGAGGCCCTGATGAGCACCACCGACACGACCGTGCTGAGGGCGGGGGAGTCCTTGCACCTCCGGTCCCTGGTCTCGCCGAGCGGCGGCTACGCCCTCGAACACCGCCAGGACGGCACGGCCGTCCTGCGGGACCGCGCCGAGGGCCGGGACCTGTGGCACGTGGGCACGCCCGGCACGGCACCCGGGCAACTCGTCCTGCACCCCGAGGGGCGGCTGGTCCTGGAGGCCTGGCCGGCGATCCCCGTCTGGGCGTCGGGCGACATCGACCGCAGGGCGGTCGCCGCCTCCGTCACCGACCAGGGGCGCCTTGTCCTCACCGACCCCGACGGGGGCCTGCGCTGGAGCCGGGATCCGCTGAGCGCGGCCGAACTGGCGGCCTACCGGCCGGCCGGCGGCGACCGGCTGCTGCCCGGACAGGTACTGAGCGAGCCGTTGTGCTCGCCGAACGGCCAGTACCGGCTCAGCCACGACCCGGCCGGCCGGACCGTCCTCACGGCTCCCGGCGAGCGCATGGACCGCCAGATCTGGTCGATACCCGTGCAGGCACCCGGCCGGCTCACCCTCGGCACCGACGGCATCCTGCGCACGGGCACCAACTCCATGGCTCTGCTGCGCTGGACCGGCCGCTACCGGCTGGACCCCACCGCGGTGCGGGTCTCCGCGGTGGTGGTGCGCGACCGGGGTGACGTCGTGCTGCTCGACGAGAACGGCGCCGAACTCCACGACAGCCGCACGGCCGCCGAGGAGGCCCGGCTGGCGGCCCTCCGGCGCGCCGAGGCCCGCCGGCAGGCCAAGGAGGCCGCCAAGCCCCGGCGCCCGGCCGGCACCGGGCCGTCCCGGGACTGGTTCGACCTGCTGGACCTGTCCGAGGGCCCCTGCACCCTGACCCTGGTGGAGCACGCCGACGAGCGGGAGGTCCTGCGGCGCCTCGGCGTGCCCGACGGGACGATCCGGTCCACGACCCCCCAGGACCTGCTGAAGGAGGTGTTCTCGGACGCCGACGGCGACATGTGGGGCGCGCTGGCGGTGCGGGTGGACCGGCACGTCGTGGTCGTCGAGCCCTGCGGCTCGGCGGGCGTGGAACGGGCGAAGGAGGTGTCCCGCGGTACCGACGCGATCGTGTACTACCTGGACTTCGACGGCTGGCAGTCCCTCGCCTGGTACCGGGACGGGCGACCGCTCGCCCGGTACGGGGAGGCGGACTCCGACCGGCTGGAACGCGGCAGGGCGGCGGTCAGGGGCACCGAGCGGGGCGTCTTCGTGCCCTTCATGGAACAGATCGGCGTGGGGGTCTACCGGGAGGACGAGGACGACGACTTCCTGCCGCCCGCCGTGGAGGTGGCCTGCCTGGCGGCGGGGATACGGCTGAGCGGCAGGGACTTCGAGGGAACTCACCCGGGTGCCGTGCTGGAAAGTCGGTGACGGCGGCGGGGACGGCGAGGGCGAGGGGGGCGACGGGGGCGACGAGGGGGGGCGACGAGGGGGGCGACGGTGTGAGGCCGTACGGCTGCGTACGGGGCCGGGGCCGGGGCCGGCAGCGTGGGCTGCCGGCCCCGGCCCGTTCCCTCAGTGGGCCACGGTGACGCCCGCGCCGACGTCGCCTTCCCGCTGCGGTCCGTCCGCGGCACCGGTACCCACCGGCTCCGACGGGGTGCCGCCGCCCGGTCCGCCCACCTCCGTGCTCTGGGTGGGCACCGGGGCGAACGGCGTTTCGGGCAACGGCTGTTGCGTGGCGCCGTGCCGGGCCGACACCCGCTCCACCGTCTCGCGCAGCGCATCCGTCCGTACCCGCATGGCGACCGGGCCCGCCGGGTTGAGATAGAACTCGTGGCCTTCCGGCAGCTCTTCCAGCAGGTCGCCGATCGGCGCGGTACGCGCGGCCAGCCGGCCGACGCCCTGCATCTGTTCCTCGGCCGTGTAGACGGGTACCACCTGGGCGCCGTCCTGGGAGAGGGCCACGACGAACGCGCCGTCCAGTGTGGTGAGGACGGCGACCTGCGCGGCCTCGACGAGGGCCTCGAGTACGGCCTCGACGGCACCGTGCCCGGTGGCCGCCCACTGCATCGCCTCGTCCACCGGGTCGGTGGGGGCGGGCCAGTCCAACGCCAGGGGGGACGGCCGGTAGCCCTCGTTGCCCCGCCGGTCGACGACCAGGCCCCTGGCGTCACTGCGCCACTCGGCGACGACCGCCCAGGGCGGTACCTCCTCCTCGTCCGTCCACGCGGGGTCGACCTCCACGAGCCACTGGTCCCGTGCGAACCGCGCGGCGCCGACGATCCCCGGCGGCGGAACGGGGACCGGGACATCCCCCTCCGGCACCGGAGGGACCGCACCGGAGGTCACCGACTCCTGCTGGGCCGGCGGGTGTTGCTCGGACAAGACGTTCTCCTTCGACCGCTGTGACACGGAAATGACCGGCCGGGGGTCCGTCATCGGTGCCTCCGGGGTACGGGGCCGCCAAAGGCTTCGTACATTTTGACGACATCAGCCGGGAGCGTGTGGCCCTCCACCAGTCCTCTGAACGCTTCGGCGACGAACTCGGACGGGTTTTCCCCGGCGTAGCCATCCTGGTTGACGAATCTGTTTCCTGGCGTCCGCAGGGCGACCTGCCGTGCGTCGGCGTGCTTCCAGTCGGCGTCCCACAGCTTGTGATGAAGGAGTGGATCCGCGGCGTACGTGAGCCAGTGTCCGAACTCGTGCATGACATGTCCGGGCTGGATGTACGGACCCAGCAGTACGTAGAACTTGTTGGGGATCAGGAAGAGAATGCCCGCCCCGTCCGGAACGTCCGGAATTCCTCCACTCACTGTCACCCTGCCATCGGTCTGAATCGTGTAGTTCTTGTTGGCGTACGGCGAGATGATGATCTCTATCTGCCGTCCTGGCAGTTCGAACTTCTCGGCCACGGCTTCGGCTGCCGCCTTGAACGAATCGACGACGTTGTGATAGTGCCTGTCATATCGGTAGTAGCTGATCTTGGCGATCATGTCCTGCGACAGCGGAACGTGTTTGTGGCTCATCTCGCGTGCACCGAACGGATTGCTTCCGGAGACGTTGCCGCCCTCCAGATCCCTGAAGTAGGTGCTGAGCACCGGATGCTTTTTGATCAGCTTTTTCCTGAGGCTCGCCAGGTCGGTTCCGCGAACCGCGTGTGCGCCACCGCTGCTGCTGTGGACGAGCCATCTCTCCTGAGTGGCGATCTTGGCATTGTTGAGATTCTCGACCGCGATGCGCGCATCGCCTTCGAATTCCCTGCCGTTGAAGCGGAGGCCGGAGACCTCTGAAAGTCCCCGGCTGATGCCCGCCGGTATCCGCGCGTAGGCAGTGAAGTGCGCCGCACTGTCGCCGGGAGTCCGTAGGTGCAGGACGCCGGCCGCGTGGGTGGCGACGGGGGCCGGTACCGACGGCGGGACCTGCCGGCGGGAGGTCATGCTCAGGTTCTGGAACGAGCCGGCGAGGGTGTCGACGGCGACCTGGCTTCCGTAGGGATGCCCGCCGGTGCCCTGCGGATACATCGTGCCCTGTGGGTGCATCGTGCCCTGCGGATACATCGTGCCCTGTGGGTGGTCGATGCTGTCGCGGTGGGAGCCGTCGCGGGAGACCGATCGCTTGAGCGCGTCTCCGATGCGGCCGAAGACGCCGCGTCCGCGGCGCCGGCTCTCGGTGCTGGCGACCGAGACACCACTCATGTGGGAGGCCCGGCTGTCGAACCGCTCCAGACCCTGTCCCCACTCCAGCCGGCCCACCGGCGTCGTCCGCCCCTGCCCGGACTGCCCCTGGCGCGCGGGGCGCTGCTCCACGGTCCGCCCGGCATCCCTGAGCAGTTCATCGCGCAGATGCACGACGGCACTGCGCTGGGAACTCCTGCTCTGAGCCGAGGAGGACCTCAGCCACGCGTCGATGGAGTCGTGCACCCGGTCGAGGCCGCCCGCGCCGTGGAACCACGCGTCGAGGCTGGAGTGGATGGCTTGGAACCTACGGCTGTTCGTCCCGGCGGGGGCGTTTCGGTGCAGCCAGTCCGCGTAGTAGGGGTTCTCCGTCACCGGCGGCACCCGCGGCGGAGCAACGCCCCCGGTGGACCGTCCCAGGAGGGGCATGCCGCCGCCGAGGCCGGGGCCGTCGTACCGCCGCACCTCCGGCAGCGGGTCGCCGCCCGTCACCTCGTACCAGTGGGCTTCGGCGTCGGAGAGAGCCTGACCGGCCGACACGTAGTCGTCGTACGCCCGGGCCAGCCGCTCGCCGCCGGCGTCGCCGGAACCACCCACCCCCTGCTCGGACCGCGTCTGGGCCAGGTGCAGCGCGGCCTCGGCCGCCACGACCCCCCGTCGGGCGTCCGTGAGCGCCGCCCCCGCGTCGATCACCGCCCCCGCGTCCCGGCTGCCGCCGCCCGCACCCTCCCACACGTGTGCGCGTTGCTTGCCCTTGTCGGGACCGGGCTCCGCCCCGGATGCCGACGACCGGGAGTGCGGCGGCGCCGCGGACATGCCGGGGGCGTCGGTACCCCGGGCCGGGGGAGGTTGCTCGGCGCCGTCTTCCGTCGGTCCGGTCGTCTCCGCGTCCGCGGGGGTGTCGTGCGCGGGGGTGTCGTCCGTAGGGGTGTCGTGCGCGGGGGAGGCGGTGAGGATGGAGAAGACCGAGTCGACGATGCGCGGCGCGGCCGTCTCACCGGAGGTCGGGCCGCCGCCGTCGGACGCGCGAGGTTCCTCCGGACGCGACTGCGCCCCGGAACCGCCGACACCGGCCGCGCCGCGTGCCGTGCCGGCCGCCGCTTCGCCGGGCTCGCCGTCGTCCGCGATGTCTGCGGCGGTGGTGTCTGCGGTGATGTCTGCCGTGCCGGCCGGCGGGACGGCGGCCGTGGTGTGTGCCGGGCCGTCGGACGCGGGTTCTGCCGTGCCGGCCGGTGCGATGTCCGTGGTCTCCGGGTGGCGGGCGAGTTCCAGCCGCGCGGCCACCGGACGCCCGACACCGGCCGGTACCTCGATCATCGACTGGGCCGTCCGCACCGCCTCGATGTCCGGCAGCGCCCGGTACAGGTCCACGCCCGGACCCGGCGGCACCGTCCCGCCCTGCGCCGGGACCTCAGCCGCCGGCGGCTCCGCGCTGAAGCCGCCGCCGAACTGGTCACCCGAACTGGCACCGGCCCTGCGGAAGCGCTCCGCCCAGTCCGTCGTCGACCCCATGAGCTTCTGGAGCGCGACCCGGGTCTCCACCGGAATGCTCGTCGCCGCACTGGTTCCCGGCGTCGGGTTCTGCGCGTGCTGCCTGGTCCAGTACTCGAACTCCTTCTGCGCGATGTACCGGTGTGCCGCGTCCGCCCTCGGGTCGTCGGCCCGGATCTTGAAGAGCTCGGTCAGAGAGGGATCCTGCATCAGGGTGTGCACATCCCGCGCGCCCTTCTCCCCCGTCATGGCCCAGATCGCCTCGATGGAGCTCTTCACACCGGAACCGACGGTCTCCACACCGTCCAGACCCGCCTTCTTCAGCTCGTGGTCGATATGGGAGATGGCCATCTCCCGGGAGTTGGTGGCGGGCCGCGTGTCCTGGTTCACGCTCAGGACCTGGAAACCTGCCTTCACCATGTCCCACGTGCTGCCCGGCTGGTCCGTGCCCCCGCCCGCGAGCCTGCTGTCCCGCAGGTAGGGGGCGTCCGCCAGCAGACGCCCCGCCAGAGCGATCGCCCCCGGCATGTCGTCGGGACGTTCCAGCAGGTGTCCGGCCACGATCACCGTGTCCTGCTCCAGCCGCGAGAGCCCGGCGAGATCACCGGCACTCTCCAGCCGGCCCGTGAAACCCGGCTCGGGGACCCGGCCCAGCACACCCAGCGCCGCTGCCAGAGCGTCGTGCACGGGTACGCCAGGCACCAGCCCGGCGGCATCGCCGGCCGGCGAAGGGGACTTCCCCCACCGCGTCATCCGGCCCTGGAAGGCGGACAACCGGTCCTGGCGTTCCCCGGCCGCGAGCGGGGTCTCGCCGGTGCCGTGGCCGGGTGCCCGCCTTCCGTAGCTGTCCAGGACCGGTTGCAGCCGGGCGCGCTGCTCGGCGGGCAGGTCGGCCTTGCCGAGTTCCCGGGTCGGCAGCCGCTTGTACGGGCTCTCGTCGCGGATCGGATCCGTCAGCTCCCTGGAGTCCTCGGGCAGCGGCTGTTCGAGGGCGTCGTCGTGCCGGCTCGGCCCGGCCGCCGGATGCTCGGCGGATGAGGGCGGGAGGTCCGCCCGGTCCGGGGCGGCCTCCGGGGCGGCCCCGCCGGGCAGGCCGGTGGTCCGCCGTGTTCCGTACCGGTGGGCGAGTTCCAGGGAGAGCGCACGGCTCTCGTCGACGCCGTGCGTGAGCCGGCTGTGGCTCAGCAACGTGACGAAGGCGGCGAGCAGTTCACGCCGCTCGGCTGCCCGCGGGTGATGGGCGTCCACGTACCAGGTGTGATCGGCGGACACCTGGCCGGCGGCCCAACGCCCGGCCTGCGCGGACTCCTGCGGCGACACCGTTTCCAGGAAGCTCTCGGCCTGCTCAAGCGCGGCCCGGTCCTCCCTCGTGAGCGCCGCCGGACCCGAGGGGTGCGCGCTCGTGGTCGCGGACGTGCCGGGGTCCTCCGGTTCGGAGGCGGTGACACCGGCGGACCGTGCCGCGTCCACGGCGGCGTCGGCATCCCGCGGAGTGCCGCGCAGGAGCCGCTGGGCGACGACCGCCACGTGCCGGTCCGCCGGGGACAGGCCGTCGAAGTCCCCGACCTGGGCGTCGAACCGTGCGATCAGGCGGTCCACGTGCTCCGGTGAGCCGCCCAGACGGGTGTGCGCCTCCGTCACCGCGGCGAGCAGCGGGGCCGGCAGCCCGCGGTCGGCCGACGTCTTCTCCCAGATCCGGTGGAACGACCGCAGGGCGTCGGCGTCCGCCGCACCGTCCTCGTCCCGCGCGCCCTCGTCAGGCGCGTCCTCGTCCCGCGCGCCCTCGTCCCGCGCGTCCTCGTCCCGCCAGTCCTCGTCCGGCGCGGTCTCTTCTCGCGCGGTCCGGGCCGGCGCGGTCTCTTCCTGCGCGGCCCGGTCCGGCGGGGTGTGCTGTGGGGTCTCGGGCAGGCCGTGGTGCCTGTCGACGAGGGTGCTCAGGGTGTGGGTGATGGTCGCGATCGAGTGGCCGCCCTGGAAGAGGACGTGGAAGTCCTCGTGGTAGACGGGCGGCAGGTCGTTCTGGAGCAGGAGTCTGGGCAGGACGAGGCGGATGTTGAGCCGGCTGTTGGCGTCGGTGAACGGATGGAGCACCATCAGGGCCCGCACGGCGCGGGCGATGGCCCCGAGCACGGCGGTCCGGTCGCTCCCGGCGAGCCGGACCTCTTCGTAGTACCGGTCGTAGACGGCGTCGACCCGCAGGGCCGCCCTTCCGTCGGAGTGGTTGGAGTTGAGCAGGCCGAGGGCCTTGGAGTAGGTGGTGATCGGCTGGTTGCGGGGGTCGAAGTCCTCGAAGACGTAGGGTGCGGCCAGCCGCCGGCCGAGCAGCGTCTCCTCGAGGATGTCGGGGCTGAGGTCACCGTGGTCCACGAACCTGCCGTGCTCGTCGCGGATGTCCGCCCGCAGCGGGAACGCGGTCTTCTTCGACGACCACGTGAACCTGCCCACGAGGCCGCCGGTGAGGAGGGTGTGCAGCCTGTGGTGCTCCGCGGCGTTCATTCGCGCGGCCAGGGCGTCCGGGTCGTCCAGGACCTCCCGGTAGGCGCGGATCATGTTCGCCTGGTACCCGGGTGAACCTCCCACCGACCCGGAACCCACGTCGAAGTGCATGCCGGGGTCGCCCAGCAGGGCGTGGTTGTCCTGGGCGGCGGTCTCGGCGTGCTCGTGGAACTGGGGATCGATGTAGAGGCGCCACCAGTCCTTCTCCGGCAGGTGTTCGGAGAGCGGGGCCGGCTTCGTCGCCTCGGGAGTCCCGGTGGGGGCGGGCTCCGCGTCCGGGGTGGGCTCCCCGGCGCCCTCGGTCATCGCCCGGACGATCGCCCGGGTGATCTCGGGCACCGTGTGGTCGCCGTTGAACATGTGCTGTAGTTCGGTCGACGACACCGGCGGGAAACCCTGCTGGAGCAGGAGCTTGGGCAGCAGCAGGAGGCCGTGCAGCGAGCCGGCCTGCCCGGCCGGGTTCAGAACGGTGAGGGTGCGCACCGTCCGGGCGATCCCCGTCAGCACCGCGACCTCGTCGGACGGATCCAGGTGCGCCATCGTCTCGTAGTGGCGGGCGAACACCGCGTCGAGCAACCGCGGGATCTCGGCCCGCCGGTAGACGGTGGTGAAGAACTTCCCGCCGGCGTCGCTCTCCACCTTCAGCAGGGCACCAGCCGTGTCCCCGGCGTCCCGGGTGACCACCCGCCGGCCCAGCAGCGTCTCCTCCAGCAGGTCGGAGGCGACGTGGCCGGACCGCGGCAGCGGGTGCCCCCAGTCGTGGTCGGACCACGGGACCTGGTCCGTGTCCGCCAGACCCGTGACACGTGTGTACAGCCGGGCGTACTCCGCCGCGTCCACCGGCCTGGCCACGGCCTCCGGCCGTTCCAGCTCGTCGGTGTACACGGCCACCATGCGCTCGCGATGACCCGGCGCGTGTACGTCGTAGTGCACACCGGGGTCGCCCACGGTGCCGAACCGCTTCGCCGCGTCCTCCACCAGGGCGTGGTCGCCCGCGGGAACGTAGAGCCGCCACCAGTCCTGCTCGGGGAACATGTCCGAGAGCACCGCGGGCCCCGCCGGATCCTCGTCGGCGTCCGCCGGCGCCAGTACGGCCGCCACGGTGTCCGCGACGCTCTCCTGCCGCCCTGCCGGGCGCGAAGGCCCTGCCGCGTCCGGGTCCTCACCGGCGGTGCCGTCGTGGTGCTCCGCACTGCCCGCCACCCCCTTCGCGGGGGCGTGGGGCAGGCCCAGCCGGTCGCGGGCGGCGACGGCGTGCGCGCGCGCCGCGTCGGCCGCCGTGGCCGGGTCATCGTGGTGAGCGAGGATGTCCGCCACCTGAGTCAGCACCGCGTAGGTGTCGGGATCGGCGTCGGACAGTCCGACGCCGATCCGCGGGCGCATGTCGATCACGGAAGCGACGATCCCGGACGCCCGCGTGACGGTCCGCACGTATGCGTCCGTGCCGAGTTCCTCCTCCAGGCGTACGTGCACGGGGTCCGCCTGCTCCCGTGGCGGCAACCGCTCGTCGTGGTCACCCTGCGGTGCCCCGGACGGGACCTCCCGCCCCTTGCCCTTGTCCACCGGGGGCGTGTCCGCAGTCCGGTGCTGGTCCTGGAGCCAGGCGGAGAAGCGTCTGCCCAGTTCCTCGGGATCATGTCCCGTGGCGGACAGCGCCGTTGCGGCGGACGCCAACCGCCGGGTGTGTTCCGCCACCGATGAGGCCGCCCGCTGAGGTTCGGCCCCCGCGTGGTTGTCCGGGCCGGTCTCGCCGGTGGCGTCGGGTCCCGCGGACGGCAGGAGGTTCTCCTGCTCGACGGCCAGGTCCAGGGCGTACCGCGCCCCCAGGTACTGCGACCAGGCGTCCAGTCGGGTGGCCGGCAGGCCGGCGGACTCCGGGTGCCACTCGGGCAACGAGTCGCCGTGCTCGTCGAGTTCGAGTTCGGCGGCCCACCGCCCGGGGGCGATGCCGAGGGCGCGCAGGACGGTCTCGCCGTCGGCGACGGACGGGTCGTCGAGACGGGGATCACGTACGCCCAGGGCGATCTCGTCGGGGAACAGGCCGTTCTCGGCGACGTGTTCGCGCAGCTCCTGCTCGGTCAGCGGAGCCAGGTGCCGGTAGCGGCTCCAGCCGTCCTCGTACCGTACGCCGAGGGGGCGGTCGTGCCGCTCCTCCCAGATCTCGGTCGACCTCATGAGCTCGTGCAGCGTGTGGTGGCCGAGGGCGAGGTTGTGGCCCACCAGTGCCAGACGCAGCTCGTCCAGGTCGAAGGTCTGGCCGGTCAGCTGCCCGAGGCGCCAGGCCGTCTCGAGGATCAGGGCCACCGAACCGGACGTGCCGGTGGCGACGAGGGCTCCCGTGCCCTGGCCCTGTGTGTGCAGGGGCGCCTCGACCGGCAGGTGGTTCTTGTCGGCCGCCCTGAACCACCGCACGTACTCCCGGCCGGACGCGTCGGTCTTCACCGAGGCGGCCCGTTCCGCCTCGCTGAGCGGAGGGGTGATGTCGTCGACGTACATCCGGCCGCCGTAGGAGGGGTACTGGCGGCGCCAGGACCGTTCCTGGCCGATCGCGGGGAAGTCCTCGTAGCCGGGCGGTGCGATGTGATCGCGCAGCGCCTGGTTGGCGGAGGTGTTGAACAGCAGCGTGCTCAGCTCACGGAGGTTGCCGGAGCGTACGACTTCGTGGAGGACGTCGCGGTCCGTTCCGACACTGCCGGCCAGCATGCCGTCCCTGGCCCCCAGCTCGGAGAGCCGGTCGGGTGCCTTCTCGGCGAGCAGGTCCCAGACGGCCTGCGCCACCTTGCGGGTCGCCCCGACCGCCTCCGGACGCTGGAGCAGGTGACGGCCGAGGTTCTTCTCGAAAGCGGCAGCCGCTTCCGAGTAGTGCACCGCTGCCAGGTCGGCCGCTGTTCGTGACGGGCTGTCCGGCAGGGCGGCCGCGGGCAGCGGATCGCTGAAACCGAAACCCCAGTGCTTCTCGAGCGAGTGCGCCATGACGTCCGTCATCTCCCGCACCGAGTGCGCGCCGCCGAACACCTCGGTGAGACGCGGCGAGATGACGGGCGGGAACCCCTGTTCGAGCAGCAGCCGGAACAACACCACCCGGACGTTCATCAGGTCGTTCCCGCCGCGGAACGGCTGGATGACCATGAGGGTGCGCACCGTCCGGGCGATGGACGCCAGGATCCGGCGCTCGTCCGTCGGGTCCAGCAGGTCGATGGTCCGGTAGTGCCGGCTCAGCACCGCGTCGACGAGTGCCGGTGTCTCGGCACGGCTGTAACTCCGCAGGACGGTGTGCTGGCCGCCGGCTCCGCCGAAGGCGACGACCGGCATGTTGTTCCGATCGGCGAGCGCCGTCGTGTCCGACCACGGCACCATCAGCCGGCGACCGAGCAGGGTCTCGTCGAGCAGTTCGGGGTGGATCTCCGACGCCTCGATACGGGAGGCACCGGTGGTGTGGTCCGCCCACGTGCCGGTGAACCCGACGTGGGACGCCAGGGTGCGGTAGAGCCGCAGGTACGCGTCGGAGTCCAGGCGTTCGGTCAGTGCGGACCCGTCGTCGAGCGCTTCCCGGTACACCGCGGTGATGCCGTTCCGGTAACCGGGGTGCGTGCGTTCGTAGTACGCCCCGGGGTTGCCGTCCGTGGTCGCGTCGTCGCGTGCGGCCTGCGCCGCGGCACCGTGATCACTCTGATCGATGAAGAACCTCCACCAGTCGGTCTCCGGGGCGAAGTCGGAGAGCGCGTCCGGTGGCCGCTCGGTGTCGTCGTCGGCTCGCACGGTGTCGCTGTCGTCGTCTCCGCCGTGGGGGCGGCCCGTCCCGTCGACGGCGTCGACGTGGGTGTCGGCGTGGGTGTCGGCGTCGGCGTGGGTGTCGACGTGGGTGTCGGCGTCGGCGTGGGTGTCGACGTGGGTGTGGGTGTCGGCGTGGGTGTGGGTGTCGGCGGCCGAGGTGTGGGGACGTGCGGGCTCGGGTGAGGGAGCCGGGGAGGAAGCGGGAGCGGGAGCGGGGGCGGGAGCAGGGGCGGAGGTGGGGGCGGGAGGGGTTGTGTGTGCCGCCGTTCCCCCTGAACGCTCCGGTCCCGGGGCGGCAGTGGCCGGGGGTTCCTCGTCCTCCTCGCGTTCGGCGAGTTCCGACGGCAGCCGGAAAGCGGGGCCGCCGAGCTTCTCGGTGATGAGGGAATCGACGATGTCGGTGATGTACTCCAGGGAGTAACCGCCCTGGAAGATCTGGTGGAAGGCCGATGAATTCACCGGTGGCAGGCCGTTTTCCAGCAGCATCTTGGGAAGGATCAGACGCATGGTGAGCCTGCTGTTGGCGTCGCTGAAGGCATGGATCACCAGCAGGGTCCGGACGGCCCGGCCGATGGCCGTGATGACGGCGCGCCGGTCACCGGGATCCGCCTGGCGTATTTCCTCGTAGTAGCGGTCGTAGACGGCGTCGACGTACCGCCGCGCGTCGCCGGCCTGATGGCTGACCATCATGAGATTGCCGTTGACGGTCGTGATGGGCGGTTCGCTGCCGTCGAACTTCATCCGGTCGGCCACCTGCCGGCCGAGCAGGGTCTCCTGCACCAGGTCGGGGCTGAGCGCGATCGCCCTCCGCATCGGGAAGACGGCGCCCTTGCCCTGCGTCCAGCCGAACTTGCCCTCGATCTTTCCGGTGGCGAGCTCGTGGAGCGCCTTGTGGTCCGCGGCCGTCAGTCGCTTGGCGACGAATTCCTTGTCGTCCAGGGCCACCTTGTAGGCGGCGATCATGCTCTGCTGGTAACCGGGCGAGGAGTCGTAGGCGGAGTTCTTGATCTTCACGTCGAAGTAGCGGCCCGGGTCTCCCTGGAGATCCGGATTCTCGTGCAGTGTGCTGGTCGCCAGCCAGTGGGCGTTTCCGGTGATGTAGAAGTTCCACCACTCCTTTTCGGGATGGTAGTCGGAAAGCGTTTTGATCTCCGGCTGGGCCTGCTCGCCTCCGGGCACCGTCGAGGGACCGGACGCGTCCGGCGGAGTGAGCTCCTTCTCGAGGACGCGGCGGATCTCCTCGATGCTGTGGTCGCCCCTGAACATCCGGTCGAGTTCGGGCGAGACGACCGGCGGGAAACCCTGTTCCAGGAGGAGCCTGTGCAGGAGCAGGCGATGGTGGACTGCCTCGGCGCCGGAGGACGGGTCCACGGTGTCGAGGACGGACAGGGCGCGCACGGTCCGGGCGACCGACCTGATGATCGCGCGTTCGTCCTTCCAGCCCGCGCGTGCCACCTCGCGGTAGTGCTGTGCGAACACCGCGTCGACCAGGTCCGGGACCTCGTGCTCGTGGTAGCGGGCCATGATCGCGGGAGCCGCCTGGTCCGACACGACGGTGAGCAGCGCGTCGCCCCTGTAGGACCAGGCGTCTCCTGTGTGCCGGGTGATCAGCGGCCGGCCCAGCAGGGTCTCGGAGAGGAGGTCGGAACTCAGGTGACCGGATTCCGTCGGCGCGCCTGTCGAACCGATGCCCGACCGGCCGATCCCCTCCGGACCGTAGCCCGTCACGACCTCGTGCATACGGGTGTAGTCCGTGGCTGTGAGGGGGGTGTTCAGGGCACGTGGGTCGTCCAGGAACTCACGGTAGGCGCTGATCATGCGCTGCTGATAACCGGCGGCGACCTGCTCGTAGTAGCCGCCGGGACCGGCGGCCGTCGTGGTGTCGGCGCGTGCGGCCTCCACCGCCGCGCCGAGGTCGCCGGGCCTGATGTAGAGCTTCCACCAGTCCTCTTCGTCCAGGTGCGCCGACAGCACCTCCGGACTCGGGGGCTCCTCCTCCTCGTCGGCGGCCGGCTCGGGTGAGACCGGCCGGACGGCGTGGTCCATGGAGTCGGCGTGGTCCATGGAGTCGGCGTGGTCCATGGAGTCGGCGGAGCGGTCGCTGTGCTGCTCCGCCTGCTGCGGGGTGTCGGCGACGGCGTGTGCGGACTGTGCCGGGGCCTCGTGCGCGTCGGCCGACCGTGCGGCGTCCTCGTGCGCGTCGGCCGACCGTGCCGGGGTCGGCAGGTCGGTGCCGGAGGTGGGCCGGGGGGAACCGGGGTCCTCGCTGATCGCGAGGTGGGATTTCACGAGACCCTTCAGCACCTGGTAGCCGGTGGCATGCTGGGCGTGCTCCACGAGCGGCCGGTTGGCCTCGAACTCCTGCGGCGACTGGCGCAGGAGTTTGTAGGAACCGTGTTCCGCGAGCCCGTCGAACGCCTCCTGCTTGAAGGCCTGTCCGAGGACATCGCCGCTGTCGGCGTGTACGCCGTCCACGCCGAGGTCGAAGCTGTCGGCGTTCCTGCCCCACGCGATGCGCTGGTCGGTGTTGTAGTACCAGTCGAGGGGCTGGCGCAGCCAACTGCGCGGTGTCCGGATCGTGTCCATGGTCGCGCCGAGCCGGTCGGCGTCGATGTGCTGGTGCATCGCGAGCGCCTTGACCTGCGTGTCGTACCCGCGCTCGGCGAGGTAGGCACCCAGGTAGTGCTGTGCGGCGAAGAGGGAGAGGCCGGTCTGGGTGTAGTCGATGAGGACGACGTCCTTGCCCGCTTCGAGATGCGGGCGGACGAACTCGTCGAGGTGTACGTGGAGCATCTCCCGCTGCTCGTCGGTGAGCGGGGGATAGTCCTTGAACGCGTCACGGAAGATCGACCACTCGCCGCCTGCCGGAGCGGGACGGAAGTCGGACAGCGGCACGGACTCGGCCGGGTGGCCGGTCGCCTGGAGGGCGGCGACGACGGCGGCGGGGCTGCGGCCCAGCCCCAGGTAGAAGTGCCCGGCGGGTGGATACTTCTCGGTGATCAGGGCCGATGTCTCGATGACGGCGTCGATCACGGAGTCCTGTCCGGAGCGCAGCTGGGTGTGGGCTGCCGACCGCAGGTCCCGCACCAGCTGCGCCGCGTCGTGCGGCTGGTAGACGACCTCGCCGTCCCGGGCCCCGTAGAGGTGCTCCGTGACCGCCTCGCGTACCGGGCCGGGCGGGACGTACAGGCCCTCCTCGGCCAGCCAGTCCCGGACGTCCTTGGGCGTGAGGCCGACCTGGTGGCCGTCCAGCACACGGAAGACGTGCGTCGACGGCTCGTACGGGACGCGTACGTACTCCGTGCGCGGCAGCCCCGACCGGGGGTCGACCAACTGCTGCCCGGTTGCCGGGTCGGTCATGGCGACGGGCACGTACCTGCCGTCCGACACCATCCAGGGCCGTCGCTCAGGGCGGGAGGGACCCTGGGCGACGCCCGCCCCGGAACCGGCGGTCGAGGTGTGGCCGGCCGCGCTCCGGGCCTCGGTTCCGGACGCGGGGTCGGTGCCGGTTTCGGACGCGGGGTCGGTGCTGGTTTCGGACGCGGGGGTGTACGGCGACTCCGTGACGGTGGGCGGACGCAGGGGCGGGTGGGCACCGGTGTGCCCGGCGGACGAGGCGGCCGGAGTCTGCGGACGGGTCACGCCCGGCCGGTCGCCCTCGGCCGGCTCCTCGGACGCGCCTCCCGGGAGCCGCGGCGGCGCGACGTCCAGGTTCAGGTCGTCCCGCAGGGTGCGGGCGTGGTCGCCGGCCAGACGGATGCCCGTCCCGGGGTCGTCGAGGTGCTGGGCCAGGACGACCGCCACGTCGGTCAGTACGGAGTAGGCCCCCGGGCTGGTGTCGGCCAGGCCCCGCTCCAGGCTCAACGGCATGTCGAGTACGGTGCCGGTCAGCGCGGAGGCCTGGAGGACGACACGGCGGTAGGCGTCGAGGCCCAGCTCCTCCCTCAGCTGCTCGTGGATCGCGTCGGCTTCGTCCGCCGACAGGAGCCTGGGGTCCTCGGACGGCTGCCTGAGCGGGGAGACCGGCGCGTCGGGTTCGACCGCGCGCCCCTTCCCCTTGTCCACGCCGGTCGTCGGCCGGCCGCCTGCCGTGGTGGGGGGCGTGTGCTCGCCGGAGAGGGCCGCCGCCTGCGACGGGCCCTGGCCTTCGACCGGACGACCGGACGCGACCGCGTTCCGCTCGCTGCCCGGCGGCGTGGACCGGAGCGTGCCGTGGAAGTCCTCCGGGCTCCTCGCGGCGCTGTGCCCTCCGCCTTGCGCCACGGCCTCGTCGACGCCGTGCCGGAAGGCTTCGGCCTGCTCGTGGGCAGGGCTCGCTGAGGCGTCCGGTTCTTGGCGGCCGTCTCCGGCGGTGTCGCCGGAGGATTCGGTGGACAGCCGGCCGGGTCCGGGGGAGCCCGGCTGTGCGGTGCCCGACTCCGGGCGCGACGGGCGCGGCGTACCGGAGGCCGGCCTCTCGGTGGATTCCGGTGGCTGCGGGCGGGACCGGTCGCCGCCCGCCGCGCTCGTGGTGCTGACGCGGGTCGGACCGGACGGCGGTGTCTGGCCCGCCGGGGGCGTTCCGGCTGCCGTGCCGCCCGGCCCTGGAACGCCCCTGCCCGCCGCACCGGCCCCGGGCGCCGCGGGGGAACCGGCGTTCGAACTGGTGGGCAGGGGGGAGCCCGTCGACGTCGGATGCGCGCCGGAACCGTTGGGCGACGGAGCGCGGGTGGCCGGAGCGCCGGAGGCCGGGGCGTTCGTGGTCGGGGTGCTGGGTGACGGGGTGTTGGGGGACGGGGCCGTCGGGGTCGGGGTGTTGGGGGACGGGGTGTTCAGCGTCGGGGTGTTGAAGGAAGAGGCGTTGAAGGTCGGGGCGTTCAGCGTCGGGGCGTTGAGGGGCGGGGCGTTCAGCGTCGGGGCGTCGAACGTCGGGGTGTCGATGTGCGGTGCCGTGAACGGGCCGCCGACCGCCTCGCTGTAGGTGGGTGGTGGCACGAACTCCTCCCCGTTCGCACCCCCGAGACTGGTGTCGCCCCCGGTCACGGTCGCGCTGTACTGGGGCGGCGGCGCGGCGAGGTCGTCGGCGGCGGCCGTGTTCACGTGCGCCGTCGGGACGAGGAACTGGGGCATCTTGAAGTCGAGCGACAGCGCGCCCTTGAGGGTGCTGTGCACACCCGCCAGGATCGGATGCTTGGCGTGGCCGAGGACCTCGCCGCCCACCGCGCCGAACGTGGTCTCCTTGCTGGTGCTGAACTCGCCCTGCTCGATGTAGTTGACGACGCCCTCGGACAGGTTCTGGTAACCCGCGCTGAACGCCGTGTCCACGAGCAGGTGCGGCGGCTTCTCCTTCCAGACCGACGGCATGGCCTCGGCCACCCCGTCCGAGAGGGCCGTGCGCAGCGGGGCGTACTTCGTGCCCAGCTTCTCCATCGGGCCCAGCGTCGACTTCAACGCCTCCGCGAGGTTCCTGCCGTTGGCGTGCGCCATGAAGGCGGAGGCCCAGTCCGAGCCCATCTCACGCGCCAGGTCCGACCCGAGCTGCTTCCCGAACGCGGTCTCGAACTCCTTGCCCACCGCGTTCCGGAACTCACCCTGGGCCTCCTTCGAGACGACGTCGTGCGTGAGGGAGACGCGCATCGGAACGGTCAGGGCGGCCAGCTTGGGGCCGAACGAGCCGCCGACGTCGGCGAGGTCCTTGTCCAGCGGGGTGTCGGGCAGGTCGTCGCCGCTCTTCGCCCCCGCCTTCACCGCGCCGGCCAGGTCGGACGTGGCCGTCCTGGTGGGTGCCGGGGAAGGCGGGTGCTGGAGGGCGTTCTCGATCGACTCCTGCATCGACTTGATCGCGGCGGGCGAGAACCCCTTGGAGATCAGCTTCTTGATCGGGCCCGTCAGCAGCGGCACCGCGGCACCGAACGCACCCTGGACGGCGCCGGAGAGCACCGCGCTCCTGCGGTACTGGTCACCCTGGGAGGTGTGCTCGCCGTTCAGCGCCAGGATCCACCGGGCCAGCCCGTCGAGCGCCGACGAGATCGCGACGTTGGTCACCATCGTCATCGCGGCGTGGGTGAGGAAGCGCCTCAGGGTGTTGCCGAACAGGATTTTGAACAGCTGCTCCAGGAAGGCCTGCTCGATGGCCGCCCCGATCGGGTTCCACTCCCACATGATGAGGGTGATCGCCCACTCCACCAGGAACGCCAGCACCTGGAGGACGATCATCAGGTTGGTGTAGTCCAGCTGGTACGCGAACTCGTGCGCGCCGTCCGCGATCTGGGCCGCCGTGTCCCTCAGACCGGAGATGTAGTCCGCACCGCCCCCGGACAGGAACGTCTTCATCGCCTCGGTGTACGCCTCCGGCCAGTCACCGCTCGCCCCCTGAGCGGTGCCCCCCGCGACCTGCGCCACCAGGTTCTCGAACCCGTCCAGGAACTTGACCAGTTCCTCATGAGGAGCCTGCACCTCGTCGCGCATCCGCTCCGACGACCCCAGCGGAACGGACATACCCGAGATGAAGACCACGATCGGGTTGTACCAGGGCTCCTCAATCACAGCGTCTCCACCTGTTGCACGCTCATCGTCCGGCGACCGTGACCACGACCGCGGGCCCGGCACCCGCGACACCTGGCGCAGGACGGAACTCTCGTTCAGTTATACGCGTCGACATGTGTATCGAGTTCACGTGGTGTGGATGTGGTCCAGATGAGTTGTAACTCACACGTGCGATAGCCTGCGGCACACGGGTCCGTTATGCAGGTGTGGGACTAGGCACGTGTGCCGTAGCCCGGAAACACTGGACCCTGATCTGCGCTCCCTTGGAAGGAAGCACATGAAGTCTCCAGATCCGCCGCGGCCCGCCCGCGCGGCTCCGGCAAGTACCCCGGTCGTCGCGGGCGCGGCGGCCGGCGCGAGTCCGGGCGCCGTGGAACGAGGCGCCCCGATCGCCACGGAGTCGGTGACCGGCCCGACGACGTCAGCCGACCCCTCGGCGGGGCGGAGGAAGCCTTCGGCCTCGAAGCCCGAGAACACACGTGGTGCCCGGGAGACCGCGGCACGGTCCGGCGAGGCAGCCGTTCCCCGCACCCCGCTCGCCGGCCTCTCGTCCCTGACACGGCCGGGCACCCTGCGGCCCACGACGCCCGGCACGGGCGACGTGGACGAACCCGGGGTGAAGCCGGCCGGCACCACCGGGCCCGGCACCACCGCGGCCCGCGACGCAGCACCCGGCGCCACGGCGACCGGCGCCACGGCACCCAGCCCCACTGCGGGCCGCGCCACGGCTTCCGGCGCCACGAAGAAGGGGAAGAGTGGGGGCAGCGGGGCGGCAGCCGGTAGTGCCGCCGACCTCCTGGCCTCCGCCTCCGCCACGGAAACGGCCTCCGCCACGGAAACGGCCGGGGTCACCGGCGTGGCGGGGGCCACCGGCGTGGCCGGGGCCGCGGCGCGGAACGGACGTCGGGGTGCCCGTGCCCTGTTGCGCGGTACCCACCGCACCGTGCTGACCGTCGCGGCGGTCACCGGCGTCGTTCTGGTGGCGGGTGTCCTCGTGGGGCTGCGGGGCGGCGGCTCCGGCCACGCCAATGCCGGCCCCGACCCCGCTGCCACCCTGCTCGAGCCGGGTGGGGACGGCGGCGCCCAGGCGGGTGTGCCGGGGGCGCTGCTGCCGTCGTCGGGCCACCGGTCCGGTGCCACGCCGGACGCGGCCGCCGCGGGCCACACCGGCCACGGCCAGAGCGGTGACGGCAAGCACGCCGCGTCCGGCCCGGCCAAAAACGGCTCGCACAGCGCCGCTTCGGGTTCGTCGGCGGCCTCGTCGCACGCCGGCGACACCTCGGCGGGCCACGGCGCGTCGTCGTCGGCGACCCACCCCGCCGCCCAGGACACCCCGGCCGCCGCTGCCGCGACGACGGCTCCGGCCTCCTCCGGCGGTTCCAGCAGCTCGGGTGTGATGGTGTTCAGCCACGCCTCGCACCGCTGCCTCACGGTGGCGGGCGGCCAGGGCAAGGACGGTTCGCCACTGGAGATCCGGGACTGCTCCGGCTCCTCGGCGCAGAAGTGGACCTTCGCCTCCGACGGCACGATCCGCGCCTTCGGTCTCTGCATGGACGCCGCGGGCGCTTCGACGGCCAACGGTACGGTCGTCCAGCTGGCCACCTGCAACGGCGGGCCCGCGCAGCAGTTCCGGCTCAACGTCCGGCAGGACCTGACCAGCGTGCTCGCGAACAAGTGCGTGGACGTGAAGGACCAGCAGACCGCCAACGGCACACGCCTCCAGCTGTGGTCCTGCGCCGGCACCGACAACCAGAAGTGGTCCAGGAAGTAGGTCACGGCGGACGACCGGGCCGAGCGCACGGAAGGACCTCACCGCACGTCCGGTCGCCCGGCGTGGGGTGAGGTCCTTCGCGGTTCGCGCGGCGGTGCCGCGGACCCGTCGGCGGGTCCGTCAGACCCGGTGGGGGGTGGTGTGGACGTCGGGTTCGGGCAGGTCGCTGATCGCGTGCGTGTTGTCGTGCTGGGCGTTCTCGAAGCTCTTGCCCGAGTCGACCGTGAGGGCACCGGCGGCCGCCATGGCCCGCGCCAGGTCGAGGATGCCCTTGTTGATCAGGTTGTGGGCCGGAACGTAGTTCTGGACGTACTGGCTGCCGTACGAGTCGTTGCCCCAGGGCGGATCGCCCGGGTCGAAGGAGGTGTCGTCCCTGAACTGCTCGGCGGTGCGGTCCGTCATGTCAGCCACCTGGCCGGTGGCGTCGCCGCCGGCTTTGATGCGACTGGGATCGGCCGCGAAGAGGCTGCCGTCAGCCACGGCTGTCACCTCCCGGCCGTCGCGGCTTGAGGACTTCCTCCAGCGAGCCCCCGTCCAGGAGCCTGTCCAGGTCGACGCGGTCGAGGACCCCGCCGTCCAGACCGGTGGGCGCGGTGCCCCCCGCGGCCTGGATGACGGCCATGGCGCGCGAGGTCATCTGGGCCCGGGACGCCGTCATGGCCTCCAGGACGCTGGCCGCCAGCGCCTGCCCCGTCATCTCCTTGAACTTGTTGTTGGGGAAGCGCAGCCCCGACGGCGCCCCGTCGTGGCCCACCGTCACCTCGACGACGCCGTCCCTGGACCGGGCGGTGACGGAGATCGCCCGGATCTCCTTCCGGGCGTCGACGAGCGCCTGCCGCTGCTTCCTGAACTCGTCGAGAGCCTGCTGCTGTTGTTCCTGAAGTGATGAACTCATGGATTCTCCTGTGCCGGTGGGACCGCTCGCCGTGGAACGGTGCGACGCGCGGTTCGCGCGGGAGTCAGTGACCGATCGAGGCGGGCAGCCCGCCCTCCTCGGTGCCCCAGACGTCCTGGTTCCTGCCGGACCAGGCGGCGCTCTCGGTCGACTGCCGGGCGCCGCCGGCGGGGCCGTAGCCGGACTCGGTGGACGGACGGCGGGGGCCGAGGAGTTCGTCGGAGTCGGTCTCCTCCTCTTCCCACTCCGCCGGCTCCTCCGGGGCGGTCCGGGCGCCGAACGGTGACATGCCGTGCTGGACGACGGCGCCGTCCATGTCGTTGCCGTCGTAGAGGTTGCGTTCCCTGTCCCCACCGCCCTGGCCGCCCTGCTGGCCGCCCATGCGGTTCATGCCGGCCATCATCATCATGGGGGAGAGCAGCCCCATGGCGCTCTGGCTGTCCGTGCTCCCGGCCTGGGCCTGCGCACCCGCGGCGACGCCGGCCGCGGTGCCGCCGCCCAACGCCTCGGCGGCGGACTTGGCGGCTTCCGCGGCCGCCGCGCTCTCGGGGCTGGGAACCGACTGGAACCGGCCGTCCGACGTGGTCACCAGCCCGCTGCCGTCGGTGTGCTTGTACTCGGTGACGCCGTTGGGGTGGCTGGTGACGGACGTGCCGTCCGGCGTGTACGTGGTCTGGCCGCCGCCGCTGTAGGTGGGGATGTCGATGTGGGGTGTCGTGAGCGTCCCGTTGCCGTTCCCGCCCGGGTGGTCCGACGTGGCCTGGGTGGTGGTGATCGTGCCGTCCGGGTGCAGTGTCGTGGAGCTGCCGTCCGGGTTGTGCGTGACGATGTCACCCTTGCCGTCGACGGTGATGGTGCTGCCGTCCCCGGTGGTGATGCTCTTGCCGGTGTCCAGGTGGCTGGTGGTGGTGTGACCCTGGGCGTCGACGGTGGTCACGTCGCCGTTCGGGTGCACGGTGATCTTCGAGCCGTCCGGGTTGTCCGTGGTCAGGCTGCCGTCGGAGTTGACGTGCGAGACGGTGCCGTCGGGCGAGGTCAGCTGCGTGTTGCCGTCCGGGGTGACGATCTCCGACGCGCCGTTGCTGAACGTCGTCGTCTTGGTGCCGTCGGTGGCCGTCTGGGTCAGGCTGCCGTCGCCGTTGCGGGTGATGCTCGTGCCGTCCGGGTTGCCGAGCGACTCGCCGACCCCGAGATGGCTGGTGGTGGTGTTGCCCTGGGCGTCCACGGTGGTCACGTCGCCGTCGGGTGAGACGGTCCGGCTGGTGCCGTCGGAGAACGTGGAGGTGATGCTGCCGTCGGCGTTGCGGGTGACCGTGTTGCCGTTCGGGTAGGTGGTCGTCACACCGTTGCCGGTACGGGAGGTGGTGCTGCCGTCGATGTTGCTGATGGGCAGCCCGGAGCCGAACCCCGTACCTCCGCCGTCACCTGTCAGTGTGCTGGTGTCCGGCAGGCCGGAACCGAAGCCGCCGTTGCCGCTGATGTCCGGGATGTTCGTGGACTGGCCGTCCCCGCCGCCCAGTCCGCCGCCCAGCCCGTCGGTGAGGCCGCCGTTCCCGGAGGCGGAGAAGTTCGAGAACCCGCCGTTGCCGGTGAGGTTCGACAGACCGTTGCTGAGGCCGTTGCCGACGTTGTCGAGGCCGTCGCCGAGGTGGCTGAAGCTGTTGTTGAGGCCGTCCCCGAGGTTGTTGAAACCGTCGTTGATCCCGCCCCCGAGGTTGTTCAGTCCACCGCCGAGGTTGTTCAGGCCGTCGCCGAGCTTCTTCAGGTTGTCGTTGAGGCTGTTGTTGCTCGAGTCACTGGATTCCGACTGCACGTCCGAGGTCAGCGAGGAACTCGTGTCGGTGAAGGAGAAGGCCGGGTTCCACGACGAGTCGAGCACCCGGGACCAGTCCTTCTGGAGGGTCTCCAGTACCTGCCGCGAAGGGGCGTCCAGATTGGTCTCGACGTTGCTGGTCCAGCGCTGCACCGCTTCCTTCGCCGCGGCGTGCCAGGTGCCCGCGTCGGTGAGGCCGCCCCAGGTGATGTTCTCGCTGAAGCCTTCTTTGGTCTCGGCGACCGGAGCAGCCGGGACGTCCGAGAGGTAGTCCGGATCAGGGGTTCCGATGCGGCGGGCGTTGTTGTCGATGATCCAGCGTCCGATCTCGACGAACACCTGGTTGAGCACGTCCAGGGGATCGGCGGCGATCTGCTGCTGTGTGGTCGAGCCGTCCGGCAGGGTGGTGGTGACGGGTTTGCCCTGCTGCCAGTAGAAGTCGTTGTAGATCTTGTGCAGCTCGGTGTACGCCTTGTACAGGGACTCCTCGGCGCCGATCAGGTCGTCCCCGTGCAGCGTCTTGCTGACGAACCCCGTGGTGGGAGAACGGTGTTGGGGGCTGAAGCCCGGCGGCTGGAGCTGGGAGGTGTAGTTCTCGTACTTCTTGTGCAGATCGTCGACCAGCAGCCAGAACGCGCCGGCGGCGTTGCCCTTCCAGGACGCCTGCTCGCTGCCGAGCTGCTGCTTCCAGTCCGCCAGGACCGCGGTCTGCTGCTTGAAGAAGTCTCCCGCGGCGTCGAAGGACCAGGCGAGCTCGGCGAACGTGCTCAGCTTCACGCCGTCGACGTCGGGTGCGCTGTCTCCGCCGTCACCGATGTCGCCCTTGACGGAGGAGTGCTGGGTGAGCAGGTCGGACAGCACCGCGTTGGAGTTGCCCCAGTAGCCGTGGAACGCGGGACTGTCGATGTACGTGATGTCGACCCGGCATTTACGCACTCCGCCGCCGGCTGTGTAGAACTCGAAGTGGAAACCCTTGTTGGGGTTCTGCGGCACGATCCACGCGAAGAAGTCGTCGTCGCTGTCGAACGTCAGCCCGCCCCTCTTGAACGTGTAGTTGATCCAGGGCATGCCGCTGTCACCCGTGACGTCGGTGACGTCGGTGCGTTTGACCAGCGACCAACCGGTCAACAGGTGCAGGATGTCTTCCCAGCTCTGCACGGCCATGGTCGTCTTACTCCAGGGATGTCGTCAGTGGTCAGAGACCCAGGGAACTCTGGCCGTTGCCTGTGCCGGATCCGGTGGCCGTGCTGCCGCCGAGGGCCGTCTGGTAGTCGCCGATGGCGTTCATGAACTTCGCCGACTGGACCTGTGTGAGGTTGTGGGCCTGGGCGCTCTTCATGGTCGTGATGACGTTCCGCAGATCCGCCTGGAGCTTGGTGAAGGCGGCCTTGTGGTGGTTGAACACCTCGTCGATGGCGGTCGCGGCCTTCTTGGCGTTGTCGCAGATGTTCTTGCCGCCCGTCTGGTCGTCACTCGCCATCGGTCCGATCGCCAGGACCTGCGGCTTCTTGCTGACGTCGTAGAGCGAGGTCGGATGCGCGTCCGGCGAACGGATGTCGTCGATCTTGTGCAGGAAGCCGCCGACGTCCGTGTCGATGAAGTTCTGTAGGGCTGTGTAGTCCAGCTGCTCCAGATTGTGGTGCTCGCTGCCGGCCATGGGCGCCTTCCTGCCGCTTTGACGAGTGGGGAGGGTGGGTCAGGTCAGTGGACGGGGATGTTCGCGAAGCTCTCCTCGTTCCTGAGCGAGGTCTGGGCGTAGTTCTCCTTGTTGTCGTTCAGGATGATGATGAGGTTGTCCAGGCTGACCGTGAGCTTGTTGACGTTGTTGTCCCAGCCGGGCTGCACCTGGGTCGTGTAGACGTCCCGGTCCGGGCCGGACCACGTGTGCAGAGCGGGCCTGATCTCGTTCTCCAGGTCGTGCACGGCGTCGATGATCTTCTTGGTCTGGTTTTGCAGGTCCTCGATCGCGACCATGACCTGGCTGTGGTCCATGTAGATGCCGTCGGACACGATGTCTCCTCGGATGTCGAAGTGAAGGGCTGAAGCGGTGGGGCTGGTCCGGGAAGCCGGAAGGTCAGCCGGTCATCTGGTTGTAGGCGTTCTGCGAGATGGAGACGCCGGTCCCGTCGCCGGTGCGGACGTTGTGCACCGCGGAGACGGCGTGCTGCTGGGTGGCGGCCGAGCGCTGGCTGGCCTGCGTGAGCGTCTCCTGCATCAGCGAGCAGAGGTTGAGGATCTGCGTGCCCTCGTCGAGCCACTCGTCGAGCTTCTGGCCGAACAGCGCACCGTCCTCGCCCTGGTACGCGTGGGAGAGCGACGAGCGCTGGCCGTTGACCTCGCCCTGCGCCGCGATGATCTTGCGCTGGGCACTCTGTAGCGAGTCGATGACGCTGCCGTACGTGCGCGCCGATGACGCCTGAAGGTTGCTGCTCATGCTGCTCCTCGGGATGTGGTGGGATCCGACCAGGGCCTCCGGTGAGGTCGGTCGGCCGTGGTGGTGCGTGGCCGGAGGGGGTGCGTGCGTCGCACGGCGACCCCCGCACGTGTGAGACGCGAGATACGTGTCTCGCGGTTCACTCTAGCCGCTGCCGATTCACTGCGCGTCGGTCCCGGTCCCCTTGCGCTGTCCGCACGTGGGTGTGCCCGTGGTCGCCGGGTGGCCGGTGGCCGCCGAGGCCGGGGAGAGGTCGGGGCCGGTGGGCAGCATGTTCAGCAGGGCGGCCGGCAGGCCGTCGGCGGCCGAGAGGTCGTAGCCCAGGTCCGTGGCGGCGGACGCCGTCGGCACCCGGTACTTCACTCCGTTGTCGGTGACGAGGTAGGTGGTGGTTCCCGTGCCGCTGCCCGAACTGCTGAGCGCGCGCACCAGACTTCCGCTGCCCGGTGCCACCGCGATGCCGTCGACGGGCAGACAGGCGGGCGCCGACGCCTTCAGCGGCGGCAGGGCGTCGTCGACGACCGTCTTGCCGGACACCACGGTCAGCGTCACCCGGATGCTCTTGGCGCCCTGTGCGTCGAGGCCGACGCAGACGCCCGCGGAGTCGGGCACGCCCAGCAGGGCAGGCGGCCGGGCCGGAAGCTGCGCCCCGGCCTGCCGTACGGCGGTGGCGGAGGCCGAACCCGAGGCCGCCAGCGCGCCGCTGAGCGCCTGCGCCGACAGGACCACCTCCTTCGGCACGGCTCCCCCGTAGGCCTTCTGCCTGGTCCCGGGGTCACCGAGGGCCAGCGCCGCCTGGGTCGTGGTGATCGGGACCAGGCCGTCGTCGCCGAGCACGTAGTAGCGCTTCGCCGATC
Source organism: Streptomyces humi (assembly GCF_001005085.2). Classification (GTDB taxonomy): domain Bacteria; phylum Actinomycetota; class Actinomycetes; order Streptomycetales; family Streptomycetaceae; genus Streptomyces; species Streptomyces humi. The sequence continues at coordinate 106,443 of NZ_LBMU02000022.1, forward strand.
CCGGCGTCTGGACGGAGAAGACCTGCCCGACCCGGGTGGCCTGGCCGTCCAGGACCGGCCCGGTGGTGCCAGGTTCCGACACCGGCGGGGCCGCGAGGTCAGGGCCGGCGGGCACCGCGTCGAGGAACGCGGCGGACACGGAGGTGGCGCCGGCACCGCCGTAGCCGAGCGCCGCCAGCGCCTGCTGGCCGCCGGCCACCTTGAACCGGTTGTCCTGCCACAGCAGATAGGTGTCGCCGTCCGGCCCCTTCACCAGGACCGCCTGGTCCTCCCGGACGCCCGCGCCCTCCTGGGCGCTGTCCACGGCGAGCACCGTGAGCGGCTTGCGGGCCCCGGAGTCGGTGCTCGTGGTGGCGGCGCACACCTGCCAGGGGTGGGCGTTCAGGCTGTCCGCCGTGGGAAGGGAGTCCGGGGCGCCGGGAATGCCGACCTCACTGCCGTGCCTGGCCGCGCTCAGCGAGTTCGCGGAGACGGACACGGTGGTCATGTCCGCCCCCAGCAGCAGGCGCGCCGAGGGGTAGTTGAGCACCGTGTGCAGCCGGCCGTCGTACACGTACCGGGTGCCGGTCTCCTTCTCGACGATGAGCGCCTTGCCGCTCTCCCAGGTGGTGTTGCCGCCGGGTTTGACCAGACCGAACACCAGGGACCCGGCGGAGACGACGGCGGCGATCACCATGCCGTAGGTCATGCCGCGGTTGGTGCGCCGGGTGGGCGGTTCCGTCACGTCGGGGTCGGCGCGCAGCAAACCCGAGGTCAGCCGGGACACCAGGAACTGGTGCGCGATGACCTGGTCGCGTCGGGACTGCATGGTGACACCTCCTCAGATTCAGCCGAACAGGCCGCGCAGGCGCTGGTACACGTCCAGGACCCACAGGGCGAGGGGGAGCAGGGCGAGGGCCGCGCCGGACTGGAACAGGTCTCCCGCCCGCCCCCAGTACGGCAGCAGCCGACGGCCGGGCACCGTCCAGGAGACGACCGCGGCGAGGGCGGCGCACAGCAGCAGCGCCGCGATACCGAGGAGTTCCCCGGGCCGGCCGTGCCGTACCGCGAGTTCGGTGACCAGCAGGACCGTGCCGATGCCCGCGGGCACGCTCAGCGCGATCCGCTGCCAGGACGTGCCCAGGCTCCGTCCGTGCAGGCCGAGCAGGACCGCGAGGACCACGGAGGTGACCGTCTCCGGCAGGCCGGGGTGGCGGGCCAGCGCGGCGAAGGCGGCGAGGCAGACCACGCCCACCGCGCCGTACAGGCCGGTCATCCACCGGTCGACGGCGGCGCCGCCGCTCGCGACGTCGTTCTCGGTGCGCGGTTCGATGCCCTCCTGGAGCTGGTCCGGGGTGGTGGGCAGCGGGGGCAGGCGCAGACCCGAGAGCGAGAAGGACATCATCGGGATGAAGGCGCCGAGGAGGACGGCGGCCGCGGCGACGGCGGCGGCGGCCTGGTGCGCGGAGACGTCCAGCGCCACCATCAGGCTGCCGCCGAGCACGGCCGCCAGCGACAGCACCCCGCAGGACGCGAACACCACGGGGTAGCCGGTGACCACCGCGGTGGCCAGGACGAGTCCCACGCTGCCCGCGGCGCCCGCGGCGAGGAGATGGGCGCCGACCGTCCGGGCCGAACCGTCCCCGGCCCGGCCGCCACCGACCAGCAGCAGGCCGGCCGCCGCCAGGAAGGCCGCGCCGAACAGGCCCAGGACCACACCGCCCTGCGGGTCGTCCAGGACCCGGGCGGCCGAGCCCGCCCCGGAGAGCGTCAGCAGGGCCGCGCCCGCGGCGAGGGCCACCCGGTCGCCGGCGGCGCCCTTCGACGTGACGAGCAGCACCAGGCAGCCGAGCAGGGCCGCGGCCATCAGCACCCGCAGCACCCACCGGCTGACCTGCGGGGTCCAGGCGTGCGGCAGGTGCTGGACCACCGCCGAGACGGCTTCCAGGAGGCTGTCGTAGCGCACCGGGGGCAGGGCCTCGGTCCCGGGGCTCAGTACCAGCGTCTCGCCCTCGCGGAGGTCGAGCGACTCCGGGGTGCCCTCCAGGTCCAGCGGATGCCCGCCGAGGCGTTGCAGCACCCAACCGCCGTGTTCCAGGCCCTGTTCGGCGAGGTCCTCGCCCGCGTGTCCGGCGATCACGGGCAGCAGGTCGGCGATCGGGACGTCGGCCGGGACGGCGAGGTCCAGTGTCTTCTCAGGGGCGCGCACCGTGAGACGGCACAGCCCGTTCAGTGAGCCTTCGCTCATGGGGGCAACAGCCTTCCGAGGGGAGATACACGGCCGTGCCGCCACGTGCTCCGCGGAACATGTGACGGCAGGGCGAGGCGGGCGGGGACGCCGCTCCGTCACGGCGTGGGCGTCACTGTGCCGGGAGAAGCGGGGCGGTCGAGGCTACCGATGCCTTCGTCAGAAACACCTGACAGTCAGATACTCTCATGGCCGGAAGCGTTTCATCACCCGAGCCCCCGGCGGCACACGTGTTCACGGATGGCTCCGATGCCGCCGCGGCCCGGAGCCAGGACCGTCCCGGGCGGAGGTGGGACATGACCGTCCCCGCTGTGGTGAGCCCGCTCTCCAGGCCCCTCACCGCCGTTGCCCCGGGGCCCTGTTGACCGCCCTGTGCACAGTTGAAGGAGAGCCCAGTTGAGTGTGGTTTTCTTCCGGAGGCCGGCCCGCCGCCGGGGCCCGGAACTGCCCGACGGAGAGCTGACGCTCCAGGAACCACCGACGCTGGCGGAGGCGACACCGTCGTCCGCGGCCAACATGCTCACCTACCTGCCGATGGCCGGTATGTCGGTCGGTATGGTGCTGCTCTACACACGTATCGGCAGTGGCACGGGCCCGGTCATCTATCTGGTGGTCGGACTGATGCTGCTGTCGATGATCATGATGCTGGTGGGGCAGCTGGTGAAGTCCGGCTCCGAACGCAAGCAGAAGATGCAGGGTGTCCGCCGTGACTACCTGCGTTACCTCGGCGGGGTGCGGCGCCGGGTGCGGTCCGCGGTCGCCGCGCAGCAGCGCGCGCTGGCCTGGCGGCACCCCGAGCCCACCGCCCTGTGGTCGTTCGCGCAGACGACCCGGCTGTGGGAACGCCGCACCTCAGACGAGGACTTCGCGGAGGTGCGGGTCGCGGTCGGTGAACAGCGGCTCGCGATGCAGCTGGTCAACAGGACGGCGAAGCCGGTCGAGGACCTCGACCCGCTCTCCGCGCACGCGCTGCGCGCCTTCATCAACGCCTACTCCACGGTCCCCGGCCAGCCCATCGCGGTCTTCCTGAGGGCGTGGTCGCGGGTGATGTTCCGGGGCGAGCGGGAGAAGGTGCTCGGGACCGTCCGGGCGCTGCTCGCCCAGCTCGCCGTGCTGCACACCCCGCAGGACCTGATGATCGCCTTCTGCGTGGCGCCGGAGAACCGCGCCGAGTGGGAGTGGTCGAAGTGGCTGCCGCACGCCCTGCATCCGAAGGAGTCCGACGGCGCGGGACCGGCCCGGCTGATCACCTCGACCCTCGCGGAGCTGGAGGACCTGCTCGGCGAGGAGCTGACGGACCGTGGGCTCTTCGAGGCGGGCGCCTCCCCGAGCAAGGACGAGCCGTACGTGGTCGTGGTGCTGGACGGCGGCCAGGTGCCCGCCGGCCACCGCTTCGAGCGGGCCGGGTACCGCAACGTGGTGGTGCTGGACGTCTCCGAGGGCCTGGCCTGGAAGCCCGGCCGGACCGTGCTGCGGCTGCTGGTGGAGGAGTCGGAGGAGGCCGCGCGGCCGACGGGGACGGCCGCGTCCGGCACGGCGAGCGCGGGGACGCCCGCGTCCGGCACGGCGAGCGCGGGGACGGCCGGAACGTACGACGAGGTGAAGATCGTACGGACCGATCGCAACCGTAAGGAGACCGCGATCCCGCTGGGCCGGGCCGACCGGCTCGGCCCGGCCGCCGTGCGCGCGCTCGCCGCCCACCTCGCGCCGATGCGCACCGGCGCGACCGCGGAGGCCGCGCAGCCGCTGGCCACGGACATCCAGCTCACCACCCTCCTCGGCATCACCGACCTGCACCGCTACTCCCCGCAGGAGTACTGGGAGCGCCGCACCGGCCAGCACAGGCGGCTGCGCGTGCCCATCGCCGTCGGCGCCGACGGCCGCCCCGTCGAACTGGACATCAAGGAGTCCGCCCAGGACGGCATGGGCCCGCACGGCATGCTCATCGGCGCCACCGGCTCCGGCAAGAGCGAACTGCTGCGCACCCTGGTCCTCGGACTCGCCCTCGGCCACTCGTCCGAGACGCTGAACTTCGTCCTCGTCGACTTCAAGGGCGGCGCCACCTTCCTCGGCTTCGACGCGCTGCCGCACACCTCCGCCGTGATCACCAACCTGGCCGACGAGGCCGCGCTGGTGGACCGGATGCAGGACGCCCTGCGCGGCGAGATGCAGCGCCGCCAGGAACTGCTGCGCAGCGCCGGCAACTACACCTCCGCGCTCGACTACGAGAAGGCGCGGGCCGCCGGAGCGGACCTGGAGCCGCTGCCCAGCCTGCTGGTCGTCGTCGACGAGTTCAGCGAACTGCTCTCCGCGCACCGTGAGTTCATGGACCTGTTCGTGGCCATCGGCCGCCTCGGCCGGTCCCTCGGCGTCCATCTGCTGCTCGCCTCGCAGCGCCTGGACGAGGGGCGCATGCACCAGTTGGAGAGCCACCTGTCGTACCGGATCGGTCTGCGGACGTTCTCCGCGATGGAGAGCCGGGGTGTGCTCGGCGTGCCGGACGCCTACGAGCTGCCGTCCCAGCCCGGCGCCGGTTACCTGAAGAGCGGTGTGGAGCCGCTCACCCGTTTCCGCGCCGCCTACGTGTCGGGTGCCTACCGGCAGCGGGTCGGGGCGCTCGCCCAGGAGAAGATCGCCGGCCAGGTGGTGCCCTGGACCGGGGACTGGGTGAACGCCCGGGAGACACCTGAGGCCGAGGCGCCGGAGCGGGCCGCCGGCCCGGACACGGAGGACGAGGACGACACCAGCCTGATGGCGGTCGCCATCGACAAGCTGCGGGACGCGGGGCCGCCCGCCTACCAGGTGTGGCTGCCGCCGCTGGGCGCACCGCCCACTCTCGACGCGCTGCTGCCGCCGCTGGTCCCGGACCCCGGACTCGGGCTCAGCACCGTCGACTGGGAGGGCCGCGGCAGGCTGCGGGTCCCGCTCGGCATCGTGGACAAGCCGTTCGAGCAGGTGCGCGACCTGCTGATGGTGGACCTCAGCGCAGCCGGCGGCCACGTGGCCATCGGCGGCGGACCGCAGAGCGGCAAGTCCACCCTGATCCGCAACCTGATCACCGCGCTGGCCCTCACCCACACCCCGCGCGAAGTGCAGTTCTACTGCCTGGACTTCGGCGGCGGAGCACTCGCCTCGCTGGCCGGTCTGCCGCACGTCGGCGGTGTCGCCGGCCGGCTGGAGGGCGAGCGGGTGGGACGCACCCTCTCCGAGATGACGACCCTGCTCGCCCACCGCGAGCGGCTCTTCCTGGAACACGGCATCGACTCGATGGCCACGCTGCGGCGCCGCCGGGCGGCCGGCGAGTTCCCCGAGGAGCGGCACGGCGACGTGTTCCTGGTGATCGACGGCTGGCAGACCGTCCGGCAGGAGTTCCAGGACCACGTCGCGGTGGTCAACCAGCTCGCCACCAGCGGCCTCAACTACGGCATCCACGTGGTGACCTCGACCACCCGCTGGGTCGAGCTGAGCGCCGCGGTGCGCGACCAGTCGGCCACCAAGCTGGAGCTGCGGATGGGCGACGCGCTGGAGTCCATGATCGACATCCGGCTGGCCAGGAACATCCCGCGCATTCCCGGCCGGGGCCTGACGGTCGACTCCAAACTGCACTTCCTCACCGCGCTGCCGCGGATCGACGGGGTCGGTGACGCCGCCGACCTCGGTGACGGCGTCGCCGACCTGGTGCGGGCCGTGGCCGAGGAGTGGCAGGGGCCGGCCGCGCCGCCGGTGCGGATGCTGCCGACGAGGCTCGACGCCCGCGAACTGGCCCCGCCACCCGAGGGACGCCGCTTCCAGATCGCGCTCGGCGTCGAGGAGAAGGAACTGGCACCGGCCTGGCACAACTTCGCCGACACGCCGCACCTGGTGGCCTTCGGCGACACCGAGTCGGGCAAGACCAACCTGCTGCGCCTGGTCGCCAAGGCGGTCACCCGGCAGTTCACCCCGGCCGAGGCGCGCATCCTCGCCGTGGACTTCCGCCGTGAGCTCGTCGAGTCGGTGCCGGAGGAGTACCGGCTGGGGCACGCGGTGTCGGTGGACCAGCTGGACGAGTACGTCAAGGGTGTGGCCCGCGCGCTGAAGACCCGCACCCCGGGGCCGGAGATCACCCCTGCCCGGATGCGGCAGGCCGACTGGTGGGCGGGGCCGCGGCTGTTCCTCCTCGTCGACGACTACGACCTCGTCGCGACTCCCGTGCGCACGGTCTTCGAGCCGCTGCTCGAACACCTCCCGCTCGGTTACGAGGTGGGCCTGCACGTGATCCTCACCCGGTCCGCGGCGGGCTCGATGCGTGGCGTCAACGACCCGTTCGTACGACGTCTGCTGGAGGTCAACGCGCCGGGTCTGCTGCTGTCCTGCCCGCCCAGCGAGGGATACGTGTTCGGCAACGTGAAGCCGCGGATCCTGCCGCCCGGCCGCGGCAACTACATCACGCGCCGCAGCGTGACGCAGATCCAGACGGCGGTTCTGGAGGACGAGACGGCGGAGGTCCCGGCCGGCCGCTGAGCATCCGGAGGGGAAGCGGTTCGGCGGCGCAGGCGAGGGCCGGGACGAGCGGTGGTTGCCGCTCTCCCCGGGCCTCGCCGTGGTTGCCGCTCTCCCCGGCCTCGCCGTGAATGCCGCTCTCCCCGGCCTCGCCGTGAATGCCGCTCACCCCGGGCCTCGCCGTGAATGCCGCTCTCCCCGGGCCTCGCTGTGCGGATCCCCGCCTCAGGCCGCGCTGGTCCGCGGGGCAGGCCTGGCACGGCTGTGGTTTTTCGCCGTTGTGGTCCGTGGGTCAGGCCTGGCTCGGTTGCGGCTTCTCGCCGTTGCGGTCCGTGGGGCAGGCCTTGCTCGGCTGCGGTTTTTCGCCGTGGTCGTCCGTGGGTCAGGCGGGGTTTCTGCCGGTTCGTCGTCGGGACGTGCGGAGGCGGGCGACGGTCATCGCACCGGCCGTCAGGACGCCCAGCAGCAGACAGGCCCCGGCCAGCGCCCAGGCACGGGGGACGAGACGGCTCGTCGGCGCCGGCTCGGGCAGGTGCAGCGCGGGGTCCGGGGCGGCGGACGGCGCCGCCGTCGGCAGCACCGTGCTGAGCGCCGCGGAGGGATCGAGCAGCGGCACCGAGGCGTGCGCGGCGGTCGCCTCCAGCCGGGTGGCGGTCTGGGCCGCGGTGAGATGCGGCAGGTGGGCCCGTACCAGCGCGGCCGTGCCGGCCACGAACGCCGCGGCCACGGACGCGCCGTTCGCGACGTAATTGCCCGTGCCCTTCGGTCCGATCCCGGTGATTCCGTCGCCGGGCGCGGCCAGGTCGGCGTGGACCGGCTGCGGGACCCCGTCGGGGTGGGCGCCGTTGATGTCCACGTCCAGCACGGAGACGACGCCGTCCGCCGCGGCCGGCCAGTAGGAGGCGGGCGGCGGCTCGGAGGACTGCCCGGAGCTGCTCTCGGGCGCGGTGTCGGGCGCGGCCGGGGCCACCACGAGCACGTCCTTGGCGGCGGCGTGCTCGAGGGCGGCCCGGAGCGGGGCGGTGTCCGCGGACAGGGCGGCCGAGACGTCCACCACCTTCGCGCCCGCCGCGACCGCGGCCTCGATCCCCTGCGCCACCAACTCGGCGCTCGGCCGCCCCCACTGGTCCGTGCCCCGCTCGGCGACGACGCGTGCCCCGGGTGCCACTCCCGCGAACCCGCTGCCGGGCACGGCCGAGGCGGCGATCACCCCGGCCAGGAACGTGCCGTGCCCCACACAGTCCTGCGCGGCGGCACCGGCGGCGTGGACCCGCCCGGCGAGCCCGGCGGCCTGTGGTGCCACCCCCGTGTCCACCACGCCGACCAGGACGCCGTCGCCCCGGGTGTACTTGTTGGCCTGCGCCACGTCCAGACTCAGCTGCGCCCAGGGAGTGGCGCCCACCTGAGTGGGCGACACCTTGGCGCAGGTACCGGACTCGGGATCGACCGAGGAAGGTGTGAGCGGCAGCTGGGGGCCCGCCGAGGCCGACGCGGAGGGGGACGCCGTCGCGTCCCCGGCTGCCGAGGCACCGACCGCCGGAGCCACCGCCAGTACCGCCCCCAGGAGCGGAGCCAGCACCGACAGGCGCGGCACACCTGACCCGCACACCGGCCGGAGCCCGGCGCGACCTGCTGTCCGGGGGGCACGGGCGGGACGGCGGAGGAAGGGGCTGTCGTCGGTCATGTCATCCAATTCCCTGGCCGAGTGTGACCGGTTGGCACGCCATGTGGCAGGCGGGGGCGGGCAGGAACGAAGGCACGGGCGGAGACCGACCGGCCCGGGGCGGGCGTGTGCGGCCGCCGTGTCCCGATGGGCGGGGACCAGAGGACATGCTAGTCAGCGTCGACGACCGCTCGACGCGACATGTGACGATCGTGTCCCATGGGGGACACCCGGAACCCGCTCGTCGGTGCCAGCGGGTAAGCTGCGCGCAAGAGATACGTGTGGCAATGGGCGGCGTCGCCGAACCGCATGTCACTACTTGAGAAACGTACCGCAGAACGACTGACTTTCCGTTCGGTGCCGGACCGGCACCGGTCCGCTGTCACCGCCAGGTCACTCGCCGGGCCGGGGCGCCCGCCCCCGCCCGTCCCGGCCGGATGTGACCGCGAACTGTGAGGATCGCCTGACCGCCGTCCTCGTGAGGAGTGTGTGATGATCCGGCGCGGCACCGGCCGGCGAGGCGGAACCACCGACCGCAGCGCGGTTACCCGCCTGACGGTCACGCGCGCCCGTGAGCACGTCCACCTGGTCCACACCGGCGGCACCCCGCCGCAGCGGCTCGCCGAGATCGCCGACTGGCTCGGACCCGCCCGCCCCGACGAGGCCGTGGTCCTGGTCGGGGCCGCCCTCGGCACCGACGGCGTCGAGGGTTTGTGCGAACGACTCGCCCCCGTACTCGGGGAGTTCAAGGACGAAGAGGTACGGCTGCTGCGGCTGGTGATGTCGGCGGGAGCCGACGAGGCCGACGGCCGCCCTTCCACGGCCCGGCTCCTCTGCGAGCGCTGGGCACTCGACGTGCTGGCCACCGCCGGGCCCGCCGTCGTAGTCCCGGACGGCACCCTCTTCTCACCCGACCTGCCCGACGCCCCCGGCGGCTGGTGGCACTTCTCCGTGGGCGACGTGCCGCGGCCCGTGGGCAGCCGGCTGCCGATCCCCGACTGGGAGTCCGCACTGGAACGGCTGGACCTGGACGCGGTTCCCGACCACGTCGTCGAGCCGGTGCCCGCAGGCCTGATGATCCGTCCGACCGGTACGCCCTCCGCCGCCGTGCACACCCTGCCGTACGCCGTCCCGCCCGACCCGGACCGGCCGCACCTGCTCGTCGACGCGCCGGGTGTGTCCGCCGCGGGGCTGGCGACGGTCATCGCCGCGCTGCCGGGACGCGTGCGCAAGGACATCCGGCTGCTCTCCCTGGACGGGCGCTCCCTGCTGGAGACCGGGCAGGAGGTGGCGGACCTGCTGGGCACCGACGTGCACGTGGCCAACGGCGTTCCGGTGGTGGTCGAAGGCGGGGAGGCGGGTGACGGAGCGGCGGGCGACGGCGCGGAGGGCACGGCCTCGACGGAGCTGTACCTGGTCGACGGCGAGGGCACGCCGGCCTGGCGGCCGTTCGCGGAGACACTCACCTGCGCGCCGGCGACGGACGGGCGGAGGCAGGGCACGCGGGTCACCTCGTGGCGTGCCCCCGCCGCCCTGCTCGAGGGCACGGAGCACGATGCGCTGCCGTTCGGCCGGACCTGGAAGGTGGCCGTCACCCCCGCGGGGCTGTGGGCCGGGCCGCGCAGCGGGGAGCCGCCGCTCGTCGCCGCGACCCGCACGGCCGGTGCGGACACCGTCGCGATCGAACTCGGGACGCCGCGCCGCGCCCTCGACGACGCGCTCTGGCCGAGCCTGGACCGCCTGTTCGGGGAGCTGGAACCCGAGGTGCGGGAGCGGGCCGTGGTCCACGTCCACGGAGTTCTCGGCCGCAACGGCATGGAGAACCTGCGACGGCTCACGGTCCGTCACGACTTCTCCCTCATGCCGCAGTCGAGGGAGGAGGCGGAGACGGAGGAAGGTGCGCCGGCCTCGGCTGTCACGGCTGTCGCTGCTACCACGGCTGCCTCGGTTGTCACGGCTGCCTCGGCTATCGCGGCTGTCGGCGCCGAGGTGTCGGCGGAGGGCGAGGTGTCGGCCGTGGGCGAGACGGGCGTGCGGTCGGTGTCGTCGTCCGGCGCCGAGGCCTTCCCGTCCCTGGGGCGGACGCCTGCGGTGGAGGAGCGGGAGCAGGTGCCCGGGGCCGCCCCGCGGGCCGCCGGACGGGCGTTCACCGAGCGCGAGGCGGTGGACGGGACGGCGAGGGACGCACGGGAACTGCCCACGCGTACCGGCACTTCGGAACCGGCTGCGACGAGCGCGCCGTCCCCGACCACTGCTGCCGCGCCGACCCCGTCCCCGACCACTGCTAGCGCGCCGACCCCGTCCCCGAGCATTGCTGTTGAGCCGGGGCCGTCCTCGTCGGCTGTCGGTGCTTCGGCTTCGGCGACCGTCGTGGAGCGGGCTTCCGCGCGGCCGGAGGAGCAGACGGCGCCGACGTCCCTCGGCCGCCCCGCCCCGGCCTCGTCCACCGCCCCGTCCTCCGCCCCGAACTCGGCCTCGTCCACCGCCCCAGCCTCTGCCCCGAACTCGGCCTCGTCCACCGCCCCGTCCTCCGCCCCGAACTCGGCCTCGTCCACCGCCCCGTCCTCTGCCTCGGCCTCCGCCCCGAACGCGGCCTCTTCCTCTGCCCCGGGCTCGCCTGCGGCGGTGGCGGTGACGGGGGGCGCGTTCCTCTCGGCGCCCGTGCAGGAAGTCCCCGTGGCGCCGTCGGCCGTGGTCGGTGCTTCGGCTCGGGCGGACACTCCGGCCGTGCCGGCCTCGACCGCCTCGTCGGCGACGAAGGAACCGACCGGGAGCGCCGGTGCACCCGCAGCGCGGGCCGGTCGGGGCGACGGTCCCGACCACGAGAAGCTGCGCGCTCATCTCGGCCCCTTCTGGAAGCAGCACCGTGCGGCGGTCGCGCAGATCACGGAACGCCTGTTCGCGGCGAACCCGCCCGCGCAGTCCGAAGTCACGATCGCGGAACTGGTGGCCGTCCACGTCTACATGACGGCAGTGGACGACGGGCAGCTGCGGGCCGCCCTCGCGCAGGGCGACGACCAGAGCCGGACGCTGCTGAGCTGCCTGCGGTCCGGCATGCGCCGGCTGCCCTCCTACCGAGGCGCCACGTCGAGCACGGCCGCCGAACTCGTCTCGCGCGTCACCCCGGAGGCGGTGGGCGAGGAGTGGACGGGGACCCTGCCGGTCCGCGCGGTCTCCGTGGGACGTACGTACCCGGGCCCGGCCACCGACCACGTGCTCATCTGGTCGGTCACCGGCCGTCGTACCGGCACCCGCCCCGGCGACGACGGCCAGGACATCCTCTTCACCCGGGAGTCCAGGTTCCGGGTCCTCGGCGTCACCCGGCACGGCGCGGCCACTGTCGGGCTCCTCCAGGAGCTGCCGCAGCAGGCGCACGCCTCCTCCCCGCAGCTGGACGCGGCCCTCCTCGAGCGGCTGCGGGCCGTGCTCGACCTGCCCGCCGCCGAGCCCGGACGAGATGCCGGTCCACCGCCGGCACAGCGCTCCGGACCGGTGCCCTTCCCGAACCCGGAGGCCTAGCCCCCGGCCCTCCGGACAACACAGCCGGCAGTCAGTCCCCACCAGCCCCACACCCAGCGTCCCGCCCCGAGGAGCGTCATGTCCCCCAGAACGCCGAGGCCCACCGCCGAACCGATCGCCACCACCGGCACCGCCCACGCCGGCCGGCGCGTGCGCCGCGCCGCGGCGCTGCCCATGCCCGACGGCGCGAGCATGACGCCCCTCGCCCCGGCGGATCCGCTCGGCGCCGGGAACGACGAGAGCACGCTCCGGTCCCTCTCCTCGGTCCTGGCCGCCTCCCGCACCGTCCCGAGCGAGCCGGAGTCCGACCCGGCCGCCTGGCGTCCGCGCGGCAGGGACGAGGCCGGCCAGGAGCCCGCCGCCGGTGCCGAGGGCGCGGCAGCCCCGGCGGGCCCGCCGCAGCGCCGTTCGGGGTCCGGCCGGCTGACCTCCAAGGTCGCGGAACGGCCCTTCCTGGTCGCCGCCGCCGTGGCGGGCGCGGTCGTGGTCGCCACCCCGTTCCTGACGTCCAACGCCAAGGACCACACGACGACGTACGAGGGTCTCGGCAAGGCGGACCCGGTGGCGGTGGAGGGCGGCGGCGCCCCCGACCGGCACCCGGACGCCTACCCCAGCGAGATGCCCCTCCAGGACTCCGCCACCGGCGGTGAGACGACGTCCGCCGACAACCTGCTGGACCCGGACGCCGGGGCCTGGCACGGTGCCGGGGGCGCCGCCGCGGCCGGTGACACCGGGACGGCGTCCGACTCGGCGCAGGTGCCAGGCGTGCTGGCCGCGGACGGTTCCGGCTCCGGCGCCGACACCCCCGCCCCGGGTACGGCGGTGGCGGCAGCGGACACGGCGGGCCACCCGACGGCCGCCGCGGCCGCGAAGGGCGCCACCGCGAAGGAGGCCGACGCGCCCGGGCCCGCCGCCGCGAGCACCAAGACCACGGACCCGACCGACGCCGCCAAGACGCCCGCCAAGACGCCCGTCAAGACGCCCGCCAAGACGCCCGTGAAGACGACGGTCATGGCCGCCGCCAAGCCCACCACCCCCACCACCACGAAGTCCGACACGACCACCGACACCGCCCCGGTCGCGGCGCGGGCGGCCTCGACGGCGGCCACCGGTGCCGCCACGACGACCAAGCCCACGGCGGCCGGTGAGGCGCTGACGCCGGTGGACGGCGACGCCTCCGCCCCGTCGTCCGCAGACAGCACACGGGCGAGCTCTTCCTCGGCGACGGACACCACCGCGACGGACACCACCGCGACGGACACGAAGGCGGCCGACACCACCGCGACGGACACGAAGACGACGGACACGAAGGCGACGGACACGAAGGCGGCCGGCGGCACCGCCGCGGCGGTCGGTGCCTCGGCCGGTTCCGCTGCCGCCTCCGACCAGACCACGAAGGCGGACCCGGCCCCGCAGTGGAGCACCAAGGTCTTCACCTCCGCCTTCACCCTGCGCTCCGGGGAGTCCGTGAACTCCGACCGGATGCGGATCACCATGCGCGCGAGCGGTGACCTCGTCATCTCCGACGAGAACGGCACCGTCCGCTGGTCCTCCCACACCACCGGGGAGAACAACTACGCCACCTTCAAGGCCGACGGCGAACTCGTCGTCCGGTCCGCCTACCAGCAGACCCTGTGGTCCTCCCGGACCGGCGGCCACAGCGGCGCCGAGCTGGTCATCCAGAACGACGGCAACGTCACGATCCTGAGCTCCGGCGATCAGACCCTCTGGGCCGCCGGCACCCAGCACTGAGCCCACCGCGAACACCGCGAACACGAAGGAGCAGGCGTGGCCCGCCATCTGATCACCGTCGGCCAGGAGAACGGGTGCGACCACACCACCATCGGCGCGGCACTCGCCCACGCCCGGCCGGGAGCCGTCATCAGCGTCCGGCCGGGCAGCTACCGGGAGACCCTGGTGGTGAACAACCGGGTGACCATCGTCGCCGACGGCCCGCGCGGCAGTGTGGAGATCGCCCCCGACAAGGGCGCCGCCGTCACACTCGCCGCCGACGCCGTGATGCTGACCGACCTGGTGCTGCGCGGCGGTGAGGGCGAACTGCCGGTCATCGACGCGGTGCGCGGACAGGTCGCCCTGGACGGCTGCGAGGTGCTCGGCGCGGGCTGGACGGCCCTGCTCAGCCGCGGCAGCGGATCCCTCGCCGTGCGGTCCTGCCGGATCACCAACCCCGTCGGCGCGGGCGTGGTGGAGGCCGGCACCACCGGCAGTGTCATCGAGGACTGCCTGATCGAGAACCTGGGCACCTCCGCGGTGGTGATCAGCGAGCAGGGCCGCGCCGACGTGCGCAACTGCCGTATCCGGGACGCGCGCGGCAACGGCGTGCTGGCCAACGGACAGTCCCGGGGCGTCGTGGAGGACTGCGAGATCACCGCCGTGGAGAAGCCGGGGCTCGCACTGGAGGGCGGCACGTCACTGCGGGTGGTGCGCACGACACTGCGCGACTGCTCGGTGGGCGTGCACCTCGCCAGCTCCGCGCGCACCGAGCTGTCCCACGTACAGGTGTACGACTCCGCCAGTCACGGCTTCGTGGTCGCGGACCGCTCCGACCCGCAGCTGTCCTACTGCGAGACCTCCCGCACCCGCGGCAGCGGCCTGTACGTCACCGGCCGTTCCCGCGGCTACTTCGTGAACTGCGCCTTCGACGCGGCCGGCGAGGCCGCCGTGCACGTCGACGACTCCAGCACCCCGTCCCTGACCGGGACCCGGGTGACGAACAGCAAGGCCGTGGGCGTGCTGCTGGACGGCGAGTCCGCCGCCGAGTTCGACCAACTGGACGTCGTACGGGCCGGCGGGCACGGTGTGTCGCTGTCCGCCGGGGCCAACCCGCTGCTGCGCCGGGCCCGGATCACGGAGGCGCGCGGCGCGGGCCTGCTGGTCGCCGGGAACGGCCGCGGCCGGTTCGAGGACTGCGAGGTCGGCGACTGCGCCGGGCACGCGCTGCGCGTCGAGGGCGGCGGCAACCCGCACATGGGGACCTCCGCGCTGCGCGGCGCGGGCAGGTCCGGGGTGTGCGTCGGCGGCAACGGCCGTGTCACGCTGCGCGACTGCGAGATCTCCGGCTGCTCCGCCTCGGGCGCCGCCGTCGAGGAGGACGGCGACCTGACCCTCGTACGCACCCGGGTGCTGGGCAGCGGCGGTCACGGTGCGCTGGTCGGCTCGGGCGGCCGGGCGGCACTGAAGTCCTGCGAGTTCAGCGGGAACGCCGGTGACGGCATCCGGATCGACACCGACCGGTCCGTCGAGGTCACCGACTGCACCGTACGCTCCAACCGCGGCGCCGGCATCAAACGCGCCCCGTCCCGGGGCGAGTTCACGCTCTCCGGTCTCACCAGTGTCGACAACAAGTCGCCGGACGAGGGCACCGACCCGGCCGCCGATCCGGTCGTTCCCGACAGCGCCGCGGCCGGCGGCCCCGGCGGCACGGAGGGCGGGGCGTCGGAGAACGCCCTGGTCGCGGAGTTGAACGGGCTGGTCGGCCTCGCCAACGTCAAGGAACAGGTCAGCATGCTCGTCAGCCTGGGCAAGCTCGCCCAGCGGCGGGCCCAACTGGGCATCCCCGCCCCGCCGATGAGCCGACACCTGGTGTTCGCGGGGCCGCCCGGCACCGGCAAGACCACGGTGGCCCGGCTCTACGGCGGCATCCTGGCGAGCCTCGGGATGCTGTCGTCCGGCCACATCGTGGAGGTGGCCCGCGCCGACCTGGTCGCCCAGGTGATCGGCGGCACCGCGATCAAGACCACCGAGGTCTTCGAACAGGCCCTGGGCGGTGTGCTGTTCATCGACGAGGCGTACACGCTGCTGTCGGACAGCAAGGGCTCCAGCGTCGACTTCGGCCAGGAGGCCATCGACACCCTGGTGAAGCTGATCGAGGACCACCGTGACGACACCGTCGTGATCGTCGCGGGCTACCCGAAGGAGATGGAGGACCTCCTCGCCGCCAACCCCGGCCTGGCCTCCCGGTTCACCCGGACCATCGAGTTCGAGAACTACTCGGTGGACGAGCTCGTCACCATCGCCGAGTCCATGTGCGCGGGCCACCGCTACGTACTGGACCCGCTCACCAGGCAGGCGCTGGGCCTGCGGTTCGGCCGGATGCGGCGGGACGCCACCTTCGGCAACGGCCGGGCCGCCCGCCAGGTGTTCGAGGAGATGGTCGACCGGCAGTCGCTGCGGCTGGCCACCCTGCCCGAGGCCAGCGAGGCGGACCTGATGCTGATGCTGCCCGAGGACGTCGGCGCCGACCTCGCCGAGGAACTGCGCACGGAGGCCAAGGAGAAGGCGCCCGGCGAGTCCGACGTGCTGGCCCGGCTGCGGGCCATGACCGGCCTCGGGGCGGTCAAGCGCGAGGTCGGCGGCATCGTGAACCTCCTCACCAACTACCAGCAGCGTGCCGCGCTCGGACTGCCGACGCCCTCGGTCAGCCACCACGCGGTGTTCTCCGGGCCGCCCGGCACCGGCAAGACCACCGTGGCCCGGCTCTACGCCGACCTGCTGAAGTCCTTCGGCGTGCTGGGCCAGGGGCAGCTCGTCGAGGTGGCCAGGGCCGACCTGGTCGGCCGCTACATCGGCCACACCGCGCAGCTGACCACGGAGAAGTTCGAGGAGGCCGTCGGCGGTGTGCTGTTCATCGACGAGGCGTACACGCTGACCCCGGAGAACTCGCCGCAGGACTTCGGCCGGGAGGCGGTGGACACCCTGCTGAAACTGATGGAGGACCGCCGTGACGAGGTCGTGGTGATCGTCGCCGGCTATCCCGCGGAGATGGACCGGTTCCTGGAGTCCAACCCCGGCCTCGCCTCCCGGTTCTCCCGGCACGTCACCTTCGAGGACTACTCGACCGGTGAACTGCTGTCCATCATGGAGGAGCAGGCGACGACGGCGGGATACGTGTGCGCGCCGCCGACGGTGGAGGCGCTGCGTGTCCACCTCGACTCGCTGCCGCGCACCAGGAGCTTCGGCAACGCGCGTCTCGCCCGCCAGCTGCTGGAGACCATGATGACCCGCCAGGCGGGCCGGCTGGCCTCGCTGCCCGCCCCGGACCTGGAGGCCCTCACCACCCTCCGCCCCGAGGACCTGCCCGAAGCGGCGCTCGCCACCCAGCCGGGCCTGAGCGTCTGACCACGGGGGCGAGGCCGCGCCGCTACGGGCCCCGACCGGCCCGCGGCGCGGCCCGCGTCTTCCTCATCCGGCGGCCTCCGCCTTGGCGCGCAGCACCTCGGCGCGGGGTACGCGCAGGGCGGTGAGCAGGTCGGCCGCGTGCAGCCAGTGGGCGCGCGCCCTGGTGGGCTCGCCGAGTTCCAGCAGGGCGGAGGCGAGGTGGTCCAGGGTCTCCGCGCGCATGTAGTCGTCGTGGACCTCCTCGACGAGCCGCAGGGACTCGTGGTAGCTGGCGACGGCGTCCTGGAGGCGGCCCAGCCGCTGCTGGGCGAGGCCGATGGAGTCCCGCACGGACGCCTCGCCGCTGCGGTCCCCGAGCTCCCGCAGCATGGGCACCGCCTCCTCGCCGGTGGCGATGGCCTCTTCGTGCTTGCCGAGCATGGCGAGACAGAAGCCCACCCCGACGAGGGTGCGCGCGACCTCGTGGTCGCCGGAGTGGGTACGGGCGATCGCCAGACTGCGGCGCGCGTGCTCCAGCGCCTCCTCGTGGCGCTGCTGCCGGCCGCGCAGGAAACTGACGTTGCGTTCGACCCGGACCTGGTGGTCCGTGGGCAACCGCGGCAGCTGTCCCAGCATCGTGCCGATGGGCTCGTCGGCCTCGGCCGGCCGGCCCGTCTCGACCAGGGCACGCGCCAGATGCGCACCGGTCCGCGCGACGGCGACGGGGTCGTCGAGGGCGAGGGCCGCGTCGAGCCCGAGGCGCGCGGCCGACGCCTCCTCGGCCCAGCGGCCCGCCGCCGCGTTGTAACCCACCCACTCCAGCGCCAGGTTCACCCGGTGCCGGAGCAGACGGGGGTCCCGTACGGTGCGCAGGACGGCCGCGACGGCGGGTTCCTCGCGGCGGAACCAGTCCAGTGCCTCCTCGCGGTCGTCGACCGCCACATGTACGACTCCGGGCGCCGGTGCGTCGGCCGTCTCCGAGGGGAAACGGGAGACGAACCGGCCGGCGGAGAGCGCGTTGTGGCGCAGGTAGTCCAGCAGCCGGATCTCGGCGCCCGCCCGGTCGTCCCCGGCCCGCTCCATGAGCTCGGCGCCGTACGCCCTGACCAGGTCGTGCATCACATACCGCCCCTCGGCGTCCCGGGACAGCAGACTGGCGGTGGTCAGCTCACGCAGCCGACGCCTGGTCACCGGCAGCTGCGTCCCGGCGAGCGAGGCGGCGGCCTCGGCGGAGACGGCCGGGCCCGGGTGGGCCGCCAGATGGCGGAAGAACCGTGCCGTCTCCTCGTCGAGCGCCCGGTAGGACCACGAGAAGACGGCCCGGACACCGCCCTGCCCGTCGTCGGCCGCGAGGGCGTCCAGGCGGGATCCGGCCTCGCGCAGCTCCCGGACGCCGGACCGCAGCGACACCTCGGGACTGCCGCTCAGCTGCGCGCCGACGACGGCGACCGCCAGGGGCAGGTGCCCGCACAGGGCGACCAGTTCGGCCGCCGCGTCCGGCTCGGCCCGGCAGCGGGCGTCACCGACGCGGGCGGCGAGTGCGGCCAGCGCCTCCTCCTCGGACCACACACCGAGGTTGACGAGGGTGGCGCCCTCCGTCGCGGCCAGGGAGAACAGCTGGTTGCGCGAGGTGACGAGGGACAGGCAGCCGGCGGCGGGCAGCAGGGGGGTGACCTGCTCGGCGTCCCGCGCGTTGTCGAGTACGACGATCAGCCGCCGGGACGCGGTCCGCTCCCGGAACAGGGCGGCGCGCTCGTGGGTGGCGGGAGGTATGTCGTTGCTGGGCACCCCGAGGGCCCGCAGGAACCCGCCCAGGGCCTCACCCGGTTCCAGAGGACGCGCGGACTCCTCGAACCCGCGGAGGTTCACATACAGCTGACCATCGGGGAAACGTTCCGCCATCCGGTGGGCCCAGTGCACCGCCAGCGTGGTCTTGCCGACCCCGGCCATACCGCCCACCGCGGCGATCACGACATGCCGGCCCTGTCCGTCGGCCTGCCCGGCACACCGGTGGACGGCCTCCAGCGCCTGCTCGTGACCGCGGAACACCGCGAGGTCGGGCGGGAGTTGCCGGGGCACCTGGTGAGTGCGCGGGGTGGCGGCCTGTACGAGACGCCGTCGTTCGGACTCGTCCAGTTCGAGCGCGTCCAGCAACTCGTTCAGCGTGGAGCGGCGCGGCAGGCTCCGGCCCCGTTCCATGTCGCTGATGGCCCGGACACTCACCCCCGAGGCCTCCGCGAGACCCTCCAGGGTGAGAACCGACCGCTGCCGCGCCTCCCGCAACAGGCCGCCGAACATCTCCTTGCTCATCCCACTCCCCGCTGCCGTGTCCCGAGACGCCTGCCGCGGGTCCGGCGTCGTACTCCGCGACGCCGTGAAACGTAGCAGTTGTGGAATGAGTGTTCAGCCCGGATCTCACATGTCGGGCCGCTGTCGTTCCGTGCGCCGTTCCGGGTGCCGTCGCATTGTCGTCGCGTGTGTCGTTGCGTGTGCCGTCGCCTGTGTCGTCGCGTGTGTCTTTTCGTATGCCGTTCTGTGTGTCGATACCCGGTCCTCACACCGGATCGATCCGGACCGTGGCGGCACGGGCCTCCGGGACGGCGACGAGGGCGTCCGCCACCGGGCCGTACTTGTCGCGGAAGGCGGCGTCGAGTCCGGCGGGCGGCCGGAGGCCCTCCGTCGTCAGCAGGACGTCGCGGGTCTCGGAACCCAGCCGGATCCTGCCGCGCCCGTGTTCCCGGGCCGCGCGGTACCAGCGTGAGCCGACGCCCCGGTAGGCCCGGACGTACAGCCGGCCGTCCACGAGCGCCATACCGATCTCCACTCCGGGGTGCTCACCGTCCCCGGCGGTCAGGACCAGGGAGTGGGTCTCGGTGAGCCGGGTCTGTTCCTCGGGTGTCCAGGTGTTCATCGGGGCAGGTCCTCGGTCCGTGGTGTGAGGTGTTCCCGCGCGGTCCACGAGTCGAGGATGCGCAGGGCGTCGTGGGAGGGGGTGCCGGTCTCGGCGGTGAGGACCATCAGACGCTGTCCGGAGCCGTCCGGGCTGGTCCAGGTGTCGCAGTCGAGGGTGAGGTCGCCGACCAGGGGGTGGCGGTAGTGCTTGGTGCCGTATCCGGCGCCGTTCCCGCGGTGTTCGGCCCACCAGGTGCGGAAGTCCGGGTCCCGGATGGTCAGGGTGCCCACCACACGGGCCAGTTCCGGGTCGTCGGGGTCGGCGGCGGCCGCCGTGCGCAGGGCGGCGACGGCGTCCCGGGCGTCGTGCTCCCAGGCGGCGTGCAGTTCCCGGACCACCGGGTCGGTGAACAGCAGGTACACGTAGTTGCGCCGGTCGGCCGGCACGGCGGCGAAGTCGGTGTAGAGGGCGGTGGCGGCCTGGTTCCAGGCCAGGATGTCCAGCCGCCGGCCGAGGACGAGCGCCGGCGTGTCGGTGAGCCGGCCGAGCAGACGGCGCATCGCGGGCCGCACCTGCTGTGCGGACCGGCGGCGGCGCGGGCGGGCGCCGCTCCGGGCGGCCAGTTCGTACAGGTAGGTCTTCTGGTCGTCGTCGAGGCGCAGCGCGCGGACCAGGGTGACCAGTACGGAGGCGGAGGCCAGGACCCGGCCCTGTTCGAGCCGGGTGTAGTGGTCCACGCTGATCGCGGCGAGCCGGGCGACCTCCTCGCGGCGCAGCCCGGCGACCCGGCGCGGGGTGTCCGCCTCGGGCAGACCGCACTCCTGTGGTGTCAGCTGCGCCCGACGGGCCCGGAGGAAGGCGCCGAGAGGGGAGTCGGGTGTCTGTCTCATGTCTCCAGTGTCATGCGGCCGCGCCCCGCACGACACAGGTGTGAGGGGGCAGGATCCTTCCCGGGCAGAAACCTGTCTCTCCCGGCCGGGGCCGGCGGTCGACGCCGCCGGCCCCTCGTGCCGGGCGTCACGCGGCCTGGAGGGGGCCCGCGAAGGACTTGCGCAGGGAGCCGGGGGCGGCGAGGGGGAGCAGTGAGGCGAGCATCTTGCCCTTGAGGGTGGCGGGCCGGCGCGTGAGTTCGATGTCGACGCGGGTGCCGTCGCCCTCGGGGGTCATCTTGAAGACCCAGCCGCCGCCGGCGCCGAAGAGCTTGGAGTCGAGGGTGGTGATGGTGACGGTGTCGCCGCCGGGCTGCCATTCGTAGCGGGCCCGCTCCCAGGCGGCGGCGGTGCCCTCGGTGACCTCGGCCCAGGTGTCGCCGAGGTCGTGGACCTCGAAGTGGTCGGCGTCGATGGTGGGCCAGGCCTGGGCGCGGGATGGGCCGAAGTCGGTCAGGACTCCCAGCACGTCCTTGGGGGCGAGCGTGGAGACGAGGTGGATGCGTACGACTGCCATGGGATTGTCCTCACCGATAAGTAACTGGTCTGGCCGGTGACGGAAGACTCCCATGTATTTCCGTCACCCGTCAAGCCGGTTACTCTTGGAGGGTGTCCAGTCACCTGTCAGGAGGGCCTCGTGAGACATGTGTTTCCGTGCGGGACGCCCGCGCTCGACTTCGTGGGCACCTTGCAGGCACGGCGCGCGCCCGTTCCGATCGAGCGGATCGCCACCCCGGGACTGCTCGACTCCTGGTTCGTCGAGTCCGGCCTGCTGGACCTGGAACCCGGCTCGGGCCGGGCGGACCTGCGGGCGGCGACAACGCTGCGCGAGGCGATCTACGCGCTGGTCGGGGCACGTCTCGCCGGCCGGCCGCTGCCCGCCCCGGCGGTCGCCGCGGTGAACCGGCAGGCCGCCTCGGTGCCGGTGACGATGTGTCTGGGCGCCACGGGCACCAGCCGTCACGGTACGGCCGGCCAGGCCCTGACCGACCTGGCCCGGGAGACGGTGGAGATCGTCGCGGGCGCCCAGGCGGAACTTCTGCGTGAATGCGGGCACCCCGACTGCACACACGTCTACCTCGACCGCTCGCGGGGCCGCCGACGTGAATGGTGTGCGATGCGGACCTGCGGGAACCGCGCCAAGGCGGCCGCCCTGCGCGCCCGCCGCCGCGGATGAACGCGGGCCGGATCCGCCCCGGTCGAGCGGGCCCCGAGGGCGTTCCCGGAACGTTCCCGCGTGCTCCGCGAACGCTCAGTCCAGGGCCCGCAAGGCCCCGCTGACCGCGGATTCCAGGAACGCGCGGTCCACACGTGCCTGGCCCACCACACGCATGCCCTGGACGAACGTGGTGAGGAACCGGGCGAGTTCCACCGGACTGCGCTCGCCGCTCAGCTCGCCTCGCCCCCGGGCCCGCTCCAGCGCCTCGGTCAGCACGGACTCCAGGGCGGTCACCGTCAGCCGCACCTGCTCCACCGTACCGTCGTGCGCGGCGCGTTCGGTGGCCGCGCTCACCAGCAGGCAGCCGCGCTCGGGGTCGGTCACGTCGGCCTCGATCATCGCGACCAGCAGCGCGCGCAGAGCCGTACGGAGGTCGGCGCCGGCCCGTACGTCCCGGTCGAGGGCCGCCACCATGGCGTCGCAGTAGCGGGCCAGGGCGCGGGCGTACAGGCCGTCCTTCGAACCGAACGCCGCGTACAGGCTGCCGCTGCCGATCCCCAGCAGGGCGGTGAGCTGCGGCATCGCCGTGGCGTGGTATCCCTGCCGCCGGAACAGACCCATGGCCTGCTCCACCGCCACGTCGATGTCGAACTCACGAGGGCGTGCCACCCCGGGATCCTTTCGTCGACGGGGCCGTCGGTCCGGTACCAGCCGACGGGGTCTCCGTGGCGGGACGAGGGCGTCGATCGGCGTACGGCGTGGGCACCCGGTCCGGGGCCCTGGACATGGAGAAACGGAACACGGGCCCGACTCTGGCAGGACGGCCGCCCACCGGCATGAGTCGATCGACTGCAAACATGGAATCGGGGTGTCGGCGCCCCTGTCCCCGGCGCGGCCTCGCCGGTCACCCGGGAACCCGGTCGATACGGGGAGGGGCATGCTCGGCCGGGCATGGTGCGATTAGCCTCGTCCACATTGACGGCAACAGCCCGAGGACCAACATGCAGGTGCACCTGAACCCCCCGCTTGAGCCCGGCAACGCGTCCCGGCACGCCGCCGCCATCGTCGCGACCGCGGCCGACATCAGCGGTGCGGAACTGGACTACAGTCCGGAGAGCATCGTGCTGGTGGAGGACATCGTCGACGGGTTCCGGGCCGAGGGTGTCACCGGTGAGGACATGGCCGAGTCCCTGGTCGGCTTCGGCTGCTACGTCGGTGAGATCCTCACCCGGCACGCCGGCGGGGCCTGGCGGCACGCCCCGACCGCGCAGCCGGCGGACCATCCGCTGGTGGTGGAGTTGCCCGACGCACGGGAGTGCCACCCGATCGACTGGGTCTTCCGCCGTCTGCGGTTCGGGACCGATGTCAGCATCCGCGACCTCTGCGCTGCCGCCGGCACCGGGCACGGGCGCGCGGACGAGCAGGCGTCCGGATGACCATGCGCGCGGCGGCACGGCACGTACACGCGACGGAGATGAGCACACATGCGCATGGGTATGCAGACGGGCGGTAGGAGCGCGTGCCGGTGCTGAACACACGTGGGCGAGTACGTACGCGGACGGAGCCGGCCGAGGACGGCGCACGAACGCACCTTTCGTCGTTCCGGAAGACGGAGGAGGGCGTGGAGTGAGGACGCACGTCGACCGGAACGGCACGGATCGCGACAGCAGGGCTCATGACAGCACGGGTCGCGACAGCACGGGTGTCGACGGCTCGGGTGTCGACGGCTCGGGTCCCGGCAGTGCGGGTACCGGGCAATCCGGTGCGGACGACGCCGGTCTGGTGGGCCGTGACCACGAGAAGCGGCTGATCAGCGAACTGCTGGCCGAACTTCCCCGGGGCGGACGGGTGCTGCGTGTCCGCGGCGCCGCGGGGACGGGCAGGTCCGCGGTCGTACGCTTCGCGGCGGCGGCCGCCGGGCGCCGGGGCATCAAGGTGCTCTCGACGGCATGGGCACCCGCCGAGCGGGCCCTGCCGTACGCCGCGCTGCACGGCCTGCTCCGCCCCGAACTGGCACGGCTGGACGAGCTCCCGGCCCCGGAACGCGCCCTACTGGACGCCGCGTTCGGCGGTGGCCCGGCGACCCCGGACCCCGCCGGTCCGGCGACCGCCGCGCTCCGGCTGCTGGCCCGGACACCGGAGCCGGTGCTGCTGTGCGTCGACGACCTCGACCGGCTCGACTCCGCGAGCCGCGACACCCTGAACGCCCTGGCCCGGCTCTGCGGAGACACACATGTGGGCATGATCGTCGCCGAGCGCGCGGCCCCCGGGACCGTCTCCGCGCCTGTGGACCCGCTCACCGTCACGCTCGACGCCCTGCCCGTTCCCGAGGCCCGGATCCTCCTTCACCGCACGGGACGGGCCGTCGGGTACACCGAGGAGCAACTCGTCCTCGCCGTCGCCGGGGGAAACCCGCTCGCCCTCACGGAACTGTCGCTCGGGGCCGGCCCGCTCGGCGACACCGCGGGCTTCGGCATGCTGCCGGCCACGGCGCGGCTGGCGGAGGCGCACGCGGAGGACCTGAAGGGGCTGTCGGCGGCGGCCCGGGGCGTCCTGCTCGTCGCCGCGCTGAGCGTGTCACCGCTGACGCGGGACGTCCTGGCGGCGAGCACGCTGCTGCTGGGCAGCGTCGCCGCGGCCCGAGCCGGACTCGCCGAGCTCACCGGCCTGGGTCTCCTCATCGGGACGACGGGAGCCGTGCGGGAGGCGGCCACCGCGGAAGCCGACAGCGCCGTGCCGACAGGGGAGACCTACGGCGCCGCGGAAGCCGCGGGAGGGGCCGGCGGTGTGGGTGGTGCCGGGGGTGTCGGCACCGTCGGTGGTGCAGGGGGTGCCGGCAGTTCGGGTGGCGCGGACGGCGTCGGCACGGTCGGCAGTGTGGGTGGTGCCGGGGGTGTCGGCACCGTCGGTGGTGCGGGGGGTGCCGGCAGTGTGGGTGGTGCGGCGGGCGTCGGCACCGTTGGTGGTGCGGGGGGCGTCGGCGCCGTCGGTGGTGCGGGGGGTGGCGTAGGCGCAGGGGCGGGCGTGGGCTCGGAGGCAGCGGGAGACGGGTACGTCCTCGACGCGGGCCCAGCCGTGGGGGGTGCCGGTGCCGATGCCGGCACCGGTGTGGGTGCCGGTGTCGTCGTCGCGGGAGAGCCGGGGCTGTGCTTCCCGCGGCAGTTGCTCCGGTCCGCCGTACTGCGACTGGAGCCCGCCGCCCGGCGGATGGCCGCCCACGCGGTGCTGGGGCAGTGCCTGACCAGTCCGGCGCACGCCGCCTGGCACGCGGCCCGGTGCGCGGCGGCCCCCGACGAGGAACTCGCCCGGCGGCTGGAGTCGCTGGCCGACGGGCCCCGCTCCGGTACCGGGGTGCTCACGGCCCTGACCGCCCTGGAGGACGCCGCCCGGCTCTCCCCGGACCCGGCACGCCGGGCGGACCGGCTGCTGCGCGCCGTCGAGCTGGCCTGCGACCACGGCCTCGTGGAACAGGCGCTGCGCCACGCCCGCGGAATCGACCCGGCCGAACTCGGCACGTTCGGCCGGGCCCTGCTGCTGTGGGTGCACGAACTGCTGCCCGGCAACAGCGTCGTCGGCCGCGGCCGCATCGCGGAACTGTGCGAGGCGGCCCGCGCCGTCGCCGCCCAGGACGCCGACCTCGCCCGGAAGCTGCTGTACGCGGCGGCCCGCCGGTGCTGGTGGCAGCAGGCCGGCCCCGCCGAACGCCGGGCGGTCCGGCGGGCGTTCGAGGACCTGCGGTCCGGACCCCCGGACGCGCGTGATCTCGCCGTGATGGCGCTGACCGACCCGCTCGCGGCACCCCGGCCGGCGACCCCGCGTCCAGCGTCCACGCTGCCCGAGGGCGATGAGCAGGCCCTGCTCGGCCAGATCGCCCACCTCGCCACCGACCTCGACCGGGCCGCAGCGCACTTCGCGAGGGCGGAGGCGGCCCTCCGCGCGGGCGGCCGCTACGGACGGCTGCCGTACGTCCTCGTACCGAGGGCGATGGGCCAGATATGGCTCGGCACCCGCTGGCGCACCGCCCGCGCGCTCGCCGAGGAGGGCCGTACGATCGCCGACCGGACCGGGCAGCCCGACTGGGTGGCGCGGGCCGGCGTGACCCTCGGCATCCTCGACGCTCTCCAGGGACACCACGAACGGGCACTGGAACGCGCGGCGGAGGTCGAGGAGGCCTCCCTGCGACTCGGCCAGAACCGGCAGTTGAGCCTGGCCGCCCTGGCCCGTGCGCTCACCGCGTCGGGCACGGGCCGGTACGCCGAGGCCTACGCGCGGCTGCGCTCGCTGTTCGCCGAGCCGTCGGCGTCGATGTCGGCGCCGGCATCGACGCCGTACGCCTACGAGGAGTTCTGGGCGCTCGCGTTCCTGGCCGAGGCCGCGCCGGCCGCCGGGGAGGCGGCCGGCGCCAGGGCCGTCGTCGCGCACATCGCGGCCCTGACCGAGGAGGGGCGCGCGCCGCTGCTGGAGCGGATCCTGGCGTACGCCGACGCGGTCCTCGCCCCCGACGAGGAGGCGGAGGTCCGCTACCGCCGGGCGCTGGAACCGGGGGCCGAGGCGTGGCCGCTGCTGCACGGCATGACCGAGTTCGGCTACGGGGCCTGGCTCAGGCGCCGGCGCCGGGTCACCGCGTCGCGGGCACCGCTGGCCACGGCCGAGTCGGTCTTCCGGGCCCTGGGCGCGCGGTCCCGTGCCGAACAGGCCGCCTCGGAGCTGCGGGCGACCGGGCAGGCGACGGCCGAACGCCCGGCCGGGGAGGCCGGACGGGCCGGTTCGGACGACGTCTCCCAGGTGCTGTCCCCGCAGCAGCTGGCCATCGCGCGCCTGGCCGCCCGCGGTCTGACCAACCGGGCCATCGGCGAACGGCTGCGCCTGTCACCCCGTACGGTCGCCTCGCACCTCTACCAGATCTTCCCGAAACTGGACGTCACCTCCCGCGCCCAGCTCGCGGCGAGGATCGGCGCGGACTGAGAGGGAGCGGTCGCCCGGACTTCAGGGGGTACCGGACGAACGGGCCGGCCAGGGAGGGTGCGCTGCCGTGCGGGACCGGGTGCGCCGAAGGGGCCGGAGCACGACCGGGTGCGGTGGGGCCGGCTTCGCTCGGAGGCGCGGAGGGCCGGAGCAGGACGGGTGCGGTGGGGCCGGAGCAGGACCGGGTGCGGTGGGGCCGGCTTCGCTCGGAGGCGTCGAGGCGTCGAGGCGTCGAGGCGTCCGGCGTCAGGACGGGGCGTGGTGCTTCAGTACCGCGGCCAGCTGTGCGCGTGCCGTCACGCCCAGCCGCGGGAAGATGCGGTAGAGGTACGCCCCGATGGTCCGCGGCGACAGGTCGAGCAGTTCACCGATCTCGCGGTTGGACAGGCCTCGGCCGGCGAGTTCGGCGATCCGCAGCTCCTGGGCGGAGAGCAGGTCACCGGCCGTCGACCGGCGGGGCGCACCCGCCGCACCGCTGTCCGGCCGCTCACCGGACGCCCGCAGCTCCGCGGTGATCCGCGCGGTGCGCGCCTCGGCGCCCATCATCGCGAAGCCGGCCGCCGCCTGCCTGAGGGTGGCGCGGGAGTCGGCGAACTGCCGCCTGCGCCGCAGCCACCGTCCGTGCGTCAGCCGCAGTGGCGCCTCCAGGTAGGGCCAGCCGGACAGGTCCTCGGCGAGGGCCCGCTCGAAGAGCTCCCCGGTGTCCTCGTCGTCCGCGAGGACCGCCCGCGCCACCGTGAACCTGACGGCGACCCCGGGCGCGCACTCCGCGCCCAGCCGGGCCTCCAGCCGGTCGAGCACCCCGAGCGCCTCCTCGGCGGCGTTCACGGCCTCCGCCGCCTCCGCGAAGGGCACGAGCGCGAACAGGGCCGCCGCGCCCACCCGGGGACCGTCCAGGAGGGCCGACAGCGCGGCGAAGGCCGCCTCGAAGTCGCCGCTCTCCGCCAGGGCACAGGCCGTGCCGACGGCGAGGACCGCGTCGACCGAGCGGACCGCACGCCGGGCGGCCGCCAGTTCGGCGACGCCGCCGGGACGCACCGTGCCGCCGGTGCGCAGCGCCCGCACCAGGTCGGCCAGCAGCCGTGCCGCCGCCGCGGCGGGGCCCTGGCCGTGGCCCTCGGCGAGTTCCGCGCACCGCCCGAACGCGTGACCGCCCTGCCCCCAGTCGCCCATCGCCAGATGCGCGAGGCCCTGCCGCAGCAGCACCCGGGGAAGCTGGTCGGGCACGTCGTGGAAACGGTGCCGGCGCTCCGCCTGCCGGTACAGGTCCAGCGCCCGCAACGGGTCACCGGTCAACAGGGCCGCCTCGCCGAGCCGTTCGAGGTCGCGTACCGGCAGGTCGGCCAGGTGCCGGACGGCGCGGACCCCCGCGAGGACCGTCGCGGCCCGGCGGACCGGACCGGCCGTCGCCATGGCCTGGAGCAGCCGCGGGTCGTCCGCCCGGCCCGGCAGCCCGTCCAGGAAGGCGAGCAGCGCGTCGGCGCGCACCTCGTCGTCCGCGACGTCGGGTGCCGTGACACGGGCCAGCTCCAGCGCGTTCTCCCGCTCGTCCGGGCCGTCCGGCGCGGGCCACGCCGCCGGGTCGGCGGCCGGACGCTCGCCGCCGGTGCGCGCCAGGGCCTCGGCGCACAGGGTGCCCAGGGGGCCCAGCGGCCGGCGCAGCGCGCGGTGGGCCATCGTCCGGGTCATCCGCTCCAGTCCGAGGACGTGCGCGAGCTGGGCGGCGCGCAGCGCACAGCGGCCCTGGTCCGCGGGCGCCGGATGAAGTTCGGCCGCCCGCCGCAGCAGTCGTACCGCCAGCAGCGGCTCGCTCTGCCGCAGGGCGTGACCGTGCACCGCTTCGAGGCGGCCCGCCAGGTCCTGGTCGTGTCCCTCGGCGGTCTGCGACAGATGCCACAGCGTCCGGACCGAGCCGGGTGCCAGGACGGCGGCCAGGGCCGCGTGCGCGCTGCGGCGGTGTCCCGGAGCCACGTCGTGGACCACGGCCCCCGCCGTCGCGGGGTGGGCGAAGACCAGCCGTATGCCGTCGAACGCCACCAGGCCTTCGCGTTCGGCGGGTTCGAGGGCCGCGAAGCCCAGTTCCGTGCCGCCGATCCGGGAAGCGGCCGACAGCAGCAGCGGGAGGTCGCCCGCCGGGTGCAGCGCCGCCACCAGCAACAGGTCCCGGGTCCCCGCGGGCAGGCGCGCGACGCCCGGTGACATCGCGGCGGCCAGCCGGTCCGAGGAGACCGGCGCGTAGGGCAGCGAGTCCTCGTCACGGACGGGCAGTTCGAGCAGCGCCAGCGGATTGCCGGCCGCGGTCGCCAGCAGTTCGCGCGCGGCCTGCGGGTCCAGGCCCGGCCTGCGCGCCGCCAGCAGCCGGGCGGACCGTGCGGAGGTCAGCGGGCCGAGCGCCAGTTCGGGAACGCCGGCCAGGGGCGCCGGACGGCCGCGGTGCGTGCGCGTGGTCAGCAGCACGGCCAGCGGGTGGCCCCCGGTCCGCCGGGCCACGAAGGACAGCACGTCCCTGCTGCACTCGTCCAGCGCGTCCCAGTCGTCCACGGCCAGCAGCAGCGGCTGTCCGGCGCCGGCCGCCTCCAGGACGTCGAGGACGGCGAACGACAGCCGCGACCGTTCGCCGGGCGCGGGCGCCCCGTCGACCAGGAGCATCTCCAGCGCGTCGAGCCGTCCGGCGCAGGACGACCGGCCCGGTGTGCCCAGTACCGGCCACACCAGCTGGAGCAGGCCCGACAGGTCGGACGGCTCGCCGCCGCGGATGCCCGCACAGCGCAGCACCCGCATCCCGGCGGTGGTGGCGTCCTGGACGACGGCCTCCAGCAGCGCCGACTTGCCCGAACCGGCGTGTCCGCTCACCAGCCGGGCCGCGCCGTGGGCCGTCGCCTCGCGCAGGAAGTCGCGCAGCGCCCGCAGTTCGCCGTCGCGGCCGACGAGCCCGGCCGGCGGCGCCTCGACGAGCGGGGTGACCAGCGACAGCGTGTGAGGTTCCGCCTGACCGACGGTGGGTGAGGAGAGCCTGGACTGCGCGTTCATCGATGACCCCTGTTCCGCGGCGAGCCTTCCCGCCGGACCGGGGGACGCTCTCTTGCCCCTCCCATCTCAGTGGAATGACGGCTACAGAACCAGGCAGTTCACATGCAGCTTGCCCGCTGCCGGAAGAAGACCGCAGGCCGGGTCGTGCGGGAACGGGCGGGGTCAGGTCTGTCCGGGACCCCTTTCGGGGGCGTCCGGGAGCAGTGACCGCGCGTTGGCCCGCATCCGGGCCGCGCGCGGGCTGTGGATCGCGCTCAGCAGCTCGGCCGCCCGCAGCCAGCTCGCCCGCGCGCCCGCGAGGTCGCCCTGTTCCCGCTGTGCCGTCGCCAGGTGGTCGAGCACCTCGGCCTGGTTGTAGCCGTCGAAGGCCTCCCCGTAGATCCGCAGCGACTCCCGGTAGTCCGCCGCCGCGCCGGCCAGGTCGCCGAGGCGCTGCCGGGCGTAGCCCATGGTGTCCCAGGCGGCGGCCTCGATCCGGAGGTTGTCGTCCCGCCGCAGCAGGGGGATCGCCTCCTCGCACAGGGCGACCGTCTCCTCGTACCGGCCGAGCAGGGCGAGGTACCAGCCGACCGCGTTCATCTCGCGGGCCGTTGCCCGGTCGTCGCCCAGCGCGCGGTAGATCTCCAGTGCCCGGCGGGCATGGTGCAGCGCCTGCGCGTGGCGCTTCTGGCGGCCGCGCACCCAGCCGACGGTCCGTTCGGTGGACGCCTGCTCGGCCGGGCCGAGCCGGTGCAGCTGCCCGAGCATCAACTCGACCTGCTGGTCGGCCTCCTCGGTCTGCCCGGTCTCCGCCAGCGCGCGGGCGAGGGCCGCGGAGTTGCGCACCACGGCGGCCGGTTCGTCCAGCAGCAGCGCGGCGTCCAGACCGATGCGCTTGGTCTCGATCTCCGCGCTCCAGCGGCCCATGACCGAGTAGTAGCTCACCCAGTCCTGGGTGAGGGTCATCCGGAACCGCAGCAGCCGGGGGTCGTCCAGGGAGCGCAGCGCCGCGGCGACCGTGGCCTCCTCCTGGCGGAACCAGTCCAGCGCCTCCTCACGGGTCCCGAGTACGACGCCCACCACGCCGTCGGCCGGCGGATCGGCCTCGTCGGCGAGGGTGCGTCCCAGGAAGCGGTTGGCCATGTGGGCGTTGTGGCGCAGGTAGTCCAGCAGCCGGATCTGGGCGCCGAGCCGGTCGTCCTTCTCCAGTTCGACGAGTTCGGTGCCGTAGGCCCGCACCAGGTCGTGCAGCACGTACCGGCCCTCCGCGTCCCGGGACAGCAGGTTCGCGGAGCTCAGCTGCCGCAGGTACCGCCGGGCCTCGGGCATGCCGACGCCGGCGAGGGAGGCGGCCGCCGCCGTCGTCACCGCGGGACCCGGGTGCAGCGCCAGATGCCGGAAGAAGCCCGCCGTCCCGGACGCCAGGGCCCGGTACGACCAGGAGAACACGGCCCGTACGTCGCCCCGGCCGGCCCCCGTCCACAGGGCGTCCAGGAGCGGCATGGACTCACGCAGCTCCCGTACCCCGAGCCGCAGCGGCATCTGCGGGGTCGCGCTCAGCTGCGCGGCGACGATCGCGACCGCCAGCGGCAGGAACCCGCACAGCCCGACGAGTTCCTCGGCGGCCCCGGGTTCCGCCAGGCAGCGCTCCTCGCCGATCCGGGCGGCGAGCGCGGCCAGCGCCTCCTCCCGGGTCCACACGTCCAGCCCGACCAGCCGGGCACCCTCCACCGCGGCCAGACCGGGGAGCAGGCTGCGCGAGGTGATGACGGTCAGACAGCCCGACGCCGGCAGCAGCGGCCTGACCTGTGCCTCGTCGCGCGCGTTGTCCAGTACGAGGAGCAGCCGCCGGGACGCCGTCCGCTCCCGGAAGAGAGCGCCGCGCTCCTCGGCGCCGCGCGGGATGTCACGGTCGGCCACGCCGAGGGCGGTGAGGAACCCGCCCAGGGCCTCCGCGGGGTCCAGGGGACTCCCGGTGTCCTCGAAGCCGCGCAGGTTCACGTACAGCTGTCCGTCGGGGAACCGGTCGGCCACCTGGTGCGCCCAGTGCACCGCGAGGGTCGTCTTGCCGACGCCCGCCATGCCGCCGATCGCGGAGACGACGACGTGGCCGCCCTGCTCGGTGACCTGCGCGCTGAGCCCGTACAGCGTCGCGAGGGCCGCCTCGCGACCGCGGAACACGGCGAGGTCGGGCGGCAGTTGGCGAGGAACGCGCACCGCCGGGTCGCCCGCGCGCCGCATCGACGCCTCGACGAGTCGGCGCCGTTCGTCCTCGCTCGGTTCCAGGGCGTCCATCAGCTCGCTGAGCGTCGCCTGCCTCGGCAGGCTCTGGCCGCGTTCCATGTCGCTGATGGCCCGCACACTCACACCGGACACCTCGGCGAGGTTCTCCAGCGTCAGCAGCGCCCGCTGCCGCGCCTCCCGCAACAGCCGCCCGAACTCCGTCCCGTCCAAACCCGCCCCCGGTGCACCAGTTCTGGAACGCCCATTAAAGCAAGGGGCGCCCGGGTGACGGAGCCGCCCTCCGGGTGTGTGCCGCCGGCGGTGTCCGCGGTGACGGGGAAGGGCGGACACCGCGGGACACCAGTGGCGGACACGTGCCCCACGGAGCCCTGTGGGTCAGGGTGTGCCCGCGTGGAAGTGCGGTGTGTCCGCGCGGAAGTGCGGTGTGTCCGTGGGGAGCGCGCCGGGACCGGCCGCGCCCGGGGCTCACCTGCCGAGACCGGCGGTGAAGAACTCGGTGAGCTTGTCGACGGCGGGGTCGATGTACTCGCGCTTGTCGTAGAGGTCCACGTGACTGGCGCCCGGGAGGCGGTGGAGTTCCTTGGGGCCGGTGGCGCGCTGGTGGGCCTCCGTCGCCATCCAGGCGGTGACGGCGCGTTCGCCGATGATCTGGAGGACGGGGCGCGGCGCGATGAGGGGGACGGCGTGGAAGACGTCGCTGGAGGCCATCTTGTCGATGCTCTCCCAAGCGAGGGACTTGGCGGAGCGCTCGTGGTGGCCGCGGGGGCCGCAGTAGTACTCCCAGCCTTCGACGCCGTGTTCGCCGCCGAGGACGCGGGCCTGTTCGGCGGTGTCGGGGAACATGGTCAGGGCGCCGGGGTCCTCGCCGCGGGCCGCGGCGGTGCGGGCGGTGGCGGCGGCGTCGAGGAGGTGCTGGAAGACGGCGGGGTCCTGGGAGCCGTCGGCGCCGTAGCGGAACTGGCGGGCGGGTTCGGCGGTGGAGACGGTGGCCACGGCCTTGACGCGGTGGTCTCCGCCGGTGGCGGCGAGGGAGTAGCCGCCACCGGCGCAGATGCCGAGCAGGCCGATGCGGTCGGGGTCGACCTCGTCCCGGGTGGTGAGGTAGGAGACGGCGGCCTTGAAGTCCTCGACGCGCTGGGCGGGGTCCTCCAGGCCGCGCGGCAGGCCGCCCGACTCGCCCTGGTGGGCGGCGTCGAAGGCGAGGGTGACGAAGCCGCGGTCGGCCATCAACCGGGCATAGATTCCGGAGGTCTGCTCCTTGACGCCGGTGCCGGGGTGGCCGACCACCAGGGCCGCACGCGGGCCGTCCGCGGGGGTCTCGGGGAGGTAGAGGTGCGCGGCGATCTCGATGCCGGCGCTGAGGAAACCGACGCGGGTCATGGACATGGTGACAGCTCCTTGGGGTGACATGTGTTCCGTGTCCCGGCCGGTCCGCCGGGCACACACCCACCATGCGCCCGGCCGCCCGGCGACGGGAGAGACAGGTTTCTGCCTGGGAAGAAACCTGCCCCCCCGGCGCCTGGGCGGCCGTCGGACAGCCGGCCCGTCGACCGACGCGCAACCATCTCCTCGAGGCAGCGCCCGCCGCCCGACAGACCGGGACCGGCCCCACGGAGCCCGACGCCCACTGACCGCTCGGCCCGCTCGTTCTCCCGCGTGAATCGATGATCCGCGTAAATGATATCGTCGATACATGGTTGAAGAGGAGACGGCGTCGGAGAAGGCGGGACCCACACTCCGGCAGAGGATCGTGCTCGCCGCCGCGAGCCTGCTGGAGGAAGGCGGCCTGGAAGCGGTGTCGACCCGGGCCGTCGCCGCCCGCGCGGGTGTCCCGGCGCCGTCGATCTTCCGGATCTTCGGGGACAAGGACGGGCTGCTAGAAGCGGTGGCGGAGCACGGCTTCCGGCGCTACCTCGAGATCAAGGCGGAACTGTTCACCGGCGACGACCCCGTGCAGGCGCTGCGGGACGCGTGGGACCTCCACATCTCCTTCGGTCTCGAACACCCGGCGTACTACACGCTGGTCTACGGACAGGTCCGCCCCGGGCACGTGCCGGGGACCGGCCGTCGCGCCGCCGACGACCTGCGGCGCATGGTCACCAGGGTCGCCGCCGCCGGGCGGCTGCGGATGAGCGTCGAGCGGGCGACCGAGGTCATGCACTCCACCGGTGTGGGGACGATCCTGACCCTGATCGGTCACCCGGAGCACGAGCGCGATCTGCGCAACGCCCGGGAGGCCCGCGAGATGGTGATCAACACCCTTACGCTCCCGTCCGCGGACCCGGCCGAACGCGGTCCCGTCGCCACCGGCGCGGCCGTGGCGGCCCCCGCCATGGCCCTGCTCGCCGCAGTCGGCGAGGACGGGACCGCGCCGCTCAGCGCCGGTGAGCGGATCCTGCTCCTGGAGTGGCTCAACCGGCTGGCGGACGGGGCGGACGCGGACGCCTGACCGGGAGCGCCGGGGCACGGACAGGAATGGTCATGTCCCGATGACGCGGCCCCGGTGGGCACCGCCGGCACAGGTGCGGTCGGTCGGACGGAGGGGCCACGTGGTCCCGGCTGTCCCGGCCCACGACGGATGCCGTCGCACGCCGGCACGGTGAGCCGGCCGGCCGTGCGGCACTGTCACCCGCTCGTGCCGTTGGTCCGCTCGTGCCCGTCAGTCCGCGTCGCGCCGTCGGTCCGCTCGCCGTCAGTCCGTGTCGTGCCGTCGGTCCGCTCGTGCCGGCGGTCCGCTCGTGCCGTCGGTCCGTGTCGTGCCGTCGGTCCGCTCGTGCCGTCGGTCCGCGTCGCGCCGTCGGTCCGCTCGCCGTCAGTCCGTGTCGTGCCGGCGCAGGGCGTCCCGTAGCGCCACCCGGGAGGCGATGCCCAGCTTCGGGTAGATCTGGTAGAGATGGGCGCCGACGGTGCGGTGCGAGATGAACAGGCGCTCGGCGATCTGCTTGTTCGTCAGACCGCTCGCCGCGAGTTCCGCGATCTCACGCTCCTGCGGGGTGAGGGCCGTCCCGGACCGGTCGTGGCCCGCGCCCGGCAGGACCCGCCCGGCCGCGCGCAGCTCCTTGCGGGCGCGCTCCGCCCACGCCGAGGAGCCCAGCTCCTCGAAGGCCCGCAGCGCGGCCGTCAGCGGACCCTTCGACTCGGACAGCGCCCGGGACCGGCGCAGCCACTCGCCCTGTGCCAGCCGTACCCGGGCCAGCTCGAACGGCCACCGCTCCACGTCCGGTACGGCCAGCGCCCGCGCGAACAGCCGGGCCGTCTCGGCGGCGTCGTCCGCGACGAGGGCCTCGGCACAGCCGGCCAGCAGGGCCAGCCGGGACGAGAGCCCGGCCACCTCGGTCGCGCGCAGCGCACGCACGTGTGCCAGGGCCTCCGCCCGCCGGTCGGTGCGCACCGCGGCCTCCACCAGTTCGAAGAACACCCACGCCGCGTGCGCGACGTACGGGGGAAAGCTGCCCGCGGCGCTGATGTCGCTCACCCGGCGGAACGCCGCGTCGAAGTCGCCGTCGGCGATGTCCGCGAGCGCGTGCACGTGCTGGGCACAGTGCACGGCCTCCCGGACACCGCGCGGCGCGGCCCAGCCCGTCATCGCCTCGGCGAGCGCGTGCGCGGTGGTCGTGTCGCCCCGGGAGGCGGTCACCAGCCCCTTGGTGTACTGGAAGAACCAGGCGCAGACGGCGTACCCGGAGGCCGCGCAGAGCGTCAGCCCCTCCTCCGACAGCTCCAGGACCTCCGCCCACCTGCCCCGGTGGTAGTCGTCCAGGCACAGGTGCAGCAGGGCCCCGATGTGCCGGCGCACCGGACCGCCCTCGCGGCCCTGCCGGACCAGCCGCCAGGCCGCCTCGCGCACCGCGGACAGCCGGTCCGGGTAGACGGCCGCGGTCCCCACCCGGACGACCCTGGCCGGATCGGTCTCCCGCAGCGCGCCGTCGATGATCCCGTCCAGCTCGCGCAGCGTGGCCGCGTCGGCGCGGGCCGGGTCCCCCCAGGTCCGGGCGGCGACCAGGAGCAGCGGCGGGGGAGCGGGCCGCAGCCGGGCCACGGCCCGGTAGTAGGGCTGCCAGAGCTCCTCGCGGGCACCGTAGTTGCACAGCAGCAGCAGGAAGTGCAGCGCGTCGACGAGGGCCGGGTCCCCGGCGTCGTAGCCGTGGTCGCCCTCCTCGATGGCGCCGACCAGGAGGCGGTGGGCGGTGGCCAGGTCGCCGTCGCTGTTCAGCACGAGCTGCACCGCGGCGTTCGCGGAGTTCAGGGACGAGCCGTGGCCGGGATCCGCCCGCCGGGCGTCCTCCAGCAGCTCCGAGGCGCTGCGCAGCGCGCCGATCGACTCGGCGCCCACGTAGGCCGCCTCCGACAGCCGCCGCGCACGGTCGGCGCCCCGGGGGCTCAGGTCGGCCGCCCGGGTGAGCGCCGCGATCGCCGCCACCGCGTCCCCGCGGTCGAGGATGCGGCGGGCCGTGCGCTCCAGCAGCAGGGCCACCTCCTCGTCCGGTTGGAGGGTGGCCTCGCCCAGGTGCCAGGCGCGCTGCTCGGGCCGGCCGCCCGGCACCCGCGCCAGCGCGCGGTGCGCCGCGCGGCGGGTGCTGCTGGTGGCGGCCTCGACCACGGCGGACATGATCAGCGGATGCCGGAACACCAGGCGGCGCGGGGACTCCGTCACCCGCACCAGCCCGTCCCGCTCGGCGGGGTCGAGATCAGCCAGGTCGGGTGCGCCGTCCGACTCCCGCGCGGCCGCCGAGAGCACGCCGAGGTCGCCGGTGCCGTCGAGGGTGGCGAGCAGCAGCAGGTCGCGGGTCGGCGCGGGCAGCGACAGGACCCGGGAGACGAAGAGGGACTGGAGGCGTTCGCCGAGCGGCAGGACCGCCGGCAGCACCTCCCGGGCCCGGCGCTGGTCCGCGCGCAGCGCGTCGGGGAGTTCGAGCAGCGCCAGCGGGTTGCCCTGCGCGGCGTCCAGCAGCCGCCGCCGTACCGGGTGCGCGAGATCGGGGAAGCGCAGGTCGACCAGGCGGGCGGCGGAGTCCGTGTCCAGCGCGGGCAGTTCGTACGACGGCAGGCCTGCGCCGTCGAAGAAGCCGTCCACGCCGGTGCGGGAGGCCCCGAGGAACCGGATCCGGTCCCCGGACAGCCGCCGGGCGAGGAAGCCGAGGACGGCGGCGCTCGCCCGGTCCACCCAGGGCAGGTCGTCCACGATCAGCAGGACCGGGCCGTCCGCGGCCGCCGACCGCAGCAGGGCCAGGGTGGCGTTGCAGACGACGAGGCGCTCGGGGCGCGGGCCGGCGCCGAAGCCCAGGGCGACGCCCAGGGCGTCCCTGCCCGGTGCGTCGAGCCGGTCGAGGGCGCCGTGCAACGGGAGCAGGATCTGGTTCAGCGCCGAGTAGCCGACGTCCGCCTCGAACTCGGCGCCGGCCGCACGCAGCACGCGGATCCCGTCGTGCGCCGCGGCCGCGGCCACGGCGTCGAGGACCGCGGACTTGCCGACGCCGGGATCCCCGGACAGCAGCAGCGCACCCCCCGGGTGCCGTCCGACGGCGCCCAGAACGCGGTCCAGGTCCCGTTCCCGGCCCACCAGGTGGCCGACGGCGCCGCCGAGCGGTGCGTCAGCGGACGCCACGGGCACCGCCCCCTGCGGGCCGTGCCCCGACGGCGGTGTGTGCGTCGTGCGCGTCCTCCCGAAACGGGTCATCGGCGTCCCTCCAACGGTGCCCCGCAATTGTAGGAGCCGCCCAGGTCAGCGGCCCGCCCCACGGTGAGGCAGGGCACCGTTCCGAACCCCGGAGCGCCAAGCC
This sequence comes from Streptomyces humi, assembly GCF_001005085.2. Lineage (GTDB taxonomy): Bacteria > Actinomycetota > Actinomycetes > Streptomycetales > Streptomycetaceae > Streptomyces > Streptomyces humi. Next base: position 144,428 of record NZ_LBMU02000022.1, read on the forward strand.
GGGGCGCCCCGCCCCGCGCACCGTCCCCGCCCCGCGCACACGCGTGCCCGCCCGTGCCCTGCGCCCCGCCCGTGCCCCGCCCGAGCGCCCCGCACACGCGTGCCCACCCGTGCCCTGCGCCCCGCCCGAGCGCCCCGCACACGCGTGCCCCGCCCGTGCCCCGCGCTCCGTCCGCGCCCCGCGCACACGCCTGCCCCGCCCACATGCTTCAGCGCGCACACGCGTGCGGGCCGCCGACGTGTGTGAGTCCCGGTCCGTGTGACATGTGAACCCGTCCGGTGTGACGGCCGGGTCACCACCGTCCGCGGCCTCGGCGAGAACACCTCCCTGAAGGCCGTGAGGGGCTACGACGACGTCACCGGCGTGGGCATCCCCGCCGACGGCTACGTCGAGTCGTACCGCCGGCGCCGGGGCCGCCGCTCAGATCAGGCCCCGGGCGGCGGCCCTGCTGCCCGCCTGGAAGCGGGTGTCCGCGCCCAGCTTGCTCAGTACGGCGGCGACGCGCCGGGTCGCGGTCCGGGTGCTGCACCCCAGCTGACGGCCGATGGCCTGGTCCTTGAGCCCGGCCTTCAGCATCCCGAGGAGCAGGAGGTCGTCCGCGTCGAAGGCCTCGTCCTCGGCGTCCGCCGCCCCGGAGACCGGCTCGGCGCGGGCCCAGTAGGCCTCGTAGAGCTCCATCAGCGCGTCGAGCATGCCGGACGGATGGATGACGACCAGGTCGTCGTAGACCGGGCCGGACAGCGGGACCAGTGCCACCCGCCGGTCGATGATGTGCAGTTTGAACGGCAGGTACGGCAACATCCTTGACTGCTCGCCCAGTTCGGCGAGCCGGAGCACCGTGGCGAACCGGCCGGGGCGTTCCATGGACTGCGGGCAGTAGACCGAGCGCACGTCGATGCCCTGCGCCAGCCAGGCCGCCGTGATCTCGAACTCCTCCTCGTTGCTGTGGAGTGCGCCGTCCGGGCGGCCCACGTAGGGCGGCCGGTCCAGGGCCCACATGTGGCTCTTCGCCGAACTGCTCAGCTCCGCGACCCGTTCCAGGATCAGCTCGCGGTCGGACAGGACCTCCACCAGGTTGCGCGGATCGGAGCGCAGCCGCCCCTCCCGGTAGCGCTCGGCGATCCGGTCGACCTCCGTACGGGCCGAGGCCAGCGCGGTCTCCAGCTCCAGCTGTCGCCTGGCCAGCAGCGGAAACAGCACCGCCTGGGGGTTCGTGGCCTGGAACCGGCCGGGGCCGGTGACGTGCAGCAGCCCGAGTCCGCGCAGCCGGTCGGTGGACCGCAGGACGTCGTGCTCCCGGACGCCCAGGGCCGCGACGACGTCGGCGACCGTCGCCCGGCCGCGATCCAGGAAGCACCGGTACACCTGCTCGTCGGACTCTGCTATGCCCAGGGTCGTGAGCACGTATGCGTACCTCCGTCGGTGAGATGTGTGACATCCGTGACGCGGTTGGCCATCCGTCCAAACCGGCCACCAGATTATCTGGACACCTGTCCGAGGTACAGCGTTCACTTTCCTCGCCGCGACACCCGTCCGCGCCCTTCACCCGCACGCGCAGCGCCACCCGAGGTGCTGGAGACACCCTCCGGCTCGGCCCACTTCCTGGAGGAACGTGTGAGATCCACGGTCCGAAGAAGGACACTCGCCCGGGGCACGGCGGCTCTCGCCGTCGCCCTGGCCGCCGTCTGCACCGGATCACCGGCCCAGGCCGCCGGCGATCCGCTCACCCCCGTCCCCGTCCCCGTCCCCGTGACCGGGCACCTGCCGTCCGCCCGGTACATCGTCACCCTCGCCGACGCGCCCGTCGCCCTCTACCAGGGCGGGGTACGCGGACTGGCCGCCACCGCACCGGGTTCGGGCGGCCGGATAGACGCCTCCAGCACCGCCGCGCACCGCTACCGGGACTACCTCGACGGGCGGCAGGACAAGGCCGCCGCGGCCGTCGGCGCCAAGGTCCGGCAGCGCTACTCCGTGGTGACCAACGGCTTCACCGCCGACCTGACGGCCGTTCAGGCGGCCCGGCTGGCCACCCGGCCGGACGTGCTCAGGATCAGTCCGGACGGGCGGAGCGAACTCACCGACGACTCCCGCTCGACCGACGTCCTCGGGCTGTCGGGCCCGCACGGCCTGTGGTCGGCGCTGGGCGGCACCGCGAAGTCGGGCAGGGGCGTGGTCATCGGCGACATCGACACCGGTGTGTGGCCCGAGAGCGCGTCCTTCGCCGCCCCCGCCCTGGGCACCGCCCCGGCCACTGCCAAGGACCCGTACCGCCCCTACCGCGAGAGCGGCACGATCAGGATGCGCAAGGCCGACGGAGGCACCTTCACCGGCGTCTGCCAGACCGGTGAGCAGTTCACCGCCGACGCCTGCAACACGAAGATCGTCGGTGCCCGGTACTTCGGCGACGGCTGGCGGGCGAACACACCCGCGGACCAGCAGGACGACTACGTCTCGCCGCGGGACGGCAACGGCCACGGCACCCACACCGCGTCCACCGCCGCGGGCGACGCGGACGTCCGGGCCACCGTGAACGGCCAGGACTTCGGGAAGATCTCCGGAGTGGCGCCCGGCGCGGCGGTCGCCGTGTACAAGGCCTTCTGGACGGACTCGGACGGGGAGGGCACCGCCGTCGACTCCGACATCGTCGCGGCGATCGACCAGGCGGTGGCGGACGGCGTCGACGTCATCAACTACTCCGCGGGCTCGGTCACGGAATCGGCGCTGGACTCGCCCGTCCAGCAGGCGTTCCGGGCGGCGGCCGAGGCCGGGGTGTTCGTGTCGGCGTCCGCGGGCAACAGCGGGCCCACGGAGGGCTGGATCGACAACACGTCCCCCTGGGTCACCACGGTCGCGGCCAGCACGATGAAGACCCCTGAGGCCACGGTGGAGCTGGGCGACGGACGGACCTTCGTCGGCGCCAGCGTCACCGTGAGCACCGGGCTGGGGCCGAAGCCGCTGGTGCTGTCGGCCGATGCCAGGACCTCCCAGGCGACGGCGGGCGACGCGGACCTGTGCCGGGCGGGGACCCTCGATCCCGCGAAGACGGCGGGGAAGATCGTGGTGTGCGACCGGGGTGTCACCTCCCGGGTGAGCAAGTCCGCCGAGGTGGCGCGGGCCGGGGGCGTCGGCATGGTGCTGGTGAACGTCGGCGACCAGGACACCGACGGCGACATCCACCAGGTGCCCACGGTGCACCTGAACACGCCGGCGGCCTCGACGGTCCGGGCCTACGCGGCGACGCCCGGCGCCGTCGCGACGCTGGAACCGGGCGGTTCCACCGGAACGCCCTATCCGCAGATCGCGCCGTTCTCCTCCCGCGGCCCCTCGGGCGTCAACAAGGGCGCGCTGATCAAGCCGGACCTCGCCGCACCGGGCGTGGCCGTGCTGGCCTCCGTCGCGCCGGCGAGCAACCAGGGGCACGACTTCGACTTCATGACGGGTACGTCGATGGCCGCGCCGCAGGTCTCCGGGCTCGCCGCGCTCTACTTCGGTGTCCATCCCGAGTGGTCCCCGATGGCGGTGAAGTCCGCCCTGATGACGACCGCGGTCGACACCAAGGACGCCTCGGGCGGTAAAGAGACCGACCCGTACGCACAGGGCTCCGGGGAGGTCGACCCCACCGCGATGCTCAACCCCGGTCTGGTGTACGACTCGTCGAACCGTGACTGGCTCGGCTACGAGGAGGGTCTCGGCGTGCACACCGGGACCGGCGTCGCCGCCGTCGCGCCGAGCGACCTGAACTACCCGTCCCTCTCGGTCGACCGGCTGCTCGGCTCACGCACCCTGACCCGCACGCTGACCGCGGTCCGGCCGGGCGTGTACCGGGCGTCGGTGCGACTGCCCGGCTTCCGGGCCGAGGTGCGGCCCTCGACGCTGCGCTTCACCCGCGCCGGCCAGACCGCCGAGGTCCGCATCGAACTGACGCGCACCACCGCGGTCTCCGGCACACCCGTCACCGGATCCCTCACGTGGACCGGCGGCGGCCGGGTGTCGGTGCGCAGCCCGATCGTGGTCACCCCGCAGGGCCAACTCGCTCCCGACCGGGTCACCGGCAGCGGTGCCGCGGGCAGTGTCTCCTACTCCGTGACCCCGGGCACCGAGAAGCAGACGCTCACCGCCTACGGCCCGGTGGCGGGCGCGCGGGTGCACGGCGAGGTGTCCGCCGAGACGGACTACCTGCGGGAATACGATCTCACGGTGCCCGAAGGGACCGCGGCGGCCGAGTTCTACGCCACCGCGGACGATCCCGACGAACAGCTGTACCTGCTGGTGACGCCCCTGCGGGCGGACGGCACGCCGGCCACGTCCGGGAACCTCAGCGCGTACGAGCACCGGGCACGTGTCGGCCTGACGGCCCTGACACCGGGCAAGTACGCGATCATGGTCATCGCGCCCGGCGGTGTCGTGTCGTCGGACCCGTCCGCCGTCGGATACACCCTCCAGGCGAACGTGGTGGGCGCGGACACACCCACGACCGGCACCTTCGGTGTGACGCCCACCCGGCCCGCGACCAGGCCGGGGGTCCCCTTCACGGTCACCGGCACCTGGTCGGGGGTGGACACCTCGGCGCCGGCCACGGCCTACGTCAGGTACCAGGACGGCACCGGCACGCTGGTCGGCATCGGCGGCTGAGCCCACTCTCCCGCGGGCCGGCCGCCACGGCGGCCGGCCCGCCCCGGCGTGTCGCACACGTGTCAGGACGTGGACCACTTCTGGTTGTCGCCGCCGGAGCACGACCACAGCTGGAGCCGGGTGCCGTTCGCGGTGCCGTTGTCCCGTACGTCCGCGCACTTGTCCGCGAGGGCGCTGACCAGGTCGCTGCGCTGGTTCAGCGCGAACTCCTGGGCCGGGCTCCCGTCGCAGGCGCCGAGTTCGAGGTCCGCCCCGTCGGCGGTGGAACCGCCCGCGAGCTGCACGCACATGCCGAGCGCGCGCATGGTGCCGCCGGTGAACGTCCAGTGCTGCGACGCGGTCCCGCCGCAGTCCCAGATCATCAGCTTCGCGCCCTGCGCCGCCCTGCCGCCCACGACGTCGACGCAGCGCTGCGACGCGTGGCTGTACACCCGCACCCCCGGCGCCACGGCCTGGGCGGTCGTCTTCGCCCCGCCGGTGCTCTTCGCCGAGGCGGTGGCGTGTGCGCCCGGGGTCGCGGAGGCCCTGCCCGACGCGCTGACGCCGGGAGAGCCCGACGTGGGCGCCGCCGAGCCGTCGGGCGTCGTGCCGACGGCGGTTCCGGAGGACCGCGAGGGACCGGGTGTGATGCCGAGTCCGTCGACGACGTCCGTGTCGCGGCCACCGGAGTCGACGGACACCGAGGCCCTGTCGTGCCGGGTGCCGTCGTCGTCGCCGTCGAGCAGGTGCAGGGTCAGCAGGACGCTGCCCGCCGACAGCAGGCCCACGATGCCGACGACGGCGAGCGCGCCGCGCAGTCCCTCCCGCCGTGACGTGTCGGCACCGCGCCGGGCGGCCGGACGGAGCGGCACGACCACGCGCGGGGACGGCCCCCGGCGGGTGCTCCCGCCCCGTGCGAAGGCGTCGCCCGCCCGGTCTCCGTCCGGGGCGGAGCCGCCCACGGCGGAGCCCGGCGCCGGGGGCGCCGCCCCCGCACCGCGGCCGGCGCCGGACCGCGAGCCGAGCGTGGAGACCTGGGCGAGCCGGGGCACCGGGGCGTCCCTCCCGCTCGCCGCGGGCGCGCGGCCGACCCCGGCCTGCTCCGTGCCGTCGGGCGCGCGGCCGACCTCGGCCTGCTCCGTGCCGTCGGGCGCGGCGCCGTCCCGGGCCGGCCCGGAGCCGGCTCCGACCGGTCTGGAGGTGCCCGGGACCCGCCGGGGGAGGTTCCCCTCGGGGCCGGGCGTACGTGGAGGTTTCATGGGTTCCTTTCCGGCATGGCCGGGGACGGGGCGCTGCCGCGGGAGGGGGTGGCCGACCGGTCCGCCGGGCGGTCGGGCCCCACCACACGTGCGGCGCGCCCCGCCACGTGCGGCACACGACTGATACCGGTCGGCGGACGCGGACTCGAACCGGCGCACCGGCGGCCCGCCACCGGGCGTTCCGTGTCGCGGACGGCGTCCGGTCGTGGGGGAGTTGATGCTATCCGCCCATGCTGTGGGCGATGACACGAGCAGCGTGCCTCCCGAGCCCCGCCGGCACCGGCCGGCCCGCGTTCGCCGGCTCCGCCCGGGTGATCAGGTGTGCCGGGTACGCGATCGGCTCGAAGACATGGAGGTGTCCCGAGGGACAGGTGGGTGAGACCGCGGAACAAGGTGTGCCACCCGGGGTGACCGCGTGGCGGAATCACGAGAAGGCCGACGGACAACAGCCGCACGCCGGGCGTCCGCCGGGCCGGCGGGTGCGGCGGGTGCGGCGTGCGGGCGCCCGGCCCGGCAGTAGTCCGACCGAGGGGCCGGGACGGTCCGGTGGCGAGGAAGCAGTCATCCGACGGATGTGTGCGCGATGCCGGCTCCCCGAGACTGGCGGGAGCTCGTCCACCCCGGCGGGCCCCGGTGCCGTCGCCCCCGCCCAGCGTGGCCTCCCCGCGCACCGGACGCGCTCACGACCGACGAAAGGCAACCCGTATGCGCACCTTCGCCGAACACGTCATCGCCTCCCTCAAGGCCTCCGGCGTGCGCCGTCTCTACGGCCTGCCCGGCGATTCGCTCAACGGCCTGACGGACGCCATACGGCGGGAGGACGACGTCGACTGGGTGCACGTGCGGCACGAGGAGAGCGCCGCCCTCGCCGCGGCCGCCGAGGCCGGGCTGACCGGGGAGCTCAACGTCTGCGTCGGCAGCTGCGGTCCGGGCAACCTGCACCTGATCAACGGCCTCTTCGACGCCCAGCGCAGCCGGGTGCCGGTGCTCGCCGTCGCCGCGCAGATCCCGGGCGCCGAGATCGGCTCCGGCTACTTCCAGGAGACCCGCCCGCAGGAGCTGTTCGCCGATTGCAGCGTCTACGCGGAGACCGTCACCAGTCCCGAACACGGGCCGCGCATCCTGGAGACGGCGATGCGGGCCGCCGTGGAGCGCAGGGGAGTGGCGGTGGTCGTCGTACCCGGCGAGATCTTCCTCGGCAGGGTCGGCCGCGACCTGGCCCCCACGGTGGTCCGCCCGGCCCGCAGCGTCGTGCGCCCGGACGACGAGGCCCTGCGCGAGGCCGCCGCCCTGCTGAACGCCGGTGAGCGGGTGACGGTCCTGGCGGGCGCCGGTGCCGCCGGTGCCCACGACGACCTGGTCCGGCTCGCCGAGACCCTCAAGGCCCCGGTGGTGCACGCGCTGCGCGGCAAGGAGTACGTCGAGTACGACAACCCGTACGACGTCGGCATGACCGGCCTGCTCGGCTTCGCCTCCGGCTACAAGGCGATCGAGGAGGCCGACACCCTGCTGATGCTGGGCACCGACTTCCCGTACCGGCAGTTCTACCCGCAGGGTGCCAAGGTCGTGCAGCTCGACCTCCGCGGCGAGCAGATCGGCCGCCGCACCCATGTCGACCTGCCCCTGGTGGGCAGTGTCCGCGACACCCTGCCCGCGCTGCTGCCGCTGCTGACCGTCAAGACCGGCCGGAAGCACCTCGACGACGCCCTCGCCCACTACGCCCGCACCCGCAGGTCGCTGGACGCGCTCGCCGTCAACGATCACGAACGCACCCCGATCCATCCGCAGTTCGTGGCGAGCACCATCGACCGGCTCGCCGACGAGGACGCGGTGTTCACCGTCGACGTCGGCTCCCCGGTGGTGTGGGCGGCTCGCTACCTGACCTTCAACGGGCGCCGGCGGCTGCTCGGTTCGTTCAACCACGGCACCATGGCCAACGCCCTGCCGCACGCCGTGGGCGCGCAGGCGGCGTACCCGGGCCGGCAGGTGGTCTCGCTGTCCGGCGACGGCGGTCTCACCATGCTCCTGGGCGAGCTGTTCACGCTCCGGCAGAACCGGCTGCCCGCCAAGATCGTCGTCTTCAACAACGGCTCGCTGAACTTCGTGGAGCTGGAGATGAAGGCGGCCGGCATCGTCAACTACGCCACCGAGCTGGACAACCCGCAGCTCGCCGAGGTCGCCGCCGCGGTCGGGCTGTGGTCCCGCCGGGTCGAACGGCCCGGCGATCTGGAGGACGCGCTCAAGGGCGCCTTCGCCCACGAGGGACCCGCGCTGGTCGAGGTCATGACGGCCCGCCAGGAACTCTCCGTGCCGCCTGCGGTCACGGTGGAACAGGCCAAGGGCTTCACCCTCTACGCCATCCGCACCGTCCTGTCCGGCCGGGGTGAGGAACTCCTCGACCTGGTCACCACCAACGTCGCCCGCCGACTCCTGCGCTGACCGGCACGGGCGGACCCGTCCGAAATACCTGTCGACCCTGAGGTGTGCGTCAGTGCACACCTCAGGTGTTTGCCCAAGGCAACCGATTGGTCTCATAGTTGCCTTGAGCAATGACTATGGAGGCACATGTGGCCGAGAAGGCCGAGTACGAGGAGCTGATGCGCCAGCTGGGCGCCGTCGCCTCCGTGCGGCGGGAGCTGGGCCGGGTCCTCCCGGACGGCTGCTCCAACGGAGCGGCCACCGCCCTGGCGCTGCTCGGCCGCGACGGCGACATGCGGATCGGCAGGCTCGCCGAACTGCTGGCCGTCGACATGTCGGTCACCAGCCGCCTCGTGGCCCACCTGGCGGCCCGGGGCTGGCTGGACCGCAGCCCCGACCCCGCCGACCGGCGCTCGCGCATCCTGCGCCTGACCGCCGAGGGCCGGGCCCGGCTCGCCGAACTCTCCGACCGTACCGCCGAGGAACTGGCCCGTCGGCTGGGCGACTGGAGCGACGACGACGTCCGCAGGCTGACCGGGCTGCTGTCCCGGCTCCGGGCCGGCTTCGACGACCCACGGCCCGAACGGAACACCCCTGCCGAGCCGCCGCAGGCCGCCCCCTTCCCGCCCACCCCCGCTGTCACACGCACGTAAGGAACCCAGAACCCATGACAACCACTCCCAGCGCAGGTGTGCGGGCGCACGCCCACCCGGAAGGAGGGGACACCCCGGCACCGATGACCCACGCGCAGATCATGCGCGCGCTGTCGGGCCTGCTGCTCGGCCTGTTCTGCGCCATCCTGTCCTCGACCGTCGTCACCAACGCGCTCCCGCGGATCATCGGCGACCTCGGCGGTGGCCAGAGCGCCTACACCTGGGTCGTCACCGCCTCCCTGCTCGCGGTGACCGCCTCGACCCCGCTGTGGGGCAAGCTCGCCGACCAGTTCAGCAAGAAGATCCTGGTCCAGTCGGCGCTGGTGATCTACGTCGTCGGCTCCCTGGTGGCCGGTCTGGCGCAGAACCCCGCCACACTGATCGGCGCCCGGGTCATCCAGGGCCTGGGCGGCGGCGGTCTGTCCGCCCTCGCGCAGGTCGTGCTGGCCGCGATGATCTCGCCCCGGGAGCGCGGCCGTTACTCCGGCTACCTCGGCGCCACCTTCGCCGTCGCCACCGTCGGCGGACCGCTCCTCGGCGGTGTCATCACCGACACCGACTGGCTCGGCTGGCGCTGGTGCCTGTTCGTCGGCATCCCGTTCGCCGTGGTCGCCCTGGTCGTGCTCCAGCGCACCCTGAACCTGCCGGTGACCAGACGCCGGGTCAGGGTCGACTGGGCCGGCGCCTTCTTCGTCACCGCCGCCGTCTGCACCCTGCTGGTCTGGGTCACCTTCGCGGACGACAAGTACGACTGGCTGTCCTGGCAGACGTACACGCTGGTCGGGGCGTCGCTCGTGCTGACGCTGGTCTTCCTGTACGTCGAGACGAAGGCCAGCGAGCCGGTCATCCCGCTGCGGCTGTTCCGCAACCGGACCATCACCCTCGCCTCGGTCGCCTCCCTGTTCGTCGGCATCGCGCTGTTCGTCGGCACGGTCTTCTTCAGCCAGTACTTCCAGCTGGCCCGCGGCGATTCCCCGACCAGGTCGGGTGTGATGACGATCCCGTTCATCGCGGGCCTGTTCGTCTCCTCCACGGTCTCCGGCCGGATCATCACCCGCACCGGCAGGTGGAAGGGGTGGCTGCTGACCGGCGGTGTCCTGCTGACCGCCGGCCTCGCCCTGCTGGGCATGCTCCGCCACGACACCCCGTACCCGTTCATCGCGCTGTGCATGGCGCTGATGGGCCTCGGCGTCGGCATGACGCTGCAAAACCTCGTGCTGTGCACCCAGAACCAGGTGTCCCCGGGTGACCTGGGCGCCGCGTCCTCCACGGTGACCTTCTTCCGCTCCCTCGGCGGCGCGGTGGGCGTGTCGGTGCTCGGCTCGGTCCTCACCACTCGGATCGGCCACTACGCCCGCGCGACCGTCACCGGACTCGGCCCGCAGGACCGGGCCGCGGCCGCGAAGGCCTCCGGCAGCGGCCGACTGCCCGACCTCGCGGCCCTGCCCGCCCCGGTGCGCACCTGGCTGGAGAGCGCCTACGGCCACGGCATCGGCGACATCTTCATGTACGTCGCCCCGGTGGCCCTGATCGCCTTCCTGTTCACCCTGTTCATCAAGGAGGTTCCGCTGCGCGCCTCCAGCGGGCTGGCCCAGGCCGCGGAGGAACTCCAGAACGCCGAGGCGGTCGCCGGCCTCCCGGTGGCGGCCGAGGCCGTCGACGCGGACGCCCGGGACATCGCCGCCGAGCGGGTCGTGGACCCGGCCGAACGGGTCGCGGTCCGCGGCCGGGTCAGCGTCGCCGGGGGCGGCGCCGTACCGCGGGCCACGGTCACGCTGAGCACCGTGGAGGGCCACGAGCTCGGCCGGTCGGCGGTCGGGTCCGACGGCACGTACGCGCTGCGCGTCCCGGCGGACGGGCGGTACGTCCTGACCACGGTCGCCGACGGCTGCCGGCCCCTGAAGTCAACGATCGTGGTGGCCGGGCAGCCGGTCGTCCACGACGTCCGGCTGCCGGTACCGGTGCTCTGACCGGCGGTGACCGGGCGAGACGATCACCGTGCACGGCGTATTCGACGATCACCGTGCACGGCGTATTCCTAGACTGGGGCCCATGACGACCCGCACCTACCGTTCCACCGTGCGTGAACGCGCAGCCGCGGCGACGCGGACGGCCGTCCTGGACACGGCCGAGGCGCTGTTCGCCGAGCACGGGTACGCCCGGGTCACCATCAAGCGCATCGCCGAGGAGGCCGAGGTCGCCCAGGGCACCGTCTACGCGGCGTTCGGCAGCAAGGCGGCCCTGGTCACCGCGCTGACCGAGCGCGCCGCCGGCGACGCGGGCATCGGCGAGGTCCTGGTGGCCATCGAGAGCGCCACCACCGGCGACGAGGTGGTGCGGCTGGTGGTGCGCAGCATCCACGACCTGGTGCGCCACCACCGGCACACCATGACCGCGCTCTTCGACGCGGCGACCGTCGACCAGGGCGTCGCCGCCCTGCTGGACCGGATCCGCCAGTTGGAACGGGAGCGCTTCGCGGTGGTGACCGGCCGGCTGGAGCGACTCGGCGCGCTGCGCCCGGGTGTCACGGCGAGCGACGCGGTCCGCGTCCTGGAGTACTTCGTGACCCCGCCGTCCTGGTTCCGGATGCTGGAGATCGGCTGGGACTGGGACGGCGCATGTGTCTTCCTCACGGACGCCGTGTGTGCCGCCCTGTTGCTCAAGTGTGACTGAATTCGTTGAAGTGTGACTTCATCGAAGTTCTAGACTGCCGGTATGCGTATCCTTTTCTCCAGCACCCCGGCACACGGTCATCTCATGCCGCTGCTTCCGCTCGCCCGCGCCTTCCGCGACCGCGGGGACGACGTCGCCGTACTCACCTCGGCCGCCTTCGGGCCGATGCTCGACGCCGAGCGCCTGCCGCTGCTGGCCGCCGGCCCCGAGATGCCCGAGCTGCTCGCGGAGGGCGCGCGCCGGGCCGGTGTGGACGATCCGACCGTGCCCAGCCCCGCCGTCGCGGCCGAGGTGTTCGCCGGGGCGCGGATCGAGCTGAGCGCGGACGCGGCGATCGCCGCGGCGCGCGGGTTCCGGCCCGATGTGATCGTCGCCGAGGCCACCGACTACGTGGGCCCGTTCGTCGCCGCCGCCCTGGAAGTTCCCTACGCCAAGCACGCGTTCGGGCCGCTGATCCCCGCCGAGTTCACCGACGTCTTCGACGTGATCGCCGAGCGCGCCTACAAGGAGCGCGGGCTGGCCGTGCCGACGCCCGCCTGGTACGTGGACCCCTGCCCCGAAGTCCTCCAGGGACCCGGCTGGCAGCCGCCGCAGGGCCGCCTTCCGCTGCGCACCGAGGCCCATCGCGGCCCCGTCCCGACAGACGGCCCGGTCACCCCGGCCGCTCTCGCCGTCCGGACCCGGCCGAAGGTGCTGCTCTCCTTCGGCACCCACTTCGGGACGCCTGCGCTGCTGCGCCCGATCGTCGACGCCCTCGCGCCGCTCGCCGACCTCGTGGTCACCCTCGGTCTGACCGCCACCGCCGCCGACTACGGTGACCGGCCCGACCACGTCGAGTTCGTCGGGTTCACCCCGCTGGCCGAACTGCTCGACAACGTCGACCTCGTGGTCACCCACGGGGGCGCGGGCACGACGCTGGGCACCCTCTCCCGCGGCCTGCCCATGGTGGTCGTTCCGCAGGGCGCCGACCAGTTCCTCCAGGCCGGAGCCGTCGCGGGGGCGCGTCTCGGGGCCGCCGTACCGCCGCCCGCCGGACCGGAGGCCGTGGCGAAGGCCGTGGCCGAGGTGCTGAGCGGCGCCGAGTACCGCGACAACGCCCGCCGGGCCGCCGAGCAGATCGCCGCGATGCCCTCCGCGAGCGCCGTCGCGGACCAGCTGGCCGCCGCCCTGGCCTGAGCCCGCCGTCCGCCCCCGGTGCGGAGCCTGCCGGGCACACACCTGTGTCTGTGACCGGCAGGCCCACGGCACACAGGTGTCCGGGACCGAGGTGTGGCGCTCGGACCAGGTGCCGCCGCATGGCAAGCTGGGTGTCACCACCGGCCGGTGCGTCACCGCGGACACCTGGGTCGGCGCGCGAGACCCGGCCCGTCCCATCTGGAGGCGATCATGTCCATTTCCCCCCGCCCGACCGGTGACCGGACGCCAGGTCACCGGACGCCCGGTCACCGCGTTGTGGAGAACCTGATCGCCCGGTACGCCGAGCTGGTGGACGACGGGGACTTCGGCGGACTCGGCGAGCTCCTCGCCGACGCCGTCTTCACGGGCAGCGGCGAGCCGGTGAGCGGACGTGACGCGATCGAGAAGATGTTCCACGACACGCTGATCGTCTACGCCGACGGCACTCCGCGGACGCAGCACGTCACCACCAACCTCGCCGTCGAGGTCGACGAGGAGGCGGGCACGGCTGTGGCGCGCTCGTACGTCACCGTGCTCCAGGCCCTCCCCGAACTGCCGCTCCAGGCCATCGCCGGCGGCCGGTACCACGACCGCTTCGAACGCCGGGGCGGTCAGTGGCGCTTCGTGGAGCGGCGGGTCCGCATCAATCTGGTCGGCGACGTGAGCGGGCACCTGCGTCAGCCGGCCGGGCGGGGCTAGGACAACGGCAGGGCGTCTTTACGCCGTAATAGCCCTGCTCGCCAATAGCCCTGCTCGCCGATAGCCCTGCTCGCCAATGGCCTGGTCGCCTCGGAGCGGTGCCCGATCCGGCGGGCAGCCGCGGTCTCCTGGCACATCTGTCTCACGCCGTGACACACGTCACTTCGCGGCACATGTCCGAGTTTCATGTGAACGCCGCTCCGTGATACACACGTTGACTCAAGCAAGTGGGTGAACACACGTGTGGGTTTTCCCGGCCCGGCAGTCAGCCACCGGGCCGTGTGGCACCAGAGCCGGAAGAAGCTGATGCACCATGAAGGACGGCAAGACCGTCTGGCTGCCCTGTCACCGGGACCAGATCTCCGGACTGCCCGACGGGCTCTCCTACGCCTGCTGGGACGGCTCGGGCCCGTTGCCCGGCGACCCCGCCGCCGTGCGCTTCCTCGTCGGCCCGCCGGGACCCGGCGCGGAACACGTCCTGGGCCCGGTGCTGCCGCGGATGCGCGGCCTCGAGGTGCTCCAGCTGCTCGGCTCCGGCCACGAGCACATGCTGCCGTTGCTGGACGAGATGCCCGCCGGCACCAGACTGGCCGGCGGGCGCGGCGTGCACCGCGAGACCACCGCCGGACGGCGCGAGACCACCGCCGAGCGGGCAATCACCCTGCTGCTCGCGCTGTGCCGGGGGCTCGACCGGTTCCCCGCCCGGCAGGCCGAGGGCGTCAGGCGCCCCGAGTTCCGGTCCTCCCTGCACGGCAAGCGCGTCCTGGTCATCGGTTACGGAGCCGTCGGCGCCTCCGTAGCCGCCCGGCTCGGCCCCTTCCGGTGCGAGGCGGTACTGGTGGCCAGGACGGCGCGCACCACGCCGGCCGGACGGGTGTACGGCGTGGCGGACCTGCCCGCCCTGCTGCCCACAGCCGACGCGGTGGTGGTGTGCGCCCCGCTCACCGACCGGACGCGCGGCATGTTCGACGCCGACGCGCTGGAACTGCTCAAGGACGGGGCCCTCCTGGTGCACGTCGCCCGCGGCGAACCGGTGGACACCGCCGCACTGCTCCGGCAGGTACGGGCCGGCCGGCTGCGGGTCGCCCTCGACGTCACCGGCCCGGAACCGCTGCCGTCCGGTCACCCCCTGCGGCGGCTGCCGGGCGCGCTGGTCACCCCGCGCGTGGCGGCGTCCACCGACGTGTTCCCGTCGATGGACACGGACTTCCTGCGCAGCCAGCTGACCCGCTTCGCGCGCGGCGAGGCACTGGACAACGTCGTCCTCACGACCACCGGTGCCGGCACCGGCGAACGGGCCGCCTAGCCATGACGGCATCCACCCACGGCCACCGCCCGCGGGTGCCGGGACCGGACACCCCCTCTCGCCCAGGTGCTCACCCGCTCCGAGACGAACGGCCACCGCGCCCCCTCCGCGGCCCGGCACGCCCCCTGGTGCCGTCGGCCGGGGTGGGTTCACCGATACTTCAACAGGTGCGGTTCGCAAGGGAGCTTCTGCCGCGCGACGACAGGACCTCCTACGGAAGGGCACGACCGGTGACGACCGTCGCATATCAGGGTGAACCCGGCTCGAACTCGGCGACCGCGGCCGCGGCGCTCTACCCCGACGGCCGCGAACTGCCCTGCACGGGCTTCGAGCAGGCCCTGGAGGCCGTCACCCTCGGCAGCGCCGACGTGGCCGTGATCCCGGTGGACAACTCCGCGGCCGGCCGCGTCGCCGACGTCCACCATCTGCTGCCGGAGTCAGGGCTGTTCATCGTCGCCGAGTACTTCCTCGCCATCCGCTTCGACCTGATGGGGGTGCCCGGCGCGGCCCTGGACCAGGTGGAGTGCGTACGCAGCCATGTGCACGCCCTCGGGCAGTGCCGCAAGGTGCTGCGCGAGGGCGGCTGGCGCACCCTCGTCAGCGACGACACCGCCGGGGCGGCGCGCGAGGTGGCGGAACTCGGCGACCCGCGGCACGCGGCGCTCGCCCCGCCCGCCGCGGCCGCGCTCCACGGTCTGGAGGTGCTGCGGCCCGAGGTCGAGGACGACCCCGACAACACGACCCGGTTCGTCGTCCTGTCCCGGGACGCGGCACCGGCCCCGGCACCGGGCGAGCCGACCATGACGAGCCTGTTCTTCAGCGTGCGCAACATCCCGAGCGCGCTGTACAAGACGCTCGGCGGGTTCGCCACCAGCGGGGTGAACCTCACGAAGATCGAGAGCTACCAGATGGGCGCGGGGCTCAACGCCAGCCGCTTCTATGTCGAGATCGAAGGCCACCCCGACGACCCCGGTGTCGCACTCGCCCTGCACGAGCTGCGTTTCTTCTCCTCCGAGGTACGCATCCTGGGTGTGTACGCGGCACACCCGCACCGCCTGAAGGACTGACCGCGCGCCGTCCGGGCGGTTCCGGGGACGGGCCGCGGCCGCCGGGGTGGTGCGCGGTCCCGCCACCGCCGTCGGGGCCGGGGCGGGACCGCTGCCGCTCCGGCACCCACGGCAGAGGGTGTGCGGAGCGGTCCGGAAAGGGGGACGCGCCCTCTCCGGTACCAGGTCGCCCGCGACCGTGACCGTCGTGACCGGTCACACGGCGCGGGCCGGGCCGCGGCCGCCGTCGCCGGGGCGGCCCGGAACCCTTCCACCCGTAGAACGTGACGAGCCGCCCGGAGGGTTCACACTCATCACATGTTCCGCCCCCGGCCGCCGTTCGCCGCACATGTGGCTGCCCACCGGGACACCTGGCGACCTGCCGGAAGAGCGGCCCCGGCGGCCTTCTAAGGTGTGAGCATGACCCAGCACCGCAAGGGCCTCGTGCTCGACTTCGGTGGTGTGCTGACGACCCCCCTGCTGCCCGCCGCGCTCGCCTTCGAGAAGCGCGCCGGACTCGCCGAGGGGGCACTGCTCACCGGCATCTACCTGAACCCCGAGGGCGTCCGGCTCACCGAGGACCTGGAGCGCGGCGCGCTCACCCAGACACAGTGGAACGAGGCGGCCGGCCGGCTTCTCGGCGTCGAACCGGACAACCTGATGGGCCGTGTCTTCGCCGACCTGCGCCCGCAGCCCGCGGTGATCGCCGCGGCCGCCGCGGCCCGCCGGGCCGGGGTCAGGGTGGGCATCCTCTCCAACACCGTCGGCCTGACCCCGTGGAACCTGTACGACGGCTACGGGCTCGACACCCTGTACGACGCCGTGGTGCTGTCGGAGGTCCACGGCCTGCGCAAGCCCGAACCGGAGATCTTCCGCCTCGTGCTGCGGGAACTCGGCCTGTCCGCCGGGGAGTGCGTGTTCGTGGACGACACCGAGCACTACCTGCCCCCCGCCGCTGAACTGGGCTTCGCCACCGTGCACGCGACCGATCCCGCGCGGACGGTCGCCGCCCTGGAGGCCCTGCTGGGCATCCCGCTCACCGAACCGGCCCCCGAACCGGCCCCCGAACCGGCCCCCGAACCGGCCCCCGACCGGGCCATCCTGTGAGGAGACACCCATGAAACTGGGCCTGGCCCTGCCCACCTTCGGCCCCGACGCCACGCCGGAGGGCATCCTCCGGATCTCCCGGACCGCGGAGGAGGCCGGCTACGACTCCCTGTGGACGGGCGACCGCGTCCTCGCGCCGCCGGTGCCGGGCGCCCCCTATCCGAGCGGCGACGGCGAGATGCCACGGGTCTACGAGAACCACATGGACCCCCTGGTGGCCCTCACCTTCGCCGCCGCCCACACCACCCGTGTCCAGCTGGGCACCAGCACGCTGAACGGCCTGTGGCAGCCGCCGATCATGCTCGCCCGTTCGCTGACCACCCTGGACGTCCTCAGCCAGGGGCGTCTGGTCGTGGGCCTGGGCCTCGGCTGGATGCCCGACGAGTACACCGCGGTCTCGGTCCCCTGGAAGGGGCGCGGCGCGCGGCTCGACGAGACCCTGGACGTCCTGGCGGAGTACTGGACCAGCGACGTCTTCTCCCACGAGGGACCGCTGTTCACCATCCCGGAGACCGTGGTGGGGCTCAAGCCGAGCACGCGGCCCGCACCGCCCGTGCTGCTGGCCGCCTTCACGCCCGGTGGTCTGCGGCGCATCGGACGGCGGCTGGACGGCTGGCTGCCCGTGGCGATGCCGCTGACCCCTCTGATGGGCATGTGG
Organism: Streptomyces humi; assembly: GCF_001005085.2. Classification (GTDB taxonomy): domain Bacteria; phylum Actinomycetota; class Actinomycetes; order Streptomycetales; family Streptomycetaceae; genus Streptomyces; species Streptomyces humi. The sequence goes on from NZ_LBMU02000022.1 coordinate 162,034, forward strand.
GACACCGTCCGCGAGGAGGCGGCCGCGGCCGGCCGTGACCCGGAGGGGCTGCGGATGGCGCTGCGCGTCAACCCCGAGCTGACCGAAACCCCAACCGACCCCGGCCGGATGCCCCGGGCGGGCACCCTCGGCCAGTACGTCGACTACGCCCGCGCCGCGGCCGAGGCGGGGGTGCACGAACTGTTCGTGGACTTCGGGCAGAGGCCCGCGACCCTCACCGAACGGGTCGACCTGGCCGGCCGCTTCCTGGAGGGAGTCCGCCGCGGCTGACGGCCCGCACCGCCTCCTGCCCCCGGC
>NZ_LBMU02000023.1 GCF_001005085.2 Streptomyces humi
TGCGCCGGGTGAGGCAGGCGGTGGCCCCGCGAGCGCAGGATCACGGGACAGACCGCAGCACACCGCGGCGGGAGACGGCTCATGCACTACGAGATCCGCGTCGAAGGGGCCATGTCGGAGACGCTGACCCAGGCCTTCCCGGAAATGGAACACGTCACGATGTCCGGCCAGACGGTCCTGTTCGGTCCCGTCATCGACGAGGCACAGCTGTACGGCCTGCTGAACCGCTGCCTGTCACTCGGGCTGCGGGTCGTGGAGATGCGACGGCGCCCGGAGTGACCGGGCGCGGCGGCCGCGGTGCGGGAGACCGCCCCGGGCCGCCCCGGGCGGCGCACGATCACCCGCACAGGGTGAGGAACCCCGGCGTCCACCCTGCGCACCCTGAAACCGCAGAGCGCGGCCGACCGGCCGGTGCCGTGGACGGAGGACACAAATGAGCGCACAGACCTACCTCGCGTACGACTATCCGCTGCTGAGCGCCTTCTGGACCATGCTGTGGCTCTTCCTGTGGATCATGTGGCTCGTCCTGCTGTTCCGGGTCATCGTGGACATCTTCCGCGACGACTCGATGGGCGGCTGGGCCAAGGCCGGCTGGCTGGCCCTCTGCATCGTGGTCCCGTTCCTGGGCGTTCTCGTCTACGTGATCGCCCGTGGCAAGGGCATGGGGCAGCGCGAGATCTCCCAGGCCCGCGACCAGCAGAAGGCGTTCGAGTCCTACATCCGGCAGACCGCCCAGGGCGCCCCCGCCGGCACCAGCAGCGTCGACGAACTGGCCAGGCTCTCCGAGATGAAGTCCCGCGGCGACATCTCGGACGAGGAGTTCCGCAGGGCCAAGGCACTGGTCCTGAGCGACGCCGGGCCGGCCCAGCGTTCCACCGCGGTGCCCACCACCCACGGGCGCTGAGCACACGACGAGAGACCGACGAGAACAGAGAACGACGAGAACGAATCGAGGCAGGCGCATGACCGCGACACATCCCGCGCACCACCCGCACACCGCCAAGATGCAGTGGGCCGGCGGACTGACGGCCTTCTCCGCCGTCATGCTTATGATCGCCGGCCTGCTCGCGGTGTTCCGGGGCATCATGGCGATCGCACAGGACGACGTCTTCGTGACGACGCCCAACTACGTGTTCAAGTTCGACCTCACCAGCTGGGGCTGGATCCACCTGGTCCTGGGCGTGATCGCCGTGGTCGTCAGCATCGGCCTCTTCCAGCCCGCCGCGTGGGCCCGCGGCGCCGGTGTGGCCATCGCCGCGCTGGTGATCATCGCCAACTTCCTGTCCCTGCCGTACTACCCGGTGTGGTCCGTGGTGATGATCGCGCTGTCCGGATTCATCATCTGGGCACTGTGCGTGGTGCGGAGCGACGACTCCGCGGACACCGCCTGACGGCGCGGGCGCGAGGGCCGCGGCCCTCTCCGTCCGCGCCGCCCGAGGGGCCTGTCGCCTCAGCCGCGGCAGGCCCTCAGGCGGTGCCGGCGGGGATCAGGTGGGTCCGGGCCGCGCGGTGGAACGCCGGGAACAGCGGATGGCGGTGGCCGGCCCGGGCGGCGAGGACCACCTGGAGGGGGTCCGCGTCCTCGACCGGGACGGCGGCGATGTCCGGCCGCAGGTGGCCCGCGAAACCGGCGGGCGCCAGGGACACCACCTCACCGCTCGCCACCAGCTCCAGCTTGTCCTCCAGGGTCTCCACCACGGGACCCGGACGGGTGTGGCCGGCGGGATTCGCCCCGATCCGGTCCGCGCCGGTGAAGCGGGGGAGCGGCTCGTCCGAGAAGTCCGCGAGGGTGACCGACTCCTTGCCCGCCAGCCGGTGCCCGAGCGGCACCAGCAGGATTCGCGGTTCGTCGTGGAGGACCGTGACGTCCAGGCCGTCGGCGGCGAACAGGAACCGGGTCACCACCACGTCGACCCGGTGGTCCAGCAGCGCTGCGCGCGGGTCGTTCCAGTCGAGGTGCTGGGCGCGGACGTCGGCCTCCGGATGCCGGTGGCGCAGCTCGCGGACGGCCGGGGTGACGATCGTGTGCGTGGTGAACCCGACGGTGTACGGCCCCTGCCCGGCGGCCGACCGGGCGCTCGCGGCGGCCCGGCCCGCGGTCCGCAGCAGCTCCCGCGCCTGGGGCAGGAAGACCTCCCCGGCCCCGGTGAGCCGCGTCCCGCGCGGGCCGCGGTCCAGCAGCGGCGCCCCCAACTGCCGCTCCAGGCGCCGGATCTGACGGCTCAGCGACGGCTGCGCGAGATGCAGCGCGTCGGCCGCGCGACCGAAGTGCAGTTCCTCGGCGACGACGGTGAAGTAGCGCACCAGGCGTAGCTCCAGGTCCACCGGCGGTACGGGGGAATCGGACACCCTGCGACTCTACCTCCGCCCCGGTACGGCCGGCCGTGAGCAGCGGCCCGGCCGGTGTGAGCTGTGGTCATGACCGGGCGGGCAACACCGGGTGCGGAACAGGTCTTGGACCCGGCACCGGCGCCGGGCGCACGCTGACGTCATCCCAACAGATCCACTCTCCCTGAGGTGATGTGTCATGCGTGTGTTCGTCACCGGCGCCACCGGCTTCATCGGCAGCGCGGTGGTCCGCGAACTGCTCGGCGCCGGGCACCGGGTGCTCGGCCTGGCCCGCTCGGACGCGGCCGAGAAGGCCCTGAAGGAGGCGGGGGCGCAGGCGTACCGCGGCGACCTGGACGACGTCGACGGGCTGCGGACCGCGGCCGCCGGGGCGGACGGGGTGGTCCACACCGGCTTCAACCACGACTTCTCCGACCCGCACGGCGCCCTGCGCACCGAACTCGCCGCCCTGGCCGCTTTCGGCGACGCCCTCGCCGGCTCCGGCCGCCCCCTCGTCATCAGCTCCGTGACCGGCCTGCTCACCCCCGGCCGCGTCGGCACCGAGGCCGACGGACCCGATCCCGCCGCGCCCGGCGCGCACCGTGGCGAGCCGGAGCGGGCCGCCCTGGCCATGGCCGGCCGCGGGGTCCGGGTGAGCGCGGTCCGGCTGCCCTCGGTGCACGGGGCGGGCGACCACGCGTTCCTGCCGGCGCTCATCGGCATCGCCCGCGACAAGGGCGTCGCCGCCTACCTCGACGAGGGGACCGACCGCTGGTCCTCCGTGCACCGCCTCGACGCCGCCGCGCTCTACCGCCGGGCCCTGGAGGCGGCCCCGGCCGGTGCCGTGCTGCACGCGGTCGCCGAGGACGACGTACGGCTCCGTGACATCGCCGAGGTCATCGGGCGCCGCCTCGCGGTGCCGGTGGTGTCCCTGCCGAGGGCGGAGGCGGCCGGCCACTTCGGCTGGCTCGGCCGCTTCGTCGGCAACGACAACCCGACGTCCGCCGCCGCCACCAGGCAGCGCTACGACTGGCACCCGGAGCAGCCGGGGCTCCTCGCCGACCTCGACCAGGACCACTACTTCTGAGCCTCCCGCGGTCCGAGGTCAGTCCACCTTCGTGTCGGATTCCCGCCAGCATCGGCCACCGCCGTGGTCGATGCTGGACCCATGCAGAAAGGGATGCACCTCGACCGTGAGCACTGCGTACGGGCCGTGCAGTCGAAGGACGCTCGGTTCGACGGCTGGTTCTTCACCGCGGTCCTGACCACCCGGATCTACTGCCGGCCCAGCTGCCCGGTGGTACCGCCCAAACCCGCCAACATGACGTTCTACCCGAGTGCCGCCGCCTGCCAGCAGGCCGGCTTCCGGGCCTGCAAACGCTGCCGCCCCGACACCAGCCCCGGCTCCCCGGAGTGGAACCAGCGCGCCGACCTGGTCGCCCGCGCCATGCGGCTGATCGCCGACGGGGTCGTCGACCGCGAGGGCGTACCCGGCCTCGCCGGCCGCCTCGGCTACAGCCCCCGGCAGGTGGAACGCCAGCTGCTCGCCGAACTCGGCGCCGGTCCGCTGGCCCTGGCCCGCGCCCAACGCGCCCAGACCGCACGTCTGTTGATCGAGACGACCGCCCTGCCGATGGCGGAGATCGCCTTCGCGGCCGGCTTCTCCTCGATCCGCACCTTCAACGACACCGTCCGTGAGGTCTTCGCGCTCTCCCCGACCGAACTGCGCGCCCGCCGCCCCAGGTCGGCACAACTGGCCCCCGGCACGCTCACCCTCCGTCTCCCGTTCCGCGCCCCCCTCAACCCCGACAACCTCTTCGGCCACCTCGCGGCCACCGCCGTGCCCGGCGTCGAGGAGTGGCGGGACGGCGCCTACCGGCGGACCCTGCGGCTGCCCTACGGCCACGGCATCGCCGCCCTCACCCCGGGACCCGACCACATCGCCTGCCGGCTCACCCTCAGCGACCTGCGGGACCTGCCCGTCGCCATCAGCCGCTGCCGTCGGCTGCTCGACCTGGACGCCGACCCGGTCGCCGTGGACGACCAGTTGCGCTCGGACCCGGTCCTGGCCCCGCTGGTGGACAAGGCGCCGGGGCGGCGGGTGCCGCGCACGGTCGACGAGGCCGAGTTCGCGGTCCGGGCCGTGCTCGGCCAACAGGTCTCCACCGCCGCCGCCCGCACCCACGCGGCCCGTCTGGTGACGGCCCACGGCACCCCCGTCGACGACCCCGAGGGCGGCCTGACCCACCTCTTCCCGTCCCCCGAGGCCCTCGCCGAGGTGCCCCCCGAGTCACTGGCGATGCCCCGCACCCGCCGGACCACCTTCACCACGCTGGTCGCCCGACTGGCCGACGGCACCCTCCACCTGGGCGTGGAGAGCGACTGGGCGGAGGCCCGCGCCAGGCTCCTCTCCCTCCCCGGCTTCGGCCCCTGGACGGTCGACGTCATCGCCATGCGGGCCCTCGGCGACCCCGACGCCTTCCTCCCCACCGACCTCGGCATCCGCCGTGCCGCCCAGGAGCTGGGCCTGCCCGGCACCCCGGCCGCCCTCACCGCCCGCGCCGCGGCCTGGCGCCCCTGGCGGGCCTACGCCGTCCAGTACCTGTGGGCGACCGACAGCCACCCCATCAACTTCCTTCCCGTGTAAGGACCCCGCCGTGAAGAACCACACCGTCACCGACAGCCCCTACGGCCCCCTCACCCTGGTCGCCGAGGACGGCACCCTGTGCGGCCTCTACATGGAGGACCAGCGCCACCGCCCGCCCGAGGAGACCTTCGGCGACCGCCACGACGGCCTCTTCGCCGAGGCCGAGGAACAGCTCACGGCCTACTTCGCGGGCGAGTTGAAGGAGTTCACCCTCGAACTCCGGCTGAACGGCACCCCGTTCCAGCGGAGCGTCTGGGACCAGCTGACCCGGATCCCGTACGGCGAGACCCGCAGCTACGGCGAACTCGCCGACGCCCTCGGCAGCCCCCGGGCCTCCCGTGCGGTCGGCCTCGCCAACGGCCGCAATCCCGTCGGCATCATCGTCCCCTGCCACCGCGTGATCGGCGCCGACGGCAACCTCACCGGCTACGGCGGCGGCCTGCCCCGCAAACAGCGCCTCCTGGACTTCGAACGGGGCGCGGGTCTCTTCTAGCGGGCCCGCAGTTCCGCGAGCAGCTTCGGCAGCGCCCCGCCGATCGGCTCCCGCACGATCTCGTCGGCCAGGTCGTCGTACGGCGTCGGTTCGGCGTTGACGATGACCAGCCGGGCGCCGTGGTCGGCGGCGACGCCCGCGAGCCCGGCGGCCGGCTGCACCTGGAGGCTGCTGCCCACCGCCACGAACACCGTGCAGGCCTTGCTGACGGCGAGCGCGTCACCGAGGACGACCGGGTCGAGGCGTTCGCCGAACATCACGGTCGCCGGTTTCAGGACGCCCCCGCACTCCAGGCACGGCGGATCCGCCTCACCGGCCTCGACCCGGGCGAGCGCGTCCGCCATCGGCCCCCGGGCACGGCACCGCGTGCACACCACGGCGCGCGCCGTACCGTGCAGTTCGAGGACCTTGCGGGCGGGCATCCCCGCGAGCTGGTGCAGCCCGTCCACGTTCTGCGTGATGACCCGTACCGGCGTCCCCGATTTCTCGAGTGCGGCGACGGCCAGGTGCGCCGCGTTCGGCTCGGCCCGCAGCGCCCCGGTCCTGAGCCGCATCTCCCAGGACCGGCGCCGGATCTCGGGATCCCCCATGTAGTACTCGTACGTCACGAGCTTCTCGGCACCGGGGTCCTTCCGCCACAGCCCGTCGGGACCGCGGTAGTCGGGGATCCCGGAATCGGTCGAGACGCCGGCGCCGCTGAGGACGGCGACGAGGGGCTTGGTCATGTGGTCGAGGGTAGGGCGGGGCGGCCGGCGGCTGCGAGCGGATATCGGCGGGGACGACCGCCGGCACCGGCGCCGCAATTCACCCGACCCGGTGACCGTTCTCCAGCTCCACCGGGCCCGAGCCGTCGGTGACGGCGTCCAGTGCGATCAGCACCCGGCGGCCGAGGGCACCGGCCAGATGGTCGGGGATCCGCTCGCGGGGGACCAGCCGCCAGGACAGCAGTTCCTCCTCCTGGAGGGTGATCGCCGCCAGGTCGGCGTCGGTGAGGACGCCGCCGTCGTACACGTACGCCACGACGGGCGGCCGGTCCGTGCCGTGCAACCCAGTCCACCGTCAGCAGCCGGCCCATCGGCCGGTCCAGGCCGATCTCCTCCAGGGTCTCCCGGCGGGCGCCCTGACGCGGGGTCTCGCCGTCGTCGGACTCGACGGTGCCGCCCGGCAGAGCCCAGCCCTCCCGGTAGTTGGGCTCCACGAGCAGCACCCGGCCCTCGGTGTCCCGGAAGAGCGCGGCGGCCCCGGCGAGGATCCGGGGGAGGCTCGCGATGTACGCGGCGTACGAGTCGGTGGTGGTCACCCAGGAAGGGTAACGAGGACGGCCCCGCCGGCAGCCCGCCGAACCGGTCCGTCTCCCGCCGGGCCGGTCCGTCTCCCGCCGGGCCGGTCCGTCTCCCGCCGGGCCGGTCCGTCTCCCGCCGGGCCGGGCGGCTCCCCGGCGCGCTCTCCCAGCGCCTTCCCAGGCGGCTCCCAGCCACCTCCCAGGCTTCGGACGGGGAATGACGGGGAGGGCGTCCTCCGGTTAAGGTCGCAGCGGCGCGACTGGCCTTGACGTGCGCGAGGCCCGGAGAGCAAGGGGATACAGGTGACACAGCGCGTGCTCATCGCCGCGGACAAGTTCAAGGGCTCGCTGACGGCCGTACAGGTCGCCGAGCGGGTCACGGCGGGACTGCGGCGGGTCGTGCCCGGCCTCGACGTGGCGGCCCTGCCCGTCGCCGACGGCGGGGACGGCACGGTGGCCGCGGCCGTCGCGGCCGGTTTCGAACGGCACGAGCGGCTGGTCGCCGGGCCGCTGGGGCAGGAGGTCACCGCCGCGTTCGCGCTGCGCGGCGACACCGCCGTCGTGGAGATGGCCGAGGCCAGCGGACTTCAGCGGCTGCCCCGCGGCGTCTTCGCGCCCCTCACGGCCTCCACCTACGGCTCCGGCGAGCTGCTGCGGGCCGCGCTGGACGCGGGTGCCCGCACGATCGTCTTCGGCGTCGGCGGCAGTGCCACGACCGACGGCGGCGCCGGGATGCTGGCCGCGCTCGGCGCCCGCTTCCTGGACGAGGACGGCGAACCGGTGCCGCCGGGCGGCGGTGCCCTCGCCGGACTGGCCCGCGCGGACCTGTCCGGGCTGGACCCGCGGCTCGCCGCCGTCGACCTGGTCCTCGCGAGCGACGTCGACAACCCGCTGACCGGCCCGAAGGGCGCGCCCGCGGTGTACGGGCCGCAGAAGGGTGCCTCGCCGGACGACGTGGAGCTGCTGGACGCCGCGCTGGCCAACTTCGCGAAGGTCCTGGAGACCGAGGTCGGCCCGCGTGCCGCCGAGTACGCGGCCGCGCCGGGTGCCGGTGCGGCCGGCGGCATCGGCTACGGCGCGCTGCTGCTCGGCGCGCGGTTCCGGGCCGGCATCGAGGTCATGCTCGACGTGCTGGGCTTCGCGCCGGCGCTCGCGGGAGCCACGCTCGTCATCACCGGCGAGGGCTCGCTGGACGAGCAGACGCTGCACGGGAAGGCGCCGGCCGGCGTGGCGGCCGCCGCCCGCGCCGCCGACAAGGAGGTCGTCGCGGTGTGCGGCCGCCTGACCCTGCCCCCGGAGGCACTCGGCCGGGCCGGGATCCGCCGCGCCTACCCGCTGACCGAGGTGGAGCCGGACGTGGTGAAGTGCATCGCCGACGCCGGCCCGATCCTGGAGCGTGTGGCGGAGCAGATCGCCCGGGACTTTCTGACCTGAGGCCCGGGGGTCAGTCCAGCGGGGTCAGCAGCCCGTCGTCGTCCCGGTAGAAGCTGCCGCTGGTCTGGTCCTCCACCCGGTGCTTGTCGAACCACTGCATGGACATGTGGTGGACGACCTTGGCAGGACGTTCCCAGACCATGGAGTGTCCCGCGTCGGCCAGCTCGAACATCAGCTTCTTGGGGCCCGGGATCGCCTCGTACAGGGCCGGCACGGAGAAGGTCAGAATCGCCGGGAGCGGTGGGCTCGGCGGGGTGTTGGCCGTCCGGTCCATGTCGCCGTAGACGATCATCACGGGCACCCGGTCGCCGAGGATGTACTTGCCGGCGGTGTCCTTGAGCGGGACGGTGTGGTTGTTCCAGCCCCACCAGTAGGTGTTCCGGTACCGGAGGACGCCTTCGGCGACGCCCGACGAGACGGGCCCCCAGGTGCTGCCCAGGCTGTCGTTGGCCATCATCGCGTCCCACACGATGTCGCCCATGTCGGGTTCCCGCTGGAGCGGGCTGGCCTGCTCCTTGTCCCAGCCGATCTTGAAGCCGGTCTTGCTGGCGACGTGCATCGGGAAGCCGAACAGGACGGCGGGCGTGGACACGGGCAGGGTGGCGGCCTCCGTCGGGCGTCCGAAGGGCTTCGTGGCGTTGCCGGACCACCGGCCGTCGGGCGGGAAGATCGGGGCCAGCAGGAAGAGGCTCTTGACGTTCTCGGGGTGCTGGAGGGTGTATGGGCCCATCACGAGAGCTCCGGCGGACCAGCCGACGAAGTCGATCGGCCCGGTCGTGCCGGTCTGGGCCTTGATGAACTTGACCACCGTGTCGAGCTCCGCCTGCTCGCTCTCCGAGTTGCCCAGCTGGGATCCGTACGGGGGGACGCACTTGGCGGAGAGCGGGTTGGGTACGAGGACCGACTCCTGCTGGGCGGGGTTGGCGTTGCAGGGTTGGTCCATCGGCAGCGGTCGCGGTGTCCGCCCGCTGCCCTGTAGGTCCATCAAGAAGACGTCGAAGCCGTGCTGGGCCAGCTGCTGCGCCCAGCTGTACCGGATGTCGGAGCCGCCGGGACCCGGGATCACGAGGTCGAAGCCCGAGACCGCGGGCACGCTGCGGCCATGGAGCATCAGGACGGGCGGTGGCTGGGGCCCGCCGTTCTTCCGGTACTCGCGCACGAACAGCTGTACCGTCTCGCCGGCGTTCACCGGGATCGTCGAGAGATGCGGGACGGCGTGGTCTTTGACCGTGAGCGCAGCCATGACTGTCCTCCTATCCGAAAGAGGGGGTAATCCCCATCCCCGAATGGGGACAAATCCCCGTAAAGTTCAACTCAATTCCACCGTCCTCCTCCGTTGCGCCCCGCGCAACTCGGCCCCGGACAGCGGTGGTTGAGTCGTCAAGGGCCGACGGCGTACGCCCTTGAACGGGAAACGGGTGTGGCCCGAGCCGTACGGCTCGGGCCACACCCGTCGGTCGTGCGGGGCGTCAGGGCAGCTGGGTCGCCCGCGCCTCGCGCCGGTTGTCGCGGAAGTTGTTCACCCGGCGTGCCGTGGCGAACAACGGGATCACCGCACCCGTCACCAGCTGGAGCGCGCAGCCGGTCTGGAGGAGCAGCTGGCCGCCCGGGGCGTCGAACGCCCAGGCCGCCAGGAGGCCCACCCCGAGCACGATCCAGGACAGCATCGCGACCGCGAGGCGGCCCCGCGGCTTCGGGTACTCGACCCGGCTCACCATCAGCCACGCCGTGCCGAGGATCGCGAGCAGAGTCGCGAAGAACGGCAGTTCCAGGAGCACGATCGAGACGACCGTCAGCGCGCCGAACGGCGACGGCATGCCCTGGAACATGCCGTTGGGCGGTGTCACGCACGAGAAGCGCGCGAGTCTCAGCACCACGGCCAGCAGCACCACGACCGCTCCGACCGCGGCCACCTTCTGGTACGCGTCGTCCGCCACCATGCCGTAGACGAGGACGAAGTACGCCGGGGCCAGGCCGAAGCTGATCAGGTCCGAGAGGTTGTCCAGCTCGGCGCCCATGGGGGAGGACCGCAGCTTGCGCGCCACCAGGCCGTCGAACAGGTCGAAGATCGCCGCGCAGAGCATCAGGATGACCGCGGTGGCGGCGCTGTGCCGCGCCATGCCCGCCGACTGGTCGTCCCCGGTGAGGTGCGGGATCAGGATGCCGGTGGTGGTGAAGTACACCGCCATGAAGCCGCACGTGGCGTTGCCGAGGGTGAGGGTGTCCGCTATCGAGAGGCGGAGAGAGAGTGGCATCTCCTCCTCGTCGTCGCCGATCTCGTCGGCTTCGGGCACCCAGCCCGCCTGGGTCTCAGGATCAATCACGGTCAATGCGAGTCACCCCAGCCACGGTCTTCTGGCCGACCTCGACCGCGACCTCCACGCCCTCGGGCAGGTAGATGTCGACGCGCGAGCCGAAGCGGATCAGACCGATGCGGTCGCCCTGCTCGACCTTCGTGCCCTGCGGGACGTAGGGCACGATACGGCGGGCCACCGCGCCGGCGATCTGGATCATCTCGATGTCGCCGAGTTCGGTGTCGAAATGCCAGACTACGCGCTCGTTGTTCTCGCTCTCCTTGTTGAAGGCGGGAACGAAGCCACCGGGGATGTGCTCCACCGACGTCACCTCGCCCGACAGGGGCGCGCGGTTGACGTGGACGTTGAGCGGGCTCATGAAGATCGCGACGCGGGTGCGGCCGTCCTTCCACGGCATGATGCTCTGCACCACACCGTCGGCGGGCGAGATGACGCGGCCCTGGGCGATCTCACGCTCGGGGTCGCGGAAGAACCACAGCATGCCCGCCGCGAGTGCGGTGGCGGGCACGGCGACGGCCTTCGCGGCACCGGAGCGACGGGCACGAAGGAGGCTGACGGCTGCGGTGGCGACGGTCGGGAGAAGCCACGGCGATGCTCCGCGCGCGAGGCGTACGCCGGCCAGGCTGTCTCGATGTGCAGAGGTTTGGCTGTGGGGCATGGATGACCTTCGTAGCGGATGATGCCGCGCGGGAATCGGGGACGGCGGCTTTCCGGGATCGTACCGGTCGGGGGCCACAACTGGGCAAGCCAGGAAGCCGAGTCGGCGGCCGAAGACCGTTGACGGGGTGTGATCTTCTTCTCGAAGAAAACACCCCGTACCGGGACAATCAGCCCTGGAATCGATACTCTTCGAGCAACCTCCGCCCGATGATCATTTTCTGGATCTCGGCGGTGCCTTCGCCGATCAGCAGCATCGGCGCCTCACGGTAGAGACGTTCGATCTCGTACTCCTTGGAGAAGCCGTAGCCGCCGTGGATCCGGAAGGCATCTTCCACGACCTCCTTGCAGTACTCGGAGGCGAGGTACTTCGCCATTCCTGCCTCAAGGTCGTTTCGTTCCCCGGAGTCCTTTTTGCGTGCGGCGTTGACCATCATGGCATGCGCGGCCTCGACCTTGGTAGCCATCTCCGCCAGCTTGAACTGGATGGCCTGGTGCTGGGCGATCGCCTTGCCGAAAGTGTGACGCTGCTGGGCGTACTGGACACCGAGCTCGAAAGCGCGCTGGGCGACACCGCAGCCGCGAGCCGCCACGTTGACCCGGCCGACCTCGACTCCGTCCATCATTTGGTAAAAACCTCGGCCGGTGACCCCGCCGAGCACCCGATCGGCCGGGATCCGCAGCCCGTCCATGATCAGCTCGGTGGTGTCGACGCCCTTGTAGCCCATCTTGTCGATCTTGCCCGGGATGGTGAGGCCGGGGCGGACCTCGCCGAAACCGGGCTCCTTCTCGACCAGGAAGGTCGTCATCGACTTGTGGGGCGCCGTACCCTCGGGGTGTCCTTCGTCACTCCGGACCAGGACGGCCACCAGGGACGAGGTGCCGCCGTTCGTCAGCCACATCTTCTGGCCGTTCAGGACGTACTCGTCGCCGTCCTTCACCGCCTTGGAGGTGATCGCCGACACGTCCGAGCCGAGGCCCGGCTCCGACATCGAGAACGCGCCCCGGATGTCGCCGGCCGCCATCCGCGGCAGGAAGTGCTCCTTCTGCTCCCGCGTGCCGTGCTGCTTGAGCATGTACGCCACGATGAAGTGCGTGTTGATGATCCCGGAGACGGACATCCAGCCACGGGCGATCTCCTCGACGCACAGCGCGTACGTCAGGAGGGACTCGCCCAGGCCGCCGTACTCCTCGGGGATCATCAGGCCGAACAGGCCGAGCTCCTTGAGGCCGTCGACGATCTGCTGCGGGTACTCGTCGCGGTGCTCCAGCTCGGTGGCGACCGGAATGATCTCCTTGTCCACGAAGTCGCGGACCGTGGAGAGGATCTCCTGCTGGACGTCGGTCAGACCGGCGGTCTGGGCGAGACGGGCCATCGCTTACTTCCCCTGTTCCTTCAGCTCGGGGCGGCCCGGCTGCTCGCCGCCGCGCTCCTTGATGTACGTCTCGGTCGGCACCATCACCTTGCGGCGGAACACGCACACCAGCGTGCCGTCCTGCTTGTAGCCCTTGGTCTCGACGTAGACGATCCCGCGGTCGTCCTTCGACCTGGACGGCCACTTGTCGAGCACGGTCGTCTGACCGTAGATCGTGTCGCCGTGGAAGGTCGGCGCCACGTGCTTCAGCGACTCGATCTCCAGGTTGGCGATCGCCTTGCCCGAGACGTCCGGCACGGACATGCCGAGCAGCAGCGAGTAGATGTAGTTCCCGACCACCACGTTCTTGCCGAAGTCCGTCGTCTTCTCGGCGTAGTTCGTGTCCATGTGGAGCGGGTGGTGGTTCATGGTGAGGAGACAGAACAGGTGGTCGTCGTACTCCGTGACGGTCTTCCCGGGCCAGTGCTTGTACGTCGCACCGACCTCGAACTCCTCGTACGTGCGTCCGAACTGCATCGCGCTCAGGGCTCCTTAGTCGACGGGGGTCTCGAACTTCGAGGTGCGCTGCATGCCGGCCGCCCGGCCCTTGCCGGAGATGACCAGGGCCATCTTCCGGCTGGCCTCGTCGATCATCTCGTCGCCGAGCATCGCGGAGCCCTTCTTGCCGCCCGCCTCGGACGTGTAGTAGTCGTACGCGTCCAGGATCAGCTCGGCGTGGTCGTAGTCCTCCTGCGACGGCGAGAAGATCTCGTTGGACGCCTCGACCTGGCCCGGGTGCAGCACCCACTTGCCGTCGAAACCGAGGGCCGCGGCGCGCCGCGCGACCTCGCGGTAGCCGTCGACGTTGCGGATCTGGAGGTAGGGGCCGTCGATCGCCTGGAGGTTGTTGGCGCGGGCGGCCATCAGGATCTTCATCAGGATGTAGTGGTAGGCGTCCGCCGGGTAGCCGGGCGGCTGCTCGCCCACGACCAGCGACTTCATGTTGATGGACGCCATGAAGTCGGCCGGGCCGAAGATGATCGTCTCGACGCGCGGGGAGGCCGTCGCGATCTCGTTGACGTTGTTCAGGCCCTGCGCGTTCTCGATCTGCGCCTCGATGCCGATCTTGCCGACCTCGAAGCCCATGGTCTTCTCGATCTGGGTCAGGAGGAGGTCCAGGGCGACCACCTGCTGGGCCGTCTGCACCTTCGGCAGCATGATGCAGTCGAGGTTCTGGCCGGCGCCCTCGACGACCGTGACGACGTCCCGGTACGTCCACTCGGTCGTCCAGTCGTTGACCCGCACCACGCGCGTCTTGCCGGTCCAGTCGCCCTCGTTGAGGAACTTCACGATGGTGTGCCGCGCCCCGGGCTTGGCGAGCGGCGCGCACGCGTCCTCCAGGTCGAGGAAGACCTGGTCCGCCGGGAGACCCTGTGCCTTCTCCAGGAAGCGCGGGTTCGAACCGGGTACTGCCAGGCACGAGCGCCGCGGGCGGAGACGGTTGACGGTCGTCATGCGGGGACCTCCAGGGGGTCGAGCTTGTTCGCTTTCCGGATCTCGTCGACGATGCGGCCGATGATTCCGGTGATGTCGAAGTCCTTCGGGGTGAAGACCGCGGCCACTCCGGCTTCCCTGAGCTGCGCGGCATCACCGTTCGGGATGATGCCACCGGCGATCACCGGTATATCTGTGGCACCGGCCACACGGAGTCGTTCCAGGACGTCCGGGACCAGCTGCGCGTGCGATCCGGAGAGGATCGACAGGCCGACCGCGTGCACGTCCTCGGCGAGGGCCGCGTCCACGATCTGCTCCGGGGTGAGCCGGATGCCCTGGTAGACCACCTCGAAGCCGGCGTCCCGGGCACGCACGGCGATCTGCTCGGCGCCGTTGGAGTGCCCGTCGAGACCGGGCTTGCCGACCAGGAAGCGCAGCTTGCCGCTGCCCAGGTCGCGGGCGGTGGCGTCCACCTTCGCGCGCACCTCGGCCAGCGCCGAGCCGGCTTCCGCCGGGACGGCGACCGGAGCCGACGAGACGCCCGTGGGCGCCCGGAACTCGCCGAACACCTCCCGCAGGGCCCCGGCCCACTCACCGGTCGTCACACCCGCGCGGGCGCACTCCAGGGTGGCCTCCATGAGGTTGTCGGTGCCCTTGGCGGCCTCCTTCAGCCGGTCCAGGGCCTTGCAGGGCCGCGGGTGGTTGAACGGCGGCTGGTAGCGGGTGTCCCGCCAGTGCCCGAGCGCCGCCACGACTCTCGCCTCGACGGCCGGGTCGACGGTCTGGATCGCGGTGTCCAGGTCGGCGGTGAGGGGGTTCGGCTCGGTCGTCTCGAAGATGTTGACGCCGACGATCTTCTCCTGCCCGGACTCGATCCGGGCGCGCCGCTCGGCGTGCGAGGAGACCAGCTGTGACTTCAGGTAGCCGGACTCGACGGCGGCCATCGCACCGCCCATCTCCTGGATCCGGTCGATCTCCGCGAGGGAGTCCGCGACCAGCTGGGCGACCTTCTTCTCGATGACGTGCGAGCCCTCGAAGATGTCCTCGTACTCCAGCAGGTCGCTCTCGTGGGCGAGCACCTGCTGGATCCGCAGCGACCACTGCTGGTCCCAGGGCGTCGGCAGGCCGAGCGCCTCGTTCCAGGCCGGGAGCTGCACGGCACGCGCGCGGGCGTCCTTCGACAGCGTCACGGCCAGCATCTCCAGGACGATCCGCTGGACGTTGTTCTCCGGCTGCGCCTCGGTCAGCCCGAGGGAGTTGACCTGGACGCCGTACCGGAACCGGCGCTGCTTGGCGTCCTCGATGCCGTACCGGTCGCGGGTGATCCGGTCCCAGATGCGGCCGAACGCGCGCATCTTGCACATCTCCTCGACGAACCGGACGCCCGCGTTCACGAAGAAGGAGATCCTGGCGACGACATCGCCCATGCGCTCCTGCGGGACCTGACCGCTGTCGCGCACCGCGTCCAGCACGGCGATGGCGGTGGACATCGCGTACGCGATCTCCTGGACCGGTGTGGCGCCCGCCTCCTGTAGGTGGTAGCTACAGATGTTGATCGGGTTCCACTTCGGCATGTGGGAGACCGTGTACGCGATCATGTCCGTCGTCAGGCGGAGACTCGGCCCCGGCGGGAAGACGTGCGTCCCCCGGGACAGGTACTCCTTGACGATGTCGTTCTGGGTCGTGCCCTGGAGCCTGGTGATGTCCGCGCCCTGCTCCTCGGCGACGACCTGGTAGAGCGCCAGCAGCCACATGGCGGTGGCGTTGATCGTCATCGAGGTGTTCATCTGCTCCAGGGGGATGTCCTGGAACAGCCGGCGCATGTCACCGAGGTGCGAGACGGGCACGCCCACCCGGCCGACCTCGCCGCGCGCGAGGATGTGGTCGGGGTCGTAGCCGGTCTGCGTCGGCAGGTCGAACGCCACCGACAGACCCGTCTGTCCCTTGGCGAGGTTGCGCCGGTACAGCTCGTTGGACGCCTCGGCCGTGGAGTGCCCGGCGTACGTGCGCATGAGCCACGGCCGGTCCTTCGCACGCGCCCCGTCGGCGATCTGACGCTCAGTCATCTATGACCTCGGGTGTCTCAGATGTTGCGGAAGCGGTTGATGGCGTCGAGGTGCTTGGCGCGCATCTCCTCGTCACGCACGCCGAGGCCCTCCTCGGGGGCGAGGCACAGCACGCCGACCTTGCCCTGGTGGAGGTTGCGGTGCACGTCGTACGCGGCCTGCCCGGTCTCCTCCAGGGAGTAGGTCTTCGACAGCGTCGGGTGGATCTTGCCCTTCGCGATGAGCCGGTTGGCCTCCCAGGCCTCGCGGTAGTTGGCGAAGTGCGAGCCGATGATCCGCTTCAGGGACATCCACAGGTAGCGGTTGTCGTACTCGTGCATGTAGCCGGAGGTCGAGGCGCAGGTGGTGATCGTGCCGCCCTTGCGGGTGACGAACACGCTCGCGCCGAAGGTCTCGCGGCCGGGGTGCTCGAAGACGATGTCGATGTCCTCGCCGCCGGTGAGCTCGCGGATGCGCTTGCCGAAGCGCTTCCACTCGCGCGGGTCCTGCTCCTGCTCGTTCTTCCAGAACTTGTAGTCCTCGGCGTTGCGGTCGATGATCGCCTCGGCGCCCATCGCGCGGCAGATGTCGGCCTTCTGCGGCGAGGAGACGACACAGATGGGGTTGGCGCCGCCGGCCAGCGCGAACTGCGTGGCGTACGAGCCGAGGCCGCCGCTCGCGCCCCAGATGAGCACGTTGTCGCCCTGCTTCATGCCGGCGCCGTTGCGGGAGACCAGCTGCCGGTAGGCGGTGGAGTTGACCAGGCCCGGGGCGGCGGCCTCCTCCCAGCTGAGGTGGTCCGGCTTCGGCATCAGCTGGTTGGACTTGACGAGCGCGACCTCGGCGAGTCCCCCGAAGTTGGTCTCGAAGCCCCAGATGCGCTGCTCGGGGTCGAGCATCGTGTCGTTGTGCCCGTCGCTGGACTCCAGCTCCACGCTGAGGCAGTGCGCGACGACCTCGTCACCGGGCTTCCAGGCGTTGACGCCGGGACCGGTGCGCAGGACCACGCCCGCGAGGTCGGAGCCGATGATGTGGTACGGCAGGTCGTGCCGCTTGGTCAGCTCGCTGAGCCGGCCGTAGCGCTCCAGGAAACCGAAGGTCGACAGCGGCTCGAAGATCGAGGTCCACACCGAGTTGTAGTTGACGCTCGACGCCATGACGGCGACCAGGGCCTCGCCCGGGCCCAGCTCGGGCAGGGCCACCTCGTCGAGGTGGATGGACTTGCGGGGGTCCTTGTCGCGGGTCTCCAGGCCCGCGAACATGTCCGTCTCGTCCTTGTGCACGGTGATCGCGCGGTACGACTCGGGGAGCGGCAGGGCGGCGAAGTCGGCCGGCGTCGAGTCCGGTGACTGGATCGCGTCCAGGATGGCCTGAGTGGTCACGGTGTTGCCTCCGGCGGTGTGCGCCCCTCCCGGGGGGAGGGGCGCTGAGGGTTACGGCGGTGCTGCTGAGGGTTTTGGGAAAGATGCCGTCGGTTCGGCGGGGATGGTGCTTCGGCAGCGCTTTGTGGCGCGGGAGGGTGCCTGTGACGCAGGCGTCCGACGGGGGAGCTGGTGGGCTCACCGGGACAGGCCGGACACCATCAACGTATGACACCGCGTGTCAGGCCGCAAGGCACTGAGTGCCATGACTTCGCCTCAGATGAAATCTTTACGTAACAAATGAGCGATGATCGATCGAACGGCCGCTGAAAGGTGCCTGAAAAGGTGCTCTGACATGCCAAAACGGCCACCCGGGCGGGTGGCCGTCATCACAGCGGCGAAGTGTCCGAGGACACTCCGGGAAGGTGACTCAGCGCTCCTTGAGTGCCTGCTCGATGGTCCGCATGACCTCGTCCAGCGGGGCGTCGGTCCGGGCCACCGTCACCAGTACCTCGCCCTGCGAGGCGACCGTGCTCGCCGCGGCCGGCCGCGGCGCGGTCTCGCGGCCCGCCCCGATCCCGTTGCCGAACGTCTTCCGCACGATCGCGAAGGCGTGGTCCAGCTGCGCCTCCACGTCGCCCTGTCCCCCCGCCCGCAGCCAGCGCCGCAGCACGTGGTTGTGGGCGGTGACCACCGCCGACGCGGCGACCTCGGCGAGCAACGGGTCGTCGTTGGCGTCGTCGGCGTGGGCATGCTCGTCGAAGTGGCCGAGGAGGTAGCGGGTGAAGAGGCGCTCGTAGCGGGCCACCGAGGCGATCTCGGCCTCGCGGAGGGTGGGCACCTCGCGGGTCAGCTTGTAACGGGCCACCGAGATCTCCGGCCGGCCCGCGTACATCTTCATGACTTCCTTGATGCCACGGCACACGGTGTCGAGCGGGTGCTCGTGCGCCGGGGCCGCGTTGAGCACCGCCTCCGCGCGGACCAGCGTGTCGTCGTGGTCGGGGAAGATCGCCTCTTCCTTGGAGCGGAAGTGGCGGAAGAAGGTGCGGCGGGCGACCCCGGCCGCGGCCGCGATCTCGTCGACGGTGGTCGCCTCGTACCCCTTGGTCGCGAAGAGCTCCATCGCGGCGGCCGCCAGTTCTCGGCGCATCTTGAGCCGCTGGGCCGCCGCGCGGCTGCCCGCGGCGCTCTCCGGCGCGTCGGGCGTGGCTGGGGTACGTGAGGACTTGGCGGGCTGGGACATGACCCGAACGTACTGCATGTGCGCAGCTCGATGCGCAGGCCCGGGGTTTCCCCCGCCCGCGGGGGACGGGGGGCCGCCGGGCCCGGCGGGCTGGAGACGGCCGTGCCGGGCGGGCGGGGGACGGCCGCCGGGGTCGAGCAGTCCGCCCCAGTCGTCCTCGTCCCGGAACCAGTCGCCGACGCCGTCAGCGGCGGGCATATTCGCGGAAGCCGCGGCCGGTCTTGCGGCCGAGGCAGCCCGCGGCCACCAGGTGCTCGAGGAGCGGCGCGGGCGCGAGGCCCGGGTCCCGGAACTCCCGGTGCAGCACCTTCTCGATCGCGAGCGAGACGTCCAGGCCGACCACGTCGAGCAGTTCGAACGGGCCCATCGGGTAGCCGCCGCCGAGCTTCATCGCCGCGTCGATGTCGTCCAGCGAGGCGTAGTGCTCCTCGACCATCTTGATCGCGTTGTTCAGGTACGGGAACAGCAGGGCGTTCACGATGAACCCGGCCCGGTCGCCGCAGTCCACCGGGTGCTTGCGGATCTTCGCGCACACCTCGCGGACCGTGGCGTGCACGTCCTCGGCGGTCAGCACGGTCCGGACGACCTCGACCAGCTTCATGGCCGGCGCCGGGTTGAAGAAGTGCATGCCGATCACGTCCTGCGGACGCGAGGTGGCGCGGGCGCAGGCGACCACCGGCAGCGAGGAGGTCGTGGTGGCCAGGACCGCGCCCGGCTTGCAGACCTTGTCCAGGGTCTGGAACAGCTGCCGCTTGACCTCCAGGTCCTCGGCGACCGCCTCGACGGCCAGGTCGACGTCGCAGAAGGCGTCGTACGAACCCGCCGGGGTGATCAGGTCCAGGGTCCCCGCGGCGGCCTCGGCGGTCATCCGGCCCTTGCCGACCGAGCGGTCCAGGGACTTGCCGATCCGGGTCTTCGCCGCCCGGGCCTTCTCCTCGCTGCGGGCGGCCAGGACCACCTCGTAGCCGGCCTTGGCGAAGACCTCGGCGATCCCGGAGGCCATGGTGCCGGACCCGGCGACGCCGACCGAGCGGACCGTGCGGCCCGGAGTGAGCGCGGCGCCGTCCAGCGGGGTCTGGGCGTCCCGGACGACCGTGGCGCTGCCGGGGGCCTCGTAGGTGTAGAAGCCGCGCCCGGACTTGCGGCCGGTCAGGCCCGCCTCGCTGAGCTGCTTGAGGATCGGGGCGGGGGCGTGCAGCCGGTCGCGGGACTCGGCGTACATGGCGTCCAGGACCGTGCGCGCGGTGTCGACGCCGATCAGGTCCAGCAGGGCCAGGGGACCCATGGGCAGGCCGCAGCCGAGCCGCATGGCCGCGTCGATGTCCTCGCGGGAGGCGTACTTCGCCTCGTACATGGCGGCGGCCTGGTTGAGATAGCCGAACAGCAGCCCGTCGGCGACGAACCCGGGGCGGTCGCCGACCGCGACCGGCTCCTTGCCCAGCTCGATCGCGAGGTCGGTGACGGCAGCGACGGCGCCCGGCGCGGTGAGGACCGAGGAGACGACCTCGACCAGCTTCATCGCCGGGGCCGGGTTGAAGAAGTGCAGTCCGAGGACGCGCTCGGGGTGGGCCGAGGCGGCCGCCAGGCGGGTCACGGAGAGCGCGTTGGTGCCGGTCGCGAGGACGGTGTCCGGGCGGACGACGCCGTCAAGTTCGCGGAAGATCTGGTGCTTGATGTCGTACGACTCCGGGACCACCTCGATGACGAGGTCGGCGTCGGCCGCGGCCGTGAGGTCGGTGCCGGTGCGGACCCGGGCGAGGACGTCGGAGCGCTCCCGCTCGGTGAGCCTGCCGCGCGCCACGGCGCGGGCGGTGGAGGTCTCCAGCGCGGCCACGGACCGGGCGGCCTGGGCTTCGCTGATGTCGATGCCGATCACCTGACGGCCGGCCCTCGCGAGGACCTCGGTGATACCGGTGCCCATGGTGCCGAGGCCGACGACGGCGACGGTGCGGAGCGGGGACAGGGAAGGGTCGGACTGGGGAGTGGCCATCGCGGGACTCCAGGAATGAGGGTGACGACTGGAAACGCGCCCCGGTGCGCCGAGGGGCGCACCGGGTGCGATAAGAAGCTGCGTGAATGCGGGTGTCGCCGGGCTGCGAGCGCACACGCCCGGTGCGGCCGCCACGGGCGCGCACACGCCCGGTGGCCGCGGATTCCGACCGGCCCTGTCCCGGAGCCGAGCCGTACTGCGGTACGAGGTACCGAACCGACCTTGGTGCTCACGACGGCTGCGTCACCAAACCGATGTGAGCGTTGCTGCGAGTGGGTGACTCGCTCGATTGAGCTTAACCGGCGGGTAACGAGCACGCCAGCCCCCCGACTTTGTGATGTACGTCCCCCTGTCCCGACAACCCCTCTACGCTGGGCTTCGTGGACGAAGAGTTGCGATCACTCACGGAGCGTCTGCGGCAGGAGTCGCAGGGAACGGCCGCCTACGACCGGCTTCTTGCCACCGAGGACCACGATGATCTGGCGGAGGTGCTGACCGCCGTCGGACAGCCCCTGTGGGCCAGGGAGCTGGCGGCGTACCGGCTCGGGGTGGCCGGGGACCGGCGGGCCTTCGAGACCCTGGTCCTCCTCCTCAACCACCGCGACCCGCCGCGCTGTGCCTCCGCCGCGCACGCCCTCGCCCGCCTCCAGGACCCGCGCACCGCCCGCGCGGCCGCCGCCCTCGCCACCAACGAACTGCGCGTCGCCTACGCCCTGCACCCGGTCCGCCTCCTGGTCGAACTGCGCGCCCCTGAGTCGGTCCCCGCTCTCATCACCACCCTGGAGCGCCGACTGCGCCCCCACGACCCCTACCGCAAGATCGCCCTCGCCTGCGTGGACGGCCTGGGCACCCTCGCCGACCCCCGGGCCGGCCGGGTCCTCAAGGAGGCCCTGGCCCATCCCACCCTCGCCGAGGCGGCGGTCCGGGCGCTGGCCCACATCCCGCGGCCGAGGTGACGGCCTCCGCCGGTCAGCCGGCGACCACCGCCAGCGCCTCGACCTCCATCAGGAACTGCGGCGCGACCAGGGCGGCCACCTGTACGGCGGAGGACGCCGGGAGGCGGTCCTCCGGTATGTGGGCGGCGCGGGCCGCGCGGAGGGCCGGCATGTGGGCCATGTCCGTGACGAAGTAGGTGAGTTTGACGACGTCGTCGAAGCCTGCGCCGGCCGCGGCCAGGCACCGGCGCAGGTTCTCGAAGACCTGTCCGGCCTGGGCGGCCGGGTCGCCCTCGCCGACCAGCGCGCCGTGTTCGTCCAGCGGGAGCTGCCCGGAGACGGCCACGAACCGGCCGGTGCCCGCCACCACGTGCGTGTACTGGGCGGCGGGGGCGACTCCGGCGGGGGCGGGGATGCGGGTCAGATCACTCATGCGTCCATGGTGGACCACGGGTGTGACAACACCCCCGCCGGACCGGTGCGTTCGGCGGGTCCGGCTCAGCGGCGGAAGCCCAGCAGGCCGTGCAGGGTCGAGCCGCGGGAGGTCGTCGAGGCCGTCTTGGTGGTGAGCGGCTTCGGGTCGGGACTCCTCCGGCAGACCGCGTCGGCCGTCCCGGCGCCGCGCGGGACCGTGCCGTCCGTGAGGTAGGCGGCGAGGTGCTTGTCCAGGCAGGCGTTGCCGCTGAGGCTGATGCCGTGGTTGCCGCCGCCCTCCTCGACCACCAGGCTGGAGCCGGCGAGGAGCCGGTGGGCGGTGACGCCGCCCTGGTAGGGGGTGGCCGCGTCGTCCGTGGCCTGGAAGAGGAGCGCCGGCGGGAGCTCGGCGTTGGCGATGTCCGCCGGCTTCAGCGTCTCCGTCGGCCAGTAGGCGCACGTCGCGTTGTACCAGGCGTTGTTCCAGACCATGAACGGCGCCTTCTCGTACGCCGCCCAGTTGTCCTTGCGCCACTGCTTCCAGTCCCGCGGCCATGACGAGTCCCGGCACTGGACGGCCGCGTAGACGCTGTAGCCGTTGTCGCCGGACGCGTCGACCGCGCCGAAGTCGTCGTACGCCTCGACCAGCGCGGCCGTCTTCCTCTCGTTGACGTACGCCGAGAACGCCTCGGCCAGGTAGGGCCAGTAGCCGTTGTAGTAGCCGCCGGGGATGAAGGTGTCCTCCAGTTCGGAGGCGCCCACCCTGCCGGCCGCCGGTTTCTTCGCCAGCGCCGCCCGCATGGCGTACCACTTGGCCTCGACCCGCTTCGGGTCGGTGCCGAGCCGGTAGACCGGGTCGTACTTCGCGATCCACGCCATCAGGGCACGGTGCCGGTCGTCGAACGCCCGGTCCTGGCCGAGGTTGTCGTCGTACCAGACGCCCGTGGGGTCGACGATCGAGTCCAGGACCAGGCGGCGGATCCGGTCCGGGTGCAGCTTGGCGTAGACCGCGCCGAGGTACGTGCCGTACGAGTAGCCGAAGTAGCTGATCTCGGGGGCGCCCAGGGCCTGCCGGACCAGGTCCAGGTCCTGCGCGGCGCTGACCGTGTCCAGGTACGGCAGCACGCTCGCGTACTTCCTGCCGCAGGCCGCCGCGAACGACCGCACCCGGTCGAGGTTCGCCTGCTCCAGCGCCGGGGTGGCCGGGACCGAGTCGGGGCGCACCGGCGCGAAGTAGCCGGGCGCGCAGTCGATCGCCGGGCCGCTCCTGCCGACCCCGCGCGGGTCGAAGCCGATGACGTCGTACCGGGCCGCCACCTTCTTCGGCAGTGCGGACGCCACGAAACCCGCCAGGGTCAGCCCGCTGCCGCCGGGGCCGCCGGGGTTGACCAGCAGCGGGCCGAGCGGGGCGGAGGCGGTGTGCGGGACCCGGGAGAGGGCGAGCGTGATCTTCTTCCCGCCGGGGTTCCGGTGGTCGAGGGGCACCTCGACCGTGCCGCACTCCAGGGTGGGGTAGTCGGTGGTGCCGCACTTCTTCCAGGTCACCGGAGACGTCTGGACGGCGGCCCGGGTGGTGGCGCTCGCGGGCGGGGCGGTGAACGACCCGGCCACGACGGCGGCGGCGCACAGCACGGCTGCGCGTGTTCGCATGGAGCCTCCCAGGACGGAGGGATCGCGGACCGCGCGTGTCACGGCCCTCGCCGCATCGTCCCGGGGCCGGGGCCCGGAAGAACCTGTTCAGATGAGTAATGACCCGATTGGGCCGAGGGTTGCGCTCGAACGCCCTGGGGCGCGACGGGTGCTCACAGCAGGGTCAGTTGGGTCGGCTCGGACGGCTCGGCCGCGCCCGTGGGGCCGGCCGCCGGTACCGGCAGCCGGCGGGGCGCGCCCGCGCGGGCCGGGCCGATGCCGTACTCCCGGGCCAGTTCGTGCACCTGACGGGTGATCCGGCGCTGGTACCACTTGGGGGCGTAGGCGCCCTCCGCGTACAGCCGCTCGTAGCGCCGCACCAGGTGCGGGTGGTGCACGGCCAGCCAGCTCATGAACCACTCGCGGGCCCCCGGCCGCAGATGCAGCACCAGGGGGGTCACGGAGGTGGCCCCGGCGGCGGCGACGGCCCGGACGGTGGCCCGCAGCTGGGCCGGGTGGTCGCCCAGGAAGGGGATCACCGGCGCCATGAGGACCCCGCAGCCGATGCCCGCCCCGGCCAGGGCGCGTACGACGTCCAGGCGCCGCTCGGGTGCCGGGGTGCCCGGTTCCACGGTCCGCCACAGCTCGGGGTCGACGAAGCCGACGGACACCGATATGCCGACGTCGGTGACGTCCGCCGCCCGGCGCAGCAGGTCGAGGTCGCGCAGGACGAGGGTGCCCTTGGTGAGGATCGAGAACGGGTTCGCGTGCTCGGTGAGGGCCGAGATGATCCCCGGCATCAGCCGGTAGCGGCCCTCGGCGCGCTGGTAGCAGTCGACATTGGTGCCCATGGCGATGTGGTCGCCGAGCCACCGGCGCGAGCCCAGCTGGCGGCGGAGCAGGTCGGGCGCGTTCACCTTGACCACGATCTGGGTGTCGAAGCCGATCCCGGTGTCGAGGTCCAGGTAGCTGTGGGTCTTGCGGGCGAAGCAGTACACGCACGCGTGCGAGCAGCCCCGGTAGGGATTCACCGTCCATTCGAACGGCATCCGCGAGGCGCCCGGCACCCGGTTGATGATCGACCGCGCCCGTACCTCGTGGAACGTGATCCCCCTGAACTCGGGGGTGTCGAACGTGCGCGTCGTGACCGCGTCCGCGCCGAACAGCGCGGTGCCGGCCCGGCCGTGTCCGGTCTCCTCGGTGAGGTTCTCCCAGCGCATGACGCCTCCTCGGTAGCACTGGGCACAGAATAGAACATCTGTTCCCATGATCGTGCGGACGATCCCCGGAGACCGCGCGGGTACCGTTTCCGACCGCTTACGGCCCCCCGATTTGGGCGGCCGGGCGCCGGGGTGGTTGGCTTGGCGCGACCCCGAGAACCCAGCTGCTGGAGGAACGCAATGGCGCAGGTCGAGGCCACCACGGAGCGGATCGTCGCCGCGGACCCGGAGACGGTGTTCGACACCCTCGCCGACTACAGCGGCACGCGCGCGAACCTGCTGACGGAGCACTACAGCGAGTACGAGGTGCGCGAGGGCGGCGACGGCGAGGGCACCCTCGTCCACTGGAAGCTCCAGGCCGCCAGCAAGCGCGTGCGCGACTGCCTGCTGGAGGTCACCGAGCCCACCGACGGCGAGCTCGTCGAGAAGGACCGCAACTCCTCCATGGTCACCACCTGGCGCGTCACCCCCGCCGGGGAGGGGAAGTCCCGGGTCGTCGTCCACACCACCTGGCAGGGCGCCGGCGGCATCGGCGGGTTCTTCGAGAAGACCTTCGCCCCCAAGGGCCTCGGCCGGATCTACGACGGCGTCCTCGACCGGCTCGCCGCCCAGGTCGAGAAGTAACCTCCCGGCGGACAGGGGGCGTTGGCCCCCCTCACCGGTTCGAGTGGATCTCCGTGTCCACCCGCTTCGTACCGTAACTCGTCGCGCTTGTTCGTAGTTGTCGCCTTACGGCGGGAATTGCACGCAGGTGCGACGAGGGGAGCGGTACGTGGGCGGAACGACACTGGTGCAGTACGAGGAACCGGCCATGGCGCCGGCGGACGCCCCCGCGCCGGAGCCCGCTCCGGCATCCGGACTCGGGACGCGCCGCACCTGGCTGGTGTTCTGCGGGCTGATGCTGGCCCTGCTCCTCGCCGCGCTGGACCAGATGATCGTCGCCACCGCGCTGCCGAAGATCGTCGGCGAGCTGCACGGCCTCGACCGGATGTCCTGGGCGATCACCGCCTATCTGCTCACCGCCACCATCGGACTGCCCGTCTACGGCAAGCTCGGCGACCTCATCGGCCGCAAGGGCGTCTTCCAGTTCGCGATCCTGGTCTTCGCCGTCGGCTCCGCGCTCGCCGGACGGGCCCGGAGCATGGACCAGTTGATCGCCTTCCGGGCCGTACAGGGCGTCGGCGCGGGCGGGTTGATGATCGGTGTGCAGGCGATCATCGCGGACATCGTGCCGCCCCGGCAGCGCGGCCGGTTCATGGGCCTGATCGGCGCCGCCTTCGGACTCGCCTCCGTCGCGGGGCCGTTGCTCGGCGGCTACTTCACCGACCACCTCTCCTGGCGCTGGTGCTTCTACGTCAACGTCCCCTTCGGGCTGGTCACCCTGGCCGTCGTCACCGTCGTACTGAAACTGCCGAAGCCCCGTGCCCGGGCCCGTTTCGACGTGCTGGGCGCCCTGCTGCTCGCCGTCGCCTCCACCTGCCTCGTCCTGCTGACCAGTTGGGGCGGGACCGAGTACGCGTGGGGCTCGCGCGTCATCCTCGGGCTGGGCGCCGGTGCGACGGCCGCCACCGTGCTGTTCCTCGTCGTCGAGCACCACGCCGTCGAACCCCTCATCCCGCTGCGGCTGTTCCGGGACTCCGTCTTCAACGTGACCGGGCTGGTGGGGCTCGTCGTCGGCGTCGCCCTGTTCGGCGCCGCCAGCTACCTGCCGACCTTCCTACAGATGGTCGACGGGGCCTCGGCGACCGAGTCCGGACTGCTGATGCTGCCCATGATGGGCGGGATCGTCGGCGCCTCGATCATCACCGGACAGCTCATCAGCCACACCGGGCGCTACCGGATCCACCCGGTCCTGGGCGGCGGCCTGTCGGTCCTCGGCATGTGGCTGCTCTCCCGGCTGGAGGTCGGCACCCCGCGCTGGCAGTACAGCATCTGGATGGCGGTACTCGGCGCCGGCATCGGCATGGTGATGCCGGTCCTCGTGCTCGCCGTGCAGAACTCGGTGCGGCCCACCGACCTGGGCACCGCCACCAGCGCCAACAACTACTTCCGGCAGATCGGCGGCAGCGTCGGCGCCGCCGTCTTCGGCACCCTCTTCGCCGACCGGCTCGCCGACGCCCTGCGGCACCGTCTCCCGGCCCGCGCCGGCGCCCGGCTGCCCGACCCCGAGGGGCTCACCCCGCAGCTCGTCCACGCGCTGCCCCCGGCGCTGCGCGACGCCTACGTCCGCGCCTACGCCGACGCGATGCCCCGGATCTTCCTGTACCTGGTCCCGGTGCTCGTCCTGGGCCTGCTCATCGCCTGCTTCCTCAAGGAGAAACCGCTGGTGTCCCACCCCACCGCCGAAACGGACCCCCTGACCGTGACCGCTTCGATCCCGCAGGCCCGCCCCCAGCCCCCGGCCGGGGAGACCCCCACCTCGCTCCGCCCGCCGCACACCGGCGCCGGGGTCCCGGTCTGCGGCACGGTCCAGCACCCCGACGGGACCGTGGTGCCCCGCGCGGCCCTGACCCTCATCGACGCCGTCGGCCGGCAGGTCGGCCGCGGCGCCAGCGGCGCGGACGGCCGGTACGCGCTGGCCACCCCCGGCTCCGGGTCGTACGTCCTGATCGCCGCCGCCGGCGGACACCAGCCGCAGGCCGTCACCGTGACCGTCGGCGAGCGCCCCGTCGAACTCGACGTGGTCCTCGGCGGCGCCGGGCGCCTCGCGGGCAGCGTCCTGACCGCCGACGGCACCCCCGTGAGGGACGCCACCGTCACCCTCACCAACGTGCACGGCGAGGTGGTCGCCAGCGTCCGCAGCGGCCGCGAGGGCGGCTACGTCATCACCGAGCTGGTGGCCGGCGAGTACACCCTCGCCGGCAGCGCCCCCGCCTTCCGCCCGGCCGCCCTCCCGGTCACCGTCCAGGCCGCCCGGGAGACCCGGCAGGACGTCGAACTCGCCGGCGGCGCCGTCCTGCGGGGCACGGTCCGCGCCGGGGGCGGGCGGCCGGTGGAGGACGCGCGGGTGACGCTGCTGGACGCCGCCGGGAACGTCGTGGACACCCTCACCACCGGAGCCGACGGCACGTTCCGGTTCGTCGACCTGTCCTCGGGCGAGTACACCGTCATCGCCGCCGGCTACCCGCCGGTCGCCACGGTCCTCCAGGTCGCGGGCGGTGGCCGCACCGAACGCGACCTCCAGCTCGGCCACGAGGACTGAGCGGAGGCGCGGCCGCGGGCCCGGCGAGCGGCGCGGTGAACGCGGTTCGCGCACCGCACGGGGGCGCGGACCTGCGCGCCGGTGCGATCAGGTGGAACCAATTCCAGGATTGCCACACATCGCAACCGCCCGCCACCGTACGGTAGTGGCGGGCGGCACAGATCTTTTGCGGAGCCGTGGGGAGAGAGGGCCTGGTTCATGGACCGTGGCAGCGAGCGGGACGCACCTGCCGGCCTCGGTGCCGGGGATCCGGTGGCGGGCCGCGTCCCGCTGGCCGTGGTCGTCGTCGACCGCGCCGGCCGGGTCTCCCACTGGAGCTCCGGCGCCCGGCGGCTCTTCGGCGCCGCCAGGGAGGACGCGATCGGCCGCTCCGCCCTCGACCTGCTGCCGGTCTCCGGCGCCCTCCCCGAGGACGACGAGCTCACCCCGTACGGGGCCTACGCGGCGTACGACGGACTCGGCCCCGACCTGGAGTCGTCCCTCGACGGACGGCTGAACTTCCCGGCGGCGGGCCGCGCCCGTATCGACGTGTCCGGGCACGGCGCGACCGGGGAGCCCCCGCCCGCCGGATGGGGGCCCGACCGCGCCGACGTGCTCTGGTGGGCGTACCCGCTGGTCGGCCCCGGCGAGGAGCGGCTCCTCGTACTGGCCGCCGACGCCGAGGGGCTGCGCCGGACCGAGCGGGACGAGGGCATCGCCTTCGAGCGGATCGCACCCGGCTTCGCCCTGCACACCGACTTCCCCGGCGCCGAGGAACTCGCCCGCAGGCTCCCCGAGATCCTGCCCAGCATGAGTGTCGACGAAAGCGCCCGCATAGTCGCCCAGGTCCTCGAACTCGGCTATCCGATTCTGGAGTTCAGCCAGAACGACCGGGTGCCGGTGACCCCCGACTGGGGCGTCGCCCGGCGCACCGAGCGCAAGGCCCGCCGCGAGCGCGCCGCCCGCGTGGCGGCCCAGGGCCTGCCGGTACCCGCCGAACTCGCCGACGAGGGCGAGGACCTGGAGTACACGGCCGTCCGGGAACGCCTCGAGTTCCTCAACGAGGTCAGCGGCAAGATCGGTACCTCGCTCGACCTGTCCCGCACCATCGTCGAGGTCAGCAGAGCCGTCGTCCCCCGCTTCACCGACGTCGCCGGCACCTACCTGCGCGAACAGGTCGTCGCCGGCGAGGGGTTCCCGGACGGCGTGCCCGACACCACCACCATGTGGCACCGGGTCGCCCTCGAACACACCGACGAACCCGGCCGCTGGGACGACGTCGTACCGGTCGGCGAGGCCATGCCGTTCCCGGCGCACACCCCGTTCTTCCAGTGCATGACCAGCGGCGAACCGGTCCTCGTGCCGCGGATCAGCGAGGAGATGGGCCACGCCATCGCCTCCCAGTTCGAGAAGCGCGACATCCGGCCGCTGATCAGCGGCCGTTCGATGCTGGTGGTCCCGCTGAAGGCACGCAACGTCGTGCTCGGCTTCATGATCCTGCTGCGCCACCCCGAGCGCGAGACGTTCAACGACATGGACCGGGTCACCGGCGCCGAACTCGCCGCCCGCGCGGGCCTCGTGCTCGACAACGCCCGCATGTACACCTTCCAGGAGAGCGTCGCCGAGACCCTCCAGGACAGCATGCTGCCGCACATCCCGCCGCGGATGGCGGGCTGTGACATCGCCACCCGCTACCTGCCCGGCACCCTGCTCGGACGGGTCGGCGGCGACTGGTTCGACTCGGTGAAGCTCCCCGGCGCCCGCACCGCCCTGGTCGTCGGCGACGTCATGGGCCACGGTCTCAACTCGGCCGCGATGATGGGCCAGTTGCGCACCGCCGTGCAGACGATGGCGGCGCTCGACCTGCCGCCCGCCCAGCTCCTGCGCAACCTCGACGACCTGGCGCAACGCCTCGGCGACAGCTACCTCGCGACCTGCCTCTACGCCGTCTACGACCCGATCGAGGGCGAACTGCACATCGCGAACGCGGGCCACATCCCGCCGGTGCTGGTCCGCGCCGTCGACGGCCGCAGTGAACTCCTCGACCTGCCCACCGGCGCGCCCATAGGCGTCGGAGGGGTCGCCTTCGAGTCGCTGCGGGTGCGCGTGGAGCCCGGCGACCGGCTGGTGATGTGCACCGACGGGCTCGTCGAGATGCGCGGCGAGGACATCGGCGTCGGCCTCGCCACCCTGTGCGAGTCCGCCGCCCACCCGGCCGCCTCGATGGACGACGCCTGCGACACCATCATCCGCGCCCTCAACACCCGGGGCGGCCGCAAGGACGACGTCGCCCTGCTGATGGCCCGCCTCAACGGCATCGAGCCCGAGGACGTCGCCGAATGGCGCCTCGCCCTGGACCCCGCCGAGGTCCCGCGGGCCCGCGCCGCCGTCCGCGAACAACTCCACGACTGGGGCCTCGGACGCCTCGCCGACCAGGCCGCACTCATGGTCAGCGAACTCGTGACCAACGCCGTACGGCACTCCCACAGCCGCCCGGTGCTGCTCCGGCTGGTGCGCGGCGAGACCCTGCTGTGCGAGGTCGAGGACGACGACCACACCCTGCCGACCCTGCTCAGCGCGCGCCCCGACGCCGACACCGGACGCGGACTGCGAGTGGTCAGCACCCTGGCCCGGGAGTGGGGCACCAGCCGTACCGCCGCCGGGAAGACCGTCTGGTTCGAACTCACCTCGCGGCGCCGCTGACCCAGGGGGCGCACGTTCGCCGAACGTGTGGTGAAGGAACGCGCCGGGCGCTTGTGGCTGAAACCCGCGCAGGGTAAACCGTACTGGCCCGTCGGTGACGGCGGTCATCTGTGGTTTCACCCTGGGGAGTTGGCCATGAGTGTGACGAGTCGGTACCGGCATGCCTGGGAAGGTTTCTGGCAGGAGGCGCCCGAGGAGCCCGGGGCGGTGTTCTGGGACGCCGAACCGGACGTGACCGCCGCGGTCCACGTCGCCCTCCTGGAACCCCACCTCACCGACCCGGGGCTGCCCCTGGTCGACCTCGGCTGCGGCAACGGCACCCAGACCCGCTTCCTCGCCCAGCGCTTCCCGCGCGTCCTGGGCACCGACATATCCGAGGCCGCCCTGGAGCACGCCCGGCGCGCCGACCCCGCGGGACAGGCCGGCTACCGGCGTCTCGACGCGGCCGAGAAGACCGAGGCGCAGGCCCTGCACCACGAGCTGAGCGACGCCAACGTCTACATGAGGGGTGTCCTGCACCAGTGCGAACCGGACGACCGGCAGCCGCTGGCCGACACCATCGCCACCCTCGTCGGCAGCCGCGGCCGGGTCTTCCTCGTGGAACTCTCCGAGGCCGCCCGCCCCGTCCTCGGCGGCCTCGCCCAGAGCCCGGCGGGGCCGCCGCCCAAGCTCGCCCCGATCTTCCGGCACGGGATCGCCCCCGGCGAGGTCGCCGACGACGCGGTCCCCGCATATCTGCGCAGCGCCGGCCTCACGGTCCTGGCGAGCGGTGAACTTCCGCTGACGACGACCGAGTTCACCCCCGAAGGCGAGCGGATAGTGCTGCCGTCGAAGTGGCTGGTGGCCGGGCGGGAGGGCTGACGGGCCACACGGCGGACCACACCGCGAACCACACCGCGAACCACACGGCGGACCACACGGCGGACCCCGGGCGGCGCGAGGCGGGCGGCACGCCCCCGCCTCCTGGCCCGGCCCCCCTGCGGCGCGTAACGTGACGGACCATGAAGATCCTCATCAGCGCCGACATGGAGGGCGCCACCGGGGTGACCTGGCCCGGCGACGTGCTGCCCGGGACCCCGCAGTGGGAGCGGTGCCGGTCGCTGTTCACCTCCGACGTCAACGCCGCCGTCCTCGGGTTCCACGACGGCGGCGCCGACGAGGTCCTCATCAACGAGGCCCACTGGAGCATGCGCAACCTGCTCCTGGAGGAGCTCGACGAACGCGCCGAGATGATCACCGGCCGCCACAAGAGCCTCTCCATGGTCGAGGGCGTCCAGCACGGCGACGTCGACGGTGTCGCCTTCGTCGGCTACCACACCGGCGCCGGCATGGAGGGCGTCCTCGCCCACACCTACCTCGCCAACTCCATCACCGGCGTCTGGCTGAACGACGTGCGCGCCAGCGAGGGCCTGCTCAACGCGCACGTGGTCGCCGAGTACGGCGTCCCCGTCATCCTCTTCACCGGCGACGACCTGGCCTGCGAGGACGCCCTCGGCTACGCGCCGGAGGCCCTCAAGGTCGCCGTCAAGGACCACGTCTCCCGGTACGCGGCGGTGTGCCGGACCCCGGCCAGGACCGCCGCCGACATCCGGGGCGCCGCCAAGGACGCCACCCGCCTCGCGGTGCGGCACGAACCGGTGACCGGCGGGCCGTTCACGATCGCCCTGGAGTTCGACGCCGAACACCTCGCCCTGTCCGCCACCGTCGTCCCCGGCGTCGAGCGGATCGGCGAGCGCAAGGTGGCGTACACCGAAGAGACCATGTACGACGGCATCCGTACCTTCAAGGCGGTCACCACGATCGTCTCGGCCGCGGTGGAGGAGCAGTATGGCTGACCAGCAGGCACTGGACGAGGCCGTCCGGTTCACCTCCGAGCTGATCCGGATCGACACCAGCAACTTCGGCGGCGGCGACTGCCGGGAGCGGCCCGCCGCCGAGTACGCGGCCGAGCGGCTCGCCGGAGCGGGCCTGGAGCCGATCCTCCTGGAGCGCACCGAGGGCCGTACCAACGTCGTCGCGCGGATCGAGGGCACCGACCCGGCCGCCGACGCGCTCCTCGTCCACGGCCACCTCGACGTGGTGCCCGCGCAGGCCTCCGACTGGAGCGTCGACCCCTTCTCCGGAGAGGTCCGCGACGGGGTGGTGTGGGGGCGGGGCGCCGTCGACATGAAGAACATGGACGCGATGATCCTGGCGGTGGTGCGCGGCTGGGCCCGCGAGGGCGTACGGCCGCGCCGGGACATCGTGGTCGCCTTCACCGCCGACGAGGAGGCCAGCGCGGTCGACGGCTCCGGGTTCCTCGCCGACCACCACCCCGAACTCTTCGAGGGCTGCACCGAGGGCGTCGGCGAGTCCGGTGCCTTCACCTTCCACGACGGCGGCGGGCGGCAGCTCTACCCCGTCGCCGCCGGAGAGCGCGGCACCGCCTGGCTCAGGCTCACCGCGCGCGGCCGGGCCGGACACGGCTCCAAGGTGAACAAGCAGAACGCGGTCACCCGGCTCGCCGCCGCCGTCGCCCGTATCGGGGAGCACACCTGGCCGCCCCGGCTCACCCCCACGGTCAGCGCGGCCCTCACCGAGATCGCCGTGCTCTACGGCATCGAGCCCGACCTGCACGAGGTCGACCTGCTCCTCGACAAACTCGGCCCGGCCGCCAAGCTGGTCGAGGCCACCGTCCGCAACAGCGCCAACCCGACCATGCTGAACGCCGGTTACAAGGTCAACGTCATCCCCGGCGAGGCCGTCGCCTTCGTCGACGGGCGCTATCTGTACGGCACCGAGGACGAGTTCCGCGCCACCCTCGACAGGCTCACAGGACCCGACGTCGACTGGGAGTTCGAGCACCGCGAGGTCGCCCTCCAGGCACCGCTGGACGCGCCGATCTACGCCCGGATGCGGGCCGCCGTCGAGGAGTTCGCGCCCGAGGGGCACGTGGTGCCGTACTGCATGTCCGGCGGCACCGACGCCAAGCAGTTCTCCCGGCTCGGCATCGCCGGCTACGGCTTCGCCCCGCTCAGGCTGCCCGAGGGCCTCGACTACCAGGCCCTCTTCCACGGCGTCGACGAACGCGTGCCCGTCGAGGCCCTGCACTTCGGCGTCCAGGTCCTGGACCGCTTCCTGCGCACGGCCTGACCGCGGAGGAGACAGCGTGGAGACGAAGGCGTACGGCTCATGGAACTCGCCGGTCGACGCGGCCCTGGCCGCGGCGCACGACGGCACCCCCGACTGGGTGGGGTTCGTCGGCGGCGAACCCTGGTGGACCGAACCCCGGCCGGCGGAGGGCGGCCGCCGGACCCTGGTCCGGGGCGACACCCGCGAGTCCGTGCTGCCAGCGCCGTGGAACGTGCGCAGCCGGGTCATCGAGTACGGCGGACACCCCTGGGACGGTGCCGTACCCGTCGACGGCGGCGGGCCGCTGCTGGTCTTCGTGCACTTCGACGACCAGCGTCTGTACCGCTACGAGCCCGGTGGCGAGCCCCGCCCGCTGACCCCGCCGGGACCCCGCTGGGCCGAACCGCGGCTGCTCCTGGACCGGGGTGAGGTGTGGTGCGTGCTGGAGGAGTCCACCGGCGACGGCCCCTCCGACGTACGGCGTGTGCCCGCCGCCGTACCCCTGGACGGCTCGGCCGCCGACGACCGGGCCGCGGTACGTGAACTGACAGGCGAGCGGCACCGGTTCGTGACCGGGCCACGGCTCTCGCCCGACGGGCGGCGGGCCGCCTGGCTGGCCTGGGACCACCCGCGGATGCCCTGGGACGGCACCGAACTGCTGGTCGGCGAGGTCGGCGACGACGGCCTGCTGCACGCGGTCCGCGCGGTCGCGGGCGGACCGCGGGAGGCCGTCGCCCAGGTGGAGTGGGCGGCGGACGGCCGGCTGCTGTACGCGAGCGACCGCGAGGGCTGGTGGAACCTCTACCGGGACGACGTTCCCTCCCCACCCGCCGGGCGGGAGGAGTCCCCGCTCGCTTCGCTCTGCCCGCGTGCGGAGGAGTTCGCCGGACCGCTCTGGAGGCTCGGATCCCGCTGGTTCGCTCCGCTGTCCGACGGGCTGATCGCCGTCGTGCACGGCCGGGGACCGACCGCGCTCGGCGTGCTGGACCCGGAGACCGGCGAGGTGGCCGACACCGCCGGACCCTGGGCCGAGTTCGCGCCCACCCTCGCCGTGCACGGCACCCGGGTCGTCGCGGTCGGCGCCGGGCCGCGCACCGCGCCCGAGGTCGTCGAACTCGACACCGCCTCCGCCCGCGCCCGGGTCGTGGGCACCCCGCACCGCGACCCCGTCGACCCGGCCTACTACTCCGAGCCGCAGGCCCGCACCTTCGCCGGACCGGGCGGCCGCGAGGTGCACGCCTACGTCCACCCGCCCCGCCATCCCGGCCACACCGCGCCCGAGGGCGAGCTGCCGCCGTACGTCATCTGGGCGCACGGCGGCCCGACCAGCAGGGTGCCGCTCGTCCTCGACCTCGCGATCGCCTACTTCACCTCCCGGGGCATCGGGGTCGCCGAGGTCGACTACGGCGGCTCCACCGGGTACGGGCGGGAGTACCGGGAGCGGCTGCGCGAGCAGTGGGGCGTGGTCGACGTCGAGGACTGCGCGGCCGTCGCGCTCGCCCTCGCCGAGGAGGGCAGCGCCGACCGCGCCCGGCTCGCGATCCGCGGCGGCAGCGCGGGCGGCTGGACCGCCGCCGCCTCCCTGACCGGCACCGACGTCTACGCCTGCGGCACCATCGCCTACCCGGTCCTCGACCTCGTCGGCTGGGGCGCGGGGGAGACCCACGACTTCGAGTCCCGGTACCTGGAATCCCTGATCGGGCCGCAGGCCGAGGTGCCCGAGCGCTACGCCGAACGGTCGCCCAGCGAGCAGGTGGACCGGCTCACCGCGCCCTTCCTGCTGCTCCAGGGCCTGGACGACGTGATCTGCCCGCCCGCGCAGTGCGAACGCTTCCTGGCCCGGCTGGACGGCCGGGCGGTGCCGCACGCGTACCTCACCTTCGCGGGTGAGGGCCACGGCTTCCGCCGCGCCGAGACCCTGGTCCGCGCCCTGGAGGCCGAACTGGCCCTCTACGCCCAGGTGTTCGGCCTCGACGTGGCCGGGATCCCGGCTCTGGAGCTGATCGGGTGAACGCGCTGACCAGGCCGTCGCGGCTGACCGCCGGTGCACGGGTCGCGGTCGTGGCGCCCAGCGGGCCGGTCGTGGAGGAGCGGCTCCAGGCCGGCCTCGACATCCTGCGCGGCTGGGACCTCGACCCGGTGGTGGCCCCCCATGTCCTGGCGAAGGACACCACGTCGGGGTACCTGGCGGGCGCCGACGCCGACCGCGCGGCCGACCTCCAGCGGGCCTGGTGCGACCCGTCCGTCTCCGCCGTGCTCTCGGCACGCGGCGGCTACGGCGCCCAGCGCGTCGTCGACCTGCTCGACTGGGAGGCGATGCGGGCCGCCGGGCCGAAGGTGTTCGTCGGCTTCAGCGACGGGACGGTACTGCACGAGGCGTTCGCCACCCGGCTGGGGCTCGCCACCCTGTACGGGCCGGTGGCCGCGGGCGTGGACTTCGTCAAGAGCACCGGGGCCCAGGAGCATCTGCGGGCCACCCTGTTCGCCCCGGAGACGGTCCGCACGATCACCTCCCGGGGCACCACGCTGGTCCCAGGGCGGGCCGCGGGCGTCACCGTCGGCGGCTGCCTGCGGATGCTCGCCACCGGTCTCGGCACCCCGGGCACCCACCCCGGCGTGCGCGGCGGGCTGCTCCTCCTGGAGGACGTGGGCGAGCAGCCGTACAGCCTCGACCGCAGCCTCACCCAGCTGCTGCGGTCCGGCTGGCTCGACGGCGTCGCCGGGATCCTGCTCGGGTCCTGGGACCGCTGCGGGCCGTACGAGAGGGTACGGGCGACACTCGCCGACCGGCTCGGCGGGCTCGGGGTGCCGGTGGCCGAGGAGTTCGGGTTCGGGCACTGCGCGGCGGCCCTGACGGTCCCGCTGGGGGTGGCCGCTGAACTCGACGCCGACGCGGGCACCCTGACCCTGGCCGAGCCGGCGCTGTGCTGACCGCCCACCGGAGGGCCGGGGCGGCGCGTAGGGTGACGGGATGCCGCACACCGCTTCCCGCTACCTCGCCGAGGGCCCCCGCGTGGGCATCCGTCACTTCAGCTACGAGGACGGCGCCGAGTTCATCGCCCGGGCCCGGGAGAGCAAGGACCTGCACCAGCCCTGGCTGTTCCCGCCCACCACGGACGCCGCCTACGCGGGCTACGCGGGGCGGTTGATCGAGGACCGCACCAAGGCCGGGTTCCTGGTGTGCGAGAAGGACGCCGACGGTGCCATCGCCGGGTTCATCAACATCAACAACATCGTCGAGGGCGGCTTCCAGTGCGGCGCCCTCGGCTACGGCGTGTTCGCGCACGCGGCCGGGCGCGGACTGATGCGGGAGGCCATGGGGCTGGTCGTCGACCACGCCTTCGGGCCGATGCGCCTGCACCGCCTCGAGATCAACGCCCAGCCCGGCAACGCCGCGTCCATCGCGCTCGCGCGCGGTGCCGGCTTCCGTCTGGAGGGCTTCTCCCCGAACATGATCTACATCGACGGCGCCTGGCGCGACCACGAACGGTGGGCGATCACGGCGGAGATGCGCACGGACGGCTGACGGCCTT
Source organism: Streptomyces humi (assembly GCF_001005085.2). Classification (GTDB taxonomy): domain Bacteria; phylum Actinomycetota; class Actinomycetes; order Streptomycetales; family Streptomycetaceae; genus Streptomyces; species Streptomyces humi. The sequence continues at coordinate 37,371 of NZ_LBMU02000023.1, forward strand.
TGCGCAATCCTGACCCGTAGCTCCCCTGGCCGACTCACCGCGGGCCGGGTTCCATGGTGATCGTGACGAGGATCCGACGTGAGGTACTGACCCTGCCCGCGGCGGAGCTGGGCCCGGACAACCCGCTGCCCCCGCTCCGCCTCCTCGAAGAGGTCCACGGCGTCGACGAGCGCGAACGCGACGACCTGCCAAGGGACATGGCCCGGCAGATCGGCTACGGACCGCTGCGCAGCCTCCTGCCGGTCCGGATCCGCGACGGCTACGGCAGGACCCGCGAGCCCCGTGCCCTGGACACCCTCGTGATCGAGAACGACCGGCTGCGCGCCACCGTCCTGCCCGGTCTCGGCGGCCGGGTCGTCTCCCTCGTCCACCTGCCCACGGGCCGCGAACTCCTCCACCGCAACCCGGTGTTCCAGCCCGCCAACCTCGCCCTCAACGGCGCCTGGTATGCCGGCGGGATCGAGTGGAACATCGGCGCCACCGGCCACACCACCCTCTCCTGCGCGCCCCTGCACGCGGCCCGTGTCCAAGCCCCCGACGGCGGAGAGATGCTGCGGCTGTGGGAATGGGAGCGGCTGCGCGACCTGCCGTTCCAGGTCGACCTCTGGCTGCCGGACGGCTCCGACTTCCTGTACGCCGGCGTCCGCGTGCGCAACCCGCACGAGCACCCCGTGCCGCTGTACTGGTGGTCCAACACGGCGGTCCCCGAGGACCGCCGGATCGCCGTACCGGCAGAGGAGGCCTGGGAGTTCGGACCCGAGCGGCGGCTGCGCCGGGTGCCCGTCCCGTCGTACGACGCCCGACGCTCCTGTGCCACCGACTGGTTCTACGACATCCCGCAGGAGCGGCGCCGCTGGATCGCCGCGCTGGACGCGGAGGGACACGGGCTGGTGCAGACCTCCACCGACGAACTGCGCGGCCGGAAACAGTTCGTGTGGGGCTCCGGGCCGGGCGGCCGGCGCTGGCAGGAGTGGCTCGGCGCGTCCGGCACCGGCGGCTACCGCGAGATCCAGGCCGGACTCGCCCGCACCCAGCTGGAACACGTCCGGCTCGACGCGGGCGGCGAGGTGTCCTGGCTGGAGGCGTACGGGCCGCTGACGGCACCTCCCGAGGCGGCCGGGGAGGCGCTGGAGGCCGCCCTGCCGCGCGCCGCGCTCGACGCCGCCCGTGCCGTCTGGCAGCCGTACGCCGACGCCGAACCCGGCGAACTCCTCGCCACCGGCTCCGGCTGGGGCGCCCTCGAAGTGCTGCGCGCGGACCGGAAGCTGCCCGGCACGCCGTTCGCCGAGTCGACGCTGAGCGAGGAACAGGCGCCCTGGCACGAGCTGTTGCGCACCGGCACGCTGCCCGAGCCCCGCCGGGTACGGCCGCCGGGGCCGACGCTGGTCGCCCCGCACTGGCGGGACATGCTGGAGACGGCCCCCGCCACCCCGCACACCGAGTACCACCTCGGCGTGGCCCAGTGGCACGCCGGGGACCGCGCGCAGGCCGTCCGCAGCTGGGAACGCGGCCTCCGGCTCGCGCCGTCCCTGTGGCCGCTGCTGCGCTGTCTCGCCGTCGCGGACCAGGAGTACGGGCATCACGAGCGGGCCGCCGAGCGGTACGCCGACGCCTTCGACGACCTGTGCCGGGAACGCCGCGACGACGGCGAGACCTGGACGGCGGCCTGCGCGGCGCTCGGCCGCGAGGCCCTGGAAGCGCTGCTGCGGGTACGGCGGGTCGCGGACGCCCGCGCCGTGTGGGAGGCGCTGCTGCCCGCGACCCGGGCGCGGGGCCGGTTCCGGCTCCTGGAGGCGGAACTGCTGCTCGCGGAGGGACGGCCTCAGGCCGCCCGGGCCGTGTTCGACAGCGGCTTCGAGGTCGCCGACCTGCGGGAGGGCACGGACGTCGTCGACCGGTTGTGGGCGCGGCTCGGCGACGAGCCGCTGCCCGGCCGGTACGACTTCCGCATGCGGCCGCCCGGCCCCTGATCAGGCCTGGTGCTGGTCGACGTACTCGAAGATCGAGCCGTCCGGGTGCATCGCGAGCAGGTTGCGGCCGACCGGTGTCGGCACCGGTCCCGCGATGATCTGCGCGCCGAGGTCGCCGAGCAGCCGGTGCGCCTCCGTCACGTCCTTCACCGCGATGGTCGCGGACACCTTGCGCAGCACCTCCAGCTCCGCCTCCGGGCCGCTCATCAGCAGGAACGAGCCGACCGCGGCGACCTGGACGCCGCCGCGTTCGAACCGGCTGGCTCTGCCGCCGGAGAGACGTTCGTAGAACGGGATCGCGGTATCGAGGTCGTCGACGCAGATGCGCAGGGAGGCGCCCAGAATCTCCATGCGTCGAGCCTAGTTGGCGCCGGGCGCGATGGTGCAGCCTCCGGTGTTCTCCTGTTACCGCGATCCGGGTCCGGGTACCCGCCCCCCATGGACCACATCGACCGTCTGGACCATCTGGACCATCTGGACAAGGAGCTCGTCGACGAACTGGCGCAGGTCGCACGCGAGACCGTACGCGACGAACTGCGCGAACAGGGCCGCAAGCGGCGGCGCACGGCGGCCCTGTACGCGGCCTCCGGCGCGGTCGCCCTGTACGCGGGGGCCGCGGTCGCGCTGGCCGTGGGGCTGGCGCTGGCGATCGTGCTGCCCGGGTGGGCCGCGGCGCTGGTCACCGCGGTGCTCCTCGCCGCGGTCGCCGCCCTGCTGCGGGAGGCGGGCCGCCCCAAGGGTCCGCGGGCCCCGCATCCGATGGCGGGCGCCACGACCCCCGGGGACCCGCGGAGCGGCACCGGACTGCCGTACCCGCCGATGCCGGCCGAGCCGCCGGTCACGCCCGGCACGGACGGCGGCACACCCCCGCGCCGCGTCTGACCGCGCCCGACCCGCCCTGAGGCGGTGAACCCGCCCCGACGCGGTGAACCCGCCCTGACACAGTGAGACAGGGGGCCGCGGGACTGTTCGGCGGGCGCGGTAGGACCGCCCCGCCTACGGTTACGTGGGAGGCCTCGGACCCGGCCCGCGCCCCGGACGGCGCGCCGTGAGCAGCCGGCCCCGCAGGGTGACCGCCGGGCCGGTTCCGCGCGAAGAGTGCGGACCCGCGGGGGACGGGTACCCGGGTCCGTGCCGGACCCCCGGAAGGAGCCCCATGAACACCGACGAACTCGTAGAACTCGCCCAGCAGTTGCGCGTGGACAGCGTGCGGGCGGCCGCCGCTGCCGAGTCCGGGCATCCGACCTCGTCGATGTCCGCCGCCGATGTGATGGCGGTACTGATCGCCCACCATCTGCGCTACGACTTCGACCGGCCCACCCACCCCGGCAACGACCGTTTCATCCTCTCCAAGGGGCATGCCTCCCCGTTGCTCTACGCCGCGTACAAGGCGGCCGGCGCCATCGACGACGCCGAACTGCTCACCTTCCGCAAGCTCGGCAGCCACCTGGAGGGGCACCCCACACCGCGCCGGCTGCCCTGGGTCGAGACGGCCACCGGCTCCCTCGGCCAGGGCCTGCCCGTCGGCGTCGGCATCGCACTCTCCGGGAAGCGGCTGGAGCACGGCCGCTACCGGGTCTGGGTGCTGTGCGGGGACAGCGAGCTGGCGGAGGGCTCTGTCTGGGAGGCCGCCGAACACGCCGGGTATGAACACCTCGACAACCTCACCGTGATCGTGGACGTCAACCGGCTCGGCCAGCGCGGCCCCACCCGGCACGGCCACGACCTCGACGCCTACGCCCGCCGCTTCCAGGCCTTCGGCTGGCACACCGTGGAGATCGACGGCCACGACGTGGACGCCGTCGACCGCGCCTGCGGCGAGGCCGCGTCCACCGCGGGCCAGCCCACCGTGATCCTCGCCCGCACCCGCAAGGGCCGGGGGGTCGCCGCCGTCGAGGACCGCGAGGGCATGCACGGCAAGCCACTGCCGGACGCCGAGGAGGCCATCGCCGAACTGGGCGGCCAGCGTGACCTGCGCGTCCACGTGAAGGAGCCTCCGGCGGCCCGCGCACTGCACTCCGCGTCCACCGGACCGCTCGAACTCCCGCGCTACGACAAGGGGGACGAGGTCCCCACCCGTGACGCCTTCGGCAAGGCACTCGTCGCGCTCGGTCACGCTCGCGCCGACGTGGTCGCACTCGACGGCGAGGTCGGCGACTCCACCAGGACCGAGCTCTTCGGCAAGGAACACCCCGACCGCTACTTCGAGTTCTACATCGCCGAACAGCAACTCGTCGCAGGCGCCGTCGGCATGGCCACCCGCGGCTGGGTGCCGTACGCCTCGACCTTCGCCGCCTTCCTCACCCGCGCCCACGACTTCGTGCGGATGGCCTCGATCAGCGGCAGCGGCATCAACCTGGTCGGCTCGCACGCGGGCTCGGCGATCGGGCAGGACGGGCCCTCGCAGATGGGCCTCGAGGACCTGGCGATGTTCCGCTCGGTGTACGACTCGACCGTGCTGTACCCGTGCGACGCCAACCAGACCGCCAAGCTCGTCGCGACCATGGCGGGCCTCGACGGCATCCGCTACCTGCGCACCTCGCGCGGCGCCGCCCCGGTGATCTACGGCCCGGACGAGGAGTTCCCGGTCGGCGGCAGCAAGGTGCTCCGCTCCTCCGACGAGGACCGGCTGACCGTGGTCGCCGCCGGCGTCACCCTGCACGAGGCACTGAAGGCCGCCGACGCGCTCGCCGAGGACGGCATCCGGATCCGGGTCGTCGACCTGTACTCCGTCAAGCCCGTCGACCGGCGGACCCTGTACCGCGCGGCCGAGGAGACCGGCTGTCTGCTCACCGTCGAGGACCACCACGAGGAGGGCGGGCTCGGCGACGCGGTCGCGGAGGCGTTCGGCGACGGCAGGCCGGTGCCGCGCCTGGTCCGGCTCGCCGTACGGACCATGCCGGGATCGGCCGCGCCCGACCAGCAGCTGCACGCCGCCGGCATCGACGCCGAGGCGATCGCGGCGGCCGGGCGGCTGCTCGTCGAGGAGGCGGTCGTGCGGTGACCGGCGGCGAGCGGCGGCCGGTACGGGCCGGCCGCCGCACCGTGGAGCTGCACCGGCCCGGCAAGGTCCTGTTCCCCGGTGGCGGCGACGGCGCGCCCGAGTACACCAAGGCCGACCTCGTCGAGTACCACAGGTCGGTCGCGCCCTTCCTGCTGCCGCAGCTGCGCGGCCGCCCGCTGATGCTGGAACGGTACCCGGACGGCCTGGACGGGCCCCGGTTCATGCAGAAGAACACCCCGGACCACTACCCGGAGTGGATCGAGCGGGCCGAGGTCGCCAAGGAGGGCGGCACCGTGACCCATGTGGTCTGCGACGACACCGCCACCCTCGTCTACCTCGCCGACCAGGCCTGTCTCACCCTGCACCGCTGGCTGTCGCGCGCCACGGCACCCGACCGCCCCGACCGCCTGGTGCTGGACCTGGACCCGGCCGGCGAGGACTTCGCCACGGTACGGGAGACCGCAGGCTGGGCCCGTGACCTGCTTGACCGGCTGGGGCTGCCGTCGGCGCCGATGACCACCGGCTCCCGCGGGGTACACCTCGTCGTGCCGCTGAACGGCCGGCACCACTTCGACGAGGTCCGCGCCTTCGCCCGCGACCTCGCCGAACTGCTCGCCGCCGAGCACCCCGACCGGCTCACCACCGCCGTCCGCAAGGAGGAGCGCGGTGACCGGCTCTTCCTGGACATGGGGCGCAACGCCTACGCACAGACCGCCGTGGCCCCCTACACGGTGCGGGCCAGGCCCGGAGCCCCCGTAGCCGTACCCGTCACCTGGGACCAGCTCACCGATCCCGCCGTGGACGCCCGCCGCTGGACGATCGCCGACGCCGCCGACCAGGCCCGGACCAACCCCTGGGCCGAGGTGCCCGGCCGGGGCAGGGCGCTGGGGCCGGCCCGGCGCAGGCTGGACGCGCTACGGAACGAGGCCGTCCGACCGCGAGGCGTGTCCGGCCGAATGTGAAGGTTTGAGCGGGGTACCTCCGGCCACTCGGACAAAGAGGTGGCCATGACGAACACACACAACACGTCAGAGACACACAATTCACGCCAGGAACGCAACCGCGACAAGGAACCCGACACGGCCGCGCACAACCGGCCGGGCCCCATGGACGTACTGCGTCAGGCACGCGCCCAGCTCGCCGAACTCACCGGCATGGCCGCCGAGTCGGTGTCGTCCTTCGAACAGACGGAGGACGGCTGGGCGTTGGAGGTCGAGGTGCTCGAACTCCCCAGGGTGCCCGACACGATGAGCCTGATGGCGAGCTACCAGGTCGAACTCGACCCGCAGGGGCAGCTCACCGGGTACCGGCGGGTCCGCCGCTACGAGCGCGGACGTGCCGACACCGCGCACAGGCCAGGCGGCCGCTAGACCGCCCGCCCGCGACCACGGACGGTTCCCACGACAAGGAGGTCGGACAGGCATGACCGTAGTACCCGCACAACAGACCGGCGGAGGCGGCTCCAGCGGCCTCTACGACGTGCTCGAACTCGTTCTCGACCGAGGACTGGTCATCGACGCGTTCGTGCGGGTCTCCCTCGTCGGCATCGAGATCCTGAAGATCGACGTACGCGTCGTCGTCGCCAGCGTCGACACGTATCTCCGCTTCGCCGAGGCCTGCAACCGGCTCGACCTCGAGTCGGGCCCCAACAAGAGCCCGGGCCTGCCCGAGATCGTGGGTGAGGTCACCGAGTCCGGCGCCCGCGGGAAGTCCAAGGGCGCGCTGTCCGGCGCCGCGCAGACCATCTCCGACGCCTTCCAGCAGGCCCGCGACGAGCACTCGGGCGAGACCGAGTCCCGGCCGCGTGCGCGCAAGTCGACCGCGTCCCGCCGGAAGGAGGAGCAGGAGTGAGTACGTACGTCTACGGCATCACGGCCGCGGCACACCCCTCCCTGCCCGAGGGCATGGGCGGGGTGGGCGATCCGCCGTGCCCGGTCCGGGTGATCACCGAGGGTGAGCTGTCCGCGGTGGTCAGTGAGGCTCCCGAAGGGCTGCGGCCCAAGCGCCGGGACCTCCTCGCCCATCAGAACGTGCTGGCCGAGGCGGGTGGCGGCGGCTGCGTGCTGCCGATGCGGTTCGGCAGCGTCGCCCCCGACGACCAGACCGTCGCGGGCGTGCTCGCCGAACGCGCCGACCACTATCTGGAACGGCTGCGCACGCTCGACGGCAGGGTCGAGTACAACGTCAAGGCCAGCCACATCGAGGACGCCGTGCTGCATCGCGTGATGTCCGAGAACGCGGACCTGCGCGCCCTCGCCGAGTCCAACCGGCAGTCCGGTGGCGGAAGCTACGAGAGCCGGCTCCAGCTCGGCGAGATGGTGGCGGCCGCCGTCCAGGCCCGGGAGGCCGAGGACGCGGTGGAGGTGGAGCGGGCACTGGAGCCGAAGGCCGCGGCCGTCAGCGTGGGCCCCGAGTCGACCGGCTGGCTCGCCAACCTGTCGTTCCTGGTGGACCGGGCCGAGGCCGAGAAGTTCATCGCCGAGGTCGACCGGCTGCGCAACAGCCATCCGCACCTCGACGTGCGGATCAACGGCCCGCTCCCGCCGTACAGCTTTGTCGAACCCGGGCCCTCCGAGCCCGCGGGCACCATCGCCGGCGGTGCGGAGGGCGGTCAGGAGTAAGGCTCATGGGACTCGTCAAGGAGCTGCTGCTGCTGCCGTTCGCGCCTGTGCGCGGCAGCGCCTGGGTCATCGAGCAGGTGGTGAACGAGGCGGAGCGGATCTACTACGACCCCGCTACCGTCCGGGCCGAACTGGGCCGCCTGGAAGAGCGGCTGGAGGCCGGCGAGATCGACGAGGAGGAGTTCGACCGGGCCGAGGACGAACTCCTCGACCGGCTGGAGACCGCCCTGCGCAATGACGTGGGGCACGGCAATGGGACGCATATATGAATCGCATGGGACTGGGCCTCGCGATCGGGGCCGGATATCTCCTGGGCAGGACCAAGAAGCTCAAAATGGCCGTCGCCGTGGGTTCGCTGGTGGCGGGCAAGCGGCTGAACCTGGGCCCGAAGGCCCTGCTGGACCTCGCCAACCAGCAACTGCGGGCCAACCCGCAGTTCAAGGAGATCGGCGACCAGTTGCGCCAGGACCTGCGCGGGGTCGGCAAGGCCGCCTCCGGTGCCATGGTCGAACGCCAGCTGGACGCCTTCGCCGACCGGCTGCACGGCCGTACCGAACAGGTACGCGACCAGTTGGCCGGCGTCGTACCGGACACCGGCGACCTCGGTCTCGGCGGCGGCCGGTCCGACAAGGACGCCGAGGACGCCGAGGACACCGAGGACACCGAGGACGCCACGGACGAAAACACCGGGGCGGAGAACGGCAGGGCCGAGGACGACGGGTCCGAGGACGAGCGTGGGCGGCGGGACAGGGCGCCCGCGAAGAAGGCGGCGAAGAAGGCCCCGGCCAAGCAGGCCGCGGCGAAGAAGGCGCCCGCCAAGAAGGCTCCGGCCCGGAAGGCGCCCGCCAAGAAGGCCGCACAGGGCCGCGCCGCTGCCAAGAAGACGGCCGGCCGCGCCCGGCCGAAGGGAGGCGGTGACCGATGAACACCGGACCGATCGGCAACGCGGCCCGCTCCGAGGCCGCCGACCGCCTGAAGGCGGAACTCCAGGAGTACCTCGCCGCCCAGGCCCAGCGTCTGCTGATGGGCGCGGGAACCAAACTCGGCGAGGCCACCGGCAAACTGAACGACATCGCCGAGGGCAACAGCCCCGGCTTCGGCAAGCTCGCCCTCGACGCCGGCCGCAAGGTGGCCGAGGGCAAGGGGCCCGTGCGTTCCGCCCTGGAACTCGGCTTCTCCCACGCCAAGGACACCGTCATGGACAAGGTGAAGAACCTGGGGGGCGGCAAGGGCAAGGGGAAGGGCAAGGGCTCGGGGCAGAAGCCGACCGTCATCATCGAATCCGTCGACGTCGGCGTCCCGGTGCGCACGGCCTACGACCAGTGGACCCGCTACCAGGACTTCAGCACCTTCGCCAAGGGCGTCAAGAGCGCCGGCCGGGCCGACGACACCACGTCGGACTGGCAGGGCAAGATCTGGTGGTCCAGCCGCAGCTGGAAGGGGAAGACGCTGGAGCAGGTCCCCGACTACCGCATCCAGTGGTCGTCGGAGGGCGCCAAGGGCACCCACAAGGGTGTCGTGACCTTCCACCGGCTCGACGACAACCTCACCCGCATCCTGCTGGTGATCGAGTACTACCCCAGCGGCTTCTTCGAGAAGACCGCCAACATCTGGCGCGCCTCCGGCCGCCGCGCCCGGCTCGACCTGAAGCACTACGCCCGCCACATCTCCATGAAGGGAGAGGTGGACGACGGCTGGCGCGGCGAGATCCGCGACGGCGAGGTCGTCGTCAGCCACGAGGACGCCCTGGCCGAGGAGGAGAACGCCGAGGACGAGAACGCCGAGGGGCAGGACGAGGAGTCCTACGAGGGCGAGGAACCCTACGACGAGGCGGAGGAGGGCCCGGAGGAGGACGATGAGGAGGAGACCGAAGAGTCCGACGAGTCCGGGGAGCCCGAGGAGTACGAAGCCGAGGACGCCGAGGGCGCCGAGGACGAGGACTACGAGGAGGACGAGGAGGGCGAGGAGGAACCTGAGGACGAACTGGAGGACGAGGACGAGTACGCCGAGTCCGGGAGCCGTCGATGACGATGGCCGGTCGGCTGCCCGAGCCGTACGGACGTGACGGGGGCGGGGCGAACCTCGCGGACATCCTGGAGCGCGTCCTCGACAAGGGCATCGTGATCGCCGGCGACATCAGGATCAACCTGCTCGACATCGAACTGCTCACCATCAAGCTTCGCCTGGTCGTCGCCTCGGTCGACCGGGCGAAGGAGATGGGCATCGACTGGTGGGAGCACGACCCGGAGCTGTCCACCCGGGCCCGGAGCGACCAGCTCACCAGGGAGAACCACGAGCTGCGGGAGCGGCTCGCGGCCCTGGAGGCGCTGGAGGCGGGCCGCGGACAGCACCAGAAGGAGGACGGATGACCGCTCAGGGCGGACTCCGCTACGTCTACGCCGTCTGCCGCCCCTTCGAGGCGGCCCTTCAGGCCCAGCTCACCGGCGTGGGCGGCACCCCGCCGGGGCTGCTCAGGCACCACGGCCTGGTCGCCGTCGTCAGTACGGTCCCCGAACGGGACTTCTCCGAGGCGCCGCTGCGCGACCATCTGGAGGACCTGGACTGGCTCGCCGCGACCGCCCGGGCCCACCAGGGCGTGATCGACGCGCTCACCACGGTGACGACCCCGCTGCCGCTCCGGCTCGCCACCGTCTTCCGGGACGACAGCGGCGTACGGACCATGATGGAGAGCCGCGAGGACGACTTCCTGCACACCCTCGACCGGCTCGAAGGCCGGGTCGAGTGGGGTGTGAAGCTGTATGCCGAGCCGTCGGAGCCCGACCGGCCGCCGACGCCCGCCGGGCGGCCCGCCAGCGGTCGTGACTACCTGCGGCAGCGGCGGTCACAGACCCGTGAGCACGAGGAGAAATGGCAGGCGGCCGAGGAGTTCGCCCGTTCGCTGCACGAGCGTCTTTCCGAGCGTGCCGAGGATTCCCGGCTGCACCCGCCGCAGAACGCCTCGCTGTCCGGGGTCGCAGGGCAGAACCTGCTCAACGCCGCTTATCTGGTGCGGCGCGCGGATTCCGAGGAATTCGTGGAACTGGTCGACCGTACGAAGGACGAGGCTCCGGGAATGCGCGTGGAACTCACCGGGCCGTGGGCCGCGTACTCCTTCACCGAACCTGTGGAGGCGACGCGGCGGGAGGAGTCCCGGTGACCGTCGTCGAACGCCGTGAGGTCGCCCTGGTCGACCTGCTCGACCGGCTGCTGGCCGGCGGGGTCGTCATCACCGGCGACATCACCCTGCGCATCGCGGACGTCGACCTCGTCCGCATCGACCTCAACGCGCTGATCAGCTCGGTCAACGCCCAAGTGCCCGCACCCTGGGGGGAGCCGACGTGAGCGAGCACCGCAACCGGATGGACCTCGACCCTGACACGGTGGAGCGCGATCTGGTGAAACTCGTGCTGACGGTCGTGGAACTGCTGCGCCAGCTGATGGAACGGCAGGCGCTGCGCCGCTTCGACACCGGAGACCTCACCGAGCAGCAGGAGGAGCGGATCGGGCTCACCCTGATGCTCCTGGAGGACCGCATGGCCGAGCTGCGGGACCGCTACGGACTGCGGCCCGAGGACCTCAATCTGGACCTCGGGCCGCTGGGACCACTACTGCCGCGCCGGTGACCCGGCCGCTGTCGGCGGCTTCACCACCTGTACCAGCGGCCCCTGCCGCCGGCGCCGGTGGTGCCACGTACCAGGAATCCGAGCAGCCACACCACCAGGACGGCCAGCGCGATCCACCAGAGCACTTTCACCGCGAACCCGGCGCCGAAGAGAATCAGCACCAGAAGCAGTACCAGCAGAATGGGAACCATGGTCTGAACCTCCTGCGACCCGGGTTTCCCGAAATGCCGGAATCAGGCTCACTTGCGGCAGAGAATTTCCCCGTGCAGTACGGCGAACCAGCCGTCCTCCTGTTCCGCCCACTGCCGCCAGGCCGCCGAGATCGCCCGCAGCTCCGCGGTGGTCGCGTGCCCGCCCTCCGTGGCCCGCTCGGCGTAGGCCGAGGCGACCGTACGGTCCGCCCACAGCCCGCCCCACCACTGCCGTTCCTCCGTCGTGCTGTACGTCCAGGTGCCGGAGGTGGCCGTGATGTCGGTGAGTCCCGCCGCCAGCGCCCACGACTTCAGCCGCCGCCCGGCGTCCGGCTCGCCCCCGTTGGCCCGCGCCACCCGCCGGTACAGGGCCAGCCAGTCGTCCAGGCCGGGTACCGGCGGGTGCCAGGTCATCGCCGCGTAGTCCGAGTCGCGTACGGCGATGAAACCGCCCGGCTTGGTGACCCGGCGCATCTCGCGCAGCGCCTGCACCGGGTCACCCACGTGCTGGAGCACCTGGTGGGCGTGGACCACGCAGAAGGTGTCGTCCGGGTAGTCCAGCGCGTGCACGTCGGCGACCGCGAAGTCCACGTTCGACAGGCCGCGTGCCGCGGCGGTCGCCCGGGCCTGCTCCAGGATGTCCGGCGCCCGGTCGACACCGGTGACCCGCCCGTCCGGGACCAGCTCCGCCAGGTCGGCCGTGATCGTCCCGGGGCCGCAGCCGATGTCCAGGATCCGCATGTGCGGCTTCAGCGAGCCGAGCAGGTAGCCGGCCGAGTTGGCGGCGGTGCGCCAGGTGTGGGAACGCAGCACCGACTCGTGGTGCCCGTGCGTGTAGACAGCGGTCTCCTGCGGCTTCGACATGGCCCAACCCCTTCGCGTCACACCGGCGGACGGGGTCGGACGACCCCGTCCCGCGGTGTCCACGACGCTACGCCCGCATGCCGAATGATGAGACCCACGTTTTACGATGTGGACTGACGGTTCATCAGGAACGTTCGCGGATCAGGGCAGCGGCCGGTACACGGTCAGCGCCTCCGGCAGCTTCTCCACGGTCATCTCACCGGACACGTCGATCACCTCGCCGTCGTAGGCGAGCGGGGTGCCGGCCGCGATACCGGTCAGGCTCAGCCGCCTGACCCGGGCCTCGGCATGTGCGGGGGAGCGGGTCAGCGGGCCCGCGAGGGCGGCGGAGAGCAGCCGCAGCGCGGGGTGCCGGCCGCCGTGCACCACCCGCACGTCGAGCTGCCCGTCCGCCAGGTCGGTGCGGCGGCCCGGGGCCAGCCCCATCCGGCGGTAGTGGCAGTTGCCGACGAACAGCAGCCACAACGGATGGGTCTCGCCGCGCAGTTCGACCTTCAGCGGATGCCGGTCCGTGCGCAGCACACGCACCGCGGCCAGCACCTCGGCGGGCCAGCTGCCGATCCGGTGCGCCCAGTGCTCCCGCTCCCGGACCAGCTCCGGATAGACGCCCAGGCTCAGGGTGTTCAGGAAGATGCCCTGACGCTCGCCGGCGGTGAAACGGCCCACGTCCACCCGGACCGCCGCGCCTTCGCGCACCGCCCGGGCGAGACCTCGGCCGTCCTCCACGCTCAGGTCGTAGGCGAAGTGGTTGAGGGTGCCGCCGGGCAGCACCGCGAGCGGCAGCCCGTGGCGCAGGGCGGTGGCGGCGGCCGTGTTCACGGTACCGTCGCCACCGCACACCCCGAGCGCCTTGGCCCGCATCGCCGCCTTCTCCAACTCGGCCTTCACGTCGGCGGGTTCGCACTCCACCAGCTCCGCCTCCGGCAGCTCGTCGTGCAGCGCCTGCACCCGGTCGGAGCTGCCCGAGGCCCGGTTGGCGACCACCACCAGACCCTCCCCGCCGGGGAGTGCCGGGGCCTTCGCGAGAGGCCGGGGCGGCGGACCGGTCTGCGCCCGGGTCGGCACCAGCGCGCGGACGGCGAACGCGGCACCCACCCCCAGCGCGGCGCCCGCGAGCACATCGCTCGGGAAGTGCACGCCGGTGTACACCCGGGACATGGCGACGGAGAACGCCACCGGCGCCACCGCCGCGCCCCATGCCGGGGACTCCAGGGCCACACCGGCCGCGAAGGCGGCCGCCGACGCGGCGTGCCCGGACGGGAACGAGGTGGTGATCGGCTGCCGCTTCAGCTGCCGGGCCGCCGGGACCGGGTCGAGCAGCGGCCGCGGCCGGCGCACCGAGCGCTTCCCCAGCGTGTTGATGGTGAGCGAGGCCAGGGAGAGCGAGGCCAGGCCACGGGCGGCCGCCCGGCGGGCCCGCGGGGTGCGGGAGGCGGCCACCGCGGCGGCCGCCGCGAACCACAGCACCCCGTGGTTGGCGCTGCGGCTCAGCCGGGGGAGCACCGGCTCGGCGAACGGCCAGTTCCGCTCGGCGGCCACCTCGAACAGGCGGGAGTCGAGGGCGAGCAGCCTGTCACGCAGCGCGTGCCGGCCGGGCTTCGGGACGGTCAGGTCGACATCTGGGCTCATGCGGGTCCGGTTACCCTGAAGTGGCTGTTTCCTGCCCGCACGCGGTGCGGTCGAGTGAGAAGTGAGAGGAAACCCCCGGATGCGCCTGCTCCTCGTACGCCACGGGCAGACCCCGGCCAACGTCGACTACCTGCTCGACACCGCCGTTCCGGGGCCCGGTCTGACCGCCCTCGGCGAACGGCAGGCGGCGGCCCTTCCCGCGGCCCTCGCCGACGAGGACATCGAGGCGCTGTACGTCTCCACCCTGACCCGCACCCGGCTCACCGCGGCCCCGCTGGCCGCCGCCCGCGGTCTCGAACCGATCGTCCGCGACGGCATCCGCGAGGTGTCCGCCGGCGACCTGGAGATGCTGCCCGGCCACTCCGGGGCCGGCGAGGAGTACATGCGGACCGTGTTCGCGTGGGCGGCCGGCGACACGGGGCTGCGCATGCCGGGCGGCGAGACCGGCACGGAGGCGCTGGGCCGCTACGACGCGGTGGTCGCGGAGGCGTTCGCGAGCGGGGCCGGGACGGTCGCCATGATCAGCCACGGCGCCGCGATCCGGCTGTGGACGGCGGCCCGCGCCTTCAACGTCGACGTCCCCTACGCCGCGTCCCGGCCCCTGGACAACACCGGCGTGGTGATCCTGGAGGGCTCCCCTGCGGACGGCTGGAAGGCGCTGTCCTGGGAGGGGGCCGTGGTGGAACCGACAGGGGCGAGCGGGCCGACGGGCGAGGTGGTGGAAGACCTGGCCGAGTGACGCCGGGTGCGGGTGCGCGGTGGTTGCTCGCGCAGTTCCCCGCGCCCCTTTCAGGGGCGTCCACTCGGCGCCCCTTCAGGGGCGCGGGGAACTGCGCGACCAGCCCCCACCGGGCCGCACCCGAAGGACTGCCTCGATAACGGTTTGCCCCACCCCCGGTGGGCCCCGCAGAATCCCTGACCATGGGACATCTGGAAGCCGCGCACCTTGAGTACTACCTCCCCGACGGGAGGGCGCTGCTCGGCGACGTCTCCTTCCGGGTCGGTGAGGGCACCGCCGTCGCCCTGGTCGGCCCCAACGGCGCCGGCAAGACGACCCTGCTCCGGCTGATCTCAGGCGAGCTGAAGCCGCACGCCGGCACCGTCACCGTGAGCGGCGGCCTCGGCGTGATGCGCCAGTTCGTGGGCTCCGTACGCGACGAGACGACCGTGCGCGACCTCCTCGTGTCGGTCGCGCCGCCCGGCATCCAGCAGGCCGCGCGGGCCGTCGACAAGGCCGAGCACGCCATCATGACCGTCGACGACGAGGCCGCCCAGCTGCACTACGCGCAGGCCCTCGCCGACTGGGCCGAGGTGCGCGGCTACGAGCACGAGACGCTGTGGGACATGTGCACCACGGCCGCCCTCGGGGTGCCGTACGACAAGGCGCAGTGGCGGCAGGTCCGCACGCTCTCCGGCGGCGAGCAGAAGCGGCTGGTGCTGGAGGCGCTGTTCCGGGGCGCCGACGAGGTGCTGCTCCTCGACGAACCGGACAACTACCTGGACGTCCCCGGCAAGCGCTGGCTGGAGCAGCAGCTGAAGGAGACCCGCAAGACGGTCCTGTTCGTCTCCCACGACCGCGAACTCCTCTCCCTGGCCGCCGAGAAGATCGTCTCCGTGGAGCCCTCGCCCACCGGAGCCGACGCCTGGGTGCACGGCGCCGGGTTCGCCACCTACCACGAGGCCCGCCGTGAACGCTTCGCCCGTTTCGAGGAGTTGCGCCGCCGCTGGGACGAGAAGCACGCCCAGCTGAAGAAGCTGGTCCTGACGCTCCGTCAGGCGGCGGCGGTCTCCCACGAGATGGCGTCCCGGTACGCGGCGGCGCAGACCCGGCTCCGCAAGTTCGAAGAGGCCGGACCGCCCCCGGAGCCGCCGCGCGAGCAGGACATCAGGATGCGCATCAAGGGCGGCCGTACCGGCGTCCGCGCCGTCACCTGTGAACAGCTCGAACTCACCGGCCTGATGAAGCCGTTCGACCTGGAGGTCTTCTACGGCGAACGGGTCGCCGTGCTCGGCTCCAACGGCTCCGGCAAGTCGCACTTCCTGCGGCTGCTGGCCGGCGAGGACGTGGCGCACACGGGACAGTGGAAGCTGGGCGCCAGGGTGGTGCCCGGCCACTTCGCCCAGACGCACGCCCACCCCGAGCTGGAGGGCCGCACCCTCCTGGACATCCTGTGGACGGAACACTCCCAGGACCGCGGTGCGGCCATGTCCCGGTTGCGCCGCTACGAGCTCACCCAGCAGGCCGAGCAGACCTTCGAGCGCCTGTCGGGCGGCCAGCAGGCCCGGTTCCAGATCCTGCTGCTGGAGCTTCAGGGCGTGACCGCGCTGCTCCTCGACGAGCCGACCGACAACCTCGACCTGGAGTCCGCCGAAGCCCTCCAGGAAGGGCTCGAGGCCTTCGACGGCACGGTCCTCGCCGTCACCCACGACCGCTGGTTCGCCCGCTCCTTCGACCGCTACCTGGTCTTCGGCAGCGACGGCCGGGTCCGGGAGGCCACCGAGCCGGTGTGGGACGAGCGCCGGGTGGAGCGCGTGCGGTAGGAGGCCCGCGGGCCCGGATGTTCGTACAGTGGAGGCAGGAATCCGGACCGCCGGGACCCACACGACGAGCGGGGTACCACCATGACCGGAGTCGACCCCAGCCGGCTGGACGAACAGCAGCTCATGAAGGAGCTGGAGACCATCCACCGGACGCGCCACGACACCCTGCTGTACGGCTCCAACGACGCGCTGCGCGCCCACAACGAGCGCATGGCCCAGCTGGAGGGCGAGTACCTGCGCCGTAATCCGCGCCGCCCCGTCGCCGCCGGCCGCACCCGGGAAGGTGCCCGGGAGCGCAGCTGCGCCGAGGCCGCGACGCCGCGGACCCCGGCGAGCTGAGCGCCGCCGCGCCGCCGGGTCCCCGGCTCAGCCGCCGGCCCGGCCGGTCTCGGCGAACACGTCGAGGAAGGCCTCGCAGAACGCCTTGAGGTCGTCCGGTTTACGGCTGGTCACCAGCTTGTTCGGGCCGCCGTCGCAGACCTTGACCTGCTCGTCCACCCAGGTGCCGCCCGCGTTGCGGATGTCGGTCCGCAGGCTCGGCCAGGACGTCAGGGTCCGGCCGCGCACCACGTCGGCCTCGATGAGCGTCCACGGCGCGTGGCAGATGGCGGCGACCGGCCGGCCCGCGTCGAAGAAGCCCTTCACGAACGCGACGGCCTTCTCGTCCGTCCGCAGGAAGTCCGGGTTGGCGACCCCGCCCGGCAGCACGAGCGCCCCGAACGACTCCGCCGACGTCTCACCGACCACCTCGTCCACCGGGAACGTGTCGCCCTTGTCGAGATGCTCGAAGCCCTGGATCGTCCCCGGCGCCGTCGACACCAGCACCGGCTCGTGCCCGGCGTCGGACGCCGCCTTCCACGGCTCGGTCAGCTCCACCTGCTCGACGCCCTCGGGCGCGGCCAGAAACGCGATCCGCATGATGCTCACTACCTTCCGCATGGGGGTGCCGCACGCGTACCCGGGGACAGGGCACCGACACGGGGATTCGACCGCCGGCTCGTGACCTGCCGGTTCCGGGCGGTCAGGTCACCCGAAAGAGTGCGGGTGTCCCGCGAATGGGGTCCGGCCGCGCGCGGCGCCGGGCGGGGCGGGCTGTGATGGCTGCGGGGGTACGGGCCCCGTGCCCCCGGAGTCGTACGTGCGAGGAGTCCCACCCATGCGCCGCACCGCTCGGGCCCTGTCCGTCGCCGTCCTGGCGGGTGCCGCGTTCGGCGTCGCCGGTACGGCCGCAGCCGTGTCCTCCGCCGCCGGGGCGAGCCCCGTCAGCTGCCAGAGCCGTACGGAGGGTGCCGGCCCGGCGGGCACCGGCGGCGACGGCACCCGTACCACCGACGGGGCCTGCCCCGCGGCCGGCGTCGGCCGGCAGCCGTCCTGGACCCCGCCGGCCGCAGCCGACCCGGGCGTCCCAGGCATCCCACCGGCCGACGACGGCACGGGACCGGGGAGCGCTGCGGGCCTGGTCCCGCCCGGGGACGGCGTCATGGATCCGCAGGACGGCGCAGGCCTGGTCCCGCCCAGGGACGGCGTCATGGATACGCAGGGCGGCGAGGGCCCGGTCCCGCCCGGGGACGGCGTCATGGATCCGCAGGACGGAGGGGGCCCGGTCCCGCCCGGGAAAGAGGCCCCGGTTCCTCACGGGGACGGCGGTGCCGGGGATCCCGGTGGCGACGGCGGGACGACCGTGCACGGCGACGGCGGCGGTGCGGATGGTCATGGCGACGGCGGCGGGACGGCCGTGCACGGGGACGGCGGCGGTGCGGATGGTCATGGCGACGGCGGCGGGACGGCCGTGCACGGGGACGGCGGCGGTGCGGATGGTCACGGCGGCGGCGGCACGGGCGGCTGGCAGGGCGGGGAGCGGCCCTGTTCCGGTGACACGCGGCAGCAGTGCGGAGGCGACGGACAGGAGTGCGGTGGCGCTCGGGGCGGTGACACGGCCTGTGCCCCGGCGGGCGTGCAGCACGGCGTGCAGGCCGGGGACGGCGGCGCCTACAACGGTTCCGTGCCCGCCCTGGCCGCGGGCGCGCTGCTGATCGCGGCCGCCTGCTGCGGCGCGGTGTACCGGGTGTGCGGCGGCGGACCGGGCCGGCTCTGGGGCGGGCGGTCCGGTCGGATGTGGGGCGGGCGGTCCGGTCGGCTGTGGGGCGGGCGGGCCCGCGCGGACGGGTGACACGGCCGGAGGCGGGTACCCCGGAGCGACCACTCCGGCACCGTACGCCGTGCCCCGACGGCGGAACACGGCCCGGACCGGACAGCACACGGCACCACGGACTGCGCGGAGGCGGACATGCGGCGGACGGACCCCGAGGGCCACGGACCGGCGCACGGCACGGCCGCCGGGAGCCGGGCGCGGGCGCACGAGCCGGCCGCCGGGGAGGACCTGCCGTCGTCGGCCGTGGGACACGGGCCGGTCCGTTACGGTCCGCCCCTGCCCGACGACGGGCTGCCCGTCCTGCCCGACCTGTCCGCCGTGCTGGCCGCCGCCGCGAGCCGGGGCGCGGAGGAACCCGTCGGCGGCGGGCCGGCGCTGCTGGACGCGGCCCGCGGCTACTGGGAGCGGCGCGGGCTGCCCGTGGCGGCCGGCCGGGTCACCGCCGGGCCCGGTGCCCCCGCCCTGCTGCTCGCGCTCACCGCCGCGCTGGGCGGCGACGTCCTGGTGCCGCGCCCCTGCGCCGCCTGGTGGGCGCCGTACGCCCGGCTGCTCGGCCGGCCCGTCTTCCACGTGCCGACCCCGGCCGAGTCCGGCGGCGCTCCCGACCCCTACGCGCTGCTGGAGACCGTGCGCCGGGTCCGCGACGAGGGCGGCGACCCGCGGCTGCTCGTCCTCTCCGTCGCCGACGACCCGACCGCCACCGTCGCCCCGCCCGAGCTGCTGCACGAGACCGTCGAGGCGGCGGCCGCCGAGGGGCTGCACCTGGTCAGCGACGAGACCTGGCGCGACACCGTGCACGCCCCGGACGCCACCGTGCTGCTCAGCCCCGCCGAGATGCTCCCGGACCGGGTCACCGTCGTGACGGACCTGGCAGGCGCCCTGCTGCCGGCGGGCTGGCCCGCCGCCGTCGCCCGGTTCCCGGCGGGCGACACCGGGGCCGCCCTGCACGCGCGCGTGCTCGACGTCCTCACCGCTATGGGCGCCCGCCTCGCCGGCCCCGTCGCGTTCGCCGCGGGGCACGCGCTGGACGAACCCGAGGCGGTGGTCGTACGCCGGGCGGCCGCCGTACGGCTGCACGCGCGCCTGGCCGCCGCCGCGCACACCGCGGTCGTCGCCGGCGGCGCGCTGGCCCGGCCCCCGCAGGCCGGCCGGCACCTGTACGCCGACCTGGAGCCGCTGCGCTCCGGACTCGCGGGCCAAGGAGTCGGCGACGCACAGGAGTTGGAGGAATTCCTCACCGCACGGCTCGGCATGCCCGCCCCCGGCGGCCACCGCTTCGGCGACGATCTCGGCGCGCTGCGCGTGCGGTTGGCGACCGGGCCGCTGCTGGGCGGGACCGAGGCAGAACGCCAGGAATGCCTCACGTCCCCCGCGCCGTTGGAACTGTCACACGTGCAACGCGCGTTGATGTCCTTGAGGTCGGTACTCGACGATCTCCGCGACGACGCTCAGCGATGGGAGCCTCCTCGATGACGCAGCAGACGCAAGAGTCAGGGTCCGCCACGACGACCGCTGCCACGACAACCGCCGCCACGACGACCGCCGACACGCCGCCTGCCGACCCGCCCGCCTCCACGCCGACCGTTGTCACAGCGCCCACCGCCACGCCGACCGTTGTCACAGCGCCCGCCTCCGCACCGTCCACTGCCCCACCGGCCGCCGTGCCGGCCCGGAGTCCCGCCGTCCCCACGGCCCCGGCGCCGGTCACGCCCCCTTTCCCGCCGCTCGCCGAACCCCGTGCGCTGGGTGAACTCCGGGTCTGGCCGCGGACGTTCCACGACCGCCTGACCGCCCCGCTGCCCGGTCTCAAGGCCATGGCCCGCTTCGCCCGTGAGGGCTCGGTCCGCCCCGGCCGCCAAGGGCTCGCCGACATCCCCCGGCTGCCCTACGAACCCGGCCCGCTGCCCCGGGCCGACGTCGGCACGGTCGCCGTCACCTGGGCGGGACACGCCAGTTGGGTCGTCCGGATCGGCGGCCTCACCGTCCTCACCGACCCCGTCTGGTCCCGCCGGATCCTCGGCACCCCGGCCCGGGTGACCCCGGTCGGCGTTCCCTGGGAGACGCTGCCGCCGGTCGACGCGGTCGTCATCAGCCACAACCACTACGACCACCTCGACGCCCCCACCCTGCGCCGGCTGCCGCGCGATACCCCCGTCTTCGTGCCCGCGGGCCTCGGCGGCTGGTTCCGCCGCCGCCGCTTCACCACCGTCACCGAGCTGGACTGGTGGGAGGCGGCCCAACTGTCCGGTGTCCGCCTCGACTTCGTCCCGGCCCACCACTGGTCCAAGCGCACCCTCACCGACGCCTGTCACAGCCTCTGGGGCGGCTGGGTCCTCACCGGCCCCGACGGACAGCGCGTCTACTTCGCCGGCGACACCGGTTACGGCCACTGGTTCGACCGCATCGGCCGCCGTTACCCCGGCATCGACCTCGCCCTGATGCCGATCGGCGCCTACGACCCGCGCTGGTGGCTCAGCGACGTCCACCTCGACCCGGAGGAGGCGGTCCGGGCGACCCAGGACGTCGGTGCGCGACGGATGGCCCCCATGCACTGGGGCACGTTCATCCTCTCGGCGGAACCGGTCCTGGAGCCGCTGACCCGGGTACGGGCCGCCTGGGAGAAGGCCGAACTGGCCCGCGAGGACCTGTGGGACCTGCCGGTGGGGGGATCGAGGATCCTGGAGCGTGCCCCGTCGGACAGCGCCGTCAACTAGAGCGCACCGTCAGAGGCGCGTGGAACCGCGCGTGGGACCGCGCGCGGAACCGCGCGTGGAACCGCGCGTGGGACCTCGCGAGGAAGCACAACGGCACCCGCGCCCCGCGACGCGCCGTCACCCGGCCGACCGAACCCGCCGCCACACTCCCGGTGCCACACTGATCACCACCGTCAGCGCGACCGCCACCACGACCCCCTCCCACGGCTCCGGGAACAACGACCCACCCAGAATGCCGATCACCTGATACGTCGCCGCCCACGCCAGACAGGCGGGCCCGTTGCCCCGCGCGAACCGCCTCAGCGGCCACTCGGCCAGCAGACACGCCAGCATCACCGGTATGCGCCCGGCCGGCACCAGCCGGGACAGCACCAGGACCGCCACCCCGTGCTCGGCCAGTTTCGACTGCGCCTGCTCCAGCCGCTCCTCCGGCGCCCGCGAACGTATCGCCTCCAGCCACCGCGACCCGTTCTTCGACCGCAGCCCGCGCCGCCCCAGCCAGTACAGTGCCGCGTCCCCGAGGAAGGCCGCGAGCGACGCCGTCACGAACACCAGCGCCAGCGCGAACGGTGCCGTCTGGTGGAACGCCACCACCGCCGCCGAACTCACCAGTGCCCCCGTCGGCACCACCGGCACCAGCGCCCCGATCAGCACCAGCAGGAACAGGGTCGGATAGCCGATGGCCTGCTGTGCGGACTCCACGGACGAGGTGGTCGCCGCCGTGGACCCGGCCGCGGCCGTCACGACCAGCAGCAGTCTCACCGTGCGACCTCCAGCCGCACGCCTTCCCCGTGGCCGAGCTTGTGCACCGCCACCGTCGGCGCGTACTCCGCCGCGAGGCGCACGAACTCGTCACCGGGCGCATGGAACTCATGGGGGCGCACGGCGTCCATGCCGATCGGCCAGTACGTGCCGTAGTGCACCGGCACCGCGCTCCGTGGCGCCAGCCGGGCCAGCGCGCGCGCCGCCCGCCCGGCGTCGAGGTGCCCCTCCCCGAGGTACGGCCCCCAGCCGCCGACCGGCAGCAGCGCCACGTCCACCGGGCCCACCGCCTCGGCCATCTCGTCGAACAGGCCGGTGTCCCCGGCGAAGTACGTCCGTGCCGCGCCCTCGACGACGTACCCGAGGGCGGGGGAGCGGTGCGGGCCGACCGGCAGCCGGCGGCCGTCGTGCAGCGCGGGCACGGCCCGCACCACGAGCCGGCCGACGTGTATCTCGTCGCCGACACCGACCTCGGTGACGCGCAGCTGCCGGAGCCGACGGAGCGCGGGCACCGCACGTCGTGCGCCCCGGGGCACAAGCAGGCGCGTACCCGGGGCGAGCCCGGCGAGCGAGGGGACGTGCAGATGGTCGGCGTGCAGGTGGGAGACGAGCGCGAGGTCCGCGCGGCGGGCCTCGGACGGGGGCGGGGCGCCCCGGCGCCGGCGCAGATGGGCGAGCCGGCGCGCGAACAGAGGATCGGTGAGCAGTCGTACGCCCGAATCCTCGATCGTGCAGGTGGCGTGGCCCCACCAGGTGATCTCCACCGGCACCCTCTTTGCCTCCTTCGCGCGACTCCCCGAAGCCTACGTGCAGGAGTAGGGTCGGCGGCGAAACCCGGAGGTGAGGGGGACGCCATGGGACAGGTGCGGGGTGCCTCCGGCGGGCTCGCCCGGGTGCGGGTGACCGCCATCGCGAGTCTGACACCCCTGGAGGAACTGGAGATCGACCCGTTTCTGGTCGACTCCCGCAGCCAGCACGCGATGTGCGCGCGCTGGGCCGTGGAACACGGGTACGTCATCGCCCGGGAACTCCTGGTCCGCGGTCTGCGGCCCGACCACAGCGCCCTGTGGGCGGGCGTCCGCCCCGGCCTCGACGTCTTCGTCGCCCCGAGCAGACGGGTCCTGGAGAGCGCGCTGTCGTCGGTCGAGGCCTTCACGGCGGAGTGCGCGCGCCGCGGGGTGCGGGTGGAGACGGTGGGCCGCGCCGAGCCCTGCTACGACGCCCAGATGAAGGCGCGCGTCCACCGGCGGCTCTCGATGCCGACGGCGGGGTACGACGGGCGGTAGGGCCGGGGACCGCGGCCCGTATGACAGTCTGGGCGGCAGACTGATCCGCGGCCGGCGCGGGTCTCGGAGCCGAGGTCGGTGGGGCGTGCGGTGGCGGCGGGTCGTCAGTCAGCTCGGGCGGAGTGTGGCGGTGTGGGCGGTCTCCACCGTCACCATGCTGGTGCTCGCCGGGATCCTGCCCGACTTCCAGCTCCAGTCCGCGGACGGTGACAGCGCCACCCGGATCGCCGTCACCGCCGCCCTCGGCGCCGGCGCCTTCGGTGTGCTGTCGGCCGTCGTGTGGCCCCTGCTGGTACGACTGCTGCTGCTGGTGCCCGCCCTCGTCCTCGGCCTGCTGGTCTTCTTCCTGAACGGCTCCCTGCTCCTCGTCGCCCTGCGCATCAACCCCTCCGGGCAGAGCGAGGCCGCCCCGGAGACCGCCGTGATCGTGGCCGCCGTGATGTCCGCCGTGGCCTCCGCCACCGGCGGTGCCCTCGCCGTCCGCGACGACGACGCCTACCGGCACCGGCTGTCCCGGCTGGCCACCCGGCGCCGCAGATCCCACCCACCCTGCGCGACCGCCCCGGGCACCGTCTTCCTCCAGCTCGACGGCGTCGGCCACGACGTCCTCACCGCCGCCGTCGCCAAGGGCCTGATGCCCACGGTGGCCGCCTGGCTGGGCACCAGCCACCGGCTCACCCCCTGGCGCACCGACTGGTCCAGCCAGACCGGCGCCAGCCAGCTCGGCATCCTGCACGGCTCGAACTTCGACATCCCCGCCTTCCGCTGGTACGAGAAGGACAGCCGGGAGGTGATGGTCTGCAACCGGCCGACCAGCGCCGCAGAGCTCCAGCGCCGCGCCGTCGAGCGCACCGCCGACGGGGGGCTGCTCGCCGTCGACGGCGCCAGCCGCGGCAACCTCTTCAGCGGTGGCGCCGAGGAACAGGCCCTGGTGCTGTCCATAGCGACCCGCCGCCGGGGCCGCAAGAACCGCTCCCGCGCCGGATACTTCGCGTACTTCGCCGACCCCGCCAACGCCGTCCGCACCGCGCTCTCCTTCTTCGCCGAGGTCGGCCGGGAGGTGGGCCAGTCCCTCACGGCCCGGCTGCACCGGCAGCGCCCGCGTGTGGGGCGCGGCGGCCTCTACCCCCTGGTCCGCGCCTTCGCGACGGTCGTCGAGCGGGACGTCGTGGTCGCCGCGGTCATCGGCGACCTGCTCGGCGGCCGCAGCGCCGTCTACGCCGACCTGGTCGCCTACGACGAGGTCGCCCACCACTCCGGCCCGCGCAGCCGGGACGCCGAGAAGGTACTGCAACGCCTGGACCGCGCCCTCGCCCTGATCGGCAAGGCCGCCGAGCACGCCCCGCGGCCCTACCGGATCGTCGTCCTCTCCGACCACGGGCAGAGCCCCGGTGAGACCTTCCGCACCCGCTACGGGCTCACCCTCGGCGACCTGGTCCGGGCCGGCTGCGGACTGCACGTGCCGAGGCGCGCCGAGCGCACCCACAGCGGCACCGAGGCCCGCGCCGCCGTCCGGGCGGCCCTGCGCAGGCCGGTCGAGGAGGGAGGCGAGAAGCACCGGCCGACCCGCCACTCGGAACCGGTCGTGCTCGCCTCCGGCAACCTCGGCCTGGTCTCGTTCCCGGACGTTCCGCACCGGATGACCAAGGAGGAACTGGACGCCCGCCACCCGGCGCTGCTCACCACCCTCGCCAACCACCCCGGCATCGGGTTCCTGCTGGTCCGCAGCGAGGAACACGGCGGGGTCGTGCTCGGCGCCCACGGCGCGGAGATCCCGCTGGACCGGCTGGACACCCGGCCGGGACCGCTGGCCGCCTTCGGGCCGGGCGCCGCGGACGCCGTCCGGCGCACCCACTCCTTTCCGCACACCGCCGACATCATGGTCAACTCCTGGTACGACCCGGAGGACGGCGAGGTCCTGGCGTTCGAGGAGCAGATCGGCTCGCACGGCGGACTGGGCGGGGCGCAGGGCAGGCCGTTCCTGCTGTCACCGTTCGCCGTGTCCGCGCCGGTGGCCGACGGCGAGGAGCTCGTCGGCGCCGAGTCCGTGCACCGCGTGCTGCGGCGCTGGCTCCTGGAGGCGGACGGACCGCAGGTGCCGCTGCCCGAGGAGCAGGAGAAGGCCGCCTGACGCGCCGCGTCCACCGGCCGCCCGGCACACCCTCAGGCGGGCTGCCACAGTTCGATCCGGTTGCCCTCGGGGTCGGTGACCCAGCCGAACCGGCCGACGCCCGTCATCTCCTGCGTCTCCTCGGCCACGTCCGCACCCCTGGCGCGCAGTTGCGCGAGCATCGCGTCCAGGTCGCGGACCCGGAAGTTCAGCATGGTCCGCTGGGACGGGGACCCGAAGTAGTCGGTGCCGGACTCGAAGGTCGCGAACACGGTCGGCCCGGTCTCCTGCCGCCACAGCCCGTGGTCGTCGGCGTCCAGCCCCAGACAGTCGCGGTACCACGCCTTCAGGGCCGCCTGGTCGGCGGCCCGCAGGAAGTACCCGCCGATGCCAAGCACACGTTCCATGCCGCCATCCTGCCAGGGCACCGGCCGGCGGCACCGCCGCCACCGCGGCCGGACCGCCGATAAATCAGCTGCGTCCGGCGCGCTCCCGAACCACACTGTTCGAGTCGCGGAACCCCTCGAAGGGCCCCTTCGAAGGGCCGCTGTGCAACACCCCTTTGCAACACCCCTGTGCAACACCCCTTTGCAACACCCCTTCGGAACACCCCTTCGGAACACCCCCAAGGAGCAGCCTCTTGCAGGCAGCCGTCACCGTCACGCCCTCCCGCATCCCCGAACTCCTCCTCGGTCTCGCCACCGTCCGGCCCGTCTTCCTCTGGGGCGCGCCCGGCATCGGGAAGTCCTCCCTGGTACGGGAGTTCGCCGAATCGCTGGGTCTGGAGTGCGTGAGCCTGCTGGGTACGCAGCTCGCGCCCGAGGACCTGATCGGGGTCCCGCAGATCCGCGACGGCCGGTCGGTCTTCTGCCCGCCCGAGGCCATCGCCCGCGACGAGCCGTACTGCCTCTTCCTGGACGAGCTGAACGCGGCCACCCCCGACGTGCAGAAGGCGTTCTACTCGCTGATCCTGGACCGCCGCATCGGGAACTACGAACTGCCCAAGGGGTCGATCGTGATCGGTGCCGGCAACCGGGCCACCGACAACGCCCTCGCCCGGCCCATCGCCTCCGCCCTGGTCAACCGTCTGGCCCACGTCCATTTGGAGGCCTCCGCGCACGACTGGCTGGCCTGGGCCGCCGGGAACGGCATCCACCCGTGGATCCTGGACCACCTCACCGACCGGCCCGACCACCTGTGGTCCAAGCCGCCGAAGACCGAGGAGCCGTTCTCCACCCCGCGCTCCTGGCACATGCTCTCCGACGCCCTGCACTCCTTCGGCCGCGACCTCGACGAGACCACGCTGCGGATCCTCGCCCACGGCACGCTCACCCCCGCGCACGCGACCGCGTTCTGCGGCTACGTCAAGATCGTGCGCAGCCGGTTCGGGATCGAGGCGATCCTCAAGGGCGACGCCGGCTGGCCGCACCGCGTCGAGGACCGCGACCTGCTGTACTACCTCGCCGAGTCCTTCCGCGGCCGGCTGGTGAAGGAACTCCCCGCCGCCAAGGAGCACATGTCCGCGAACGGCCGGGGGACCGCCTACCGCGCCAAGTCGCTGCTGGTGCAGCTCGCCGAGATCTCCGTCGAGGTCGCCCAGACCGTCATCGCCGCCGACGCCGACGGCAACCCCGTGCTGCCCGCCTGGTTCCTGATCGAGGCGGCTCGTGACATGCCCCGGCTGGTGGAGGCCCGGCGATGAGCCGGTCCACCGCCCGCAAGGAGCAGCAGAAGCAACAGCGGAAGGACCCGGCGGCGGAGGCCTTCGCCGCCGGTGTGGAGCTGCTGCGCGCCAACCCGGCGCTGCGCGCGGTGGAGTTCACCATCTGCCGGCACGAGAAGTGCGAACTCGCCCCCCACGAAGGGCTGGTACGGGCCGACTCCGACGGCGTGCTGCACGCGCACGCCACCCGGCGGGCCGAACCCGAGGCCTGGGCGTGGGCGTTGGCACACTGCACCATCCACCTCGGCTTCGGCCACCTGCCCGCCGCCACCGGCCCGCGCACCCAGCCCGACCGCTACGACCTCGCCGCCCGCTGCACCGTCGTCAACCGTTTCCTGGAGTCCTTCCCGGTCGGCGAGGCGCCGGACCACCTGCCCCCGTCGTACCCGGACGGCGACGAGGAGCAGCTGGCCGCCCGCTGGCGTCGCGCGGGCGGTGTCCCGGCCGCCTACGAGCGCGGCGGGACCAACGGCGGCGAGCCCGACCAGCTGCTGCTCACCTGGAACCAGTGGGCCGGTCAAGTGCCGGACTGGCAGCTCGGGTTCGCGCACGCGCTGACCCGCACCATGTCCCGTGCGATGGACCTGGCCGGCGGCCGCCGCACCTCCATGACCGGCCCGCCGACCCCGCTGCGCCCCTGGGAGCGCGCGCTGAGCTGGTTCGTCTCCTCCTATCCGCTGCTCGGCGGCATCGCGGCCGGGATCAAACTGGTCGCGGACGCCGAACTGGCCCGCGCCCACGACATCGCCGTCGCCGCCGTCGACCCCGAGGCCGGCGAGATCTACGTGAACCCGCTGCGCACGATGGACGACGAGGAGTGGCGGTTCGTCCTAGCCCACGAGATGCTGCACGCCGCCCTGCGCCACGGCGACCGCCAGGGCGGCCGCGACCCGTACCTCTTCAACGTCGCCTGCGACTACGTCATCAACGGCTGGCTGGTCGAGATGCAGGTCGGCACCATGCCCGAGGGACTGCTGTACGACCCCGCGCTCAAGGACCTCTCGGCGGAGGAGGTGTACGACCGGATCGCCGGCGACCTGCGGCGGCTGCGCCGGCTGGCCACCCTGCGCGGCAAGGGGCGCGGCGATGTGCTGGGCGCGCCCATCGGGCCGCCCGGCGCCGGTGTCGACCTCGACGAGTTCTACCGCCGGGGCCTCGGCCAGGGCCTCGACCTGCACCGGGCGCAGGGCCGCGGCCTCCTGCCCGGTGGCCTCGTCGAGGAGATCCGTGCGCTCAGCCACCCGCCGCTGCCCTGGGACGCCCGACTCGCCCGCTGGTTCGACGAGTTCGTGCCCCGGCCGGTGCCCGTACGGTCGTACGCCCGGCCCTCGCGCCGTCAGTCGTCCACCCCCGACATCCCGCGCGCCGGCCGGTACTTCCCGCCCGAGGAGGTGGCCCGCTGCACCTTCGGCGTGGTCCTCGACACCTCCGGTTCCATGGACCGCACCCTGCTCGGCAAGGCCCTCGGTGCGATCGCCTCCTACGCCGGGTCCCGTGACGTCCCGGCCGCCCGGGTCGTCTTCTGCGACGTGGTGCCCCATGACGCCGGGTATCTTCCGGTCACCGAGATCGCGGGCCGGGTCCGGGTGCACGGGCGCGGCGGCACCGTCCTCCAGCCCGGCGTCGACCTGTTGCACCGCGCCGAGGACTTCCCTCCCA
Organism: Streptomyces humi; assembly: GCF_001005085.2. Taxonomy (GTDB): domain Bacteria; phylum Actinomycetota; class Actinomycetes; order Streptomycetales; family Streptomycetaceae; genus Streptomyces; species Streptomyces humi. The sequence continues at coordinate 66,220 of NZ_LBMU02000023.1, forward strand.
CCGCCCCGGTCCTGGTCATCACCGACGGCTGGTGCGACGTCCTGCGGGTCCGCCGCGAGCACGCCTACCTGATCCCGCAGGGCGCCCGCCTGCCCTTCGGTGCAAGGGGGCCGGTCTTCCGCGTGCACTGAGCCGGGATGTGATCGGATGGGGTCCCGGAAACCGGTTCACCCCCGAAAGGAACAACCGTGGCTACCACGCGTACCGCACACACCGTCTGGGAAGGCAGCCTTACCGAGGGCAGCGGTGTCATCACCTTCGACTCCTCCAACATCGGCGAGCAGCCGGTCACGTGGGCCGCCCGCTCGCAGGAGGCGAACGGGAAGACCAGCCCGGAGGAGCTGATCGCGGCCGCCCACTCCAGCTGCTTCTCCATGGCCCTGTCGCACGCCCTGACCGGTGCCGGCACCCCGCCCACCAAGCTGGTCACCAACGCCGACGTCACCTTCCAGCCGGGCACCGGCATCACCGGCATCCACCTGACCGTCGAGGGCACCGTCCCCGGGCTCGACGCGGACGGCTTCACCGCCGCCGCCGAGGACGCCAAGAAGAACTGCCCGGTCAGCCAGGCCCTCACCGGCACCACGATCACCCTGGACGCGAAGCTCGCCTGATCTCCGCCTCCCCTGGATGCCGCGTCCCGCTCCGGGGCGCGGCATCCGTGTTCCCGGGGTACCCGGCATTGACAACGGCCCGCTCAAGTTTTGTGCTGGAGTCGGGGAAGCGCCCGGGTGGAAGGGGACGGACATGGCACGTGCGGTCGGGATCGACCTCGGTACGACGAACTCGGTGGTGGCTCTGCTGGAGGGCGGTGAGCCCACCGTCGTCGCCAACGCCGAGGGCGCGCGCACCACCCCGTCGGTCGTGGCCTTCGCGAAGAACGGCGAGGTGCTGGTCGGCGAGGTGGCCAAGCGGCAGGCGGTGACCAACGTGGACCGCACCGCGCGCTCGGTGAAGCGGCACATGGGCGCCGCGGACTGGCGGTTCCCGGAGAGCGGGTCCGTGGACGGCACCCGCTACCGGGCCCAGGAGCTGTCCGCGCGGGTGCTCCAGAAGCTCAAGCGGGACACCGAGGCCTACCTCGGCGAGGACGTCACCGACGCGGTGATCACCGTACCCGCCTACTTCGACGACTCGCAGCGGCAGGCCACCAAGGAGGCCGGGGAGATCGCCGGCCTGAAGGTGCTCAGGATCATCAACGAGCCGACCGCCGCCGCGCTCGCCTACGGCCTCGACCGGGGCGAGGAGCAGACCGTCCTCGTCTTCGACCTCGGGGGCGGCACCTTCGACGTGTCGCTCCTGGAGATCGGCGACGGCGTGATCGAGGTGAAGGCCACCAACGGCGACACGCACCTCGGCGGCGACGACTGGGACCAGCGGGTCGTCGAACATCTCGTGAAGCGGTTCAAGGGACAGCAGGGCATCGACCTCGGCAACGACAAGATGGCGGTGCAGCGGCTGCGGGAGGCCGCCGAGAAGGCGAAGATCGAGCTGTCGTCGGCCACCGAGACCTCGATCAACCTGCCGTACATCACCGCGTCCGCGCAGGGCCCGCTGCACCTGGAGGAGAAGCTCACGCGAGCCCAGTTCCAGGAGCTGACGGCCGACCTGCTGGACCGCTGCAAGAAGCCGTTCCACCAGGCCGTGAAGGACGCGGGCGTACGGCTGTCCGCGATCGACCACGTCATCCTGGTCGGCGGCTCGACCCGGATGCCCGCCGTCACCGACCTGGTCAAGGAACTCACCGGCAAGGACCCGCACAAGGGCGTCAACCCCGACGAGGTCGTCGCGGTCGGGGCGGCCCTCCAGGCGGGCGTCATCCGCGGTGACGTGAAGGACGTCCTGCTGCTCGACGTCACCCCGCTGTCCCTGGGCATCGAGACCAAGGGCGGCATCATGACCAGGCTCATCGAGCGCAACACGACGATCCCGACGCGCCGTTCGGAGATCTTCACCACCGCCGCCGACAACCAGCCCTCCGTCGGCATCCAGGTCTACCAGGGCGAGCGGGAGATCGCCGCGTACAACAAGAAGCTGGGTGTCTTCGACCTCACGGGTCTGCCGCCGGCGCCGCGCGGTGTGCCGCAGATCGAGGTGGCGTTCGACATCGACGCGAACGGGATCATGCACGTCTCGGCGAAGGACCTGGCCACGGGGCGCGAGCAGAAGATGACGGTGACCGGCGGATCGGCGCTGCCCAGGGACGACATCGACCGCATGATGCGGGAGGCCGAGCAGTACGCCGAGGAGGACCGCGGCCGCCGGGAGGCGGCGGAGACCCGGAACCAGGCCGAGCAACTCGTCTACCAGACCGAGAACTTCCTGCGGGAGAACGCGGAACGGGTGCCGGGCGACACGAAGGCCGACGTGGAGGCCGCGATCACCGAGCTGAAGGCACTGCTGGAGCGTGACGCCGGCACGGCGGAGCTGAGGCAGGGCGTGGAGAAGCTGGCGACGGTCAGCCAGCGGGTCGGGCAGGCCATGTACGCGAGTGCCTCCGGCGGTTCGGCCGAGGAACGGACGGCGCCCGGAGCCGACGACGAGGAGGGCGTGGTGGACGCGGAGATCGTGGACGACGAACGGGGCACGGCCGGCTAGGCACCGCCGAAGCCCACCATCGCGGCTGACCACCGTCGCGGCGGGAAGAGGTGGGTGGCTGATCGCCGTCGTGGCGGGATGAGGTGGGTGGTTGGTCGTCGTCGTGAAGGAACGGGATGGTGGCTGACCACCGTCGCGGCGGGATGAGGTGGGTGACTGATCACCGTCGCGGCGGGAACAGGCGGGTGATTGATCGCCGTCGTGGCGGGATGAGGTGGGTGGTCGGTCGGCGTCGTGAAGGAACGGGATGGTGGCTGGTCACCGTCGTGGCGGGAAGGGACGGGTGGTTGATCGGCGTGTGGGGTGGGTGGCTAGCGGTGGGGGGTTTCCCAGCCTCGGCGGTCCGGGCGGGGGCCCAGTTGTCTCGGGTCCCTGCTGCGGTACACGACGTACGGGCGGAAGAGGTACTGGAGCGGCGCGCTGAACATGTGGACCAGGCGGGTGTAGGGGACCAGGGCGATCAGGACCAGGCCGACGACCGCGTGGACCTGGTAGAGGACCGGCACGCCGGTCATCAGGTCCGTCCTCGGACGCAGCGTGAACAGACTGCGGGCCCAGGGCGCGATCGTCCGCCGGTAGTCGTAGCCGTCACCGGAGGCGTGCGTGAGTTTGGCCGTCATGCCCAGCACGATCGCGGCGACCAGGAACAGGTACATCGCCTTGTCGTTGGCGGTCGTGGCCCGGAAGACGGGCGCCCGGGTACGGCGGCGGTAGATCAGCAGGGCCAGACCCGCGACCGTCAGGGCGCCCGCGAACGTACCGCCGTAGAGGGAGAACAGGTGGTACGTGTGCTCGCTCGCGCCGACCGCGTCCGTCCAGGACGCCGGCACGAACAGGCCGACGACATGGCCCGCCAGGACGAACAGGATGCCGTAGTGGAACGCGGGCGAGGCGACGTTCAGCAGCTTCGACTCGTAGACCTGGGACGAGCGGGTCGTCCAGCCGTACTTGTCGTAGCGGTACCGCCAGACCAGTCCCGCCACCAGGAGCGCGCAGGCCACGTAGGGCAGGGCGCCCCACAGGAGCGTGGTCATCGGCGCGCCCCGGTGGGCGTGGGCGGCAGCGCGGCGCAGACCGCGTCCAGGACACACGCGTAGGGAGTGCCGAAGTCGGTGAGCCGGCACCGGAGCTGGTCCAGGCAGGCACGGTGCTCGGTGAGCAGGTCCGTGTTGCCGGTGCGGGCCGTGAACTCCAGTACCGCGGGCAGGAAGTCCGGCAGTTCCTCGCCGGTGAACTCCATGCCGTACGCCTTGTAGACGTCCTTGAACCGCACCAGGGACATGCCACGGCGGCGGGTGTCGCCGTCCTGCCACCAGCTGAGGTAGAGGCTGTGCCGGTTCTTGAAGTCGAAGACCTGTACGTAGTGCGCGGCCAGCTCCTGCCGTGGGGTCACCGTCGCGTGGTCGGTGAACTCCCGCAGCTGCGGGGCGGCTTCGCGCAGCAGCGGCAGCCGGGCGATGAAGTCGTCGTCCGGGTAGGTCAGACAGAGCGCCGCCGCCTGGTAGAACACCGCGTCCGAGGGCATCAGTCCTCCTTCGCCTCGTCGGGAGTGTCGGCGGTCTGCCGTCTGCGCAGGATGTGGAAGTTCTCCACCGACACCAGAGGGAGCAGTTTGCGTCCCGAGTCCTGGCCGAAAGGCCCGTCGCCGCCCATGCCGGGGCCGCCGTCGTGGTCGAGGCTGCACCCCTGGGGCAGCGCGGACTCCTCCAGGCGGCGTGCGTCGCCGACGGCCGCCGTCGGGATCACGTACCGGTCCTCGTACTTGGCGATCGCCAGCAGCCGGTACATCGTCTCGATCTCCTCCGGGGACATCCCGACGGCCGCGGGGATCCGCGTGTCGGGCTCCTCGCCGAGGTTGAGCGAGCGCATGTGGGAGCGCATCGCCGCGAGCTTCTCCAGCGACGCCCGGACCGGGCCGATGTCGCCGGCCGTGAACATCTCGGCCAGGTACTCGAGGGGGATGCGCAGCGTGTCGATCGCTGCGAAGAGGTTGCCGGCGTCCTCGCCGTCGTGACCGGTCTCCGACAGGGCGTCCACGACGGGGGACAGCGGCGGGATGTACCAGACCATCGGCATGGTGCGGTACTCCGGGTGCAGGGGCAGGGCGACCCGGTACTCGCTGATCAGCGCGCGGACGGGGGAGCGGCGGGCCGCCTCCATCCAGTCGTACGGGATGCCCGCGGCCTCGCAGGCATGCTGCACGCCGGGATCGTGCGGGTCGAGGAACACCCCCAACTGGGCCTCGTACAGGGCCTTCTCGTCCTTGGTCTCGGCGGCCGCCGTCACCCGGTCCGCGTCGTAGAGGACGACCCCGAGATAGCGCAGCCGCCCCACGCAGGTCTCCGAGCAGACCGTCGGCAGACCGACCTCGATCCGCGGATAGCACAGCGTGCACTTCTCGGCCTTGCCGGTGGCGTGGTTGAAGTAGACCTTCTTGTACGGGCATCCGGTCACGCACATCCGCCAGCCCCGGCAGTGGTCCTGGTCGACCAGGACGATGCCGTCCTCGGCCCGCTTGTACATCGCCCCGGACGGGCAGGAGGCCACGCACGACGGGTTGAGGCAGTGCTCGCAGATTCGAGGCAGGTAGAACATGAAGGTCTGCTCGAACTCGAACCGCACCTTGTCGGCGGCCTGCCGGCGGGTGCGTTCGACCATCGGGTCCAGGTCGCCGTGGGCGGGTGCCCCGGCCAGGTTGTCGTCCCAGTTCGAGGACCACTCGATCTTCATCGGTCTGCCGTCGAGCTGCGAGACCGGGCGGGCCACCGGGTAGTCGTCGCCGAGCGGGGCGTCGGTGAGGTTCCGGTACTCGTACGTCCAGGGCTCGTAGTAGTCCTTGATCTCCGGGAGCCGCGGGTTGGAGAAGATCCCGGCGAGCTTGTGCAGCCGCCCGCCGGCCTTCAGTCTCAGTGCCCCGCGCCGGTTCAGCTCCCAGCCGCCACGCCAGGTCTCCTGGTCCTCGTACCGGCGCGGATACCCCTGCCCCGGGCGCGTCTCGACGTTGTTGAACCAGACGTACTCCATGCCCCGCCGGTTGGTCCACGCCTGTTTGCAGGTGACCGAACAGGTGTGGCAGCCGATGCACTTGTCGAGGTTCATGACCATCGCGATCTGGGCCATCGGACGCATCAGTACTCGACCTCCTGGCCGCGCCGGCGGATCACCGTCACCTCGTCACGCTGGTTGCCCGTCGGGCCCAGGTAGTTGAAGGCCCAGGACAGCTGTGCGTAGCCGCCGATCAGCTGCGAGGGCTTGAGGATCAGCCGGGTGAGCGTGTTGTGGATGCCGCCGCGCATACCGGTGGTCTCCGACTTCGGGACGCCCACCGTGCGCTCCTGCGCGTGATGCATGTAGACCGTGCCGGCCGGCATCCGGTGCGAGACGACCGCGCGGGCCACCACCACGCCGTTGCGGTTGACCGCCTCGACCCAGTCGTCGTCCGCGACCCCGATGGCGTCGGCGTCCTGCGGGGACATCCAGATGTTCTGGCCGCCCCGGGAGAGCGCGAGCATGAACAGGTTGTCCTGGTACTCGGAGTGGATCGACCACTTGTTGTGCGGGGTGAGGTAACGGACCGTCACCTCCCGCTGCCCGTCCGAGCCGAGCCGGGGCTCGCCGAAGAGCCGGTGCATGTCGAGCGGCGGCCGGTACACCGGCAGCGCCTCACCCAGCTCGTGCATCCAGTCGTGGTCGAGGAAGAACTGCTGGCGGCCGGTGAGCGTGTGCCAGGGCTTGAGGTGCTCGGTGTTCAGGACGAACGCCGTGTACCTGCGGCCGCCGGACTCGCTGCCGGACCACTCCGGCGAGGTGATCACCGGCACCGGGGCCGCCTGGGTGTCCGCGTAGGTGACCCGCCTGCCCTCGTGCTCGGCGGCCAGGTGTGCCATCTCCTGCCCGGTCCGCTGCTCCAGGGTGCGGAAACCCTGGGTGGCGAGGCGGCCGTTGGTGGTACCGGACAGCGCCAAAATGGCGTTCGCGGCCTTCACCGCGGTGTCGAGCGAGGGACGGCCCTGATGTCCGACGCCGTTCGACTCCCGCAGCCGGTCGACCTCTTCACCCGGCCGCAGCACGATCCCCTTGGCGGGCAGCCCCAGTTCCTCCACCAGGGGACCGAGCGCCGCGAACCTGGCGCCGATCGCCGTGTAGTCCCGCTCCACCACCGTCAGGCTCGGCATGGTCTCGCCGGGAACCGGCTCGCACTCCCCGCGCCTCCAGTCCCGCACCACCCCGCCGGGCTGGGCGGTCTCGCCCGGGGTGTCGTGCTGGAGCGGTGCGGCCACCAGGTCCCGGCGCACCCCGAGATGTCCCACCGCCAGCTCGCTCAGCCGCTCCGCCAGCGCCTTGAAGGTGTCGAAGTCGGTGCGCGCCTGCCAGGGCGGGTCCACGGCCGGGGTGAAGGCGTGCACGTAGGGATGCATGTCCGTGGACGACAGGTCGTGCTTCTCGTACCAGGTGGCGGCGGGCAGCACGACGTCCGACAGCAGGGTGGAGGACGTCTGCCGGAAGTCCAGGGAGAGCAGCAGGTCGAGCTTGCCCTCGGGCGCCTCGTCCCGCCACCGCACGTCACGGGGACGCTGGTCCGGGGCCGCCTCAGCGGCGCGCAGCGAGGAGTGCGTGCCGAGCAGGTGCTTGGTGAAGTACTCGGCGCCCTTCGCCGACGAACCGAGGAGATTGGCCCGCCACAGGGTCAGCACCCGCGGCCAGTTCTCCGGCGCGTCCGGGTCCTCGCAGGCGAACTTCAGCGTCCCCGCCCGGAGTTCGGCCACCGCTGCTGCCACCGGATCGCCGGCCGCCCCGCCCAGTTCCAGAGGGTTGCGGTCGAAGGTCGGATACGACGGCATCCAGCCCACACGGGCCGACAGCGCCAGGCAGTCGGCGCCCGTCATGCCCGCGAACCTGCCCTCACCCAGCGGCGAGGCCAGCACGTCGGCGCCGAACCGGTCGTAGCGCCACTGGTCGGTGTTGAGGAACCAGTACGCGGTGCCGATCATCTGACGTGGCGGCCGGGACCAGTCGTTGGCCGAGGCCAGCGAGGCCCAGCCGGTCACCGGGCGGCACTTCTCCTGGCCGACGTAGTGCGCCCAGCCGCCCTCGTTGCGGCCCTGGCAGCCGGTCAGCTGGAGCAGGGCCAGGAATGCCCGGTAGATGGTCTCGGAGTGGAACCAGTGGTTGGTGCCCGCGCCCATCAGGATCATGCAGCGGCCCTTGGAACGCTCCGCGGTCCGCGCGAACTCCCTGGCGATCTTCACGCACTTGGCGGCCGGGACCGAGGTGTGCCGCTCCTGCCAGGCCGGGGTGCCGGGGGTACGGGCGTCCTCGTAGTGGGTGGGCCAGCTGCCGGGCAGACCGGTCCGCCACACCCCGTACTGCGCCAGCAGCAGATCGAAGACGGTGGTCACGAGGGGGCCCCCGGGACCGCCCAGCCGGGTCGCCGGCACCCCGCGCCGCAGCACCTCGCCGCGCCCCTGGCCGTGCTCGCCGCCGTCCGTGTCGAAACGCGGCAGCAGCACCTCGACCCCGGCCGCCACCTCACTGCCGTACAGGGTCAACTGCGGTTCGATGGCGCCCAGTTCGAGATTCCAGCGGCCCTTGCCCGACTCGGTCCAGCGGAAGCCGAGGGAACCGTTCGGGACGACCGCGCGGCCGGACGCCGTGTCCAGGACGACCGTCTTCCACTCGGCCCCCTCGCCCGCCTGCCCCAGGTCGGCGGCGCGCAGGAACTTGCCCGGCACGTACGCGCCGTCCCGCTCGGTGAGCGTCACCAGGAACGGCAGGTCCGTGAACCGCCGTACGTAGTCCGCGAAGAACGGCGTCTCGCGGTCGACGAAGAACTCCTTCAGGATGACGTGGCCCATCGCCAGGGCCAGCGCGCCGTCCGTGCCGGGGTGCGGGTGCAGCCACTCGTCCGCGAACTTCGCGTTGTCCGCGTAGTCCGGGGAGACCACGACGACCTTCTGACCCCGGTAGCGGGCCTCCGCCATCCAGTGCGCGTCCGGGGTACGGGTCACCGGGACGTTGGAACCCCACATCATCAGATAGGCCGCGTCCCACCAGTCACCCGACTCCGGGACGTCCGTCTGGTCGCCGAAGACCTGCGGCGAGGCCACCGGCAGGTCGGCGTACCAGTCGTAGAAGGAGAGCATCGGGGCGCCGATGAGGGAGTGGTACCGGGCGCCGGCCGCGTGCGACACCATCGACATCGCCGGGATGGGGGAGAAACCGGCGATCCGGTCCGGGCCGTACGTCCTGATGGTGTGCACCTGGGCGGCGGCGACGATCTCCACCGCCTCGTCCCAGGTCGCACGGACGAGACCGCCCTTGCCGCGCGCCCGCTGGTAGCGGCGGCGGCGCTCGGGGTCGCTCTGGATGTCCGCCCAGGCGTCCACCGGATCCGGGAGCCGGGTCTTCGCCTCCCGGTACATCTCGAGGAGCACGCCCCGGACGTACGGGTACCGCACCCGGGTCGGCGAGTACGTGTACCAGGAGAACGCGGCCCCGCGCGGGCAGCCCCGCGGCTCGTACTCGGGGCGGTCGGGACCGACCGACGGGTAGTCCGTCTCCTGGGTCTCCCAGGTGATGATGCCGTCCTTGACGTACACCTTCCAGCGGCAGGAACCCGTGCAGTTCACGCCGTGCGTGGAGGCCACGACCTTGTCGTGGCTCCAGCGGTCCCGGTAGAAGGCGTCCGCCTCCCGGCCGCCGGTCAGCGCCACGCTGTGCAGGTCGGGCGCGGGCGTGCCGGGCCGGAAGAACCGGGCGACGCCCAGCAGCGCCGCGCCGGGCTCCTTCGGGGGTGTCTGCGTGTCGGTCACCTGCGCTCCCTTGCCGGCCCCTCGGTCCGACGCTAGGGGCAGGCACGGGAACGCACCCGTTCAGGGCGCCCGGACGGGTCACCGGAGCAGGACGCCGGGACGGGTCACCGGAGCAGGACGCCGGGACGGGTCACCGGGGCAGGGCGCCCGGACGGGTCACCGGGGCAGGGCGCCCTTGACGGGTCAGGGCTTGCGGGCGACCCCGCCGTACACCGGCACGATGCCCTCCTGCTGGAGCGCCACGTCCTCGGGGTCCGGGCGCCAGCCGGAGACCGGGATCACGCCGGGGCCGAGCAGCTCCAGGCCGTCGAAGAAACGCGAGAACTCGGGCAGTGAACGCGGGTGGAAGGGCGTCCCGCTGCGCCGGAAGTTCGCCGCCGCCTGCTCGATGGCCGCCGGGCTGAGGTCCGGGGTGACCTGGGAGAGGATCAGATGGCTGCCCGGGGCGAGCGCGTCGACGTACCGCTTCAGCAGTCCGTGCACGTCGTCGCCGTCCGGGTCGTCGCCCAGGTAGTGGGTCAGAGCCACCAGCGACAGCGCGATCGGCTGCCCGAAGTCCAGGGTCTCGGCGGCCTCGGCCAGCAGGGTGCCGGGGTCGCGGACGTCGGCGTGCACATAGGCGGTGGCGCCCTCGGGGGTGCCGCGCAGCAGGGCCTCCGCGTGACGCAGCACGATCGGGTCGTTGTCGGCGTACACCACCCTCGCCTCGGCTGCGACGCCCTGTGCGACCTGGTGCAGGTTGGGCTCGGTGGGGATGCCCGTGCCGATGTCCAGGAACTGGCGGGTGCCCGACTCGGCGACGGTCCGCACCGCCCGCTGCATGAACCGGCGGTTGGCGCGCGCCCCGCGCAGCACGGTGCCGTCCACCGCCAGGATCTTCCGGGCGAGTTCCTCGTCCACCGGGTAGTTGTCCTTGCCGCCCAGCCACCAGTCGTACACCCGCGCCGGGTGCGGCCGGCTGGTGTCGACGGCGGGGGGCGCGGGCTCGGATGCGGTCACGGTGTCTGCTCCTCGGGATGCTTCGCGGTGCTTGCGCTCGGGGTCATGGGCGGTGCGTGGGCTCAGAGCTCGTCGCGGTACTTCCGCAGCAGTTCCTCGGTCCGCTGCGCCGAGGCGGCCCGGGCCGTCATGTGGTCCAGCACCTCCAGATGCGCCCCGACCTCGTCCCGGGAGTCCAGGTACAGGGCGCCGGTCAGGTACTCGGTGAACACCATGTCCGGCAGTTCGGGCTCGGCGAACCGGAACAGCGTGAACGGCGCGTACGTCCCCGGGTGCGGACCACTGGCGAACTCGGCGAGCTGAAGGGTGATCCGGTCCCGTTCGACGAGGGCCAGCAGCTTGTCGACCTGCTCGCGCATCACCCCGCAGTCGCCGCTCACCGGGCGGCGCAGCACGGTCTCGTCCATGATCACCCACAGGTGGGGCGGATCGTCCTGCTCCAGCAGCCGCTGCCTGGTCATGCGCAGCGCCACGTGCCGTTCCACGGCCGCCGGGTCGGCATGGCCGATCGTCCCGGCCTCCATCACGGCCCGCGCGTACGCCTCGGTCTGCAACAGGCCGGGGAAGAAGTGCGGTTCGTAGGAGCGGATGACCCGGGCGGCGCCCTCCAGGCTCACGTACAGGCTGAACCAGTCCGGCAGCACGTCGTGGAACCGCTGCCACCAGCCCGGCTGGTTGGCCTCCTCGGCCAGCCGCACGAACGCGCCCTGTTCCTCCTCGGGCACCCCGTACGTCTCCAGCAGCACCTGGACGTACGGGATCTTCAGCGCGACCTCGGCCATCTCCATCCGCCGCACGGTGGCCTGCGCCACCCGCAGTACCCGCGCCGCTTCGTCCCGGCCCAGGCCCGCCGCCTCCCGCAGTTCCTGAAGCCGTTTGCCGAGCACGACCTGACCGACCGTGGGCGCAGCACGCCGCTCACTCACGCCACGCCTCCCCTACGTGCACAAGTACGCGTGCAGTGTGCCACGCGATGCCGCTCTCGCACATGTTGTCGAGGCAGACTCCTGTATCTACGCGCGGAGCCGCCCGTGCGTCAACCCGTCGGCGTGCAGGGCCACTTGACGGCCGTGCCGTCCGCCGGCGGGAACCCGGGGGCGATCACGGTCGCGTCGCGCCCCCGGCCGGGCCGCCGGCCCGTACGCTCGGGAACCGCGCAAGCCGCCGCAGTCCCAGGGAAGGAAGCCCCACCATGGCCGTCGAACCGCTGTCCCAGAAGGAGATCGAGGACCGGCTGACGGAGCTGCCGGGCTGGTCGGTGGACGACGACCGGCTCGTCCGCGCCTACCGCCTCGACTCGCACTTCGCGGCCGCCGCGCTGGTCGTGCACATCGCCCGCGTCCAGGACGAACTCGACCACCACTCCGACCTCACCCTCGGCTACCACACGGTCGCCCTCGCGGTGAACACCCACAGCGTGGGCGGCGCGGTCACCGCCAAGGACTTCGAACTCGCCCGCAGGGTGGAGGACATCGCTCCCGGTCACGGCGCACACTGAGCGATGTGCTGGACTACGACAAGGAAGCCGGGGTCTACGACGCGACGCGCGGTGGCGAGCCCCGCGCCGAGGCGGCGGCCGGCGCCGTCCTCGGTCTGATACCCGACCGCCCCGGCCGGCTCCTCGACCTCGCCTGCGGCACCGGCATCGTCACGCGCCGGCTGGCCGCCGCCCGTCCCGCGCTCCGCGTCACCGGCGCCGACCGCGCACCCGGCATGGCACGGATGGCGGCGGCCCGGCTGCCGGGGGCGGTCGTGCTCGCCGACAGCCGCCGCCTCCCCTTCCCGGACGCCACGTTCGACGCGGTCACCACGGTCTGGCTGCTCCACCTCGTACCGGACCCCGCCGAGGTCCGTGCGATCGTCGCGGAGTGCGCGCGCGTGCTGCGCCGCGGCGGGGTGTACGTCACCACCGTCGACAAGGCCGCCGCGCACGACGTCGGCAGCGACATCGACGCGGTGCTCGCCGACCGCCCGCGCCGCCCGCCCCCGGACGCGGCCGCCGACGTCACGGCGCTCGCCCGGGACAGCGGGCTGCCTCCCGCCGGACAGACCGCCTTCGTCGGCCTCGGCCAGGGCCGCAGTCCCCGCTCCACCATCGCCGACCTGCGCCGTGGCTGGTTCACCCTGCTGCGCGCCGGCGACCCCCGGATCGAGGAGTTCACCGGCCGGCTGGCGGCCCTGCCCGACCAGGACCGCCCGCGCCCCGACCCGCGCTTCGGCGTCCGGGCGTACCGCAAGCCCTGAACCGGCCGACGCGGAAACCAAGTTGGCGCAAAGCAACGGCAACGAGACGACATGCGACGGCGACTGACGGTGCGACCACGCAACCCGTCCGTCCTCTCTGGAGGTTCGTCCCGTGCAGCACCCGCGCCCGCACCGCAGACACCGCTTCCTGCTCCCGGCGGTCACCGCGACCGCGGCACTGATCGCCGCCGGTCTCACCGCGCTCTCTCCCACCCCGGCCGCGGCGGCCACCGCCCGTCAGGTCGAGGCGCTCGACCGGGGTGTGGTCAGCGTCCACACCGACGCGGGCAACCTGGTCAGCTGGCGCTGGCTGGGCACCGACCCCGACAACGTCTCCTTCAACGTCTACCGCGCCGGTACGAAGGTCAACTCGACGCCGGTCACCGGCTCCACGAACTACTTCCACACCGGCGCCCCGGCCCAGGCCGACTACACGGTCCGCGCGATCGTGGGCGGCGTCGAACAGGCCGACTCGGTCCACGCGATCCAGTTCCGCACGGGATACAAGGACGTCCCCATCACCCCGCCCGCCGGCGGCACCACCCCCGACGGCGTCTCCTACACCTACGAGGCGAACGACGCGTCCGTCGGCGACCTCGACGGCGACGGCCGGCTGGACTTCGTCCTCAAGTGGCAGCCGACGAACGCCAAGGACAACTCCCAGTCCGGCTACACCGGCGCCACGATCCTGGACGGCATCACCCTCGACGGCACCCGGCTGTGGCGCGTCGACCTGGGTAGGAACATCCGCTCGGGCGCCCACTACACCCAGTTCCAGGTGTACGACTACGACGGCGACGGCAAGGCCGAGGTCGCCGTGAAGACGGCGGACGGCACGGTCGACGGCACCGGCACGGTGATCGGCAGCGCCACCGCCGACTACCGCAACTCCAGCGGCTACGTCCTGTCCGGCCCCGAGTACCTGACCATGTTCAACGGGCAGACCGGCAAGGCCATGGGCACCGTCGACTACGTCCCGGCCCGCGGCACGGTCTCCTCGTGGGGCGACTCCTACGGCAACCGGGTCGACCGCTTCCTCGCCGGTACCGCCTACCTGGACGGCTCCCGTCCCTCCCTGATCGAGGCGCGCGGTTACTACACCCGCACGGTGATCGCCGCCTGGGACTGGCGGAACGGCGCCTTCACCCGCCGCTGGACCTTCGACACCAACTCCTCCACCAACTCCGGCAAGGGCTACGACGCCCAGGGCAACCACCAGCTCTCCGTCGCGGACGTCGACGGGGACGGCAAGGACGAGATCGTGTACGGCTCGATGGCCGTCGACGACAACGGCTCCGGCCTGTGGACCACGAAGAACGGCCACGGCGACGCCATGCACGTCGGTGACCTCGACCCGTCCCGTCCCGGTCTGGAGGAGTTCAAGGTGGACGAGGACAGCTCCAAGCCCTCCTCCTGGATGGCCGACGCGAAGACCGGCGAGATCCTCTGGTCCACCGACCCCGACGGGGACAACGGCCGGGGCGTCTCCGGGGACGTCTGGGCGGGCAGCGCTGGCGCCGAGTCCTGGTCGTCGCACGCGGACGGCGTCCGCGACCCCCAGGGCACGGTGGTCGCGAGCCGCAAACCCTCCAGTACCAACTTCCTCTCCTGGTGGGACGGCGACCCGGTGCGCGAACTCCTCGACGACACCCACATCGACAAGTACGGCACGTCCTCCGACACGCGTCTCCTGACCGGCGCGGGCGTCCACTCGAACAACACCACCAAGGCCACTCCGTCCCTCTCCGGCGACATCCTCGGCGACTGGCGCGAGGAGGTCGTCTGGCCGACGACGGACAACACGGCCCTGCGCATCTACTCCACCCCGTACGAGACGAGCACCCGCATCACCACCCTCCTCCACGACACCCAGTACCGCACGGCCCTGGCCTGGCAGAACACCGCCTACAACCAGCCCCCGCACCCGAGCTTCTTCCTCGGCGACGGAATGCCCACGGCACCCCGGCCGTCGGTGTACACGCCCTGAGAACAGGGCCTGAGCACAGGAGGGCGCGCGCCCGGTGCGGCGCGCGCCCTCGGTCGGTCAGGCGGCCGTGCAGGTCTGGTCGCCCAGTCTGAATGCCGTCGGTCTGTCGTTGGCGCCCGTCCAGGTGCCCGTGAAGCCGAAGGACACCGACGAGCCCGCCGCCACCGTGCCGTTCCAGCTGACGTTCCTGGCGGTCACGGCCGCTCCCGACTGGGTCCAGTCGGCGTTCCACAGCTGGCCTACGGTCTGGCCGTTCGGGAAGGACCAGCCGAGGGACCAGCCGCTCCAGGCCGCCGAACCGGTGTTGGCGAGCTGGACGTCCGCCTGGAAGCCGCCCGCCCACTGGTTGGTGATCCTGTAGGTGACCGTGCAGGCGCCGGTCGGCGTCGGGTCGGTGCCGCCTCCGCCGTCCCCGCCTCCGCCGGTGTCCGAGGTGTCGCCGTAGATCACACCCCGGCCGTTGGTCGAGACGTACACCCGGCCGTAGACCCGCGGGTCACCGGTGATGGCCGCACCCGTCCAACCCCATTGGTGGGCGTCGTCGTTGACACGGGTCCAGGTCGCGCCCCGGTCCGTGGAGCGGAAGATGCCGCGGACACCGCCGATCTTCGCGCTGGTGTAGAGGGTCTGGTACGAGGCTCCGGTCGCCGCCTTCCCGAAACCGATCGTGTCGGCCTGGTCGACGTTCGAGAGCTTGGTGAAGGTCACGCCGCCGTCCGTCGAGTGCCACAGGCCGTACGCGCCGTCCGTCGCGCCGCCGGCCAGCCACACGTCGCCCTTCGTCCCCGGCAGCGCCTTGAACCGCACGCTGTCCCCGCTCGGCAGCCCGGTCGCGGCGGACGCCGTGAAGGTCGCGCCGCCGTCCGTACTGACGTAGAACTTCCCGGACTTGAAGCCGTAGAAGGTCTTCGGGTCGACGCGGTCGGATTCCACGGCCGCGCCCGCCGGGATGCCGCTCGACGCCGACCAGGACGATCCGAAGCCCGTCGTGTACTGGACGCCGGTGCCGGCCGGACTCCAGACGAACCGGCCGCCGTCCGGGGCGGCCGCCACCGTGCCGCCGCCGCTCACCCCCGAAGGGTCCGTCCCCGCGAACCAGTTCGCCCCGTTGTCCGTCGAGAACGCGATGTGCGGACCGGAGTCCAGGTCGCCCACGCGGACCACCGTGTTCGGGTTCGACTCCGCGAAGTCCAGGCTCGTGGTCGTCGTGAACGTCGGGGACGTGTACATCATCGAGGGGACCTTGGTGAGGTCCGTGTGCCGGAACCCGCCGATGTCACCGAGCGCGCTGAACAGCTGGGCGCCGCCCGACGGGGGAGCGGCGAGGTCGTCGACGGCTGTCTCCTCCAGCCCCCGCACCATGGGCTTGACGGTGAACTGGCCACCGCTGTCCCACTGGGTGAGGTTCTCGGTGCCGTAGAGCGTGGCGCCCGTCCCGTACATCATCCGGTCGGAGTCGAACGGGTCGATCTCCAGCGACTCCGTCATCCACCCGAGTTTCGGGCTCTGTTCGGGGGGTGAGGGGTTCGCCCCGAAGGTCAGCCAGGGGGAGGACGACACGTCGATGGTGTAGCGGTTCGAGCGGTTCGGGTACGACGTGTAGTCCCACGCCTTGGTCCAGGTCGCCCCGCTGTCCGTGGAGCGGAAGATCTGGGTGTCCGGCCACCAGGAGCTGTACGCCGTCGCCATCACCGTGCCGGGGTGCCGGCGGTCGACGGTCAGCCCGGAGAAGCCGTAGTAGGTGTCGGCCTCCGCGACCGGGCTGATGTCCGTCCAGGTGCCGGTGGCCGTCGCGTACCGCCACAGCCGCCCCTTGCCGCCGTCGTACGGGCCGCCCTTGTCGCTGTAGGCGAGGTAGAGAGAACCGTTCGTGGCGTCCAGCACGCCCTTGTGGGCGAGGTATCCGGTGGGCTGCCCGGCCAGCCGGGTCCAGGTCGCGCCGGCGTCCGTCGAGCGGTACACCGCGTTGTCCTTGTCGGCGACCCCGACGTAGATCGTCCTCGTCGCCGAACCGGCGGTCCCTGTCGACTCGTCGAAGGTGACCCACACGATGCCCTGGTTGTCGGAGGCGTAGCCGGTGGTGTCGGTCGAGTCCTGCACGTAGTTGCCGGCATTGGGGAAGTTCGTCACCTGCGACCAGGTCACGCCCGAGTCCGTCGACCGCCACAGGCCCTTGCCGCTGGGCGCGCCCAGATACAGCACGCTGTCCTTGTTCGGGTCGATCGCCAGCCGCTCGCCCATGCCCCGGCCGGGCATGTTGCCGCCCAGTTTGAACGGCAGGTCGGTCTTCTGCCAGCTCGCACCCCGGTCGGAGGAGCGCAGCACCGCGCCGTCGGTCGGGTCCCAGCTGTTGGTGTACGTCCCGACGGCCGCGTACACCTTGTCGGGATCGACGGAGTCGGAGGCCAGGCTGACCACACCGGTGTGCCCCCACTCGTTCCAGCCGACCGAGTCCAGCAACGGGGTCCAGCTCTTCGTCGGCTCCGACCAGCGGTAGGCCCCGCCGATGTCGGTACGGGCGTAGGCGAGGTTCTTCTCGGTGCGGTTGAAGACGATTCCGGGCACGAATCCGCCGCCGTCGATCCGGGCGTTGTGCCAGGTGTACGTGTCGGCGGCGAGCGTGGCCCGCGCGGTGCCGTCGGCGGCGAGCGCGGGCGGGGTGCCGGCGAGCAGTCCGGCCGCGAGGGCGAGTACAGCGGTGAGGATGCGGGTTCTTCGCACGCGAGAAGTCCTCTCCATAAAAGGGAAGGGCGGCCCCCGGCGTGAAGGGACCGCCCACTGGAGCGCCCCTTCAGGGGCGCGGGGGAACTGCGTGACCAGCCACGACGCGGCCGAAGCCGCAGCCGGACTACTCCAGCAGCTCCGCGTACGACCCCATGGCCAGGGCAATGTCCGCCTGGGCCCAGAACCGGTGGTACGTGAACACAGGCGCGGCCCCGCCCGCCAAGTAGCTCTGGATCTTCGACCACGCGGGGTCGTTCTTGTAGAAGCTCCGCAGCGAAGCGAACGTGGACGAGGAGTTGATCGCGTCCCCGTTCGGCATCTTCCCGGTCCACCCGCTCGGCACGTACACCGTGTCGTCGAACCGGTTGTAGTCGGCCCGCGTCTCCGGCACAGCGATCCCCAGGCTGTCCTGGTAGTTGCCCCACATGCCGTCGAGCAGCGCCTTGGCCGTCGACTTCGCCGTCGCGTCACCGGACCTGGCGGCGTAGTACGTCAGCGTCTTGGCGTACGCGGCCGCCACGCCCACGTCGTTCGTGTAGTCGGCGACCGTGACGTGGAGTCCGCTGTTGGAGCCGGGACTCGACGCGTTCCAGGTGTCGGGCTGCCCCGACCACTGGAGCGTCGACGGGATGAGGTACGTGCCGTCCGGATTGACCGTGGTCTTGGACAGCGCCCACGCCACCCACTTGTCGAGGACCGCCTTGGCGCTCGCGTTGCCGGTCTGCTGGTAGTACTCGGCGACCCGCTCCATCGACCAGGCCTGGAAACCGAACCACTGGTTGGACGGCGGGTCGTGGTACACCGGCTCCCAGTCGTAGTACATGCCGTAGAACGTCGGCGTACCCGACGGCGGGCTCGCGTACCGTCCCTGCCAGCTGTTTGTCGCGCCACCGGCGATGGCCCCCTCCGACGACTGAAGCCAGCGGTAGAACTCCAGCTGCCGGGTCAGGGAGGTGCCCCAGTCCGCCGCGCCCGTCGCCGACTTGGGCTTCAGGTCGGCGTACGAGCTCAGCGCGTACGCGGCCAGCGGGTTCTGGTAACCCCCGTGCACATGGCTCGACCCGATCCGCCAGGCCCAGCCCGCGCTGGTGTCGGTCGCTCCGCCCCACGCGTAGTACCAGGACAGCAGATAGTCCGAGGCGTCCTTGCCGGTGCCGGCCGCGCAGGTCGTCGGCCCCACACAGTTGCCGATCTTCTTGAAGTACTTGTCGTACATGGCGTAGCGCAGATAGTCGCCCATCTTCGCCGCCTTGCCCACGGTCGCGGAGACGTCGCCGCCCTTGCCCTGCTCCTTCGCCCACACGTCGGCCCAGTACGCGGCCTGCACCGCACGCGCGTCGGCGTCCGGGGCGTCCGTGTACTTCCACTGCTTGGCGTAGGACGAGTCGCCGGTGAACAGGTCCAGGTAGCCGTTGGTCCCGCCGTACTTGAAGGCGTCGCAGGTCGGCTGCGGAACCGTCTCCCACACCGACTCCTGCGCCCCGCGCTGGAAGGTGTTGATGTACGACGGGCCGTCCGCTGCCGGGCCCGCCTCGCATCCGCCGCCCGGGGTGTCACCGTAGCCGTAGACGTTGTCGACGTCCTGGAGCCAGTGCATGCCGTACACGTCGTCCGTGCCGTACGCGCTCTTCAGCTCCGAGGCGATCGGGTCCGAGCCCACCGAGACCGTGGTGTCCAGCTTCGCCGGGTACTCGTTCGGGGTGTCCAGCTCGGGTGCGTAGGTGGCCGGTTTGGACGCGTTGTAGAAGGAGTTCGTCGGCTGGTCGGCGTGGGTGGGGATCATGTACTTCTCCATGAGCGCCCACGCGCCGTTGAACTTGGACCAGTCGCCGGTGACCTTGCCGTACATGGCTTGCAGCCAGAGAAGGTAGCTGTACGCCTCGGACGTGGTCTCGTGCCCCTGGTCCGGAGCCTCGACGATCAGCGTCTCGACCGAGTGGTAGGGGATGCCCTCGGGGGAGAAGTAGCCGTTCGCCGGGTTGGTGATCTTCCCGTACAGGTCCAGGAAGCGCGCGTCGTACGCCTTCGAGGCGGCCAGTTCCGTCACCGTCACCGTGGCCCCGGTGTAGCCGGTCGCGGACGCGGTGAAGGTCGCGGTGCCGGTGCCGGCGGAGTCCGCGGCCACGGTCACGTTCTGCGCGGTGCTCCAGTTGGACGGCGTGAACGTCAGCGACGAACCGGCGCTCACCGACAGCCCGGTGCTGCCGGCCGTGCGGGCCACCGCGACCGTCACGCTGGTGCTCGGCTGCTTCGACAGGCTGACCCCGAAGGTGCCGGTCGCGCCCTGCTGGACACCCAGCTGGGTGGGCGAGGCGACCACCGCCGGACCCGAGGCGACCGTGATGCCGACCGGCGTGGACGAGGCGGACGCGCCGAGGCTGTCGTACGCCTTCGCCACCAAGGAATGACTGCCCACGGTCAAACTTGAGACCGGGAGCGAGTACGGCGACGAGGTGTCCGTGCCCAGCAGCGTGGTGTCGTCGTAGAACTCGATCTTGCTGATCGTCGCGCCGTCGGCCGCCGCCGCGGTCGCCGCCAGCGGGACCGCGTCGCCCTGCGTGTACACCGCGCCGGCGGCGGGGCTGGTCAGTACGGTGACCGGCGGCTGGTGCGCACCGGCGCAGGTGGTGCCGTTGACCGCGAAGCTCGTCGGGGCCGCGTTGCCGCCGGTGTACGAGAACTGGGCGCCCGTCGACACCGCGGCACCCGCCGCGATCGTGCCGTTGTACGACGCGTTCTGCACGGTGACCGAGGCGCCGGACTGGGACCAGGTGCCGTTCCAGCCGTTCGACAGCTTCTGGTTGCCGGTGTACGCGTACGTCAGGGTCCAGCCGTTGATCGCGTCCGTACCGCGGTTGGTGATCGTGAGGTCCGCGGTGAAGCCGGTGCCCCAGTCGTTGGTCTTGTAGTCGACGCTGCACTGGAGGGTCGCCGCGTGGGCGGGGGTGGTCCCGGTGGCGAGCATCGACAGCGGCAGGGCGAGGGCCGCGACGACGGCGGTCCACAACCGCCGTACGGCTCTGCGCCTCCTCCCGGGGGCGGGGCCTGAGGGGTGTGCGGGATGCATGTGCTGGTTCCTCCTTGCGCTTGCGGCTCGGGGAGAAGTCAAGGCTTGAACCAGTGGGAGCGCTCCCATAGTGGAGACGTGGCATGGTTCGGTCAAGGCGGTTGAAGAGTCGAAAAGATTCGACGGACCATGTTGGCGAAAAGTCAAGCAACTCCTCTGTTCTTTGCCGTCACTTGCCGCTACCTTCCTTCGCACCAGTGGGAGCGATTCCGTTCAGTCGACGCGTCCGTCACGACGCGCCCGAGCTGCAAGGAGTCGCTCATGCGACACCCCCCGCGTTCAGTTCTTTTAACCGTCACCGGTGCGGCCGCCCTCGTCGGGTCCGCGCTGGTACCGGTGGTGTCGGCGTCCGGCGCGACACCCGCGTGCACCGTGCAGTACGCGGTCACCAGCCAGTGGGACACCGGCTTCCAGGGCTCCGTGACCATCACCAACAACCGTGCCGCCGTGAGCAGTTGGAGCCTGAGCTTCGACTTCGCGGGCGGCCAGAAGGTCACCCAGGGCTGGAACGCCAAGTGGTCCCAGGCCGGTACGACGGTCACCGCCGCCAACGAGAGCTGGAACGGCTCCCTCGGCACCGGCGCGAGCGTCAGCGCCGGCTTCCTCGGCTCCTGGTCGGGGAGCAACGCCGTACCGACGGCCTTCAAGCTCAACGGCACCACCTGCAACGTGGATTCCGAACCGACCCCGACTCCTACCCCGACCGAGCCGCCCGCCACCGGGTCGGCCCCGGCTCTGCACGTCTCCGGCAGCAGGCTCGTGGACGCCGACGGCACGGCCCGCCGTCTCCTCGGCGTGAACCGCTCCGGCGGCGAGTTCATGTGCGTGCAGGGCTACGGGATATGGGACGGACCCGTGGACGACGCGGCGATCAAGGCGATCGCCGACTGGAAGGCCGACGCGGTCCGCATCCCGCTCAACGAGGAGTGCTGGCTGGGCCTGTCCAACATCAAGCCCGAGTACGCGGGCGCCAACTACATCGCCGCGGTCAAGGACCTGGTGGCCCGCGTCGAGTCGTACGGCATGACCCCGATCCTCGAGATGCACTGGTCCTACGGCCAGTACACCGGCAACTCGGCGGGCTGCTCCGACGTGCACGCCACCTGCCAGAAGCCGATGCCGGACGCCCAGTACGCGCCGTCCTTCTGGTCCTCGGTGGCCGGCACCTTCAAGGACGACCCGGCTGCCGTGTTCGACCTGTTCAACGAGCCGTACCCGGACCGGGCGACCTCCACGGCCACCCAGGCCTGGGAGTGCTGGCGGGACGGCGGCACCTGCTCGGGGATCGGCTACCAGGTGGCCGGCATGCAGGACCTGGTGGACGCCGTCCGGGGCGCCGGCGCCGGGAACGTCATCATGATCGGCGGGCTCGCGTACTCCAACGACCTCAGCCAGTGGCTGACGTACAAGCCCACCGACCCGGCCGGCAATCTCGTCGCCGCCTACCACGTCTACAACTTCAACACCTGCTCCACCGAGAGCTGCTGGAACTCCACACTCGCCCCGGTCGCCGCCCAGGTACCGCTGGTCGCCGGGGAGATCGGTGAGAACACCTGCTCGCACGCCTTCGTCGACCAGGTCATGAAGTGGTTCGACGACCGCGGCCTCTCCTACCTGGGCTGGACCTGGAACACCTGGGACTGCTCCTCCGGGCCGTCCCTGATCTCCGACTACAACGGCACGCCGACCGCGTACGGCGCCGGGCTGCGCGACCACCTCCAGGCCGTCAACCCGTAAGCCCGCCCCACGGAAGGTCCGCCAGGAACTTCCACCGAAGAAGTCCCACCAGTGAAGTCCCACCAGTGAAGTCCCACCAGTGAAGTCCACCAGTGAAGTCCCACCCAAGAAGAAGGAACCCGCACTCATGAGTCGTACCAGAACAGCGGTGTTCGCCGCCCTGGCGCTGGTCGCCGGGGTCTCGGGGCCGGCGGTCGCCGCGGCCCCGGCCGCCCAGGCGGCGATCTCCGCGATCCCCTGCACCGTCGACTACAAGATCCAGAACGACTGGGGCTCCGGGTTCACCGCGGCCGTCACCATCACCAACAACTCCGCGGCGAAGTCGAGTTGGGCGGTGAAGTGGTCGTACGCCGGCAACCAGAAGGTGAGCAGTTACTGGAACGCCAAGGTCAGCCAGAGCGGCACCGCGGTCACCGCGAGCAACGAGACGTACAACGGCACGCTGGCGACCGGCGGTTCGGTCAGCTTCGGGTTCAACGGGACCTACAGCGGGTCGAACGCGGTCCCGGCCGCCTTCACGCTCGACGGCGTCACCTGCAACGTCGACGACGGCAGCAGCGGGGGCGGCGGAGGCAACGGGGGCGGCGGCACCGGCACCCGGGTCGACAACCCGTACTCCGGTGCCAAGGTGTACGTGAACCCCGAGTGGTCCGCGAAGGCCGCCGCCGAGACCGGTGGCAGCCGGATCTCCAACCAGCCCACCGGCGTCTGGCTCGACCGCATCGCCGCGATCAACGGCGTGAACGGCGGCATGGGGCTGCGCGACCACCTGGACGCGGCTCTCGCGCAGAAGGGCAGCGGCGAGGAGGTCGTCCAACTGGTCGTCTACGACCTGCCCGGACGTGACTGCGCGGCCCTCGCGTCGAACGGCGAACTCGGCCCGACGGAGATCGACAAGTACAAGACGCAGTTCATCGACCCGATCGCCGCGATCCTCTCCGACAGCAAGTACGCCTCGCTGCGGATCGTCACGACGATCGAGATCGACTCGCTGCCCAACCTGGTCACCAACACCGGCAGCCGGGCCACCGCCACCGCCAACTGCGACACCATGCTCGCCAACGGCAACTACGTGAAGGGCGTCGGCTACGCGCTCGCCAAGCTCGGCGCGATCCCGAACGTCTACAACTACCTGGACGCCGGCCACCACGGCTGGCTCGGCTGGGACGACAACTTCGCCCCTGCGGCCAACGTGTTCAAGCAGGCGGCCACCAGTGAGGGCGCGACCGTCGACGACGTCCAGGGCTTCATCACCAACACGGCCAACTACAGCGCACTGAAGGAGAACAACTTCACCATCAACGACTCGGTGAACGGCACTTCCGTCCGCCAGTCCAAGTGGGTCGACTGGAACCGCTACGTCGACGAGCTGTCCTTCGCCCAGGCCTTCCGCACCGAACTGGTCTCGGTCGGCTTCAACTCGGGCATCGGCATGCTGATCGACACCTCGCGCAACGGCTGGGGCGGCAGCGCGCGGCCGGCCGGCCCCGGCCCGACGACCAGCGTGGACGCCTACGTCGACGGTGGCCGCTACGACCGCCGGATCCACGTCGGCAACTGGTGCAACCAGGCCGGAGCGGGCCTCGGCGAACGTCCGCAGGCCAGTCCGGCGACCGGGATCGACGCCTATGTGTGGATGAAGCCGCCGGGTGAGTCCGACGGCTCCAGCTCCGCCATCGCGAACGACGAGGGCAAGGGCTTCGACCAGATGTGCGACCCGACGTACACGGGCAACGCGCGCAACGGCAACAGCATGTCCGGCGCCCTGCCGAACGCGCCGCTGTCCGGGCACTGGTTCTCCGCGCAGTTCCAGCAGCTGATGGCGAACGCGTACCCGCCGTTGTCATGACGGCCGGTTGAGCCGAGTGCATGGCTGCGGACCGAGTGTGGCCGGTCGCGCAGTCCTCCACCAGCCTTCGGCCGGGGGTGCCCCCAGCGCCCCTTCGGGGGCGCGGGACAGACCTCGGCGAATGGCGAGTTCCACCGGTGAACAGGTTCCGTCCGGCCGCTCCAGCTCGTAGGGAGCGGCCGGCATCAGTGGTGGCTGGGCCATGAGACGGGGGCGGGTGCCGTGGTGCGGCTGGGCCGCGTGCACCAGGAACGGGTGACAGAGGAAGACGTCGCCGGGGCGGCCGGTGGCGTACGCGACAGGACGGTGGGCGGAGGCCTCGACCAGCCGCGGGGCGATCTCCAGACCGGACACTCCCGCCTCCCCGTACGGCTCCAGCAGCGGCGGCACGTCGAGGTGCGAGCCGACCCGGATCCGGGTCGGGGCGTCCTCCGGTGTGACCTCGCTGAACAGGAAGAGCATCAGCAGCGCCCGGTCCCGTGAGCGCAGGTTGGTGAAGTACCAGCTCGCGCCCTCGGGAAGGTAGCTGCCCTCGATGTGCCAGCCCGCGTCGTCCGGCTCCTCGGCGTGCGGGAACCGCAGCGGGAAGCTCCCCAGCGAATACCGGGGCGCCCATCGGCCCTCGCCCACCAGCAGGTCGAACGCCCGGTGCAGAACAGGGGAGTTGGCCGCGGCCGCGAACGGGCCCTGGGCCATCCCCGCCACCCGGACCACCGGGTCCCGCCAGGTGCCGGGGTCCTCCGGGTCGTACCCCGTCTCCCGCCACAGCAGCCGGGCGCAGTCCTC
Organism: Streptomyces humi; assembly: GCF_001005085.2. Lineage (GTDB taxonomy): Bacteria > Actinomycetota > Actinomycetes > Streptomycetales > Streptomycetaceae > Streptomyces > Streptomyces humi. The sequence continues at coordinate 91,023 of NZ_LBMU02000023.1, forward strand.
GGCGACCCGCGGCGGGAACGCGCCCTCGATCTTCACGAAGCCGTCGGTCAGGAAGCGTTCCACGAGGTCGTCGTCCACCGGTTCATCGTGGCCCGCCGGCGTTGCCGTTCGCATCCGGTTTTTTGCCGCAACGGCAACAGGACTGGCCTCGGGGCAGGGCGGCGTCGCACCCTGGCGGCATCCGGACGAGAGGCTGATTCCATGGCGCACGACCACGACCACCACGACCACCGGCACCAGGACACGCACACCCACACCCACACCCACGCGCACACCGACATCGACTGGGCCGAGATGGCCGAACACCTGGAGTCCCAGGCGGAGCTCTTCGCGCCCCTGTACGACGACGTGCTGAGCTGGCTCGGCGAGGAGGTGACCGAGCCGGGGCTGGTCGTCGACGCGGGCAGCGGGCCCGGGGTGGTGTCGTGCCTGTTCGCCGAGGCCTTCCCGGGCGCCCGGGTGCTGGCCGTGGACGGCAGCGCACCGCTCCTCGACCGGGCCCGCGCCCGCGCCGAGCGGCTGGGCGTCGCCGACCGCTTCGACGTACTCGCCGGTGAACTCCCCGTCGTACTGGACCAGTTGGAATACCCGGCGGACCTCCTGTGGGCCGGGCACAGCCTGCACCACCTCGGTGACCAGCGGGCCGCGCTCACCGCCTTCGGTGAGCGGCTGGCCCCCGGCGGCACCCTGGCGATCCTGGAGGGCGGCCTGCCCAGCCGCTTCCTGCCCCGCGACATCGGCATCGGACGGCCCGGCCTCCAGGCGCGGCTGGACGCGGTGCAGGAGGAGTGGTTCGAGCAGATGCGCACCGAACTGCCCGGCTCGGTCACGGAGGCCGAGGACTGGCCGGCACTGCTGAACTCCGCGGGGCTCAAGCACACCCGCAGCCGCAGCTTCCTGATCGACCTGCCCGCCCCGGCCTCCGACCGGGCCCGCGCCTACGCGACGGAGATGCTCTCCCGCTTCCGCGACACCGTCGGCGACGGTCTGGACGCCGACGACCGTGCCACCCTGGACCGGCTCCTCGACCCGGCCGACCCGGCGAGCGTCCACCGCAGGTCCGACGTGTTCGTCCTGGGCGCCCGCACGGTGCACACCGCGGTGCGGCCCCGGTAGCGGAACCCGGACGGCCCGGCACCGTGCGGTACCGGGCCGCTCGCCCACCCCGGGTCCTCGGCCGGCGCAGAGCCGCCTCGGTCAGTTGTTGGCGAGGAACTGTTTCGCCAGCTGGTCGCCGAGGGAGACGGCCGCGCTGTGGCTCTCGATGGGGGACACGGTGGAGTTCTTGAAGAGGATGTAGGTGACGCCGGAGTCGGCACCGCCGGTCGCCGGGTCCGGGTCTATGCCGAGCGCCTTGGCGGTGGCGTACGACGCCTCACCGATGATCTTCGTGGGTCCGGTGTCGCCGACCACCGCGTACTCGACCTTGTTGTTGTAGATCACGGCCACCACGCCGCCGCCCTTGATGCCGGCGCCGGAGTAGTTCCAGATGCTGCTGGAACTCGGGACCACCACGTACGGCAGGGACTCGGCCTTCAGCGCCTTGCCGTCGGACTGGTGGAAGGCGGTGTCGTCCTGGTACCAGGGGTCGCGGTCCTCGTTGCAGTTGGTGGTGCGCTGGCCGTCGCAGTCGATGTCCATGTCGGCCTTCCAGAAGACCGCGCCGTTCTTGCCGCAGACGGGGACCGTGGCCGAGGTCTCGTCGTCGGTCCGGTACTTGCCGTTGGAGATCTGGGAACAGGAGGTCACCTTGGCGAGCAGGTCGGCCGCGCTGACCGTGCCCTCCTGGGCGGACCTGGGGGTGGCGCCGGAGGCGCTGGCGGGCAGCACGCCGGCGGCGAGCAGTGCGGCCCCGGAGGCCGCGGCGAGGGTCAGTGTTCGGATGCGCACTGTGGGGGGTCCCCTTCTGTTAGGAAAGTTTCCTGACCGGGTGCCGTACAAGGTGGACCCGACTGCATGTTCGCGTCAAGTCCTGGGTGTGAACTCGGGAAATTGTCGCGCATTGCGGTGATATGACCCTCGGGGAACACTGGTGGGGCGGAACATTCCGAATATTTACGCAGGAGCCGTGCGGGGGTGAGCGGTGGCTCCGGTGGCTCCTGGGAGGCGAGGGGTCATGTTCGTACGCGCGGTGTACGTGACCGGCGATCCGGCGAAGGTCGAAGCCGCGATCAGGGCGCTCAACAGTGAGGGGCGCGGTCTCCTGGAGGACCGTCCCGAGTACCGCGGCGCCGGCGTCTTCGTCGACCGGGACCTGGGCAAACTGCTCGCGGTCAGCTGGTGGGGCTCCGAGGAGGCCCGGCGCAACAGCGACCAGGTGATGAGTGAGCGGCGCGGGCCGATGCTGGAGCCGTTCGCGGGTACCGTCGCGGTCCAGAACTACGAGGTGGCGGTCTTCCACTCGGCGCAGATGCCGAGGGCGGGCGGCGGTCTGCGCGCCACCAGGGTGGAGTTCGACCCGGCCGACACGGACCTGTTCGTCGAGACGTTCCGTTCCTCGGCCGTGCCCAGGCTCGAAGCGCTGCCCGGCTTCGCGCGGTGCGCCCTGTTCGTCGACCGGGAGCGGGGCCGGGGCATGGCCGGCTCGCTCTTCGTCGACCGCGCCTCGATGGCCGCCTCGCGCGCGGGGCAGGCCGCCGCCCGGCGCGCGGACGCCGCGAAGGCACACGTGACCGTGGTCGGCCTGGAGGAGTTCGAGGTCGTCCACGCGGACGTGCACCCCGACTGACGCACCCGGACGGGGAGTCGGGGGACGCGGACGACTCGCGGGCGCGACGGTCCGCGGGTGCGACGGTCCGGGGGCACGGCGGTCCGGGAACGCGAACGGCCCGCGGGCGCGACGGTCCGGGAACGCGAACGGCCGCCCCGCCGGGTCGGTGGCGGGGCGGCCGGCGCGGTACGGGAGCCGGTCAGCTCACGTTGAAGGTGCCCGGGTCGGGGCCGATGCGGCGGTCCTCGTTGAGCGCGCTGATCGCCGCGAGGTCCTCGGTGTCCAGGCTGAAGTCGAACACCTGGATGTTCTCCTTGATCCGGGACGGCGTCACGGACTTCGGGATCACGACGTTGCCGAGCTGGATGTGCCAGCGCAGCACGACCTGGGCCGGGGTGCGGTTGTGCTTCTGCGCGATCGCGACGATCGCCGGCACCTCCAGCAGCCCCTTGCCCTGACCGAGCGGCGACCAGGCCTCGGTGGCGATGCCCTGCTCGTCGTGGAACTCCCGCGAGGCGTGCTGCTGGAGATGCGGGTGCAGCTCGATCTGGTTGACCGCGGGGATGACCGAGGTCTCGGCGATCAGCCGCTCCAGGTGCTCCGGAAGGAAGTTGGAGACGCCGATCGCCTTGACCCGGCCGTCGGCGTACAGCTTCTCGAACGCCTTGTAGGTGTCCAGGTACTTGTCCTGGGCCGGCAGCGGCCAGTGGATGAGATACAGGTCCAGGTAGTCGAGACCCAGCTTGTCCAGGGACGCGTCGAACGCGCGGAGCGTGGCGTCGTATCCCTGGTCGGCGTTCCAGAGCTTGGTGGTGACGAAGATGTCCGCACGCGGAACGCCGGAGGCGGCGATCGCCTTGCCGGTGCCCTCTTCGTTGCCGTAGATCGCCGCTGTGTCGATGCTGCGGTACCCGGCCTCCAGCGCCGTGGCGACGGCCCGCTCGGCCTCGTCGTCCGGCACCTGCCACACGCCGAAGCCCAGCTGGGGCATCTCGACGCCGTTGTTGAGGATTTTCGGGGGGACCTTGCTGCTCACGAGCTCTCGATCCTTCGGTTGTCGACAGGTGGTACTCCCATCGTCAACGATCACGCGCCCCGATGCATTCCTGACCACGGAATCCGCCGGAACCGACCGCTGAGTCGGCCGTGCGGGCCGAGAATGGCCGGAAATGGATCCGACGTCATGGGTCCGGACCATTGACCGCGGCCTGTCGCTGCCGAGACTCTGGTTCTCGTCATCGGACGTATCGCTGAACCCCGTACAGGAATGTGAACAACTCTGTGGGTTTTCCAGCGGACCCCTGTGAACAGCAGTCTTCTCTCTGCGCTCTGAGACCCCCCAACCTCAGGAAAGCAGGTGCACACGCATGAACGAGACCGCCCGCGGGAGCCGGCAGTGGAACTCCGGCCGCCCGCAGACATCCGATGAAAAGGTCCGGCGAAGCCCTGGTCGCCAGGTTGTGGAGACCGCTCCGTAGGTGACCGGCCACGTCCTCGGCGCCCGCTGACCCGCACCATGTGCGCCGCCGTCACCGTCCCCGCCGGCCGCCGGCACGACCGGCGCGGTCATGGTCCACGCCATGTCCGACTGATCAGTCGGTCAGCCGGGCCGGGTGTCGGGGAGGGAGCGGAGGCGTTCCGGAAGGAGGACCATGAAACACCCGCGAACCGCCGCTCTCACGGCCGTCGCGCTCACCACGGCCGCCCTCGCCGTGCTTCCCACGGCCACCGCCCCGCCCGCCACCGCCGCCTCTCGCTCCGCCCCCGCCGTCGCGCCCCGGCCGGCCGCCGCTCCCGACTGGTCCACCGCGGTCGTCGACTCCACCATGGCCCGCTACACGCCGGCCACCATCGGCGGCTGGTCCTACCCGGTCGGCCTCTACCTCTACGGCCAGTACCTCACCTACCGGCGCACCCACGATCCCCGCTACCTCACCTACATCAAGAGCTACGTCGACCGGTTCGTGACGAGCGACGGTTCGATCGACCAGTCCTTCAACAGCCTGGACAGCATGCAGGCGGGCCGGCTCCTGGTGATCCTGCACCACGAGACGGGCCAGGACCGCTACCGCAAGGCGGCCAAGAAGATCCGCGACCGCCTGAACACCTACCCGCGCACGAGTGACGGCGGCTTCTGGCACGCCGACACCAGCAGCCGCGCCCATCAACTCTGGTCGGACGGCGTCTACATGGTGAACCCGTTCCTCGTCGAGTACGGCAAGGAGTTCGGCGACAGCGCCTATGCCGACGACGAGGCGGCCAGGCAGCTCGCCGTCTACGGCGGCCACCTCCAGGTCGCGAACGGCCTGCTCCGGCACGCCTACGACGAGTCGAGGACGGCGAGCTGGGCGGATCCGCAGACCGGCCTCGCGCCCGAGCACTGGTGCCGGGCGGTCGGCTGGTACGCGATGGCGATCGTCAACGTGCTGGACGCCGTCCCGGCGGACCAGCCCCGGCGTCCGCAACTCCTCACCGTCTTCCGGAAGCTCGCGGCGGCCCTGGAGAAGTACCAGGACCCGGCGACCGGACGCTGGTTCCAGGTGATCGACAAGGGCGGCCGGAGCGACAACTGGACCGAGACGTCCTGCTCCAGCATGTTCACCTACGCCCTCTCGCGCGGAGCCCGGCAGCACTACCTCGACCCGCACTACGCGGACGTCGCCCGCCGCGGCTACCAGGGCGTGCTCGCCGAACTGTCGGTCGGCGCGGACGGGCGCACGGACCTCGCCGACATCTCCGTCGGCACCAACGTCGGCGACTACGCGTACTACGTCGCCCGTACCCGGGCCGTGAACGACTTCCACGGCCTCGGGGCCTTCCTGATCATGAACGAGCAACTGCGAGGTGATTCGGTGTCATGAGCACGACATCCAGAAGGGCGGTTCTCGGAGCCGCGCTCGCCGGCGCCGCGGGAGCGGCCGTCGGGCTGCCCGCGGCGACGACCGCGCACGCCGCGTCCTGGCAGCTCAAGTGGCAGCCGTCGGCGAGCAGTGACGGACTCGGTGCCTTCGAGACCGTCGAGGACGACCGCGCCGACTCCCACCCCGCCGGGCAGCCGCACATCTACCCCACCGGGAACAACTGGCGCTTCAACATGCACATGGTCGACCGGGACACCTCCACCGACCGGCAGCGCCAGGAGGTCACCGGTCTGCGGACGAGTTCCAGCAGCTACCTCAAGTGGAACGAGGGCCAGACCTGGCGGGTCACGTACTCGATGTACATCCCGAGCTCGCTGAAGGCGACCACCACCTTCACCCACATCATGCAGATGAAGCAGCCGGGCACCGGCACCTCGCCGATCGTCACGCAGTCGCTGCGCCGGGTGAACGGCAAGCAGACCATCGAGCTGAACCTCGCCACCGACGGCATCATCGTCGGCCGTGCCGACCTCGACCCGCTGCACGACAAGTGGACCGACGTCGACTTCCAGATCAAGGTCGGCAACGGCTCGGCGGGTTCGGTCCGCTGGATCCTCAAGTCCGGGGGCGCCACCGTGATCGACGTCTCGAAGACCGGCGTGGACACCTTCCTCGCGGACCGGGTCCGCCCCAAGTGGGGCATCTACCGCTCCCTCGGCGACACCTCGGGCTCGCTCCAGGACACCTACCTGCTGCTCACCAACCTCCGTGGCTACCAACAGGTGTGAGGAACACTCACCATGAAACCCCCCACCGCCGAACGGCACCGTGCCGCCGCGATCGTCCTCTTCGTCCTCGCCGTCGTCCTCGGCCTCTCCCACCCCGCCGCCCTAGCCGCCCCGAGGACCGCCGCACCACGCGCCGGCGCCGTCTACGACGTGCGCGACTACGGCGCCAAGGGGGACGGCTCCAGCAACGACAGCCCGGCCGTCGACAAGGCCATCACGGCCGCGAACGAGGCGGGCGGCGGCACCGTCCGCTTCACCGCCGGCACCTACAAGTCCAAGAACACCCTCCACATGAAGAGCCATGTGACGCTCCAGCTCGACAAGGGCGCCACCCTCCAGGGCTCCAGCGCGGACACCTACGACAAGGCCGAGTCCAACCCGTACGACGCCTACCAGGACTACGGCCACAGCCACTTCCACGACGCGATGATCTACGGCGACAAGCTCACCGACATCGGGTTCGTCGGCCAGGGCGTCATCGACGGCGCGGGCAACCTGATCACCGGCAACCCGAAGACCGGCGAGGCCGACAAGATCATCTCGCTGACCCGGTGCGACGGCCTCCGGATCGGTGACGGCCTCACCCTCCGCCGGGGCGGTCACTTCGCGGCCCTCATCAACGGCTGCACCGACGTGACCTCCGACCACCTCACCATCGACACCGCGAGCGACCGCGACGGCTGGAACGTCATCTCCACCACGAACGCCACGATCACCAACGCCACCATCCACGCCAACGACGACGCCCTGGTCTTCAAGAGCGACTACGCGCTCGGCGCGAAACTGCCCAACGGGCACGTCCGGGTGAGCGGTTCGACGCTGGGCGCCAAGTGCTGCAACGCCCTGATGTTCGGCTCCGAGACCTGTGGCGACTTCTCGGACTACCGGTTCGAGAACATCCGCATCGACGGCGCCGACAAGTCCGGCCTCGGCATGGTCTCCATGGACGGCGCGAAGATCTCCGACGTCCACTACCGCGACATCACGATGACGAACGTGCACTCGCCGATCATGGAGAAGATCGGCACCCGGAAACGCTGCGGCAACAGCCCCGGTGTCGGATCGATCAGCGACATCACGTACGACGACATCACCGCCACCGGCAACAGCCCCTCCTTCAGCCCGACCCTGTGGGGCGAGAGCGGCCACCGCATCAACGGCGTCACCTTCGACAACGTCGACATCACGGTCCCCGGCGGCAACGGCACCATGTCCACCGGCGTGCCGAGCAACGACCCCACCGACTACAACCCCAAGGCCATCGGCACCCGGCCCGCCTACGGCTGGTACCTGCACAACGCCGACCACGTCCAGTTCACCGACAGCAGCGTCAAGTTCGCCGCGGACGACGGCCGGCCCGCGGTCATCGCCAACGCGGCGAGCGACCTCCGCCTCACCCGCTTCACCGCGCGCAAGGGCAGCGACTCCCCGTACGACGTCGGCCTCCAGGACGTCACAGGAGCGTGCCTGACGGACAGTCACAACACCTCGGGCGGCGCGCTCCGCGTCTCCGGCGGCCAGGACTGCTCCGGTACGGCCGTGAAACCGCTCGACCTGGAGAACCCCCGCCAGGACTTCCTCCGCAACTCGGTCGGCGGCCTCTTCCTGCACTGGGGCCTGCGCACCGCGCCCGCCCACACCAGCTGCACCGCCTGGGAGAACGACGTCACGAACGGCGGCTGGACCCCCGACTACTGGGTGAAGGAGGCCCAGAAACTGCACACCCAGTACCTGGTCCTCGCCACCTTCCACAGCCGCCTCGGCTATGCCCGCCCCTGGCCCTCCAAGATCCCCGGCTCCTGCTCGACCAAGCGGGACTTCCTCGGCGAGCTGATCACCGCCGCCAAGGCCAAGGGCATGAAGGTCATCCTCTACATGACCAACGACCCGCAGTGGCACGACGAGGGCGGTCACGAGTGGCTCGACTCGGCCGCCTACTCCGCCTACAAGGGCAAGAACGTCGACCTGACCACCAACGACGGCTTCGGGCAGTTCAGTTACGACAACTTCTTCGAGGTCATGGACCGCTACCCCGACCTCGGCGGCTTCTGGATCGACAACGACAACGCGTACTGGGAGAGCCACGACCTCTACCAGCAGATCTACCAGAAGCGGCCGAACTACACGCTCAGCAACAACAACGAGGACACGCCGATCATGGACATGATCAGCAATGAGCAGAAGACGGGGATGACACCGGCCTACGACTACCCGCAGGCCGTCTACACGGCCCAGCCCCGCCTCACCGAGGCCGACTTCAAGCTGCCCTCGACCGGCGCCTGGTGGTACGACGGCTCCGACCCGACCGTCGACAAGATGCTCACCCTCGGTCGCCTCGTCACCAACGCGGGCTCCTCGGTGAAGGCCCTGATGGCCGAGACCGCGCAGGTCAACGGCAAGTTCCCGGCCAACCAGGCCGCCTTCAACAACTTCGCCGACTCCTACCTCGACCCCGTCTGGGAGTCCCTGCACGGTACCGAGGGCGGCGGGTACATGTACGGCGGCCTCAAACCCGGCTTCTGGAACGACGGGGCGCACGGCGTCACCACCGTCGGCAAGGACGATCCGAACCGCCAGTACATCCACGTCCTCACCCCGCCCACCACCAGCACCCTGCGCGTCCGCGACAACGGCTACCGCATCGCCTCGGTCACCAACCTCCGTACCGGCGCGGCTGTTTCGTGGTCGCAGTCCGGCGGCGTCCTCACCCTGACGGGGCTCGGCGACTGGGACCCGTACGACACCGTCTTCAAGGTCGTCACAGCCGGCCGCCAGGGCATCCTCACCGGAGTCAAGGTGACCGCGAGCGCCGCCGCGAGCGGGCACGCGGGTTCGGCCGTCGGCGACGGGGACTTCCTCACCTACTGGGACAACAACAAGACCCTGCCCGTCAGCCTCACCTTCGACCTCGGCTCGGCCAAGAAGGTCCAGTACCTCGGGCTCAACCAGCGCGAGGACTCGGTCGCCTACGCCCGCTCCGACACCGAGCAGTCGGCGCGCATCAAGGACTACAAGGTGTACGTCAGCAACGACGGCACCACCTGGGGCAGCGCGGTCAAGTCCGGGCAACTGCCGAGCCGCCGCGGCATCCAGGGCATCGACCTCACCGCCGCCACGGCCCGTTACGTCCGCCTGGAGGTGGACTCCACCTGGGCCGCCGCCACCGACACCACCCGTTACCAGCGGCTGCGCGTCGACGAGGCATGGATCGGCACCGCCTACGCCACACCCGTGAACGGAGCACGCCCGTGACCCGAACCAGAACCCTGACGGCGACGGCCGCCGCACTGCTGGCCGTGGCCGCGGTGCCACTCGTGGGCACCGGCCAGCGGGCCGCCGCCTCCGACAACGGCCAGTCGCTGCGGCCCGCGGTGGGCTGGAGCAGCTGGAGCTTCGTGCGCCGGTGGCCCACCCAGGCCAAGATCGAGGCCCAGGCCGACGCGCTCGCCGCGAGCGGCCTGAAGGACCACGGTTTCCTCCAGGTCAACCTGGACGACTTCTGGCAGAAGTGCGACGCGAACGGCTTCACCGTCGACTCCTACGGCCGCTGGGCCGTGGACACCGCCAAGTTCCCCGACGGCATCAAGGCCCTGGCCGACCACATCCACGCCAAGGGCCTGAAGTTCGGCTTCTACGTGACGCCCGGCATCGCCAAGAACGCCGTCACCGCGAACACCCCGATCGAGGGCACCTCGTACCACGCGAAGGACATCGCGGACACCTCGAAGACCGAGAAGAACTACAACTGCAAGAACATGTACTACATCGACTACTCCAAGCCGGGCGCCCAGGACTTCGTGAACTCCTGGGCGAAGCAGTTCGCCTCCTGGGGAGTCGACTACCTGAAGATCGACGGGGTGGGCAGCCAGGACATCCCCGACGTCCAGGCCTGGTCCAAGGCCCTGCGCGCCACCGGCCGCCCCATCACCTTCGCCCTCTCCAACAACCTCGCCATCGCCGACGCCCCGACCTGGAAGTCCCTCGCCAACAGCTGGCGCACCCAGGGCGACGTCGAGTGCTACTGCGGACCCGGCGACAACGGCAGCGGCTATCCGCTCACCGACTGGTCGCACGTCTCCGCCCGCTTCAACACGGCGGCGAACTGGCAGCAGTACGCGGGCCCCGGCGGCTGGAACGACCTGGACTCGCTGGAGATCGGCAACGGCGACCAGGTGGGCCTCACCGCCGACCAGCGCCGCTCCCACTTCACCCTGTGGGCGATGGCCGCCGCGCCCCTGCTGCTGGGCACCGACCTCACCCACCTCGACACCGTCGACAAGGCCATGCTCACCAACGACCGGCTGATCGGCGTCGACCAGGACGGGGTGGCCGCGAAGCGGATCGTGAACAGCGGGGTCAAGCAGGTCTGGAGCAAGAAGGAGGCCGACGGCCAGTACGTCGTGGCCCTCTTCAACACCGGCACCTCCGGCAGCGCCACGGTGAGCGTCGACTGGTCCCAGGCCGGCTTCACCGGCTCCGGGGACGTCACCGACCTGTGGTCCGGCTCCCACAAGGGCACCGTCGCCACCACCTACAGCGCGACCCTGCGTCCGGGGGAGACCCGGCTGATCCGCGTCCGGCCGCTGGGCTGAGGAGGACCGTCATGACACCACCCAGAACCCTGCTGGCCCGCGTCCTGCCGCTGGCCCTCGCGGTCCCGCTGGTCACCCTGGTGCCGGGGACCGCGCGGGCGGCCACCGACTACCAGGCCGAGGACGCGACGATCTCCCAGGGCACCGTCGCCACCAACCACACCGGGTACACCGGCACCGGCTTCGTCGACTACACCAACGTCAAGGGCTCGTACGTGGAGTTCACGGTCAGTGCGGCCACCGCCGGCACCTCCGCGCTCGCCGTGCGCTTCGCCAACGGCACCGGCACCGACCGGCCGATGGACCTCTCCGTCAACGGCACCGTCGTCGCCTCCGGCGTCTCCTTCCCGGCCACCGCCGACTGGAACACCTGGGCCACGAAGACGGTGAACGTCCCGTTGACCGCGGGCAGCAACAGGATCCGTGCCACCGCCACCACCGCGAACGGCGGCCCCAACCTGGACCGGATCAGCATCGGCACGGCGGCCGACACCCAGGCCCCCACCAGCCCCGGCCGGCCCTCCTGCTCCGACGTCGGCGAGGACGCGCTCACCCTCGCCTGGGGCGCGGCCACGGACAACGTGGGCGTGACGGCGTACGACCTCTACGAGCACGGCAACAAGATCGGTGAGGCGTCCGGGAGTTCGACCTCGAAGACCCTCACCGGACTCACCCCGGACACCACCTACGACCTCACCGTCATCGCCCGCGACGCGGCCGGCAACACCTCGCCGGCCAGTCCCGTCGTCGACTGCACGACCGAGCCGAGCAGCGACAGCACGCCGCCCACCACCCCCGGCACCCTGGCCGCGACCGGCATCACCGCGAACACCGCCGACCTCAGCTGGGGCGCGTCCACCGACGACCGGGCCGTCACCGCGTACGACATCCGCAGCGGGAGCACCGTCTACAAGACGGTCACCGGCGGCACGACCACCACCCTCACCGGCCTCGCCTGCGACAGCCCCTACACCCTGGACGTGGTCGCCCGGGACGCGGCCGGGAACGTCTCCGGCCCGAGCAACAGCGTCACCTTCACCACCAAGGCCTGCGCCACCGACGGCGGCACGCCCTCCTCCATCGCCACGCTCTCCACCGGCTGGACGATCCCCTGGGGCATCTACTGGATGCCCGACGGCAAGACCGCGCTGGTCACCGAGCGGGACGACTTCCGGGTCTGGAAGGTGACCAAGGACGGCACCCGGACCCAGATCGGCACCGTCCCGAACGCCGTCACCACCAACGGCGAGGGCGGCCTGCTCGGCGTCGCCGTCGACCCCAAGTGGGAGACGAACCACTACGTCTACTTCATGCACACCGCGGACGAGGGCAACCGGGTCGTGCGCATGACCTACGACGGCACCAGGCTCAGCGACTACAAGATCCTGCTCCAGGGCATCAAGAAGAACCGCTACCACAACGGCGGCCGGCTCCTCTTCGGCCCCGACGGCTACCTCTACGTCTCCACCGGGGAGGCCCAGACACCCGACCTCGCCCAGGACAAGAACTCCCTCAACGGCAAGATCCTGCGCATGACGACCGACGGGAAACCGGCCCCCGGCAACCCGTTCGGCACCTACGTCTACAGCCTCGGCCACCGCAACCCGCAGGGCCTCGCCTTCGACCGCGACGGACGCCTGTGGGAAGCCGAGTTCGGCAACAGCTCCAAGGACGAGCTGAATCTCATCAAGCCCGGGGCCAACTACGGCTGGCCGACCTGCGAGGGCACCTGCTCGGTCGCCGGGATGACCAACCCCAAGGCCACCTGGAACGTCTCCGAGGCGTCCCCGAGCGGCATCGCCATCGTCCGCAACGTCGTCTACATGGCCTCACTGCGCGGCGAACGGCTCTGGCGCATCCCGATCAACGGCGACACGGAGAACGTCGGCACCCCGACGGCGTACTACGTGGGAACCTACGGCCGGCTGCGGACCGTGACCAAGGTGCCGGGCGCCGACCAGCTGTGGCTGTCCACCACCAACTGCGACAACAACGGCAACGAGCCGGACGGATCCGACAAGATCTTCCGGGTCGACATCGGGTGACGGGGCGTCAGGCCCGGTACAGGGCCTCGACCTCGTTGGCGTAGGCGTTCTCGATCGCCTTGCGCTTCAGCTTCAACGACGGTGTCAGCAAGCCGTGTTCCTCGGTGAACGGCTGCGCGAGGATACGGAACGTACGGATCGACTCGGCCTGCGAGACCAGGGTGTTGGCGGCCACCACCGCGCGCCGGACCTCGGTCTCCAGGTCGGCGTCGCGCACCAGCTGGGACGCGGACATCTGCGGCTTGCCGCGCATGGTCAGCCAGTGCTCGACCGCCTCGGTGTCCAGGGTGACCAGGGCGGCGATGTAGGGGCGGTCGTTGCCCACCACGATGCACTGGTTGACCAGCGGGTGGTCACGGACCCGCTCCTCCAGCACCCCGGGGGAGACGCTCTTGCCGCCGGAGGTCACCAGGATCTCCTTCTTGCGGCCGGTGATGGTCAGGTAGCCGTCCTCGTCGAGGGAGCCCAGGTCTCCGGTGGCCAGCCAGCCGTCGTGCAGGGTGGCGTCGGTGGCCTTCTGGTTGTTCAGATAGCCCTGGAAGACGTTGCCGCCGTTCAGCCAGATCTCGCCGTCGTCCGCGATGTGCACGGTGGTGCCGGGGATGGCCTGGCCGACCGTGCCGTACCGGGTGCGCTCGGGCGGGTTGGCGGTGGCGGCCGCCGTCGACTCGGTGAGGCCGTAACCCTCGTAGATGTGGACGCCCGCGCCGGCGAAGAACAGGCCCAGCCTGCGGTCCATCCCGGAGCCGCCGGACATGGCGTTGCGGATCCGGCCGCCCATCGCCGTCCGCACCTTGGCGTAGACCAGTTTGTCGAACAGCTGGTGCTGCATCCGCAGCCCCGCCGACGGGCCGGGACCCGTGCCCCACGCCTTGGCCTCGACGGCGTCGGCGTACTTCACGGCGATCTCGACCGCCTTCTCGAACGGCCCGCCCTTGCCCTCCTTCTCGGCCTTCCGCCGCGCCGCGTTGAACACCTTCTCGAAGATGTACGGCACGGCCAGGATGAACGTCGGCCTGAACGCGGCCAGGTCGGGCAGCAGCGCGGCCGCGTGCAGCTGCGGCTGGTGGCCGAAGCGGACGCCGTGCCGGATCGCGGCCACCTCCACCATGCGGCCGAAGACGTGCGCGAGCGGCAGGAAGAGCAGGGTCGACACCTCCTCGCCCTTCTTGGCGCGGAACACCGACTCCCAGCGGCCGACGACCGTGTCCGCCTCGAACATGAAGTTCCCGTGCGACAGCACACAGCCCTTCGGGCGGCCCGTGGTGCCCGAGGTGTAGATGATCGTGGCGACCGAGTCCGGGGTGACCGCCTGCCGGTGCCGGTGGACGACCTCGTCCTCCAGGTGCGCGCCCGCGTCGTACAGCTCCTGCACGGCGCCGGAGTCCAGCTGCCACAGCTGGCGCAGCTGCGGCAGCCGGTCGATGACGGTGGCGATCGTCATCGCGTGGTCCTCGTGCTCCACGATCGCGGCCGTGCACTCGGCGTCGTACAGCATCCAGAAGCACTGCTCGGCCGACGAGGTCGGGTAGACCGGCACCACCTGGGCGCCGATCGTCCACAGCGCGAAGTCGAACAGGGTCCACTCGTACCGGGTGCGGGACATGATCGCGACCCGGTCCCCGAACCGGATGCCGCGCGCCAGCAGCCCCTTGGCGAGCGCCAGGACCTCGTCGCGGAACTCGGCGGAGGTCACGTCACGCCACTGCCCGAGCTCGTCCTTGCGGCCCAGGGCGACGTGGAGCGGGTCCGTCTGGGCATGCTCGAACACACAGTCGGCCAGTCCGCCGACCGGCGGTGCCGACGCCGACGGCGGGTTGGTGAACTCGCGCAAACCCCGCTCCCCGCTTCTCGCTCCACAGTGACGGTAGTGACGCTCCGCACAGCGCCGTGAAAGCTACCCCACCGGAAGACCGCGCGGGAGGGGGTGCGAAAACGAGCATTGCTCGCCTATCGCCGCGTCCCCGTCCAGAAAATACGCTCACATGCGGAAGGGTCGGACAGAAAACTTACGGTGCAGTAGGTATCGCCTCCGTAATCTCCACCGAATCTGTACGACCCGATTACCGCCCTCTTCCGGTTACCGGCCGGTCCGTCGCGGGGTGCGAAGCGCTCTCTGAGGACAGCGCCGCCCCGCCCGATTCCGTCACTCCGTAGGGTGGCGGTACGGGGAGACGCGACGGGGGAGCGATGCTGGAGCCGGAATCCGACACACTGGATCGCCTGGACATGGGGCTGCTGTCCGCGCTGGAGGTCGACGCCCGTGCCTCCTTCAGCCGGATCGCCGCCGTCCTCGGTGTCTCCGACCAGACCGTCGCCCGCCGCTACCGGCGGCTGTGTGCCGAGGCCGGGCTGCGGGTCGTCGCGGTCCGGGACGCCGAACGGCTCGGTCAGGACCAGTGGATGCTGCGGCTGCGCTGCGCGCCGGACAGCGCCACCGTCATCTCCGACGCGCTCGCCAGACGCCCCGACACGGCCTGGATCGGGCTGGCCTCCGGCGGCACGGAGATCGTCTGCATGACCCGGCCCCGCCGCCCCGGCGACCACGACGAACTGCTCCTCGGCAAACTGCCGCGCACTCCCAGGGTGGTGGAGATCCGGGCGCAGCAGCTGCTGCACCGCTTCTACGGCGGACCGGCCGGCTGGGTGCGCAAGTTCCGGGCGCTGTCCGAGGAGCAGGTGGCGGCGCTGCGGCCGGCGTTCCCGGAAGCCGGGGGTCCCGCCCGGCTGGAGCCCGAGGACGCGCCGTTGCTCGCCGCGCTGGAGCGGGACGGGCGGGCGACGTACCCGGAGTTGCAGCGGGCGACGGGGCGCTCGGAGTCGTCGGTGAAGCGCCGGCTGACCGCGCTGCTCGCCTCCGGGGCGGTGTACATCGATGTCGAGTACCGCTCCGAGGTGCTGGGCTTTCCGACGTCCGCGCTGCTGTGGATCACCACGGCGCCGTCCGCGATGCACTCCGTGGGCCAGGCGCTGGCCGCCCATGACGAGGTGGCGTTCGCCGCGGCCACGGCGGGGCCGTCGCACGTCGTGGTCACCGCGCTGTTCCGGGACTCGGCCGATCTGTACCGGTACCTGAGTGGGCCGTTGGGGCGGCTGGAGGGGGTGCGGCACGTGGAGGCCATGCCTTTTTTGCGGAGGGTGAAGCAGTTGACGTACGCGGGGTCGCACTGAGAGGGCGAGTGGCGGGGGCCGAGCGCGCGGTTCCCCGCGCCCGTTCGGGTCGCCCCGGTCAGGGGCGTTTCAGGGGCTAGGGGCGTCTCAAGCGGGTTCCGCCGGTCAGGATCGCCGCGGCCAGTGCGTCGGCCGCGCTCTGTGCGGGTGATCGTCGGTGGCTGTGCACCAGGACGAAGTCGACCTTGTCCAGTTCCGGCAGGCCCGCCCGGTCCGGGACACGGAACAGGCCCGGTGGGATCAGGCCCCTCGAATGGGCCATCACCCCGAGGCCCGCCCGCGCTGCCGCGATCAGGCCGTTGAGGCTGCCGCTGGTGCAGACGATGCGCCAGTCGCGGCCCTGGCGCTCCAGTGCCTCCAGGGCCAGGGCGCGCGTGATGCCCGGCGGCGGGTAGACGATCAGCGGTACCGGGCGGTCGGGGTCCAGACGCAGGCGTTCCGCGCCGATCCACACCAGGTCGTCGTGCCAGACCAGCTCGCCCAGCGGGTCCTCCGCGCGCCGCTTGGCCAGCACCAGGTCCAGCTTTCCGGCGGCCAGCTGCTCGTGCAGGGTGCCCGAGAGCTCCACCGTGAGCTCCAGGTCGACCTCGGGGTGGTCGTAGCGGAAGCCCTCCAGGATCTCGGGCAGCCGGGTCAGCACGAAGTCCTCCGACGCGCCGAAGCGGAGCCGGCCGCGCACCCGGGTGCCGGTGAAGAACGCCGCCGCCTGCTCGTGCACCTCGAGGATCCGGCGGGCGAAGCCGAGCATGGCCTCGCCGTCCTCGGTCAGCTCGACGGAGTGCGTGTCACGGGCGAACAGCTGGCGGCCGGCCGCGTCCTCCAGCCGGCGCACGTGCTGGCTGACCGTCGACTGGCGCAGTCCCAGACGGCGGGCGGCCTGGGTGAAGCTGAGCGTCTGGGCCACCGCCAGAAAGGTCCGCAGGTGCGTGGGGTCGTACACTCGAACATGTTATCGCGGAACGTGATGGCAGTCAGAGTGGTATACCGGATTCCCGATCACCTGCCGGAGGAGGACGATGGAGGGGGCCCTTCCGGCCCCGGCGAGACCCGGTCGCAGCGGCCGGGCGAGAACCCTGACCGACCCGCAAGTGGAGCACCGTGAAACGCCTGAGCTGGCCCAGTCGGATGCCGATCGACCCGTACGTGCTGCTGCTGCTCGGGACGGTGTGTCTCGCCGCGCTCCTCCCTGCCAGGGGCACGGCCGCCGACGTGGCCTCCGGCGCCTCCACGGCCGCGATCGCCTTCCTCTTCTTCCTCTACGGCGCCCGGCTCTCCACCCGCGAGGCCGTCGACGGGCTGCGCCACTGGCGACTTCACGTCACGGTCCTGGTCTGCACCTTCGTGGTCTTCCCGGTGCTCGGGCTGGCCGCCCGTGGTCTGGTGCCGGTGCTGCTCACCCATCCGCTCTACCAGGGCCTGCTCTTCCTGACCCTGGTGCCCTCCACCATCCAGTCGTCGATCGCGTTCACCTCGATCGCCCGGGGCAACGTGCCCGCCGCGATCTGCGCCGGCTCCTTCTCCTCGCTCGTCGGCATCGTGCTGACCCCGCTGCTCGCCGCCGCGCTGCTCGGCAACAGCGGGGGCGGGTTCTCCGCCGACTCGATCGTCAAGATCGTGCTCCAGCTGCTGGTGCCGTTCGTCGCCGGGCAGCTGCTGCGGCCCTGGATCGGCGAGTTCGTGAAACGGCACAAGAAGGTGCTCGGCCTGGTCGACCGCGGCTCCATCCTGCTCGTCGTCTACACCGCGTTCAGCGAGGGAATGGTCAAGGGCATCTGGCACCAGGTCAGCGCCGTGCGGCTGGGCGGACTGCTCCTGGTGGAGGCCGTACTGCTCGCGGTGATGCTCCTGCTGACCTGGTACGGCGCCAAGGCGCTCGGCTTCGGGCGCGGGGACCGTGTCGCCATCCAGTTCGCAGGGTCGAAGAAGTCCCTCGCCTCGGGGCTGCCGATGGCCAGCGTGCTGTTCGGTGCCCACGCCTCGCTGGCCGTGCTGCCGCTGATGCTCTTCCACCAGATGCAGCTCATGGTGTGCGCGGTCATCGCCAAGCGCCGCGCCCACGACCCCGAGGTCCGGGAGGAGGCCGCGCCCCCGGCCGCCCCGACGGCGCAGTCACGGCAGGCGGCCGTCACCGGGCCACCCGCCCGCTGACCCCCCGGTCACGGGCGCAGCACGACCTTGCCCAGGTTGGCCCGTGACTCGACGGCCTCGTGGGCCCGCGCCGCGTCCGTCAGTGCGAACTCCGCGTGCACGGCCGGCCGGACCGCTCCCCGTGCGAACAGGCGCCACAGTTCCTGACGCCAGGCCTCGTACCGGGTCGGCTGCTCGCGGGCGATCAGGGCCATCTGGAAACCGGTCACCGACTTGGCGCCGACCAGCAGGTCGTACGCCTGGATCGTGCCGCCGCCCGAGCTGTACGCCACCAGCCGGCCGCCGGGTGCCAGTGCGGCGAGGGCCGGGGTGAGCAGGTCGCCGCCGACCGCGTCGAGGACGTAGTCGGCCGGGGTGCCCCAGTCCGCGTCGGTGTACGCCACCACCGCGTCGGCGCCCAGGGAGCGGACGAAGGGGGCTTTCGCCGGGTCGGAGACGGCGGCCACGACCCGGCCCGCTCCCCGGGCGCGGGCCAGCTGGACGGCGAGGTGGCCGACCCCGCTCGCGGCGGCCGTGACGAGGGCGGTCTCGCCCGGTGCGGGACGGGCCGCGGCAAGCGCGCCGAGGGCGACCAGGCCGCCGCGGACCAGAGCGACCGCCTCGACGGCGGAGGCGGTCCCGGGTACGGCGGAGGCCATCGCCTCGTGCAGGACGGCGTAGTCGGCGTAGCCGTGGCCGAAGCACAGGCCCGTGACCCGGTCGCCGGTGCGGAACCGGGTGGCTCCCGCGCCGACGGCCACCACCGCACCGGCGATCTCACCGCCCAGCGCGATCGGCTCCGCCGCCTCGGCGACCTTGCGGACCACCGGCAGCGTGACCCCGACCGCCTCGCAGCGGACCAGCAGCTCACCGGGGCCGGGCTCGGGGACCGGGGCCTCCTCCAGGAACAGGGGGCCGCCGGTGGACTCGTACCGGACGCGACGCATCGCACCTCCGTGAAGCGACAGATTCATGGGGAGTCCCAACGATAAGGCGAAGTCGTGGGTGAGTCCAACGATTTTTCGTTGGGGGTGCCCATGGACATGTGGCTACGCTGCCCCCATGTCCGAAGCCCCTCTCCCCGCCATCCGCTCCCTGCCCAGCTGGCTGCTCGGCCGGGCCGCCGCCCGCGGCCGCGCCCTCGTCGCCGAGGCGCTCGCCGAGCACGGCATGCGGATGTGGCACCACGTGGTCCTCTCCGCAGTACGCGACCTCGCCCCCGTGGCCCAGGCCGACCTCGGCCGGTCCGTCGGCCTGGACCCGAAGGACCTGGTCGGCGTCCTGAACGACCTCCAGTCCGCCGCGCTCGTGGTGCGCGCGCCCGACCCCGCGGACCGCCGCAAGAACGCGGTCTCCCTCACCGACGAGGGCGGCCGCCTGCTCGCCCGCTGCGAAGAGGCGGCCCGCGCGGCCAACGACACCCTGCTCGCCCCGCTGTCGGCCGCCGAACGAGACCAGTTCACGGGCCTGTTGATCCGGATTTCCGGTACGGACGGCTCATGACGGCTAACGTTCCGTCATGACCGCACCCCTGGCGCTCGACCCGACGCGCACCGCCCTAGTCCTCGTCGACCTGATGGACCGCATCGTCGCGCTGCCCCTGGAGCCCCGCAAGGGCACCGAAGTCCTGCACGCCGCCGAGGAACTGGCCGCCGCCTTCCGCACGGCCGGCGCCCCCGTCGTGCTCATCCGGGTGGAGCGCCCCTCGCTCGCCGAGCAGCCGCCGGGCAGCGCGCTGGTGGCGGGACTGAGGAAAGAAGGGGACGTGGAGATCGTGAAGCGCACGATCGGCGGCTTCCAGGGCACCGACCTCGACGCCACGCTGCGCCGGCTGGGCGTCACCCGGCTGGTGTTCGGCGGTATCGCCACCAACCTCGGAGTCGAGTCCACCGCCCGCGCCGCCGCCGACCTCGGCTATGACCTCGTCTTCGTCGAGGACGCCATGGCCGCCCTCACGGCCGCCGAGCACGACGCGTCCGTGCGGCTCGACTTCCCGCGCCTGGGCACGGTGGTGACCGCCGCCGGAGTCCGCCTCACCCGCGCCTGACCGCTCAGACCAGCGTCCCGCCGCCGTCCACCACCACCACCGAACCGGTGCTGTACCCGCCCCGCATCAGATACAGGTACGCCTCCGCCACATCCGCCGGCTCGCCGACCCGTCCCACCGGCAGCGACCCGGCGGAGGCCCGGAACAGCCCCTCCCGGTCGGCCTCCGGCAGTTCCCGCCACAGCTCCGTCCGTACGATCCCCGGTGAGACGACGTTCACCCGCAGCGGCGCCAGTTCCACGGCCAGCGCCCGGGTCAGCGACTCCATCGCCCCGCACAGCGCCGATGCCACGCTGGAACCCGGCAGCGGCCTGCGTCCGGCCGTGCCCGTGGTCAGCACCACCGACCCGCCGGGGCGGATCGACCCGGCCCCGAGCTTCACCGCCGTGTACGCACCCCACAGCCGGGTGTCCAGGAAACTCCGGGCCGCCGCCAGGTCCGTGGCGGCCACGGTCTCCAGCAGCAACGCGTCACCCGCCGTGTACACCAGGTGGTCGTAGGCTCCGACGCCCGCGAAGAAGCCGCGCACCGCCTCCTCGTCCCCGGCGTCCAGCACCCCGCCCTCGGCGCCCTCGGGCAGCACCTTCAGCGCCGCGTCCACGTTCTCCCGACGGCGTGAGGCGACCACCACCCGCGCGCCCTCCCGCGCGGCGCCCCCGGCGACCGCGAGCCCGATGCCCGACGTGCCCCCGATGACGACGACACGCTGTCCTTGCAGATCCATGGCGGATCCTCTCTTCCGAAGACTTCCGGCGCGAACCGTTGGCGCGAACCGTTGGAATGACCGCTGGTGTGCGGACGGTTCAAGGCTGCGGCCCCACCGCACCGCCCGTCCAAGACCTCTTCCGGCGTCGGCGATACCCTGAGGACATCGCCGGTGTCGCAGAGAGGTGCGGTCATGGACCTGGACCTGCGCAAGGTCCGCTACTTCGTGGCGGTCGCCGAACTCCTCCACTTCGGCCGGGCCGCCGAGCGGCTGCACATCGCCCAGCCCGTCCTCAGCCGCCAGATCCGCGCGCTGGAGAAGGACTTGGGGGCCGAGCTGTTCGTACGCGACAGCCACGGCGTGACGTTGACCGGCGCCGGGGACCAGTTCCTAGAGGACGCCCGGCCCTTGCTGGCCGCCGCCGACGGCGCCCGGCGCCGCGCCTCCCAGGCCGCGCGCGGCAGACGGCGGCTGGTCGTCGGCTTCCGCGCCGGTGTCGTCGTCACCCGGGCCCTGCGCGCCTTCACCGCCGAGCACCCGGACATCGAGGCCAACGCCCGCCGGGTCGAGTGGGACGACCAGGAGCAGCTGATCCTCGACGGCACCGTCGACATCGCCTACGTACGGCAGCCGATCCGGCCGGACGGACTCGAACTGCGCCCCCTGTACGGCGAGCCCCGGGTGGCCATGCTCCCGGACCGGCACCGGCTCGCCGGGAAACAGGAGATCTCACTCGCCGACCTCGACGGCGAGCAGTGGATCCGCTACAACGACCCCCGCCCCGGTGACCTTCCGCTGCGCACCATCGAGGAGAAGTTCGAGTGCGTGGCCGCGGGCGTCGCCATCACGATGGTGCCGCGCTCGGCCGCCGAGCAGTACTCCCGCCCGGACATCGTCTACGTCCCCGTCGTCGACGCCGAACCCGACCGGGTGCTGCTGGCCTGGGCGGCGGGCCGCCGCTCCCCGCTCGTCGCCGCGTTCGCCGCGGCCGCGGTGGCTGTCGCGGCACCCGACTGAGGCGGGGCCCCTGCGGCGCAGGGGGCGCTCCCCGCCGGTCGGGGCCCCGCCGCCGTGACGCGGGGAACCGGTCAGCCCTGGGCGGCCGCGGCCCGCAGAGCGATGCGGTCCTCGCCCGCGTACACGTTCATGTTGCTGCCCCGCAGGAAGCCGACCAGCGTCAGACCGGTCTCCGCCGCCAGGTCCACCGCCAGCGACGACGGCGCCGAGACCGCCGCGAGCACCGGGATGCCCGCCATCACGGCCTTCTGCGCCAGCTCGAAGGAGGCCCGCCCGGAGACCAGCAGGACGGTGCGGGACAACGGCAGATCGCCGTTCTTCAGGGCCCGCCCGACCAGTTTGTCCACCGCGTTGTGCCGGCCCACGTCCTCCCGGACGTCCAGCAGTTCCCCGCCCTCCGTGAACAGGGCCGCCGCGTGCAGCCCCCCGGTCCGGTCGAACACCCGCTGCGCCGCGCGGAGCCGGTCGGGGAGGCTCGCGAGCAGTTCGGGCGTGACCCGGACCGGGGGAGTGTCGGCTATCGGCCAGCGAGTCGTCGTACGCACCGCGTCGAGGCTCGCCTTGCCGCAGAGCCCGCAGGACGAGGACGTGTACACGTTCCGTTCCAGTGTGAAGTCGGGGAGCTCGACGCCCGGGGTGGTGCGCACGTCGACCACGTTGTACGTGTTGGAGCCGTCGGCCGTCGCACCCGCGCAGTAGACGATGTTCTGGAGGTCGCCGGCGTCCGCCAGGACGCCCTCGCTCACCAGGAAACCGGCCGCCAGCGCGAAGTCGTCGCCGGGCGTGCGCATCGTGATCGCCAGCGGTTTCCCGTTGAGCCTGATCTCCAGCGGTTCCTCGGCGACGAGCGTGTCCGGCCGGGCGGAGACCGCTCCGTCGCGGATCCGGATGACCTTGCGTCGTTCCGTGACTCGTCCCATGTCCTGATCAGCCCCGGTTCTGTACGTGCTGGTAGCCGAAACGGCCCTTGATGCAGAGATTGCCGTGGGTCACCGGGTTGTCGTGCGGCGAGGTGACCTTGACTATCTCATTGTCCTGCACATGGAGCGTGAGGTTGCAGCCCACACCGCAGTACGCGCACACGGTGGTCGTCTCCGTCTGCCGCGACTCGTCCCAGGTACCCGCCGCCCGCATGTCGAACTCCGACTTGGACGACAGCGCCCCGGTGGGGCACACCTCCACGCAGTTCCCGCAGTACACGCATGCCGAGTCGGTCAGCGGGGCGTCGTGCTCGACGGCGATCCGGGCGTCGAAGCCACGCCCGGCCACGGAGATGGCGAAACTGTTCTGCCACTGGTCGCCGCAGGCGTCCACGCACTTGTAGCACAGGATGCACTTACCGTAGTCGCGCACGTACAGCTCGTTGTCGATCCTGGGTTCCTCGTCGACGCGGGCCGCGCCGGGCCCGAAGCGGTCCGGTTTCGCCTCGTACTCCTTGATCCAGTCGGCGACCCGGGGCGTCGTCGACAGGTCCACCGAGGACGCCAGCAGTTCCAGCACGATCCTGCGGCTGTGCCGGACGCGTTCGGTGCCGGTGCGGACCACCATCCCCGGCTCCGCCCTGCGCGAGCAGGCGGGCACCAGCGTCCGGGACCCCTCCACCTCCACCACGCACACCCGGCAGGCGTTCTTCGGGCGCAGGGTGTCGCCCTCGCACAGGGTCGGGACGTCCGTCCCGGCCGCCCGGCAGGCGTCCAGGATCGTGGCACCCTCCGGGACCCGCGCCGTCTCCCCGTCGATCGTGAACTCCAGCAGCCGGCGCGGTATCCCCAGCGGTGTGACGGTCATGCGTACGCCCCCAGACGGTCGATGGCGGACTCCACGGCGTTCCAGGCGGTCTGGCCGAGACCGCAGATCGAGGCGTCCCGCATGGCCCGGCCGACCTCGCGCAGCAGCGTGATGTCGGAGGCCGCCGCGGCACCGGTCCGCGTCACGATCCGGTGCAGTGCCTCCTCCTGCCGGACCGTCCCGACCCGGCAGGGCACGCACTGTCCGCAGGACTCGTCCCGGAAGAACTCGGCGATGCGCAGCAGCAGCCGGGGGAGGGGCACGCTGTCGTCGAAGGCCATGACCACGCCCGAGCCGAGGGTGGTGCCCGCCTCGCGGGTGCCTTCGAAGGTGAGCGGGATGGCGAGTTCGTCCGGCCGTACGAAGCCGCCGGCCGCCCCGCCCAGCAGGATCGCCCGCAACCCGTCCCTGCCCCCGGCCAGTTCGAGCAGCTCGCCGAGGGTGGCGCCGAACGGGAGCTCGTACACACCGGGCCGGTCGACGCTCCCCGACACGCAGAACAGCTTGGGGCCGGTGGACTTAGCCGTCCCGATCGCCGCGTACGCCGGGGCGCCCATGGTCAGGATCGGCAGGACGTTGACCAGCGTCTCCACGTTGTTCTCGACCGTCGGCTTCCCGAAGAGCCCCTGCTCCACCGGGAACGGCGGCTTCGAACGCGGCTCGCCCCGGAACCCCTCGATGGAGTTGAACAGGGCCGTCTCCTCACCGCAGATGTACGCCCCGGCACCGCGCCGGATCTCGATGTCGAAGGCGAAGCCCTGACCGAGGACGTCGTCGCCGAGGAAGCCACGGGCGCGCGCCTGCTCGACCGCGTGCCGGATCCGGCGGGTCGCCCGCGGGTACTCACCGCGGATGTAGAGGAACCCCCGGTGCGCGCCGATCGCGTACCCCGCGATCGTCATCGCCTCGACCAGGGCGTACGGGTCGCCCTCCAGCAGCACGCGGTCCTTGAAGGTGCCCGGCTCAGACTCGTCGGCGTTGCAGACCAGGTGGTGCGGACGGTCCGGCTGGGCCGCCGTCGCCTGCCACTTGCGGCCGGTGGGGAAGGCGGCACCGCCGCGCCCGACCAGACCGGAGTCGGTCACCTCGCGGATGACCCCGGCGGGGCCCAGGGCGAAGGCGTGGCGCAGGGCCATGTAGCCGCCGTGGGCGCGGTAGTCGTCGAGGGACGACGGGTCGACCACGCCCACCCGCCGCAACAGGATCAGACCCTCCTGCCCGGCCTGGGGTACGGCCGCGGCGGCCCGCGGTTCCTCAGGGGACGAGTCCGGGGCGACGGCCGCGAGGACGGCCGTCCCGGTCGTCGCCGGGGCCGACACGGCGGTGCGCACCGGATCCCCCGCCCGGATCGCGAGGGCGGCCGGGGCCCGTTCGCAGAGCCCGAGACAGGGGCTGCGCTCGACCCTGACACCGCCGCGCGCTCCTGCGCCGCGTCCCTTTCCGCTGTCGCCGCCGTCTCCTGCGCCGCGCCTCTCTCCGCTGTCGCCGCCGTCTCCTGCGCCGCTGTCGCCGTCTTCTTCTTCGCCGTGCCCTCCTCCTGTGCCGCCGTCCTCTCCCGCGCCCAGGTTCTCCTCCGTGCCGGCGAGCAGTTCGGCCGCTCCCGCCGTCGCGCACGCCAGGTCCGTGCAGACGTGCAGGACGGTCGCCGGGCGCGGCCGGACGGAGAACATCGAGTAGAAGGTGGCGACCCCGTACGCCTCGGCCGGGGGAACCGTCAGCCGGCGGCACAGGTAGCCGAGGGCGCCCTCGCTGATCCAGCCGATCCGGTCGTTGAGCGCGTGCAGTCCCGGCAGCAGCAGGTCCCGGCGGTCGCGGGCCTCCCGCCCGCCCCGCGCCCACCGCAGGTCCGCGTCCGAGCGGTCCGCGCCCTCCCACGAGGACTCGGGAGGGCCCAGCAGGGCGTCCACGGCGGCCCGTTCGTCGTCGGTCGGTTTGCTGTCGCCGAAGTGCAGGTCCACTTGCGTCACCTCACGATGGTCGCGACCGGGAGCTTGTCGATGCGGATCGCCGACGCCTTGAACTCCGCCGTCCCCGCGATCGGGCAGTTGGCCTCGATGGTCAGCTGGTTGGTGTCCACCTCGTCGGGGAAGTGCATGGTCATGAAGGCGAGGCCGGGCCGCAGCGCGGGGTCGATCCACACCGGTGCCACCACCGCGCCCCGCCGCGAGGAGACCCGCACCTCCTCGCCGACGACCACCCCGTACCGCTCGGCGTCCTCCGGGCACAGCTCCAGGTACTCGCCGCGCCGCAACGGGGAGGCGTAACCACCGCTCTGCACACCGGTGTTGTACGAGTCGAGGCGCCGGCCCGTGGTGAGCCGGAGCGGGTACTCCTCGTCGGTGAGGTCGACCGGAGGGTCGTGCCGGACCAGACCGAAGGGGGCCGGCGCCCCGCGCTCCGCCGGGTCCCTCTCCCACAACCTGCCGTGCAGATAGGGCGGTTCGAGACGGTCGGTGCTGGGGCAGGGCCACTGGATGCCGTGCTGCTCGGCGAGCCGCTGGTACGTCATCCCGTAGTGGTCCGGGGAGACCGACCGCAGTTCGTTCCAGACGGCCTCCGCGTCGGCGTACTTCCAGTCGTGGCCGAGCCGGGCCGCCAGTCCGCAGATGATGTCGATGTCCTCGCGGGCCGCGCCGGGCGGGGTCACGGCCCGGCGCACCCGCTGCACCCGGCGCTCGCTGTTGGTCGTGGTGCCCTCGGTCTCCGCCCAGCCGGCGGTCGCGGGCAGGACGACGTCGGCCAGTTCGGCCGTCCGGGTGAGGAAGATGTCCTGGACGACGAGGAAGTCCAGGGCCCGCAGCCGTCGTACCGCCTGCTCGCTGTCGGCCTCCGACTGGGCGGGGTTCTCGCCGATGCAGTAGACCGCCTTCAGCGTGCCCTCCTCCATCGCCTCGAACATCTCGGTGAGGTTCAGCCCGTAGTGCGGCTGGATGACGGTGTCCCAGGCCGACTCGAACTTCAGCCGGACGCCGGGGTCGAGGATGTCCTGGAAGCCGGGCAGGCGGTTCGGGATCGCGCCCATGTCGCCCCCGCCCTGCACGTTGTTCTGGCCGCGCAGCGGCTGCAACCCGGCGCCGTACCGGCCGACCTGGCCGGTGAGGAGGGAGAGGTTGATCAGGGCGCGGACGTTGTCGGTGCCGTTGTGGTGTTCGGTGATGCCGAGCGTCCAGCACAGCTGGGCGCGCTCGGCGCGGGCGTAGGCGTGCGCCAACTCCCTTATCGCACGCGCCGGAACGCCCGTGACCTTCTCCGCGAGCGACAGCGTCCACGGCTCGACGAGCGCCCGGTACTCCGCGAAGCCGGTGGTCGCCCGCTCGACGAACGCCTGGTTGGCGAGCCCCGCGTGGATGATCTCGCGGCCGATCGCGTGCGCCATCGGGATGTCCGTGCCGACGTTCAGCCCGAGCCAGCTCTCCGCCCACTCGGCGGTGGAGGTGCGGCGCGGGTCGACCGCGTACATCCGGGCGCCGTTCCTGATCCCCTTCAGCACGTGCTGGAAGAAGATCGGGTGCGCGAAGCGGGCGTTGGAGCCCCACATCACGATGACGTCGGTGTGCTCGATCTCCTCGTACGAGGACGTGCCGCCGCCGGAGCCGAAGGCGGCGGAGAGACCGGCGACGCTCGGGGCGTGGCAGGTCCGGTTGCAGGAGTCGACGTTGTTGGTGCCCATCACCACCCGGGCGAACTTCTGCGCCACGTAGTTCATCTCGTTGGTGGCGCGGGCGCAGGAGAACATGCCGAAGGCGCCGCGGGCCGCCGCCAGACCGCGGGCCGCCCGGTCCAGGGCCTCCTCCCAGCCCGCCTGCCGGAACGGCTCGTCGCGGGAGTCCCGGACCAGCGGGTGGGTGAGCCGGGTGTACGTCCGGTGCTGCCGTTGCCTCATGCGGCGCTCCTCAGCGCGAGCAGGTCCGAGATGGCGTGCACGGTGCGCAGGGTGGGCACCTGGACGCCGGTGATCTCCGCCAGTTCGACGACGGCCGCGAGCAACACGTCGAGTTCCAGCGGCTTGCCGCGCTCCAGGTCCTGGAGGGTGGAGGTGCGGTGGTCGCCGACCTTCTCGGCGCCCGCGAGCCGACGTTCGATGGAGACGCCGACCTCGCAGTCGAGCGCCTCGGCGACGTCGAGCGTCTCGCGCATCATGATCTCGATGACCCGCCGGGTGCCGCCGTGCAGGCACATCTGCCGCATGGTGGCGCGGGCCAGCGCGCTGATCGGGTTGAAGGAGATGTTGCCGAGCAGCTTGAGCCAGATGTCGTTGCGCAGGTCCGGCTCCACCGGGCACTTCAGGCCGCCTGCCTGCATGGCCTCGCCGAACCGCAGACAGCGGGCGGACACGGAGCGGTCGGGTTCGCCGATCGAGAACCTGGTGCCCTCCAAGTGCCGTACCACGCCGGGTGCCTCGAGTTCGGTCGCCGCGTAGACCACGCAGCCGACGGCCCGTTCGGGGGCGAGTACGGCGCTGACCGCGCCGCCCGGGTCGACGCTCTCGACGCGGTGGCCGTCGTACGGGCCGCCGTGCCGGTGGAAGTACCACCAGGGGATGCCGTTCTGGGCCGCGACCACCGCCGTGCGCTCGTGCAGCAGCGGCTCGATCAGCGGCCCGCACGCCGCGTACGCGTTCGCCTTCAGGCCCAGGAAGACGTAGTCGACCGGGCCGACCTCGGCCGGGTCGTCGGTGGTGTGGGCGTGCGCGGTGAAGTCGCCGCGCGGGCTCAGCACCCGTACTCCGTACTGCCTCATGGCCACCAGGTGGGGTCCACGGGCGATGAGGTGCACGTCGGCGCCCGCGCGGTGGAGCGCGGCACCGACATAGGCGCCGATCGCACCGGCGCCGAGGACTGCGACTTTCACGGAACACTCCGTTCGGTTTGAGGGATACCGCGGAGGCGGCCGACGGGCGGCCGAATCGTGTCGACGAAATATTGTCTACAGTATGGACTTGAGCCCGACAAGGGTCCCGACCATGACCGTTCGGCGCATTCTGGATACCGCTCACCGCATACGATCGAACCGTTGGGTTCTCAACTACCGTGCGGGGCCGTACCGTCCGGGTCTCATGAGCAGCCCCCCTGTAGCACCGCCGGGCTGGAGCCGCTGGCTCGTCCCGCCCGCCGCTCTCGCCGTCCATCTCTCCATCGGCCAGGCCTACGCCTGGAGCGTGTTCAAGCCGCCGCTCGAATCCGCGCTGAACCTGAGCGGCACCGAGAGCGCGCTGCCCTTCCAGCTCGCGATCGTGATGCTCGGGCTGTCGGCCGCGTTCGGCGGCACCCTCGTCGAGCGCAACGGACCGCGCTGGGCCATGACGGTGGCCCTGATCTGCTTCTCCTCCGGATTCCTGATCTCCGCGCTCGGCGCCGAGACGAAGCAGTTCTGGCTGATCGTCCTCGGCTACGGCTTCGTCGGCGGCATCGGCCTGGGCATCGGCTACATCTCACCCGTCTCCACGCTGATCAAGTGGTTCCCGGACCGGCCCGGCATGGCCACCGGCATCGCCATCATGGGCTTCGGCGGCGGCGCGCTGATCGCCTCGCCCTGGTCCTCGCAGATGCTCTCGTCCTTCGGCAGTGACAACGATGGCATCGCGCTGGCCTTCCTGGTGCACGGCCTCTCGTACGCCGTGTTCATGACCCTCGGAGTACTGCTGATCCGTGTCCCGCGCACCGAGAAGCCCGTCGTGGACGCGCCGAGCGCCTTCGAGGGCGTACAGGTCTCCGCGAACAACGCGATCCGCACCCCCCAGTTCTGGTGCCTGTGGGTCGTGCTCTGCATGAACGTGACCGCGGGCATCGGCATCCTGGAGAAGGCCGCCCCGATGATCACGGACTTCTTCGCCGGGAGCTCCACCCCGGTGTCGGTCTCCGCGGCGGCCGGGTTCGTCGCGCTGCTGTCCGCCGCCAACATGGCGGGCCGCATCGGCTGGTCCTCCACCTCCGACCTGATCGGCCGCAAGAACATCTACCGCGTCTACCTCGGCGTCGGCGCCCTGATGTACCTGCTCATCGCCCTGTTCGGGGACTCCTCCAAGCCGCTGTTCATCCTCTGCGCGCTGGTGATCCTCTCCTTCTACGGCGGCGGCTTCGCGACCGTCCCCGCCTACCTGAAGGACCTGTTCGGCACCTACCAGGTCGGCGCCATCCACGGCCGGCTGCTCACGGCCTGGTCCACGGCCGGCGTGCTCGGGCCGCTGATCGTCAACTGGATCGCCGACCACCAGAAGGACGCCGGCAAACACGGCTCCGACCTGTACACCCTGTCCTTCGGCATCATGATCGGGCTGCTGGTCGTCGGCTTCGTCGCCAACGAGCTCGTCCGGCCCGTCAACGCCCGCCACCACATCCCCGCACCGAGGGAGGCAGTCGATGTCGAACGACAGCAGCCGGCCTGAGCCCGACCGCCGCTGGCTGATCGCCGTGGCCTGGCTCTGGGTGGGCGCGCCCTTCGCCTACGGCGTGTACGAACTCGTACAGAAGGCCACACAGCTGTTCAACGGCTGAAGCGGAAGCATGTTCGGGCGTCCGGGAGTCTGCAAGAAGCCGACAACTCGGGCGCCCGTTTCCTGTGGCCTTACGTGCCGTCGTACCCGTGAGTCACTGAACAGACTGGTGGGCCCACACCGAGGCAACGAGGGGGACCCACCACCCATGAACGGCTCGCGCATCGCCGCCGTCGGCCACTACCAGCCCGCGAAGGTACTCACCAACGAGGACCTGGCGAGCATGGTCGACACCAGTGACGAGTGGATCCGCAGCCGGGTGGGCATCGACACCCGGCACATCGCGGGCCCCGACGAACCCGTCGACGAACTGGCCGCGCACGCCGCGGCCAAGGCCCTCGCCGCCGCCGGCCTCACCCCGGCGGACATCGACCTGGTCCTGGTCGCCACCTCCACCGCGATCGACCGCTCCCCGAACATGGCCGCACGGGTCGCCGCCCGGCTGGGTGTCCCGGGGCCCGCCGCGATGGACGTCAACGTGGTCTGCGCCGGCTTCACGCACGCGCTCGCCACCGCCGACCACACGGTCCGGGCGGGCGCCGCCACCCGTGCGCTGGTGATCGGCGCCGACAAGATGTCCGAGGTGACGGACTGGACCGACCGTACGACCTGCGTACTGGTCGGCGACGGGGCGGGCGCGGCCGTGGTCGAGGCGTGCGGGCCGGGCGAGGAGGCCGGGATCGGGCCGGTGCTGTGGGGATCCGTCCCCGAGATGGGCCACGCCGTGCGCATCGAGGGCACCCCGCCGCGGTTCGCCCAGGAGGGCCAGAGCGTCTACCGCTGGGCCACCACCCAGCTGCCGCCCATCGCCCGGCGCGCCTGCGAGAAGGCCGGGATCGCCCCCGCCGACCTGGCGGCCGTCGTCCTGCACCAGGCCAACCTGCGGATCATCGAGCCGCTCGCGCAGAAGATCGGAGCGGTGAACGCGGTCGTCGCGCGGGACGTCACCGAGTCCGGCAACACGTCGGCGGCCAGCATCCCGCTGGCCCTGTCCAAGCTGGTCGAACGAGGCAGCGTCTCGGCCGGCGACCCCGTCCTGCTGTTCGGCTTCGGCGGCAACCTGTCGTACGCCGGTCAGGTCGTGCGCTGCCCCTGAGGGGTCGGCCGAGGGGCTGGCCCCTGAGGGTCGGCCGAGGGGCTGCCCCTGAGGGGTCGGCCGAGGGGCGCGTGCCGCTCCGTGAGGCGCCCGATTCCCGCTTCCCCTGGCCTTTGGGCACCGTAGACTGTAGACGAAAGACAATCGATACTGAGTGTCCGCGTGTACGGGTGTCTGCCGAAGGGGGACCCGATGTTGTCTGCCGGACTGCCGCAGGGCGCGGTGCCGAAGCTCGAACGCCCCGGCCCGCTCCGCGACCGCGTGTACGAGGCGCTGCTCGAACTCATCACCACCCGCGCCCTCCAGCCCGGCCAGCACCTCGTCGAGAGCGAACTCGCCGGCCACCTGGGCGTCTCCCGGCAGCCGGTGCGCGAGGCGCTGCAACGCCTGAACACCGAGGGCTGGGTGGACCTGCGGCCCGCGCAGGGCGCCTTCGTGCACGAGCCGACGGAGGCGGAGGCCGACCAACTCCTCACGGTGCGCACCCTGTTGGAGGCGGAGGCCGCCCGGCTGGCGGCGGCCAACGCGGGCAGCGCGGGAGTGGCCGCGCTGGAGTCCCTGTGCGCCGAGGGCGAGCGGGCGGTCGCCGCGGACGACGTGGACACGGCGGTCGCCCTGAACGCCGCGTTCCACGCCAAGATCATGGACCTGGCCGGCAACACGGTCCTCGCCGGACTCGCCGCTCAGGTCGACCGCCGGGTCCGCTGGTACTACACGCCGGTGGCCCGCCAGCGCGGCCGCCAGTCCTGGATCGAACACCGTGCGCTGATCGCGGCGATCACCTCCCGGGACGAACAGCTCGCCACCACCCTGATGCGCGAACACACGGAGCACACCCGCCGCTCGTACCACGAGCGCGCGAGGTCCTGACCCTGGCCGGCACAGCGGGACGCCCCCTCCGGCGGGCGGACCCTGGCCGGCACAGCGGGACGCCCCCTCCGGCGGGCGGACCCTGGCCGGCACAGCGGGACGCCCCCTCCGGCGGGCGGACCCTGGCCGGCACAGCGGGACGCCCCCGGCGGCCGGTCGGATCCGGTCGCCGGAGGGGTGCGCGCGGGGCGGGGGAGGCGTTCAGGTCGCGGTCTGCGGCTGCACCGCCCCCGCTGTCGCGCTCGTGCCCGTTGCCCGGCCCGGCTGGCGGAGCAGCAGGGCTATCGCCGCCGCCACCATCGACACCCCGCCCGCCAGGGCGTACGCGCCGTTGTAGCCCCAGGCTCCGACGACCATGGAGCCCAGGCCGCCGCCGAAGAGGCCGCTGACCAGCTTGCCGCTGTAGACGAGGCCGTAGTTGGTGGCGTTGTAGTTCTCGCCGAAGTAGTCCGGGGTGAGGGCGGCGAAGAGGGGGTAGAAGGCGCCGCCGCCGAAGCCGGAGAGGAAGGCGAAGAACAGGAACAGCCACTCGCTCTTCAGGTCGCCGGCCCAGATCACGCCGAACTGCGCGAGGCCCAGGACGAGTATCACGAAGACCAGGGTCGGCTTGCGGCCCAGACGGTCGGAGAGCCAGCCGACCACGCCCCGGCCGACCCCGTTGATCACCGCCATCACGCCCATGGAGGAGGCCGCCACCAGGGGGCCGAAGCCGACGTCCTTCGCGAAGTCGACCTGGAAGGAGATGCCGAAGATCGAGACGCCGGCCGTCATGACGATGGAGATCCACATCAGCGGGAGCATGCCGGTGCGGATCGCCTCCTTGGGGGTGAACTGGCGTACCGCGGGCGGGTTCTTGGCGAGCGCCGTCGTGGTCTTCGAGCCCCCCGAGTGCGTGAGCGGGTCGATGTCGGCCGGCCACCAGTTCTTCGGCGGGTCCTTGAAGAAGAACGCGGTGACCAGGACCACGACCATCACGTAGGCGCCGATGAGGTCCAGGACGCGGTGGTAGTTCGCCGTGTCGAAGGCGTAGTTGAAGATGAAGATGAAGGGCAGCGAGCCGTAGGCGAAGCCACCGTTCACGAAGCCCGTGCGGGCGCCCCGGCGTTCGGGGAACCACTTGCCGACCATGTTGATGCAGGTCGCGTACACCAGGCCGGAGCCGAGGCCGCCGATCACGCCGAAACCGATGATCGCCAGCCAGATCTCGCTGATGTGGGAGAGGGCCAGGAAACCGATCAGGCACATGCCCGAGCCGGTGTACATGGCACGCCGTGCCGTGAGGATGCCCTTCTCGCGCAGCCAGCCCGCCGGGAAGGCGATGCCGGCCTGGAAGAACACCCAGACGCTCAGGATCCAGAAGGTGTTGGACTGCGTCCAGCCGTGCGCGTGGGACAGGGTGTCCTCGGCGGAGCCGTACGCGTACTCGAAGACGCTGATGGCCATCATGGCGATCCAGGGGAGGTACACCATGATGTTCCGGGAGTGGCCGAGGATGTCCCGGTCGGTCTCGCCGATCCGGTAGACACGGCCGCGGGCGTCCGTGACCTCGCGGTACGGGAGCCGTCCGGTGCCGGTGCTGTTCGTGGCTACAGGGTCTGCCGTCATGTCACGCCATCTCCTCGCCGAGCGGATGCGGGTTGGGGACGATGCGCCGGGCGCTGGGCCTGCCCGGTGCCTTGAGGAAGAGAGCCAGCACTGCGGAGGCCAGGCCGACTGAGCCCGCGAGGACGAACGCGCCGTGGTAGTCCCACTCACCGACGACGACCGCGCCCAGACCGGAGCCCACCAGGCCGGATATCAGCTTGGAGCTGTAGACCATCCCGTAGTTGGTGGCGTTGTTGTTCTCACCGAAGTAGTCCGCCGTCATGGCCGCGAAGAGCGGGAAGATCGCCCCGCCGCCGAACCCGGAGACCATGGAGCAGAACAGGAAGAACGGCATGCTGTGCAGCTGGCCGGAGACCAGCACCCCGAACTGGGCCGTGCCGAGGACGACACAGACGATGACGAGGGTGCTGCGGCGGCCGTACCGGTCCGAGATCCAGCCGATGACCCCGCGGCCGGTGCCGTTGACGATGGCCTTCAAGGACATGGCCGTGGCCACGATCCCGCCGGCGAACCCCATGTCCTTGCCGAACGGCACCTGGAAGGCGATGCCGAAGATGTTGATGCCGGCCGTGCAGAGCAGACAGAACCACATCATCCACAGGACGGGAGTACGGGCGGCCTCCTTGGGGGTGTACTGCTTCACCGCGGGCGGGTTCTTCTCCAACGCCCGCCTGATCCCCGGGTCCTGAGTGACCCTCAGCGGGTCGACGTGCGGCGGCCACCAGTTCTTCGGCGGGTCCTTGAAGAACCAGCCGGCCGACGCCACCACCAGGCACAGTCCGACGCCGACCGCGGACAGGACGGCCTTGTAGTTGCTCAGGTCGAGCACCGAGGTGAAGAGGAAGACGAACGGCACGGACCCGTAGGCGAAACCGCCGTTCACGAAGCCGGTCTTGCCGCCCTTGCGTTCCGGGTACCACTTGCCGACCATGTTCACGCAGGTCGCGTAGACCAGGCCGGCGCCGATACCGCTGCACATGCCGAAGCCGAGGTAGGCGACCACCACGTTCGGCGCGAACGCCAGCGCCAGATAGCCCAGCAGTGTGCCGGCCGCGCCGATCAGCATCGCGGTACGGGCGGGCAGCCGGCCGCTCTCCCGCAGCTGCCCGGCCGGGAAGGCCACGGCCGCCTGGAAGAACACCCAGACGCCCATCAGCCAGAAGATGTGCCCGCTGCTCCACAGATGCGCCTGGTGCAGCGTCTCCTCCGCCGACGTGAACGCGTACTCGGCGGAGCTGATGCCCATCATGCCCACCCAGGGCAGGACGACCATCCACTTCCTCGTCCGGCCCATGAGATCGACGTCTGTCTCGCCGATCCGGTATCTGCGGCCGTTGCGGTCCGTCACCTCCCTGAAGGGGACGGACGCCGTTAGATCGATGGATGACATGTTCGCTCAGCACCCCTTGCGTCGAAAGTTCTGGCCAGCGCCCCCTGTCCAATGCCTTTCGTGCGCGCACGGGTCCCGGGGCCGGCCGGGGACGCGCTCCGCCGGCCGGCCCCTTCCTCGGCTACGTCATGACGCGCCCCCCAGCAGCCCGGCCGCCCGCGCCCAGCGGTACTTGGCGCCCAGCACGGCCACCGGCCGTTCGGTCGTGTACGGGTACGCCACGACCCCCCGCTCGTACAGGTACTGGCAGGCCTCCTCGACCTCGACGTCCCCCGCGAGCGAGGCGACGACCGGCTTCTCGACGCCCCGCTCCCGGAACTCCGCGACCACGCGGGCCGTCAGTTCGGCGAAGACCATCGGCGGGGTGACGATGGTGTGCCAGTAGCCGAGGACGAGGGCGTGGATCCGCGGGTCCTCGAGTCCCAGCCGGATCGTCGCCTCGTACGTGGACGGCGGCTCGCCGCCCGTGATGTCCACCGGGTTGCCGGCGGCGCCGAACGGCGGGATGAAACGCCGGAACGCCTCGTCAAGGTCCGGCGGGATCTCCATCAGGGACAGCCCGTTGTCCGTCACGGCGTCCGACAGCAGCACGCCGCTGCCGCCCGCCCCCGTGATGATCACGATGTTGTCGCCCCGCGGGGTGGGCAGCACCGGCAGGCCACGGGCGTACTCCAGCATGTCGTTCAGGCCCGGCGCGCGGATCACGCCCGCCTGCCGCAGGATGTCGTCGTACACCGCGTCGTCGCCCGCGAGCGCGCCGGTGTGCGAACCGGCCGCCCTGGCACCGGCCGCCGTACGGCCCGCCTTCAGGACCACGACAGGCTTCTTCGGCACGGTGTTCCGTGCCGCGTCGACGAACGCGCGGCCGTCCTTGAGGTCCTCCAGGTGCATCGCGATGCACTCGGTGTGCGGGTCCTCGCCGAACCAGGTCAGCAGGTCGTCCTCGTCCAGGTCCGACTTGTTGCCGAGGCCGACGATCGCCGACACCCCGGTCTTCGTGGTGCGGGCGAAGCCGAGGATCGCCATCCCGATCCCGCCCGACTGGGACGTCAGCGCCACCCCGCCCTTCACGTCGTACGGCGTGCAGAACGTGGCGCACAGGTCCTGCCAGGTGGAGTAGTAGCCGTAGATGTTGGGGCCGAGGATCCGGATTCCGTGGCGCTCGCCGATCGCGACGATCTCGTCCTGGAGCTCCTGCTCGCCGGTCTCCGCGAAACCGGAGGGGATCAGGACGGCGTTGGGGATCTTCTTCCGGCCCACCTCCTCCAGCGCCGCCGCGACGAACTTGGCGGGAATGGCGAAGACGGCCACATCCACCTCACCGGGAACGTCCGTGACACTCTTGTACGCCTTGCGGCCCAGAATGTCATCGGCCCTGGGGTTCACCGGATGGATCTCGCCGGCGAAGCCGCCGTCGACGAGGTTGCGCATCACCGAATTGCCGATCTTCCCGGCCTCGTTGGAGGCGCCGATCACGGCGACCGAGCGCGGCCGCATCAGCCGGCGCATGGTCTCCAGGATCTCGTCGCGGGTGTACTTCCGGCGCGGTGGCGGCTGCTGGTCCGCGAGGATGATCCGGATGTCGGCGGCGACCGCGCCCTCCGCGGTGGCGATCACCGGGTTGAGGTCCACCTCGGCGATCTCCGGGAAGTCCGCGACCAGTTGGGAGACCCGGCGGATCTGCTCGGCGACCGCCCAGCGGTCCACCCCGGCCTGTCCGCGTACCCCGCGCAGCACCTCGGCGGCCTTGACGGAGTCCAGCATGGACAGCGCCTCGTCGGCGGAGACGGGCGCCAGCCGGAAGGTCACGTCCTTCAGCACCTCGACCAGCACCCCGCCGAGCCCGAACGCGACGACCTTCCCGAAGGTCGGGTCGGTGACCGCGCCGACGATCACCTCCGTGCCCTTCGGCAGCAGCTCCTGGACCTGGACGCCCTCGATGCGAGCCTCGGCGTCGTAGCCGCGCGCGTTCTCGATGATCCGGTGGAAGGCCGCGCGCACGTCCGCCGCGCCCTCGACGCCGACGACCACCCCGCCCGCGTCGGTCTTGTGCAGGATGTCCGGCGACACGATCTTCATGACCACCGGTCCGGCGAAGCGCGCGGCGTACGCCACCGCCTCGTCCACGTCGGTGGCCAGCTCCTCGCCCGGTACGGCGATCCCGTACGCGTCGGCGATCACCTTGCCCTCGGGCGCGGTGAGCGCGGCACGGCCCTGCGCGCGCACGGAGTCGAGGAGCGCACGGACCCGCAGCTCCCGGTCCTCTGCCATCACGTCAGATCACTCCGTTCGACTTGAGCAGGTGCAGCTCCTCGTCGCCGAGGCCCAGTTCGCCGATGTAGACCTCTTCGTTGTGCTCGCCCAGGAGCGGCGAACTGGTCACGTCCACCGGGGAGTCGGAGAGCTTGAGGGGGCTGCCGACGGTGACGAACTCGCCGCGCTCGGGGTGCGGGACGGTGACCACCATCTCGTTGGCGACCAGCGACTCGTCCTCGATGATCTCCTTGGTGGAGAGGATCGGCCCGCACGGGATGTTGTGGGCGTTGAGCCGTTCCAGGACCTCCCACTTGGGGAGTGTCGAGGACCACTCCTCGATCAGCTGGAACATCTTGCTGAGCTTGGGCAGCCGGGCCTCCGGGGTGGCCCACTCGGGGTCGTCCGCGAGTTCCGGCCGGCCGATGAGTCCGGTGATGGGCCGCCAGCCGACGGGCTGCACGATCACGTAGACGTAGTCGTTGGGGCCGCCGGGTGCGCACTTGACCGCCCAGCCGGGCTGGCCGCCCCCGGACGCGTTGCCGGAGCGGGGCACCTCGTCGCCGAAGTCCTCGTTCGGGTACTCCGCGAGCCGGCCGTGGGCGAGCCGCTGCTGGTCGCGGAGCTTGACCCGGCAGAGGTTGAGCACGGCGTGCTGCATCGCCACGTTGACGCGCTGGCCGCGTCCGGTGCGCTCCCGCTGGAGGAGCGCCGCCAGGATCCCGGCGACGGTGTGCACACCGGTGCCCGAGTCACCGATCTGCGCCCCGGTGGCCAGCGGCGGTCCGTCCTCGAAGCCGGTGGTCGACATCGAGCCGCCCATCGCCTGGGCGACGACCTCGTAGGCCTTGAAGCCGGTGTACGGGCCGTCCCCGAACCCCTTGATGGAGGCGTACACGATCCGGGGGTTGAGCTCCTTGATGCGGTCCCAGGTGAACCCCATCCGGTCCACCGCGCCCGGCCCGAAGTTCTCGACCATGACGTCCGAGCGCCGGATCAGCTCCGCCAGGATCTCCTTGCCGCGTTCGGTCTTGGTGTTGAGCGTGATGCTCCGCTTGTTGCAGTTGAGCATCGTGAAGTAGAGGGAGTCGACGTCCGGGAGGTCCCGCAGCTGCTTGCGGGTGATGTCACCGGTCGGCGCCTCCAGCTTGACGACGTCCGCACCGAGCCAGGCGAGCAGCTGGGTGGCGGACGGGCCCGACTGGACGTGGGTCATGTCGAGGACGCGAATGCCCTCAAGTGCCTTGGCGGTCATCGGCGTTCACCTCACTTGTACATGGTCTGGTTCATGGTTCCGGGGGCGTACGCGTCCGGGTCGACCCAGACGTTGATCAGCGACGGCTTGCCCGACTCGCGGGCCCGGCGCAGCGCGGGTCCGATGTCGGCGGGGTCGCGGACCTCCTCGCCGTGACCGCCCAGCAGCTGGGCGAACCTGTCGTAGTGGACGTCCCCGAGGGTGTTGCCGATCCGCTCGCGTTCCCTGCCGTACTTGGCGGCCTGGCCGTAACGGATCTGGTTCATCGAGGAGTTGTTGCCGACGATCCCGACGAAGGGGAGGTCGTAGCGGACCAGGGTCTCGAAGTCCCAGCCGGTGAGCGAGAAGGCGCCGTCGCCGAACAGGGCGACCACCTCCTTGTCGGGGCGGGCCTGCTTGGCGGCGAGCACGAAGGGGACGCCGACGCCGAGGGTGCCGAGCGGGCCCGGGTCCATCCAGTGGCCCGGCGACTTGGGCTGGACGACCTGCCCGGAGAAGGTGACGATGTCACCGCCGTCGCCGATGTAGATCGAGTCCTCGGTGAGGAAGTCGTTGATCTCGCTCACCAGGCGGTACGGGTGGATGGGGGACGCGTCCGACCGCAGGCTCGGCAGCCGCTTCTCCAGCGCGGTCTGTTCGGCGGCGCGCAGCTCGTCCAGCCACTCCTTGCGCCGGGAGGCCCCGCCGTTCACCCGGCCCGAGGCGGCCTCCGTCACCGACTTCAGGACCAGTCCGGCGTCCCCGACGATCCCGAGGTCGATGTCCCGGTTCTTGCCGACCGTGCGGTAGTCGAGGTCGATCTGCACGACGGTCGCGGTGGGGGACAGGCGCTTGCCGTAGCCCATCCGGAAGTCGAAGGGCGTGCCGACGATCACGATGACGTCGGCGTTGGCGAAGGCGTACCGGCGGGACAGCTGGAAGTGGTGCGGGTCGCCGGGCGGCAGGGTGCCGCGCGCCGCGCCGTTCATGTACGCCGGGACGTTCAGGGTGCGTACGAGGTCGATGGCGGCCGCGGTGCCCCGGGTCGTCCAGACCTGACTGCCCAGCAGGACGGCAGGCTTCTCGGCGTGCACGAGGAGGTCGGCGAGCTTCTCGATCGCCTCGGGGTCGCCGGCGGAGCGGGTGGAGGCCCGGTAGCCGCCGCTCTTGGGTACGCGCGCCCTGTCCGCCGGGACCCTGGCGTCCAGGACGTCACGGGGGATCTCCAGGAAGGACGGTCCGGGCGCGCCGTGGTAGCACTCGCGGAACGCCATCGACACCATGTCGGCGGCGCGCGCGGTGTCCGGGACGGTCGCCGCGAACTTGGTGATCGGCGCCATCATGTCGACGTGCGGCAGGTCCTGGAGCGAGCCCATCTTGTGCTGGGTGAGCGCGCCCTGGCCGCCGATCAGGAGCATCGGGGACTCCGCGCGGAAGGCGTTGGCCACCCCGGTGACGGCGTCGGTCGTGCCGGGGCCGGCGGTGACGACCGCGCACCCCGGCTTGCCGGTGACGCGCGCGTAGCCGTCGGCTGCGTGGGCGGCCACCTGCTCGTGGCGGACGTCGACGACTTCTATGCCCTCGTCCACGCAGCCGTCGTAGATGTCGATGATGTGGCCGCCGCACAGGGTGTAGATGCGGTCGACCCCCTCGGCCTTCAGCGCCTTCGCAACGAGATGACCACCGGATATGACGTCCTGGGTGTCGTCGGGCATGGCGAAGTCCTGTCCCTTCGTAGGGGGTTGGATGCCGTCTCGGTACATTGCATACAGTCGACGAATACTGTATGAACCTTGTTATCCCGCATCCGGTGGGTGGTGTCCAGGGGGCGTGCGGCACTTTCGAGACAGGAGCCGGAATGGACCTGTACGAACACCAGGCAAGGGAACTCTTCGAGGAACACGGCATCTCGGTTCCGAGGGCCGAGGTCACCGACTCGCCCAAGGAGGCGCGGGAGATCGCCCGCCGGCTCGGCGGGCGCGTGGTGGTGAAAGCCCAGGTGAAGACCGGCGGCCGGGGCAAGGCGGGCGGCGTGAAGTTCGCCGCCGACCCGGCTGCCGCGGAGCTGACCACCCGTCAGATCCTCGGCATGGACATCAAGGGCCACACCGTCGGCAAGGTGATGCTGGCCCGACCCGTCGACATCGAGGCCGAGTTCTACGTCTCCTACGTCCTCGACCGGGCGGCCGGCGGCTTCCTCGCCATCGCCTCCGCCGAGGGCGGCACGGAGATCGAGGAGGTGGCCGCGGCCCGGCCCGAGGCGGTGGCACGCATCCCCGTCGACCCCGCCAGGGGTGTCACGTCGGCGAAGGCCGCCGAGATCGCGGCGGCCGCCGGACTGCCGCCCCGGACGGTCGACGTGCTCGTACGCCTGTGGGACGTACTCGTCCTCGAGGACGCCCTGCTCGTCGAGGTGAACCCGCTCGTCCGCACCCGGCAGGGCCAGATCCTGGCCCTCGACGGCAAGGTCACCCTCGACGACAACGCCCGCTTCCGACAGGCCCGTTGGGGAGCCGACGGTGCCGGGCACCACGATCCGCTGGAGGCGGCCGCCGCCGCGAAGGGCCTCAACTACGTGAAGCTGGACGGCGAGGTCGGCGTGATCGGCAACGGCGCGGGCCTGGTGATGTCCACCCTGGACGCGGTGGCCGGCTGCGGCGCGCGGCCCGCCGACTTCCTGGACATCGGGGGCGGGGCATCCGCCCGGATCATGGCCGACGGACTCGCCGTGATCCTCTCCGACCCCGACGTGAGGTCCGTCCTCGTCAACGTCTTCGGCGGGATCACGGCGTGCGACGCGGTCGCCGACGGCATCGTCCAGGCCCTCGGCACCGTCCGGCTGACCAAGCCCCTGGTGGTCCGCCTCGACGGCAACAACGCGGCGCGCGGCCGGGCGATCCTCGACGCCCGCGCGCATCCCCTGGTCGAACAGGCCACCACCATGGACGGCGCCGCCCGCCGCGCCGCCGAACTCGCCCACAGCGCCTGAGGAGCCGGGACATGGCGATCTATCTCACCAAGGAGAGCAAGGTCCTCGTCCAGGGCATGACCGGCGGCGAGGGCATGAAGCACACCCGGCGGATGCTCGCCGCCGGCACCGACGTCGTCGGGGGCGTCAACCCGCGCAAGGCGGGCCGGACCGTCCAGTTCGACGAGCGGACCGTGCCGGTTTTCGGGTCGGTCGCCGACGGCGTACGGGCCACCGGCGCCGACGTCACCGTCGTCTTCGTGCCACCGGCCTTCGCCAGGGCCGCGGTGCTGGAGGCCGCCGACGCCGGAATCGGCCTCGCGGTGGTCATCACCGAGGGCATCCCGGTCCACGACTCCGTCGCCTTCACCTCGTACGCCCGTGCCCGGGGCACCCGGATCATCGGACCCAACTGCCCCGGGCTGATCACGCCCGGCCAGTCCGACGCGGGCATCATCCCGGCCGACATCGCCAGGCCGGGCCGGATCGGACTCGTCTCCAAGTCGGGCACGCTGACCTACCAGCTCATGCACGAACTGCGGGACATCGGCTTCAGCACCTGCGTCGGCATCGGCGGTGACCCGGTCGTCGGCACCGGTCACATCGACTGCCTGGCCGCCTTCGAGCAGGACCCGGACACCGAACTCGTCGTGCTCATAGGGGAGATCGGCGGCGACGCGGAGGAGCGGGCCGCCGCCTACATCCGGGAGCACGTCAGCAAGCCGGTCGTCGGCTACATCGCCGGGTTCACCGCGCCGGAGGGCCGGACCATGGGACACGCCGGGGCGATCGTCTCCGGCTCCACCGGTACCGCACAGGCCAAGAAGGAGGCACTGGAGGCGGCCGGGGTGCGGGTGGGGAGCACACCCACCGGGACGGCCCGGCTGGTGCTGGAAGTCCTGGCAGCGGGGGGCCGGTCATGAATCTGGTCCGCAAGCCCGGCACCGGCTGGGACGACGCCTGGACGCGCTGTCTCGCCGTCGCCCCCGAGGCCTTCCGGGACGACCGCGTCCTCAATCTCTGGGCCGCCGGCTGGCGTCCCGACGGCAGGCCGCTGCCCGCCACCAGTCCCGTGGACGGCAGCCCCGTCGCCGGCGCGCCACGCCTCGACCGGGACACCGCGCGGCGGGCCGTGCGCGCCTGCCTCGACCAGCACCGAGCCTGGCGGCACATCCCGCTGGCGGAGCGCCGGGCGCGGGTGGCCGCCACCCTGGACGCGCTGGCCGAGCACCGCGAACTGCTCGCCCTGCTCCTGGTCTGGGAGATCGGCAAACCCTGGCGGCTCGCCCAGGCCGACGTGGACCGGGCGGTCGACGGGGTGCGCTGGTACGTCGACGGCATCGAACCGATGCTGGCGGGGCGGGTCCCGCTGGACGGCCCGGTGTCCAACATCGCCAGCTGGAACTACCCGATGAGCGTGCTCGTTCACGCGGTACTGGTCCAGGCTCTCGCGGGCAACGCGGTGGTCGCGAAGACCCCGACCGACGGCGGGGTCGCCTGCCTCACCCTGGCCGTGGCGCTGGCCGCCCGGGAGGGCCTGCCGGTCACGCTGCTCAGCGGCAGCGGGGGAGAGCTGTCCGAGGCGCTGGTGCGGGCGCCCG
The DNA here is from genome assembly GCF_001005085.2 of Streptomyces humi. Lineage (GTDB taxonomy): Bacteria > Actinomycetota > Actinomycetes > Streptomycetales > Streptomycetaceae > Streptomyces > Streptomyces humi. The sequence continues at coordinate 134,385 of NZ_LBMU02000023.1, forward strand.
AGATCGGCTGCGTCTCCTTCGTCGGCGGCCGGGACACCGGTGCCGCGGTGGCCACCGCCGTCGCCGACCTGGGCAAACGGCACGTACTCGAACAGGAGGGACTCAACACCTGGGGCATCTGGAACCTCACCGACTTCACCGCGTTCGCCGCCGCCGTCCCACGGCTCTTCGACTACGGCAAGCAGCGCTGCACGGCGTATCCGCGGTTCGTCGTCCAGCGCGAGCTGTTCGACGCGTTCCTCACCGCCTACCTGCCGGCGGTCCGCGGCCTGCGCATCGGCCACCCGCTCGCCGTCGCCGACCCCGGGGACCCGCTCCCGGAACTGGACTTCGGGCCGCTGATCAACGCGGTCAAGGCGAAGGACCTCACCGACCAGGTGGCCGAGGCCGTCGACCGCGGCGCCGTCCCGCTGCACCGCGGCAGCCCGGCCGACGCGCACTTCCTGCCCGGCCAGGACACCTCGTCGTACGTCCACCCGGTCACCCTCCTCAACCCTCCCCCCTCCTCGCCGCTCCACCACGCGGAACCCTTCGGCCCGGTCGACACGATCGTCCTCGTCGACACGGAGGCGGAGCTGCTGGCCGCCATGAACGCGTCCAACGGCGCGCTGGTCGCCACGCTCTCCACCGACGACGAGGCCACCTTCGCGCGCCTGGCCCCGCAGATCCGCGCCTTCAAGGTCGGCCACGGAAAGCCCCGCTCCCGCGGCGACCGCGACGAGCTCTTCGGCGGCTTCGGCGCGTCCTGGCGGGGCGCGTTCGTGGGCGGGGAACTCCTGGTCAAGGCGGTGACCCAGGGCCCGGCGGGGGAGCGGCTGCCGGGGAACTTCCCGGAGTACCAGCTCATGCCCTGAGGGCGGGCGGCGACCGCGGCGCGGGCCGCCGTACGGACGCGACCGCGCCGTGCGGCGACCCCGCGTGCCGGGCCCCGGCGCCCGCCGGGTAGCGGACCGGGCACAATCCGTGAGGACCGCGCCCACCTGCGGCTATGCCACGGGAAACGCAGGTGAAGGGCACTCCGAAAGCTTGGTATTGTTGTCCATGTCGCCGCGGGGAACACCCCCGGTCAGGCGGCAGACACCTGGTCCGGGTGGCGGAATGGCAGACGCGCTAGCTTGAGGTGCTAGTGCCCTTTATCGGGCGTGGGGGTTCAAGTCCCCCCTCGGACACAGAACAGATCAACACCCTCCTTGTGCGGGCCGAGCCGATGCTCGGTCCGCACAAGTCGTTTCGGGAGGGGGTTCAGCCGGTCTTGGCGCAGATCGCGTAGACGGCGGCGGTGTAGTGCGGTTCGTACCCGCCGTTCAGGAAGCCGGCGGTCCATCCGACGGGTGTGGTGCCGGAGACGACCGGGTTCGAGTGCAGCGCCGCGCCGTAGGACTGGGCGGTGCTGCCCGGCAGGTACCACCCGCCGCCCGTGGCGACCTCGCCGTCCGGGCAGCGGGCCTCGACGTCGACCATGTCCAGCACGCCGACGTCCTTGGTGGCGGTGACCACATGCGCCCCCGCCACCCCGTCCGCCCCAGCGGGCCCCTGGGCCCCCGTGTCCCCCTTGGCCCCGGTGTCGCCCTGGGGTCCCGTGGCCCCCTTCTCCCCTTGGGGACCGGTATCGCCGGTGTCGCCCTTGGCCCCGGCGTCGCCCTTGTTCCCGGTGTCGCCCTTGTCGCCCTTGGGGCCCTGCGGGCCGGTCTGGTTCCAGGTGACGGTGTCCTCGCCGTGGTGGCAGGCGGAGTCCGGTTCCACGAGGCGCAGCCGCCCGTCCGCGGCCACGCACCCGTGGATCGTGCCGTCCTCGGCGACGTACGACTGCTGTACGTCCCTGGCGAGGGCGAAGCCCGCCGAGGCCGGGACGATCACGACGCAGACGGCGGCAGCCGTCACGACGGCACGGCGAATGAGAGTCACAGGTCTCCCCGGAACTGTTGAGTCATCGACTTGACGACTTGCTCCCCTGGCATGCCCAACCACCCCGTGGGAAAACACCTGTCACCGGAGCGAGGCCTCCCGCCGGCGGCGGATCAGCGCAGGCCGGCGAAGAGGTCGTTCTCCGGTACGGCCGCGCCGGTGGTGTCCTGCACCCGCACGAAGGTCTCGACGCCCATCAACTCGGTGAACCTCTCCCGGCCCATCTTGAGGAAGAAGATGTTCTCGCCCTGGCTGGCGTGCGCGGCGAGCGCATCGAACTTCTGGCCCCCGAACGCGGTGGTGTCCACCCAGGTGGTGATCTCCTCGTCGGGAAGTCCGATCTCCGCCATCGCGGCGGCCTCGGCCGGATCCGGCTCCGGCAGGTCCGCACCGAACTCGCGCATGGTCTCCCCGAACCGCTGCATCATCGAGCGGGGTGCCGTCGTCCAGTACACCTTGGGCGTCGGTTCGGTCATGGCCAGCGCCGCCATCGTGATGCGGTGGGCCTGGATGTGGTCGGGGTGGCCGTAGAAGCCGTTCTCGTCATAGGTGACCACCACATCGGGCCGGTAGCGCCGCATGAGTTCCGCGAGCCGGGCGGCGCCCTCCTCCACGGGGGTCCGCCAGAAGGATCCGGGGGCGTCGTTGCTCTCCCAGCCCATCATTCCGGAATCGGCGTAGTCCAGCGTCTCGAGGTGGCTGATCTTCAGGACCTCGCAGCTCGCCTCGAGTTCCTGGCGCCGCAGCCGGGCGACGGCCGCCGGGTCGTGTCCGGGGTCGCCCGGCTTGACACCCCCCGGCCCGTCACCGCAACCGCCGTCGGTACACGTCACGAGGACGGTGCGGATGCCTTCCGCCGCGTACCGCGCGAGCACACCGCCCGTCCCGGTGGCTTCGTCGTCGGGATGGGCGTGCACCGCCATGAGCGTCAAGGGCCGGTCAGGCATGTAACGGTCCTCCTGGTGTGAAAAGGCCTCGGTCCGAGTTCCCCGCTCGCGCGGTACCGGTCTGTCTGCTGGTAGCAACGGTGCCCGCCGGACGGGCTGTTCCCGCGGACCCGGAAAGATTTACCGGCAGGCGGTTCACCTGGATCTTGCGTGTTTCATTTTTCTTGTTGCAAAGTTCTGTCTTTTTCTTGCGTAGATGTGTCTCCGATATTACGGTCCCCCGTGCGTCACCCGTGCCCCCCTGACGTAAGGAGTGGTTAGTGCTCCATTCCATCCGAGCTCTGAGACGTGCCCTCGTCCCGGCGGTCAGCACCGCGATGGTGGCTGCCGCAGGCGTCCTCGTGCTGGCCGCCCCACCGGCGTGGGCGGCGGCCGCCGCCACCGGCGGCAGCGGCGCGAGCCTGCCGTACGTCGAGGTACAGGCGGAGAACTCCGCCACCAACGGCACCGCCATAGGCCCGAGTTACACCCAGGGTCAGCTGGCCGACGAGGCGTCGTACCGCAAGGCGACGACGCTGCACGGCACCGGCGAGTACGTCACGTTCACCACGCCGGTGGCGACCGACTCGATCAACTTCCGGTACAGCATCCCCGACACCTCGGGCGGCTCGGTCCACACCGCCGCGCTGTCCCTGTACATCAACGGCGTCAAGCAGCCCGACTTCACCCTGACCAACGCCTACAGCTGGTACTACGGCAGCTACCCCTTCACCAACACACCTGGCAGCAACCCGCACCACTTCTACGACGAGGCCCACCGCCTGTTCTCCACCACGTATCCGGCGGGCACGACCTTCAAGCTCCAGATCGACCCGGGGGACACCGCCTCCTCCTACACGATCGACTTCGCCGACTTCGAGCAGGTCGGCGCCGCACTGACGGCGCCCTCGGGCTCGGTGTCCGTGACCAGCAAGGGCGCGGACCCGACCGGTGCGACCGACGCGACCAGCGCGTTCAACTCCGCGATCAGCGCGGCGGGCCCCGGCGGCACCGTGTGGATCCCGCCGGGTACCTACAACGTCCCCGGCCACATCAGCGTCAACAACGTCACGATCGCCGGCGCCGGCATGTGGTACTCCACCGTCACCGGCACGGCACCCGGCTTCTACGGCAACTCCGCGCCCTCGGCCAGCACCGGCGTGCACCTGCACAACTTCGCGATCTTCGGCGACGTGCAGGAGCGCAACGACAGCGCCCAGGTCAACGGCATCGGCGGCGCCATGAGCAACTCGACCGTCGCCAACCTGTGGATCGACCACATGAAGGTCGGCGCCTGGATGGACGGGCCGATGGACGGGCTGACGTTCAGCGGCATGCGCATCCGGGACACCACCGCGGACGGCGTCAACTTCCACGGCGCCGTCACCAACTCGAAGGTGACCGACAGCGACATCCGCAACACGGGCGACGACGCCATCGCCACCTGGGCGGACTCCGGCATCGGCGCCGACGCCTACGACACGATCTCCGGCAACACCGTCTCACTCCAGATCCTCGCCAACGGCATCGCGATCTACGGCGGCCACGACAACACCGTCAGCGGCAACCGGGTGGTGGACTCCGGCATCACCCAGGGCGGCGGCATCCACGTGGGCCAGCGCTTCTCGTCGACGCCGGTCGGCACCACCACCATCTCCGGCAACACCCTGGTCCGGGACGGCAGCCTCGACCCGAACTGGCAGTTCGGCGTGGGCGCGTTGTGGTTCGACGGCAGCCAGGGCGCGATCACCGGCCCGATCAACGTGACCAACGCACTGATCCAGCAGAGTCCCTACGAAGCCGTCCAGTGGGTCGAGGGCACCATCAGCGGCGTCAACCTCGACAACGTGACCATCGCCGGCACCGGCACCTTCGCCCTCCAGGAACAGACCGGCGGCGCCGCCAGGTTCACCGACGTCACGGCCACGGGCGTCGGTCACTCCTCGCCGGTGTACAACTGCTCGGCCGGGAGCTTCACGGTGACCGACGGCGGCGGCAACTCCGGCATCGGCTCCACACCGTACTGCGGTGGATGGCCGGCGCCGGTCTACCCGCCGTACCCCTCCGAAGGCGTGACGGCCGCCCCGGGCGCGCTCAACTTCGGCTCGGTCCCGACGGGTTCGGCCAGCGACGCGCAGACCGTGACGGTCTCCAACCCGACCAACAGCGCCGCGTCCGTCTCGTCGGTCGCCACCAGCGGCGACTACTCCCAGACCAACACCTGCGGCTCGTCGATCCCGGCGAACGGCTCCTGCGCCGTCAGTGTGAGGTTCGCGCCGACCGCGACCGGCAGCCGTACCGGCACCCTGACCGTCAACGCGGGTGGGGTCACCGGCACCGTCTCCCTCTCCGGGACCGGCACCGCGCCCGGCCCGGTGCTGACCACCGACCCGGCGAACCTGACCTTCGCCGCCACCGTCGTCGGCTCCCCGGCCACCGCGCAGACGGTGAAGGTGACGAACTCGGGCACCACGTCCGCGACCGTCTCGGCGGTCTCGGCGACCGGTGACTTCAGCGAGACCGACAACTGCGCCACCCTCGGGGTCGGCGCCTCCTGCACGGTGACCGTCGGCTTCAAGCCCACCACCGGCGGCTCCCGCACCGGGAACCTGACCGTCACCAGCAACGCCAACAACAGCCCGACCGTCGTCACCCTGGCCGGCAGCGGCATCGACAGCACCACCGACATCGCCGCCGGACGTCCGGCGACGGCGAGTTCCAGCAACAGCCCGTACGTCGCCTCGAACCTCACGGACCCGGACGCCGCCACGTACTGGGAGGGCACCGACGGCGCCTTCCCGCAGTGGGCCCAGGTCGACCTCGGCCAGAACTACGGCGTCGGCAAGGTCGTCCTCAGGCTCCCGCCGGCGACGGCCTGGTCGGCCCGCACGCAGACACTGTCGGTACAGGGGTCCACGGACGGCACGGCCTTCTCCACGATCAAGGCGCCGGCCGGGTACACCTTCGACCCGAACACCAACGGCAACACGGCGACCATCACGTTCGGCGCCGCCACGACGAGATACGTGCGGGTGAACATCACCGCCAACACAGGCTGGAACGCCGCCCAGTTGTCGGACCTCGAGGTGTTCCCCAGCGCCGGCGGCTCCTCGTCGGCGACCCTCACGGCCGACCGGGCCTCACTGTCGTACCCCACCCAGGCGCTCAACACCGCCAGCAGTGCGCAGACCGTCACGGTGACCAACACGGGCACCGCCGCCGCGACCGTCTCCGGCATCACCGTGACCGGTGACTTCTCCCAGACCAACACCTGCGGGACGTCGATCGCGGCGAACTCCTCCTGCACGGTCGCCGTCACCTTCACGCCCACCGCGTCCGGCACCCGCACCGGCGATCTCAGCATCGCCGGCAACGCGTCGAACGGCACCACCACGGTCGGGCTGACCGGCACCGGCGCCGGCGCCGGCCCGGTGAGCAGGAACCTGGCAGCCGGCGCGGCCACCACCGAGTCCAGCCACACCGACGTGTACCCGTCCTCCCACGTGACCGACGGCAACCAGGGCACCTACTGGGAGAGCTCGAACAACGCCTTCCCCCAGTGGGTCCAGGTCGACCTCGGATCCGCGCGGAGCACGAGCCGTGTCGTCCTCCAGCTCCCCGCGACCTGGGGAACCCGCCACCAGACGCTGACCCTGTCGGGCAGCACCGACGGCTCCTCCTTCAGCACCGTCAAACCGTCGGCCTCGTACACCTTCGACCCCACCACCGACAACACGGTCACCATCACGTTCACCGCGACCACCCAGCGGTACCTCCGGGTGAACATCACGGCGAACGACGGCTGGCCGGCCGGCCAGATCTCCGAGTTCCAGGTCTGGAACACCTGACCGGTTCGCGGGCGCCGACGGCTCATGCGGCCGACGTATAGTCGGCCCCATGAGCCGTTGGCAGGAGCTGACCGGGGGGACGTCCGGGACCGACTACGCGGCACGGTTCGCGGCGCTGGCCCGCAGCGGCAAGGACGTGCACGGGGAAGCGCGGTTCTGTGCCGCACTGGTGCCCGCCGGAGCCCGGGTGCTGGACGCCGGGTGCGGCACCGGCCGGGTCATGATCCGGCTCGCGGAGCTCGGGTACGACTGCGTCGGGGTGGATCTCGACGCGTCGATGCTGGCCGTGGCGCGGCGGCAGGCGCCGGAGCTGCCCTGGCTCCAGGCCGATCTCGCCACGTTCGAACCCGGACCGCTCGGCATCACGGCCGACTTCGATCTCGTGGTCGCCGCGGGCAACATCTTCCCCCTGCTCGCGGCGGGCACCGAGGCCGCGGTGGTCGGACGCCTGGCCGCGGCGCTGCGGCCGGGCGGTCTGCTGGTCGCCGGGTTCGGCCTCGACCAGGCCCATCTGCCGGTGCCGCCGGGCATCACCCTGCCCGAGTACGACGACTGCTGCGCCGCGGCCGGTCTCACCCTCGTCGACCGCTTCGCCACCTGGGACGCCGACCCCTACGACGACGGAGGGTACGCCGTCAGCGTGCACCGTCGCTGAACTCCCGGACCGAGCCGTCCCGGTGAGGTGGCCGGCGGCGCCGCTTCCCGTGCGCCGCCCGTGGAAACCCTGTGGAAGTCGTGTCAGTGGGTCCGCTTATGCTGCACCAGACGATCACGCGGGACCTGGGGAGGGCGCGGCATGTTCGGCAAGCTGTTCGGCAGAGGCGGGGAGAGACCGGCGGCGGATCCGCACGCGCTTCCCGCGCCGCGCAGGCAGAACGGGGTGTACAGGCTCCAGTCCCTCGGGGACACCCGGGTGATGGCGCTGGTGGTGGCGGCGGAGTCGGGTGACTGGGACGCGGTCAAGATGGCGTCCGCCCACTTCGACCTCGGCCGCGACCACCAGGTGCTGGGCGAGCTGAGCGACGTGGACGGGGTGCAGGGCTGGATCGGCCGGGTCGTCGAGGAGGACCCGGAGCACCGGGCGACCGCCCTGCTCATATCCGGCTCGCGCCACATCATCTGGGGCTGGGAGGCACGTACCTCCGCGCGTGCCTCGGACGTGTCGCGGGACCAGTGGCGCACCTTCTACGAGCGGCTGCGTACCGCCGAGGAGCACCTGCTCGAAGCCGCCGAGCTGCGACCGGAGTGGATCACGCCGTGGCGCCGTCTGCTCACCTCGGGCCGCGGCATGTCGCTGGGCGGCGCTGTCAACGAGGCCCGGCTCGGAGCCGCCCTGCGCCGTGACCCGCTGGACCTGGCGACCCACCTCGAGTGGGTGTCGTACCTCCAGCCGCGCTGGCACGGCGAGCCGGGCGAGGCCCTGGAGTTCGCCCGCGAGGCCTTCGCCGGTGCGCCCGACGGCCATCGCCTCGGCTGCGCCGTCGCCATGGCCCACATCGAGGACTGGGTGGAGGCGGACACCAAGAACTGCCTCGACACCCCGGAGATACAGGCCGAGTTGAGGGACGCGGCCAAGCGCAGCATCCTCCACCCGGGCTATCAGCGGCGCCCGGGCTGGCAGGAGGACTTCAACATCTTCGCCATGGCCCTGTCGCTGGCCTGCGAGAGCGTCGTGGCCCCGCGCGTCTACCACGAACTGGACGGCGCCTTCACCCGGTGGCCCTGGACGTACATGGCGCAGCCGGAGAAGGCGTACGCCCGTTTCCGGCGCCACGCCTGAGCCCACCGCGGCCGGACACCGCTCCCGTCCCGGACACCGCTCCCGTCCCGGACACCGCTCCCGTCCCGGACGCCGCTCTGGTCTCGGAACACCGTTCCCGTCACGTCCCATGCACCGGCCCGACGCACCGCCCCGACGCACCGCCCCGACGCCACCGTTCGATCACCCGACCCCGGACTCTGTGATGACTCTGCCCCACCCGCCCGTGAGCCCGGCCGGCGCCGACCGCACCTTCCAGGTGGATCTGCGCGGCCTCGTCGACCTCCTCTCCCATCACCTCTACTCCAGCCCCCGCGTCTACCTGCGTGAGCTCCTTCAGAACGCGGTGGACGCGCTGACCGCGCGGCGCAGCCTCGAACCGGGCGCCCCCGCCGACGCGTTCGGCATCCGCCTGTACGCGGACGGCGCGGTGGTACGGGTGGAGGACGACGGTGTCGGTCTCACCGAGGCCGACGTGCACACCTTCCTCGCCACCATCGGCCGCAGCAGCAAGCGCGCCGAGCAGATAGCCGAGCAACGCGCTGACTTCATCGGCCAGTTCGGCATCGGCCTGCTCTCCTGCTTCCTGGTCGCCGACGAGATCCACGTGGTCAGCCGCTCCGCCCGCACCCCCGACGCCCCTGCCGTGGAGTGGCGGGGGCGCGGCGACGGCAGCTACTCCGTCCGCACCCTCCCCGCCACCGCCCGCCCGCGGCCCGGCACCACCGTCACCCTGACGCCCCGCGCCGACACGGACGAATGGACCCGTCCGAGCCAAGTGCAGACGCTCGCCCGGCACTTCGGCTCCCTGCTGCGTCATCCGGTGACGTTCGACGACGGCCGGGGCGGCGGTGTACCCGTCAACCCCGAGCCCGCGCCCTGGGCGCGCACGTACCCCACGCCCGGCGCCCGCTCCCGGGCACTGGCCGCGTACGGCGAGGAGGTCTTCGGGTTCGCGCCGCTGGACACCATCGACCTCGACCTGCCGGCCGTGGGCCTGAAGGGCATCGCGTGCATCCTGCCCGAGGCGGTGCCCGCCGGGCGCCGGCACGGCCACCGCGTGCACGTCAAGGGCATGCTGCTGTCCGAGCAGGCCGAGGAGATCCTGCCCGAGTGGGCGTTCTTCGTCCGCTGCGTCCTCGACGCCGAGAGCCTGCGCCCGACGGCGTCCCGCGAGTCCCTGTACGAGGACGACACCCTCGCCGCGGTCCGTGACGCCCTCGCCGACCGGCTGCGCGCCTGGATCGCCCGGACCGCGGCCAGCGACCCCGACCTGCTCGGCCGCTTCCTCCAGGCCCACCATCTGGCCGTGAAGTCCCTCGCCGTGCACGACGACGAGATCCTGCGGATGCTGCTGCCCTGGCTGCCGTTCGAGACCACCGACGGACACGCCACCCTCGACGAGTTCGCCCGCACCCACCGCACCGTGCTCGTCACCTCCAGCGTGGAGGAGTTCCGGCAGGTCGCCGCGATCGCCGCGGCCGCCGGCCTCGGAGTCGTCAACGGCGGATACACCTACGACCGTGAACTGGTCCACCGGCTGCCGGAGATCAGGCCGGAGGTGAGCGTCGCCGACCTCGACCCGGCCACCCTCACCGCCCACCTCGACCCCGTCGACCGGGAGACGGAACTCGCCGCCTCCGCCTACCTCGCCCTGGCCCGCGACGCCCTCGCCGTCTTCGACTGCGACGTCGCGCTGCGCACCTTCCAGCCCGCCTCCGCGCCCGCCCTGCTCCTCGACAGCCGTGAGGCCCGGCACGAGCGCACCCGCTCTCAGCTCGCCCGCGAGCAACAGGGCGGCGTCTGGGGCGACATCCTCGGCCACCTGCGCCAGGAGGCCCCGCGGGCCCAGCTGATCCTCAACCAGCTCAACCCGCTGGTCCGCACCGCGGTGACCATCGACGAGCCCGAACTGGCCCGCACCAGCGCCGAAGCCCTCTACGGACAGGCCGCGCTGCTGTCCCGGCGTCCGCTCAGGCCCGCCGAGTCGAGCCTCATCAACCGCTCCTTCCTCGACCTCCTCGCCCACGCCCTCCGCAAGGACAGCTGACGATGCCCACCGCACCCCATCCCCAGAACACGGACGAGCTGTACCAGGCGCTCCAGGAGAACGACCGGCGTCCCTACGGCCGTGCCCGCACCGTCACCGCCGAGGAACTGGTCGACGTCGCCGAGCAGTTCGCGGAGCCTCGCCCGCTCGTGCACGCCCTGCTCGAACTCCAGGAGGCGTACACCTACGGCTCCGAACCCAGGAAGTCGCCGGTCGTCTTCGCCCGGCTGCTCACCCTCTTCGACGAGCAGCCCGACGTGTTCGACGAGCGGCTGCGCCACACACTGTTCTGGCGGTTCAAGTGGGTGGCCAACGCCCTGGTCGCGCTGCCGGAGATGCCCCTGCCGAGTCTGCGCCAGTGGCTCACCGAGATGCGCGACCGGTACGAGAAGGCCGGTCTCGAACTCCAGCCGTACTACGGCCAGGCCTACCGGCTGGCCGCACACGTCGGCGAGGACGCCGACCTGGCCTTCGAACTGTGGGCGGGACGGGCCCGCACCCGGCTCAGCGACTGCGAGGCCTGCGAGATCTGCGAACGCGCCCTGTACCACCTCACCGCGGGCGACGACGAACGGGCACTGCGCGTCTGGGAGCCCGTGCTGGCCGGCAAGGAATCCTGCCAGGAGGAGCCCGTCCGCTCCATCTCGTACGCGCTGCTTCCGCTGCTGCGCACCGGCCGTACCGACCGGGCCCGGGAACTCCATCTCACCGGCTACCGCGCCTGCCGCCGCAACCCCTCGATGTCCGGCGAGGTCGGCCGGCACCTGGAGTTCTGCGCGCTCACCGGCAACGAGGCCCGCGGCCTGGAACTCCTCGCGGAGAACCGGAACCTGTTCGACGACGTCGACTCGCCGCAGGACCTGCTCGCCTTCCTCACCGGCGTGGAGGTCCTCCTCCAGCGCGTCGAACTCCTCGGCCACGGCGACCTGCCCGCCGCCGGACCCGCGGGCCGCACCTGGACGGTGGCCGGCCTGGGCGCCGAGGTGCGCGGCCGGGCCGACGACCTCGCCGCCCGCTTCGACGCCCGCAACGGCACCACCGCCCACACCGACCGGCGACGCGCCCGCCTCGACCGCGCCCCCCTCCTGGACACGCTGCGACTGACCCTGCGCGCCCGCGACCTCGACGACGTCGCGCCGGCCACGCCGTCCGCCGCGCCCGCCCGCACGGCCACCGCCGTCCCCGAGCAGCTGACCGAACTCATCATCCGAGCACGGGAGCTGGACGAGAAGGGGCATCCCGACGCGACGGTCTGCTGGGCGCGGCTGCGAGCGCTCGTCGCCGCCCCCGGCTACGTGCACCCCGACGACCCCGCCGTGGGCCCGCTCGAACGGCTGCGCGCCGACCTGCTCGACGACGAGGCGAGCCGGGCGGCCCTGCGGGACAGGTTCGACGAGGCCGCCGCCCTGCACGAGGCAGCCGCGAGCCGGTACGACGAGGCCGGAGCGCCGGGACACGCGGTGCTCGCCCGCGCCTGCGCCCTGCTCCCCGCGGCCGGGATCCCCGCGGAGCACGCCGACGGAGCCGAGGCGAAGGCCGCCGCGCTGACCGCCGCCCACGCGGCCCTCGTCCGGCTGCACGAGGAGACGTCCGGCCTCGCCCCCTACCTGGAGGCCCGGCTGCTGCGGCTGCGGGCGACCGCGCTCGGACTGCGCCTCCAGACGTCGAGGAACGAGGAGCACGCCGCGCCGGTGTTCGCGGAGGTGGACCTGCTGCTCGACTTCGCCACCCGGCACGGCATCGCCGGACAGGTCTCCGGCGCCCTGCTGCTGCGGGCCAGCGCGCACGCCGTCTCCGGCGACCTGCCCGCCGCGGTCACCGAGATCGACGCCCTCCTCGACCGGCTCAAGGCGCACGGCCCCGCCTGGCACCTGCCCCGCACCCTGGGCCTGCGCGGCCGGATCCAGCTCGGTCTCAGGGACGCCCAGGCCGCGCACACGGACCTGGCCGAGAGCCTGCGGCTGGCCGCCGAGTGGCCGTCCGACACCGTCGACACCGCCCGGCTGCACGGTGACCTCGCCGAGGCCGCCCTGCACCTGGGCCGCCCGGACGAGGCGCTGCGGCACCTGACGCGCTCCGCGGAGCTGGAACTGCGCCACGGCAGCCGTTCGGACGCCTACTGCGCCTACAGCAACGCGGCCCGGCTCAGCCTCGACCTGGAACGCGTCGAGGACTGCATCGCGCTGCTCGACTCCGTGCTGGCCGAGCCGGACGTCGTCGCCGGGGAGGTGGACGACCGGCTCGTCGCCGAGTTGCGCCTGACCCGGGCCCGCGCGCTGCACGCCGGAGCGGACCTCAAGGCCGCCACCGCGGAGTTCGCCGCCCTCGCGGCCGAGTCGGCGGGCTGGGACGACGACCCGGGGAGCCACGCCGGGATCGCCGCCGAGACGGCCGTACTCCTCGCCGAGGGCGGCGAGTTCGGCCCGGCCCGGGAGGCCGCGGACCAGGCTCTCGCCGCCCATGCCCGGGCTCCGCGCTACGAGAAGCTCAGTAATTGCCTGCGCGAACTCGCCCGTCTCCAGGCCCAGCAGCAGGGCGCCGACGGCCTGGCCGACGCCCTCGCCCACCTGGCCGACGCGGGGCGGGTCGCCGACGAGGCCCGCGCCGCCGGGTACGAGGCCCACGGCCGCTCCCTGGACAGCGCCCTCGCCTACGAACACGGCCGGGTCAACGCCTACGCCGCCGAGTACGAGTCCGCCCTGGCCGCCCTCGACAAGGCCCTCGCCCTGCTCGGCGAACCGGAGGCAGGCGACGACCGTGCTGGTGAATGGGCCGAGTGCGTCCGGCTCGCGGCCGTGGTGGAGGGCAATTACCTGGAACGTGCCGACGCCGCCCTCTCCCGACTCGACGGCGCGGTCTCCCGGCTCACCGCACTCGGCCACACCGAGGAGGCCGCGGCGCTGACCTCCCTGGCGGCCCGCCTGCGCGACGAGGAGTGACCCGGCGGCCGAGGTGCCGGGGCGCCGAGCGCGCCCCGGCACCGCGACCGGCCGGCCCCGCGGTCGTGTCCGGCCGTTCGTGAACTTCGCACTCAGAAAGTCCGGTTGGCCTCGTTGACATGCCACCGGCGCACGCGTTTCACTCGACTCTCGTGCATGGCAACGTTGTCAGGCCGTGGGAGCGACCGGAACCGTTGCCTGTCGCCGGCTTTCCGGTGTTATTCGGCGCGCCGACACCTGATGTGCGAAGCACGAACTGCTGCGGAGGCAACCGATGGTGAGACCCCCACGTTCAGCCGCACCGACCGCCCCACCCAGATTCCGGCAACGCCTCGCCGTGATCTGCGTCCTGGGCATGGCACTCCTGCCGCTTCCGGCGATCGGAAGCGCCCAGGCGGCGGGCACCGCGACGCCGCCCCTGGTGAAGGACCCCGCGTCCCTCGTGAACCCCCTGATCGGCACCTCCGGTGCGGTGGACACCTTCCCCGGACCCGACATGCCGGCCGGCATGGTGCAGTGGGGCCCCGACACGACGCCCGACCGGCCCGACGGCGGCGGCTACGAGTACAACGACAAGAAGATCTCCGGCTTCAGCCTCACCCACGTGTCGGGACCCGGCTGTCCCGTCGCGGGCGACCTGCCCGTCCTGCCGGTGACCGGCGCGCTCTCGGGCAACCTCGGCACCACGTCCGTCGGCTTCAGCCACGACGACGAGCAGGCCGGCATCGGGTCCTACAAGGTCACCGACGCGAACGGGGTCAGCTCCGAACTGACCGACACCACCCGCGCCGGACTGGGCTCCTTCACGTTCCCGGCGGGGCAGCAGGCGAACCTGCTGTTCAAACTCAGCGGCGGCGCCACCCAGGTGGACGGCACCCGCGTCCAGGTGGTGAACGGCAAGGAGATCAGCGGCGCCATCGACAGCGGTCACTTCTGCGGCGCGGGCAACAGGTACACGCTGCACTTCGACATCAAGTTCGACCGGCCGTTCACGGCGAGCGGCACCTGGGTCGGCGGCACCATCACCCCCGACGCGACGTCGCTGAAGGCCGGGAAGGTCCGGCAGACCCCGCAGCCCTCCCGGTCGGCGCCGCTGAAGGAGAAGCACTTCACCGTGCCGGCGAAGCCGGCGCCGACGGTCCACGACAGCGCTGCCGCCAGAACCTCCGCCACCTCGCGGCCGTCCGCCACGGCCCGGGCCGCCCAGCCGCCCACGACCGGCGCGAACGGCATGTACCTGACCTTCGACACCGCCACGAACCCCACCGTGAAGGCGAAGGTCGGCATCTCCTACACGAGTGACGCCAACGCGGCCGCCAACCTCGGCAGCGAGATCGGCAACTGGAACACCGCCGCCGTGGAGCGGGCCAACCACGACGCCTGGAACGCCGTACTGAAGAAGATCCAGGTCGGCGGCGGCTCCGCCGACCAGCAGACGCAGTTCTACACCGCGCTCTACCACGCCCTGCTGCACCCGAACGTCTTCTCCGACGCCAACGGCCAGTACATGGGCATGGACAACCAGATCCACAAGCTCGCCAAGGGGCAGCAGGCCCAGTACGCCAACTACTCCGGCTGGGACACCTACCGTTCCCAGACCCAGCTGATGGCGCTGGTCGAGCCGAAGGTCGCCAGTGACGTCGTGACGTCGATGCTCAACGGCTACGACCAGACGGGCCTGCTGCCCAAGTGGGCCTCGAACAACGGCGAGAGCTACGTGATGGTCGGCGACCCGGCCGCCGGCATCATCACCGACGCGTACGCCTTCGGCGCGACGGACTTCGACACCGCCAAGGCCCTCGCCGCCCTCCAGCACGAGGCCACCGCCCCGAACAACGACCGCCCCGGCGAGTCGGTGCGGGACGCCAAGGGCTACCTCCCGCTGGACGAGAACGACTACAACTGCTGCAACTTCTACGGCCCCGTCTCCACGCAACTGGAGTACGACAGCGCCGACTACGCCCTCGCCGCGTTCGCGAAGTCGCTCGGAAGGACGGACGTCTACACGAAGTTCGCCACCCGCGCCCAGGACTGGATGAACGTCTTCAACCCGCAGACCGGCTACATGCAGGCGAAGAACAAGGACGGCCAGTTCGCGGGGGGCTTCACCCCCGGCACCTCCAACGGCTTCGTGGAGGGCACCTCCGCCCAGTACACCCCGATGGTCCCCTTCAACCTGCAACAGCTCATCCAGGCCCGCGGCGGCAGCAAGGCGTACTCGGCCTACCTGGACAGTCTCCTCGACGACATCACCAGCCCCGGTGGCACCGACGCCGACCTGAGCAACGAGCCCAGCGTCGAGATCCCCTGGGAGTACGACTACACGGGCCAGCCGTGGAAGACGCAGGCGGCCGTCCGCGCGGCCCAGCAGGGCCTGTACTTCAACGCCCCGGTCGGCTCGTTCGGCAACGACGACCTCGGCGCCATGAGCTCCTGGTACGTCTGGTCCGAGCTCGGCATGTACCCGGAAACCCCGGGCACGGACACCCTGGTGCTCGGCAGCCCGGCGTTCCCGGTCGCCCAGGTGACCCTCGGCAACGGCAGGACGGTGCGGATCAACGCGCCGCAGGCCGCGCCCGACGCGCCGTACGTGCAGTCCCTGAAGCTCAAGGGCCAGGCCTGGAACGCCTCCTGGCTGACCTACCGGCAGTTCAAGGGCGCGGGCACGCTCGACTACACGCTCGGTACCCAGCCGAACACCTCGTGGGCGTCCGGTCCTTCGGCGGTGCCGCCGTCGGACACCACGGGCGGCGGCCGGGTACTGGCGGCCACCGGTCCCAGCAACGGCCTGGTCCTCCAGCCCGGCAAGGGTGACGACGCCACCCTCGACCTGACCAACCTCGGCGGCAAGGCCGTCACGGTCGACTGGACGGCGACGGCGCCCTCCGGCGTCACCCTCGACACGGCGTCCGGCTCGCTGACGGTGCCCGCCTCGGGCAGCGCCGAGGCCGAGGTCCACGTGACGGCGGGCGCGAGCGAGGGGACGTACCCGGTCACTTTCGCCCTGACCGATCACAGCACGGGTACGGCACTGTCCGGGGCGACCCTCCGCGTGGCCGTAGCCAAGCCCGGCGCGCTGTGGCCGTACGCCACCAACGAGGGCATCTACCCCGACGGCACCACCTACTCGGGCGGCTTCGACGGCGGCGGCTGGGCCTACTCGCAGAACGCGCTGTCGGCGGCCGGCGTCACGAGCGGCTCCACCCTCACCGTCGACGGCGTCTCCTACACCTGGCCGACGGTGACGTCCGGTCAGCTCGACAACCTGGAGATGGCCGGCCAGACGATTCCCATGCCGGCCGGCACTTCGGGGTCGTCGCTGGGCCTGCTGGGCGCCGCGGTCAACGCCCCGACCGACGGCAGCGGAGTCTCGGGCACGCTGACCGTCACCTACACCGACGGCACCACCTCCCAGGCGACGGTCGGCTTCTCGGACTGGACGCTCAACGGCGGCCCCAGCAAGCCGCTGCCGAGTGACACGACGGCCGTCACCACCACCTACCGGAACACCGGGAGCGGGGGCCGGGACGGCGTGAAGACCTACGTCTTCGCGACGAAGGTCGCCCTGGACCCGTCCAAGCAGGTGGCGTCGGTGACGCTGCCGGTGACCGGCTCCACGGGCACCGACCACCTGTTCGCCTACGGGTTCGCGCAGTAACAGACCAGCAGACAGGGCCGGTTCCCGGGTTCCGCCCGGGAACCGGCCCTGCTCCATGCCGGCGCGGCGCCTCAGCTCAGGCTGAAGTCGTCGGCGTGGACGTCGGACTGGCCGTACCAGCCGTGGACGAAGACGGTGACCGTCCCGCTGCTGCCGGTGGTGAAGCCGACCGAGAGCTGGTTCCAGCTCGTGTTGTTCGACCAGGTGCTCGCACTGGCGCCACCGGAGACTCCGATGTACGCGTACGGTCCCTGCACCCAACCGGAGAGCGTGTAGGTGTGGTTGGGGGAGAGGGTGACCGTCTGGTCGCACTCCCCGGTGCCGCTGGAACTCGGCGTGACCTGCAAGGCGTGGCTGCCGCCGTGGACCGGCGTGGAGACCACCGCGCTGCCGGCCGCGCAGGTCCAGGGGCTCGGCGCGCCGGTCTCGAAGCCCGCGTTGGTCAACGAAGCCCCGCCTCCTCCTCCGCCGCCGCCGGTGCTGGTGACGGTGAGCGTGTACGTCGCGCTGTGGGTGCCGCTCGCGGCCGTGCCGGTGACGGTGATCGGGTAGGAGCCCGCGGCGACGGACGAGCCGACCGCCGCCGTGAGCGTCGCACCGCTCCCGGAGGTCACGGACGCGGGACTGAAGGAGACGCTGACGCCCGAGGGCGCGCCGGAGGCGGAGAGGCTGACGGATTCGGCGCTGCCGGAGGTGACGGCTGTGGCGACGGACGCGGTCGCCGAACCACCCTGGGCGACGGAGGCGGAAGCCGGTGTCAGGGACAGGGAGAAGTCGGTGGTGGTGCCGCCGCCCGAACCGCCCTCGTAGGGCACGAACGTGTCGGTGAACGCGAGACTGTTCTGGCTGATCTCACTGCACGTGGACAGGGAGTTGGCGCTGCCGCTGCACGGCTGGTCCCGGTTGGCCGACCAGAACGACAGCCGCCCGACACCGTTCTGCGCGGCGAAGCTCTCCACCGCCTGGGCGTCCGCGAGCGTGAAGGTGGACCCGTCGTCGTTCTTCCCGATCATCGGGGTGATGCCGAGGTTGGCATAGGTGTAACCGGAGTCGACGGACTGCATCTGCGCGAGCGTGGCGCGGGCCGCGGAGAGGGCGGCCTGCCCCATCTCGGTGCCGGTGCCGGCGTAGTAGTCCATGGCCATGACGTTGACCACGTCGATCCTGATGCCCGCGTTCTTGGCGGCCTTGAGGATGTTGACGCCGTCGCCGGTCAGGCCGCTGGTCAGCACCGGCAGGGTCATGGAGAACCGCAGGTTCGGGTTGGACGCCTTCAGGTCCTTCATCGCCTGCATCTGACGGGCCGCGGCCGCGGTGTCCGCGACGGCGGCGCCCTCGACGTCGAAGTCCAGCTGGGTCACGCCGTAGTCGTCGATGACGGCCTGGTACCCGGCGTCGATGCTGCTCTGGGTGGCGCAGGTCCAGGCGAGCGGTTCGCCGCTCGCTCCGCCGGAGGAGATGATGACCGACGCGCCCTCGGACCGCGCCCTGGCGATCTCCGGGTCGGTGTAGGAGTCGTTGCCGATGGGGAGCGTGTCGCCCCAGATCTGGGTGCAGCCTTCGCCGAGCACGAAGGCGGCCGTGTAGGCCTTGAGTCCGTGTCCGGTGACCGCTGTGTCGAGCAGCCCTTCCTGACTGTTCGACATGTCGACGTAGGGAGCCACGGAGTAGACGCTGCCCGCGGCCGCGTTGCCGGCGGGGGCCAGCGCGACGGCCACGCCGGTGGCCGTGAGCGCGAGGGCGCACGCGGACGCCGCGAATCTCGCCAGGTGCATGACATTGGCCCTTTCGGGATGCCCATCTGGGCGGAGTGGTGGGGGGTGGGCCGCAAGGGATTTGGTACATACCAAAGCGCTGCCGGCCCTCTCCGTCAAGAGGACTAGACCAAGTTGGGCGCCGTGCGGGGGCGGCCGAGCGGCCGCGCGAGGTCGGGCGGGGGGCCGCGTCGTGGCGGGCTCGCGCGAGGTCAGGCGGAGGGCCGCGTCGTGGCGGGCTCGCGCGAGGTCAGGCGGAGGGCTCCGTCGTGGCGGGCTCGCGGCGGCGGACCATGACCAGGGCCGCCCATGCCATCGCCACCAGCGGGATGACACCCGAGATGATCACCTGCCCCCGGCTGGAGACCAGGCCGTTCGGGGTGCCCAGCAGATAGCCGAGGCCGATGCAGCTGCGGGACAGCGCCTGGAAGCAGGCCCAGGCGCTGCCGTGCACCTCGGCGGGCACCCGGGAGTGGACCGCGTTGCGCAGGCCGACGTTGCAGGCGCCGTTGCCGAAACCCGCCAGCAGGAACAGCGGGAAGATCACCGCGGCGACCGGGACGAGGCCGGCCACCAGCAGACCCAGGGCCATGCCCATGATGCCGCCGACGATCAGCAGCGTGTGCCGGTCCGACCAGTCCTGACGGCCCGCCAGCAGCGCTCCCGGGACGGAGCCCAGGGCCCAGGTGGCCAGGAAGAGACCGAACACGGTGTCGTTGCCGTTCACCACGTCCCGCAGATAGAAGACGCCCGCGACGTTCTCGATGCTGGTGGCCAGCATCGCCGCCGCCAGCGCCGGCATCAGCGTGCCCACGACCGGTGCGTCACGCAGCGCCCGGTAGCCGTCCGCGAGCCTGGTGGCGGGACGGCGGCCGAGTGCGACGTCCACCGTGCTCGGCACCGCCAGCACGGTGCAGCCGGCGAGCACGAGGAAGGACACGGCGTCCGCCGCGAGCAGGACCGGCGTGCCCCACAGGGAGTTCAGGAAACCGGCCAGCGGCGGCCCGATCAGCCCCGCGACGGACAGGCCCGCCGTCAGCAGGCTGTTCGCGCGGCCCGTGTACCGCTCACCGGCCACGGCGGGCAGCATCTTGAACCCGGCCGCCACCGAGGCCACCCCGGCCAGGCACGACAGCGCGATCAGCGCCACCTGTACGTGGAAGCCGCCGACCGCGGTGGCCGCGCCCAGCGACAGCGCCTGGACCAGCAGCGCCCACAGGCACACCGCGCGCGCACTGAAACGGTCCACCACCGACCCGATCAACGGTGCCGCGAGCACGGTGGGGATGAGCTCGGCGAGCATCACCTCGGTCACCCCGAAGCGGATGTCCCGGTCCGCCGCGTGCAGCACCAGCCCCAGCGAGGCGAGCGTGTCACCCAGGCGGGAGAACAGCGTCCCCGCGATGAGCACCTGCGCGGCGACCGGCATCGCGGCACCCGGGCGCGCGGTGAATGGTGCTCTCCGCGTCTTTTCCGTGTCCAATCGAGTCCAATCCGTCCGCCTGCCGGGCCTATTCAGCCTGCTCACGCATCAGATTAGGCCTGCGCTCCCCGTGGTGGAGCGTTCACCGGCCACCGGGCGAACCGCTTCCCGGCCATTGCGTGGCCCGCCCTGACCCGCGGCGGGATCCCAATTTCTCAGCCACGAAGAGCGCTTCACGGAAGGTCCACACATGTTCCACACCAACTCCCGCAGTATCGGGCCGGGAAGTCCGAGTACGCGCGTGGGCCGGGATGATGTGTATCCGGGGCGATCCGGGCGTCCTTTCCCGACGGTCCGGCCGAGGGGCGGCCGGCGGGTTACCTGATGTCCCACTGGGAGCTGTAAAGCGTGCTTTTCGGCCAATCGCTGGAGTTGCGGCGGTCTCGGCCGGTGCATCGCGCCGCGCTCAGCCGGTGAAGCGGAAAGCGCCTTCCGTGTTCCGGGAGTTGCCGATGTCGGCCGAATGAATGTCCGGAAAATGCCGGGCCGACGGGTCGCGCATTCTCCGGGGGGCGGAAAAAGGGAACGAACCGGAATCTCGGCAAAGTGACCGCGGCCGCGCGCGTCGCCGAGCATCCCGCCGCATACCACGCCGCGCGCCTCGCCAAGCGCCCGGTCACGCGCCCTGCCACGCGCCCTGCCGTGTGCCGTCGGCTGCGGGGGGCTGCCGGCCCGGCCGCCGGCTTTCCGGCCGGGGGGTGGGCGGGCCCGGTCGAAAATCGGGTGCCACGGCCCGCGCCCGCTGCCTACACTCGCTCCGTTATCACGCACCGTAGCCGCGAAACGCGCTCCCGGTGCTTTGTCGTGACGAGTTCGGACGAATGAGGGGAGAAGGTCATGCGTGAGCGCACGGCCGCCGTCTCTCCCCGTTCCCGCTACGACGTGATCCTCGTGTCCCCGTCACTCCGGTGCCCGCCGCGCGGCCGGTACCGGACTCCGTGACGCACGACTGATCTCCTCAACCACCGGCATATGCCAGCACTTTGACGTGCCGTCAGTCCTGGCCCGGTGCACTGTGCCGCACGGGGAATTGCGCTGCCCTTCCGCAAGTCATTCCGGGAACCCCATTCGAAAGGCATCGGGCCATGCGCACCGAACTCCGCCCGAACTCCGTCAACCCCCTTGCCGTTGTTCGCAACCTCGGCATCCTCGCCCACGTCGACGCCGGAAAGACCACCGTCACCGAGCGCATCCTCTTCGCGACCGGCACCATCCACAAACGCGGCGAGGTCCACGACGGCACCACCGTCACCGATTTCGACCCCCAGGAACGCGACCGAGGCATCACCATCTTCGCCGCGGCCGTCAGCTGCGCCTGGGACGGCCACCGTGTCAACCTCATCGACACCCCCGGCCACGTCGACTTCGCCGACGAGGTCGAGCGTTCCCTGCGCGTCCTCGACGGGGCGATCGCCGTGTTCGACGCGGTGGCCGGCGTCGAGCCGCAGAGCGAGTCGGTCTGGCGGCAGGCCGACCGGCACGGCGTGCCCAGGATCGCGTTCGTCAACAAACTGGACCGCGCGGGTGCCGACCTCGACAGAGCCGTCGCGTCGATCCGGGACCGGCTGCACCCGGTGCCGCTCGTCGTGCAGCTGCCGATCGGTGCGGAGGAGGGTTTCACCGGCGTCGTCGACCTGGTGCGGATGCGCGCGTTGGTCTGGCCGGACGGCGGCGGCGCACCGGTGGAGGGGCCGGTGCCCGTCGAACTCGGCGAGGAGGCGCGCCGACGGCGACGGCTGCTGGAGGAGACGGTGGCGGGACTGCACCCGGCCGCGCTGGAGGAGTTCTGCGGGCCGGCCGGCCGGCTGTCCACCGGCACCCTCGTCTCCGCCCTGCGCGACCTCACCCGCACCGGTGACGCCGTGGTCGTCCTGTGCGGGTCCGCCTACCGCAACCGGGGCGTCGAACCACTGCTGGACGCGGCCGTGGCGTACCTGCCCTCGCCGCTCGACGTGCCCGCGGTGCGCGGCAGCCACCAGGGTGACGAACAGCGGCGGACCGCCGACCCCGGCGGGCCGTTCGCGGCGCTCGCGTTCAAGGTGACCGCGACCGCCACCGGACGCCTCACCCATGTCCGCGTCTACTCCGGCACGATCGAGAAGGGGGACACCGTGTGGGACCCGGCAACGCGCCGCACCGAACGCGTCGCACGCATCCTGCGCGTCATGGCCGACCGGCACGAGCCCCTGGACCGGGCGGTGGCCGGTGACATCGTCGCCGTCGTCGGGCTGAAGTCGGCCCGCCCCGGAGCCACCTTGTGCGCCCGGGACGCCCCGCTGCTGCTGGAGCCGCCGCGGGTCGCGGACCCCGTGGTGTCCGTCGCCGTCGAGGCCCGCCGTCGTACCGACACCGAACGGCTGGCGCAGGCGCTGGCCCGGATCGCCGAGGAGGATCCCTCGCTGGTGGTGCGCACCGACGCCGAGACCGGGCAGACCGTGCTGTCCGGGATGGGTGAACTGCACCTGGAGGTGGCGGTGGAGAAGATCCGGCGCGACGGCGGCCCCGAGGTGACCGTGGGCCGGCCGCGGGTCGCCCTCCGGGAGACCGTCGGCCGCGGGGTCACCGGCCATGTCCACCGGCACGTCCACCAGACCGGCGGGGCGGGGCAGTTCGCGCATGTCGTGCTGGACGTCGAACCGCTGGCGGAGGGCGCCGGATTCGAGTTCCGGTCGGCGGTCGTCGGCGGCCGGGTGCCGCAGGAGTACGTCCGCGCGGTCGAGGCCGGCTGCCGGGACGCGCTCGCCGAGGGACCCCTCGGCGGGCATCCGGTGACCGGGCTGCGGGTCACCCTGACCGACGGTTCCACGCATGTGAAGGACTCCTCCGACACGGCGTTCCGGGCGGCGGGGCGGTCCGGTCTCCGGGACGCGCTGCGGGCCTGCGCGATGGTCCTGCTGGAGCCGGTCGCCGAGGTCACGGTCACCGTGCCCGAGGAGGGCGTCGGCGGTGTTCTCGGCGACCTGGCGGCGCGCCGCGGTCGGGTCACCGGGTCCGGGTCCCGGGGCGGCGCGGCGACTCTGACCGCCACCGTGCCGCTGGCCGAACTGTTCGGCTACGCGACCCGCCTACGGGGCCGCACCCAGGGCCGCGGCACCTTCACCACCCGCCCGACCGGCTACGCCCCGACCCCGGCGACGGCCCCGCCCCGGTGACACCGCCGACCCCCGCCCCGCCCCGGTGACACCGCCGACCCCCGCCCCGGCTCGGTGACCGACGGGCAGCCAGGACGCGGGCTCGGTGTCATCGGGCGGCCAGGGCGCGGGCCAGGTGTCATCGGGCGGCCAGGGCGGGCGGCCGCGGTGGGCGTCCGGTGGCCCGGGGTGTGGGGGCCGGGGGGAAACCTCCCCGGCCCCCACGTCGTACGGTCCCGTGCTGTCGAGACACAACCGTTGTGGAACAGGAAGGGGCCCGCCGCCGCCCGGATCGGGCCGCTTCGTCCCAGGTCACACCCTCGGGCGCGGCCGGCCCCCGCTCCGGAACCGGCTCCGCCGCCGCCCGCCTGCGCCGACACCCGTGCCGGATCCCTTGACGCGCCCCTGATCGGAGTATTAACTCACGTCCTAAATTAAGCCATGAGGGGCTTCGGAAGCCGAACGTCGGTCCCGGTCTCCGCGCATGCGGACGCCGGCCTTCGTGAAGCCCTCTCGGGGTTCTCGACTCCCGGAAAGGCACAGCAGGAGCCATGCGCAGCATCCGAGCCGCGGCCGTAGGCGCCGTCACCATGTCTCTCGCCCTCGCGGCCACGGCCTGCGGTGGCGGTTCGTCCGCCGGGGGCGGGTCCGACGACTCCCCGAAGACGCTCACTTACTGGGCCTCCAACCAGGGCGCCAGCATCGAGGTCGACAAGAAGGTGCTCCAGCCGGAGCTCGACAAGTTCCAGAAGCAGACCGGCATCAAGGTCAAGCTGGAGGTCGTGCCCTGGTCGGACCTGCTCAACCGGATCCTGACCGCGACCACTTCGGGCCAGGGCCCCGACGTGCTGAACATCGGCAACACCTGGAGCGCCTCGCTCCAGGCCACCGGCGCGCTGCTGCCCTGGGACGCCAAGAACTTCGGCAAGATCGGCGGCAAGGACCGCTTCGTCGACTCCGCGCTGGGCTCCACCGGTGCCGAGGGCAAGGACCCGGCGGCCGTACCGCTCTACTCGATGGCGTACGCGCTCTACTACAACAAGAAGATCTTCGCCGACGCCGGTATCGCCAAGCCCCCGGTCACCTGGGACGAGTTGGTCGCCGACGGCAAGAAGATATCCGCCAAGGGCAAGTCGGTGCTCGGCGCCGAGGGCGGCAACGTCTCGGAGAACATCCACCACGTCTTCGTCTTCGCCAAGCAGCACGGCGCCGACTTCTTCACCGCCGACGGCAAGCCGGACTTCACCAACGACAAGATCGTGGCCGCGGTGCAGCAGTACGTCGACCTGATGGCCAAGGACAAGGTCATCCCGACCGGCGACGCCGAGTACGCGCAGAACCAGTCGGTGAGCGACTTCGCCAAGGGCAAGCAGGCCATGCTGCTGTGGCAGTCGGCGTCCTCCAACCTCAAGTCGCAGGGCATGAGCGACAGCGACTACGGCATCGCCCCGGTGCCCGTGCAGTCCGGCACCCCCGGCACCGGTACCCAGGTCAACTCGATGGTCGCCGGCATCAACCTGGCGGTCTTCAAGAACACCAAGAACCTCGACGGCGCCGCCAAGTTCGTGAAGTTCATGACCAGCGACGACGAGCAGAAGATCCTCAACACCGCCTACAGCTCCATCCCGCCGGTCAAGACCGCCCAGGAGGACCCGGCCTTCAACACCCCGGCCAATTCGGTCCTGAAGAACACCCTCGCCACCAGCGCCGCGGCCCTGCCCCAGGTGTCGTCGGAGTCGCAGTTCGAGACCACGGTCGGTACGGCGGTCAAGAACCTGTTCGCCGACGCCGCCGCCGGCCGCGCCATCACCACCGACTCCGTCAAGGCCGAACTGGAGAAGGCCCAGCAGCAGATGCCGGCGGCCTGAACGAGATGACGACCACCACCACCGTGCGAGAACCGGCGCAGGTGAACTCCCCCGGGGCGGCGGGCGGCTCGGGCCGCCGCCCCGGGCGGATCCGCCGCATCGGACTGCCCTACCTGCTGCTCCTGCCCGCCCTGCTGCTCGAACTCCTCGTCCATCTCGTGCCGATGGTCATCGGCGTCGTGATGAGCTTCAAGGAGCTCACCCAGTTCTACATCCGCGACTGGGGCACCGCCCCCTGGTCCGGGTTCGACAACTACCGGATGTCGGTCGACTTCGACGCGCCGGTCGGCAACGCCCTGTTGCACTCCTTCTTCGTCACCGTCGGCTTCACCCTGCTCTCCGTCGGCCTGTGCTGGCTGATCGGCACGGCGGCGGCGGTGTTCATGCAGGACACCTTCCGGGGCCGGGGCCTGCTGCGCGCCCTGTTCCTCATCCCGTACGCGCTGCCCGTGTACGCGGCCGTCATCACCTGGGTGTTCATGTTCCAGCACGACAACGGCCTGGTGAACCACGTCCTGCACGACCAGCTGCACCTCACCGACAAGCCGTCCTTCTGGCTGATCGGCGACAACAGCTTCTGGGCGCTGCTCATCGTGTCGGTGTGGAAGGGCTGGCCGTTCGCCTTCCTGATCGTGATGGCCGGCCTCCAGAACATCCCGCGGGAGCTGTACGAGGCGGCCGCCCTGGACGGCGCAGGCCTGTGGCAGCAGATCCGCCGGATCACCCTGCCGTCGCTGCGCCCGGTCAACCAGGTCCTGGTCCTGGTCCTGTTCCTGTGGACGTTCAACGACTTCAACACGCCGTACGTGCTGTTCGGCAGGTCCGCCCCGGAGGCCG
The DNA here is from genome assembly GCF_001005085.2 of Streptomyces humi. Classification (GTDB taxonomy): domain Bacteria; phylum Actinomycetota; class Actinomycetes; order Streptomycetales; family Streptomycetaceae; genus Streptomyces; species Streptomyces humi. The sequence continues at coordinate 160,543 of NZ_LBMU02000023.1, forward strand.
CCGACCTCATCTCGGTCCACATCTACCAGGCCTCCTTCGTCACCTGGAACTTCGGCACCGGCTCGGCCATGTCCGTGCTCCTGCTGCTCTTCCTGCTGGTGGTGACCGGCGTGTACCTGGTGTTCACCTCGCGCGGACGGAGGACCGCCGATGTCTAGCCCGTCCGGCTCGCCGATGGCCCCGCCGCGCTCCTTCCTCTGGTCCCGGCGGATCTTCCTCACGCTGCTCACCGGGTTCGTGCTGGTCCCCGTGTACGTGATGGTCTCCAGCTCGCTGAAGCCCCTCGCGGACGTCACCGGCAAGTTCCGCTGGCTGCCCAGCGGTCTGACCATCCGCCCGTACATCGACATCTGGTCGACGGTCCCGCTCGCGAAGTACTTCGTGAACTCGCTGATCGTGTCGGTCGCGGCGACGGTCTGCTCGGTGGTCGTCGCGGTCTTCGCCGCCTACGCGGTCAGCCGCTACGACTTCCGCGGCAAGCGGGTCTTCACGGTCACCGTGCTCTCCACCCAGATGTTCCCGGGCATCCTCTTCCTGCTCCCGCTGTTCCTGCTGTACGTCAACATCGGCAACGCCACCGGCATCGCCCTGTTCGGCTCGCGCGGCGGACTGATCCTGACGTACCTGACGTTCTCGCTGCCGTTCTCGATCTGGATGCTCATCGGGTATCTCGACTCCGTGCCGCGGGACCTGGACGAGGCGGCACTGGTGGACGGCTGCGGCCCGCTCGGCGCGCTGTTCCGGATCGTGGTCCCGGCCGCGATCCCGGGCATCGTCGCGGTCGCCGTCTACGCCTTCATGACCGCCTGGGGCGAGGTCCTGTTCGCCTCCGTCATGACCAACGACACCACCCGCACCCTCGCCGTCGGCCTCCAGGGCTACTCCACGCTCAACGACGTGTACTGGAACCAGATCATGGCCGCTTCGCTGGTGGTGAGCGTTCCCGTCGTGGCCGGCTTCCTGCTGCTCCAGCGCTACCTCGTCGCCGGACTGACGGCCGGCGCCGTCAAGTGAATCCGCCTCGACAGCCAGTTCCGAAAGGACTTACGTGACCATCGACCTCGCCGCCCTGCCGCACGACTTCCTGTGGGGCACGGCAACCGCGGCGTACCAGATCGAGGGAGCCGTCGACGAGGACGGCCGTGCGCCCTCCATCTGGGACACCTTCTCGCACACCCCGGGGAAGATCGCGAACGACGACAACGGCGACGTCGCCTGCGACCACTACCACCGCTGGCGCGAGGACATCGGCCTGATGCGCCGGCTCGGCGCCAACGCCTACCGGCTGTCCGTCGCCTGGCCTCGCGTGCGGCCCGGCGGCGACGGCCCGGACAACGCCAAGGGCCTCGACTTCTACGACGAGTTGGTCGACGGCCTGCTGGAAGCGGGCATCACGCCGTCCGTCACCCTCTACCACTGGGACCTGCCGCAGGCCCTCCAGGACCGGGGCGGCTGGCCCGAGCGGGCGACCGCCGAGCACTTCGCCGCGTACGCCTCCGTGGTCGCCGACCGGCTCGGCGACCGGGTGCACCACTGGACCACCCTCAACGAGCCGTCCTGCTCGGCCTGGATCGGCCACCTGGAGGGCAAGATGGCCCCCGGCTGGACCGACCTCACGGCCGCCGTCCGCGCCTCCTACCACCTGCTCCTCGGTCATGGCCTGGCCGCGCAGGCGATCCGCGCCGCCGCGCCCGGCGCCCAGGTCGGCATCGTCAACAACCTCTCCACGGTGTTCACGGTGACGGACCGCCCCGAGGACGCGGCCGCCGCCCGCCGTCACGACGGGCACGTCAACCGCTGGTGGCTGGACCCGGTGCACGGCCGCGGCTTCCCGGCCGACATGGTCGAGACCTACGGCGTCGAACTCCCCGAGCGCCCAGGCGACCTGGAGACCATCGCCACCCCGCTGGACTGGCTGGGCCTGAACTACTACTTCCCGGCCTTCATCGAGGACGACCCGGACGGCCCCGCGCCGTACGCCCGTTCGGTCTACCGTGAGGGTGTCCCGCGCACCGGCATGGACTGGGAGATCGACGCGAACGGCATCGAGACGCTGCTGCTGCGCCTCACGAACGAGTACGGCGCCCGCAAGCTCTACGTCACCGAGAACGGCTCCGCCTACCCGGACGTGGTCCGCCCCGACGGGACGATCGACGACCCCGAGCGCCAGGAGTACCTGGCCGGCCACCTCGCGGCCTGCGCCTCCGCGGCCCGCAAGGGCGCCCCGCTGGCCGGCTACTTCGCCTGGTCGCTGCTGGACAACTTCGAGTGGGCGTACGGCTACGACAAGCGCTTCGGCCTGGTCCACGTCGACTACGAGACGCAGGTCCGCACGATCAAGGGCACCGGACGCCGGTACGCGGACATCATCCGCGCCCACCGGGGACAGGCCAGCAAGGCGGCCTGACCAGGACCGGGCCGCCGTCCGGCCCGGCACGACCGCGGTGGGCGCGGTCCAGGGGAGTTCCGCGCCCACCGCCCACCCGACTGTCATGCGTACGAGCAACAGGCACGGAGACCAATCTGTCATGTACGCGACATGTGCATGACGTACCTGAAGGCACCGCCGACGCTCAGGAGACCCGCATGCGATCCCGTATCCCCCGTACCCTCATGGCCGCCCTCGCGACGGCCGCCCTGCTGACCTCGGGCGTCAGCGCCCTGGCCGCACCCGCTTCCGCCGCCACCGCCGCCGCCTGGGACACCGACCGGGCCGGCGCCGCCTACGCCGCGAACCCGGCCGCCGTCACCGCCTCCGGCTCCGAGAACCCCGGCACCACCCCGGGCCTGGCCTTCGACGGCAACGGCGCGACCCGCTGGTCCAGCGACTTCGCCGACGGCGCCTGGATCCGCGTCGACCTCGGCACCACGATCCGCATCGACAGCGTGGTGCTCGACTGGGAGGCCGCGTACGGCAAGAAGTACGTCCTCGAGGCCTCGAGGAACGGCACCGACTGGACGCCCTTCTACACCGAGACCGACGGCACCGGCGGCTCGGTCACCGCGCACACCTACCCGCAGGAAGTCACCGGCCGCTACGTCCGGATGCGCGGCATCCAGCGCGCCACGCCCTACGGCTACTCGCTCTGGAACTTCAAGGTCTACGGGGGCGAACCGGCCCAGGCGTCCTCGACGGTCACCAACCTCGCCCTGAACCACCCCGCGTACTCCGACTACTACCAGCACGCGGGCAATTCACCGGCGTTCGCCACCGACGGCGGCCGGCCCGCCGACCTGAAGGGCGACTCCACACGCTGGTCTAGCGACTGGAACGCCGACCGCTGGATCTCGGTCGACCTCGGCGCCACCGCGACCATCTCCTCGGTCGACCTGTACTGGGAGTCGGCGTACGCCGTCGACTACCTGCTCCAGGTCTCCGACGACAACGTCAACTGGCGCACCGTGTACGAACCTTCGGCCGCCGACATCGCCGCCCGCCGTGCGAACGTGGCCTCCCCCTCGGACGCGGCGGGCCGCCACGACACCGTCACCCTGCCCTCCCCGGCGACCGGCCGCTACGTCCGCATGCTCGGCAAGGAGCGCCGCAGCTTCTACAACCCGGCCCCCTACACGGCCCAGTTCGGCTACTCCCTCTACGAGTTCCAGGTCTGGGGCACCGGCGGCAGCGCCTCGGCGGCCTATCCGCCGCTGCCGGGTGACCAGTCGGGCACCTACCGGACCACGTTCTTCGACGACTTCACCGGATCCACCCTCGACCGCTCCAAGTGGCGGGTGGTCCGCACCGGCACCGAGATGGGCCCGGTCAACGGCGAGTCCCAGGCGTACGTCGACTCCACGGACAACATCCGTACGCAGAACGGTGAGTTGCTGCTGAAGGCGAAGTACTGCAAGGGCTGCGCGCAGGCGGGCGGCGGCACCTACGACTTCACCTCCGGCCGCATCGACACCGACACCCACTTCGACTTCACGTACGGCCGCGTGAGCGCGCGCATGAAACTCCCGGTCGGCGACGGGTTCTGGCCCGCGTTCTGGCTGCTCGGCAGCAACGTCGACGACCCGTCGGTCTCCTGGCCGGCCTCGGGCGAGACCGACATCATGGAGAACATCGGCTACGACAACTGGACGAGCACCGCCCTGCACGGCCCCGGCTACTCCGCCGACGGGAACATCGGCGCCCGCCAGACCTTCCCGAACGGCGGCACGACCGACCAGTGGCACACGTACGCCGTCGAATGGACCCCCACGGCGATGCGCTTCTACGTCGACGACGCCCTCCTCCAGGAGACCACCCGCAACAAAGTGGAGTCGACCCGCGGCCAGTGGGTCTACGACCACAACCAGTACGTCATCCTCAACCTCGCCCTGGGCGGCGCGTACCCGGCCGGCTGGAACCAGGTCACCACCCCCTACTGGGGCCTGCCCCAGTCCAGCGTCGACAGGATCGCGGCCGGGGGAGTGCAGGCGGAGGTGGACTGGGTCCGCGTCGAGCAGAAGCGGTGAGGAACCGGGCGCGGGGGGAGCGGACCGCCTCGAAGGCTTAATGCATATAGTGTGCAGGTGCGTGACTACTGCATCAGGGTGGCGACCCGCGACGACCTCGACGGCGCGCGGGCCGTCATGCTCGACACCGTCTACCGCGACTTCGGGACCGGGTACGTACCGCGGTGGCACGGGGACATCATCGATCCGGCCGCGGCCTACCTCGCCTCCCGCCGGCACACGCTGCTGGTCGCAGTCGACGGCGCCGGGCGGGTGGCCGCGACCGGCGCGCTCGACTCGCGGGGCCCCGCATACCCGCCGAATCCGCCGGAGTTGGCCGAGCGGTACCCGTCGGGGGAGACCGCGCAGGTGCGGCGGCTGTACGTGCGGCCGGAGAGCCGGCGGCGCGGAATCGCCCGTCGACTGGTCGCCGGACTCGTCGACTTCGCGGTCGCCGACGGGGGGTACCGGGCCGTGTACCTGCACACCGACCCCGCCGTGCCCGGCGCCGAGGCGTTCTGGCGCTCGCTCGGCGAGGTCGTGCTCGACGAGCGCGAGGGGCCGGGCGGTGGGCAGGGGATCGTGCACTTCGAGGTGCCGATGGGGTGAGAGGTCGAGAGATGGGACCAGATGAAAATGATTGTCATGTAGTGTGATGATCGTTCGCCGCCCGCGCCCGTACCGCACCGAACCGAGGAACATGTCACTCCCGCGCCCCCCGTGCCGTCCCCGGCTGCTCGCCGCACTCCTGCTCACCCCGCTCCTTACCGGCTGCTTCGCCGAATCCGGCGGCTCCCCGGCCACCGACGGCAAGGGCGACGCGGGTTCCCGGCTCCGGGTCGCCCTCGCCTTCCCGCCCGCCGAGCGGCTCTCGCCCCACGGCGCCGACGCCACGATCCTCAGCCGGCTCGGCGTCACCGAGGGCCTGACCGCGCTCGACGCCAACGGCACCGCCGCGCCCGCGCTCGCCGAGTCCTGGCGCCGGGCGGGGCCGCGCAGTTGGGTGTTCACCCTGCGCGAGGCCGAGTTCCAGGACGGCACCGACGTCACCCCGGCCGCCGTCGCCGCCGCCCTCACCCACGCCACGCGGGCCAGGCCCGCCCCGGCCGCCCTGACCGGCGTCACCCTCACCGCCGCACCCGAGGGCGACCGCGCGGTGCGCGTCACCACCGGCGCGGCCGACCCCGTACTGCCGCTGCGGCTGTCCAGCCCCGGTCTCGCCGTCCTGTCCGCCGCCGCGTACGGCAAGGACGGCACCGTCGACCCCGTCGGCACCGGCACCGGCCCCTTCGAACTCACCGAGGTCACCGGCGCCACGGCCGCCACCCTCGACCGGTACGACGACTACTGGGGCGGCCGGGCCCAGGCCGCCGGTATCGACGTCCGCTTCGTCGCCGACGGCACCGCCCGCGCCAACGCCCTGCGCACCGGCGACGCCGACATCGCCGAGGCCGTCCCGGTGGCCCAGGCCGCCGCCCTGGCCGCGGACACCCGGCGCGAGACCGCCACCACCCGCACCACCAGCCTCCTCCTCAACTCCGGTACCGGCCCCTTCGAGAGCCCCGGACTGCGCGCCGCCGCCCGTGAAGCCGTCGACACCTCCGCTCTCGCCCAGGGCGTCTACGAGGGCCACGCCGACACCGGTGCCGGGATCTACGGGCCCGCCGTGACCTGGGCTGCGGCCGAGCGGGTCCGGCCCGTGGGGCGCGCCCGGGCGAAGCGGCCCGACGGCACCGCCGTCACCCTCGCCACCTACGACAACCGGCCCGAACTCCCCGAGGTCGCCCAGGTGCTGAAGCAGCAGCTGGAGAAGGCCGGGTTCACCGTCAGGCTGGTCGTACGCGACTACTCGCGGCTGGAGAGCGACGCCCTCGCCGGGAAGTTCGACGCGTTCGTCCTCGCCCGCAACACCCTCGTCGACACCGGTGACCCGGTCGCCGTCCTCGCCTCCGACTACACCTGCGACGGCGGCTACAACCTCGCCCGGCTGTGCGACACCGGCGTCGACCGCGCCGTCGCGAGGGCCGAGGCCACCGCCGACACCGGTGAGCGGCGGGCCGCGGCGCTGGCCGCCGAAGCCGGGATCCTCGGGACCGATGCCGTCGTACCCCTGGTCCACCAACGCGTGATCACCGGCGTGGGCGCCGGGGTGAAGGGCGTGCGCCTGGACCCGTACGAGCGTGTCCTCGTCGGCACCGGCACGCGGCGCTGACCCGTGCCGACCCTGCTGTGGCGAGCCGTGCTCGCGGCCGGCCTGGTGTGCGGGATCGGGGTGCTGCCCTGGCTCGCGCACACCGACCCCGCGCTGACCGTCCTCAGGGCACGCTCCCAGGACCGCGACCCCGCGCCCGAGGTGCTCGCCGACATACGCGACCGACTCGGCCTGGACAAAGGGCCGTTCCACCTCCTCGCCGAATGGGCGGGCGGTCTGCTGCGAGGCGACGCCGGACGGTCGTGGATCTCCGGCGGAGAGGTGACCCCTGCCGTGCTCCAGGCGCTCGGCGCCTCCCTGCTGCTGATGACGGTCGCCCTCGTGACCGCCGTCTGCACCGCCGGCCTGGTGTGCGCCCGCACCCTGAGATCGGGCGGCGCCCGCCGCTCCGGCGGCACCGGATCCGCGATGCTCGCCGCGCTGCCCGAGTTCCTCACCGCCTCCGTCCTCGCCACCGTCGTCGGCGTCCAGCTCGGCTGGCTGCCCGCCCTCGGCTGGTACGGCCCCCGCTGGACCGTGCTGCCCGCACTCGCCCTCGGCCTGCCCGCCGGCGCCGTCCTCGGCCGGCTCCTCGACGACCTGCTGCCCGGCGCCTTCGCCGAACCCTGGGCACGGGCCGCGGCCGCCCGCGGCCTGCCCCCGCACCGCGTCGCCCGCCAGGCACTGCGACGCTGCGTCCCCGGACTCCTGCCCAACGCGGGCCTGTTCGTCGTCGGTCTCACCGGCGGTGCCGTCGCCGTGGAACAGATCTTCGACGTCCCGGGACTCGGCCGCACCACCCTCCAGGCCGCCCTCGCCCAGGACCTGCCCGTCCTCCAGGCGGGCACCCTGGCCCTGCTGCTGCTCGCCGCGGCCGCCGCTCTCGCCACCCGCGCGCTGGTACGACTGCTCGTCGGCCCCGCCCTGAACGACCGAGCGCTGCCCGCGCCGCACCGGACCGCCCCGCCCGCCCGCCGGGCCACCCCGCTCGTCCTGGCCTCCGTACTGCTCACGGTCGTCGCCTCCGGACTGCCCCGCGACCCCCTCGCCCTCGACACCACCGAGCGGCTTCGACCGCCCTCCCCGGCGCACCCGTTCGGCACCGACGCGCTCGGCCGCGATCTGCTCGCCCGGGTCGCGCACGGCGCCCTCGACACCCTGCTGCTCGCCCTCGCGATCAGCGCCGGCGCCCTGTTCGCCGGCGTGCTCCTCGGGCTGCTGCCCCGGCTCTCCGGACCGCTCGTCGACACCGTCAACGCCGTGCCGCCGGTACTGGCCGCCCTGCTGGTCACGGCGGTCGCCGGCGGGGGGCCGCGGACCCCCGCCCTCGCCGTCGCCGCGGTGGCCTGGGCACCCCTGGCCGCCCACACCTCCGCGCTGCTCCGGCAGGAACGCGCCACCCTCCATCTCACCGCCACCGCCGCCCTGGGCGCCGGCCGCGGGTACCTGCTCCACCACGAACTGCTGCCGGCCGTGGTGCCGCCCGTCGTCCGGCACGCGCTGCTGCGGCTGCCCGGCGTCGCACTCGCCCTCGCCTCGCTCGGTTTCCTCGGCCTGGGTGCCCAGCCGCCGTCCCCGGAATGGGGCCGGCTCCTCGCCGAGAACCAGCCGTACGCCGAACGCGCCCCCTGGGCGGTCCTCGCCCCCGCCGCCGTGCTCGCCCTGCTGGGCGCGCTGGCCGTGACCGCGTCGACCGCGGGCACCGGGCGGACACGGAAGCCGAGGAAGCCGAGGCCGGTGTGAACCCGAGGAAGCCGAGGCCGGTGTGAACCCGAGGAAGCCGAGGCCGGTGTGACCCCGAGGAAGCCGAGGCCGGTGTGACCCCGAGGAAGCCGAGGTCGGTGTGACGCCACTGCTGCGGCTGCTGATCCTCACCCAACTCGCCTTCAACGTCGGCTTCTTCGCCGTGCTCCCGTTCCTCGCCGCGCACCTCGGGCAGGCGATCGGGATGGCCGGGTGGCTGGTCGGACTGGTCCTCGGGCTGCGCACGTTCAGCCAGCAGGGGCTGTTCGTGGTCGGCGGGGCGCTGACCGACCGGTACGGGGTGCGGCCCGTCGTGCTCACCGGCTGCGTGCTGCGGATCGCCGGGTTCGGCTGGCTCGGATACGCCGAACGGACCTGGGCGGTGATCGGGTCGGTGCTGCTGACCGGGTTCGCGGCGGCGCTGTTCTCGCCCGCGGTGGAGTCCGAGGTGGCCCGGCAGGCCGTGCTCCGCGAGGAGGCGGGCGGCGGACCGCGCACCCGGGTCCTCGCCCTGTTCACCGTCGCCGGACAGGCGGGCGCGTTCGTCGGGCCGCTGCTGGGCGCGCTGTTGCTGGCCGTGGATTTCCGCGCGGTGTGCCTGGCCGGGGCCGGCGTCTTCGTCGTGGTCCTCGCCGGGCACGCGCTGCTCCTCCCGCGTCGCGTGCCCGGCCGCCGGCAGGTCCGGGTCCGGGGCGGCACGCGTGACCTGGTGCGCAACCGGGCCTTCCTCGGGCTGTGTTGCGGATACGGCGCCTGCCTGCTCGCCTACAACCAGCTCTACCTCGCCCTGCCCGCCGAGGTGGCGCGGGCCACCGGTTCGCAGACGGCGCTCGCCTGGCTGTTCGCGCTGTCCTCGGCGCTGGTCGTCACCGCACAGTTGCCCGTCACCCGCTGGGCGGGGGAGCGGCTGGCACCGCGCCGGTCCATGACGGCCGGGCTGCTGCTGACCGCCGCCGGGTTCACCGTGGTCGCGGCGGCCCGGCCGGCCGATGTCAGGGGCGTCGCCGGACTGCTGCCCGCCGCCGTGCTGGTCGTCCTGCTCACCCTCGGCCAGATGCTGGTCGCCCCCGTCGCCCGGGCCTGGGTCCCCGACCTGGCCGCGGACGGGCGGCTCGGCCTCTACACGGGTGCCCTCTCCTCCGTCTCCGGGCTGATCGTCCTGCTCGGCAGCGCGGGGACCGGCACGCTGCTGGACGCGGGGTGGCTCCCGCCGGCCTTGCCGTGGCTGGTGCCGGCCGGGATGACCGCCGTGGCGGTGCTGGTGTTGCCGAGACGGGAGGGGAGGCGGTCGCGGCCCGCTCCCGGGTGCGGCTGAGCGGGGGCCGGTCGCGCGGTTCCCCGCGCCCCTGAGAGGGCGGCTCACCCCGCGTCGCCCTCGTGACTGAACCTGGTGTCCGCGCCACGCGTACCTCTCCACCGTGGGAGGATCGCTCACCATGAGTGCGTCACCGGCGGTACGGAGCCTGCGTGCCGCGGTGTTCGCCGCGGTGTGCGTGCTCCTGGCCGCCGCCGGGCACGGCCTCGCCATGGGCGACATGCCGCCGCTCTGGGCCGACGCGGCTGGATTCGCCGCGGTCTTCGTCCTCGGCCGCGCCCTCGCGGGCCGGGAGCGCGGACTGCCGGAGATCGGTGTCGGCATGCTCCTCACCCAGGCGGGCCTGCACATGGGGTTCGACGCGGCCCGCCGGGTCACGTCGGTCCACACCGCGCGCATGGCCGACATGCCCGTGAACATGCCGATGCACGGTCACGCCATGGCCGCCGGGACGGCCCCGCACGCGCACGCCCTGACCGCGCACGCCACCGTCGCCCACGTCGTCGCCGCCCTGGTCGCCTCCTGGTGGCTGCGGCGCGGCGAGGCGGCGCTGTGGTCGCTGCTGCGCCGCGCGGTCGCCCTCGTCCCCGGACTCGCGGCCTGGTGGTACGACACCCCGCTGCCCACGCCGGCCGACCGCGGCCTTCCCGCCCTCGCCCGGCCCGTCCGCCCCCGGCTGCTCACCCTGCGGCACGCGGTGACCCGACGCGGCCCACCGAACCCGATCCCGTACGCGGTCTGACCCGGTCTGACCCCCGCAACAGACGTTCCGTCCCTGTCCTTTCCTTCGTACGGAGATCCACTCAGCCATGTCCGCAACCCGCGCCACCCTGCGCCGCGCCGCCACCGTCACCGCGCTCACCGCCGCCTCCGTCCTGGTCGCCGCCGGAGTCGCCGCCGCGCACGTCACGGTCCACCCCGAGAGCTACGCCAAGGGCGCCACCGACGGTGTGCTGACCTTCCGCGTGCCCAACGAGGAGGACACCGCCGCCACCACCAAGGTGCAGGTCTTCCTGCCCACCGACCATCCGGTCCTCGGCGTCCTCGTCACCCCGCAGGCCGGCTGGACCGCCAAGGTCACCACCACCAAGCTCAAGACGCCCGTGAAGACCGACGACGGCACCATCACCGAGGCCGCCTCCGAGATCACCTGGACCGGCGGCAGGATCGGCGCCGGCCAGTACGTGGACTTCGACGTGGCGTTCGGCCAACTGCCCGAGGACACCGACCAGCTGACGTTCAAGACGCTCCAGACCTACTCCGACGGCAAGGTCGTCCGCTGGATCGAGCAGGCCCAGGGCGGCGACGACGAGCCGGAGAACCCGGCGCCCACCCTCAAGCTGACGGCGGGCGACGACACGGCGGCCTCGGCCGCGCCGACGGCGGAGAGCGCCGGCGCCAAAGCGACGTCCGCGTCCGCCGACGCCGGCGACTCCACCGCCCGTGGCCTCGGCATCGCGGGCCTGATCGTCGGCGCGCTGGGCCTCGCGGCAGCCGCGTTCACCTTCGTCAGGACCCGCGGCACACGGTCGTAGGCAACGAGCAGGGGCCCGGACCATCCCCCGGTCCGGGCCCCTGCTCCTGCCGTCCTCGCCTACCGCGCCGCGAGTTCCAGCAGTTCACGTTCCAGCGCGGCCACCGACTCGTCCTCCAGGGCGGTCGCCGACGTGTCCTCCAGCGCGGCCACCGACGCGTCGGCCTCGCCGGCCGCCCCGGTCTCCGCCGTCATCGCGGCCCCGGCCGTCGTCTCCCGCGCCGCGCCCCGCTCGTTGCGCCACAGCCACACCACGTCCCGCCCGAAGGACCACACCAGGGAGCCCAGCGCCAGCAGCACCACGGCCAGGTTGGCGAGGTGGGGCAGCAGGTCCGCGCCCGCCAGCAGCAGGCAGACGCCCTGCATCGCGGCGACCGTCTTGCGGGCCATCGAGTGCGGCAGCGGCGCGTTCAGCCAGGGCGCGAGCTTCGCCGCCGCGACGAACGCGTAGCGCATGGCGCCGATCAGCAGCACCCACGGACCGAGCTGCGTCGAGACGTACACGCTCAGCACCAGGATCAGGAACGCGTCGACCTCCATGTCGAAGCGGGCGCCCAGCGCGGTCGACGTCCCGGTCCTGCGGGCCACCTTGCCGTCGACGCCGTCGAGGATCAGGGCCACGGCGGTCAGGCCGACCAGCAGGGTGACCGGCGGTGAGCTCTCGAACGAGTCGGCGACCAGGGCCGTCACCCCGCCGACGAGGATCGCGCGGCCGAGGGTCACCCGGTTGGCCGGGCCGAAGGAGCGCGGCCGGGTGCGGTGCAGGGCCCTGGAGAGCACCGCCCAGGTGGCCATCGCGAACGCGAGGCCCGTCAGCCAGCCCGCCGGCCCCATGCCGATGGCGGAGCCCAGCAGCGCCAGCAACAGGATCTGCACGCCCGCTCCCACAGCGGTCTCCTGCTGGACCAGCCTGGCTTCGTAAGTGTTGTTCAGGGCCACCGCACGTCCTCCGGCCGAGTGACAGAGTCGATCAACGCCGCGTACTGTGCGCGGCCTGTGCACTTATCGCTGTGCACACCTCGGTACGTGAACAACTTCCCGATCGTTCAGGAGGATGCCGATGAACCGCTCGGCTCGCGCGTTCTGGCTCCGCTCTCCGGGCCACGGAGAGCTGCGTGACGTCACCCTCGCGGCGCCCGCCCAGGACGAGGTGCTGGTCCGCGCGCTGTACTCCGGAGTCAGCCGGGGGACCGAGACCCTGGTCTTCCGCGGAGGCGTCCCGGAGAACCAACACGCGGTGATGCGCGCGCCGTTCCAGGAGGGCGAGTTCCCCGGTCCGGTGAAGTACGGCTACCTCAGCGTCGGGATCGTGGAGGAGGGGCCCGATGAGCTGACCGGGCGTACGGTCTTCTGTCTGTATCCGCATCAGACGCGTTACGTCGTTCCGGTGAGCGCGGTGACGGTGGTACCGGAGCGGGTACCCCCGGCGCGCGCGGTGCTCGCGGGCACCGTGGAGACCGCGGTGAACGCCCTCTGGGACGCCGCGCCCCTGGTCGGCGACCGGATCGCGGTGATCGGCGGCGGCATGGTCGGCTGCTCGGTCGCGGCCCTGCTGGCCCGCTTCCCCGGGGTACGGCTCCAGCTGGTCGACGCCGACCCGGCCCGCGCCAGGACCGCCGAGGCCCTGGGCATCGACTTCGCGGCCCCGGAAGACGCCCTCGGCGACTGCGACCTGGTCGTGCACGCCAGCGCCACCGAACAGGGCCTCACCCGTGCCCTGGGGCTCCTCGCCGCCGAGGGCACGGTCCTCGAACTGAGCTGGTACGGCGACCGGCGTGTCGCCCTGCCGCTCGGTGAGGCCTTCCACTCCCGCCGCCTCACCGTGCGCAGCAGCCAGGTCGGCACCGTCTCCCCGGCCGCCCGGGCCGGCCGGAGCTACGCCGACCGCCTCGCCCTGGCCCTGGACCTGCTGGCGGACCCGGCGCTGGACGCCCTCATCACTGGCGAAAGCGCGTTCGAGGAGCTGCCGGAGGTCCTCCCGAAGCTGGCCTCCGGGGAGATCCCCGCCCTCTGCCACCGGGTCCGCTACGGCGACGACGGCTGACGCGATGTCCAATGGGGCCCCGCCAAGAGGTCCTGACCTGAGAAAAGGGTGAGAGTGGACTGAACGCGGGGAAGTCGAGAGCCGTATTAAGGGGTCCGCCGGCAGGCATCAGCCGGGGGACCAGACGCGCCGCACCTGGAGGGTCGTCCGTTGTTCAGCATCACCGTCCGCGATCACATCATGATCGCCCACAGTTTCCGCGGCGAGGTGTTCGGGCCCGCGCAGCGACTGCACGGCGCCACGTTCCTCGTGGACGCCACCTTCCGCCGTGAGCAGCTGGACGACGACAACATCGTCGTCGACATCGGTCTCGCGACCCAGGAACTCGGTGCCGTGGTCAGCGAGCTGAACTACAGAAACCTCGACAACGAGCCGGACTTCGCCGGGATCAACACCTCCACGGAGTTCCTGGCCAAGGTCATCGCGGACCGGCTCGCCGAGCGCATCGAGAAGGGCGCGCTCGGTGAGGGCGCCAAGGGCCTCGCCGGACTGACCGTCACCCTCCACGAGTCGCACGTCGCCTGGGCGAGTTACGAGCGTGCCCTGTGACCGACATGGCCATCGGCCGCCCGCCGGCCCTCACCTACGTGCCCGCGCAGCGCGCGGCCACCGCCGACCCCTCGGGCCAGAACGCCCCCGCGAACATCGGGATCCTCCCCATGTCCCTGCGCACCGTGCACTTCCTCATGCCGGGCGGTGTCGACGACCCGGCCCAGCCGAGCGGCGGCAACGCCTACGACCGGCGGGTCTGCCTGGACCTGCCCGGCTTCGGCTGGCAGGTCACCCGGCACGTGGTGGCCGGCTCCTGGCCACGCCCCGAGCAGGCCGCCCGGGACAGCCTCGCCCGGACCCTGCGCGAACTGCCGGACGGCGCGGTGGTCCTCGTGGACGGCCTGGTGGCCTGCGGTGTCCCGGAGATCGTCGTACCCGAGGCCGAACGGCTGCGGCTCGCCGTCCTCGTGCACCTGCCGCTGGGCGACGAGACCGGTCTCGACGCGGCCGTGGCCGCCGACCTGGACGCCCGCGAGCGCGCGGTGCTGCGCGCCGTGCCCGCGGTGATCGCGACCAGCGACTGGGCGGTACGACGGCTGGTCTCGCACCACGGCCTGGCCCCCGGCCGGGTCCATGTGGCCGCCCCCGGCGCCGACATCGCCCCCCTCGCCAGTGGCACCGACGGGGTCTCGCACCTGCTGTGCGTGGCCGCCGTCACCCCGCGCAAGGGCCAGCACCGGCTGGTCGAGGCCCTTGCCGCGGTCCGGGACCTGCCGTGGACCTGCACCTGCGTCGGCGGACTCAACCAGGACCCCGAGTACGTCGCCCACCTGCGGTCGCTGATCGAGCGGCACGGGCTGACCGACCGGCTGCACCTGGCGGGCCCGCGCTCCGGCGCCGACCTGGACGCCAGTTACGCCGCCGCGGACCTGATGGTCCTCACCTCCTACGCCGAGACCTACGGCATGGCGGTCACCGAGGCCCTCGCCCGGGGCATCCCGGTGCTCGCCACCGACGTCGGCGGGCTGCCCGAGGCGGTCGGCCGTGCCCCCGACGGCGGGGTGCCCGGCATCCTGGTGCCGCCGGAGGACCCCGCCGCGCTCGCCGCCGAACTGCGCGGCTGGTTCGGCGAGGCGGACGTACGCCGCCGTCTCAAGGCCGCCGCGCGCGGCCGGCGGGCGGCGCTCGACGGCTGGGCGACCACCGCCCGCAGCCTGGCCGGAGTCCTGCTGAGGCTCCCCGACGAACCGCGGAGGGCGGCATGACCGGCATGACGAGTGAGACGACCACCACTGCTCCGGCCGGAGCGATCCCCGCGCAGCCGGGGCCCGGGGATGTCACGGACGCAGGGATGGGACGGGACCGAATGGACGCGGCGGCTTCCGGTGAACCCACGGGCTCCGAAGTGATCGCGGGCGCCGGCCCCGTCACCCGTCCGGGCGAACGGGCCACGGTACGACTGCGCGAGACCGACCCCGAGGAGCCGCCGCGGTACGCGCCCGAGTGGCTGCAACTGCGGGAGAGCGCGGACGCGGCGGCCCGGGCGCACGACCTGCTGGACCCGCTGCGGATCCGGCTCGCCAACCTGCCCGGCAAGGCCGGCGGCGTCGTCGTCCACGACCTGGGCTGCGGCACCGGCTCCATGGGCCGCTGGCTGGCGCCCCGGCTGGACGGCGCCCAGCACTGGATCCTGCACGACCGCGACCCCTACCTGCTGCACTTCGCGGCCGTCGCCTCGCCCCGGGCCGCCGCCGACGGCAGCCGGGTGACGGTGGAGACCCGGCGCGGTGACGTCGCCCGGCTCACGCCGGACGCGCTCATAGGCGCCTCGCTGGTGACCGCCTCCGCCCTGCTGGACGTCCTCACCCGGGAGGAGGTCGACACCCTCGCCGAGGCCTGCACCGGGGCCGGCTGCCCCGCCCTGCTCACCCTGTCGGTCGCCGGCCGCGTGGACCTCTCCCCGTCCCTTCCGCTGGACGCGGAGATCGCCGAGGCGTTCAACGCCCACCAGCGGCGCGGCGGGCTCCTCGGTCCGGACGCGGTCACCGCCGCCTGCGAGGCGTTCGCCGACCGGGGCGCCACCGTGAAGGTGCACCCCAGCCCCTGGCGGCTCGGTCCCGACGAGAAGGCGCTCACCGAGCAGTGGCTGCGCGGCTGGGTCGGCGCGGCCGTCGAGGAACGCCCCGGACTCGCCGGGCGAGCCGAGGCCTACCTGGCCGAGCGGCTCGCCGCGAACGCGGCCGGTGAACTGCGGGTCGTGCTGCACCACAGCGACCTGCTCGCGCTCGCCCGGCCGACCGGAGGCACCTCATGACCACCCCGGCCCTGGTCCGGGAGAGCGCGCCGGTCGCCGCGGTGACCGTGCCCCGGCGGCTCGGCCTCCGTGCCGTCCGCGCCCACCTGGGCACCCTCGGCGGGGTCGCCATCCTCGCCGTGCTGCTGTGGCGGCTCGGTACCGGGGTCTTCCTCGACGGACTGCGCCGAATCGACACGCCGACCCTCGTGGCCGGCCTGGTGATCGGCGCGGTCACCACCGTACTGAGCGCCTGGCGCTGGCAGTTGGTGGCCCGCAGCCTCGGCCTGCGGCTGCCGCTCGGACCCGCGGTCGGCGACTACTACCGGGCGCTGTTCCTCAACGCGGCGCTGCCCGGCGGGGTGCTCGGCGATGTGCACCGGGCGGTCCGGCACGGGCAGAGCGAGGGCGACATCGGGCGCGGGGTCCGCGCGGTCGTCCTCGAACGGGCCGCGGGACAGCTCGCGTTGACCGTGTTCGGCGCGGGCGCCCTGCTGATCCTGCCGTCACCGGTCCGCGCCGACGTGCGCAGCTTCGCCCCGCTGGCGGCCGCCGGCGTGGCCGGCGCGTGCGCGATCGTCGTCGCCCTCCGGATGAACCGGGCGCCCGGCAGGCGGGTCGGCGCCCTGCGCTCGGCCCTCGCCGAGGCCCGCCGCGCCCTGCTGTCCCGGCGCAACGGGCCGGGCGTGGCGCTGTCCTCGGCGGTCATCCTCGCCGGGCACGTCGGGATGTTCGTGGTGTCCGCGCGGGTCGCCGGGTCCGCCGCCCCCGTGGCGATGCTGGTCCCGATCTCCGTGCTCGCCCTGGTCGCCATGGGACTGCCGCTGAACGTCGGCGGCTGGGGCCCCCGGGAAGGCGTCACCGCCTGGGCGTTCGCGGCGGCCGGGCTCGGCGCGGACAGCGGACTCGCCACCGCCGTCGTGTACGGCGTCCTCAGCTTCGTGGCGGCCCTGCCCGGCCTCGTGGTCCTGGTCGTCCGCTGGTCCGCCGGGCTGCGCTACTCCCGGCCCGGGGAGAGCAGTTCGAAAACCGTACCGAAGGAATCGGTGAGGCCCGCGAGGAGTTCCTTCCCCTTTTCCGCCGACCCCAGGGAGGGCCGGCCGATCACACCCGACTCGGTATAGGCGGACATTCCCAGGGTGAGGAGATGACGACGGTCGTCAGCGGTGAAATCGGCGGACTCGTAACCAGGGCGGACCAATTCGGGATGAGCGTGCAGCAGAATGGACGTCTCGATTTCCCCGGCATGCATGTCGGTGAGCGCGGAGGTCTCCACCCCGGCCCGCGTCAGCGCCGTCTCCCAGTCCTCCGCGGCCGGGTACAGCGCCAGTCGCTCGCCCCGCGCGGACGCCTCCTGTACGACGTTGCCCAGCACGTAGTTGCCGCCGTGGCCGTTGACCACGACCAGCGCGTCGACGCCCGAGCGGCGCAGCGAGGCGGCGATGTCGTTCACCACCGCGTGCAGGGTGACCGAGGAGATGCTGACGGTCCCCGGCCAGGCCGCGTGCTCGTGCGAGCAGGAGACGGTCACCGGAGGAAGGAGGTGCACCGGGTACGCGGCGGCGATCTCCCGGGCCACGGCACAGGCGACGAGCGTGTCCGTCGCGAGCGGAAGGTAGGGGCCGTGCTGTTCGAAGCTCCCCACGGGAAGGACGGCGACCTGTGTTGAAACGCCCGCCCCCCTGGTCCGTACCTCTTCCGTAGTGTCCGCCGGCAACAGACCGTGTGCCGCCGTACGCGCGCCCGAACCACTCATCTTTACACGGCCTTTCGTCTCTGCTTAGGAATCAGATCATGACAGAAAACCTCGGCGTACTCGGCACGAAGTCCCCACGGCGTTCGGGCGTGGAACGCGTCGTGAATGCACCGCTGCCCACCGTGTACGGGAAATTCCAGGCGATCGGCTACCTGGACCACGACCGCGGTGACGAGCAAGTGGCCCTGGTCTACGGCGACATCGGCAGCGACCGGGTGCTGACCCGGCTGCACTCGGAATGCCTCACCGGGGACGCGTTCGGCTCCCAGCACTGCGAGTGCGGCGACCAACTGGCCGCCGCGCTGCGCGCGGTCGTCTCCGAGGGCAGCGGAATCGTCGTCTACCTGCGCGGCCACGAGGGCCGCGGCATCGGACTGCTCGCCAAGCTGCGCGCGATGGCCCTTCAGGCGGAGGGCCTGGACACCGTCGAGGCGAACCTCGCGCTCGGCCTGCCCGTGGACGCCCGTGACTACGGGGTCGCCGCCGGCATCCTGCGCGACCTCGGGGTGGACTCGGTCCGCCTGATGTCCAACAACCCGCGCAAGCGCGAGTCCCTGGTGAAGCACGGCATAGAGGTCGCCGAGACGGTCCCGCTGCTGATCGAGCCGTGCGAGAACAACATCACGTACCTGCGCACCAAGCGGGAGCGCCTGGACCACGTGCTGCCCCACCTGGACGCGGTCGCGCACTGGTCCTGAGGTACCCGGTGGCCTCCCGGGGAAGGATCGGGGGAGACCGACAGGAGGTACACGCGTGAATCTTCGGGCCCAGGCAGTGATCGTCGGCGGCGGGGTGATGGGTACCAGCATCGCCTACCACCTCGCGAGCGCGGGCGTCCGCGACGTCGTCCTCGTCGAACGCGACGAGCTGGCCGCCGGATCCACCTCGAAGGCCGCGGGCGGAGTGCGCGCCCAGTTCTCCGACGAACTCAACATCCAGCTGGGCGCGCGGAGTCTGGAGGCCTTCGCCCGCTTCGAGGAGGAGACCGGGCACGACATCGGGCTGCGCCGCGTCGGCTACCTCTTCCTCCTGTCCACCCCCGAGGAGGTCGCCTCCTTCGAGGCGAGCGTGCGGCTCCAGAACCACCTCGGTGTGCCCAGCCGGATGCTCACCCCGAAAGAGGCGGCCCGGCTCTCCCCGCTGATCGACACCGACGGACTGCTGGCCGCCGCCTACTCCCCGGACGACGGCCACTGCACCCCCGAGTCCGTCGTGCACGGCTACGCGGCCGCCGCCCGCGCCCACGGCGTCCGGATCCTGCGCCACACCGAGGTCACCGGCATCGAACGGGACGGGCGCTGGGTCACCGCCGTGCACACCGGCCTCGGCCGGATCGCCACCGAGACGGTGATCTGCGCGGCCGGACCCTGGTCGCGGGCGGTCGGCGCGATGGCCGGCGTCGACTTACCGGTGCAGCCGCTGCGCCGCCAGATCGCGGTCACCGAACCGGTCCCGGGCCTGCCGCCGACGCTCCCGATGACCATCGACTTCACCACCAGTCTGTACTTCCACGCCGAGGGCCCGGGGCTGCTGCTCGGCATGTCCGACCCGGACGAGCGGCCGGGCTTCGCCGTCGACGCCCACGACCGCTGGATCCCCCGCCTCTGCGAGGCGATGCGGCGCCGCGCCCCGGCCCTGCTCGACCTGCGCCGCACCGGCGGCTGGGCGGGGCTGTACGAGAACACCCCCGACCACAACGCCCTGATCGGCGAGGCGACTTCGGTCTCCCGTTTCCTGTACGCCACCGGCTTCTCCGGCCACGGCTTCCTCCAGGGCCCGGCGGTCGGCGAGGTGATCCGCGACCTGTATCTGGGCCGGGCGCCCTTCCTGGACGTCCGGCCCCTGAACGCCGGCCGGTTCGCGGCCGACGCCCCGCGCCCGGAGGCCAACCTCGTGTGAGCGGCGCTCAGTCCAGGATCGACTCGTGGACCAGCCGGCGCAGCTCCGGGAAGACCTTCAGGGTCTTCGGGCGTACCTGGGTGTGGAACTGCACGGTCAGGTCGTGCGCCGGGTCCACCCAGAAGGCGGTGGTCGCGGCCCCGGTCCAGCCGTAGGCGCCGGGGCTGCTCGGCGCGAGCGTACGGGCGGGGTCGATCACGACCGACACGCCGAGCCCGAAGCCGAGGCCGTCGTTCCCGGGCTCCTGGTGCGGGGGTGCGCCGAAGGACCGCAGGTCGGCGCCGCCGGGCAGGTGGTTGCGGGACAGCAGGGCGACCGAGCCGGGGGAGAGCAGCCGGACGCCCGCCAGCTCGCCGCCCCGGCGCAGCATCTCCATGAAACGGTGGTAGTCGTACGCCGTCGCCGCGAGACCGCCACTGCCGGACAGCATGCGGGGGCGGCCCCGCAGCGGCAGCCCGGGGATCGCCTCGATGCCGCCGCCCTCCGTCTCCCCGTACAACTCCGAGAGCCGGTCCGCCTGTTCGGGGACGATGTGCAGGCCCGCGTCCGGCATGCCGAGCGGGCGGAAGATCCGGTCCGCGAAGAACTCGTCGAGCGGCTGCCCCGAGACCACCTCGATGACCCGGCTGAGCACGTTGAAGCCGACCGAGTAGTTCCACTGCGTGCCCGGCTCGAACTGGAGGGGCATCCGCGCGTACACGGCCGTCGTCTCGGCGAGGTCCGCGCCCGCCGGCACCGAGAACTCCAGGCCGGCTTCCCGGTACCGGGCGTCCACCGGATGCGAGTGGTAGAAGGCGAACGTCAACCCGGCCGTGTGGGTGAGCAGATGACGGATCAGGACCGGGCCTTCGGCGGGCCGGGTCACCATGTCCTCGCCCGAACCGCTGACGTGCACCCGGGGTTCGGCGAACTCCGGCAGGAAGCGGTCGACCGGATCGTCCAGCGACAGCAGGCCTTCCTCGGCCAGCAGCAGTATCGCGACCGCGGTGACCGGCTTGGTCATGGAGTAGACGCGCCAGATGGTGTCCGGCTCGACCGGCAGTCCGGCCGCGCGGTCGCGGTGGCCGTGGCAGGTGAGGTGGGCGACCCGGCCGCCGCGCGCCACGGCCACCAGGTAGCCGGGCAGGCGCCCTTCGTCGACGTAGTGGGCGAAGTGCTGGTCGAGGCGGTCCAGCGCCTTCACGTCCAGCCCGACCTCACTGGGGTCGACTTCCTGTCGCAGCTGTGCCATCGCTCTCCTCCGGTCGCGTCGTCCGCGGTGCGGTCCGACCTCGGTGCCCTCATCGTCGCGCAGGAAGCGGGGAACGGTCCCGCCCAACCGCGTGTGGTGTGACGGACGCTATAGAAGAGGCAGCGGGCAACGGACGGGCGAGCCCCACGCCGAGCAGCGCCAGGAACGCCAGTACGAGCAGCGGTGCCACGTTCCCCGAGCCCAGCAGTGCGCCCGCCACGGCCACCCCGAGCGTCGGCCCGACGTTGAGCGCGGTCTGCTGCATACCGCCCGCCACCCCCGCCGACCCGGCGTCCGCCTGCCGTACGACGACATGCGTCGCCGCCACCATCACCGTGCCGAACCCGGCGCCCAGCAGCCCGAATCCGCCGTACAGCGCGGGCGGGACCGAGGGCCGGGTCAGCAGCAGGACACCGAGTGCGAGGAGCGCCATCGCCGTCGCCGTGGTGCGGCGCGGGCCGAGACGGCGCAGCAGCACGGGGCACCCGGCGGCGGCCGCGACCATCAGCCCGGCCAGCGGCAGGCTGCGCAGGGCGCCGGCGAACGGGTCGAGGCCGAGGGCGCGTTGCAGCACGTACACGGCGACGAACAGGGTGCCGGACAGGGCCGCCGACGCGGCCACCAGCATCCCGAGGGCCGCCCCGACCGCCGGGGTTCCGATCACCCCGGGCGGCAGCAGCGGGCTCGCCGTCCGCCGTTCGTGCCGTACGAACGCGACTCCGGTGGCCACGGCCACCCCGAGGCTCACCGGCGCCCCGGCGGCCAGCCCGTGCACCAGCCCGGCCAGCGCCGCCGCGAGCAGCAACGCCCCCGGCACGTCCAGCGGCGTACGGACCGCCGGCTCCCGCTCCCGCCCGGCCAGCGCGAGCACCCCGAGGACCGTCGTCGGCACTACATGGAGGAAGAACACCGCCCGCCAGCCCAGCCCTGTCACCAGTGCCCCGCCGACCAGCGGCCCCGCGGCGGCCGCCAGTCCGACGGCCGCGGTGCGCAGGGCCAGCGGCCGCGCGAGCCCGTCCGGTGGATACGCGGCCCGCAGCATCCCGAGGGTGGCCGGTTGCAGCAGTGCCCCGAACACCCCCTGCGCCACCCGCAGTCCGATCACCCAGCCGATCCCGGGCGCCACTCCGATGCCCGCGGAGGCGGCGCCGAAGCCGAGCATTCCGACGCCGAAGGCCCGCCGCTGTCCGTACCGGTCGCCGAGCCGCCCGGCGAACACCAGCAGGCTCGCCACCGCGATGAGGTAACCGGTGCTGGTCCACTGCACCTCGGTGAAGGAGGCGCCCGACTCCTTCTGAAGCGTGGGCTGTGCGACCGTGAGCACGGTGCCGTCCAGGGCGACGACCACGGCGCCCGCGACACTGCTCACGAGGGTCAGGCGCCGGTTCACCGGCTGGTCACCGGGCCCAGGTGGGCGTCCAGGGCCGAGTGCAGCAGCGGCTCGGGGTCGACGGTTCCGGTCGCCAGTCGGAGGCTGCCCCAGGACCAGAGCTGGGCGATGCCGTGCAGGTTCGCCCACAGGGCCCCCGCGACGAGCCGGGCGTCCACGCCGGGCCGGGCCCGGCCGACCAGGTCCGCCAGCAGTCCGAACAGCGGCAGGCTGGTCTCCCGGAGCCGCAGGTGACCGCTCTCCAGCAGGTCGTGACGGAACATCAGCTCGTACATGCCGGTGTTGTCCCGCGCGAACTCCAGATACACCCGGCCCAGCGCGGCGACCTGCGCGCCCGGCGCTGCCGTACCGTCCCCCAGCGCCTCCCGCGCGCGTCCGGCCAGTGCGGTGAAGCCCCGGTGCGCGATGGCCGAGAGCAGTTCGAGATGGGTGGGGAAGTAGCGGCGCGGCGCCCCGTGCGAGACCCCGGCGCGACGGGCGATCTCCCGCAGGGTCAGCGCGGGCGCGCCCTCCGCGGCCACCAACTCCACGCCGGCGTCGACCAGCCGGTCCCGCAGGCTCCTGTCGGACTCAGTCATGGACAGTGTCTACCAGGCGTCGGTAGACACTGTCTACCAGCGCCCGGCGGGAATGCCGGACCCGAGCCGCGCGGTTGCAGCGGATATGACCCAGGACACACTTCTGAAGCTGCTCGCCGAAGGTCACGCCGGGGTGCTGGTCACCCTCAAGAGAGACGGCCGCCCCCAGCTGTCCAACGTCAGCCACGCCTACTACCCCGACGAGCGGACCGTGCGCGTCTCGATCACGGACGACCGCGCGAAGACCCGCAACCTGCGCCGCGACCCGCGCGCCTCCTACCACGTCACCAGCCCCGACCGCTGGGCGTACACGGTCGCCGAGGGCACCGCCGAGCTGTCACCGGTCGCCCAGGACCCGTACGACGAGACGGTCGAGGAACTCATCCGCCTCTACCGTGACGTCCAGGGCGAGCACCCCGACTGGGACGACTACCGCGCCGCGATGGTCCGCGACCGCCGGCTGGTGCTGCGGCTGCGCGTGGACCGGGCCTACGGCATCCCGCGCGCGTAGGGTCCGGGTCGTCCGCCCGGCCCGCCGGCGCACCCGGCCTAGGGCCGTGGTCCGGGGGCGGGGACCGTGGGCCCAGGACGATCGGCCGATGGTCCGGCGATCACCGGGCACCTAGGCTGCCGGGCAGGTAACGGCAGCTCAGGAAGAGGTCACGATGCCCGTCAACGGCCGCAGTCACATCCGCGTCGCCCGGCCCTCCCGGGACCTGGCGGCGGCCGAGCGGTTCTGGGTGCACGGGCTGGGGCTCGGTGTGCTGTGGCGGGCGGAGGGCGGGCCGGAGCCCGGCGAGCACGACCTGCTGATGGTGGGCTGGCCGGACGCCGACTGGCACCTGGAGCTGGTCCACGAGCCCGCCCGGCCCGTGGAGCCCCGGCCCACCGAGGAGGACCTGCTGGTCGTCTACGTCGACGGACCGGTGCCCGCGGAACTCGTCGCCCGGCTGGAGGAGCACGGCGGCCGGCGGGTGCCGTCGCCGAACCCCTACTGGAACCAGTGGGGCGTCACGGTGGCGGACCCGGACGGGTACCGGCTCGTGCTCTGCGAGCGGGGCTGGTCGAACGCGTAGCGGCGAACGCCCGCCGCCGATCCCGTCCGGCGCCGGCCTGCTCGCGGACCCAGCTCTCCAGGCAGTACGTGAACTCGGCTGCTCTGTCGGGCCAGTTGTAGTGGGTGAGCGCCGCCTCGCGGCCGCGCTGGGCCGCGGTGTGCCGCAGGATCGCGTCGGCTCCCAGCCGTCGTATCGCCTCCGCCGCCGCCGGCGGGTCCCGGTACGGCACGACGATCCCGCAGCCGTGCCGCTCGACCATCTCGGCCGCCAGCGGGGTGGGCGTGGTGATCACGGGGACCCCGTGGGCCATGTACTCGACCACCTTGGTGGGCCGCGAGTGACGGTAGTTGGGGTGGTCGTGAAGCAGGGAGAGGCCGGCCAGCGCGCCGGAGAACAGGGCCAGCGCACGGTCGTTGGGCAGGAAGCCGTGCCAGCGCAGCACCCCGTCCCGGTCGGCCGCGGCCAGCGCGTCCCGGACGTCCGGGTCCGCCGCGCCCGCCACCTCGACCCGCGGCCCGGGGCCCAGGTGCCGGGCCGTCTCGATCAGGTCCAGCGCCCCACGGGCCCGGGACAGGTGGCCGACGTAGACGACCCGTTCGGTGCCCGGCGGCTCGGGCGCCCGGACCGGCGCGGTGGTGAAGTTCGGCACCACCGGGTGGGTGCGGCGGAAGCGCGCCTGATAGGCGTCCTCGGCGAGCAGCAGCCGCAGATGGCGTTCCGCGAGCCGCTCGGCCGCCCGCACCCCGAACCGCAGCGGCGCCCGCAGCGGCCGCGGTATCCAGCGTTTCGTGGTGAGCGCGGCGGCGGTGTCCTCGTGCACGTCCCACACCACGACCGGACCCGTCCCGGACCGCCGCCAGCGACGCAGCGTGCCCGGCAGCGCCAGCAGCAGCTCCGGGTCGTGCAGCAGGACCACGTCCGCCTCGGGACCGCGCTGGGCGAGCAGCGCCCTGGCCGCGCCCACCGCGTCCCGGCGGCTGCGGCCCGCCGCCCTCGGCAGGTCGATGCCTTCGAGGTCGGGCCGGGGGAGCACCTCGCGGGCCGCGAACGGGGCCGCGTACACCACATGGTGCCCGCGGTCCCGCAGTGCGCCGATCTGCCGGTGCAGGATGCGCGCGTCCTCGGGGTGGTGGACGACGGTGACGACGAGTATCCGCATCTGGGCACCTTTCGACTCCACGTCCCGGAGTCCTTCGACTCCGGGACGTGGAAGGGGAGTTGCTACACGAATCGGCTTGCGCGGGTGGGTTCGCCCAGGTGGGCTACAGCACCTCGACCCCGGGCCGGAAGATCCGTCCCCGGGTGTCGAAGAGCAGCCGGGCCTCGTCGCCGAGGGCCGGGAGGTCGTACGCGGAGTGGTCCTGGAGCAGGACGGTCAGGTCGTGCGAGCGCGCCGCCGCCATGACGTCGGTGACGCGCGGCACGGCCTGCCCGTCCACGAACCAGGCCGGTACGAACGGGTCGTGGAAGGAGAGCTCCGCCTCCCGCTCCCGCAGCAGCCGGGCCACCGGCACCGCCGGCGCCTCCCGCTGGTCGGCGACGTCGGGCTTGTAGGTGACGCCGAGGAGCAGCACCCGGGAACCGTGCAGGGCGCGGCCCTCGTGGTTGAGCAGGTCCTGGGCGCGCCGGACGACGTACTCCGGCATATGGGCGTTGATCTCCCGGGCGAGTTCCACGAACCGGAACTCGTAGCCGATCGAACGCACCTTGTAGGAGAGGTAGTTGGGGTCGATCGGGATGCAGTGGCCACCCACCCCGGCGCTGGGCCTGAAGGGCTGGAAGCCGAAGGGCTTGGTGCCGGCGCAACGGATCGCGTCCCACACGTCGACCCGCAACTCACGGCACAGGATGGCCAGTTCGTTGACCAGGGCGATGTTGACGTGTCGGTAGGTGTTCTCCAGGAGCTTGGCCATCTCGGCCTCGCGGGTGCCCTTCGCCTGCACGACGGTGTCGACGAGCTTGCCGTAGAAGGCCGCGGCCCGGGCGGCGCACGCCGGGGTGCAGCCGCCGACCACCTTCGGTGTCTCGCGCAGCCCGTGCGTGGTGTTGCCGGGGTCGATGCGCTCCGGGGAGAAGGCCAGCGCGAAGTCCTCGCCGGCCCGCAGCCCGGCCTCCTCCAGGAGTGGCTTCACGACCTCCTCGGTGGTGCCCGGATAGGTGGTCGACTCCAGGACGACCAGCTGTCCGCGGCGCAGCCTGCCCGCC
The DNA here is from genome assembly GCF_001005085.2 of Streptomyces humi. GTDB lineage: Bacteria > Actinomycetota > Actinomycetes > Streptomycetales > Streptomycetaceae > Streptomyces > Streptomyces humi. The sequence goes on from NZ_LBMU02000023.1 coordinate 186,712, forward strand.
ACCGCCCGCACGGCGGACCGTACCGCGCCCAGGTCCGGGCCGCCGTCCTCGCCGAGCGGGGTCGGCACACAGATCACGATCGTCTGCGCCCGGGCCAGACACGCGTCGTCCGTGTACGCGGTGAACCCGGCCTGCCGCATCCGGGCGACGTCGTCGTCCGAGACGTCGTCCACATGGGAATGACCGGCGTTCAGGCCCTCCACGACCCGGGGGTCGAGGTCGAGCCCGGCTACCCGCAGCCCGACCGCCGAGGCCTCCCGCGCGAGCGGAAGGCCGACGTAGCCGAGTCCGATGACGGCCAGTTCCAAGCCGTCGGTCTGTTCCTGGTCCCCGAGCGATTCGCTCAATTCCCCGAGCGGTACGGCCTGTTCGACCTGCATAGGGATTCACTCCGCCCTCGACGGGGGCCTCAGACACTTCCAAGGGCGCGATACGCCTCTCGGGTCGTGGCAGCGACCCTTTTCCAGGTGCGTTCACGCGCTACCAGAGCGCGGGCGGACGCTCCCCATTCATGCCGCCGTTTTCGACTGTAGAGCAATACTTCGAGAGCTTCTGCCCAGGCTTGTGGTGATTCAGCGGGAATCAGCCGCCCGTTCACCTCGGGTTCCACCAGCTCTCGGAGCGCCGTGAGATCACTGGCCGCCACGGGAACACCGCTCGCCATCGCCTCGACCGGCTTGAGCGGGGTGACCAGACGGCAGACCCGTTCGTCGGTGCGCGGCACCGCGAAGACGTCCAGAACGGCGTGGTAGGAGCGCACTTCGCGATGCGGCACCCGGCCGGTGAACAGCGCCGTGCCGTCGTCCAGACCCAGCCGTGCGGCCAGCGCCTGGAGCGCCCCCCGCTCCGGTCCCTCGCCCACGATCAGCAGCCGCAGCGGAACCCCCCGGCGGCGCAGTTCGGCACCCGCATGGAGCAATGTGCCGATTCCCTCGTGTGGAGTAAGGCTGCTGACGGTGCCCACCACGTAGTCGTCCGCCGCGATGCCGAGCCGGGCGCGCAGTTCCGCCCCGTCCGGCGGCGGAGCGAGGAACGCGTCGTCCACCGCGTTGGGCACGATCAGGACCCGTTCCTCGGGCACCCCACGGGCCACGATCTCCGCCTTCATCGCGCAACCCAGCGTCAGCACCAGATCGGCCCCGCGCATGCAGTACGTCTCCAGGGCGCGCCGGGCCCGGTAGGTCCGGTCGGCCGGGCTCCGTCCGGGCGCCTGGGTCAGCCAGGTCTCCTCCAGGAAACCGCGCACCTCGTAGACCACCGGCAGCCGGTAGGTCTCGCGCAGGGCCAGCGCCACCCGCCCGTTGCCGTGGTCGGTGGCCGCGTGCAGCACGGCCGGCCGCAGCCGCTCCACCAGCCGCCCGGCGAGCTCGGCGTTCCGGGCGAGCACCGCCCCCTGCCCGTACGGCAGGACGGGCGGCAGCAGCCGGTGCTGCGGCACCCCGTTCACGATCTGCAACGGGCGAGCGTCCAGGACGCCCTGCGCCACCGGGAACCCGACCCGGGTCACCACGTGCGGATCGAGCCCGGCCGCGCGCTGCGCCTCGGCGAGGGCCTGGGTGCGCACGGTGTAACCGGCGTGCTTGAACGGCAGCCCGTTGGTCACCAGATGGAGCACCCGGCCGGGCACGGCCCGCACCGGCCGCCCGGGTGGCGGGGGCACCCGGGCGGCGGACGGGACGGCGGCCGGGCCGGCCGTACCGGCCCGGGCGGCCAGCCGCTCCTCGACCGGTCCGAGACCCCGCCGCACCCGCCCCGGCAGCAGCCGGACACCGAGCAGCGCGGCCCGGGCGGGGTCGTGCCGCAACTCGCCCCAGGCGACGGATGCGGCCAAGCTGAGTGCACGGGGGATCCGAAGGACACGGCGCGGCACGTGCGGAGACTGACGTCGGGCCATGCCGCCAAGGTAGGCCGACAGAGCGGAGAACGTACGACATGAACGGCCGCGTACTCCATGTCGTAGGGACCAGGCCGAACTTCGTGAAGGCCGCGCCCGTCGTCGCCGCCCTGCGCGCGACCGGGCACGACCAGGTCCTGGTGCACACGGGTCAGCATTACGACGAACGGATGTCGCACGTCTTCTTCCGGGAGCTGGGCCTGCCCGCCCCCGACACCGACCTCGGCGTCGGCTCCGGCAGCCACGCCCGGCAGACCGCCGACCTGCTGGTCGCCCTGGAGGGTGAGCTGCTCGCCCGGGCCCCGGCCCTGGTCGTCGTCTACGGCGACGTGAACTCCACCCTGGCCGCGGCCCTGGCCGCCGCCAAGCTGGGCATCCCGGTCGCCCATGTCGAGGCGGGCCTGCGCAGCTTCGACATGGCGATGCCGGAGGAGGTCAACCGGCGCCTGGTCGACCAGCTGGCCGAGCTGCACTTCGTCACCAGCCCCGAGGCCGTCGGCCACCTCGCCCGTGAGGGCGTCGACCCGGCCCGGGCGCACTTCGTCGGGAACCCGATGATCGACACCCTGCTCACCCATCTGGAGCATTTCGACCCGGCCGCCGCCCGCGCCGCCCACGGACTGCCCGAGCGCTACGGCGTGGTCACCCTGCACCGGCCGGCCAACGTCGACGACCCCGAGGCCGCGGCCGCGGCCGCCCGTGCGCTCACCGAGGCCGCCGGCCACCTGGATCTCGCGGTGCCCCTGCACCCGCGCGGCCGGGCGGCGCTGCGCAAGGCGGGCCTGGCCGACGCGCCCGGCATCCGGCTGCTCGAACCGCTCGGCTACGTCGAGTTCATGGGCCTGGTCCGGGGCGCCGCCGCCGTGATCACCGACTCGGGCGGGGTGCAGGAGGAGACCACCGTGCTCGGCGTGCCCTGCCTGACCCTGCGCACCACCACCGAACGCCCGGTCACCGTCACCCACGGCACCAACCGCCTGGTACGCCCCGGCGAACTGGTACCCGCCCTGTGCAAGGTCCTCGACGGCCGGCCGGCGGCCGGCCCCGAAGGGCCCCCGTTGTGGGACGGCAAGGCCGGCCCCCGGATCGCCCGCGTCCTCACCGAGTGGCTGGAGCGCCATGCCTGACGTCACCCGCACCCAGGACGCCACCCACACCAAGGGCGCCACCCGCACCAAGGGCGCCGAGCGGGCCAAGGGCGCCGAGCGGGCCCAGGGCGCCGAGCGTGCCCAGGACTCCGAGCGCGCCCAGGACTCCGAGCGCGCCCAGGACTCCGAGCGCGCCCAGGGCGCCGAGCGTGCCCAGGGCGCCGAGCGCGTCCCGGACTCCGTGACCGCCTTGCGTTCCCCGGAGGCCGCCCGCACCTACTGGGACGCCCGGCACCGCGATCGCGACGATCTCGCCTCCGGCGGTCACATCGGCCTGGACCGGCCGGGCAACGAGATCTTCTACGCCGTCCGGCTCGGTCAGCTGCTCACCCTCATCGGCGACCTGTCCAGCCCGGCGTCCCCGCTGTTCGTGCTGGACGCGGGCTGCGGCAAGGGGCACTTCGCCCGCTCGCTGGCCCGCTGCGGCCACCACGTCGACGCCTTCGACACCAGCGAGGAGGCCGTCACCCACGCCCGGGCGGAGGGCGGCGGACCGCGGTACGCCCGCGCCGCCCTCGACGAGTGGCGCAGCCCCTGGCTCTACGACGTGGTGCTGTGCGTGGACGTCCTCTTCCACGTCCTCGACGACGCCGAGTGGCGGGCCGGACTGCGCAACCTGGCCTCGCTGGTCCGGATCACCGGCCGGCTGGTCGTCACCGACGAGAACACCGAGGAGCCCGTGGCACGCGGCGACTACATCCTGCACCGCCCGATCGCCGCGTACCGCGCGGAACTGGAACCCCTCGGCCTGCGCCACACCCTCTTCCGGCCCTACGGCTTCCGCGAGAACCGGGTCGGCTTCCACGTCTTCACGAGGACCAGCTGATGCGCCTGACCGATCTGCTCCACCCGCATCTGGACGACGTGACCTCGGTCGTCGACGCGACGGCCGGCGGCCTGCGTCTGGACCCCTATCTGCACCTGCCGCCCGGCGTCACCCCGACCAGGCACGAACAGCCCGTCGGCGAAGGGGAGCTGATGCTCCTCTGCTACGGCCCCGACCCGGACCTGCACGGCGGCGAGGCGGACTGTCTCGCCGCCCTGGAGCGGATGCGGCCCGGTGGCCGCGGCCTGATCGTCTTCGGTCACCCCGGCACCGAACTGCCGTACCACCGGCTGCTGGACGCCCTGGTGGCACACCGCTGCCAGGTCCTGCACGCGGCCGCGCTCGGCTACACCCACCTGCACGCGGGCGCGGTGTTCGCGTGCACCGAGGAACTGCTCCCGCCGCACGACTGGTTCGGCCGTCCGCTGCCCGCCGACGGCTTCGCCACCGCTCTGCGGATCGCCGACGAGTACGTCCTCGCCGACTTCGTCTCCCGCTCCCAGCGCGCTCGCCTGATCGACCTGGAGAGGGCCGCCGAGGAGACCGCCCGCGCCCTGGCGAACGCCCGCGAGGACGGCCTCGCGGAACGGCTGGCCGCCGCCCTGCGCGACAAGGACCAGCTGGCCGCCGCCCTGCGCGGGGCCCGGGAGCGGACCGGGGTGCTGGAGGCGCGGGTGACCATGCTGGAGGGCTCCACCTCGCTCCGGGTGGGCAAGGCCCTGGTGTCGGCCGCCCGTTCACCACGCAGGGGCGCGACCCGGCTGCCCGGCGAACTGTACGGGCTGTGGCGGCAGCGGAAGACGAAGGGGCGCCCGGCGCGCGCCCTGAGCACCGCCCCGGCCCCCGAGGCACCGGCCGACGACCGCTTCCACCTCTCGCACCGCGCCCTGTCCGTGGCACCCCGGGACCGGCTGGTGATCACCGGTGTGCTGACCGACCGCACCGCCGCGGACTTCGCGGCCGACGCCGTGGTGAGCCGGGTGCTGCCGCACGACGGCCGGCTGCTCGTGGAGCGCACCGACCCCGACGTCCTCCTGGTCCAGCTGAGTGCCTGCGCGGCCGGCACCGGCCCCTGGGCGCTCGCCGGCACCGGCCTCGCCCCCGACCTGGACCGGTCGCTCGCCGAACTCGTCGGCCGGGCACGGGGGCTGGGCCGGGCGGCGGTGCTGTGGCGGGACGGCCCGGCCTCGGCCGCCCCGGGTCTGGCGCAGCTGCCCTGGGACGGCGTCCTGGACGGCGACACCGGGACGGCGCTGCGCCGGCTCGACCCGGTCACCGACGGCCGGGACCGGCTCCGCGAGGTCTTCCAGCAGGACAGCACCCGGGTACGGCTGGCCCGGCTCGCGGCGCTCACCGGCGCCCCCGACCCGCTCGCCGAACGCCGGGTCGCGATCCTCGCCGCACCCCGGGACGCCACCGACGTGGCCCGGCTCGTCGCCCAGACCCTCGGCCAGCTGCACCGGCCGGCCGAGGTGGTCGTCGCCGACCAGGCGGCCCTCGAGCTCGGCGAACTCACCGCCGCCTCGGTCACCGTCCACGCCGGGCCGCCCACCGCCCCCTGGGTCGCCGACTGGACCGACCTGACCGAGGACCGCCCCGACACCCTGCTGCTCGACCTGCTCTGCGCCCAGGAGTTCTCCGGCGCCGACGCGGTGGGCCACGATCCGGCCGCCGACGACTACGCCTTCGTACCGACGCTGCGCCCGCTGCTCGTGCGCCGCTCGCTGCTCGACGCCGGTACCCCACCGGCCGCCTGGTCGCGCGCCGGGTACCGGTTGTTCGCCGTGCGTGGAAAGGAACCGTCATGACCCGCACCCTCAGGGCGCTCGTCTACGGCGACGTGGACCTCAACCTCATCGACGGCTCCGCCGTCTGGGCCCAGTCGACGGTCCAGGCGCTGTCCCGGGCGGGCTGCCGGACCCGCCTCGTCCTCAAGGCCCCGGTGGAGACCGGCCGGCTCACCGACCCGCTGGCCGGACTGCCCGGCGTCACCGTGGTCCGGCCCTACGAGGAGCGCCTGGTCCCCGGCCAGGGCGCGCACCCCCTCTCCCCCTACCAGGCCTCGCAGTTGCTCGCCCGCCTCGACGCGGGAGAGCCGTGCGACCTGCTGGTGCTGCGCGGGCGCCGGCTGGTCAAGCAGATCGTCGCCGACGGCGCCTTCGACGGCCGGATCTGGGCCTACCTCACCGACATCCCGCAGTCCCCGGCCGAGATGACGGAGGAGGCCCGCGCCGACCTCGTCCGCATCGCCGAAGCCTCCCGGCAACTGCTCTGCCAGACCGAGGAGTTGCGCTGCTTCCTGGAGGCCTGGGTGCCGGCGGCCTGCGGCCGGGCGGTGCTCAGCCCGCCCGCCGTACCCGAGCCCGGCCTCACGGTGCCGGACCGGGACGGCCTGCACACGCCCGTACGCCTCGTCTACACCGGCAAGTTCGCGCCCCGCTGGAACACCCTGCCCATGACCCGGCTGCCCGCGCTGCTCGCCGAACGCGGTGTCCGGGCCGAACTGCACACCGTGGGCGACAAGATCCACCGGGATGCCGCCCACCCCGGCTTCGACACCGCCATGGCCGAGGCGCTGCGCACCACCCCCGAGGTCGTCCACCACGGCGGGGTGCCGCGCGAGGAGGCCATGCGGATCGCCGCCGACTGCGACCTCGGCCTCGGCTGGCGCGACGCCTCCCTCGACGCCAGTCTGGAACTCTCCACCAAGGTCCTGGAGTTCGGCTCCCTCGGGCTGCCCGTCGTCCTCAACCGCACACCCGCCCACGAGGCCCTGCTCGGCGCCGACTACCCGCTGTTCGTGCCGGGGCTCGCCACCCTCACGGACGCCGCGGACGCCGTCCGCACCGCCGTCCAGGACGAGGGAGCCCGGCGGCTCGCCGCCGACCGGTGCACGCGGGCCGCCCGGCAGTACACCATGGAGGCCGCCGCGACGCGCTGGCGTGGCCACCTCGACCGCGCCTTCCCCGCCGCGCCCGCCGCCGTCACCGGCCGAGGGCGCCCGCTGCGGGTCGGGGTCGCGGGCCACGACCTGAAGTTCCTCACCCGGCTCCTCGACCACCTCCGGGCGCTGCCCGGCCTCGACGTCCGGGTGGACGCCTGGCCCGCGCTGGCCCGGCACGACCCGGCCGAGAGCCGCCGGCTCGCCGAGTGGGCCGACGTGGTGGTGGTCGAGTGGTGCGGCCCGGCGGCCGTCTGGTACAGCCGTCACAAGCGGCGCGGCAGCCGGCTGATCGTGCGGCTGCACCGCTTCGAACTCGACGCCGGCTACCCGCAGCAGGTCGACATCGACGCCGTCGACCGGGTGGTGTGCGTCAGCCCCTACTACGCCCGCGCCACCCGGGAGCGCACCGGCTGGCCCGCCTCGAAGATCGTCACGATCGGCAACTGGGTGGACGTCGACCAACTGGACCGGCCCAAGGCGCCCGGCGCCCGGCACCGCCTCGGCATGATCGGCATCGCGCCCAGCCGCAAGCGCCTCGACCTCGGCCTCGACGTCCTCGAAGCGCTGCGCGTCCACGACCGGCGCTGGCACCTCTCGGTCAAGTCCAAGCCGCCGTGGGAGTACTGGTGGATCTGGAACAAGCCCGAGGAACGCGCGCACTACGACGCGGTCCTGCGCCGGATCCAGACCTCGCCGCTGCTCGAAGGGGCCGTCGTCTTCGACCGGTTCGGGCCCGACGTGCCGGGCTGGCTGCGCCGCATCGGGCATGTGCTGTCCACCAGCGACGACGAGAGCTTCCACCTCGCCCCGGCCGAGGGCATGGCCTCCGGCGCCGTACCCGCGCTGCTGCCGTGGCCGGGCGCGGACGAGATCTACGACCGGCGGTGGATCCACCAGGACCCGCGGGCGATGGCCGCGGCCGTCGCCGCCCTCGCCGAGCAGGCGGACTGGCAGGACGCCGGGGAGGTGGCACGCGGCCAGGTACGGGAGGGGTTCTCGCTGGAACGGGTGGCGGCGGACTGGACGGAGCTGCTGGTGTCCGGCTGACACGGAGGTTCCCCCCCGGGCCACCGAGGGCTCGGGGGGAAGCCTCCGCCGGAGCTCAGGCCGACACCTTCTCCGGTCGGACCGCCGCCGACTCCGGCCGCTCGCCGAGCAGTTCGGTCGGCACCCGGTGCGTCTCCCGGGCCGTCAGCGCCGCGATCACCGGCGGCACGCACAGCGCGGCCGTGAACAGGGCCACCGCCGACCAGTCGTCGCCGCCCGGACCCGCGATCCGCGCCGCGAAGGTCACCGCGAACCCGGCCACCGCGAACCCGATCTGGGTGCCGATCGCCATGCCGGACAGCCGTACCCGGGTCGAGAACATCTCGCCGTAGAAGGACGGCCAGACGCCGTTCGCCGCGCTGTAGACGACGCCGAAGGCCACGATCCCGAGGAGCATGACCAGCGGGTACGAGCCGGTGGAGATCGCCCACAGGTAGCCGCACATCGCGGCCGCGCTGCCCACCGCGCCGATCAGGTACACCGGCCGCCGGCCGATCCGGTCCGACAGCGTCGCCCACGCCGGGATCGCGCCCAGCGCCACCAGGTTCGCCAGGGCGCCCACCCACAGCATCGACGTCTTGGACATGCCCACCGCGTCGCTCGTCGCGTAGGCCAGCGCCCACACCGTGAAGATGGTGCTCACCGACGCGATCAGCGCGCCCCCGATCACCCGCAGCACGTCCGCCCAGTGGTGGCGCAGCAGCGTCACCAGCGGCAGCCGCTCGACGCCCTCGGCGGCCGCCTGCCGTGCGAAGGCCGGGGTCTCCTCCAGTTTGCGCCGGATCACCCAGCCGACCACGGCCACCACCACACTCGCCCAGAACGGCACCCGCCAGCCCCAGGACAGCAACTGGTCGTCGGGCAGCTGGGCGACCGGGATGAAGACCAGGGTGGCGATCAGCTGACCGCCCTGGGTGCCGCTGAGGGTGAAGCTGGTGAAGAAGCCCCGCCGGTCCGGCGGCGCGTGCTCCAGACTCATCGAGCTGGCGCTGGCCTGCTCTCCGGCGGCCGAGACGCCCTGGAGCACCCGGCACAGCACCAGCAGCACCGGGGCGAGGGACCCGACCTGGGCGCGGCTCGGCAGACAGCCGATCAGGAACGTCGACAGACCCATCAGGATCAGTGTGAAGACCATGATCTTCTTACGGCCGATCCGGTCCCCGAAGTGCCCGAGGAACAACGCGCCGACCGGCCGGGCCGCGTACGCCACCCCGAACGTGGCCAGTGACAGCAGGGTCGCGTTGGCGGGGTCCGACTCGTCGAAGAAGACCTTCGGGAAGATCAGCGCGGCCGCGCTGCCGTAGATGAAGAAGTCGTAGTACTCCAGGGCGCTGCCGATCCAGGCGGCCAGGGCGGCCTTCCTCGGCTGGCCGCCGGGCGGTGCGGCGGTGGCGGCGGGCGGGGCGGGGACGGACACGGCGGTGCTCCTTCGGGGAACTCCAACGTAGGCGGAGTGAGCGGCGGGGGAGAAGGCCGGTTCCCAGGGATGACGGGTTCGGCGGACCAGGGGTTCGGTGCTAATTAACCCACTGGGTAGTTAGTCGCGATGGGTACGGATGTTGCGCCCGCGTTTCCCCGCTGTCAAGAGGTGGCGCCGGATGCCGGGCCCCGGCGGTCAGCCCGCCGCGCGCTCCGCGGTGAGGTAGGCGATCACCATGTCGCCGAGCATGGCGCGGTAGTGCTCGCGCTGCGCCGGGTCCACCAGGTCACGCCCGAACAGGGCGCCGAAGGTGGCCCGGTTCGCCACCCGGAAGAAACAGAACGAGCTGATCATCGCGTGCAGGTCGACGGCGTCGACGTCCGCGGTGAACAGCCCGGACTCCTGGCCCGCGGCGAGGATCCGGCGGATCACCTCCAGGGCGGGGGAGCCGATCCGGCCCAGTTTCTCGGAGGCCGCGATGTGCTCCGCGCCGTGGATGTTCTCGATGCTGACCAGGCGGATGAAGTCGGGGTGCTGCTCGTGGTGGTCGAAGGTCAGCTCGGCGAGCCGGCGGATCGCCGCGACCGGGTCCAGATGCTCCACGTCGAGCCGCTGCTCGGCCTCCCGGATCACGCCGTACGCGCGCTCCAGGACCGCCGTGAACAGCTGTTCCTTGCCGCCGAAGTAGTAATAGATCATCCGCTTCGTGGTGCGCGTGCGGGCCGCGATCTCGTCCACGCGGGCACCGTCGTAGCCGGCCCGGGCGAACTCCTGGGTGGCCACGTCGAGGATCTCGGCCTGGGTGCGGGCGGCGTCACGGATCCGCCCGTTGGTGGGTGCCGGTTCGTCGACGCTGGTCATCGGGTTCCTATCGGGTGCCTCGGAAGGGGTGGCCGGTGCGGAGATTCTAGAAGCCGCGCCGCGGTCGTCTCCCGAAGGGTCTTCCCCTGTCGTGGCCTCCGGTGTTATAGCTAACGTACTGGTTCGTACATTAGCTATGCCGCTCAGGAGGGCCACGTGGCCAAGGACGCGTATCTCGTCGGACTGATCGGTGCCGGTATCGGCCCGTCGCTCAGCCCGGCCCTGCACGAGCGCGAGGCCGGCCGGCAGGGGCTGCGGTACCTGTACCGGCTGATCGACATCGACGCGCTCGGCGTGCCGCCGGAGGCCGTGGGCGACCTGGTCCGGGCGGCACGTGACCTGGGCTTCGACGGGCTGAACATCACGCATCCGTGCAAACAGCTGGTCATCGAGCACCTGGACGCGCTGGCCCCGCAGGCCGAGGCGCTCGGCGCGGTCAACACGGTGGTGTTCGAGGCCGACGGCAGGGCGGTCGGACACAACACGGACGTGACCGGGTTCGCGGCCTCGTTCGCGCGGGGGCTGCGGGACGCTCCGCTGGAGCGGGTGGTGCAGCTCGGCGCCGGGGGTGCCGGGGCCGCCGTCGCGCATGCCACGCTCACCCTGGGGGCCGAGCGGGTCACCGTCGTGGACGCGCTGGCCGACCGGGCCGTCGATCTCGCGGGGGCCCTGAACCGGTACTTCGGCGCGGGACGTGCGGTCGCCGCGGAGCCGGAGCGGTTGCCGGAGCTGCTCGCGGGGGCCGACGGGCTGGTGCACGCGACGCCGACCGGGATGGCGGCGCATCCGGGGCTGCCGTTGCCCGCGGAGTTGCTGCGGCCGGAGCTGTGGGTGGCGGAGGTGGTGTACCGGCCGCTGGAGACGGAACTGGTGCGGACGGCACGGTCGTCGGGGTGTGCGGTGCTGGACGGGGGTGGGATGGCGGTGTTCCAGGCCGCGGACGCGTTCCGGTTGTTCACGGGGAGGGAGGCGGACGCCTCGCGGATGCTGGCCGACATCGGGGAGCTGACGGAGTCGGCGGAGTCGGCGGAGAGGCCGGCGGGGCAGGTCGTGTGACGGGTGCGGGTGCGGGTTCGTGGTCGCTGGTCGCGCCCACGCGGCGGCAGCCGCACATCGATACAGCCCCGCGCCCCTGAGCAGGTGCGGTGCACGTCAGGAAAAGGATCATGCGTACTTCGATTGCCACCGTTTCGCTCAGTGGGTCGCTCACCGAGAAGCTGACCGCCGCCTCCCGGGCCGGGTTCGACGGGGTGGAGATCTTCGAGAACGATCTGCTGGCCAGTCCGCTGTCGCCCCGGGAGGTACGGGCGCGGTGCGCGGATCTCGGGCTGACCGTCGACCTCTACCAGCCCCTGCGGGACATCGAGGCCGTGCCCGAGGGCGAGTTCGGCCGGAACCTCCGCCGCGCCCGGCACAAGTTCGAGCTGATGGGGGAACTGGGCGCCGACACCGTCCTCGTCTGTTCCTCCGTCTCCCCGTCGGCCGTCGACGACGACGCACTGGCCGCCCGGCAGCTGTCGGAACTGGCCTCGCTCGCCGCTGACTTCGGTATCCGTGTCGCCTACGAGGCGCTGGCCTGGGGGCGGCACGTCAGTACGTACGACCATGCCTGGCGGATCGTCGAGGCGGCCGGGCATCCCGCGCTCGGGACCTGTCTCGACAGCTTCCACATCCTCTCCCGGGGGTCCGACCCGAAGGGCATCGAGGACATCCCCGGCGAGAAGATCTTCTTCCTTCAGCTGGCCGACGCCCCGCTGCTCGCCATGGACGTGCTCCAGTGGAGCCGCCACTACCGCTGCTTCCCGGGTCAGGGCGGGTTCGACGTGGCCGGGCTCGTGCGCCATGTGCTGCGGACCGGGTACGACGGACCGCTCTCCCTCGAAGTGTTCAACGACGTCTTCCGGCAGGCCGAGGCCGGGCCGACCGCCGTCGACGCCCGGCGTTCCCTGCTGATGCTCCAAGAAGCCGTCGGCGTGGCGGAGTTGCCCGCGCCGGTCGTGCCGACGGGAGTCGCGTTCGCCGAACTGGTCACCCCGGACGCGGAACCCGTCTCGGCGCTGCTCGGCGCCCTCGGCTTCGCGCGGACCGCGCGTCATCGGAGCAAGCCCGTCGACCTGTGGGAGCTGGGCGAGGCGCGGATCCTGGTCAACACCGGGCCCGCCGCCCGGCGTGACGGCACCGGACTCGCCGCGATCGGCCTGGAGTCACCGGACCCACGGGCCGCCGCCCGCCGCGCCGAGGCGCTGCTCGCCCCCGTACTGCCCCGCCGCCGGGCCCCCGAAGACGTCCCACTGGACGCGGTCGCGGCACCCGACGGCACGGAACTGTTCTTCTGCGCCACCGGACGCGCCCCCGAACTCCCGGACTGGCTGGCCGACTTCGCCGCCGTGCCGCACGAGCCTGCGCCGTCTCCGGCCCGTATCGACCACCTGGCCCTGGTCCAGCCCTGGCACCAGTACGACGAGGCGGCCCTCTTCCACCGTGCCGTCCTCGGCCTGCACGCCCAGGACAGCGTCGATGTCGCCGACCCCTACGGGCTGCTGCGCTCCCGCGCCGTCACCGACGCCGGCGGCCGCGTCCGGATCGCCCTCGGCGTGGGCGCTGCCCCGGCCGACGACACCCTGCACGCCCAGCACATCGCCCTCGCCGTCGACGACGTGGTGGCCGCGGCCCGTGCCTTCCGGGCGGCCGGCGGCGCGCCGCTGCCCATTCCGGGCAACTACCACGACGACCTGGCCGCCCGGTACGAGTTCCCCGACGGGGAGTTGGAGACGTACCGGGAACTAGGCATCCTCTACGACCGGGACGCGGGCGGGGCCTTCCGGCACTGCTACACCCGGACCGTCGGACGGGTGTTCTTCGAACTGGTCGAACGCGACCCCGGATACCGCGGGTACGGCGCACAGAACGCGCCGGTGCGGCTCGCGGCCCAGCACGCCGGACGGCCGGCGCGCTGAGACACGGGCGGAATTCAGGATCCTTACGGCTTTCACGGCCGATCCTCACGAACATCCTGCATGTTCCTTGACATTCCGGACGTGACGTTCGCCGGGATCCGGTCGTCCTACAGGCCGTAACGGTCCAGGGCCCTCTCGAAGCCCTGGACACCGGAGTCCTGGAGGCCGTCCGCGATGCCGAGCCCTGTCAGCGCCGAGCCGCTCGTCCATGTCGAGGGGGCGCCGCCTCCGCCGGCCGGGCCGCGGAGCCGAACCCGGCGCTACGAGCGTCCGATCCTCGCCGGCATCGCCACCGTCGCCGCGCTGTTCTTCTGCTGGGGCATCTGGCACAGCGCGTACCACTCCTTCTACGCGAGCGCCGTCCGCAGCATGACCGACAACCCGGTGGCCTTCTTCTACGGCTCCTTCGACCCCGGCGACTCCATCACCCTGGACAAGCTGCCCGGCTTCCTGTGGCCGCAGGCCCTGTCGGCGCTGGTCCTCGGCTTCCACCCGTGGTCCCTGGTGGTCCCGCAGGCCCTGGAGGGCGTGGCCTCGGTGGTCCTGCTGCACGTGGTGGTACGACGCTGGGCCGGCGTCCCCGCCGGACTGCTGGCCGCCGCCTTCCTCACCCTCACCCCGGTGACCGTGGGCCTCGGCCGCTCGGTCACCGAGGACGCGCCGTTCGTCCTGCTGTTGCTGCTGGCCGCCGAGGCCACCCAGCGGGCCACCGCCCGCGCCCGGCTGCGCACCCTGGTCCTGGCGGGCGTCTGGGTGGGGGTGGCCTTCCAGTGCAAGATGCTGGAGGCCTGGGCGGTGCTGCCCGCGCTGACCGTGACCTACCTGGTGGCCGCGCCGACCACCCTGCGCCGCCGGCTCCGGGACCTCGCGGTGGCCGGGGCGGTCATGCTGACGGTGTCGCTGTCCTGGATGCTGGCCGCCGGTCTCACCCCGGCCGCCGCCCGCCCCTACCTGGACGGCACGACCGACAACTCGCCGGTCGCCCTGGTCGTCGGCTACAACTTCCTGACCCGCTTCCAGGCGCTGGGTGTCGACGCGGCCGGCACCGGGAGCATCGTCGCGGACCGGGCGCACGGCAGGGCGTCGGCGGGGATGGGGGACAGCGTCTGGAAGATGTTCAGCCCCGGACTGGCCAGCCAGACCGGCTGGCTGTATCCGCTGGCGGCGCTGGGCCTGGCAGCCGGGGTGTACGGGCTGTGGCGCCGCCGCCCGCCGCGCACCGACCCCTTCCTCGCCGGCCTCCTGCTGTGGGGCGGCTGGCTGGTGACGTTCTTCCTGGTCTTCAGTTTCGGCAGCGTGACCGGGCACACCTACTACATGGGCGTGGTGGCGGTCGGTCTGTCGGCCCTGGCGGCGGTGGCCGTGACCCGGGTGCGGCGCCGTGGCGTGATGTGCGCGGTCCTGGCCGTGAACGTCGGCTGGTGCGCGGCCCTGACCCTGTACTACCCGGGCTTCTTCACCTGGTCGGTCGTGGTCGCCGTGGTCCTGGCCCTGCCGGCGCTGGCCCTGTTCGCCGTGGGCGGGTCGCGTCCGCGCCGGACCGCGCTGGCCGTCGCGCTCGTCGCGGTCCTGGTCGTGCCCGCCGTCTGGTCCGCGTCCGCGATGTCCCTGCGCTACAACCAGCCCGGCGGTTTCGGCCGGATCGGTCCCGGCAGCATCGCCACCCGCAACGGCGCCTCCGCGCTGAACCCGGCCCAGCGACGGGTCCTCGCCTACCTCACCGCCCACCGCGACGGCGCCCGTTACCTGGCCGCGGTGCCCCGCTGGCAGATGGCGGCGCCGTACATCCTCTCGGACAACGCCGCCATCCTTCCGATCGGCGGCTTCACCGCCCATGTGCCGTACCCCGCGCCCAGCGCCTTCCACCGCCTCGTGGACACCGGCCGGCTCCGCTACGTCCTGCTCTCCACCGCCGACCTCACCCACCGCGCCCGGGGCGCGAAGACGCCCGGCCGGGCACTGGTCCGGTGGGTCCTCGGACACTGCTCGCCGGTCCACGTCTCCCACTACGTCCTGTACCGCTGCGGGCCCGCCGGGCAGGGAGGCTGAGCAGCCGGAGGGCCCCCGGACCAGGCACGGTCCGGGGGCCTCCGGGCGGGTGCCCGCGGATCAGCCGACGTCCGCGAACACGAAGGTGAACTCGGCCGGCGCGGCATGGAGTCGGTACGGGGGCAGGACCCCCGGGCCGCAGGACTGCGAGCCGATGCCGTGCTGACCGTGGTCCAGGTTGACCCACACGGTGTCACCGGGGGTGAGGTCGGTGCGGTGGGCCGCCGCGTCCAGCTGCTCGGTGGTCCAGCGACGGGCGGTGAACCAGAACTCCGGGTCGCCGTCGATCCGCAGGCCGCCGAGCTCCGCCCAACGGACGTCCGCGCGGGCGCCGTTCTCCTGAGGCCGGACGTAGGGGGTCTGGAGGCCGTCCACGGGAGACTCCCAACGGCTCACCAGCGCGGCCGACCTGGTGTCCGGGTAGGCCTCCTCGGGTCCGCCGCCGAACCACCGCACCCGGTCCGCGGCCGGCAGCCCGAAGCGGATGCCGAGCCGGGGCAGCGGCACCGTCCAGTCACCGTCGGGGGTGACGGTGACGGTCAGCCGGAGACGGTCGCCGTCCGAGGTCCAGCGGTAGCCGGTGGCGAGCCCGAACTCCCAGGCGGCGGGCGCCACCCGGGTCCGCACCGTCAGCGCGTTCCCGTCCGCCTGCACCGCGTCCAGGCGGTGCCGCATGCGGTGCAGACCGAACTTCCGCCACAGCTCGCCGTAGCGCAGATCGCTCTGCCAGGCGGCACCGTCGTCGTTGTCGGTGGGCGCCCGCCACACGTCGAGGCGCAGTCCGGTCACGGCCACCGAGCCGATGCTCAGCAGCGCGCCGGTGCGCGCGTCGAAGGTGCCCGGACCGAGCGTGATCCGTCCGCCGTCGGTCACCGGGGCGGCGGTCGCGGCGACCGACGGCGACCGTCGTGCCGAGGCCGGGATCTGGCCCCAGGCGACGACATGCCCGGCGGGCCCCCAGGAGGTGTCGGCCGCCAGCAGCGCCCGGACCGTCCACCGCGCCTCGCCGCCGTCCGTCGCGGGCGGCTCCGGCAGCTTCGCCTCCGCCGACTCGCCGGCCGCGAGGGCCGGCACCGCGAGGCTGCCCGATGCCACCGTCTCCCCGTCCACCTGGTACGACCACTCGAAGGCGAACGCCGACAGGTCGGCGAAGTCCTGTCCGTTGGTGACGTGGACGGTGGTGCCGTCGCCGTCGCCGTCGATCCGGACCGGCTCGATCACCTTCTTGTACTCCAGCAGGCCGGGTGAGGGCCGCCGGTCCGGGAAGACCAGGCCGTCGCAGACGAAGTTCCCGTCGTGCAGTTCCTCGCCGAAGTCACCGCCGTACGCGTAGCCGTACCGTTCGTCCTCGACGCCGTGGTCGATCCACTCCCAGATGAAACCGCCCTGGAGCCGGTCGTGCGACTCGAAGATCCGCTGGTAGTCGGCGAGTCCGCCGGGTCCGTTGCCCATGGCGTGGCCGTACTCGCAGAGGATGAAGGGCAGTTGACGGCGCTTGTGGGTGCCGCCGTCCAGTCCCCGGCCGATCCGCTCGACCTCCGCGTGGTCGGCGTACATCCGTGAGTACACGTCCGTGTCACGGCAGTCGATGTCACCCTCGTAGTGCACGAGACGAGAGGTGTCGCGGCCGTGGATCCACTCGGCCATCGCGGTCAGGCCCCGGCCCGTGCCCGCCTCGTTGCCCAGCGACCAGATCACCACCGACGGGTGGTTCTTGTCGCGCTCGACCATCCGGGCCGCCCGGTCCAGCAGGGCCGGGGTCCAGCGGTCGTCGTCGACGGGGTTGTCCCGCCAGGCCTGCTCGGTGAAGCCGTGGGTCTCCAGGTCGCACTCGTCGATCACCCACAGGCCGTACTCGTCGCACAGGTCGAGGAAGGCCGGGTGCGGCGGGTAGTGGGAGGTACGGACGGCGTTGAGGTTGTGCCGTTTCATCAGCAGCACGTCCTCACGCATGGTCTCCAGGTCGAGGGCGCGCCCGAGCCGGGGGTGCCACTCGTGCCGGTTGACGCCCTTGAAGAGGACCGCCTTCCCGTTGACCTTGATCAGACCGTCCGCCAGCTCCACCGTCCGGAAGCCGATCCGCAGCGGCACCCGTTCGCCCTCGGTGGCCAGCAGCCCGTCGTACAGCCGCGGGGTCTCGGCCGTCCACGGCTCGACCGGGACGGTCGCGGACTCGCCGGTGGCGATGTCGATGCCGAGGTCCGGCACGGTGACCCGGCCGTCCACGTCGGAGTCGACGCGCAGCGTGCCGGTGCCGCCGACGTGGTCGTAGGAGGCGTGCACGAAGAAGTCGAGGGCGCTGCCCGCCGGGCGGTGCAGCAGGGTGACGTCACGGAAGATGCCGGGCAGCCACCACTGGTCCTGGTCCTCCAGGTAGGAGCCCGCCGACCACTGGTGGACCCGGACCGCGAGGACGTTCCCGGCCGGCTCGAGCAGATGGCCGACCGCGAACTCGTGCGGCAGCCGGGAGCCCTTGAACTCGCCGATGTCCGTGCCGTTGAGCCAGACCCGGGCGCAGGACTCGACGCCGTCGAAGCGGAGGACCGCCCCGCCGTCGGTGACGTCCCAGCCCGCCGGCAGGTCGAAGAACCGCAGGTGGTCACCGGTGGGGTTCTCGGTCGGCACCCGGGGCGGGTCGACCGGGAACGGGTAGAGGTGGTTCGTGTAGACCGGTGCGCCGTGTCCCTGGAGCACCCAGTGGCCCGGGACCGAGACCTCCGCCCAGCCACCGGCGTCGTACCCCGGCTCGGCGAACGCGTCGTCCTCGGCGTCGGCCGTCGCCGACAGCCGGAAACGCCAACTGCCGTTCAGCGAGAGCGACGCGGTGTCCGAGCGTGGGTACCAGGCCCGGGGCGGCAGGGCACCCGAGCCCGGGGAGACGTCCTCGACGTAGTCGGTGGCGGAGGTGCGGAAAGACATCGGTCTCCAGGTCGTGAGAGTGCGGTGTCAGCCCTTGATGCCGGTCTGCGCGATCCCCTGGACCAGCCAGCGCTGGAGGAAGAGGAAGACGAACACCAGGGGCAGGATGGAGATGGCGGTGGCCATGAAGATGGTGTGGAAGACGACCGTCTGGTTGGTCATGTATGACGAGAGCACGACCTGGACGGTCCACGCCCCGGGGTCCTGGCCGATGACCAGGGGCCACAGGAAGGCGTTCCAGGCGCCGATGAAGGTGATGGTGGCGATCGCCGCGAAGAAGTTCAGCGAGTTGGGTACGACGACCCGCCAGTACGAGCCCCAGTAACCCAGCCCGTCCACCCGCGCCGCCTCCTCCAGCTCCTTCGGGAACCCCAGGAAGTACTGCCGGAACAGGAAGCAGGTGAAACCACTGAACAGGCCGGGGATGATCAGACCCCGGTAGGTGTCCACCCAGCCGAGCGAGGAGACCAGCACGAAGCTGGGCACGAAGGTCACCGAGGTCGGGACCATCAGGGTGCCCAGGACGAGGTAGAAGATCTTGTTGGCGTGCTTGTAGGGGATGCGGGCCAGGGCGTAGCCGGCCAGCGAGCACACCAGCAGGATGCCGACGGTCATGGAGACGGCCACGACCAGTGAGTTCCACATCGACCGGGCGAAGTCGACCTGCGGGTCGTCGAACAGTTCCTTGATGTTGCCCCACTGAAGGTGCGTGGGGAAGAACTGCCAGCTCGGCCCGGTGATGGCGGTGTCCGTGGTGAGGGCGTTGCGGAGCAGGATGTAGAACGGGACCAGGAAGAGGAAGGTGGCGACACCGGTGGCGATCCACAGGCCGGTGCTGCCCATCACCCCGCCGCGTCGGCGTCCGGCCTTCGTGGGCGTGGTCTTGTTCATGTCGGGCGTGGTGGTGGTCACTTGGACTCCTCCCCCCTTCCGAAGCCCATGATCTTGCCCTGGAACAGGGTGACGATGATGATCAGCAGGGTCAGGATGACGGCCCCCGCGCTGCCCGCGCCGTAGTCCTGTGATGTGCCGAGGGCGGTGGCGTACAGCTCGACCAGCGGCGGCCGGCCCCAGGTGGTCTTGTCGAGCAGGTTGTAGAACTCGTCGAAGGCCTGGTAGGCGGCGATGAGCAGGAGCAGGACCACCGCGGTCGAGGTGGCCCGCAACTGCGGCAGGGTGATGTAACGGAAGGTCTGCCAGCCCCGCTTGGCGCCGTCGATGGCCGCGGCCTCGTACAGCTCGCCCGGGATGTTCTGAAGGGCCGCCAGGAACAGGATCATGTAGAAACCGGACTGTAGCCACAGCCGGAGCGTGACGATGACGAGCCAGTACCAGGGGGGACTGGGGGAGGCCAGCCAGGCGACGCTGTCGACCCCGAACCAGCCGAGGACCGTGTTCAGCAGGCCGAAGCGGACCCCGCTGAAGATGGACATCTTCCAGATCAGCGACGCGGCGACGTAGCTGCACGCGGTCGGCAGGAAGAACACCGACCGGAAGAACGCCCGCATGAACCGGATCCGGTTCACCAGCAGGGCGAGGCCGAGCGACACCGCCCAGGTGGTCGGCACGATGAACGCGGCGAACACGGTGAAGGTGCCGAGCGAGCCGACGAACTTGGGGTCCGTCAGCATGTACGTGTAGTTGTCGAAGCCGACGAACTTGTCCGGCGTGACGGTGAACCGTGCGTCGAAGAAGCTGAGGTAGAGACTCCAGCCGATCGGCACGTAGACGAAGACGATCAGCCCGATCAGGAAGGGGCTGATGAAGAGCCAGAAGTTGAGGGTGCGGCTGCCCCGCAGGCCCCGCCGCGGCCTGGCCTGACTGGCCTTCGCCGGGGCGGGGTTCGCGAGGTCGCGTGTCGTGGTCGTCGACATGGGTCCGGTCCGTCCGAGACTTATCCGAAGAGCTTCTTCAGCTCGCGGTTGACGGTCGTGTCGCACTGGTCGAGCGCCTTCTCCGGGTCACCGGACTTGCGGACGCAGTTGGCGAGCACGTCCCACGACGCCTGGATCATGGCCTGGGTCCAGCCGATGTTGTCGAAGTGCCCGAACTCGTTGAAGAGCTTCACGCCCTCCGCGGGGAGGCCGGACTTGAGCTTGGTGGCCGACGCGGCGATCGACGTGCGCGGCGGGATGTGGAAGCCGTACGACGTCGCGAAGTCCTCCTGGTCCTTCTTCTGGTCGATCCACAGCCACTTGACGTACTCCTTGGCCGCGTCGACGTGGTCGCCCTTGGCGTTGACGAACATCGACCAGCCGCCGTTGTAGACGGACTGCTTGCCGGAGTCGACGGTCTTCGGGAAGGGGAAGATCCCGATGTCGTCGCCGAGCGCCTTCTGGAACTGCGGCATCGCCCACATACCGCAGAACTGGATGGCACACAGGCCCTGGTTGAGCGCGGACGGGTCCCAGTAGTCGGTCGGCGCACCGAGGAGCAGGTCTCCGCTGGTGAACAGCTTGCGCATCTTCTTCAGGCCCTCGACGACGCCGGGCGTGTGGTAGGCGATCTGGTTCTTGTCGTCGAGGGTGTCGGCTCCCGCGGACCAGATCAGCGGGCTGATGATCGCGTGCAGGTCGTTGCCGAGGTACAGGCCCTTCATCTTGCTGGTGGTGAGCTTGGCCGAGATCTCGATCAGCTCGTCGAGGGTCTCCGGGACCTTCACGCCGGCCTTCTCGAAGAGCGAGGGCCGGTAGAAGAAGAACTGCGGGTCGTCGATCATCCGGACGCCGTAGATCTTCCCGTCGACCGTGTGCGACTTGATGTCGGCCGGGTTGAAGTCGTCCTTGACCGGGTTGATGATGTCGCTCAGGTCGGCGACCTGACCGCTCTTGACCATCTGGATCTGCGGGTGGAACTCGAACACGTCGGGGGCGGACTTGGTGAGCAGCGTGGCGAAGAGCTTGCTCTCGTAGTCGGAGCTGGTGATCCACTGCGTCGTCACGTTGGCGGCCTTGTAGGCGGTGGGGTACCGCTTGACCGCCTGCTCGACGCCCGCCTCGCCGTAGGCATGGAACATCTGGGTGAGCTGGGTGCCCGACCCGCTGCCGCCGCCCCGGCCGTTGTTGCCGCCGCACGCGGCCAGCGTGCCGGCGGCGGCCATGCCTGCGGCCGCCCGGAAGAGGGACCGGCGGGACCAGTTGGTGTTGCTCTGTGCCGACATGCTGACGTCCTTGTCTGTCGAGTGCGGCTGTGGTGCTGCGGCCGTGCGGGGCCCTGACCACCTCGCGAGCCAGATGGCTGAAATTGCGTTGCGGAGCGGGACGTTAACCTTCGGCTAATACTTCGGCAAGAGGTTGGACGAAGTCTGCGCGAAACGTTGTACCCGGTTCGGGATGACGAACGGAAAGGAGAGCAGGGGGAGTTGAGGGCCGCCGGGAATCGGGGAGGCCGGCGGCCCTCGGGTCGGGTGGGACGGGGTCGCTACCGCCTGGTCCAGGCCTCGTTGGCGCCGCCGTTGCAGCTGTAGAGGATCACCTTGCTGCCGTCGGCGGTGGCCTGCCCGCTCACGTCCAGGCACTTGCCGGACGCCTCGCTGAGGATCTGGCCGTCGGCGTTCAGCAGCCAGCGCTGGCTCGCGTCACCGGTCGGTTCGGCGGTGGCGGTCAGAGCCGGACCGGCGGCCGTCAGATAGCCGTTCGCGCCCTTCAGGGTGCCGTCCGCGGCGTACGACCAGGACTGGCCGTCGGCGCCCGTGCAGGTGGCGAGGGCGGCCCCGGCGGTGTCGGCGGTGAGGCACTTGCCGGACTGCTTGCCCACCAGCGCGCCGGTGACGGCCGAACCGCCGTGGCCCTTCTGGTCGAGGACGTACGTGGTGATCGAACGGGCGGCGAGGGTCGCGGAGACCGTGCCCGCGCTCACCGTCGGCTTCGCGACGTCCGCCCAGTCCTCGGTCGCCGAGGTCCGCACCGCCTGCCGGGCCCGCACCGGCGTCCCACTGTTGAAGTGCAGACTCAGCGGGGTGTCCGTGGTGTTGTGGTTGTTGACCACGACCACCCACGTGCCGTCCCGGTCGTACGACGACACCTCGACCCCGTCCGGTGCCCCGGTCACGTTGTGCGCGACCGAGCCCGGCCGGACGAACTTGCTGTACTGGCCGAGCGCGTAGTACCGCTTGGTGAAGTACAGCGTCTGGTTGCCGTCGGTCGCGTAGTCGGGGTCGTAGTAGATCAGGCCGTCGTTCCAGCCGACGTCGTTCTTCTCCGTGGGGGAGGTGCCGTAGCCGCCGGCCAGCGCCACCCACCACTGGAAGGCGGAGTCGTGGGCGCTCGCGAAGTCCTTGTAGACGATCCGGGACAGCAGCAGGGCGTTGTCGATGGTGGGGTCGTACTCCTGGTTCCAGCCGGTCGAGCCCTTGCCGAAGCAGCAGATCTCCGATGCCCAGGACTTCTGGCCGACCGTCCTCGACGTCTCGTAGACGTTGCCGAGCTGACCGTCGCTCGGGTTGTTGTACGTGTGGTGCGCCAGCGCGGAGACGTACTGCGCGGTGTCCGGCTGCGAGATCCACTGCGGGAGTTCGGAGACGAACTGGGTCGTCTGGCTGGACTCGTCGGCGATGATCGACGTCTTCTGGTGCCGGGCCCGCTGCTCGGCGCCGAGCGCCCGTACGATGTCGTCGCGCTGGTCGACGGTGACCTTCATGCCCTCCTGGCCGCACGAACCGAAGTCGTTGTCAGGCTCGTTGAAGGGGCTGATGTAGTCCAGCCGGACGCCCTGCCGGGCGAAGTGGTCGGTGACGTCGGCGACGTACTTCGCGTAGTCGCCCTCGTTCTCCGTCTTCAGCCGGCCACCGCAGCTCTGCCCGTTGGTGGTCCACCGGGCCGGCGCGCTGTTGACGAAGCCGATCAGGTCCTGCACGCCGTACTTCGCGGCGTACCGCAGGAACGTCCGGCCGCCCTTGTCCCTGCTCCAGTCGTAGGAGCCGTCGTCGTTCAGGAAGTCCTCGGCGGCCCGGGCCGGGGTGGTGACCGCGACTCCGCCGCCGCCGATGTTGTAGCGGTACGCGGACAGGGCTAGGCCCTGCCGGGAGAACAGCAGCTTCGCCACCCTGGCCTGGACCTTGGGGTCGAAGTGCTGGAGGTCGTCGACCCACCAGGCGCCCGAGGCGCCGATGTCGTCGATGGTCTGGGCCGCGTGCGGCGAGACCTCGGCGGCCGCGACGGTGTCGGCGGCGTTCGCGGGCGGGCCGCTGAGCAGGGCGCCGGTCACGGCCAGTACGGCCGCGGCCGTGGCGAGGACCGGTCTCGTGGTGCGGGTCAAAACGGCATCCCTTCCGTCGTCATACGGGCGGTGCGGTACGGCTCCTCAAGGGGGCGGTGCGTCTGGGGGTCCGCTGTCCCACCGCCTGAAGGGCGCCCTCCAGTGCGAAGGTGGCGGCGCCCAGGCACACCGGGTCGGTGGGGATGGGGGAGAGCACGATCTCGGTGGCGGCGAACGGCCGCCGCAGCGCGTGCCGCCGGACGGCCTCGCGCACTTCGTCCAGCAGCGGAGCGCCGAGTTTCCTGGCGACCCAGCTGCTGAGCACGACCACTTCGGGGTTGTACAGGTTCACCAGGTCCGAGATGCCGGCGCCCAGGTAACGGGCGGTGTCCCGGACCACCTTGACGGCCACCGGGTCGTCCGCGGCGACCCCGCGGGTCAGCGCGTCGATGGTCGCGGTCTGGTCCTCGGGGTGCAACAGCGCGCTGCGCGGGCTGAGTTCGCGCAGGTTGAGCATGATGCCGGGGGCGCCGACGTACGTCTCGACGCAGCCGTGGTTGCCGCAGTGGCACAGCCGGCCGTCCAGCACCAGCGTCGTATGGCCCCACTCCCCGGCGCTGTTGCTCACCCCCCGGTACAGCCCGCCGGCCAGCACGAGCCCGGCGCCCACGCCGGTCCCGAGGTTCACCACCACGGCGTCCTCGCGCCCGCGCGCGGCCCCGAACCACAGCTCGGCCACCGCGCTCGCCCGCAGCGGGTTGTCCAGGTACAGCGGGTAGGCGATGTGTTCGGAGAGCAGGGCGAGCAACGGCACGTCGTGCCAGTCCCAGTTGGGCGCGTACTCGGCGATCCCGGTGTCCCGGTCGACCTGCCCCGGTACGCTCACCCCGACCCCCAGCACCCGGGCGCCCTCGACGCCGGCCTGGGCGACCACCGAGCCGACGGCCGTGGCCACGTGACCGACCGCCTGTTCGGGCCGGTGCTCGCCGGGGCGCATGTCCTCCTCGGCCCGGGCCAGCACGTTCAGTCCCAGGTCGAACAGCTCCACCCGGACGTAGGTCTCGGCCATGTCGACGCCGATCAGCGCGCCGCCGGCCGCGTTGACGGCCACCAGTCCGCGGGGACGGCCGCCCGCGGAGTCCTCGAAGCCGACCTCCGTGATCATCCGCAGGTCGAGCAGCTCCCCGACGAGCGTGGCGACCGTGGCCACGCTCAGTCCGGTGGCGGCGGCCAGCGTCTGCCGGGAGGTGGGGGACTGGGCGATGATCTGGCGCAGCACCTCGTAGCGGTTCGCGGTGCGGATGTCACGCGATGTGCGCTTCACGCGGCTGCCCCTCCCATCCCGTCACGACCGGGCCGGGGCGTACGACGGCACCGGCGCGGCGCAAGGCTATGGGCTTCGCGAGACTTTCGACAAGGGGTTAGGAAAGGGGCCGTAGAAACTCTTCCGGCAGGCACCCGGTGCGGCAACCCTCGTGGCCGGGGCCCAACACGTCGAAACGGTCTCGGCCCGGCGCGTCGAAACGGTCTCGGCCCGGCGCGTCGAACGCCGGGGCCCAACACGTCGAAACGGCCCGCCGGTTGTCACCGGCGGGCCGTCACGACAGGGTCAGGGCGTCTTGTTCCACTCCGCGATCACGGGCCAACCGTGCTCCATGGACAGCCTGCTGACCGTCCCGGTCGCCAGCTGGAACAACCGGCCCTCGGCGGGCGGCAGGCCCAGCCGCCGGGCCGTGAGCACGCGCAGGAAGTGGGCGTGTGCCACGAGGACCACGTCGCCGTGGCCGTCGGCGAGCGCCCTCTCCACCGTGGCGAGCACCCGGTCGGCGCGAGCCCCGATCTGCTCCGGGGACTCCCCGGGGTGCCCGTCCGGACCGGGCGGGACACCGTCGGACCACAGGTACCAGTCGGGGCGGGAACGGTGGATCTCCACCGTGGTGATGCCCTCGTAGCCGCCGTAGTCCCACTCGTGCAGGTCGGGATCGGGCACGACCCCGGTGAGGCCCGACAGTTCGGCCGTGCGTATCGCACGGTCCAGCGGGCTGGCCAGTGTCAGTGCGTAGGTCCGGTCGGCGAGCAGCGGGGCGAGGGACTTGGCCTGTTCCTCGCCGTGCTGGGTGAGGGGCAGGTCGGTCCAGCTGGTGTGCCGGCCCGACAGGCTCCACTCCGTCTCACCGTGGCGGACCAGAAGGAGGTCCCCCACGGCGCACTACTCCTTGGACTCGACGGCGTGACCGCCGAACTGGTTGCGCAGCGCCGCGATCATCTTCATCTGCGGGGAGTCGTCCTGCCGCGAGGCGAACCGGGCGAACAGGGAGGCGGTGATCGCGGGCAGCGGCACCGCGTTGTCGATGGCGGCCTCCACGGTCCACCGGCCCTCGCCGGAGTCCTGCGCGAAGCCCTTCAGCTTGTCCAGGTGCTCGTCGTCGTCCAGCGCGTTGACCGCGAGGTCGAGCAGCCAGGAACGGATGACCGTGCCCTCCTGCCAGGAGCGGAAGACCTCACGGACGTTGTCCACCGACTTGACCTTCTCCAGGAGCTCCCAGCCCTCGGCGTAGGCCTGCATCATGGCGTACTCGATGCCGTTGTGGACCATCTTGGAGAAGTGCCCGGCGCCCACCCGGCCGGCGTGGACGTAGCCGTACGGGCCCTCCGGCTTGAGCGCCTCGAAGATCGGCTCCAGCCGCTCGACGTGCTGCTTGTCGCCGCCGACCATCAGGGCGTAGCCGTTCTGTAGGCCCCACACCCCGCCGGAGACACCGGCGTCCACGAAGCCGATGCCCTTGATGCCGAGTTCGGCGGCGTGCTTCTCGTCGTCCGTCCAGCGGGAGTTGCCGCCGTCGACCACCGTGTCGCCCTCGGACAGCAGGTCCTTGAGCTCGTCCACGACGGACTGGGTGGCGGTGCCCGCCGGGACCATCACCCACACCGTGCGCGGCGCGTCGAGCTTCTCGACCAGTTCCGCCAGGGACTTCACGTCGGAGACGTCGGGGTTGCGGTCGTAGCCGATGACGGTGTGGCCGGCGCGGCGGATCCGCTCGCGCATGTTGCCACCCATCTTGCCGAGACCGATCAGACCCAGCTGCATGGCTGTCATGTCCTTCACTTCCTGAGGGTGCGGTACGTCGAGACGAGCGCGGTGGTGGACGGGTCGAGGCCGGGGACGGCGGCGCCCTCGGTCAGGGCGGGTTCGATGCGCTTGGCGAGCACCTTGCCCAGTTCGACGCCCCACTGGTCGAAGGAGTCGATGTTCCAGACCGCGCCCTGCACGAACACCTTGTGCTCGTAGAGGGCGATCAGCTGGCCGAGGACGGAGGGGGTCAGCTCGCGGGCCAGGATCGTCGTGGTGGGGTGGTTCCCCCGGAAGGTGCGGTGCGCGACCTGCTCCTCGGCGACGCCCTCCGCGCGGACCTCGTCGGCGGTCTTGCCGAAGGCCAGCGCCTGGGTCTGGGCGAAGAAGTTGGCCATCAGCAGGTCGTGCTGCGCCCTGAGTTCACCGCTCAGCTCGGCGACCGGCTCGGCGAAGCCGATGAAGTCCGCCGGGATCAGCTTCGTGCCCTGGTGGATCAACTGGTAGTAGGCGTGCTGCCCGTTGGTGCCGGGCGTGCCCCACACCACGGGACCCGTCTGCCACTTCACCGGCCGGCCCTCCCGGTCCACCGACTTGCCGTTGGACTCCATGTCCAGCTGCTGGAGGTAGGCGGTGAACTTGGAGAGGTAGTGGCTGTACGGCAGCACCGCGTGCGACTGGGCGTCGAAGAAGTTGCCGTACCAGATGCCCAGCAGGCCCAGCAGCAGCGGTGCGTTGGCCTCGGCGGACGCGGTGCGGAAGTGCTCGTCGACCAGGTGGAAGCCGTCCAGCATCTCGCGGAAGCGGTCCGGGCCGATGGCGATCATCAGGGAGAGGCCGATGGCGGAGTCGTAGCTGTAGCGGCCGCCGACCCAGTCCCAGAACTCGAACATGTTGTCCGGGTCGATACCGAACTCCGTCACCTTGCCGGCGTTCGTGGACAGGGCCACGAAGTGCTTGGCGACGGCCTCCTGACCGGCCTTCAGCTCGCCCAGCACCCAGTTGCGGGCCGACGTCGCGTTGGTGATCGTCTCGATCGTGGTGAACGTCTTGGAGGCGACGATGAACAGGGTCTCCGCCGGGTCCAGGTCGCGGGTGGCCTCGTGCAGGTCGGCGCCGTCGACGTTGGAGACGAAACGGACCGTGAGGTCGCGGTCCGTGAAGGCCCGCAGGGCCTCGTAGGCCATCGCGGGGCCGAGGTCGGAGCCGCCGATGCCGATGTTGACGACGTTGCGGATGCGCTTGCCGGTGTGGCCGGTCCAGGCGCCGGAGCGGACCCGGTCGGCGAAGTCGCCCATCTTGTCGAGGACCGCGTGCACCTGCGGCACCACGTTCTCCCCGTCGACCTCGACCACCGCGTCGCGCGGGGCGCGCAGGGCGGTGTGCAGCACCGCGCGGTCCTCGGTGACGTTGATCTTCTCGCCGCGGAACATGGCGTCCCGCAGCCCGGCCACGTCGGTGGCGGTGGCGAGTTCCTGGAGCAGGGCGAGGGTCTCGTCCGTGATCAGGTGCTTGCTGTAGTCGATGTGCAGGTCGCCGACCCGTACCACGTACCGCTCGGCGCGCCCCGGGTCGGCCGCGAACAGCTCACGCAGGACCGGCTGTCCCTCGCCGCGGTGGTCCTCCAGGGCGGCCCACTCGGGCCGCCGGGTGAGTTCGGGGGTGTCAGGCATGGGAGACGGTCTCCTTGGTGCCCTCGCCGCGCAGGGCGATGGCGTACATCTCGTCGGCGTCGAGGCGGCGCAGCTCCTCGGCGATCAGTTCGGAGGTGGGGCGGACCTTGAGGGCCAGGGTGCGCGGCGGCTGGCCCGGCAGGGTCAGGCTGGCGAGGGGGCCCTCGGGGCGGTCGATGACGATCTCCCCGGTCGCGGTGGCGAGGCGGACGGCCGTGACCACCGGGCCCGCGGAGACCACGCGGTCCACCTTGACCTTCAGGCGGGCCTCCAGCCAGCGGGCGAGGAGTTCGGCGCTCGGGTTGTCGGCCTCGGCCTCGACGGCCGCCCCGGTCACGGTGGCCCGGGCCTGGTCGAGGGCGGCGGCCAGCATGGAACGCCACAGGGTGAGCCGGGTCCAGGCGAGGTCGGTGTCGCCGGGCGCGTAGTTGCGGGCCCGGTTCTCCAGGACCTGCATCGGCCGCTCGACCGCGTACAGATCGGTGATCCGGCGCTGGGCGAGTGCCCCCAGCGGGTCCTTGGAGGGGGTCTCCGGGGCCTCCACCGGCCACCACACCACCACGGGCGCGTCCGGCAGCAGCAGCGGCAGCACCACCGAGTCGGCGTGGTCGGAGACTTCGCCGTAGGTGCGCAGCACGACCGTCTCGCCGGTGCCGGCCTCGGAGCCGACCCGGACCTCCGCGTCCAGGCGGGAGCTGGTGCGGTCGCGCAGGGTGCGGGCGTGCCGCTTGATGACGACCAGGGTGCGCGAGGGGTGCTCGTGCGAGGCCTCCTCGGCCGCCTTGATCGAGTCGTAGGCGTTCTCCTCGTCCGTGACGATCACCATCGTCAGGACCATGCCCACCGCGGGGGTTCCGATGGCGCGGCGACCCTGCACCAGCGCCTTGTTGATCTTGCTTGCCGTGGTGTCGGTCAGGTCGATCTTCATGGCCTGCGCCAGCTCCGTCCGTCTAGTGCGAGCATCTCGTCGGCTTCCTTCGGTCCCCAGCTGCCCGACTCGTACTGCGCGGGCCTGCCATGCTTCGCCCAGTACGTCTCGATCGGGTCGAGGATCTTCCAGGACTCTTCCACTTCCTGGTGACGGGGGAACAAATTGGCGTCGCCGAGCAGCACGTCCAGGATGAGCCGCTCGTACGCCTCAGGGCTGGACTCCGTGAAGGACTCGCCGTACGCGAAGTCCATCGACACGTCCCGGATCTCCATCGAGGTGCCCGGCACCTTGGAGCCGAACCGGACGGTCATGCCCTCGTCGGGCTGGACCCGGATGACGATCGCGTTCTCGCCCAGTTCCTCGGTGGCCGTGGAGTCGAAGGGGGAGTGCGGGGCCCGCTTGAAGACCACCGCGATCTCGGTGACCCGGCGGCCCAGGCGCTTGCCGGTGCGCAGGTAGAAGGGGACGCCCGCCCACCGGCGGTTGTCGATGCCCAGCTTGACGGCCGCGAAGGTGTCGGTCTTCGACGAGGCGTCGATACCGTCCTCCTGGAGGTAGCCGATCACCTTCTCGCCGCCCTGCCAGCCCTCGGCGTACTGGCCGCGCACGGTGTGCCGGCCCAGTTCCTCCGGCAGCCGCACCGACTTCAGGACCTTGAGCTTCTCGGTGAGCAGCGCGTCCGCGTCGAACGCGATCGGCTCCTCCATGGCGGTCAGCGCCATCAGCTGGAGCAGGTGGTTCTGGATGACGTCACGGGCCGAGCCGATGCCGTCGTAGTAGCCCGCCCGGCCGCCGATGCCGATGTCCTCGGCCATCGTGATCTGCACGTGGTCGACGTACGACCGGTTCCAGATCGGCTCGTACATCTGGTTGGCGAAACGCAGCGCCAGGATGTTCTGGACGGTCTCCTTGCCCAGGTAGTGGTCGATCCGGAACACCTGGTCCGGGTCGAACACGTCGTGCACGACCGTGTTCAGGTCCTGCGCCGACTTCAGGTCGTGGCCGAACGGCTTCTCGATGACCGCGCGCCGCCACGAACCCTCGGGCGGGGTGGCGAGACCGACCTTCTTCAGCTGCCGTACGACCTTCGGGAAGAACTTCGGCGGCACGGAGAGGTAGAACGCGAAGTTGCCGCCGGTGCCCCGGGACCGGTCCAGCTCGTCGACGGCCGCCTTGAGCTGCTTGAACGCGGTGTCGTCGTCGAAGTCGCCGGGGATGAACCGCATGCCCTCGGCGAGCTGCTGCCAGACCTCCTCGCGGAACGGGGTCCGGGAGTGCTCGCGCACCGCGTCGTGGACGACCTGGGCGAAGTCCTGGTCCTCCCAGTCCCGGCGGGCGAAACCGACGAGCGAGAAGCCCGGCGGCAGCAGTCCGCGGTTGGCCAGGTCGTAGACGGCCGGCATCAGCTTCTTGCGGGACAGGTCACCGGTCACCCCGAAGATGACCAGGCCGGACGGGCCCGCGACCCTCGGCAGCCGCCGGTCACGCGCGTCGCGCAACGGGTTGTCCCAGTCGGCGGCGGGCGCCACCGGCACCCGCACCTCCTTGGCGGTCTCGCTCATCACACCTCAACTCCCTTGCTGTCCAGGGACTTCGTGACGGCGTCCAGCAGCTCCTGCCAGGCCGCCTCGAACTTGGCGACGCCCTCGTCCTCCAGCTTGCCCACGACCTCGTCGTAGGAGATACCGAGCTTCTCGACGGCCGCCAGGTCGGCGCGGGCCTGCGCGTAACCGCCGGTCACCGTGTCGCCGTGGATGTCACCGTGGTCGGCGGTGGCGTTCAGGGTGCCCTCGGGCATGGTGTTGACGGTGCCGGGAGCGACCAGCTCGTCGACGTAGAGGGTGTCCTTGTAGGCGGGGTCCTTCACGCCGGTGGAGGCCCACAGCGGGCGCTGCCTGTTGGCCTTCGCGCCGGCCAGCGCGGTCCAGCGGTCGCCGCCGAAGACCTCCTCGTACGCCTCGTACGCCAGCCGTGCGTTCGCCAGCGCGGCCTTCCCCTTCAGGGCCAGCGCCTCGTCCGTGCCGAGGACGGTCAGCCGCTTGTCGATCTCGGAGTCGACGCGGGAGACGAAGAAGGAGGCCACGGAGTGGATGGCGGCGAGATCCAGCCCCTTGGCGGCGGCCTGCTCCAGACCGGCCAGGTAGGCGGCCATGACCTCGCGGTAGCGCTCCAGGGAGAAGATCAGAGTGACGTTGACGCTGATGCCCTGGGCGATGACCGCGGTGATCGCGGGGAGGCCGGCCTTCGTCGCCGGGATCTTGATCATCACGTTGGGGCGGTCGACCAGCCAGGCCAGCTGCCGGGCCTCGGCGACCGTGGCCGCCGTGTCGTGGGCGAGGCGCGGGTCGACCTCGATGGAGACCCGGCCGTCCCGGCCGCCGGTCGCGTCGTACACCGGGCGCAGCACGTCGGCGGCGGCCCGCACGTCCTGGGTGGTCATCATCCGTACGGCCTCGTCGACCGTGACACCCCGTACGGCGAGGTCGGCGAGCTGCTCCTCGTAGCCCTCACCGGAGCCGATGGCGGCCTGGAAGATCGACGGGTTGGTGGTGACGCCCACGACGTTCCTCGTGGCGACCAGCTCGGCGAGGTTGCCGGTGCTGATCCGCTTGCGCGACAGGTCGTCCAGCCAGATCGAGACGCCCTCGTCGGAGAGGCGCTTGAGTGCTCCCGCGGTGGCGGTTGCTTCGGTCACAGTGATCATCTTCCTCTACTGAACTGTTTCTGGCTGGTCGATCAGGCGGTGCGGGCGGCGGCGAGCGACTCGCGGGCCGCGGCCGCCACGTTCTCGGGGGTGAAGCCGAACTCGGCGAACAGGGTCTTGGCGTCTGCGGAGGCACCGAAGTGCTCCAGCGAGACGATCCGTCCCGCGTCGCCGACGAACCGGTACCAGGTCAGGCCGATCCCGGCCTCGACGGCGACCCGCGCGCGCACGGCCGGCGGCAGCACGCTGTCGCGGTACTCACGGGGCTGTTCCTCGAACCACTCCACGGACGGCATCGACACCACCCGGGTGCCGGTCCCCTCGGCCTCCAGGAGGTCGCGGGCCGCGACGGCGAGGTGCACCTCGGAACCGGTGGCGATCAGGACCACCTCCGGGGTCTCGGTCGACGACTCGCGCAGCACGTAGCCGCCCTTGGCCGCGTCCGGGTTCGGCGCGTACGTCGGCACGCCCTGGCGGGTCAGCGCGAGCCCGTGCGGGGCCGGGTGCGTGGCGTGCCTCTTCAGGATCTCGGCCCAGGCCGTCGCGGTCTCGTTGGCGTCGGCCGGGCGGACGACGTTCAGGCCCGGGATGGCGCGCAGCGCGGCCAGGTGCTCGACCGGCTGGTGGGTCGGACCGTCCTCGCCGAGCCCGATGGAGTCGTGCGTCCACACGTAGGTCACCGGGAGCTGCATCAGCGCCGACATGCGGACCGCGTTGCGCATGTAGTCGGAGAACACCAGGAAGGTGCCCCCGTAGATCCGGGTGTTGCCGTGCAGGGCGATGCCGTTCATCTCGGCGGCCATCGAGAACTCGCGGATGCCGAAGTGGACGGTTCGGCCGTACGGGTTCGCCTCGGGCAGCGGGTTGCCCTTCGGCAGGAAGGAGGAGTTCTTGTCGATGGTGGTGTTGTTCGAGCCCGCGAGGTCGGCCGAACCGCCCCACAGCTCGGGCAGCACCGGGCCGAGCGCCTGGAGGACCTTGCCCGAGGCGGCCCGGGTGGCGACCGCCTTGCCCTCCTCGAAGACGGGGAGCTCGGACTCCCAGCCCTCGGGGAGCTGACCGGCCACCACCCGGTCGAAGAGCGCGGCCTGCTCCGGCCGCGCGGTGCGCCACTCGGCGATCCGCTTGTCCCAGGCCGCGTGCGCCTCGGCGCCCCGGTCCAGGGCCCGGCGGGCGTGGGCCAGCACCTCGGCGTCGACCTGGAAGGACTGCTCCGGGTCGAACCCGAGCAGGCGCTTGGTGGCGGCGATCTCGTCGGCGCCGAGCGCGGAGCCGTGGGAGGCCTCCGTGTTCCGCGCGTTCGGGGCGGGCCAGGCGATGATCGTGCGCATCGCGATGACGGACGGCCGGCCGGTCTCGGCCTGCGCCGCCTTCAGGGCGGTGTACAGGGCCCGGGGGTCGACGTCGCCCTCCGCGGTGGGCTCGACGCGCTGGGTGTGCCAGCCGTAGGCCTCGTACCGCTTCAGCACGTCCTCGGAGAAGGCGGTCGCGGTGTCGCCCTCGATGGAGATGTGGTTGTCGTCGTAGACGAAGACCAGGTTGCCGAGCTTCTGGTGGCCGGCCAGCGAGGAGGCCTCGGCGGAGACGCCCTCCTCCAGGTCGCCGTCGGAGACGATGGCCCAGATCGTGTGGTCGAAGGGGGAGGCGCCCTCGGGTGCCTCCGGGTCGAAGAGGCCGCGCTCGTAGCGGGCGGCCATCGCCATGCCCACGGCGTTGGCGACGCCCTGGCCGAGCGGGCCGGTGGTGGTCTCGACGCCCGCGGTGTGCCCGTACTCGGGGTGGCCGGGGGTCTTCGACCCGTGCGTGCGGAACGCCTTGAGGTCGTCCAGCTCCAGCTCGTACCCGGCGAGGAACAGCTGGGTGTAGAGCGTCAGCGAGGTGTGGCCGGGGGAGAGGACGAAGCGGTCGCGGCCGGTCCACTCCGGGTCGGCCGGGTCATGGCGCATCACCTTCTGAAAGATCGTGTACGCGGCCGGGGCCAGGCTCATCGCGGTGCCGGGGTGCCCGTTGCCGACCTGCTGCACGGCGTCGGCCGCGAGGAGGCGCGCGGTGTCCACGGCACGCCGGTCGAGGTCGGTCCACTCGAACCCGTCTGCTGTCTGCGTGCTCATCTTCAAGAAGTCCTCGTTCGAAGCGTTCTGGCTGGCCTGACGCGTTCAAAAGTAAAAGTCTGACTTTTGGGAAGGAAGGTCGGGGTGTGTCAGCCTGTGGTGAAAGTGGGACACGGATCTTCGACAGGGACGGCACGAGAAGGACATGGCGGACAGAACGCCCGGCACGGCAGGCGACGGTGACGGAATCAGAACCTTCCCCTTCCCGGTGGATCTGAGCGTCGGCGGTGTCGGCATTCAGGTCGGCCCGATGGGGACCGAGCGCCTGTGGCACGCGGATGCCCCGCTGGAGCGCGTTCACCGCATCGACTTCCACGTGGTGATGCTCTTCACCGAGGGCCCGGTCCGCCACATGATCGACTTCGCCGAGTACGAGGCCCGGGCCGGCGACCTGCTCTGGATCCGCCCCGGACAGGTGCACCGCTTCTCGCGGACCTGCGAGTACCGCGGAACCGTCCTGACCATGCAGCCCGGATTCCTGCCGCGGGCGACCGTGGAGGCGACCGGCCTCTACCGCTACGACCTGCCGCCCCTGCTCCGCCCCGACGCACCCCAGCTCGCCGCGCTCCAGGCGGCGCTGGCCAACCTGCGACGCGAGTACGAGGACACCGAGACCCTCCCCCTGAGCCTGCACACCTCGGTGCTGCGGCACTCCCTCACCGCGCTGCTGCTGCGCCTCGCCCATCTCGCGGCCAGCTCGGCGGAGGCGGCCCGCCGCCAGGCCGACACGACGTTCACTCTCTTCAGGGACGCGGTGGAGAAGGACTTCGCCGCCAACCACAGCGTCAGCGCCTATGCCGACGCGCTCGGTTACTCCCGCCGCACCCTGGTCCGCGCGGTCCGCGCCGCGACCGGGGAGACCCCGAAGGGCTTCATCGACAAGCGGGTCGTGCTGGAGGCCAAGCGCCTCCTCGCCCACACGGACCTTCCGATCGGCCGGGTCGGCGCGGCCGTCGGCTTCCCGGACGCGGCGAACTTCTCCAAGTTCTTCCAGCTGCACACCGGTCAGACGCCGGTGGCCTTCCGGACGGAACTGCGCTGACACGAAGGCGGCGCCGGGGAGGTCCCGGCGCCGCCGTGTGCCCTGCGTGCGGGTCAGTGCCCGAAGTCGAACCAGTTCAGATTGACGAAGTCCGCCGACTGGCCGCTGCTGAAGGTCAGATACACGTCGTGCGTCCCGGTCACCGCGCTGATGTTCGCCGGGACCGTCGTCCAGGTCTGCCAGCCCCCGGTGCTCGACACCGCGAAGCTGCCCACGGGGGAGTTGGCGGGGCTGTCCAGCCGGACCTGGACCAGCCCGCTCACTCCGGTCGCCGCGCCGCTCGCCACCCGGGCGTAGAACTGGGTGGCCGCCGTGGAGCCGAAGTCGACGCCCTTGTACAGCGCCCAGTCGCCGTTGGCGATGTAGCCGAGGTCCTGGCCGCCGCCGGTGTCGGTGGTGGTCTCGGCGGTGACGCCGGACTGGCTGTCGTACGACTCGGCCTGGATCGCGCTGTACGCGTCACGGTTGCCGGTGGGCGGGGTCGTGGTACCGCTCCCACTCGCCGACAGCACCTGGACGTAGTCCACGACCATCGGGTGGCCGGACTCGGTTGCGCTGGTGGGTCCGCCGCCGAACGCGTCCGGGAAGCCGCCGCCCATCGCCACGTTCAGGATGACGAAGAATCCGTGGTTGGTGGCGTTCGCCCAGGTGGTGGCGTCGACCTGACTGGACGTCACCGTCTGGTAGTTGACGCCGTCGACGTAGAAGCGGATCGCCTCGGGGCTCACCGAGCGGTCCCACTCCATGGTGTAGGTGTGGAAGCCGGACTGGCAGGTGGTGTCGGGGCAGGCGGTCGAATTGCCCAGGCCCGTCGTCTCGTTGCAGGGGCCGCCCGGGTTGGTGCCGCAGTGCATGGTCGCCCAGACCTTGTTCAGGCCCTGCACGTTCTCCATGATGTCCAGCTCGCCGACGCCCGGCCAGTTCTGGTAGTTGCCCCGGTAGGGGGCGCCCAGCATCCAGAACGCCGGCCAGTAGCCGTAGGCGGCGGTCCCGGTGACGTTCGGCATCTGGATCCGGGCCTCGACGCGCAGTTTGCCGCCGGCCGGGGGCTGGAAGTCCGTACGGGTGGTCTCGATCCGGCCCGATGTCCAGTTCCCGGACGAGTCCCGGACGGGCGTGATCTTCAGGTTGCCGCTGCCGTCGAGGGCGACGTTGGTGGTGGACGAGGTCATCGTCTCGACCTCGCCGGTGCCCCAGTTGGCGGCCCCGCCGGGATACGAGGTCCCGGTGTCGTACTGCCAGTCGGAGGTGTTGACCCCGGTTCCGGCGGTGCCGTTGAAGTCGTCGAGGAAGACCTGGCTCCAGCCGGACGGCACGCCGGGCGCCGACGCGCTGGCGGGCAGGGTGCCGGCGGTGGCGGCCGTGACCGCCAGGCCGACGGTGGCCAGGGCGGCGAGCAGGGCGCGGCGGATCGAGCGGCGCCGTCTGTGGTCCGCGGGAGGTATACCGGAGGTTTCGCTCATGGGGGTGCCTCTCGGGTACGGAGGGGGTGCGCGGGTGGGTCTCCGAGAGCGCCGGCATGATCTGAGAGCGCTCTCAAAGTGGGCCCAATGTGCTCTCCGTGCCTGCGGCCGTCAAGAGTTAAAACAAAGAATCACCCTGATTCTCAACGGAGTTCACGCTGTGAAGCCACCCGTTCGCTAGACGGCGCTGCCCGCCTTCCAGTCCGCCCAGGAAAGGTTCCAGCCGTTGAGGCCGTTGGACGCCTCGACGGTCTTCTCGCCGGAGTTCTTGACGATCACCACGTCGCCGAGCATCGAGCTCTCGTAGAACCTGTAGCCCGCGACCGAGGAGTCGCCCGCTCCCTTCGCGTCGTGCAGGCCGACACAGCCGTGGCTGGTGTTCTCGTGGCCGAAGACCGAGGTCGACGCCCAGTAGTTGCCGTGCACGAAGGTGCCGGACGTGGTCAGGCGCTGGGCGTGCGGGACGTCCGAGATGTCGTACTCGTCGCCGAGGCCGACCGTGGAGGACTCCATCCGGGTCTGCTTGAACCGCTCGCTGATCACCATGATCCCGGACCAGGTGGTGTGCTGGGCGTTGCCGCCGGAGACCGGGTAGGTGGCGTGGGTGGCGCCGTCCCGCTTCACCACCATCTCCTTGGCGGCCAGGTCGACCGTGCTGATCTGCTCCCGGCCGATGTGGAAGGTCACGTCCTTCGACTGCACCCCGTAGACGCCGTCCGAGCTCTCCACGTCCTTCAGCCGCAGGCTCAGCGTGATCTTCGTGCCGGACGCCCAGTACGCCTCGGGGCGGAAGTCGAGCCGCGTGTCGCTGAACCAGTGCCCGACCACCTCCACCGCCGGCTCGGCGGTCACGGTGATCGCCTTCTGGACGGCCGCCCGGTCCGTCACCGCGTGCGTGAAGTTGATCGACACCGGCATGCCGACCCCGGACGTCGAGTCCGCCTCGGGCGTGAAGTAGCCGACGAACGTCTCGCCGGGGGACTTCGTGGTGAAGGTCGCCACCGTCTCGTCGGCCGCTCCCCGCGCCTTCGCGGTCACCGTGTACCTGGTGCCGGAGTACGGGTTCCGTGACGACGTCCACTTCGTCCGCGCGTCGTCGAAGGTGCCCGCCAGTGTCGAGCCGTCGTTGCCCCTGACCGTCACGGAGGCCAGCGTGCCGTCGGTCACCGTGACCGAGACGGGGCTGGTGAAGTCGGCCTTCGTGGTGCCCGAGACCGGTGTGACCGTGATCGTGGCCTTCTTGGTCGCGGACTTCACCGAGGCCGTGGCACCCTTGCCGGACGTGGTGGCCGAGGCGTCCGCCGAGGAACTGCATCCGGCCAGAGCCGCACCCGCGGGCACCGCGCCCAACGCGGCGAGGATCCCGCGCCGGGACCACTTCCCCGACTGCCGTCCGGACCCGTTCGATATGTGCTGGACGCCCACGACACGCCTTCCTGACTTGTCCACCTGTGTCAGGCATCCTGCGCTCGTTGTATGGGTGGCGCCTTTGAATCACGGGGGTGATCCCTGAGATTCCGATGAGGGCGAGTCGGCCGGAACCCGGGTTGTCCCCGACGGGGTTCGTGAACAGAGTATGAACGCCCGACCGGCGGCCCGGGTTTCCGGTGAGTTCCCCTGTCACGAGTTCCCGGTGACTTCACCGTCCCGGGACGACCTCCCCGCCCAGCCGATCAGAATCGTAGAGAAGCAGCTCACCGATCCGCCGGAGGTATTCCGTGACCGATGTCCGCAAGCGCCCGAGCGTGGCCATCGTGGGAGCGGGAGCGGCGGGCACCCTCACCGCCGTCCAGCTCTGCGAGACCGCACACCGCCGCCGGACTCCGCTGGACCTCGTCCTCGTCGACCCGGCCCCGGAGGCGGGCCGGGGCGCCGCCTACGCCACCTGCGACCCCCGGCACCGCCTCAACGTGCCCGCCGGGAACATGAGCGCCTATCCGGACGACCCCGGCCACTTCGTCCGCTGGCTCTGCCGGCACGGCGAACCCACCGTCACCGGTGCCGACTTCGCCACCCGCTACCGCTACGGCGCCTACCTCGCCGACACCCTCGGCCAGGCCATGGTCCGCGCCCACGGCACGGTCGCGGTACGCCGGGTGCGCACCCGGGCGGAGAGCTGTACCGGTACCCCCGACGGCCGGGTGGAACTCCGCCTCGCCACCGGGGAACCCCTGACGGCGGACGGCGCGGTCCTGGCCACCGGCCCCGCCGGTGCCACCGCCGGCTGGGCACCGGCCGCCCTGCGCACCTCGCCCCGCTTCGTCGCCGCCCCGTGGACCCCCGGCGCCCTGGACCCCGTACGCGACAGCCCGGAGGACGTCCTGCTGGTCGGCACCGGCCTGACCGCCGTCGACCTCGCCCTCACCCTCGACCGTCCCGGCCGCACCCTGCACGCCCTGTCCCGCAGCGGCCTGCTGCCCCAGCCGCACGCCCTGGGCCCGGCCGGGACCATGCCCGCACCGGACGGCCTCGACGACTCCTCGCTGGGCCGGCTGCGCCGCGCGGTCTGGCGCCATGTGAGCCGCTCCGTGCGCACCCACGGCGACTGGCGCCCCGCCCTGGACAGTCTCCGCCCGCACACCGCCCGGCTGTGGCGCAGCCTCACCCCCGAGGAGCGCGAGGAGTTCCTGGCCCGTGAGGGCGCCCTGTGGAACACCCACCGCCACCGGATGGCTCCCGCCACCGCCGAACACGTCTCCCGCGCCCGCACCGCCCGCCGCCTGCACGTCCACACCGGCACGGTCACCCGCGTGACCGCCGCCGAGGCCGGCGCCCTCACGGTCGAACTGTCCAACGGC
Organism: Streptomyces humi; assembly: GCF_001005085.2. Lineage (GTDB taxonomy): Bacteria > Actinomycetota > Actinomycetes > Streptomycetales > Streptomycetaceae > Streptomyces > Streptomyces humi. Next base: position 225,765 of record NZ_LBMU02000023.1, read on the forward strand.
CACACGCTGCACGTCGGTTGGGTAGTCGACTGCACCGGACCCGGCCGCCGCCTCGACGACCCGCTGTGGCAGGGGCTGTTCGGCTCCGGTACGGCCGTCCCCGGCCCGCTCGGCATGGGCGCGGCCACCCGGGACGGCCGGCTCCTCGACGCCCGCGGCCGTACCGGGCTGCCCCTGTTCACGCTCGGGGCGCCGCGCCGGGGCGAGTTGTGGGAGACCACCGCGATCCCCGAGATCCGGGTCCAGGCGGCCGAGCTGGCGCAGCGGATCCTGCCGCCCGAGCCGGTGCGCCGGCGGCCCGGACGGCGTCCCCTGGACGGCAACGGACAGCCCCTGTCGACCCGCGCCGAGGCGGCCGCCGCCTACCGCAGCGGTCTCGACCGGGTCCTGAAGGTGCGCTCCGGCGCCGAGGAGGCGTTCGCCCGCGCGGTCGCCCTGGACCCCGGGTTCGCCCTCGGCCACGCGGCCCTGGCCCTGCTCGGCCACGAGTGCGCCGCCGCCGTCGACGTGCCCCGCGCCCTCGCCGACGCCCAGCGCGCGGCCCGTGAACGCGCCGACGAACGCGAGCGGTCCTTCGTGGCCGTGGTGACGCGCCGGGTGACCGGTGACGACGGGGACCAGGCCCTCGTACGGCACCTGCGGGAGCATCCGGGGGACGCGCTGGCACTCGCCGCGGCCGTGCCCACGATCGCGTTCTCCGGAGTGAGCGACCTCCAGGACGCCGACGCCCTGCGGCTGCTCGAACTGACCTCGCCCGCCTACGACGGACACTGGTTCCACACCTCGCTGCTGGCCTTCCTGCGCCAGGAGCAGGGCCGGCTGCACGAGGCGGGGGAGCTGGCGCACCGCGCGCTGGCCGCAGAGCCGGCCTCCGGGCACGCGGTGCACGCCCTCGCCCACGTCCACTACGAGTCCGGGGCGCACGAGGCGGGCCGGGACTGGCTCGACGGCTGGGTGTCCGGGCGCGGCCGGGGCGCGGTGCACCGGGCGCACTTCTCCTGGCACATCGCCCTGCACGAACTCGCCCTCGACGATCCGGGTGCCGTGCGCCGCCGCTGGTTCACCCAGCTGGCGCCCGGCCGGGTCCGCGGGGTACGGGCGCTGGTGGACTCCGGGTCGCTGCTGTGGCGGGCCCGGCTCAGCGACAGCTGGGACGGCGATCTGCCGACGGCGGACGTGCTCGACTCGGTGGCCCGCGAGGTGCTGGAGCGGCCCGCCACCGCGTTCACCGCCCTGCACGCGGCCGTCGCCCTCACCGCCGCCGGGGACCTGCCCGCGCTGCACCGGCTCCGGGACCACGCGGCCGGCGCCGATCCGGTGCAGCGGGAGGTGATCGCACCGCTGTGCGAGGCGTTCGCGGCGCTGGTCGAGGAGCGGTTCCACGAGGCGGCCCGGGGGCTCGACGCCCTGCTGCCGGTGCTGGCCAGGGTCGGCGGCAGCGCGGCCCAGCGGGAAGTGGTCGAGGAGACGCTGCTGTACGCGCTCGTCGCGGACGGCCGCTGCGACGCGGCCCGGCGCCTGCTGGACGCCCGCCTGGACCGCAAACCGGCCCCCCGCGACCGACGCCTGCGGGCGGCCCTGCTCACCTAGGGCGGCCCTGCTCACCTAGGGCGGCCGGCCCCGCGCCACACGCCGACGGCCCGGCCCGCCCGGCGGCACACCCCACCCGGCTCACCGGGCTGTCCGACTCACCGACCCGTCCGGCTCACCGACCCGTCCGGCTCACCGGGCTGTCCAGTTCACCGGGCTGTCCGGCGGCTCGGCCTGTCCGGCCTGTTCAGGTTGTCCCGGCGGCCCGGCCAGTCCGGCTCGCCGGGCTGGCCGGCGGAGCGGTCGGTTCGGTTATCCGGTCCGGTCGGGGCGGTCCGGCTGCCAGCCCAGGGCCCGGGAGATTCCGCGGGCCGCCAGTCGTACCGCCGGGACCAGGGCCGGTACCTGGGCGTCGGACTGGGGCACCACCACCGAGACGGCCGCGGCCACCTGGCCCGTCGCCCCGCGCACCGCGGCCGCCACCGACAGCGCGTCGTCGGTGACCTGACGGCTGCTCACCGCCACACCGGTACGCCGTACTTCGGCGAGCGAGCGGCGCAGCCGGACCGGATCCGTGATCGTGTACGGCGTGAACGCGGCCAACGACCCGGCGCAGTAGTCCTGTTGGAAGGCCGGGGCCTCGTGCGCGAGCAGCGCCAGTCCCACGCCCGTCGCGTGCAGCGGCCAGCGGGCGCCCACCCGGATGTGCACACCCACCGCCGAACGCCCCGACAGCCACTCGATGTAGACGACCTCGGTGCCGTCCCGCACCGCCAACTGGACGTTCTCGTGGGTGGCTTCGTACAGGTCCTCCAGGTACGGCAGCGCGACCTGGCGCAGTGCGAGACCCCGGGGGGCCAGGGCGGCCAGCTCCCACAGGCGCAGCCCCACGTGGTAGAGGCCGTCCGCGTCCCGCTCCAGCGCACCCCACGCGGTGAGCGCGCCGACCAGCCGGTGCGCGGTGGTCAGGGAGAGGCCGGCCCGGCGGCTGACGTCGGTCAGGCTCAGCGCGGGATGCGCGTGGTCGAACGCGGCCAGGACCGCCAGCAGCCGGTCGGGCGCGGAGCGGCCGCCGTCGGTCATGGCCGGTCGGCGACGCGCAGCAGCAGGGCGTGCAGGGTCTCCCGCTCGGCGGGGTCGAGCGGGGCCAGCAGGTCGTTCGTCACGCGCAGACCGGCCTCGTCGGTGTCCCGCAGGAAGGTCCGGCCCCGCTCGGTGAGGACGACGATCCGGCTGCGCCGGTCGTCGGGGGAGGGGCGCCGCTCGGCGAGGTCCTGCTTCTCCAGGTCGTCGACCAGGCCGACGATGGCGCTCGGGTCGTAGCCGAGCCGGGTGCTCAGCTCCCGCTGGAGGGCGCCCTCGGAGGTGGCGAGGTAGCGCAGCACCGCGTAGTGGCGCAGCCGTACGCCCGACTCCTGGAGGAACGTGTTGAAGGCCTGGCCCGAGCGCAGGCCCAGGCGGTACAGCAGGTACCCCGTGTCCGCGTGCAGTCCGCGCATCCACGGCTCGTCGGCGTCGATGGGGGACGGGTTCTCGGTGGGCTGGCGGGCGATGGCGGGCTCCCTGGTACGGGCCCCGGCGGCGGGGCGGTCGGTGGCACGCATTCCAGCATGACGCACCCGTGGGTAGGCAACAACTATTGACGTCAACAATTATTGCTTTTAGCTTCGATCTCACAGCCCCACCCTTGTGACCCACCATGCGACCCACGTGAAGGGACCAGCCGTGCCCACCATCGATCTCACCGGCAAGGCCGCCGTCGTCACCGGCAGCGGCCGGGGACTCGGCCTCGCCTATGCCCATGCCCTCGCCGCACACGGGGCCTCCGTGGTCGTCAACGACGTGGACGAGGCCGTCGCCGAGCAGGCCGTGAAGTCCATCACCGGGGCCGGCGGCACCGCCGTCGCCGAGGTGGTCCCGGTCGGCACCGCCGAGGCCGCCGACCGGCTCGTGAACCGGGCCGTCGAGGAGTTCGGCCGCCTGGACGTCCTGGTCACCAACGCGGGCATCCTGCGCGACAAGGTGCTCTGGAAGATGACCGACGACGACTTCGACGCCGTCGTCACCACCCACCTCAAGGGCACCTTCACCTGCGCCCGCGCCGCCGCCGTCCGGATGCGCGAGCAGGGCGAGGGCGGCACCCTGATCCTGGTCGGCTCCCCGGCCGGGCAGCGCGGCAACTTCGGCCAGACCAACTACGCCGCCGCGAAGGCCGGCATCGCCGCCATGGCCCGTACCTGGTCGATGGAGCTGGGCCGGGCGGGCATCACGGTCAACGCGATCGTCCCGGTGGCCGCCACCGCGATGACCGAGACCATCCCCGCCTTCGCCCCCTACATCGAGGCGATGAAGAACGGCGAGCCGCTCCCGGACTTCCTGCGCAAGGGCGAGGGCTTCGGCACCCCCGAGGACTGCGCGGCCGTGGTCCCCTTCCTCGCCTCCGCGGCCGCCCGGGGGATCACCGGCCAGGCCATCGGCATCGGCGGCGACAAGGTGGCACTCTGGTCGCACCCCCAGGAGGTGCGGGCGGCCTACGCCGACGGCGGCTGGACCCCGGACACCCTGGCCGACGCCTTCCCCACCTCGGTCGGCGCCGAACTCCAGACCGTGGGCATCCCCGCGCCCAAGCTGCCGGAGGCGTGATGGACATCGAGGCACTCACCGCGATCGACGTCCACACCCACGCCGAGGTCTCCTCCCGGGGCCACTCCTCCCTCGACGACGACCTGCACGACGCCTCCTCCGCCTACTTCAAGGTCGAGGGCAAGCGGAAGCCGACGATCGAGGAGACCGCCGCGCACTACCGCGAGCGGAACATGGCCGCCGTGATCTTCACGGTGGACGCCGAGTCCGCGACCGGTACCGCCCCGGTGCCCAACGAGGAGGTCGCGGAAGCCGCCGCCGCCAACTCCGACGTGCTGATCCCCTTCGCCTCCGTCGACCCCTTCCGCGGCAAGGCCGGCATCCGGCAGGCCCGCCGGCTGGTCGAGGAGTACGGCGTGAAGGGCTTCAAGTTCCACCCCAGCATCCAGGGCTTCTTCCCGAACGACCGCGCGGTGGCCTACGGCCTCTACGAGGTGATCGAGGAGACCGGCACCATCGCCCTCTTCCACACCGGCCAGACGGGCATCGGCGCCGGCGTCCCGGGCGGCGGCGGCATCCGCCTGAAGTACTCGAACCCGCTGCACGTGGACGACGTGGCCGCCGACTTCCCGCACCTGAAGATCATCCTGGCGCACCCGTCCTTCCCCTGGCAGGACGAGGCCCTCGCCGTCGCCACCCACAAGCCGGGCGTGCACATCGACCTGTCCGGCTGGTCGCCGAAGTACTTCCCGCCGCAGCTGGTGCAGTACGCCAACACGCTGCTCAAGGACAAGGTCCTGTTCGGCTCCGACTTCCCCGTCCTCACCCCGGACCGGTGGCTCGCCGACTTCGCGAAGCTGCCGATCAAGGACGAGGTCCGGCCGAAGATCCTCAAGGAGAACGCCGCCCGCCTGCTCGGGCTGACCAAGCCATAAGGGGCCGCAGATGCGCAACGAGGGACTGGGTTCGTGGCCCGCGCGCCGGGCCCGCAAGACCCCGCACCGTACGGCGCTGGTGCACGACGGCCGCGCGGCCGACTACCGCACCCTGCACGACCGCACCACCCGCCTCGCCCACGCCCTGCGCGCCCGGGGCGTCCGCCGCGGCGACCGCATCGCCTACCTCGGCCCCAACCACCCCGCCTACCTGGAGACGCTGTTCGCGGCCGGCACCCTCGGCGCGGTCTTCGTCCCGCTCAACACCCGCCTGGCGGGCCCCGAGATCGCCTACCAGCTCTCCGACTCCGGCGCCAAGGCGCTGCTCTACGGCCCTTCGCACGCCGGTCTCGTCGCCGGGCTCCCCGGTCGCAGCGACGTCCGGACGTACGTGGAAGTCGGCGCCGAGTACGAGGAATTGCTGGCGACGGCCGCCGACGACCCGATCGACGAGCCGGTCGCCCCCGACGACACCTGCATCATCATGTACACCTCGGGTACGACCGGCCGCCCCAAGGGCGCGATGCTCAGCCACGGGAACCTGACCTGGAACGCGCTCAACGTCCTGGTGGACACCGATCTGATCGCCGACGAACGCGCCCTGGTGTCCGCTCCGTTGTTCCACACGGCGGGCCTCAACATGCTCACCCTGCCGGTCCTCCTGAAGGGCGGCACCTGCGTGCTGGTGGAGTCCTTCGACCCGGCGACCACCCTCGACCTGATCGAACACCACCGGATCACCTTCATGTTCGGGGTGCCGACCATGTTCGACCAGGTGGCCCGCCAGCCGCGCTGGCCGGACGCCGACCTCTCCTCCCTGCGCATCCTCACCTGCGGCGGCTCCCCGGTCCCCAGCCCGCTGATCGCCGCGTACCAGGAGCGGGGCCTGACCTTCCTCCAGGGCTACGGCATGACGGAGGCCTCGCCCGGCACGCTCTTCCTCGACGCCGAGCACGCGATCGACAAGGCGGGCTCCGCGGGCGTACCGCACTTCTTCAGCGACGTACGGGTGGTACGGCCCGACCTGACCCCGGTGGACGTCGGCGAGCCCGGCGAGGTCGTGGTCCGCGGCCCCCATGTCATGACCGGCTACTGGGGGCTGCCGGAGGAGACGGCCGCCTCCTTCGCGGACGGCTGGTTCCGCAGCGGGGACGCGGCCCGGGTCGACGAGGACGGTTACGTCTTCATCGTCGACCGCCTCAAGGACATGATCATCTCAGGCGGGGAGAACATCTACCCGGCCGAGATCGAGGACCTGCTCCTCGCCCACCCCGACATCGTGGAGTGCGCGGTCATCGGGGTGCCGGACGACAAGTGGGGCGAGGTGCCGCGCGCGGTGGTGGTCCCCCGCGAGGGCGCCCACCTCGACCCCGACGAGGTGCTGGCCTCGCTGTCCGGCCGGCTCGCCAAGTACAAGCTCCCCAAATCGGTGGTGCTCGCGGACGAACTCCCGCGCACCGCCTCCGGAAAGCTCCTCAAGTCCCGGGTGCGCAAGCGCTACGGCACCACCTCATGAGTAAGGAAAGCGACATGAGCGTCACTGTCAACGGCCTCGACGAACTGAAGAAGCTCGCCGGCGGCGACCTGGGCACCAGTGACTGGATCGAGGTCACCCAGGAACGCATCGACACCTTCGCCGACGCGACCGGCGACCACCAGTGGATCCACGTCGACCCCGAGCGGGCGGCCGAGGGCCCCTTCGGCGCCCCCATCGCCCACGGCTACCTCACCCTGTCGTTGTTCATCCCCTTGTTCACCGGGCTGCTGGACGTCCAGGGCGTCACCACGAAGGTCAACTACGGCCTGAACAAGGTGCGTTTCCCCTCCCCCGTGAAGGTGGGCTCGCGGATCCGGCTGGCCGCGCGCCTGGCGGAGGTCGAGGACGTGCCGGGCGGGGTCCAGATCACCGTCGACGGGACGATCGAGGTCGAGGGCGGGACCAAGCCCGCCGCGGTGTTGCAGAGCCTGTCACGGTTCTACGCGTAGGGCTGCGCCTGAGAGCCGACGCGGTGGGGAACTGCGGGCCGGTGAGGGCTGGGCGCGCAGTTCCCCGTGCCCCTGACGGGGCGCTTCACTCAGCTCAGTTCACCACGTCCACGAAGATCGGGTTCGAGTAGAACCAGGTGTCCGCCCACGGGTCGCCGTTGCCCGGCTCGTGCGGGATCGGTCCGTGCGGGTCGATCGTCGCGCCCAGGTAGCCCGCGCCGTGCCGGTTGCCGTCGCTGCCGCGCAGGCGGACGTAGAAGGACTCGTCGCCCGCGGTGAGCGGGATGCGCAGGGTGTAGGTGCCCTTGCGGCCCGACACGTCCTCCGTCCGGACCACCCTCGTGTCGGGCGCCTGCCAGGTGTCGCGGTCGGCGACCGGGCCGCGCACCGCGCCCCGGATGACGTCGACGTGCGCCAACTGGGGCAGGATCCCCTGGGCGTTGACCCGGGACGCCGTCGTCACCGTCACGTTCAGGGTGATCCGCTCGCCCTTGCGGACCCGCAGTCGGCCGCCCAGGGTGACCCCGTCGCCGTGGTCGCAGTCCCGCTTCAGCCGGACCTCGAGTCCGTCCAGCAGGTGCCCGTGGTCCAGCCAGACCCGGCCCGCGCGCAGGCCCGCCATCACCGCGCGGTAGCCGTACCGGGTGACGCCGACGTGCGTGCGGCTGAACTCGCCCGGCCAGAAGTCGCTGCCGGGCTGCGGGGTGTCGGTGTTCACCGGGTCGGGCAGCTTGCCGGTGTTGTCGAAGTTCTGCCCCGCCGGCCAGTCGCCGTTCTTCCAGGTGTCGAAGACCGTGCGGTGGTTGTCGGAGTTCGTGGTGATCGTGAAGAGGCGGCCCTCCGACAGCATCGCGTCCCAGAGCCCGCCGACCGTGGCCGTCGCCCAGTCGAAGCCGCCGTAGGTGAGGTACGCGTCCGCCGGGTAGCCCGCCCAGGACTGGGCGGAGGGCTTGTTCTCGTACTCGCCGCGGATCGAGGTGGCCCCGCGCCAGCCCGGGATGGCCGCGCCCTGCGCGCCCGGTGCGCCCTCCATGCCGATCATGATCGCGGCGGCCTCCGCGTTCCCGCCGCCCCACCCTGCGTCCCGCCAGTTGCGGATCTCGTGCGGTGAGTCGATGCCCAGGCGCAGCGGGTGGTTGGCGAGCACGAGGACGTCGTCGACGTAGCCGGTACGGCGCTGCTCGGCGAGCCACTGGATGGCCTTGACCGCGTGGGCCTCGTTGCGGGCGGTGTCGGCCGCGCCCGCGGAACCCTCGGTGTAGTTCAGCAGCTTGCCGTCGTAGGCCAGCTCGAACCGCGTCAGCAGGTCGGTCTCGTGGGGTCCGGGCGCGGCGAACACCGTGCAGTGCTCGGCGGCCGGGATGTACCACTCCAGGCCCTGGAAGATCAGCTGGCGCGGGTTCGCCGCCCGGGCCTTGAGGATCTCCGCGTGCTCCAGCTTCGCGCCGTAGTAGGCGTGCCCGAAGTTGGAGTGCTCGTTGAACACCATCCAGTCCAGGCCGTACTTCGCGGCGGCCCGGGCCTGCTGGGTGAACGTGTACTTGGCGTCGTGGCTGTACACGGAGTGGACGTGGTGGTCGCCGACCAGGTAGGCGAGGCGCGGGTCGGTGCCACCGAGGCCCGGCCGGGCGGGGGAGGCGGCGAACGCGGGCGTCGCCGCGGACCCGAGCGCGAACGCGGCGCCGAACAGGCCCGCGCGGCGCAGGAGTCCGCGTCTCGACATGCCCTGGGCGTCCAGGTCGGCGGGGGAGACGGCGGGGTCGGCCCAGCTGGGCAGCTGCTGCTCGGTCATGAAGGTGATCCTCGTTACGGGGGTCAGTGGGTCATGAAGGAGGACACGGGCAGCGCCCGGGAGACGATCCGCACGTCGCCGAGGCGGCCGTACAGGATCTGGTCGATCTTGTCGGCGTAGGTGTAGCCGCCGAGCAGCCAGGGCTCGCCGACCGAGGTGATGCCCACCGCGGCGGCCTTCGGGTTGCGCACGACCGGGCAGCCGTCGACGTACAGGGTCGTGTGCCTGCCGTCGTTGACGACGGCGAGATGGGTCCAGGTCTCCAGCGGTGTCTCCTGGCCCCAGTTGGTGGCGATGCCCTCCTGGTTGAGCGGGCGCATCGCCCACTGCGGTTCGCGGTCGTTGGACAGCGAGAGGGTGGCCACCGGCTCGTCCGGGTCGTCGCCGGTCTTGCCGGCGGCTCCGCCGGTGCCACGGCGGCTGACGACACCGGCCCACGCGTTGTGGCCGGGATCCCAGTCGGCGGGCAGCCGGAAGAACGCCTCGATGGTGTAACCGTCCTTGAAGGTGGCCGAGTTGAGCGGCGCACCGGGGACCGTCTGGAGGTAGGCGCCCGTCAGCGGCGACTTGTACCCGGTGAACTCAACGCTGCCGTGGGCCGGCTGGTCCGGGTGGTGGTCCGCCGACCAGCCGAGGGTGCCGCCGCCCACCGTGACCACGGTGAGGTCGTTGCCGTTGCCGGACTGGTCGCGGACCGTGCCGGAGACCGCGGAGTCGAACCGCCAGTAGGCGGCCGTGCCCCGGACCAGCAGCCGCGACGCGGGCCGGGCCGCACGGGCGGGCACCGGGTCGAAGCCGGCGAAGCGGTCCGCGAAGTCGATGTCGACGGAGAACCGGTCGGCGTCGCCGCTGAGTTCGATCTCCTGCCGCTCCAGCTCGTTCAGGCCCTTCCTGGCCCGGCCGAGGATCCACGGCGAGACCGTCTCCACGTCGATGACGTTCCGGTCCAGGTCGAAGTGGTAGAGGCGGATCATCGCGGCGCCGCCGAAGTACCGGTTCTGGTAGTTCGTCAGGTGCAGGTGCACCTCGTTGCCCGCCGCGTTCTTGCGGGTCGCGCGGCCGGCGGGCCAGTAGTGGCCGTTCAGGGTGAGGAAGATCTGGTCGTGCTCGTCGACCAGCTGGTCCCACAGCTGCTGCCCGTACGAGGACAACGTGTCGTCTTCCACGACGAGTTCGTGCGTGGTGAGGACGACCGGCGTCTTCGGGTGGGCGGCGATGACGTCCTTCGCCCAGGCGTAGCCCTTCGCCGACAGCCGCCAGTCCAGTGCCAGCACCAGCCACTCGCGCCCGGCCGCACGGAACAGGTGGTAGGTGTTGTAGCCGTCCGCGGAGGCCCCGCCGAACGTCGGCCTGCCCCTGAACCGCTGCGGGCCGAACGCGTCCAGGTAGGGCGACGCGCCACGCTGATCGTCCGTGGACGACTTGATGTCGTGGTTGCCGGCCAGCACGCTGTAGCCGACCCCGCGCCGGTCGAGGATCCCGAACGCCTTGCTGATCGCGGTGAACTCCTCGACGGCACCGTTCTGCGTCAGGTCGCCCAGGTGGGACAGGAAGACGATGTTGTCCTCCTCGGCCTGGTCCAGCAGGTAGCGCAGGGACGCCTCGACCGGCGCCGCGTCGATGCTGGGTCCGTCGAAGAGGTACTGGGTGTCGGGCATCACCGCGAGGGTGAAGCGACGGCTTTCCGGGTCGGGCCGCCGGCCGGCGCCGGCGGACGCCTCGGCGGCGTCCGCGACGGCCGGCAGCGCGACCCCGGCGGTGGCGGCGGCGCCGAGCAGCGCGGTGGCCCTCAGGAAGTTGCGTCGTCCGGCTCCGGCCTGCGCGGCCTCGCCCTGGGCATGGTCATGCGACGTACACACGTGTGCTCCGTGAGCAATCAGAAGTGTCGGGGAAGGGCGTGGGGGGATCTCAGAGGACGCGCAGGGTCCAGCTCCAGCGGTGGATGCCCGGTGCGACGAGGTAGGAGGGGAAGGTGTCGGGACCGCACGAGGCCGTACCGAGGCCCCGGTGTGCGGCGTCGAGGTGGACCACGCAGCCGGCCCGCGGCACGAGTTCGTCGTGGTGCGTGACGGCGGTGAGGTCCTCGGCGCGGTAGCGGCTGACGGAGACCTGGCGGGGTTCGTCCAGCTCGACCGCGAGTCCGGTGGCGTCCGGCGCCGACAGCGTGAACCGTCGTACGCCGTGCCGGCCGCCGCTCTCCTGGGGCCGCAGGTACGGGGTGAACAGCGCGTCCACCGGCAGCCGGTGGTGACCGACGGGGGCGCCGGCGGCGCGGTCGGGGTACGACTCCCAGGGACCCTGACCGAACCAGTCCAGCACGTCGAGCCCCGCCACCGTCTCGAAGACCGAGCCGACCCGCGCCACGTCGTCGAACTCCGCGGGCAGCTCGGCCGACTCCTCGACCCGGATGCCGCCGTCGACCGGTGTGAACTCCTGCCGGTGCCGTACGACCCCCACGGTGCCCGCGTACTCCGCGACCACCGTCACCAGGTCGCCGTCCCGGCGGACCGAGACCACCTTGCGCACCAGCCGGTCCAGCCCCCAGGCCCGCCAGCGCGGTGCCATGCCGCCGAGTTCGTCGTTGTCGGTGGGCGCCCGCCACAGGGAGAGCGTCGGTGCGGCCGTGAGCAGCGGATGCCGCAACAGCCCCTCGTCGTCCACCTCGACGGCGGGACCCGCCGGCACCGGCGCGCCCGGCGCGTCCGCCGCCCGGATCCGGATCTGAGGTGTGCAGACCTCCGTGCCGGCCGGCGCCCAGGCCTGGTCCTCGGCGACCGTGACCCGCAGCGTCAGCCAGGCCTCCCCGCCGTCCGCCGGCACCGCGAACGGCAGCGGTACGGCCGCCGTCTCACCCGGCCGCAGCGCGGGCAGTTCCGCCGGGCCGGTCAGGGTGCGGCCGTCGGCCAGCGCCAGCTCCCAGGTGCCCGTGAGCCAGTCGAGGCCCCGGAAGTGCTGGTGGTTGGCGAGGACCACGCCCTCGTGCTTGAAGCACCGGATGCGGACCGGCGCGGCGATCTCCCGGTGCTCGTACATCGCGGGCTTGGGAGTGCGGTCGGGGAAGACGATCCCGTCCGCGACGAACGCCCCGTCGTGCAGGGCCTCGCCGAAGTCGCCGCCGTACGCCCAGCGGTGGCCGGGCGCGGCGACACCGTTGTCATACAGTCCGGCGCCCGTGCGCCCGACCGGTCTTCCGTCGCTCACCCGCTGGAGAATTCCGTGGTCCCAGAACTCCCAGATGAACCCGCCCTGAAGCCCCGGAGTGGACTCGATGGCGGCCCAGTGGTCGGCGAGCGTGCCGTTGCTGTTCCCCATCGCGTGTGAGTACTCGCACTGGATCAGCGGTTTCGTCTGTTCCCCGGACAGCGCGTGCGCCACGCAGTCCTCCAGCGGCGCGTACATCGGGCAGGCGATGTCGGAGGCCACGTCCGGGTCGGCCCAGCCGCGCTTGGCGGCCCCCTCGTACTGGACCGGCCGGGTCGGGTCGTGCCGCCGCACCCAGCCCGCCGCCGCGTCGTGGTTGGCGCCGTAGTCGGACTCGTTGCCCAGCGACCAGATGATGACCGAGGGGTGGTTCTTGTCGCGCAGCACCATCCGCGAGACCCGGTCCACGAAGGCGTTCAGGTAGCGCGGGTCGTCCGCGATCTCGTGCGCGTGGTCGTGGGACTCGATGTCCGCCTCGTCGACCACGTAGAAGCCCAGTTCGTCGGCGAGGTCGTAGAGGGCCGGGTCGTTCGGGTAGTGCGAGGTGCGGATCGCGTTGAACCCGAACCGCTTCAGCACCACGAGGTCGGCCCGCATGTCGTCGTACGACACCGTGCGCCCGGTCAGCGGGTGGAAGTCGTGCCGGTTGACGCCCCGGACGAACACCCGCTCGCCGTTGACCAGCAGGTCCCGCCCGGTGATCTCGACGTCCCGGAAGCCGACGCGGTGGTACGACGTGTCGGCGACCGTGCCGTCCGAGCGGTGCAGCCGGACGGTCAGCCCGTACAGTTCGGGCTCCTCCGCGTTCCAGGTCCGGACCTCGGGGACCACGGCGTTGATACGGGCCTCGCCCAGGAAGTCGGAGACCCGGTCGTCCTCGGTGTTCAGCCGGTCGAACTCGGCGTCCTGGGCGAGGGGTTCGCCGTCCAGGTCACCGGTGACGTACCAGCCGTCGGGCAGTGCCCCGCCGGCGTCGCGCACGAGGCAGTCCACCCGCAGCCCGCCGTCCCGCCGGGCCCGCACGGTGACGTCCGCGAGCCGGAGCGGGTCGGTCGCGTACAGCAGCACCGACCGGGTGATCCCGCCGTGCCACCACTGGTCCTGGTCCTCCAGGTGCGTGGCGTCCGACCACTTGACGACGGTCAGCCGCAGCACCGAACGCTCCCCGGGACGGACGGCATCCGTCAGGTCGAACTCGGCCGCCAGGTGGGAGTCCTTGGAGACGCCGACCGGCCGTCCGTCGACGTGCACGAGGAGCACGCTCTCGGCCGCGCCCACCTGGAGCACGATCCGGCGTCCGGCCCACTCGGCGGGGACGTCCAGCTCACGCTCGTAGACCCCCGTCGGGTTCACCGCGGGGGAGTGCGGCGGGAACTCGGGGAACGGCGTCCGCACGTTCGTGTACTGCGGCAGGTCGTCGGTGTCCTGCACGGTCCAGGCACCGGGCACGTGCGCCGTCGACCACGCACCGCCGACCGGCGCGTCCGGAGCCGGCAGCAACTGGAAGCGCCAGTCGCCGTCCAGGGGGAGCGCTCCGGAGCGCCGGTCGACGGCGTTCATGGGCAGGCGCCCCCAGGAGGTCACCTCGGGTGCCTCCCAGGGGCGCAGAGCCGTCAGGGGGTCGGGCAGCTGATGCGTGTCGGTCATGACCATTCCGAAGTCGGTGCGGGCGGCGGCAGGACACTGCCCGGCAGGTTCCAGGCGGGGTCGGCGGGGATGCCGAGGCGGTTCAGCACGGTGGGCGCGATGTCGATGAGCCGGGGTGAGTCGAGGCGGTGCCGGGCGGGTGGTTCGGGCTCGGCGAGGATGACGAAGACCTCCCGTTCGGCGCGCGTGTCGCCGCCGTGGCCGCCGGTGTCGAGGTGGCCGTGGTCGGTGGTGACGAGGACGGTCCACCGCTCCTCGGCGGGGCGGGCGTCGATCGCGCCGAGGAGCCGCCCGAGATGGGCGTCCTGGGAGCGGAGGGCTGCGTCGTAGGCGGCGGAGAACGGACCGGTGGCGTGCGCGGCCTCGTCGGTGCCGCCGAAGTACACGAACAGGACGTCCGGGGCGTCCTCGGTGAGCAGGCGCGCCGCGGTACGGGCGACGAGCCGGTCGGCCGTGGTGTAGCCGTCGCTCTCACCGTCGTACTGCACCAGCTGTCCGACGGCCGTGCCGAGGGTGCCGCGGCGGACCAGCTCCGGCCAGGACACCACGGCGACGGCGCGCAGCCCGGGGCGGGCCGTGACGGCGCGGCTCAGGAAGTCGGGGTGGCGGGTGTAGTCGGCACCGGCGAAGTCGTTGCCGGTCACCCCGTGGCGGTCGGGCCACACCCCGGTCAGCACGCTCGACCAGCCGGGCCCGGAGTCGGTGTAGGCCATGCTGGTGGACGGCCCGCCCGGGGCCTGGCCGTCCGCCTCGCCGTACGGCAGCAGGCTGGTGCCGTGGGCGCCCTTCGCCATCAGCGCGTGCAGCACGGGCGCCGTGACCGGCGCGAGGGCCAGCCGGTCGAAGCGCAGCCCGTCCATGCCGACCACCAGCACCCGGCCGCGCCCGGGCCGTGCTCCACCGGCGTCGTACGTCATCGCCCGCCCCTTCCGTCGTGATCCCGGTTCAGGTGCCCTGGACCGCTCCTTCGGTGGCCCCGGCTATGAACCCCCGGGCGAAGACCGCGAAGACGATCACCAGCGGGAGGGCGGCCATCAGTACCCCGGCCATGACCATGCTGTAGTCGGTGGTGTGGCCGACGTTGAGCTGGGCGAGTTCCACCTGGAGCGTCACATGGGCGGGGTTGGTGAGCACGATCAGCGGCCAGACGTAGTCGTTCCAGGCGCCGACGAAGGCGTAGATGGCGAGGAAGGACAGCGCCGGCCGGATCATCGGCAGCGCGATGTTCCAGTACTGGCGGAAGAACCCGGCGCCGTCGATGCGGGCGGCGTCGAGGAGTTCGTCGGGCACGCCGTTCTCGATGTACTGACGCAGCCAGAAGATGCCGAACGCGTTGGCGAGCGCGGGCGGGACCAGCGCCTGGAGGGTGCCTACCCAGCCGATCTTGGACATCAGGATGAACTGCGGCAGGACCGCCAGTTGCAGCGGCAGCATCATGAACAGCAGCAGCGTGCCGAAGAGCACCTTGCGCCCGGGGAAGTCGAACTTGGCGAAGGCGAAGGCCGCCAGCGAGTCCACGAACAGCACCAGGACGGTGGTGACGCAGGCGACGACGACCGTGTTCAGCATCGACCCGAAGAAGTCGATGGTGTTCAGCACGTGCCGGATGTTCTCCAGCAGATGGGAGCCGAAGGTGAACTTCGGCGGGCTCTTGTAGATGTCCTGCGTGGTGTTGGTCGCCATGATGATCGTCCACAGGAACGGGAAGACCGAGATGACGACGGCCAGCATGAGGAGGATGTGGGCGGTGAGGCCCTTGGGGCGGCGCAGCCTGCGCTTCCCGGCGGCCGGCCCGGTGGTGTCGGCGGTCGTCATGCCTTCCTCCCTCGCTGCGTGATGCGCCAGTTGACGGCGACCAGCACGATGATCAGTACGAAGAAGGCCCACACGATGGCCGCGCCGTAGCCGTAGTCGTTGTTGAGGAAGGCCGACTGGTAGAAGTACAGCAAGGTGGTCAGACCGGCCTGTCCGGGACCCCCGAGGTTCGCGTTGGCGGCGTTGTTGGCGAACAGGACCTGGGGTTCGCTGAAGCTCTGCAAACCGTTGATGGTCGAGATGACGACGGTGAACAGGATGATCGGCCGCATGATCGGGACGGTGATCTGGAAGAAGGTCCGGACGGGTCCGGCGCCGTCCATCTTCGCGGCCTCGTAGATCGACGTCGGGATCGCCTGGAGGCCGGCCAGGTAGATGATCATGTTGTAGCCGGTCCACATCCAGGTCATCAGCAGCGCGATGACCACCTTGATCAGCCACGGGTTGCTCAGCCACGGCACCGGCGAGATGCCGACCGTGCCCAGGATCGCGTTGACCAGACCGAAGTTGTTGCTGAACACCGCGCCGAAGAAGATCGCCACGGCCACGATCGAGGTCACGTTCGGAACGTAGAGGGCGATGCGGTAGAAGCCCTTGAAGCGGCGCACCGAGTGCAGCAGCGTCGCCAGCACCAGGGCGCCGAACAGGGTCGGGACGGTGGACAGCACCCAGATCACCAGGGTGTTGCGGATCGACAGCCAGAAGACCGGGTCCGACCACAGGAACTTGAACTGCTGGAGGCCCACGAACTGCATGTCGCCCAGGCCGTCCCAGCGCTGGAAGGCCAGGTAGAGCGAGTAGAAGACGGGGAAGAACGAGAACGCTATGAAGATCAGGTAGAACGGGGAGATCGCCAGGTACTGGCGCCAGTACGACAGCGGTCCGCGCCGCCGGGGCCGGGCATGGCCCGCCGGCACGGCGCGTCGCGGGCGGAACCGGGCCGGGCCCGGCCCGCCGCGGTGTTCGGGCACCGCGGCGGGACCGGTCACCGGAGGTGACGACACTCAGCTCACCCCCTGGCGACGGGCGATCTGCTTGGCCTGGCTGACCGCGTCCTTCCAGGCGTCGTCGGGCTTCTTGCCCTTGGCCTCGATGTTGGTCAGCTCCGTCATGTAGGGAGCCATGACCGCGGCGTCGGCGGGCGCCTCGTAGCTGTCCGGGATGGCCTTGGCGGCGGGCCCGAACACCTCGATGATCTTCTGTCCGCCGAAGAAGGCGTCCGGACCCGTCATCGCCGGCATGGCGTAGGCGGCCGGGGCGGCGGGGAAGATGGCGGCGTCGGTGAAGCCGCGGGCGTCGTTGGCGGGGCTGAGGATCCAGCTGATGATCTTGAACGCCTCTTCGGGGTTCCGGCACTGCTGGGGCAGGGCCAGGTAGGAACCGCCCTGGTTGGACGGGCCGACCGGGTTCGCGCAGACCCGCCACTTGCCCTTGGTCCCCGGGGCGGCCTGCTCGATGTCCAGCGCGTGCCAGGCCGCGCCCAGCTCGGTGAGCAGGTTCTTGCCGACGGCCGCGTTCCAGGTGTTGTCGTTGATCTTGGCGTCGATGCCCAGGGTGTAGGGGCGGACCGCGGTGGTCCACGCGGCGCGGATGTGCTCCTGGTCGCCGATGAAGTGGTTGTTCTTGTCGATGAACCGCGAGGTGCCCTGGCCGACCGCGATGTTGAAGACGGAGCTGATGTTGTTGACCAGGTAGGTGCCGGGGTTCTTCTTCTGCAACTCGACGCCGAGCTGGAAGTAGTCCTCCCAGGTCTTGACCAGTTCGGCGACCTTGGCCGGGTCGGTGGCCACCCCGGCCTTCGCGAACAGGTCCTCGCGGTAGAAGAGCGCGGTGGGACCGATGTCGATCGGGAAGCCGATCTGCCTGCCGTCCTTGGTCTGGGCGAGCTTGGTCTTCCAGTTCAGGTACTGCGAGGAGATCTTCTTGAAGCCCAGGTCGTTCAGGTCCAGGAAGCGGGAGGCGTTGGGCAGGAAGGACGCCATGTCCTCGCCCTTGATGCCGGTGATGTCGGGCACCGAGCTGCCCGCGGCGAGCGTGGTGGTGAGCTTCTGCTTGAAGTCGCCGCCGATGGAGGCGGTGGTCAGCTTGACCGAGCTGCTGAAGTGGGTCTTCGCCTCGGCCACCACCTTGTCGCTGAGCGCGCCACCCCAGTACCACAGGGTGAGGTCCTTGCCGTTCTTGGTGCCGCCCGATCCCGACGAGCCGCCGCATGCGACGGTGAGACCGGACGCGGCCGCGGTGAGGACGGCGGCCTGGAGGAAGCCTCTACGTGAAAGGTCCACGGGTCACTCCTGTTGTTCCTGTTCGACGTGCCAAGGGGTTCGAGGTGCCAAGGGGTTCGTGGTGCCAAGGGGTTCGAGGTGCCAAGCGGTTGCGGGTGCCGAGCGGTTCGAGGCGCCGGGCGGTTGGAGGTGCCAAGGGGTTCGGGAGTCAGTGCCGCCGTCCGGAGGCGCGGGGGCCGACGAGGGTGCGGGGGGCGGGCGGGGTCACGGGCGCGTACCGCACCGGCGGTCCGGGATCGGCCGGCAGCCGGTCGGCCAGGAAGTCGTAGGCGCGCCTGAGATCGGGGTCGGTCAGCTCGCGCCACCAGCGGTCGACGCCGTACCAGCCGGGGGCCGCCGGCGCCCCGCCGTGGTGGCCGACGGAGAGCCCGGCGGCCAGTACGGCGAACCGCAACCGCTCCTCCAGGGGCCAGCCGCCGAGTGAGGCGGCCACGAAGCTCGCCCCGAAGACGTCACCGGCGCCCGTCGCGTCGAGGACGTCCACGGCGAGCGCCGGGACCTCGGCGTACTCGCCGGTGTCCTGGTCGACGGCGAGTGCGCCGGCGCCGCCGCGCGTCACCACCGCCACCGGGACGAGTTCGGCGAGGGTGCCGAGCGCGGCCCTGGCGCTGTCGGTGCGGGTGTAGGCCATCGCCTCGGCCTCGTTGGGGAGGAAGGCGTGGCAGAGCGCGAGCTGGTCGAGGAGGTCGCGGGACCACCGCTGGGTGGGGTCCCAGCCCACGTCGGCGTAGATGTGGGTGCCGTTCGCGGCCGCCTTGGCGATCCACTCGCGCGGTTCGGCCTCGAGGTGCACCAGGGCCGTACGCGCCTCGGGCGGGTCGCCCATCAGCGCGTCCTGCGAGTACGGCGGTTCCGAGCCGTGGGTGACCAGGGCGCGGTCGTCGCCCTGCGCCAGCGAGACGGTGACGGGGGTGGGCCAGTGGTCCGCGATCCGGGAGAGCGAGAGGTCGACGTTCTCCTGGTCGCACAGGATGTCCCGGCAGTACTCGCCGTAGAAGTCGTCGCCGAAGACCGTGGCCAGCGAGGTGCGCAGGCCGAACCGGGACGCGGCCACCGCGAGGTTGGCGATGCCGCCGGGGCCGCAGCCCATGCCGCCCGTCCAGATCTCCTCGCCCGGCGTCGGCGGCTTGCCGAGACCCGTGAGGACGAGGTCGTAGAAGAGCAGCCCGGTCAGCAGCACATCGGGCCTGTCGTCGTCCACGTGCGCAGCCTCTCGTCAAAACTCGTCATTTCGATGACCGGAATCGTGCGCCGCTCTGCGAGATTGGTCAATACCCGAGCAGAACTGAGCATGGATTTGATTGAAGATGACGAGTAGTGTTCGCCGCGTGCTGGCAGAACGACGACATCAACTCATCCTGCGGGCCCTGCGCTCGGGCGGTCCCGCTGCCGTGACCGATCTCTCCGAGCAACTGGGTGTGAGCCCCGCCACGATCCGGCGCGACCTGCTCAAACTGGAAGAGGACGGGCTGCTCACACGGGTGCACGGCGGTGCCGTGGCGGAGGAGGGCGACCAGCCCTTCGCCGAGGTCGCCGAGGTGCGGGTGGCCGAGAAGGACGCCATCGCGGCGCGCGCGGCGGCCCTGGTCGCCGACGGCCAGTCGGTCCTCCTGGACATCGGCACGACCGCCTACCGGCTGGCCCGCCAGCTGCACGGCCGCCGCCTCACCGTGATCACCAGCAACCTGGTGGTCTACGAGGAGCTCGCCGACGACGAGGGCATAGAGCTGGTCCTGCTCGGCGGCATGCTCCGCCGCGAGTACCGGTCCCTGGTCGGTTTCCTCACCGAGGACAACCTGCGACAGCTGCACGCCGACTGGCTGTTCCTCGGCACCAGCGGGGTCCGCCCGGGCGGGCAGGTGATGGACACGACGGTCGTCGAGGTGCCGGTGAAGCGCGCCATGATCAAGGCGAGCGACAAGGTCGTCCTGCTCGCCGACGCGGCCAAGTTCCCGGGTACGGGCATGGCGAAGGTCTGCGGTCCCGAGGACCTGGACATGGTGGTGACCAACGCGCCGGTCGACCCGGCGACCCGTGCCGCCCTGGAGGAGGCCGGAGTCGAGATGGTCCTGGCAGGAAAGGCTCAAGCGTGAAACTGACGATTCTGGGTGGTGGCGGGTTCCGCGTCCCCCTCGTGTACGGCGCACTGCTCACCGACCGCGCGGAGGGGCGGGTCACCGAGGTCGTCCTGCACGACCTCGACGACCGGCGGCTGTCCGCGGTCGCCCGCGTCCTGGCGGAGCAGGCGGCCCGGGTGCCCGACGCCCCCGCGGTGACCGCCACCACCGACCTGGACGAGGCGCTGCGCGGCGCCGACTTCGTCTTCTCCGCGATCCGGGTGGGCGGTCTGGAGGGCCGCGCCGACGACGAGCGGGTGGCCCTGGGTGAAGGCGTCCTGGGCCAGGAGACGGTCGGCGCCGGCGGCATCGCCTACGGCCTGCGGACCGTCCCCGTCGCCGTGGACATCGCCCGCCGGGTGGCCCGGCTCGCCCCCGACGCCTGGGTCATCAACTTCACCAATCCCGCGGGACTCGTCACCGAGGCCATGTCCCGGCACCTCGGCGACCGTGTCATCGGCATCTGCGACTCCCCGGTCGGCCTCGGCCGCCGGATCGCCCGGGTGCTCGGCGCGAACCCGCGCGAGGCCTGGATCGACTACGTCGGCCTCAACCACCTCGGCTGGGTCCGCGGCCTGCACATCGCCGGCCGCGACGAGCTCCCGCGTCTGCTCGCCGACCCCGACCTGCTCGGCTCCTTCGAGGAGGGCAAGCTCTTCGGCGTCGACTGGCTCCAGTCCCTCGGCGCGATCCCCAACGAGTACCTGCACTACTACTACTTCAACCGCGAGGCCGTCCGCGCCTACCAGCAGGCCGAGAAGACCCGCGGTGCCTTCCTGCGCGACCAGCAGGCGCGGTTCTACGAGGCGGTCGCGGCTCCCGGCGTGAACGCCCTGGACGTCTGGGACCGCACCCGCGCCGAGCGCGAGGCCACCTACATGGCCGAGAACCGGGAGACGGCCGGCGCCGGCGAACGCGACGCCGACGACCTCTCCGGCGGCTACGAGAAGGTCGCCCTCGCCCTGATGCGGGCCATCGCCCGGGACGAGCGCACCACCCTGATCCTGAACGTCCGCAACCGCGACACCCTCTCCGTGCTCGACGGCGAGGCCGTCATCGAGGTGCCCTGCCTGGTCGACGCCAACGGCGCCCACCCGGTCGCCGTCGCCCCGCTGCCCGACCACGCCACCGGCCTCGTCTGCGCGGTCAAGGCCGTCGAGCGCGAGGTGCTGGCCGCAGCCGAGTCCGGCTCCCGTACGACGGCCGTGAAGGCGTTCGCCCTGCACCCCCTGGTGGACTCGGTGAACGTGGCCCGACGGCTGGTCGAGGGGTACTCCGAGGTCCACCCGGGTCTCGCGTATCTTAAGTAGTCAGCCGTCCGGAAAGCGCTTTCCATCCCTCTTCTGGAGACTTCCATGCACGACGAACGCCGCCGGATCGAGGAGCGCGTAGAGCGCCTCCAGAACCAGCGCATCAGGCCCGCGATCTACGCGGCCACCGTCCCCTTCGAGGTGACCGCCTGGCAGGCCCCCGGCGAGCCGGTCTCCTTCGAGGAGGCCGCGGCCGCCCCCTACGAGCCGTTCGCCATGGACACCCCGTGGGGCCCGCCCTGGGGCACCACCTGGTTCCGGATGCGCGGCGAGGTGCCCGCGGAGTTCGCGGGCCGCCGGGTCGAGGCCGTCATCGACCTCGGTTTCGTCGGCGACTGGCCCGGCAACCAGGCGGAGGCCCTGGTCCACCTCACCGACGGGACCCCGCTGAAGGCGGTCAACCCCCTCAACCAGTACGTGCCGATCGCCGACCCGGCGGCCGGCGGCGAGGTGATCGACTACCTGGTCGAGGCCGCCTCCAACCCGGACATCCTGGCCGACAACTTCGAGGCGCCCACGCCGCTCGGCGACGTCCTGACCGCCGGTGACAAGCCGCTCTACACCTTCAAGCGCGCCGACATCGCCGTCCTCGACGAGGACGTCTGGCACCTCGACCTCGACATCCAGGTACTGCGCGAGCTGATGCTGGAACTCGGCGAGCACGACCCCCGCCGGCACGAGATCATGCACGCCCTCGACCGCGCGATGGACCTGCTCGACCTGGACGACATCTCCGGTTCCGCCGCCGCCGTCCGCGCGGCCCTGAAGCCGGCCCTGTCCAAGCCCGCCCACGCAAGCGCGCACATCGTCTCCGGCGTCGGCCACGCGCACATCGACTCGGCCTGGCTGTGGCCGATCCGTGAGACCAAGCGCAAGACCTCCCGCACCTTCTCCAACGTGACATCGTTGGCGGACGAGTACGAGGAGTTCGTCTTCGCCTGCTCGCAGGCCCAGCAGTACGAGTGGGTCCGCGACAACTACCCGCAGGTCTGGGCCCGGATCCAGGAGTCCGTGAAGAAGGGCCAGTGGGCGCCGGTCGGCGGCATGTGGGTCGAGTCCGACGGCAACCTCCCCGGCGGCGAGGCGATCGCCCGCCAGCTCGTGCACGGCAAGCGGTTCTTCATCGAGCACTTCGGCATCGAGACCAAGGGCGTCTGGCTGCCCGACTCCTTCGGCTACAACGCGGCCTACCCGCAGCTGGCCAAGCTGGCCGGCAACGAGTGGTTCCTCACCCAGAAGATCTCCTGGAACCAGACCAACACGTTCCCCCACCACACCTTCTGGTGGGAGGGCATCGACGGCACCCGGATCTTCACGCACTTCCCGCCGGTCGACACCTACAATGCCCGCTTCAGCGGCGAGGAGATGTCCCGCGCGGTCCGCAACTACGCCGAGAAGGGCGCCGCGACCCGCTCCCTGGCCCCGTTCGGCTGGGGCGACGGCGGTGGCGGCCCCACCCGCGAGATCATGGAGCGGGCCCGCCGTCTGAAGGACCTGGAGGGCTCCCCGCGCGTCGAGGTCGAGCACCCGGACGCCTTCTTCGCCAAGGCCCGCGCCGAGTACGAGGACGCCCCGGTCTGGGTCGGCGAGCTCTACCTGGAGCTGCACCGCGCCACCTACACCTCGCAGGCCCGCACCAAGCAGGGCAACCGGCGCAGCGAGCACAAGCTGCGCGAGGCCGAGCTGTGGGCGACGACGGCCGCGCTGCACGCGCCCGGCTACCGCTACCCGCACGAGAAGCTCGACCGGCTCTGGAAGACGGTCCTGCTGCACCAGTTCCACGACATCCTGCCGGGTTCCTCGATCGCCTGGGTGCACCGCGAGGCCGAGGCCGAGTACGCCCGCGTCGCGGAGGAGCTGGAGGTGCTCACCGCCGAGGCGGTCGCGGCGCTGGGCGGCGGTACGGCCCGGGTCTTCAACACCAGCCCCTACGCCCGCGCCGAGGTCGTCCGCGACGGCGCCGGCACCCCGGTGTACGTAGAGGTCCCGGCGAACGGCAGCGCTCCGCTGACGGCCGCCGCCGAGGCCCCGTCGCCGGTCACCGTCGACGGCCGGGTCATCGACAACGGGCTCGTCCGGGTGGAGATCGCCGAGGACGGCACCCTGTCGTCCGTCCGCGACCTCCGTGCGAACCGCGAGGTCCTCGCGGGACAGGGCAACCTGCTGCGGCTGCACACCGACCTCCCGAACTACTGGGACGCCTGGGACGTCGACAAGCACTACAAGAACCGCTACACCGACCTGCTGGACCCCTCGGAGATCACGGTCGTCGAGGCGGACCCGCTGCTCGGCTCGATCCGCGTCACGCGTCCCTTCGGCAACGGCTCGACGATCGTCCAGACGGTCACCGTCCGGGCCGGCAGCCCCCGGATCGACTTCGAGACGGACATCGACTGGCACGAGGCCGAGAAGTTCCTCAAGGCCGGTTTCCCGGTGGACGTCCGCGCCGCGCACTCCTCCGCCGAGATCCAGTTCGGCCACGTGCAGCGGCCCACGCACACCAACACCAGCTGGGAGGCGGCCCGTTTCGAGGTCTCCGGCCACCGCTGGGTGCACGTCGGCGAGCCCGGCTACGGCGTCGCCGTCATCAACGACTCGACGTACGGCCACGACGTCTCCCGCACGGTCCGCGAGGACGGAGGTACGACCACCACGGTCCGCCTCTCCCTGGTGCGCGCCCCGCGCATCCCGGACCCGGGCGCCGACCAGGGCCGGCACCGCATCACCTACTCCCTGCTGCCCGGCGCGGACATCGAGGACGCGGTCGCGGCCGGCTACGCCCTCAACCTCCCGCTGCGGGTGGCCGACGCGGCGGGCGAGCCGGAGCCGGTCGTCTCGGTGGACGGCGACGGTGTGACGGTCGAGGCGGTCAAGCTCGCCGACGACGCCTCCGGCGACGTGGTGGTCCGGCTCTACGAGTCCCGGGGCGGCCGCGCCCGGGGCGTGCTGCGCACCGGCTTCGCGCTGGCCGGCGCCCAGGTCACCGACCTCCTGGAGCGTCCGCTGGAGGACGCGGCCGTCGACGGCGACTCCGTCACCGTGGAACTGCGCCCCTTCCAGATCCTCACCCTCCGGCTGCGCAGGAGCTGACCGCATGGCCATGCAACCGTGGTTCACCGACGCCAAGTTGGGGATCTTCGTGCACTGGGGCATCTACGCCGTCGACGGGGTCCAGGAGTCCTGGTCCTTCTACGACGACATCGTGCCGCACGAGCAGTACATGTCCCAGCTGGGCCGGTTCACGGGCGCCGCGTACGACCCGAAGGCGTGGGCGGACCTGTTCGCCCGCGCCGGCGCCCGGTACGCCGTGCTGACCAGCCGTCACCATGACGGAGTGGCCCTGTGGGACACGGGGTTCGGCGACCTCAACCTCGGCAGGGACTACCTCGGCCCGTACGCCGACGCACTGCGCGAGAAGGGGCTGAAGGTCGGCCTGTACTACTCGCACTCCGACTGGAACCACCCCGACTACGCGTCCACGCGCAAGCCGGGCCGTCCGCCCGAGCAGGAGGACAACCGCTACTCCGAGGTGGCCGCCGAGCACGAGGACCTGGCGGCCTGGGAACGCTTCATCGCTTACCGGGACGGCCAGATCACGGAGTTGGCCTCCCGCTACCGGCCGGACCTGATGTGGTTCGACGGGGAGTGGGACCGCAGCGAGGAGCAGTGGCGGATCCCCGAACTCGCCGCGCTGATCCGCTCGTACGTGCCGCACGTCGTCTTCAACGCCCGCATGCTCAGCGAGGGCGACTACGCCACCCCCGAGCAGGGTGCCCCGGTCGTGCCGCCGGACGGCCCCTGGGAGCTGTGCCTGACCGTCAACGACTCGTGGGGGTACCAGCACCACGACCACAACCACAAGTCGCTCGCCCAGCTGATCCGCTACTTCACCGAGACCATCGGGGGCGGCGGCAACCTGCTGCTCGACGTCGGCCCGATGGAGGACGGCACCATCCCGCAGCCGCAGGTGGAGCGCCTGGAAGGGCTGGGGGAGTGGATCCGCAGGCACGCGGAGGCGGTGTACGGCACCGGACGCGGGCTGCCGGCCGGGCACCACTACGGGCCCAGCACCCTCTCCGCGGACCGGCGCACCCTCTACCTCACCCTGTTCGACGCCCCGCGTGCCGAGATCGGCGTCCGCGGTCTCGCCACGCAGGTCAAACGGGTCAGCGTGGTGGGCAGCGGCACCGAACTCGGCCACCGGGTGGTCGGCGGCCTGCACGAGGCCGTCGGCGTGCTCTGGATCGACCCGCCGGCCGCGGCCGACCTCGATCCGTACGCCACCGTCCTCGCCGTCGAGCTGGACGGGGAACTGGAGCTGTACCGAGGATCCGGGCGGTTCTGACCCGGTTCACCCGCTCTGTCGATACATCTCATATGAAGAATTAAGAGAACGGTAAGTGGGCAGGTCGCGGCGGGTCTCCGGACCGCCGTGACCCCGCCGGTTCTCCTCTCGGACACCTCCGGTTCGCCTGGCCCCCCTGGGATGCGGAGGGCAGGGACGAGAGAGAGGCATCACCGTGCGAGACCCGCGAATGTCAGCGATCGCCAAGGGGCTGAAGCGCCGGGGACGGCTCATGGCCCAGGCGGTGAGCCCGCCGCGCAGGACCCTCGACGCGATCCCGGCCCAGCGCCCGGCCGGGCAGACCGCCGAGGGCTACGCGGCCCCGCTCGCCCCGCGTCTCGTGGCCTCCCCGGTCTTCGTGCTGTCCTCGGTGCGCTCCGGCTCCACGTTGCTGCGGGTCCTGCTCAACAGCCACAGCCGCGTCCGGGCCCCGCACGAGATGCACCTGCGCACGGTCCATGTCCGCATGTCCCGCGAGTTCACCGCGGACGCCATGAAGGAACTCGACCTCGACCGCGAGGAACTGGAGCACGTCCTGTGGGACCGGGTGCTGCACCTGGAGCTCAGTCGCAGCGGCAAGGACGTCATCGTCGACAAGACCCCACCGAACACCCTCATCTGGCCCCGGCTGCACCGATGTTGGCCCGAGGCCAGGTTCGTCCTGCTGCTGCGCCACCCCGGTGCCGTCATCCAGTCCCTGACCAGCCGTCGCGCCGACCCCGACCACGAGGCGATCCGCGCCGAGGTGCTGGGCTACGCGGAGAAGCTGGAGGAGGCCCGGCAGGCGCTCCCCGGCGCGCATGTGATCACCTACGAGGACCTCACCGCCGATCCGGAGCGGGTCACCCGCGGTCTGTGCGCGTACCTCGGCGTCGAGTGGGAGAGCGCCATGCTCGACTACGGCAAACAGGACCACGGCAGCTTCCGGCCGAAGCTCGGCGACTGGTCCAGCGAGATCAGGTCCGGCCGGATCCAGGCCGCCCGCCAGGCCGACCCCACCGCCGAACTCCCGCCCCGGCTCGCGGAGATGGCGAGGGCGTGGGGGTACCTGGTCTAGGTACCCCCACGCAGGCCGGGCCGGCCGCCGCCCGCCCGGCCGTTCGGTGCTCAGCCGGTGAAGCCGGCCGTGATCGAGGTGAACTGCCAGTTGCTCTGGCTGATCCCGGAGCAGTTGCTCACCACGCCGCCGCCCGCGCAGCCGCGGTCCCGGTTGACCGCCCAGAACGCGAGCCGGGCGATGTGGTGCGCGTTCCCCCAGTCACGGATCTGGGTCCAGATCGCCGGGGTCGTGGTCTCCTGCTGGTCCGACAGGCCGTTCATGCCGGAGATCCCGATGTGCGCGTAGGCCGTCGCGTCGTCCCAGCCGAACGTGGACTTCAGCTTGGTCTTCAGTCCCTCGGCCGCGGAGACCGTGTTGCCGTACATGTCGGAGCCGCCGCCGAAGTCGAACGGCATGATCGTGAAGACGTCGATGTCGGCGCCGATCGACTGGGCCTGCTCGATCAGCCGGTTGCCGTAGTACGTCGGACCGGTGGTGGACGTCCCGAAGGTGACGATCGTCTTCAGGCCGGGGTTGTCGGCCTTGACCGTCTTCAGCGCGGTGAGGATCCTCGCCTGCACGGCCTCGTTCTCGAACTCGTCCGTGTTCTCGATGTCCATGTCCACGGACTTGAGACCGTAGGCGCTGATCACCTTCTGGATCGCCCCGGCCAGCGCGCTCGCTGAGGAGCAGTTGGCGCCGAGCTTGCTGCCCTGCCAGCCGCCGAACGACGGGGTGATGTCACCGCCGGCCGCCCGGATCTGGTTGATCGCGGTCTGGTCGACACCGCCGGTGAGCGCCCTGCTGCCGTCCCAGGCGGGGGTGCAGCCGCCGGAGTCCAGTACGAAGGCCATGGTGAAGTTCTTGATGCCGGTCGCGCTCATCACGGTGGACGGGCTCGGCGGGTCGCCCCAGCCCTCGAAGAGGTAGGGCGCGGCCTGCTTGAAGCCGGTCCCGCCTCCGCCGCCCGCGTTCGTGGTCACCGACACCGCGTTGGAGGCGGCCGACACGTTCCCGGCCGCGTCCCGCGCCTTCACCGTGAAGGTGTACGCCGTGCTCGCGGCCAGCCCGCTCACCGTCGCGGAGGTCCCGGAGACGCTCGCCACCTGGTTCGACCCGCTGTAGACGTCGTACGCCGTCACGCCGACGTTGTCCGTCGCGGCCGACCACGACAGGGACACGCTCGACGAGGTCTTCCCCGTCGAGGTGAGGTTCGCCGGCGCGGTGGGCGCCTGGGTGTCGGAGCTGCCGCCGGGCCCGTCGAGGCTGATGTCGTCGGCGTAGTACGTCCCCTGGGCGTACCACCCGTGGACGTAGATCTGCGCGCTGGTCTGCGAGGCGCCGGTGGTGAAGGACACCGTCAGCCGGCTGTACTGGGACGCCGACGTCGTCCAGGTGGAGGCGCCGCCGGTCACTCCGAGGTACACGTACGAGCCGCGCACCCAGCCGCTGAGCGAGTACGTCGTGTTGGGCTGCACCGCGACGGTCTGGGTGCACTGCGCGTTGTCGCTCGAACTCGCGGCCCCGGCAAGGGCCTTGGAGCCGCCGTGCACCGGTGAGGAGACCACCGAGCCGAGGTTGCCGGTGCAGGACCACGGCGACAGACTCCCCGACTCGAAGCCGGGGTTGGACAGGATGTTGGCCGCCTGCGCGGTACCGGGCAGCGCGATGGCCCCGGCGAGCGCGAGAGCGGCGGACCCGAGCAGGGCGAGTATCCGGTGTCTGGAACGTCTGAGTGAGTTGCGCACACGATCTCCCTGAAGGAATGGGGGTGTTCGGGAGTGCACGTAAAAGCAAGTGCAGGGATGCGCAACCAAGTTGGTATGGACCAATCCGCGTGTCAAGGAGACGGACGTGAATTGGTCCATACCGGTGAGGCGAAGTGCCGCGTCAGGGGTGCTGGGGATACCCCCGGCCGAAGGCCGGGGGAGGAACTGCGCGGCCGGCCACCCCGGACCCGCGGTCGGCGTCGGTCCTAGAGCGGCAGCACCGCCGCCGCGGCCTCGACCGACGCCACCTCGACGGCCGGCGCCGGCGCCAGCACCACGTCGGACTCGTCCCGCTGGACAGGAACCGACGGCAGTACGGGCTTCGGCCCCGACACCACCGCGTAGTCCTGCCCGAGGAACGGCGGCTCGATCACCCCGGGGTCCTCACCGAGCGCCAACTGCACAGCGGCCCAAGGGGCGTTGACCCCGCACAGGGACAGCTGGTGCAGGCCGCCCGCAGGGCGCGTGTTGACGTCGAGCAGCACCGGCTCGTCACCGAACATGCGGAACTGGATGTTGGACAGGTAGTGGAGCCCGAAACCCTCGGCGATGATCCGGGCCGGCTCCAGCCACCGCTCGTCCAGGGTGAAGCCGCGCCGGCGGCCCTTCTTCGTCCGGCCCACGGCCAGCCGGACCCGGTTGTCCGGTCCGGTGAGGCAGTCCACGGACACCTCCGGCTCCTCCAGCCGCGGCATCACCAGCCAGTTCACCGGCTGCTCGGCCCGCCGCAGCGCGTCCACGACCAGGTCGAGCTGGACGTGCGGCCCGGGGAAGCCGTTGAGGTGAAAGAGCGAGAAGGGGGCGCGTGTGATCACGCGGAAGCCGACGCCACCCGCACCGGCGGCCGGCTTGAAGCACGCCTTGTGACCGTCGGCCTCCAACTTCTCGACCGCTTCCACCAGTTCGTCGGCCGTGCGGACCCGCGACCACGGCGGCACCGGGACCCCGACCGAGCTGACCGCCTCGTAGGCGGTCGCCTTGTCCTCGAAGACCGCGGTTCCCTCCGGGGTCGGCGCCAGCAGCGCCGTACCGGCCGCCTCGAAGTCGGCCCGGTGGGCCACGATCGCCGACTGGTGCAGCCGCGGCACGAAGACATCGATGCCACGGCGCTGGCACTGGTCGAGGGCGTACTCGACGTAGCCGGCCGGGGACAGGCCCTCCGGCTCCAGGTCGGCGGTGTCGGCGGCGGCCAGCACGGGGGAGTCGGCGTCACCGTGCGTCGCATGGATCTCGACCGCCCGGTCGCTGGGATTTCTCCGCAGCTGATCCATGAAGAACACGTTCTCCGCGTACGTGCGGTTGAGCCAGACGCGTACGCGAGAGCGCATTAAAGCCGCCTTTCGGGGTTTTCGGGCAGGACTCAGCGGGCCCGTGCCCGGGCAGGGTGGTTGGAGGGTCACCAAACCGCCCTGGACGAAGGGAAGTTCGTGGCGGTGGTGTTGGGGGGATCATACGGCTTTCCGGGGGCCCCGCGTGCAACGCGAGTGTTACGGATTTCCCCACCCTGTCCACACGCGTTTTCCTGCGCCGTCCCCGCCGGTTTCCTTGACGGACGGGCGACAGGCCGACAGGGCCTCTTGTTCCCCGGCGCCGTAATGTGCTGTGGTGAGTGCGACAGCATGATCGGAAGGGGGGCGCGGGGTGGAGTCCACGGCCGGTGCCGGGCAGCTGCTGGCCATCAGCGACCTGCACATCTCGTACCCGGAGAACCGCGAGCTCGTCCGCGGGATGCGTCCGGAAACGGACCAGGACTGGCTGATCGTCGCCGGTGACGTCGCGGAGACCGTCGCCGACATCCGCTGGACGCTGGAGACGCTCGCGGGCCGCTTCCGCAAGGTGCTGTGGGCCCCCGGCAACCACGACCTGTGGACCCATCCCAAGGACCCCGTGACCCTGCGCGGCGTCGCCCGCTACGAGCACCTCGTCGAGATGTGCCGGGAGCTGGGCGTGGTCACCCCCGAGGACCCCTACCCGGTCTGGGAGGGCCCCGGCGGACCGGTCGTGGTGGCCCCGCTGTTCCTGCTCTACGACTACTCCTTCCTGCCGGCCGGCAGCGCCACCAAGGAGGAGGGCCTCGCCTACGCGCACGGCACCGGCATCGTCTGCAACGACGAGTACCTGCTGCACCCCGACCCCTACCCGACCCGCGAGGACTGGTGCAGGGCCCGGGTGGAGGCCACCGAACGCCGGCTCGCCGACCTGCCGGAGGACCTGCCGACCGTGCTGGCGGGCCACTACCCGCTGGACCGGCACCCCATGGACGTGCTCTGGTACCCGGAGTTCGCCATGTGGTGCGGCACCACCCGCACCGCCGACTGGCACCGCCGGTTCCGTGTCGCGGCCATGGTCTACGGCCATCTGCACATCCCCCGGACCACCTGGCTCGACGGTGTCCGCTTCGAAGAGGTCTCCGTGGGATATCCCCGCGAGTGGCGCAAGCGCTCCCGGCCGCCGGGCGAGCTGCGCCGTATTCTGCCGATGGAGGTCCAGACCGGTGATCGAGGAGCTGCTCCCGGAGTCGGTGGTGGCCGTGGAGATGCTCGGTGACGACGCGATCCGCGAAGCCCCCCTCTACCCGCAGGAGGCGGCGCTCGTCGCGCGTGCCGTGCCCAAGCGGCGCCGCGAGTTCTCCGCCGTACGGGCCTGCGCCCGGCGCGCCATGGAGAAGCTCGGGGTTCCGCCGCAGCCGGTCCTGAGCGGCGAGCGGGGCGCCCCGCGCTGGCCGGACGGGCTGGTCGGCAGCATGACCCACTGCGAGGGCTACTGCGCCGCCGCCCTGGTCCGCGCCACCGACCTGGTCTCCCTGGGCATCGACGCCGAACCGCACGCCGCGCTGCCCGAGGGCGTCGCCGAGGCCGTGCTGCTCCCCGCCGAGAAGGAGCGCCTCGGCCGGCTCGCCGCCGAGCGGCCCGACGTGCACTGGGACCGGCTGCTGTTCAGCGCGAAGGAGTCCGTCTACAAGGCGTGGTTCCCCCTCACCGGGAAGTGGCTGGACTTCATGGAGGCCGACATCGAGCTCGTCCCGGAGCCCGGTGACCGGCCGCGCGGCACCCTGCGCGCCCGCCTGCTGGTCCCCGGGCCGGAGGTCGGCGGGCGGCGGTTGGAGCACTTCGAGGGCCGCTGGAGCGTGGCGCACTCCATGCTGACCTCGGCCGTGGTCGTGCCGCACCCCTGAGGCGCCCGGTCGGCTCAGGTGGGCGGGCACCAGTCGTGCAGCAGCCGGAAGAACTCCTCCTCGTTGCCCACCAGTCCGGCGCCGGCCAGGGCCGCCTCGGCCTCGGCGAGCACGGCGGGTGGGACCAGGAAGGGCCGTCCGCCGTCCGGTGGGCCGTCGAAGGCGGCGCGGACGGTGTGCATGAGCCGCAGATAGGCCTGGACGGCGGTGCGCTCACGGTCGGTCAGTACGGCGGTGGGCATCTGTCGGTCTCCCCGTCGGTCGTCGTGGCCGCGGCTCCGGAGGGCGCGGGCGCGCCGTCTGTGCGGTGCGCACCCACCAGCTTGCCGTCCGCCACTGACAACGCCCTCGGACCACGGCCCGGTTCGCCCGCTCAGCGGACGCGCGACCACCCCGGCCGCCCTCCGCAGCCACGGCCGCGGGGCGCTGAGGGAACGTCTCCTCGCCCGGCCCGGCACGGAATCCGCCGAAGCCGGGCCGGGTCGCCTGCCCGGACGGCCCGGCGAGGCCTCGACGCGTCGGCCCGCCGCGCCGGCGGAGGCGGCCACGCGGCGCCGGACCGGAGCACCGGAGCGGGCGGCGCCGGACCGGAGCACCGGAGCGCGCGGCGCCGAACCGGTCGACCGGGTGCGGCACTTGCCGTGGCGGACTATCCGGGCCGCTTGACGCTCTCGAGGAGCATGTCCAGCCACTCCGCGACCTTGTCCCGGTGCTGGTCGGTTGGCAGCTGGGCGGCCCGCCAGGCGATCCCGCGCACCCCGTGGTCCTGGAGCAGCCGCTCCAGGGGGTCCTGGGCGGCCTCGGCCGCGGCCCGCTCCCGGTCGGCCAGCTTCTGCAACAGCTCCTGCTCGACGCGCTGGAGGGTGCCCGCGAGGGCTTCGGGGTCCTCGGCCGTGAGGAAGCCGGCGTGCACGCGGAAGAAGCGCTGGAGGGCGTCGCAGTGCTCCATGGTCGGCCGCCGGTCGCCGTTGAGCAGGGCGCCGGCCTGCTGCCGGGACATGCCCGCGCCGTCGGCGATCTCCTGCTGGGTGTGTTTGCGCCCGTTGGG
Organism: Streptomyces humi; assembly: GCF_001005085.2. Lineage (GTDB taxonomy): Bacteria > Actinomycetota > Actinomycetes > Streptomycetales > Streptomycetaceae > Streptomyces > Streptomyces humi. Next base: position 258,339 of record NZ_LBMU02000023.1, read on the forward strand.
CTTGAGCCGGGTGCGGCGCAGCAGATCGAGGCGTTGCAGGAAGCGTTCCTGGACGTCGGGCTCGCCCGCGGGGCGGCCGCTCAGCAGGGCCTTGACCACGGGCTCGGGGACACCGCTGGCGCTGGACAGCCGGCCGACGTCGAAGACCTCGGGATGCGCGACGCCGAGCCGGTCGGCGAGCGCGGTGACGCGGGCGACGACGGCCGGCAGCTGGGCGGTCGCCGTGGCGCCCGGGTCCTGGTAGCCATCCGTCACCGACAGAACTCCTGTGTCTCTCAGGGGAATCAGGGGTTTCTCACAAGGGGGTGCCGTGCACCTCCCCGCGTGGACCTCCCGGAGATTAGCGGGTGGTTCGAACTCACATCCAGGTCTCGCCACAACTGTGGCCAATTTCGGCCGTCAACAGGCATGAAATGCCACGATAGTTGACATGACTGCGGATGGAGCAGCAGGATCACATCGCCGCGAGAAGGCCGCATAGGCAAGAGGGGTGACCTCCCGATGGCATATCAGGCAGGTGGGCGGCGACCGGCGCCGCGGCCCGTCCCCGAGAGTCCTGAGGGCCAGGCGTATCTCCAGGACTACGCATTGCTGCTGGACGCGCTTCCCTTCCCGTCCCTGGTGGTGGACCACCGCTGGGACGTGGTGCTCGCCAACGGCGCGTTCGAGACACTTTTCGAGGCGGTCGCCCCGCATCCCACGGCGATGCCCGGGGACAACTTCCTCCGTTTCGTCCTCTTTCACCCGGATGCGGGCGCGGTGTTCGGCGGGCACGAGGCGGGCTGGTGCCTGCCCATGCTGGCCCAGTTCAAGGCCACCCTGGAGCGGTACGTCCACGACCACGAACTCCAGTCGATCCGGCGGGAGATCGCCCAGGACCCCATCATGGAGGCCGCCTTCCGGCAGGGGCTGCCGCACTGGCTGCGCGCGGTCGGCGAGGAGGGCGCGCGACTCGACGGCGCCGTCCGGCCGCTGCGGCACCCGGACCCGCTGCTCGGCGCCACCGAGTGCCGGGTGGTCTGCGAGACCCCCAAGACCCTTCTCGACATGGGCTACGCGCGTTACACCCTGGTGCTGCGCGCCTCCCCCCGCCCGGCCGCCCCGCGCCGCTCCCGCCGGGCCGGCGGCCTGGGGCCGCATCTGAGCGTCGTCCCGGCCCCCGAAGGCTGACCCGGCACCGTCGGCGTTCAGGTCGCCGACGGCGCCGGGCCGGACGCCCTTCCCGCCCGGCCCTCAGCCCCCGTCCACCACCAGTACCAGCGGCACGCCCCGGCACGGGGTCAGCCGCAGGCCGACGGAGGTGCCGGGGGTGCCGTTCTCCAGCACGGCCGCGAAGTCCGGGCCCTTGGTCAGGGAGCCGGCCAGGTGTGCCGGGTCCGCCGAGGCCGCCACCCGGCCACGGGCGTTGACCAGCCGGGCCGGTCCGGGCAGCTCGCGCAGCAACGGCAGCGCGGCCGCCTCGAAGTGCCGCAGATACACGTCGGCCGCGGCCACGCCGAGGAAGCGGCCCGCCACATCGACCGGCGCGGACAGCGTGAGGCTGTACTCGTCCGAGCAGAGGTAGTCGACGTACGGCCCGGCCACCGCCCGCCGCCCGGTGTCCCGGGGCAGTGCGAACCAGTCCCAGTGCGTGTAGTCCGAGTACGCCGAGGTCCGCGGATCGAGGTCGAGGAGCAGCGGCCGTACGTCCCCGGACGCGTCGCTCTGCCACCACTCCAGCCAGGCCGGCACGTCGGCCAGTACGCCGGGCGCCGCCACGAAGCCGACGCCGGACACCAACTCCTGGCGGGTCAGCCGGAGATGGAGCCCGGGGCGCAGCGCGGCCAGGTCCGCGGTCACCGGCCGGCGGCCCTCGGCGGCCACGCGTGCCAGCAGCGTGGTGGTGTCGGCGCGGGTCTGCGCCACGGCGTCGAACACCGCCTCCAGGGCGCCGCCGACCCGCGCGGCCACGTACGCCTCGGCCGCGTACCTTTCGCCCTGGTACGTCTCCGCCTTGTACGGCTCCGCCTCGTGCCTTGCGGCCTCGTGCCTCTCGGCCCCGTGGTTCCCGACGGCGTACTCCTCGACTGCGTCGAGTGCGCCTGCCACCGGACCGGAGGGTGCGGTGCCGCGGCTCATGATGCCCTCCGGCGGACGGGGGAGCGGGCGCGCTGTGCCTACCGGGTCAGCCGCAGGGCGATGAGCCGTGCCGTCGAGTCCCGCACGCACCGCTCGGCCAGCTCCCTGGCCGATGTGTGCGCCCCATCCTGCACGGCCGAGATCACGGCGCGGTGACGGTCCGCCACCTCTTCACGATATTCGTCGTCGTCCAGCACAAGGCAGAGCAGCGCCCCGATCTCCGTCTGGAGCGCGACCTGTTCCCGGGTGAGCCGGGCCGACTGCGCCGCGGCGGCCAGCTCGACGTGGAAGCGGCCGTACAGCCGGCTGCGGGCCGGTGCGTCCGGCGCCTTGCCCAGCTCCTCGGTGGTGCGCCGCAGCTGGTCCAGGTCCTGGCCCTCGGTGCGCTCGGCGGCCAGGTGCGCGGCGGTGCCGGACAGGGCCGCCCAGTGGTCGCCGAGGTCGCGCAGCTCCTCGGGGCTCCAGCCGCGCAGCCGGTCCCGGAGCCGCTCCTGGTCGGGCACCTCGGGGGAGGCGACGAAGCTGCCGCCGCCGCGGCCCCGCCGGGTGACCACCAGCCCCTGCTGGCGCAGCGCCATCAGCGCCTCCCGCAGGGTCACCGTGGAGACCCCGAGCTGTCCGGCCAGTTCGGTCTCGCCCGGCAGTTGCTCTCCGTCGGCGAGCAGGCCCAGCTCGATGGCGTCGCCGATCCGGCGCACCACGGCGGTCACCCGGGCCCCGCCGTCCACGGGGGCGAAGACGGCCTTTCGGGCGCCGCCGTCGGTCTGCTGCTGTCTCACGGCCCACCACCCTATGCGTTGACCCAAGCTTTACCTCGGAAGGGTCTTGAGCTTTGAACTATGACTTCATATCTTTCCGTCCACCAGGGTCAACGCAGGAGTACGGCAGAAAGGTTCCCGCCATGGAGGGCAGCGCGATCCGGTTGCGGGATCTGCGGAAGTCGTTCGGCGACACGAGTGCCGTGGCCGGGGTCGACCTGGAGATCCGCGACGGGGAGTTCTTCTCGATGCTCGGCCCCTCCGGGTCCGGCAAGACGACCGTCCTGCGGATGATCGCCGGCTTCGAGACGCCCACCGCCGGTGTGATCGAACTCGCCGGGCAGGACGTCACCGGCCGTGCCCCCTTCGAGCGGGACGTGCACACCGTCTTCCAGGACTACGCCCTGTTCCCGCACATGACCGTCGAGCAGAACGTCGCCTACTCCCTGAAGGTCCGCGGCACGCCCAAGGCGGAGCGCCTGGCCCGGGCCCGCAAGGCGCTCGCCGAGGTCCGCCTCGACGGCTACGGCGGCCGCCGCCCCTCCCAGCTCTCCGGCGGCCAGCGGCAGCGCGTCGCCCTCGCCCGCGCCCTGGTCGGACGCCCCCGCGTGCTGCTCCTCGACGAACCCCTCGGCGCCCTCGACCTCAAGCTGCGCGAGCAGATGCAGATCGAGCTCAAGGCACTGCAACGCGAGGTCGGCATCACCTTCGTCTTCGTCACCCACGACCAGGAGGAGGCCCTGACGATGAGCGACCGCGTCGCCGTCTTCCACCAGGGCCGCATCGAGCAGGTCGGCACCCCCGCCGAGATCTACGAGCGCCCCGCCACCGCGTTCGTCGCCTCCTTCGTCGGCACCTCCAACCTGCTCGCCGGGGACACCGCACGGCGGGTGCTCGGCGAGGACGGCACGCACAGCATCCGGCCCGAGAAGATCCGGGTCCTGAAGGAGGCCGAGGCGGCGGACGACCCGGGCGTGGCCACCGCCGTCGGCACCGTCGCCGAGGTCGTCTACCTCGGTGACGCTACCCGCTTCCTGGTCGACCTGGACGGCGGCGGCCGGCTCACCGCGCTCCAGCAGAACCTCGACACCTCCGCCGAGGACGTCGCCGCCTACCGCGGTACCCGGGTCCGCCTGCGCTGGCAGCGCGGGCACGCGGTCCGCGTCCCCGACTGACCGGCACACCGCCGGTGTCCGACTGACCGGCACACCGCCGGTGTCCGGCCGGCCCGCACACCGTCCACGTCCCCGACCGTTCCGCCGTCCCTCACGTATGGAGAACGTCGTGCGCCTCTCCCGTCCCCTGACCTCGGCCGCCGTGGCCGCACTGCTGCTGGCCGCCACCGCCTGCGGCTCCTCCGGTTCCGGTTCATCGGCCGGCCTCAATCCGCCCGACCTCAAGCCCCTGGCCGAGCTGGGCAAGGGCGAGGGCCAGGTCAACCTGATCGCCTGGGCCGGCTATGTCGAGGACGGCTCCGACGACCCCAAGGTGGACTGGGTCACCGACTTCGAGAAGCAGACCGGCTGCCAGGTCAACTCCAAGGTCGCCGCCAGCTCCGACGAGATGGTCAAGCTGATGAAGACCGGCGAGTACGACGCCGTCTCCGCCTCCGGTGACGCCTCCCTGCGCCTGATCGCCTCCGGCGACGCGGCCCCGGTCAACACCAAGCTCGTACCGAACTACAAGGACGTCTTCAGCGGTCTGAAGAACGGCGCCTGGAACTCGGTCAAGGGCCAGATGTACGGCATCCCGCACGGCCGGGGCGCCAACCTGCTGATGTACAACACGCAGAAGGTCAGCCCCGCGCCCACCTCCTGGTCCGCCGTCTTCGACGACGCCGGCACGTACAAGGGCCATGTCACCGCCTACGACTCGCCGATCTACATCGCCGACGCGGCCCTGTACCTCAAGGCCACCAAGCCCGAGTTGAAGATCAAGGACCCCTACGCGCTCGACCAGAAGCAGTTCGACGCGGCCGTGGCCCTGCTGAAGAAGCAGAACGCGGACATCGGCGAGTACTGGAGCGACTACCTCAAGGAGATCTCCGCCTTCAAGAGCGGCGACTCGGTGATCGGCACCAGCTGGCAGGTGATCGCCAACCTCGCCGCCGGCGAGGGCGCCAAGGTCAAGGCCTTCGTGCCCAAGGAGGGTTCGACCGGCTGGTCCGACACCTGGATGGTCTCCGCCAAGGCCAAACACCCCAACTGCGCCTACAAATGGCTCGACTGGATCGTCTCCCCGAAGGTCAACGCCGAGGTCGCCGAGTACTTCGGCGAGGCCCCGGCCAACTCCAAGTCCTGCGACCTGACCGCCGACAAGAACTTCTGCACGACCTACCACGCGGCCGACGAGGGCTACTGGAAGAACATCGCCTTCTGGAACACGCCCATCGAGCAGTGCCTGGACGGCCGCACCGACGTCAAGTGCGTGCCGTACGCCAAGTGGGTGCAGGCCTGGACCGAGATCAAGGGCTGAGCCATGACCGTGCTCACCCGGACCGCGGGGGCGCTGCACCGGCGCCCCCGGCTCCGCCTCGCGCTGCTGCTGACCGCCCCGCTGCTGTGGCTGGCCGTGCTCTACCTGGGCTCGCTGGCCGTGCTGTTCGTCTCGGCGTTCTGGACGACCGACTCCTTCACCTCGGAGGTCGTCAAGGTCTGGTCGGCCGACAACTTCCACGAGCTGTTCACCACGCCGGTGTTCCGGCAGGTGGTGCTGCGCAGCGTCGGCGTCGCCCTCGCGGTGACCGCCCTGTGCGCGGTGATCGCCTTCCCGGTCGCGTTCTACACGGCGCGGGTGGCCAGACCGAGCCGGCGCCCGCTCCTCGTGGTCGCCATTCTCACCCCGCTGTGGGCGAGCTACCTGGTCAAGGTGTACGCGTGGCGGCTGATCCTGTCCGAGGGCGGCCTCGCCGACTGGCTGCTGAAGCCGTTCGGGCTGAGCGGGCCCGGCTTCGGCCTGCCGGCCACCGTGCTCACCCTGACGTACCTCTGGCTGCCGTACATGATCCTGCCGATCCACACCGCCCTGGAGCAGCTGCCCGACAACCTGCTGGACGCCTCCGCCGACCTGGGCGCCCGGGCCGGACGGACCTTCCGCTCGGTGGTCCTGCCGATGGTGCTGCCGTCCGTCGCCGCCGGGTCGGTGTTCACCTTCTCGCTCAGCCTCGGTGACTACATCACCGTGCAGATCGTCGGCGGCAAGACCCAGCTCATCGGCAACCTCGTCTACGCCAACATCGAACTCAACCTGCCCATGGCCGCCGCGCTCGCCACCGTCCCGGTCGTCGTCATCGTGCTGTACCTGCTGGCGATGCGGCGGACGGGTGCGCTGAGCAGCCTCTGACGACGGGTGACATCCCCATGCAACTCTCCCGGCCCGCCCGTATCGCCCTGCGCGTCGCCGCCGCCCTCGGCTTCGCCGTCATCTACGTCCCGCTGCTGCTGGTCCTCGTCGACTCGCTCAGTCCCGACCGCAGCGCGAGCTGGCCGCCGCCCGGTCTGACCACCCGCTGGTGGTCGGCCGCCTGGCACAGCTCCGGCGCCCGGGAGGCGCTGTGGACCTCCGTGAAGGCGGGGCTGGGCGCCACCGCGATCGCCCTCGTGCTGGGCACGCTGGCCGCCTTCGCCGTCGCCCGGTACCGCTTCTTCGGACGCGGCGCCCTGTCCTTCGTGGTGGTGCTGCCGATCGCGCTGCCCGGCATCGTCACCGGCATCGCCCTCAACTCCGCCTTCGGCACGGTGCTCCAGCCGCTCGGCGTCGGCCTCGGCCTGTTCACCGTGGTCGTCGGACACGCCACGTTCTGTGTGGTCATCGTCTTCAACAACGTCGTCGCCCGGCTGCGCCGCACGTCGGGCAGTTACGAGGAGGCCGCCGCCGACCTGGGCGCCGACACCTTCCGGGCCTTCGTCGACGTCACCTTCCCGCTGGTGCGCTCGGCGCTGCTGGCGGGCGGTCTGCTCGCCTTCGCGCTCTCCTTCGACGAGGTCGTGGTGACGACGTTCACCGCGGGACCGGGTGTGCAGACCCTGCCGCTGTGGATCTTCGACAACATGACCCGTCCGCAGCAGGCTCCGGTGGTGAACGTGGTGGCGGCCGTGCTGGTCCTGCTCTCCGTCGTGCCGATCTACCTCGCCCAGCGGCTCTCCTCGGACACGGCGACCGGCAGCCGCGTCTGACGGACGGGAGCCGCGTTCGCTCGCTGTCACGGGGATTACGCAAACAGCTTGCGTTACTTGCGCTAGCCTTGCGTTCATGACACGACGACTTGCGGAAGTGGCGAAGAAGGTCGGGGTCAGCGAGGCCACGGTCAGCCGGGTGCTCAACGGCAAGCCCGGCGTCTCCGAGGCCACCCGCCAGGCGGTGCTCTCCGCCCTGGACGTCCTCGGCTACGAGCGCCCCACGCAGCTGCGCGGCGAACGCGCCCGGCTCGTCGGCCTGGTCCTGCCCGAGCTCCAGAACCCCATCTTCCCCGCCTTCGCCGAGGTCATCGGCGGCGCCCTGGCCCAACTCGGCCTCACCCCGGTGCTCTGCACCCAGACCAAGGGCGGGGTCTCCGAGGCGGACTACGTGGAGCTGCTGCTGCAACAGCAGGTGTCCGGTGTGGTGTTCGCCGGCGGGCTGTACGCGCAGGCCGACGCGCCCCACGACCACTACCGGCTGCTCGCCGACCGCAACATCCCGGTGGTGCTGGTCAACGCGGCCATCGAGCACCTCGGCTTCCCGGCGGTGTCCTGCGACGACGCGGTGGCGGTGGAACAGGCCTGGCGCCACCTCGCCTCCCTCGGTCACGAGCGCATCGGCCTCGTCCTCGGCCCCGCCGACCACATGCCGTCGGCCCGCAAGCTGGCCGCCGCGCGGACCATGGGCGAGCTCCCGGAGTCGCGGGTCGCCCGGGCCATGTTCTCCATCGAGGGCGGTCACGCGGCCGCCACCCGGCTCATCGACGACGGTGTCACCGGCATCATCTGCGCCAGCGACCCGCTCGCGCTCGGGGCCATCAGGGCGGCCCGCCGCAAGGGACTGGACGTCCCGTCGCAGGTCTCGGTGGTCGGCTACGACGACTCCGCGTTCATGAACTGCACCGAGCCCCCGCTCACCACCGTCCGCCAGCCCATCGAGGCCATGGGCCGGGCCGCGGTGGAGCTGCTGAACGCGCAGGTCAACGGCAGCGCGGTGGGCCGCGACGAACTGCTCTTCGAGCCCGAACTGGTGGTCCGCGGCTCCACCGCGCAAGCGCCTCGCGGCTGAGAACCACATCACTGTCGAATAATTACAGATTCTGCGCGACATCTTGCGAACTCCTGTCGCCGGTGCTTGAGTGTGCGGCGCCCACCGGTTCCGGTGCGGCGCCCACTGCTCCTGTTCTGGGGGGTCCACCGATGTCCAGCACCGGGTACCGTCGCGCTCTCGTCGCGATCGGCGTCTGCTCGTCCCTAGCGCTCTCCGCCGCGGCCTGCGGGTCCGGCGACGACGACGCGGGCAGCGGCAAGACGCGGATCACCGTCAACTGCGAGCCGCCGAAGAGCGCCAAGGTCGACCGGTCGTTCTTCGAGCAGGACATCGCCTCCTTCGAGAAGCGGAACCCGGACATCGACGTCGTCGCGCACGACGCGTTCCCCTGCCAGGACCCGAAGACCTTCGACGCCAAGCTGGCCGGCGGCCAGATGGAGGACGTCTTCTACACGTACTTCACCGACGCCAAGCACGTCGTGGACATCAACCAGGCGGCCGACCTCACCCCGTACCTCAAGGATCTGAAGAGCTACGACACCATCCAGAAGCAGCTGCGCGACATCTACACCGTCGACGGCAAGGTCTACGGCATCCCGCGCACCGGCTACTCCATGGGCCTGATCTACAACCGCAAGCTCTTCCAGCGGGCCGGCCTCGACCCCGACAAGCCGCCGACCACCTGGGACGAGGTCCGCGCGGACGCCAAGAAGATCGCCGCGCTCGGCGACGGGACCGTCGGGTACGCCGACTACAGCGCGCAGAACCAGGGCGGCTGGCACTTCACGGCGGAGCTGTACTCGCAGGGCGGTGACGTGGTCTCCGCCGACGGCAAGTCGGCGACCGTCGACACCCCCGAGGGCCACGCGGTCCTGCGGAACCTGCACGACATGCGCTGGACCGACAACTCGATGGGCAGCAAGCAGCTCCTGATCATCAACGACGTCCAGCAGATGATGGGTTCGGGCAAGCTCGGCATGTACCTCTCCGCCCCGGACAACATCCCGATCCTGGTGAAGGAGAAGGGCGGCAACTACAAGGACCTCGCCCTCGGCCCGATGCCCGGCGGCAAGGGCACGCTCATCGGCGGCGACGGCTACATGTTCAACAAGAAGGACAGCCCGGCCCAGATCCGCGCCGGACTGAAGTGGCTCGACTCCATGTTCCTCACCCCCGGCGACGGCTTCCTCGGCGACTACGCCCGCGCCAAGAAGAACAACGCGCCCGTCGGCCTGCCCGAGCCGCGCCTGTTCACCGGTGCCGCCGACGCCAAGGACCAGGCGGTCAAGAAGGCCGACGCCAACGTGCCGGTGGAGAACTACCAGGGGTTCCTGGACGGCAACCAGTCCCTCCAGATGAAGATCGAGCCGCCGGACGCCCAGCAGATCTACTCCGTCCTCGACGGCACCGTCTCCGCCGTCCTCACCAAGAAGGACGCCGACATCGACCAGCTCCTCAAGGACGCCAACGACAAGATCGACGGCATCCTGGCCCGGGGCTGACCGCGATGACCAGGACGGCCGCACGACGGCCCGCCCCGGCGGCGGTCGCCGTCCGACAGGTCCCGGCGCCGCCCCCGGCAGGGGACCGGAGGCGGCGCCGCCTCATCGACCAGGCCCGCGCCTACGGCTTCCTGCTCGGCGGGCTGGTCTGCTTCGCCCTGTTCTCCTGGTACCCGGCGATCCGCGCGGTCGTGATCGCCTTCCAGAAGTACACCCCGGGCTCGTCCCCCGAATGGGTCGGCACCGCCAACTTCACCCGGGTCCTGCACGACCCCGAGTTCTCGGCGGCCTGGCGCAACACCCTCACCTTCACCCTGCTGGCCCTGCTCATCGGCTTCGCGATCCCGTTCGTGCTCGCCCTCGTCCTCAACGAACTCCGGCACGCCAAGGCGTTCTTCCGGGTCGTGGTCTACCTCCCGGTGATGATCCCGCCGGTGGTCAGCGCCCTGCTGTGGAAGTGGTTCTACGACCCCGGAGCCGGCCTCGCCAACGAGAGCCTGCGCTTCCTTCACCTGCCCACCTCGAACTGGTCCAACGGCACCGACACCGCGCTGGTCTCCCTGGTGATCGTGGCGACCTGGGCGAACATGGGCGGCACCGTCCTGATCTACCTGGCAGCCCTCCAGTCCATCCCCGGCGAGCTGTACGAGGCCGCCGAACTCGACGGCGCGAACCTCCTCCAGCGCGTCCGGCACGTGACGGTCCCCCAGACCAGGTTCGTCATCCTCATGCTGATGCTGCTTCAGATCATCGCCACCATGCAGGTGTTCACGGAACCGTTCGTGATCACGGGCGGCGGCCCGGAGAACGCCACGGTCACCGTCCTCTACCTGATCTACAAGTACGCCTTCCTCTACAACGACTTCGGCGGAGCCTGCGCGCTCAGCGTGATGCTGCTGGTGCTGCTCGGTGTCTTCTCCGCCGGCTACCTGCGGCTGACCCGTTCCGGGGAGGACGTATGAGCAGCGCCACCCGCACCCTGGTCTCCCCGGCGACCCTGTCCCGCCCGCGCGGGAAGGCGGTCTACTGGAGCGTCTTCACCGCCGTCGTCCTGCTCTTCGCGCTCGCCTTCCTGTTCCCCGTGTACTGGATGGTGACCGGCGCGATGAAGTCACCGGACGAGATCGCCCGGACCCCGCCCACCCTGATCCCCGAGCGGTGGCACCTGTCCGGCTACACCGACGCCTGGGACCTGATGCAGCTCCCGGAACACCTGTGGAACACGGTGGTGCAGGCCGCCGGCGCCTGGGCCTTCCAGCTGGTGTTCTGCACGGCCGCCGCCTACGCCCTGTCCAAGCTGAGGCCGGCGTTCGGGAAGGTGATCCTCGGCGGCATCCTGGCCACCCTGATGGTGCCCGCCCAGGCCCTGGTCGTCCCCAAGTACCTGACCGTCGCCGACCTGCCCTTCCTGCACACCAGCCTGCTCAACGACCCGCTCGGCATCTGGCTCCCGGCCGTCGCCAACGCCTTCAACCTGTACCTGTTGAAGCGGTTCTTCGACCAGCTGCCGCGTGACGTCCTGGAGGCCGCGGAGATCGACGGCGCCGGAAGGCTGCGCACCCTGTGGTCGGTCGTGCTGCCCATGTCCCGGCCGGTCCTCGGGGTCGTCTCGATCTTCGCCCTGGTCGCGGTGTGGCAGGACTTCCTGTGGCCGCTGATGGTCTTCTCCGACACGGACAGACAGCCCATCAGCGTGGCCCTGGTCCAGCTGTCGCAGAACATCCAGCTCACCGTGCTCATCGCCGCGATGGTGATCGCCAGCATTCCGATGGTCGCGCTGTTCCTCGTCTTCCAGCGGCACATCATCGCCGGGATCAGCGCGGGCAGCACCAAGGGCTGAGGCCCTTCCTCCGACAGAAAGGCTCGCACCGTGGGACAGCCCAGCCATGCCCCGAAGGACCACGCGGACCACGCGGACCACGCGGACCACGCGGACCACGCGGACCACGTGGAGCGCGGGGACACCGACTGGTGGCGTTCGGCCGTCATCTACCAGGTGTACGTCCGCAGCTTCGCCGACAGCGACGGCGACGGCACCGGCGACCTCGCGGGCGTCCGCGCCCGGCTGTCGTATCTCGCCGAACTCGGCGTGGACGCCCTGTGGTTCAGTCCCTGGTACCCGTCCCCCATGAAGGACGGCGGCTACGACGTCGCCGACTACCGGGCCATCGACCCGGCCTTCGGCACCCTCGCCGAGGCCGAGAAGCTCATCGCGGAGGCGCGGGAGCTGGGCATCCGGACGATCGTCGACATCGTCCCCAACCATGTCTCCGACCAGCACCCCTGGTTCCGGGCCGCGCTGGCGGCCGGCCCCGGCAGCCCCGAGCGGGAACTGTTCCACTTCCGGCCCGGCCGCGGTCCGGACGGCGGACTCCCGCCCAACGACTGGCCCTCGCAGTTCGTCGGCTCCACCGAACCGGTGTGGACCAGGCTGCCCGACGGCGAGTGGTACCTGCACCTCTTCACCCCCGAACAGCCCGACCTCAACTGGGCGCATCCGGCGGTCCGTCAGGAGCACGAGGACATCCTGCGGTTCTGGTTCGAGCGCGGTGTCGCGGGCGTCCGCATCGACTCGGCGGCGCTGCTCGCCAAGGACCCGGACCTGCCCGACCTGGCCGGCGACCCGCGGCCGCACCCCTTCGTCGACCGCGACGAACTCCACGACGTCTACCGCTCCTGGCGGACCGTCGCCGACGCCTACGACGGGGTCTTCGTCGGCGAGGTCTGGCTCCCCGACGCCGAACGCTTCGCCCGCTACCTGCGCCCCGACGAACTGCACACTGCCTTCAACTTCTCCTTCCTGTCCTGCCCCTGGGACGCGGCCCGGCTGCGCACGTCGATCGACACCACCCTCGCCGAGCACGCGCCCGTCGGCGCCCCCGCCACCTGGGTCCTGTGCAACCACGACGTGACCCGCACAGCCACCCGGTACGGCCGCGAGGACACCGGGTTCGACTTCGCCGCCAAGGCCTTCGGCGTCCCGACGGACCTCGCCCTGGGCACCCGCCGCGCCCGCGCCGCCGCCCTGCTCTCGCTGGCCCTGCCCGGCGCGGTCTACGTCTACCAGGGGGAGGAGCTGGGGCTGCCCGAGGCGGAGATCCCGGCCGACCGCGTCCAGGACCCGATGTACTTCCGGTCCGGGGGCACCGATCCGGGCCGGGACGGCTGCCGGGTGCCGCTGCCCTGGGCGGCCGGGGCGCCCCACGCGGGGTTCGGGTCCGGTGCGGAGCCCTGGCTGCCGCAGCCGGCCGGCTGGGAGTCGTACGCCGTCGACCGCCAGCAGGACGACCCCGGCTCCATGCTGACGCTCTACCGCCGTGCCATCGCCCTGCGCCCCCGCTTCGGCGACTCCCCGCTGACCTGGCTGCCCGCCCCCGAGGGCGTCCTCGCCTTCACCCGTGCCGAGGGCGTCACCTGTGCGGTCAACCTCGCCGCCACCCCCGCCGAACTCCCCACCCACTCCGAAATCCTGCTCAGCAGCGGCCCGTTGGACGCCGGCCGGCTGCCACAGGACACGGCGGTCTGGCTGGCGACCTGAGCCGCCGGCACCGCTCGCGCTGTCCCCGTTCCCCCACCCCCGAAGGGATCAGCACATGCAGCACACCACAGGTCGCGCGGTCAGGAGCATGCCGGCCACGGCCGCGGCCGCAGCGCTCGCCGCGGGCATGCTCGTCGCCGTCGCGCCCGCCGCCCACGCGGCCGCGGGCGCGAGCCTCCCCTTCACCTCGGTGGAGGCGGAGGCGGCGACCACCACCGGCACGAAGACCGGCCCCGGCTACACCCAGGGCACCCTCGCCTCCGAGGCCTCCGGCCGCCAGGCCGTGCGGCTGAACTCCGGACAGCGGGTCGAGTTCACCGCACCCCGCGCGGCCAACGCCGTGAACCTCTCCTACAGTGTCCCCGACGGGCAGACCGGCACGCTGAACGTGTACGTCAACGGGGTCAGGCTGGCGAAGACCCTGGCCGTCACGTCCAAGTACTCCTACGTCGACACCAGTTGGATCGCGGGCGCCAGACAGCACCACTTCTTCGACGATGCCCGGCTGCTGCTGGGCCAGAACATCCAGGCGGGCGACAAGGTCGCCTTCGAGTCCACCGGCACCCAGGTAACCGTCGACGTGGCCGACTTCGAGCAGGTCGCCGCGGCCGCCTCGCAGCCCGCCGGGTCGGTCTCCGTCACCTCCAAGGGCGCCGACCCGAGCGGCAACGGCGACTCCACCCAGGCCTTCCGGGACGCCATCTCGGCCGCCCAGGGCGGAACGGTGTGGATCCCGCCGGGCGACTACAAGCTGACGTCCTCCCTCGGCGGAGTGCAGAACGTGACCCTCCTGGGCGCGGGCAGCTGGTACTCGGTCGTGCACACCTCCCGGTTCATCGACCAGTCCAGTTCCTCGGGCAACGTCCACATCAGCAACTTCGCGGTGCTCGGCGAGGTCACCGAACGCGTCGACTCCAGCCCCGACAACTTCGTCAACGGCTCGCTCGGACCCGGCAGTTCGGTGTCCGGCATGTGGATCCAGCACCTCAAGTGCGGGTTCTGGCTGACGGGCAACAACGACAACCTGGTCGTCGAGAACAACCGCGTCCTCGACACCACCGCCGACGGCCTCAACCTGAACGGCAACGCCCACGGCGTCCAGGTCCGCAACAACTTCCTGCGCAACCAGGGCGACGACTCGCTCGCCATGTGGTCGCTGAACTCGCCCGACACCGATTCGAGCTTCGCGAACAACACGATCTCCCAGCCGAACCTGGCCAACGGCATCGCGATCTACGGCGGCACGGACATCTCCGTGAAGAACAACCTGGTCTCCGACACCAACGCCCTCGGCAGCGGCATCGCCATCTCCAACCAGAAGTTCCTCGACCCGTTCTCCCCGCTCTCCGGCACCATCACCGTCGACGGCAACACGCTGGTGCGCACCGGCGCGATGAACCCCAACTGGAACCACCCGATGGGCGCGCTGCGCGTCGACTCCTACGACAGCGCCATCAACGCGACGGTGAACATCACCAACACCACGATCTCCAACAGCCCCTACAGCGCCTTCGAGTTCGTCTCCGGCGGCGGGCAGGGGTACGCCGTCCGGAACGTCAACGTGACCGGCGCGACCGTGCAGAACACCGGCACGGTCGTGGTCCAGGCCGAGGCGCAGGGCGCCGCCGCCTTCCGCGACGTCACCGCCACCGGCGTCGGCGCGGCCGGCATCTACAACTGCCCCTACCCGGCGAACTCCGGCTCCTTCGCGCTCACCGACGGCGGCGGCAACTCCGGCTGGTCCAGCACCTGGTCGGACTGCTCCAGCTGGCCGGCACCGGGGCAGGGCAACCCCGACCCGGACCCGAACCGCAACCTCGCCAAGGGACGCCCGGCGACCGCCACCGGCTCCCAGGACGTCTACACGCCCGGCAAGGCGGTCGACGGCGACGCGAACAGCTACTGGGAGTCCACCAACAACGCCTTCCCGCAGTCGCTTACCGTCGACCTCGGCTCCTCCTACGCGGCCCGGCGGCTGGTGCTCAAGCTGCCCCCGTCCTCGGCCTGGGGCGCACGGACCCAGACCGTCACCGTGCTGGGCAGCACCGACGGCTCCGCCTACTCGACCGTGGTGGGCGCCACGGGCTACCGCTTCGACCCGGCCACCGGCAACACCGTCACCGTGCCGTTGCCCGCCTCGGCGAACCTGCGCTACCTGCGGCTCACCGTCACCGCGAACAGCGGCTGGCCGGCCGCCCAGTTCAGCGAGGTGGAGGCGTATCTGACGTCGTGACCGGGTCCTCCCCCCGGGGCACCCCGCGCTTCGCCGCCTGGATCTGCTCGTAGACATGGGTCCGCAGGTCGGCGAAGCGCGGGGCGACCCGTGTGCGCAACTGGTCCCGCTCCTCCGGCAGGTCCACCTTCAGCTGCTCCTGAACGACGGTCGGGGAGGCGGACAGGACGATCACCCGCTGCCCCAGGTAGACCGCCTCGTCGATGTCATGGGTGACGAACAGGATCGTGATCCCGCGCTCCCGCCACAGGCCCCGGACCAGATCCTCCAGGTCGGCCCGGGTCTGGGCGTCGACGGCGGCGAACGGCTCGTCCATCAGCAGGACCCGGGGTTCGTACGCGAGGGCGCGGGCGATCGCGACCCGCTGCTGCATGCCCCCGGAGAGCTGCCACGGATAGGCGCCGGCGGCGTCCGCGAGGCCGACCGAACGCAACGCGTCCGTCACCAGCTCCCTCCGGCGCTCGCGTGGCAGGTGCTTCTGCCTGAGCGGGAGTTCCACGTTCTGCGCGACCCGCATCCAGGGGAACAGACTGCGGCCGTACTCCTGGAAGACGAACGCCATCCCGGGCGGCGGTCCGGTCACCTTCCGTCCCTCCAGCAGGACTTCGCCCCCGGACGGGGTGAGCAGTCCGCCCATGCACTTCAGCAGGGTGGTCTTGCCGCAGCCCGACGGGCCGACCAGACACACCAGTTCACCCGCCGCCACGGTGAAGGTGAGGTCCCGCACCGCCTCCACCCGGCGTCCGGACCCCTCGTAGACCTTTCTCAGGCCGCGTACGTCGAGCATGCCCCTCCTCTTCACGAGGTTCGTCTCAGGACCGCCGGGCGGCCGCGCGCAGCCCGTGGTACCAGCCGAGCACCCGCCGCTCGACCACCCGGAAGACCACCGACAGCACGAATCCGAGCAGGCCCAGCAGCAGGATCCCGGTCCACATGTCGGGGATCGCGAACCCGCGCTGGAACTGCACGATGGTGAAACCGAGCCCGTTGCTGGCCGCGAACATCTCGCTGATGACCATCAGGATGATCCCGATCGACAGCGCCTGCCGCAGGCCCGCGAAGATCTGCGGACTCGCCGAACGCAGCACCAGCGTACGCAGCCGGGCCGCGCCGGTGACGCCGTAGGAACGGGCCGTCTCCGCCAGCACCGGGTCGACCGCCCGGACGCCCTCGACGGTGTTGAGCAGGACCGGCCACACGCAGCCGCTGGCGATCACCACGATCTTCATGCCGTCGCCGATGCCCGCGAACAGCATGATGACCGGGACGAGCACCGGCGGCGGCACCGCCCGCAGGAACTCGAGGACCGGCTCGCACACCGCCCGGACCCACCGGTAGGAGCCGACGACCGTGCCCAGCGCGACGCCCGCCACGGCCGCCGCCGCGTATCCGGCGAGCAGCCTCAGCACACTGCGCAGCAGGTCGTCGCGGAGCCGCTGACCGGTCCAGACGTCCGGAAAGGTCTTCAGGATCGTGCGCAGCGGCGGCCAGTAGACGTTCGTGCTGCCGGCGGAGGCCAGCCACCACAGCGCGACCAGGACGGCGGGCAGGGCCAGCGCGTACGCCGCTCTCAGCAGCAGCCGACTCATACCGTCACCTCCCCGCGCACCGACTGGTGCCAGGCCAGCGCCCGCCGCTCCACCGACCGGGCACCGACGTTGATGACCAGTCCGAGCAGCCCGGTCACCACGATCAGGGCGTACATCTCCGGCACCGCCTGCGAGGTCTGTGCGACGGCGATCCGCTGTCCCAACCCCGGCGCCCCGATGACGAGTTCGGCGGTGATGGTGAGGATCAGGGCGACGGCGGCGGCCAGCCGTACGCCGGTCATCACGTACGGCAGCGCGGTCGGCCACAGCACGTGCCGGACCCGGGCCCAGGTGCCGAGACCGTACGACCGTGCCGTCTCCTCGGCGACCGGGTCGACGTCCTGGACGCCGTACATGACCTGGATCAGCACCTGCCAGAAGGCGGCGTAGACGACGAGCAGCAGGACCGAGCGGAGTTCGGTGCCGTAGAGCAGGATCGCCAGCGGGATCAGGGCGACCGAGGGGATCGGGCGCAGGAACTCGATCGTGGAGGCGGTGGCCTCGCGCAGGTGCGGGACGACCGAGATGGCCACCCCGGCCACGATGCCGGCGCCGACCGCGACGGCGAGGCCCACCGCCCAGCCGGTCAGGGTGTCGCCGAGCGCCGACCAGAAGGCGCCGTCGGAGAGTTCGGTGCCGAAGGCGCGGGCGATCCGGCTGGTCGGCGGGAAGTAGTCCGCCTTGACCAGACCGAGCCGCGGCACCGCCTCGCCGAGGGCGAGGAAGGCCGCGAGCCCGGCCGCACCGAGTGCGGTGTTCAGACCCTTCACGGGACCCTTCCCGGGGCTGGTCACGGCAGCAGTTCGTCCAGGTCGGGTGCCGTCTTGAAGAGGCCGTCCTGCTCGCTCAGCTTCTCCAGCGTCTCGATCGAGGAACGGTTCGCCTCGGCGGGCCACTTGGGCAGGGTCACCTTGGCCAGCACGTCCGCCGGGGTCTTCGTGTAGGTCGTGACGATCTGCCGGACCTCGTCCGGGTGCGCGTCCGCGTAGGACAGCGACTCCGCGACGGCTTCCTGGAACTTCTTCACGACGGCCGGGTTCTTCTGCGCGTACGACGTCGACGTGAAGTACATGGCGACGGTGAGGTTCCGCGCCACGTCGACCAGCGGCGAGGCGATCTCGCCGGCGCCCTGGAGCTTCATGGTCGCGAGGGCGGGCTCGACGGCCATCGCCGCGTCGATCTGGCCCTTGTCGAGCGCGGCCGGCATCTGGTCGAAGGCGAGCTCGACGAAGTTCACCTTGTCCGGGTCGCCGCCCGCCTTGCGCACCGACTCGCGCACCGCGGTCTCGTTGATGTTCTTCAGCGTGTTGACGGCGACCTTCTTGCCCTCCAGCTGCTTCGCCGACGTGATGCTGCTGCCCTTCTTCACCACGAGCCCGCCGAAGTCCTGGCCGGCCACGCCGGTCGAGGCCACGCCGTTGGCGATGGCCCGCACCGGCACCCCGTTGGACTGGGCGATCATCAGCGAGGTCATGTTGCTGAAGCCGAACTGGAACTGACCGCTCGTCACCCCGGGCACGATGGCCGCACCGCCCTGCGCGAGGGTGGTCGACAGCTTGAGTCCGCGCTTGCTGAAGAAGCCCTCCTTCTGGCCGAGATAGAGGGGGGCCACGTCGACGATGGGGATGATCCCCACCTTGACGGTGGTGGTGCCGCCGGACGAGGACGAGGTGGACGACGAGCCCCCGGAGGAGCCGCAGGCCGCCGTGGCGAGCAGGAAGGTGCCGGCGGCTAGACCGGCGAGCAGACGACGCATGGCTCCTCCTGTGCAGACAACGGTGTTCCGACAGGGTGTGCGCTGTGCGCACAATGGTGCTCGGTTGGTGCTCAGCGGGAAAGTAGAACCGGCCGTACGACCCGGTCAATGGTTTTAGCTGACAAAATTGTTGACAGTTATCGAACCGCGCTCTCACCGTGTTCCCGTGACGAACCGGGGAGGCGCCGATGCCGAGCGAGGATGCCCGTCCAACGCACTTCGTGAGGTCCTTCGAGCGCGGGCTCGCCGTCATCCGCGCCTTCGACGCCGAACATCCGGCGCGCACGCTCAGCGAGGTGGCCCGCGCCTGCGACCTGACCAGGGCCGCCGCCCGCCGGCTGCTGCTCACCCTCGCGGACCTGGGTTACGTGCACTCGGACGGCCGCCGGTTCCGGCTCACCCCGCACGTCCTGGAACTCGGCTACGCCTACCTCTCCGGCCTCGACCTGCCGGGCCTCGCGCAACCGCACCTGGAGCAACTCGTCGCGCTGACGGGGGAGTCGGCGGCGCTGTGGGTGCCGGACGCCGACCACGTGGTGTGCGTGGCGCGGGTACCGGCCCCGCGGGTGATGGCGGCGACGGTCGCGGTGGGGGCGCGCGCGCCGGCGTACGGCACGGCGACGGGGCGGGTGTTGCCGGCCGGCGGTCCGCGCTACGCCCTGTCGGAGAACGACCTGGAGGACGGCGTCAGAACACTGGCCGCCCCGGTGCGGGACCGGAGCGGCCGGGCGGTGGCCGGGGTGAACCTGGCGACGCACTCCGGGCGGACCTCCGCCGAACAGGCCCGCCGCGAGCTGCTGCCGCACCTGCTCGCGGCGGCGGCGCGGATCGAGGCGGACCTGCGGATCACAGATCGAGCACCAGACGTTCCCCCCGGCACCTCGAGACGCAGATGAGCATGGTCTCCCCGGCCGCCCGCTCCTGCTCGGTGAGCACCGAGTCCCGGTGGTCCGGCGTGCCCTCCAGGACGTCGGTCTCACACGTGCCGCAGGTGCCCTCGGTGCAGGAGAAGAGCACCTCGACGCCGGCGGCCCGGACGGTGTCGAGCACCGACACCCCCGGCGGGACGGTGACGGTACGACCGCTCTGCGCGAGGACGACCTCGAACTCCCGGTCCCCGCCCGCCTCGTGCCCGTCCGGCTCCTTCGGCCGGAACCGCTCGACCCGCAGCACCCCGGCCGGGCAGCGCTCCTCCACCGCGTCCAGCAACGGTCCCGGACCACAGCAGTACACGAGGGTGCCGTCCGGGACGTCGTCCAGCACCGAGCCGAGGTCCAGGAGCCCCGTCTCGTCCTGCGGGGCGACGGTGACGCGGGTGCCGCCGTACCGGGCCAACTCGCCGGTGAACGCCATCGACTGCCGGGTCCGGCCGCCGTACAGCAGCGTCCACTCGGCGCCCGACGCCTCCGCGGCGGCCAGCATCGGCAGGATCGGGGTGATGCCGATACCGCCCGCGACGAACCGGTAGCGGGCGGCCGGCTCCAGCCGGAAGTGGTTGCGCGGCCCGCGCACCCGCACCTTGTCGCCCACCCCCAGCTGTTCGTGGACGAAGGCGGATCCGCCCCTCCCGTCCGGTTCCTGGAGCACCGCGATCCGCCAGCCCGTCCGGTCGCCGGGATCCCCGCAGAGGGAGAACTGCCGCTCCAGCCCCGGCCCGAGCAGCACGTCGAGATGGGCTCCCGGCTCCCAGCCGGGCAGCTCCTCGCCGAGGGGATGCCGAAGGGTGAGGGCGATCACGCCGTCGGCCGCCGGCTCCCGCTCGCCGACGACCAGTTCGGCTTCGTACAGGCTCATGCGGTGCGCTCCGGGGGCTGGTGTCCTTCGGGATGACCGAGCATCCACTCCCACATCTCGACCGGGTCCTGGGCGGTGTGCTCGGCGCCGCAGTGACAGGTGCCGTGCAGCACGTCGGTGCCCGGCAGCCAGTCGATGCGGTAGACCTCGCCCGTCGAAGTGCTCACAGGACCTTCTCCACGGGCTTGTCGCCCTCCTCGACCAGCCGGGCGAGGATCCGGCGGGCCGCCAGGCCACCGGTGTCGATGTTGATGCTCAGCTCCTGGTATCCCGCACGCTCCGAACCCAGCGTCCGCTGGAGCAGGTTGAGGGCGTCCACGTCCTGCATGACCACGGTGTGGTTGTTGCTCCGCAGGAACTCGGTGACCTCGGCGTCGTCGGTCGCCCAGTCCCGCGAGACCATCCAGAAGTCGTACACCCTGCCGTCCGAGGACGGGGTGATCGCGTAGGTGATCTCGGTGTGGAAGCCGTGCGGATCACTGCCGTCGGCCTCCGGCACCACGCCGACCGGGGCGATCCGGCTGTGCAGCAGGTAGAGACACGGCGCGTGGTACTCGATGTCCTGCCAGCGGGTGATCCGGCCCTCGATGCCGGTCGAACGGGCGTAGAACGGCGGGCACTCGGCGTCGTCCATGCGCCGGCTGACCCGCACGATCCCCGCGCCCTCGTCGACCTCGGTCGTGATGGGCGTCTCGGCGACCTCCGGGGTGCCGATGTACCCGCCGTGCAGATACGTCTCGTGGGAGAGGTCGAGAAGGTTGTCGACGAGCAGACCGTGGTCGGCGTCGATGGGCTCCATACCGCGGACGGTCGTCCAGCCGGGGGAGTCGAGGTGGCGCGCCCGCGGTATGGACCGCGGGTCGGCGAGCGCCGGGTCGCCGATCCACACCCACACCAGCGAGTCCTGCTCGACCACCGGGTAGGAGGCGACCCGGGCGGTGCGCGGGACGCGTTTCTGCCCCGGCACGTACACGCACGCGCCGGTCCGGTCGTAGGTGAACCCGTGGTACCCGCACACGATCCGGTCACCGTCGAGCCCGCTCTCCGACAGCGGGTAACGCCGGTGCACGCAGCGGTCGCTGAGGGCGACCGGCGCACCGTCCTCCTCGGCCCGGTAGAACACCAGCGGTTCCCCCAGGACCGTCCGCCCGAACAACTCCCGGCCGACCTCGTGACTGTAGGCGGCGACGTACCACTGGTTCCTGGCGAAGGCGGTGATGTGCGGCATCTTTGCGGCTCCCGTCTCGGATGGGTGGTGGCATCGTCGAGGAGCCCGTCCCGCCCCCGCAACGGCCCTTCCGCCTCACGGAAGGTCGCCAGCGGAACGCCTGATCAGAGCGGTACTGGCCGTCCTGGGCCCACACCGGAAGCCGGGCGGTCGGCACCCTCGCCGACCCTGCGCCCCGGCCGGGGGCCCGGCGTGTTCACTCAGCCGTGGTGGCCTCCTGGGTGATGCGTTCGAACTGGGCGCCCATCGCCTCGGCCAGTGCGTGGGCGGCCGAGAGCGGGCGGACCATCACCGTGAACTCGTCGATCCGGCCGTCCTCGTCGAAGTGCAGGAAGTCGCAGCCCTGGAGCTGCTTGCCGGCCACGGTCGCCGTGAACACGAAGGCGTGGTCGCGGCCGTCCGGGTTCGCGATCTCCCGGACGTACCTGAAGTCCTCGAAGACCCGGGACACCGCGCGCAGGATGGTCGCGGTCATCGCCTTGCCCGGGTACGGCTTGAAGGCGACGGGGCTGGTGAAGACGACGTCGTCGGCCAGCAGCGCGGCCACCGCGTCCATGTCGCCGTCCTCGACGGCCTTGCGGAAGGGGTGCATGAGGTCCACCTCGTCTACTAAAAAAGTTGACTATCTCCGCATGCTAGCGTGTCCCCATGGCGCTACGGAACGCGGTGATGGCGGCCCTCCTGGAGGGCGAGGCCTCCGGATACGACCTCGCGAAGGGATTCGACGCGACGGTCGCCAACTTCTGGACGGCGACGCCCCAGCAGCTCTACCGCGAACTGGAGCGGATGGCGGAGGCGGGACTGATCACCGCGCGCGTGGTCGAGCAGGAACGCCGGCCCAACAAGAGGCTGTTCGCGCTGACCGCGGCCGGTCGCGAGGCCATCCGCGCCTACACGGCCGAGCCCCCGTCGCGGCCGTCCGTGGTCCGTGACGAACTGCTGGTCAAGGTGCAGTGCGCGGACGCCGGCGACCTCGAGGCGGTCCGCGCCGCCGTCGCCGAGCGCATGGAGTGGGCCACCGCCAAACTGGCCCGCTACGAACGGATCCGGCGGCGCCTGCTCGCCGGGCGCTCGGAGGAGGCCTACTTCGCCGAGGCGGAGCGCGTCGGCCCCTACCTCACCCTGCTGCGCGGGATGGCCTTCGAGCGGGAGAACCTCCAGTGGGGGGACCTGGTGCTGCGGCGGCTCGGGCAGCGGGCGGGCGTTGATGGACAACAAAGTGAGTAGAGCGGCGGACGGGGGGCTCCGTCCGCCGTACTCAGGTCAGCAGGTGGCCACTCCCGGCAGCCACGCCGGGCCCTTGATGTAGATGTTGGTCAGCCACGCGCCGTTGGTCAGCTTTGACCAGGCGTCGTTGGTGTAGCCGTCGGCCGTGACCGTCTGGGCGTGCGTCTGGCAGACCACGTTCACCGTCGTCGGCTGCGGGAAGTAGTCCACGACACCGGCGTTCACGTTGGGCTCGCTGTGCGTGCGCACGCCGGTGCCCCAGGTCTGGAACGCCGTGCTTCCCCCGCCCGGCGGCGGCGGGGTGTCACCGCCGCAGTCCGGGATGCCGGGCAGTTCGGCCGGGCCCTTGATGTAGATGTTGGTCAGCCAGGAACCGTCGGCCAGCCTGGACCAGATGTCGTTGGTGTACCCCTCGGCGGTCACCGTCTCCGCGTGCTCCTGACACTGAACGGAGACCTGGGTCGGCCCGGCGAAGGTGTCCACGACGGCGGACCGCACGCTCGGCGTCGTGTGCGTGCGCACCCCCGTGCCCCACGTCTCGAAGGTCGTACCGCCGTCGGCCGGCGGCGGCACCGGAGTACCGGACGGGTTGACGCGGATCGCGCCGGCGTAGTCGCCGCCGGTGCGCACCGGGGCCACCCGGATGTGGGTGCCCGACTCGTACGCCTCCACCATCTGCCCCGCGCCCAGGTACATGGCGACATGGTGGACGTGTCCGCTGCCCCAGAACATCAGGTCGCCGGGGACCAGGGGAGCCGTACCCTGGGCCGCCGAGAAGCGCGCCGAGGCCTGCGGGCTGTGGTACTGGTCGTCGGCCGTGCCGTTGAGCAGGTCCCTGCCGGTCGCCCGGTAGTACGCGTACCGCATCAGGCCCGAACAGTCGAAGCCCTTGCGCTCGTTGTCGTGCAGGCTGTCCGGGTCGGAGCCGTCGTAGTAGCCGTACGTGGCACCGGGTGTGGCGCCGTGGCCGCCGCCCCAGCTGTACCAGACGCCGATCTGGGAGCAGGCCGCCGCCACCGCGGCCTCGGCGGTGGCGGAGGCACCGGAGGCCAGCACACCGCAGGTGGCGTCCTGGGCGGCGCGCGGCGCGGCGGCGGTGGCGGCGGCATGGGCGGTGGTGGACAGCAGCGGGACCGTGGCGAGAGCCGCCGCGACGACGATCGCCCTGCCGGGTGTGGTGAGCCTCAAGATGCACGTCCTTCGTCGACATGGAGTGGGGGGCGGGGGTCGCGCGAACTGCCCGGGTGCCGCGTCCCACCCCCGTGGGGACGCGGCACCCGGAACTCAGCCGGCCAGCGCCGCGCGCATCTTGGCCAGCGCCCGCATGCGGTTGCGCTGGACGGTGCCGCGATGGGCGCCGAGCCGTTCCCCGGCCGTGTCGTGGGTGAGGCCCTCCAGGTCGACGAGGATCACCGCGGCGGCCTCCTTGGGGGAGAGCACGCTCAGCAACGCGAGGGCGCTCGCCGAGGCCTCGTACGTGCCGAGCCCGCCGTCCCAGCCCGCCTCCGGCAGCCGGTCGGTGGTCCGCTCACGGCGGGAGGGGTGCAGCCAGGAGTCGCGCAGCAGGTTCAGCGCGACCGTGCAGGTGTAGGCGTACGGGTGCTGCTGGGCCGTCAGACTCCGGGCCCGGGCCCGCCGGGAGAGCCGCAGATACGTCTCCTGCACCAGGTCGTCGGCGTCGTGCGGATTCCCGGTCAGGGCGATCAGCCGCCTGCGCAGCCGGGGCATGTCAGCGGTGAAGGAGGCGTCGAAGTCCCCCGGACTCATGTGGGCTTCGCCGGCGCGGCCCGCGCCCGTGTGGCCCGCCCCCCTGTGCTCCTCGCTCCTGTGCGCCTCGCCCATGTGTGCCTCGCCCATGTGCTTTCCGCCCATGTGCTTTCCGCCCATGTGCGTCCCACCCATGTGCTCGGCGCCCGTGTGCTCCTGTCTGTCGGCGTGTGGGTCCTGCGTACACGTGCCGCCGTGGTTTTCCATGGTCGTCCCCCGTTGGCCGGTCGTGCGGTGTGGTCGTGGTCGGGTGCGCGGGCCGCCGGTCAGGCGGTCCGCGCGGGTGCGGCGGCGGGGCCGTACCGGGCGGCCGGCGCCCCGGTGAGCAGGGCCCAGTACCGGTCGCCGTAGGACCAGTGCCACCACTCGGTGGGGTAGTTGACGAAGCCGGCCGTGGTCAGCGCCCGGTCCATCAGCCCCCGGTTGGCGCGCGCCTCCGCGTCGATGTTCGCCGCCCCGGTGCGGCAGGCACCCGCGCTCTCCTCGGGCGTCGCGTTGACCTCCGTGCCCAGCGCCAGCTCGGTGCCGTCCGCGGTGCACAGGGTGAGGTCCACCGCGCCGCCGCTGACGTGCGGGGCCACCTCCGGCGGGGAGATGTAGGCGCTGGCCAGCTCGCGGATCCGGGCCGGGCCGGCGTCCGGATGGGCGGCCCGCAGGGTCGCCGCGTACTCCTCGAAGTAGCGGCGCTGTAGACCGGGCGGCCGGTAGCCCTCGACCACCAGGAACCGGATCCCGGCGGGCAGCAGCGACTGCGCCCGCAGCAGCCGCTGCGCCACGCCGAGCCGCAGCCGGGCGTAGCTGCCGTCGGCGTCGGCCTGGCGGCGGTCGATCCGCAGGCCGGGTGTCGTACGCAGGTCCACCAGCGGTTCACCGCACTCCTGCTCGGTGACCTCGGCGACCCGGGAGTCGGAGAGCGTGATGATGTCCGTCACGAGAAACAGCGTGCCGGGCACCCCTGCAATTGCTCTGCATGTTCCCTGCAAGCGTGCCACCAGGACTTCTACAGCCCCGGCCCGGCTACGACAGCTCGTCCTCCCGACGCTCCCACGCCTCCCGTCCGCCCAGCGAACGGAACACCTCCAGCGCCTCCGCCCGGGCCGCCCGCGCACCGCGCGCGTCACCTTCCGCGGACCACACCCGGGCCAGGTCCCACACCGTGCGCGCCCGCCACAGCGGCAGGCCCAACTCCGCCCAGAGCGCGGCCGCGTGCTCCAGCGGCTCGCGGGCCCCGGCGATGTCCCCGGCCGCCAGCGACCGCTCCCCGAGCGTGCGCAGCACCAGCGCCTCGCCGAACCGGTCCTGCCGTTCCCGGGCCACCGCCAGACAGCGCGCGAGCCGCCGCCCCGCCTCCTCGGTCCGGCCGGTCCGCAACTCCACCTTGGCGAGAGACTGTTCGGTGTACATCACGCCCAGGGTGTCGTGCAGACCGGTGAAGAGCCGCAGTGCCTCGTGCAGCAGTGGTTCGGCCTCCCGGCACCGCCCCTCGGCCCGGTCGCAGAGCGCCAGCGAGCGCAGCGTGAGGCCCTCGCCGTGCAGATCGGCGGCGGCCCGGTACAGGTCGAGCGCCCCGGACAGCGCCGCCCGCGCCGGCGCGTCCCGGCCCTGCTCCCGGTGCACGTAGCCGATGCCGTACAGCACCCGGGCCCGGACCCCGGCGTCCGCCGCGTCGCCGTACCGCTCCAGCGCGGCCTCCAGCAGCTCCAGCGCCTCCGGGTACCGGGCCTGTTCGCGGCGGGCGGTGCCCATCCCGGCCAGCGCCACCGCGGAGCCGTCCGGCGCCCGGTCCTCGAACAGCCGCAGCGCGTCGGCGAAGTAGGCGTACGAGTCCTCGAACCGGTCCTGTTCGTAACGGAGCTGGCCCAGGCCGGCGAGCAGCCAGGCCTCGCCCTCGACGTCCCCGCTGCGCCGTACCGCCGCCATGGCCGCCGTGTGCGCCCTGGACCAGGCGTCGAACTGGTTGTACAGCGCGGCCGAACTGGCGATCAGCGCCCCGGCGAGGTCCCGGGCGGTACGCGCCATCCCGTGGTCGGCGCAGTGTGTGACGGCGGCCAGCAGCCCGGCCTGCTCGGCGGCGAACCAGGCCGCGGGCCGGGCGAGCAGCGCCGCCTCGGTCTCCGGGTCCAGCGGCCGGACCGCGGCCGGTTCGGGGAAGTGCCGGCTCGCGCCGCCGGGCCCGCGGGCGGCGGCCTTGCGGGCCAGGTCCAGCCAGCTGCCGGCCAGCCGCCGGACCGCCGCCGTGCGGTCGTCGGCGCTCTCCTCGGACAGGCAGCGCTCGCGGGCGTGTTCGCGGGCGAGATCGTGGATGCGGTAGCGGGGCAGGCCGGTACCGTCCATGCCGATCACGTCGATGAAGTGACAGTCGACCAGCCGTTCGACGGCCTCCTCGGCGTCCTCGGTCCCTATGTCGAGCAGCGGGGCGGCGATCCACGCCGCGAAGTCGGGCAGGTCCAGCAGCGCCAGCCGGCGCAGCGCCCGCCGCTCCTGCTGATCGAGGTCGGCGTAGCCGAGTTCCAGGCTGGTGCGCAACTCCAGGTCGCCGGCGCTGAGTTCGTTGAGTCTGCGGCGTTCGTCACGCAGCCGTCCCGCGAGCCGTCCCGGCGCCCAGTGCGGGCGGGCGGCCAGCCGGGCGCCGGCGATGCGCACCGCGAGCGGCAGCCGCCCGCACAGGGTGACGATCTCGGCGGCCCGTTCCGGTTCGGTACCCGTCCGCCGCTCGCCCGCCACCCGGCGCAGCAGGTCGAGGGCCTCGGCCTCGTCCGGCACCGTCAGATCCAGATGGACGGCCCCCTCCAGGGCCACCAGCCTGCGACGGCTGGTGACCAGCACCGCCGAGCCCGGACCGGGCGGCAGCAGCGGCCGGACATGGGCCTCACCCGCGGCGTTGTCCAGGACGATCAGTACCCGCCGGTGCCCGATGTGGGTGCGGTACACGCCGGTCAGTTCCTCGACACCGGAGGGCAGCGTGTCCGGGTCGACGCCCATCGCGCGCAGCAGCCGGGCGAGTGCGTCGGCGGGCTCCAGGGGGGTGGCGTCGGCGGCCCTGAGGTCCACGAACAGGCGTCCGTCCGGGAAGAGTTCGGCGGTGCGGTGGCCGACGTGCACGGCGAGCGCCGTCTTTCCCATGCCGGAACGCCCGGAGATCACCCCGATCGGCGGGGCGGTCCGGCCGGTGTCACCGACCCCGCGCAGCAGCTCGGTCGCCCACCCGACCTGCTCCGCCCGGCCCACGAAGTCGGCGATGTCGGGCGGCAGATGGGACGGCGCGGGGTGGGGCGGGCCGCTCCGGGGAGCCGGTACCGGCAACGCGGCCGCACGGCCGGTCCCCAGCACACCGGTGTCATGCCGGAGCACGGCCTGGTGCACCGCCCGCAGCTCCGGCCCCGGGTCGATGCCCAGCTCGTCGCGGAGCACCGCACGGCCCTCCTGGAAGACGCGCAGCGCGTCGGAGACCCGGCCGGTGCGGAACAGGGCGGTCATCAGCTGGCCGCGCGGCCGCTCCCGCAGCGGATGCGCGGCCACGTGGGCGAGCAGCGGCGCGATCGCGGCGTCCGCGCGGTCCAGTTCCAGCGCCAGTCCGAAGGACTCCTCCTCAGCCACCAGCCGCAGCTCGGCGAGACGGGCCGCCTCGATCCGGGCGAAGGACTGGCCGAGCCCCTCCAGGGCCTCCCGGCCCCGCCACAGCCCGAGCGCCTCGGCCAGCAGCCCGGCCGCCTCCTCCGTACGCCCCGCGGCCCGCCCCGCCGCGAGGAGTCCCTCGAAACGGCGCGCGTCGACCTGCGCGGGAGCGAGGTCGGTGAGGTACCCCGGGGGCCGGGTACGGATCACCTCGGCCGCGTCCACCCGGGCCAGGGCACGGCGTACGGCGGAGACATGGGTGGCGACCAGGGCGCCCGCGGTGGCCGGGGCCTCCTCGTCCCACACGAGGTCCACCAGGCGCTCGGTGGAGACGACCTCGCCGAGGTGCACCACGAGCGAGGCGAGGACCGCGAGGGGTCGGGGGCCGCCGAGCGGGACCCGCCGGCCGCCCTCCCAGACCTCCACCGGCCCGAGCAGACGTACTTCGAACATCGAACCCCGATCGCCGCTGCCAGCGGATGCCGACAACGATATCGGCGGCCACCGTCAGGGCAGGCCGAGAACCGGGCCGTCGTGTCCGGAAGCCGTCCGTCCGACCGGATGGCCCGGACCGCCACGATGCCCGGTGTGCCGAGGGGTCCTGGGCCCGTCGGTGCCGTGGGGGCCGTTCTCCCTCCTGGCGCAGTTGGCTGGTTTCTGTGGGTGGCCACAGCGGCCCCTGTGCGGGAGACGGTCCGTCGCCCGCCCTCGTATGAGCGGGTACCCGGATCCGTCACGGCATGCGTCGCGCCGGAGACTCCTCGCGACCGGGTGTCATACGAACGCCCCCGCGGTGGCGTCAACGGCCTGTGAGCACCGAGCCGTTCGCCGTCCGCCCAGGGAGTCGCCCGATGAAGCGCACCGCCTTCCGCCGCAAGGCCGCGCGACTGAGCGCCGTCGCCGCCGTGGCCGCGCTCGCCCTCACCGGCTGCTCCCGGACGTCCGGCGACGGCTCGGCGCCCACCGCCGCCCACCGGGTCCGCGACCTCACCTACGCGGAGGACCTGCGGGTCTCGGACGCCGAACAGCGCCTGGTCGCCCGGTGCATGGCCCGGCACGGCTTCCGCTACTGGACGGACCGCCCGCTGACCCTGGCCGAGAGCAGGCCGCTCGGCTACGTGCAGGACGACGTGGGCTGGGCCCGTACCTACGGATACGGCAGCCGGATCACGGCGAAGGAGGACCGCGCCCGGCTGCGCAACCCCAACAGCGCCTACCGCGCAGGCCTGGGCACCACCCGGAAGGCGGCGTACGACAGCGCGCTCGACGGCGGCCGGCAGGCCGAACTGCTGCGTACCGAGGCCCCGGGCGGGGGCAGGGTCAGCAAACGGACCGGCGGCTGCGACGCGGAGGCGGAGCGGACGCTGTACGGCGACCCGGGGACCTGGTTCCGGCTCGACACCACGGCGAGCAACCTGCGCCCGCTCTACGTCGGCGCACTCCTGCACGACCAGCGGTTCACCGCCGCCGTGCACGCGTGGTCGGCCTGCATGAAACGGGCCGGTCACGCGTACCGGGACCCCGACGCGGCCCGGCAGGCCACCCGGGAGCACCCCGCGGTCCAGACCCGGGCGGAGGAGGCCAGGAGCTTCGCCGCCGAGACGCGGATCGCGGTCGCCGACGCCACCTGCGCCCGCGCGGTCTCCCTCAGGTCCGTCGGCCAGGACCGCGAGGCCCACTACCTGGCCCGGCTGGACGGCGAGTACGGCGCCCGGCTGGACGCCTACCGGCAGGTGCGGCTGACCGCGCTGGAGCGCGCCGAGCGGATCGTGCCGGCCCGCACCTGAGACCCCCGTACCCGAGCCCCCGTAACCGAGCCCCCGTACCCGAGCCCTCCGCACCTGGCACCCCCGCATCCGACACTCACCGCACCCCCCCATGACTCCGCGGCACCCGCCGCGGCCCTCTCCCACACCTACCGCCTCCGACGAGGCAGAACGGGATTCACCATGCGCAAAATGACCCTCGCCCTCACCACTCTGGCCCTCGCCGCCGTCGGTTTCGCCCTCCCCGTGAACGCGCAGGCCTCCGCGGGATGCAACGCGCAGTGGCCGGGCCGCGACGGCAACGTGCGGGCCTGGAAGGACTGGGACTGCGCGGGCGGCCTGCTCGGCGTCACCGCGGGCAACGACGCCAGCTGGGCGGACGGCGCCGGCGGCTTCCAGGGCGTCGGCAACGTCGCCTCGTCCGTGATGAACAGCGGCTACGTCGGCGGCAAGGACGTCGTGGCCTTCTACTACTACGCCGACTACTCGGGCGGTTACGGCTGCCTCAAGCCGGGCGAGCTCTACGTGGACGACCTCACCCGCGACCACTTCACCGACGGTCACTCCATGAACGACAACATCATGTCCCACCAGTGGGTGACGGCGAGCGCCTGCGCCGCGGGCTCGTTCATCAGCTGACCCCCCGGCCGACCGGTCACGGCTGTCCCCCGGCCGTGACCGGTCCAGTCGTCCTACCCGTTCCCCACCTCCCGTACGGCCGAGTTTCACATGCGCGCCACCAGACCCTTCCCTGACGTTCGATGCCCTTGGAACACTCGCACCCGCACACATCCGCCCTGTTCCGGCCATCCCGTACGTCAGGATGAGAGGTCGTCCACTCATGACCGAAGTCAACCGGCGCCGTTTTCTTCAACTCGCGGGCGCCACGACGGCGTTCACCGCGTTGTCCAGCAGCATCCAGCGTGCCGCCGCGCTGCCCGCGAACCACCGCACCGGGTCGATCGAGGACGTCGAGCACATCGTCGTCCTGATGCAGGAGAACCGTTCGTTCGACCACTACTTCGGCACCCTCAGAGGTGTCCGCGGCTTCGGCGACCCGCGTTCGGTCACCCAGAACAACAAGTCCGTGTGGCACCAGTCGAACGGCACGAAGGACATCCTGCCCTTCCACCCGGACGCCGACGACCTGGGCCTCGCCTTCATCCAGGACCTCCCGCACGGCTGGGCCGACACCCACAGCGCGGTCGACAACGGCAAGTACGACAAGTGGGTGCCGGCCAAGGGCTCCACGACGATGGCGTACCTGAACCGGGACGACATACCGTTCCACTACGCGCTCGCCGACGCCTTCACCGTCTGCGACGCGTACCACTGCTCGTTCATGGGCTCCACCGACCCGAACCGCTACTACATGTGGACGGGGTACACGGGCAACGACGGCCAGGGCGGCGGGCCGGTCCTCGGCAACGACGAGGCCGGCTACAGCTGGACGACCTACCCCGAGCGCCTGGAGAAGGCGGGCGTCTCCTGGAAGATCTACCAGGACGTCGGCGACGGCCTGGACGCGGCCGGCGGCTGGGGCTGGATCCAGGACGCCTACCGCGGCAACTACGGCGACAACTCGCTGCTCTACTTCAAGCAGTACCAGAACGCCAAGCCCGGCGACCCGCTGTACGACAAGGCGCGCACCGGCACCGACGCCACCAGGGGCGAGGGCTTCTTCGACCAATTGAAGGCCGACGTCAAGGCCGGCGAGCTGCCGCAGATCTCCTGGGTCGTCGCCCCGGAGGCGTTCACCGAGCACCCCAACTGGCCCGCCAACTACGGTGCCTGGTACGTCTCCCAGGTCCTCGACGCGCTCACCGCGGACCCCAAGGTGTGGGCGAAGACGGCCGTGTTCATCACGTACGACGAGAACGACGGCTTCTTCGACCACCTGATCCCGCCGTTCCCGCCGGCCTCCGCCGCGCAGGGCAAGTCCACGGTCGACCCGAGCCTCGACCTCTTCAAGGGCGACGCGAGCCATGCCGCCGGTGCCTACGGCCTCGGCCAGCGGGTGCCGATGATCGTCGTCTCCCCGTGGAGCAAGGGCGGTTACGTCTGCTCCGAGACGCTCGACCACACCTCGATCATCCGGTTCATGGAGGCCCGCTTCGGCGTCCACGAGCCGAACATCTCGCCCTGGCGGCGTGCGATCAGTGGCGACCTGACCGCCGCGTTCGACTTCTCCCGCAAGGACACCAAGCCGGTCGCACTGCCCGGCACCGACGGCTACCGACCGCCGGACAGGAACCGGCACCCCGACTACGTGCCCACGCCGCCGGCCAACCCCTCGCTGCCCAGGCAGGAGCGCGGCTCGCGGCCCACCCGGCCGCTCAAGTACGCCCCGGTGGTGGACGGCGCGCTGGACGCGTCGGCCGGCAAGTTCACGCTCACGTTCGCGTCGGGCGCCCACGCCGGCGCGGTGTTCCTCGTCACCTCGAACAACCGCGCCGACGGCCCCTGGAGCTACACCACCGAGGCCGGCAAGTCCGTCTCCGACACCTGGAACTCGGCGTACTCGGGCGGTGCGTACGACCTGACCGTGCACGGACCCAACGGCTTCCTGCGGACCTTCCAGGGCCCCGGCAAGGTAGCGGGCCCCGAGGTCACCGCCCGGCCGCACGGCGACGACATCGAGCTGACGCTCACCAACCGGGGCTCCGGCACGGTGAAGCTGACGCTGGCCGACGGCTACGGCGGCCGGACGCGCACGTTCACCGTGCGCGCGGGGGCGACCGTGCGGCACGTCGTCCACCTCGGGCACAGCCACCGCTGGTACGACGTGACGGTCACCTCCGACGCCGACAGGACGTTCCTGCGGCGGTTCGCCGGGCACGTGGAGAACGGGGAGCCGGGTGTGAGCGACCCGGCGATCATCACGGAGTGACCGGGGGTCGAGCCGGACACGGCCGACGTCCGTGGAGAGCCGCGGGCGTCGGCCGTGGCGTTTCGCCCTCCGTGGGAGCGGGAGCCTTGTTCGCGCGGCCGCGGGTGCGTGGGGGCTGGTCGCGCAGTTCCCCGCGCCCCTGACGGGGCGCCGCACAGGGCCGTTCAGAGGGTTGTGAGGTGTTCCGTCTCTGGTTTCTGGTGGGGGAGCAGGGCCTGTTCCGCTGCTCTCCGCGCCTCCTCCAGGGCCAGTACCGCGGCCACCGGATGCTGTTCGTCCGGGGCCGTGAGCGGTGCCGGCGGGGTCACGCGGGTGAGCAGCACCACGCCCCAGGAGGCCAGAGCCGCGCCCGCCAGGGCCAGCAGGACGCCCGTCGCGCCGCCCTTCAGCCCCTGGCCCAGGAGGGTCAGGCCGATCACCGCCGCCGCCACCGGGTTGGACAGGGTGACGACCGCCAGCGGGGCGCCGAGGCCGCCTCGGTAGGCGGTCTGGGAGAGCAGCAGGCCGCCCACCGCGAACGCGGCCACCAGCACGGCCCCCACGATCACCTCGGCGCTCAGCAGCGGGCCCGAGGGGTCCGTCGCCGCCACCGTCACCGTCTGGGTGAGCGCGGAGGCCACGCCCGAGGCGAGACCGGACGCGGTCGCGTGGCGCAGGCCGGGGCGGGTGCCCGGACGGGACAGGGCGCCGATCAGGACGGCCGTCGTACCGGCCACCGCGAGGGCTTCGGCCAGGCCCAGCACCCGGTGGGGTGCCGGACCCGAGGCCGTGACGAGCAGGGCGCCGAGGCCGAGCAGGGTGAGGGCGGTGCCCCGCCACTCCGTCGGCGTGACCCGGCGGCCGGCCACCCGCGCTCCCATCGGCACGGCGGCGACCAGGGTGAGCGCGCCCAGCGGCTGGACGAGGGTGAGCGGGCCGTACTTGAGGGCGACGACGTGCAGCAGGGCGGCGCCCGCGTTCAGGCCGACCGCGGCCCACCAGGCTCCGGAGCCGAGCAGTCGTACCAGGCCCGTTCCGGGGGTCTTCGAGGCGAGGCGTTCCTGGGCGACGGCGGCGGCCGCGTAGGCGACGGCCGAGACCAGGGACAGGGCGACGGCGACCACGGCCGCGGTGCTCATCGGCCCGCCCCCGCCAGTACGGGCTCTTCCGGTACGAGGGTGCGGGTGCCGCGGCCGGCCGTGGTGGCCGTGCGGTGCGGCGGGTTCATCAGGGCGAGGGCGACGCCGAGCATCGCGGTGGCGACGATCGCGTCCAGCCAGTAGTGGTTCGCGGTGCCCACGATCACCAGCAGGGTGACCGCGGGGTGCAGCAGCCACAGCCAGCGCCAGCGGGAGCGGGTCGCCACGATCAGGCCGACCGCCACCATCAGGGCCCAGCCGAAGTGCAGCGAGGGCATCGCCGCGAACTGGTTGGAGAGGTGGTCGCGGGCGGGCGGGCCGTAGACGGAGGGGCCGTAGACCCGCGCGGTGTCGACGAGGCCGGTCGCGGCAAGCATCCGGGGCGGTGCCAGCGGGAACGTGAAGGGCAGCACCAGCGCGGCGGCGGTGACCGCGGCGAGGACCCGGCGGGCCCAGACGTAGTGCGCTGGGCGCCGCAGGTAGAGCCAGACCAGGAAGGCCACCGTGGCGGGGAAATGAACCGTGGCGTAGTAGGTGTTGGCCAGGTGGACGAGGGTGTCGCCGTGCAGCAGTGCGGACTGCACGTCGACCTCCGAGGGCAGACGCAGTGTCCGTTCCAGGTCCCAGATCCGGTGGGCGTTGTGCACCGCCTCGGCGGTGTGGCCGATGGCCAGTTGCCGGCCGGACTTGTAGACGAGGAAGAGCCCTGCGACGAGCAGGAGCTCACGGAGGAGCGGCGGCCGGGCTATCGCGCCCGGCTCCGGTTCTGCCGGCTCGGACTGGGATCTCATCCCAGGCCCCCTCACTGACGGTGGTGCTGTGTCGAGTCCGGGCGGTGGCCCGGACTCGCCGATACTCATCGATACGGAAGCGTACCGAAACGCCATGGTACCGATACGCCACTGTACCGATACGGCCGAGTACCGGTACAGTGGCGTATCGATAGACGTGGGCCACACTGGTTGTAGGTTTCCGCCCCGGCCGAACGGCGGGCGGTGCGGAAGTGATCCGCAAGTGATGCGCGAGTGAGGAGAAGAGCACATGACGTCGCAGGCCGCGGACGGACCGGACATGGTCGCCGCCTCGCGCCGCTCCAAGATCACGCCGGAGCGTGAGCGGGAGTTCTTCGACGCCGTGCTCGAACAGATCCGCGAGTGCGGTTACGACTCCGTGACCATGGACGGCGTCGCCGCCAGCACCCGGTGCAGCAAGTCCACGCTGTACCGGCAGTGGAAGACCAAGCCGCAGTTCGTCGCGGCGGCGCTGCGGGCCAACCGCCGGGTGCGCTTCGTCGGCATCGACAACGGCTCCCTCGCCGAGGACCTGCGGGAGGTCGCGCGGGCCGCCGGCGACTGGTCACGCAAGGACACCAAGCTGCTCCAGGCGCTGGGCCACGCGGTGCACTCGGACGCGGAGCTGGCGCAGGCGCTGCGCGAGGCCCTGGTCGAGCCGGAGATCGCGGCGCTCCAGGACATCCTGCGCCGCGGTGTCGAGCGGGGCGAGGTGGCCGAGGGGCATCCCGCGCTGGACTACGTCCCCGCCATGATGTTCGGCGTCCTGCGGGTGCGGCCCGTGCTCACCGGCGAGTACGCCGACGCCGACTACCTGGTCCGCTTCGTGGAGGCCGTGGCGCTGCCCGCACTCGGACTGACCTGATGACCCAGGCCGCCGTCCACGGGATGACTGGACGGTGACCTGTTCGCGCCGCACCGTGGGGACGGGGGCGGCGCGCACCCCCCGGCCGGGTGGGGCGCCCCTTTGAGCGGAGGGGCGCTCCACCCGGCCGAACACTGTTCCCGGGCGGTCAGGTGTCCTGGCCGCTGCCGCCGCCCGTGGACACCTTGATGCCCGCGGTGATCGAATCGATCACCGACTCCTTCTGGCCGACGTCCACGCCGAACCGGACCACCACGATCTGCTGGGAGTTCGCCGGCGACGGGAAGGCCAGCGACTCGACGTAGCCGTCGGCGCCCTTGCTGGTGACGACCTTCCAGCGCACCAGGTAGCCCTTCTGCCCGGCCACCGTGACCGCCTTGGAGGCCAGCACCTGGTGCGAGGTGATCGAGCCGTAGGTCGTGCCGCCGTACGACTCCTTGGCGCCGGCCGAGATGTCCGCCTTGGCGACCGCCTCGGCCGTGCTGCCCGAGGTGCCCAGCAGGACCGCGGGGGCCGAGTAGGCGCCGCCGGCGGTGCAGGGCTGGGAGGTGTCGCCGGGGCACTTGTAGGAGTCGTTGGAGGTCACCGACGCGCCCGCCTGGGTCTGCTGGCCGTACCAGTCGGAGGGGATCGGGAGGCTGATGCCCGACACCGGGTCCGTCACCGAACCGCTCTTGATCTTCGGTGCCTCGGACTGGTTCGGGGCGGGCGACGCCCCGCCGTCCGAGCCACCGGAGCCACCGGAGCCGTTCGAGCCACCGGAGCCACCGGAGCCGTTCGAGCCGCCGGAGCCGCCGGAGCCGCCGGAGCCGTTCGAGCCACCGGAGCCGCCGAACGGGAAGCCCTGTCCGCCGTTCTGCCCGTTCTGGCCCTCGGTGCCGCCCTGGCCGAAACCGCCCTGTCCGCCCGGCCCCTGCTGCGAAGCCTGGTTGTCGTTGTCGCTGCCGTTCGCGGTGAGCGCGTACACACCCACCCCGATGGCGGCGAGCACCGCCGCGGCGATGCCGACGGCTATGCCGGTACGCAGCCCGCGTCTGCCCGCGGGCGGCGCCGCCGGGTACCCCGGGTATCCCGGATAGGCCGTCGGGTACGCCGGATGGACGCCGTCGGCCTGCGGATACGTCCCGTCCGCGGCCGACGGGGCGCCGGCGGCCGGCGGCTGCGGCGGGGGACCCCAGTCCGCGCCCGATCCGGCGGGGCGGGTCTGTTCCGTCCACGCCTTGCCGTCCCACCAGCGTTCGGTGGCCGGACCGTCACTTGTCTGCCCCGGGTCGGGGTACCACCCGGGAGGAGTCACCTGCGTCATGCTCCTACCGTATGAGGCGTCGGTGAAAGTGGGATGAGAGGATCCGGCGACTTTCGGATGAGTGCCTCAGGCGCGCTTCACATGGCCGCGGGCCGCCGACGAGGCGCAGCCGGCCGCGTGCCCGCGGCCCGCCTCACTCGATCCGCAGCCGCGCCGGCGGACCCGGCGCCGGCGGCGGCAGCCGCAGCCCCTCCCGGCCCGGGGTCAGCGAGCCCAGGAAACTCGGGTGCCGGGCGCCGGTGGCGGACGGGACGGTGCCCGGCAGACCGTGCGCCGTGAGGAAGCCGAGGACCGCGAACGCGTACGCCTCCTTCGCCGCCGCGGGCAGCCCCAGTTCGTCGGAGACACGGACCGGTGTCCCGGGCAGCAGGCCGCGCAGCGCCTCCAGCAGCACCGGGTTCCGGGTGCCGCCGCCCGAGGCGATCACCTCCGTCGCCCCCGCGCCCCGCACCGCGTCCGCCACCGTACGGGCCGTCAGCAGGGTGAGCGTGGCCAGCGCGTCCTCCGCGGACATCCCCTCGGGAGCCCGCCAGTACCCCGGGTGGAACAGCTCCTTGCCGGTCGTCTTCGGCGCGGGGAGCGCGTAGTACGGCTCCGCCAGCAGCCCGGCGAGCAGCGCCGCGTCCGGCCGGCCGCGTGCCGCCAGGGCGCCGTCCACGTCGTACGGCAGCCGCCCGGCCGTGAACTCCCGGGCGGCCGCGTCCAGCAACGCGCATCCCGGCCCGGTGTCGAAGGCCGTACCGTCCGGGGCGGTGAGGTTGGCGATCCCGCCGAGGTTCAGCGCCACCGGCGTGCCCGGCCGGCCGCGCAGCCACAGCAGGTCCACCAGGCTCACCAGCGGGGCGCCCTGGCCCCCGGCCGCCACGTCCCGCGGCCTCAGGTCGGCGACCACCGGCAGCCCCGTCGCCTCCGCGATCCAGGCCGGCTGCCCGAGCTGGAGTGTGCCGTGCACCCGGCCGCCCTCCGCCCAGTGGAAGACCGTCTGCCCGTGCGAGGCCACCCACTCGGCCCGCCCGCCGCACAGCTCGCGGTCGGCCCGGACGGCCGCCGCCGCGAACGCCTGCCCGATCCGGGTGTCCAGCAGGCACACCCGCGCCAGCGGCACCGCGGCCGGGGGCAGCGCCGCGGCCAGGGCGTCCCGCAGTTCGTCGTCGTACGGCGTGCTCACCATCCCCAGCGGCTTCAGCAGCAGCGTGTCGTCCACCAACCGCAGCTCGGCCGCCGCCGCGTCCACCGCGTCGTACGACGTCCCGGACATCAGACCGATCACCAGCACTGTCTCAACCCGCCTTCCGCCGGGGCGCCGCGAGGAGCGCCAGGACGCTGACCGCGCAGGCCGCCGCCGCGTAGTAACCGGGGACGTCCGGGTTCCCGGTGCGCCGTACCGCCTCCGTGATGATGAGACCCGCACAGCCCGAGAACACGGCATTGGACAGGGCGTAGGCGAGTCCCAGACCCGTGCAGCGGGTCCGCGCCGGGAACATCTCGGCCAGCAGCGCGGGCCCCGGCCCGGCCATCAGCCCCACCAGCACACCCGCGCCG
Organism: Streptomyces humi; assembly: GCF_001005085.2. Lineage (GTDB taxonomy): Bacteria > Actinomycetota > Actinomycetes > Streptomycetales > Streptomycetaceae > Streptomyces > Streptomyces humi. The sequence goes on from NZ_LBMU02000023.1 coordinate 296,971, forward strand.
CACAGGGCCGCACCCTTCACCGCCCCCGAAGTCCCCGCGTCCTGGAGCAGGTTGAGCAGCGGCAGCGCCAGCAGCACCACGAGCCCGGCGCCCGCGAGCATCACCGGCCGCCGCCCCACCCGGTCGCTGAGCAGCCCCGCCGGGAGGATCGCCGCCGCGAACCCCAGGTTCGCCAGCGCGGTCGCCAGCAGCGCCGCCCGGAAACCGGTGTGCAGGGTGGTCTGGAGGTACGACGGCAGCACGACCAGGAACGTGTACCCGGCCGCCGACCAGCCCGTCACCCGTCCGGCGGCCAGCGCGATCGCCCCCGCCGACACCCGCACGCCCGTCACGGCCGGCTCCCGGAACTCCGGTGTCTCGTCCAGCCCCGCCCGCAGCCACAGCGCCAGCGCACCCAGGGGGAGCGCCAGCAGGAACGGCAACCGCCATCCCCAGACAACGAACTGATGTCCGGTCAGCAGCACGGACAGTCCGACCGCGACACCCACCCCGCCGAGCAGCCCCAGTGCCACGGTGAACGACTGCCATGCCCCGTACAGCCCTCGGCGCCCCGGCGGCGCGTACTCGGTCAGCATCGCCACCGCGCCCCCGAACTCACCGCCCGCCGACAGTCCCTGAATCACCCTCAGGAACGTCAGCAGCCAGGGCGCCGCCGCACCCGCCTGCGCATACGTCGGCAGCAGCCCGATCAGCGCCGTGGCCCCCGTCATCAGCGCCACCATGAGGATCAGCACCGGCCGCCGCCCGTGCCGGTCGGCCAGCCGGCCGAACAGGGCCGCGCCCAGCGGACGGAAGAAGAACGCCAGCCCGAACGAGGCGTAGGTGCGCACCAGCCCCTCGGCCGCGCTACCGCCCTCCGGAGTGAAGAACCGCTCGGCGACGACCGTCGCGACGAAGCCGTAGACGGCGAACTCGTACCACTCGATGAAGTTGCCGACCGAGCCCGCGGCCAGCGCCCGGAGCGGCCGGTTCCGCCCGGTGGCCGCTCGATCCTCGAAAACCAGATTCATGTGCCGACTATTGACGGTGCGTCAGCTGAACACCGGCAGGTCGGGGCCGACACGCGTCGTCCCGCCGCACCGCCTTCACCCGTCACGGCAACAGCTGCCCGGACCCGCCTCCGGACAGCCAACCGGACGGCTACGCTCGTGGTCTGTACGTCGTTCGGGCGACTTGGGGAGGTAGCGGGATGACGGAGGAACAGCTCCCGGGGGACGCCTCGGCACCCCTCTGGGAGCGCGACGCCGAACTCGCCGCCATCACCGAGGCACTTGACGCGCTGGGCGACGACGGCTCCACCACCGGGAACCTGCTGGTGCTGCGCGGCGAGGCCGGGCTCGGCAAGACCGCGCTGCTGGCCGAGACCCGCCGGATGGCGGAGCGCCGCGGCTGGACCGTCTGGTCCACACGTGGTGTCGAGACCCTGCGCAGCGTGCCCTTCCACGTGGTACGGCAGCTGCTCCAGCCCGCCCTGGTCTCCCTGCTGCCCGAGGAGGCCCGGGAGTACCTCGGCGACTGGTACGACATCGCGGGACCCGCCCTCGGCATCACGGACCCCGGCGACCGCCAGGCCGACCCGCAGGGCGTCTGCGACGGCCTGGTCGCCGCCGTCCGCCGGCTCGCCAAACGCGACTGGCCGCTGGTCCTGCTGATCGACGACGCGCACTGGGCCGACCAGGAGACCCTGGCCTGGCTCGCCGCCTTCGTCGAACGCCTCGACGACCTCTCCGTCCTGGTCCTGGTCGCCCGCAGGCCCGGCGAGGTGAGCGGCGACAGCGCCCGCTACCTCGACGCCGTGGCCGCCGCGGCCGGCCACACCGTGCGCGGCCTCACCGCCCTCACCCCGGACGCCACCGCCGGCCTCACCCGCGCCACCCTCGGCGCGCACGCCGACGCCCCGTTCTGCCGCGAGGTCTGGGCCGTGACCGGCGGCAACCCCTACGAGACCGTGGAACTCCTCGCCAAGGTCCAGGACAGCGAGGTCGAACCCGTCGAGGCCAGGGCCGGGGAACTGCGCGCCCTGAACCGCTCCGCCCGCGGCGGCGGACTGGTCACCCGGCTCGAAGGACTCGGCGTCGACGCCACCCGGTTCGCCTGGGCCGCCGCCATCCTCGGTACCGGTATCTCCGTCGACCTCGTCGCCCAGCTCGCCAGCATGACCGTCGAGGACGCCGAGCGCTGCGCCGAACTGCTGCGCAACGCGCGTATCCTCACCGCGCCCGACCCGGCCGGCTCCCGGTCCCACGCCGGCGACCTGGAATTCGTCCACCCGCTGATCGCCACGGCCGTCTACAACTCCATCCCGCCCGCGATGTGCACCGCCATGCACGGCATCGCCGCCCAGATCGTCATCGACGACGGCCGGGGCATCGCCGAGGCCTCCCGGCACCTGCTCAAGGTGCATCCGGACGACGACGAGGAACTCGTCGAACAGCTGCGGGACGCGGCCAAGGAACACCTCGCCGTCGGCGCCCCGGACGCGGCGCGCCGCTGCCTCGAACGGGCGCTCCTCGAACCGCCCCTGCCCGAGGTCCACGCGCGCGTCCTCTACGAACTGGGCTGCGCCACCCTGCTCACCAAGCCCGTCGTCACCATCGGGCACCTACAGAGCGCGCTCGGCATGTCCGGTCTCGCCGGCGCCGAGCGCGTCGACGCAGTCTTCCGCCTCTCCCAGGCCCTCCTCCACAACGACCAGCTGGAGGAGGCCGTCCGCACGGTCGAGGCGGAGGCCGCCCGCCATGACGAAGGGCCCGCCAGACTCCGGCTCCAGGCCGTCCAGTTCATGTGGGAGGGCATCGCGGGCGAGGCCGTCTCCCCGCACCGCTCCGAACGCCTCGCCGCTCTCGCGGACACCTGCACCGGCCGCGACAACTCCGAGCGCGCCCTGCTCATGCTGCGCGGCTTCGACCTGCTCATCCAGGGCGAGAGCGCCGAGGAGGTCGTCGAACTGTGCGACCGTGCCCTGGTCAACGGCCGGCTCGCGCCCGGACTCGGCTGGACGGACACCGAGTGGGGCATCGAACTCCTCCTGATGCTCGCCAACGCCTACGTGTACACCGACCGCCTCGACCGCGCGGAGGCCCTGTACAACGAGGGTCTGCGCGCCTACGAGTCGGCCGGCTGGAGCGGCGGCCACCTCGCCCTCGCCCATGCGTACGTCGGCCTCGGCCACCGCAGGCGGGGGCGGCTGCGGGACGCGGAGACCTCCCTGCGGGAGTCCCTGCGGATCGCCGAACGGGTGGGCCGCCGGCTGCCCCTGTACTGGACCGCCACCTGCAACCTCGTGGACACGCTGCTCGCCCGCGGCCATGTCGAGCAGGCCTGGGCGACCGCGGAGCAGTACGGCTTCGCCCCGCCCTACCCCTCCACCATCGTGATGCCGGACCCGAGGTCGGTACGCGGCCGGCTGTTGCTCGCCGTCGGCCGCAGGGCGGAGGCCGTCAACGAACTGGAGGCGGCGGAGAAGGCGGCGGCCGCGCGCGGTCACTTCAACCCCGTGGTGGTGCCGTGGGCACTCGACCTCGCGCGGGCGCTCGCGAACGAGGACCCGGTACGGGCGGCCCGGCTGGCCGCCGACGCCCGACGGCAGGCGGAGCGGTTCGGCACCGACACGGCCATCGGCGAGGCCCTGCGGTGCGCCGCGGCGCTGGAGACCGGGCAGCGGCAGGTACGGCTCGCGTCGCAGGCGGTGGCCTATCTGGAGGCCTCGCCCTGCCAGTACGAGCACGCGGCGGCGCGGGTGGAGTACGGGATCGCCGCCCGGTCCGTGGCCGAACTGAACCGCGGGCTGGCACTGGCGCGGTCGTGCGGCGCGGACGGGCTGGTCGCCCAGGCGCGAGAGGTACTGGAGACGGGGCGCGGGCTGCGCTGACGGGTCTTCCTCGACGGCGGCCGCGGGTCGGCGGCCGGGACGAACGCCGGTACCGCCGACGGTCTGGTCACCCCTCTTCTTCCGGTTCCGCCGCTTTCCCCGCTGCCTCCGCTTCCGTCGCTGCCTCCGCTTCCTCCGCCAGCACCCGCTGGGCCGCCGCGAACGCCGAGTTCGCCGCCGGGACACCGCAGTAGACGGCCGTCTGGAGGAGCACCGCGCCGATCTCCTCCGGGCTGAGCCCGTTGCGCCGGGCGGCCCGCACATGCATCGCCAGCTCCTCGTAGTGCCCGTGGGCGACCAGCGCGGTGAGGGTGATCATGCTGCGCTCGCGGCGGGAGAGGGTGGGGTCGGTCCAGATCTCGCCCCAGGCGTAGCGCGAGATGAAGTCCTGGAAGCGGGCCGTGAACGGCGTCTGGCGAGCCTGCGCCCGGTCCACGTGCGCGTCGCCCAGCACCTCCCGGCGTACCGCCATGCCCCGCAGCGCGCCTCCGTCCAGGTGGGCGCGGAGCGCGGTGAGGACCGCCTCCGGGCACTCCGCGGGCGCCAGGTGCGCGGCCCCGGGCAGCTCGACCAGCGTGGACGCCGGTACCGCGTCCGCGATCTCACGCAGATGCGGCGGCGGGGTCGCGGGGTCCTGCCGGCCCGCGATCAGCAGGGTGCGGACGGCGATCCCACCGAGCCGGTCGCGCAGATCGAAGGCGGCCAGCGCGTCGCAGCAGGCGGCATACGCCTCCGGGTCGGCCGCCCGCTGGTCCTCGACCAGCCGCGGCACGGTGAAGCCGGACGTGAACCAGCGGGCGGGGGCGTTCTCCGCCAGCCACTCCACGCCCTCCCGGCGCACCCGCCCGGCCCGCTCCTCCCAGGGAGCGGACCCGCCGAAGTGGGCCGAGGAACAGATCGCGGCCAGACTCTCCAGCCGGTCCGGGTGGTGGACGGCCAGGTGCAGTCCCACGGCCCCGCCCAGCGAGACGCCCGCGTACGCGAACCGGTCGATGCCCAGCGAGTCGGCGAGCGCGAGCACCAGGCCGGCCAGATCGCCCACGGTGGCGCCCGGCTCGATCAGACCGGCCGCCGAACCGCCGTGCCCCGGCAGGTCCCAGCGGACCACCCGGTGACCGGCCGACAGCTCGGGCGCCACGGCGTCCCAGAGGGCGTACGAGGTACCCAGGGACGGGCCGAGCAGCAGCGGCGGCGCCGAAGCGGAGCCCTCGACGCGGTGGTGGAGAAGGTTCTCGGTCAACGTCGCTCCAGAGCACGGTCGGTGAGAGCACCGGCGGCGCCGGTGTAGCGGGCGGGGTCGGTGAGGTCGTCGAGGTCCAGGTCCTTCAACTCGGCTTCCTCCGAGAGGAGTTCACGCAGCGTCCGGTGCTCGGTGCGGGTACGGGAGGCGACTTCGGTGAGCAGCTCCTTCGCCCGGGCCCGGCCCAGCACGGGGGCCAGCCCGGCGGACAGCCGCTCCGAGACGATCAGCCCGTCGGTGAGCCCCAGGTGCTCGCGCATCACCGCCGGGTGCACCCGCAGCCCCTCCGCCAGCTCCGCCGCGTCCCGGGCCGCGCCGCCCACCGTCCGCAGCAGGTCCCGCAACGGTTCCCACTCGGCGTGCCAGGCGCCGGCCGGCCGCTCGTCCTCCGCGACCAGCGAGCCGTACAGGACGGCGGCGAGCTGCGGGGCCCGCCGGGCGGCCGCCGCGATCAGCGTGGACCGGACCGGGTTCGCCTTGTGCGGCATCGCCGACGAACCGCCCCCGCCGCCCTCGGAGACCTCACCGATCTCGGTCCGGGACAGCGTCAGCACATCGGCGGCGATCTTGCCCAGGGCGCCGGCCGTGAAGGCCAGGCAGCCGCCGAGATCGGCGACGGGCGTGCGCAGGGTGTGCCAGGGCAGCGGCGGGGCGGCGAGGGCGAGTTCACGGGCGTAGGCCTCGGGCAGCGCCACCGGGTCGGCGGCGCCGTACGCTCCGAAGGCGGCCAGGGTGCCTGCCGCGCCCCCGAGCTGAACGGGCAGCGACGCCCGCACCCGCACCGTGCGGTCGCGGGCGTCGAGCACCAGCGCACGCCAGCCGGCCGCCTTCAGCCCGAACGTCGTCGGTACCGCGTGCTGGGTGAGCGTGCGTCCGGGCATCGGGGTGTCCCGGTGCTCGGCGGCCGTCCGCGCCAGGGCCGCCTCGGTGCGTCCGAGGTCGTCGAGCACCAGGTCCAGGGTGCGGGCGGCGACCAGCATCGTCGCCGTGTCCATGATGTCCTGGCTGGTCGCGCCCCGGTGGACATACGGCCCGTGCTCCGCGCCGGCCGCCTTCGTCAGGTCGGCGACCAGCGGGATGACCGGGTTGCCGCCCGCGCGGGCCCGCTCGGCGAGGCCGCCGACGTCGAAGCGGGCCGGGTCGGCCGCCTCGGTCACCGCGGCCGCGGCCCCGGCCGGGGCCAGCCCGAGCGTGGCCTGGGCACGGGTGAGGGCCGCCTCCGCGTCCAGCAGCGCCCGCAGGAACGCGGTGTCGCCGGTCGCGGCCGCGGCCGCGGAACCGGACCAGCCGGGGCCGAGCAGCCCCGTGTCACCTCCGGCGTACGTCACCGGTACTCCAAGAAGACCGTCTCGCCCTCGCCCTGGAGGCGGATGTCGAAACGGTAGGTCCGGTTGCCCTCCTCGACGGCGATCAGCGTGTCGCGTCGCTCGCCGACCCGGGTGAGCAGCGGATCGGCGCCGAGCGCCGCGTCGTCGCCCGGCAGGTAGATCCGGGTGAACAGATGCACCAGCAGTCCGCGCGCGAACACGCACGCACTGAGGTAGGGCGCGCTGTCGCCACGGGCGCCGGGCCGCAGCGTCCGCGCGTACCAGTGCCCGTCGGCGTCGGTCTGGATCCGGCCCCAGCCGGTGAACTCCACGCCGTTGCGGCCGAGGTAGGCACCGCTGGCCGGGTCACGCCGGATCGAACCGTCCGTGGTGGACACGTTCCCGTCCGGGTCGGCGCCCCACAGCTCCACGAACGCGTCCGGCAGCGGGTTGCCCTCGCCGTCCAGGACGTACCCGTGCACGGTGACCGTGTCCGGGTGGCCGAGGGGCGCGATGTCCTCGCCGCCGCGGAAGGGCAGCGCGTAGCCGTAGAACGGGCCGACCGTGTGCGACGGGGTGGGCAGCACGGTCTCCGCGCTGCTCGTGTCGGTCTTCGTCATGGCAGGTCAGCGTCCTTCTTCGATCCAGGTGGCGTTCGGGCCGTCCAGCACGATGTCCCAGTGATAGCCCATCGAGAACTCGGGCACGGACAGGCTGTGGTCGTATGTCGCGACCAGCCGCTGCCGGGCCGCGTCGTCCGTCACCGACTGGATGATCGGGTCGTACGGGAACAGCGGGTCGCTCGGGAAGTACATCTGCGTCACCAGCCGCTGCGTGAACGCCGAGCCGAACATCGAGAAGTGGATGTGCGCCGGACGCCAGGCGTTGAGGTGGTTGCGCCAGGGGTAGGGGCCCGGCTGGACGGTGGTGAAGTGGTAGCCCCCGTCGGCGTCGGTGATCGTACGGCCGACACCCGTGAAGTTCGGATCCAGCGGGGCGTCGTGCTGCTCACGCTGATGCGCGTACCGGCCGGCCGAGTTGGCCTGCCAGATCTCGATCAGCTGCCCCCGGACCGGCCGCCCGTCCCGGTCGAGCAGCCGCCCGGAGACGGTGATCCGCTCCCCGATCGGCTCGCCCTGGTGCTGCCGGGTCAGGTCGTTGTCTATCCCGGTGATGTCCCGCTCCCCGAACGCGGGGGAGTGCAGCTCCACCAGCTCCGGGTCCTTGCTGGTGTCGATGGCGACGGGGGGCTGCTTCGGATACCGGAGCAGGGAGGACCGGTAGGGGGCGTAGTCCCGCCGGGGATGGTGTTCTACGGCTCCGCCTTCGGCCACGCGCTTCTCGTAGGCGGCGTGCTCGGCGGCGATCTCGAGGTCGATGTCGGCCTGGGTGAGTGTCATTGAAAGTCCTAGCTGTAAGCGCCCCTTCAGGGGCACGGGGAACTGCGCGACAAGCCACAACGCAACCCGCGGGCGGTATATGGCCTATCGTTCGAGAACAAGCGCGAGTCCTTGCCCGACGCCGATGCACAGCGTGGCCACACCGACACCGCTCCCACGCCGCGCCAGTTGGTGCGCCACCGTCCCCGCCAGCCGAGCCCCCGACGCACCCAACGGATGCCCCAACGCGATGGCACCACCCTGCGGATTGAGAATCGCCGGATCGAACTCCGGCCACTCGGCGACACATCCGAGCACCTGCGCCGCGAACGCCTCGTTCAGCTCGAGAACCGACAGATCGTCAAACCCCTTGCCCGCCCTGGCCAGCGCGCGGTTGACGGCCTCCACGGGCGCGAGCCCGAAGTAGTCGGGGTCCAGCGCGTGCACGCCGGTCGCGGAGACCCGGGCCAGTGGCTCCCGCCCGAGCGCTTTCAGCCCCTCCTCGTCGGTCAGCAGCAACGCCGCCGCACCGTCGTTGAGCGGTGACGCGTTCCCCGCGGTCACCGTCCCGCCCTCCTCGCGGAAGGACGGCTTGAGCTTGGCCATCGCGGCCAGGGAGGCGTCCGGCCGTACGCACTCGTCCGCGCCGAAGACCACCGGGTCGCCCTTGCGCTGCGGAACGGACACCGGCGCCGACTCGGCGTCGAACAGGCCCTGTTCCTGCGCGGCGGCCGCCTTCCGGTGGGAGGCGAGGGCGAACTCGTCCTGCTGCTCGCGGCTGATCTTGTGCTTGTCGGCGATGCGCTCCGCCGACTCGCCCAGCGGGATGGTCCACTGCGGGTCCATCCCCGGGTTGACCATCCGCCAGCCCAGCGTGGTCGAGTACAGCTCGGCATGCCCGGCCGGGAACGGCCGGTCGTTCTTGGGCAGTACGTACGGCGCCCGGGTCATCGACTCGACGCCGCCCGCCACCGCGATCGAGGCGTCCCCGACGGCGATCGCGCGGGCCGCCTGGATGACCGCCTCGAGTCCGGACGCGCACAGCCGGTTGACGGTCACACCCGGGACCGACGTCGGAAGGCCCGCCAGCAGCGCGGCCATCCGGCCCACGTTGCGGTTCTCCTCACCGGCGCCGTTGGCGTTGCCGAAGTAGACGTCCTCGATCCGGGCCGGATCCAGGTCCGGGGTGCGGGCGAGGAGTTCCCGGATCGCGTGGGCGGCCAGGTCGTCCGGGCGCACACCCGCGAGACCGCCGTTGTAGCGGCCGACGGGCGTGCGGACCGCGTCGACGATGTACACCGTGTTCACAGCAGGCCCTCCGGGACGATCAGCTTGGCGTCGGTCTTCGCGGTGATCTCCTCGACACCGACCCCGGGCGCGGTCTCCACCAGCACCAGGCCGTCGTCGGTCACGTCGATCACGCCCAGGTCGGTGATGATCCGGTCGACGCACGCCTTGCCGGTCAGCGGCAGCGCGCACTCGGTGAGGATCTTCGCCGAGCCGTCCTTCGCGGTGTGCGTCATCACCACGATCACCGTCCGCGCGCCGTGCACCAGGTCCATCGCCCCGCCGATCCCCGTGACCAGCTTCCCCGGGATCGCCCAGTTCGCCAGATCACCCCGCGCGGAGACCTGCATCGCGCCCAGCACGGCGACGTCGATGTGGCCGCCCCGGATCATCGAGAACGACAGCGCCGAATCGAAGAAGGACGCGCCCGGCAGCACCGTGACGGTTTCCTTCCCGGCGTTGATCAGGTCCGGGTCCACGGCGTCCTCGGCCGGGTACGGGCCGGTGCCCAGGATGCCGTTCTCCGACTCCAGGACCACCTCCACACCCTCCGGGAGATAGTTCGGGATGAGCGTGGGCAGGCCGATGCCGAGGTTGACGTACTGGCCGTCCCTCAGCTCGCGGGCCGCCCGCGCGGCCATCTCCTCGCGCGTCCAGGCCATCAGCTGCTCACCGTCCGCTGCTCGATCTTCTTGTCCGCCGCCTGCTCCGCCGTCAGCGCCACGACACGCTGCACGAAGATCCCCGGCAGGTGCACCGCGTCCGGGTCGATCTCACCCGGCTCGACCAGCTCCTCCACCTCCGCGACCGTGACCTTCCCGGCCATCGCCGCGAGCGGGTTGAAGTTACGGGTGGACTTGTTGAAGACCAGGTTCCCGTGCCGGTCGCCCTTCGCCGCCCGCACCAGCGCGAAGTCCGTGCGGATGCCCCGCTCCAGCACGTACTCGGTGCCGTCGAACTCCCGCACCTCCTTCACCGGAGAGGCCAGCGCCACCCCGCCGGAGCCGTCGTACCGCCACGGCAGACCGCCCTCGGCGACCTGGGTGCCCACCCCCGCCGGGGTGTAGAACGCCGGGATCCCCGCACCCCCGGCCCGCAGCCGCTCCGCCAGCGTCCCCTGCGGGATCAGCTCCACCTCCAGCTCACCCGCCAGGTACTGACGCGCGAACTCCTTGTTCGCCCCGATGTACGACCCCGTCACCCGGGCGATCCGGCCCGCCGCCAGCAACACCGCGAGACCCGTCTCCATCGCCCCGCAGTTGTTCGAGACCACGCTCAGGCCCGTCACACCACGCTCGTACAACGCGCCGATCAGCACGTTCGGGACACCGCTCAGCCCGAAACCACCCACCGCCAGGGACGCGCCGTCCACAACATCGGCCACCGCCTCCTCGGCCGTGGCGACCACCTTGTCCATCCGTGCAGCCCCATCTCTGAATTAATCAGGGCACTGAGTATTTCAGCGAGATGTCCTTCACGCTGCCATCGCTCTCGCCACCCGTCAAGACCTCGGGCGATGGCAGACGGGCGTGGAGACAGGAGAGGTGGCCACGAGTATTGTTCAGTGCACCAACGAATTCGGACCTTGGGAGCGCATATGGCCGCGGTGGATCTCACCACCCACCCCGGGCACCTGGCCCGGCGCCTCCAGCAGGCCCACTACCTGCTGTGGAACACGATGGTGTCGGAGGAGATCACCTCGCCGCAGTTCGCGGTCCTGAACGCGCTGGTCGCCGAGCCGGGGCTGGACCAGCGGACCGTGGGGGAGCGGGTCGGTCTCGACCGGTCGACCATCGCCGAGGTCATCAGCCGGCTCGGCCGGCGCGGACTCCTCGACAAGGTCCGCGACCCGCAGGACGGCCGCCGCTCCCTGCTGCGCCCCACCGACGACGGGCTGCGCACCCACCGCAAGCTCGCCGTGCGCACCGCCCGCATGAACCAGGTCTTCCTGGCCCCGCTCTCGGCCGCGGAGCAGGCCCAGTTCTTCGACCTGATCCGCCGCGTCTCGGACGCGGCCGAGGGGCTGCGCAACCCCGCGGAGCCCCTGGTCCCGCAGGGCTAGGCCGCGGCGAACACCACCCACACCTGTCCGTCGGCGAAGTCCACGGGACGGCCGTCCGTCCCGGTGAAGGCGGTGCCGTCCGTGGCCGCCGGGCGGTCCCAGGTGGCCTCGAACGAGCGGCCGTCGCGCAGCACTTCGGCCCTCCCCGACCCCACCGTCCGGGTGTACGGCGTGTGGTTGCCGAGCACGTCGTGGTACCGGGACGTGGTCACCCGCACGTACTGCACCACGACCGTCGCCGGCGCCAGTCGCTTCCCGGCCGCCGTCCGGGCCGGGGTGCCGTCCATCGACACCAGCCACCGGTGCCGGCCGGCCGACCAGGTGAAGGTGAAGCGGGCCGACGGGTACCGCACGGTACGCGCGGCCGTGACCGTGCCGCCGGCCGGGGCCGGGCCGTGACGGAAGCCGGCGGGGAGCGCCGCCCTGCCGGGTGCCCCGTCGGTCATCAGCCGTGCCGGACGGAGATACAGGTTGTGCGGGGCCGGTCTGCCGCCGCCCCGGTAGTAGGCGCCGGGCGCGTCGTCCGGGGTCTCCGGCCGCAGGGGCGCCCTCTCGATCAGGGGGAGCAGCTTGCGCTGGGCGCCGGAGAAGGCGAGCGTCGGCCGGCCGAACTGACGCAGCAGTTCCAGGTCCGACTCGCGAGCGCTGCGGACCGGTCCCACGACCTCCGGCAGCGTGCTCGCGTACACCGCCATCAGCCGGCTGAGGCCGCCCTCCACCTGCTCCGCGTACACCACGTCCGCCGCGTCCAGTCCGGTCTGGGGGCGGGCCGCGGCGACATTGTCGATCTTCACGGCCAGCACCGGGCCGGCGGCGGTCCGCCCGCTCGGTGCGGGGGCGCTCGGTGCCGGGGTGCCGTGCGGTGCCGGGCTGCCGTGCGGTGCGCGGCCGTCGTCGGCCGTACCGTGCCGGGTGCACCCCGCGGTGAGGGCGGCCGCCAGCGCGGCCGCCCCGGTCAGTACCGTCCGGCGCGTCGGCGCCCCCTGTCGCATCCCCACCGTCGCCACCCCGTTCGTCCCCCTGATTGTGTGCTCAACGGGTCATCGGTGGCCATACCCGGTCGATTCCGATCGCGCGCCGCAAGCTACGACCCCAGGATCTCCGTGAGGTCGTACCGCACCGGCTCCTCCAACTGGGCGTACGTGCAGCTCTCCGGCGTGCGGTCCGGACGCCAGCGGCGGAAGCGGGCCGTGTGCCGGAACCGGGCCCCGTTCTCCATGTGGTCGTACGCCACCTCCGCCACCCGCTCCGGCCGCAGCGGGATCCACGACAGGTCCTTCTTGCCGGACCAGCGGCTCGGCGCGCCGGGCAGCCGGGCCGACTCGTGGGCGGCCTCCTCCGCCCAGGCGGCCCACGGATGCCCGGAGACGTCGTCCATGCGCAGCGGCGCCAGCTCCTCGATCAGCTCGGCCCGCCGCTTCATCGCGAACGCGGCGGACACACCCACGTGCTGGAGGGCGCCCCGGTCGTCGTACAGGCCGAGCAGCAGCGAGCCGACCACCGGGCCGCTCTTGTGGAGACGGTAGCCCGCCACCACGACGTCGGCCGTCCGCTCGTGCTTGACCTTGAACATGGCCCGCTCGTCCTGGCGGTACCGCAGCGTCAGCGGCTTGGCGACGACCCCGTCGAGACCGGCCCCCTCGTACTGCTCGAACCACTGTCGGGCCACCTCGGCATCGGTCGTCGCGGGCGCGAGGTGCACGGGCGGGGTCGCTCCGGCCAGGGCCCGGTCGAGCAGGGCGCGCCGGTCGGTCAGCGGGAGGTCCAGCAGGGACTCGTCGGCCAGCGCCAGCAGGTCGAAGGCGACGAAGGAGGCGGGCGTCCGCTCCGCCAGCGTCCGCACCCGCGAGTCGGCCGGATGGATCCGCTCGGACAGCGCGTCGAAGTCCAGCCGGCCCTCCCGGGCGATCACGATCTCCCCGTCCAGCACGCACCGCTCGGGCACCCGCTCGGGCAGCGCCGCCACCAGTTCCGGGAAGTACCTCGTCAGTGACTTCCCGGTACGGCTGCCGATCTCCACCTCCGGGCCGTCCCGGAACACGATCGCGCGGAAGCCGTCCCACTTCGCCTCGTACTGCATGTCCGGCGGGATCCTCGCCACCGGCTTGGCGAGCATCGGCTTGACGGGCGGCATCACCGGCAGATCCATGGGTCCGACTCTACGAGCGCTCACCACGGCCCGCTCGTCGCGCGGCACGGGCCGATGTGCGGGGCGGGGAGGGTACGCCTACCGTGGCCGCATGGGTGATGCGGTGCAACTGGAGGTGGCCGGCCGGACCGTGCGGCTGTCCAGCCCGGACAAGGTGTTCTTCCCGGAACGTGGTCTCACCAAGCTGGACGTCGCCCGCTACTACGCGGCCGTGGCCCCCGGCATCCTGCGCGCCCTGCGCGACCGACCCACCACCCTCCAGCGCTATCCGGACGGCGTGGAGGGGGAGTGGTTCTACCAGAAACGCGCGCCCAAGGGCATGCCCGACTGGATCCCCACCGCCCACATCACCTTCCCCAGCGGCCGTACCGCGGACGAGATGTGCCCCACCGAGGAGGCCGCCGTGGTGTGGGCGGCGCAGTACGGCACCCTCACCTTCCATCCCTGGCCGGTCCGCCGCGGCGACGTCGACAGCCCCGACGAACTCCGCATCGACCTCGACCCGCAGCCCGGCACCGGCTTCTCCGACGCGGTCCGCGCCGCCCACGAACTGCGGGCGGTCCTGGCGGAGTTCGGCGGCCTGCGGGGCTGGCCCAAGACCTCCGGCGGCCGTGGCCTGCACGTCTTCGTGCCCATCGAACCCCGCTGGACCTTCACCCAGGTCCGGCGGGCCGCGATCGCCGTGGGCCGCGAACTGGAACGCCGGATGCCGGAGCAGGTCACCATCAAGTGGTGGAAGGAGGAACGCGGCGAGCGCATCTTCGTGGACTACAACCAGACCGCCCGCGACCGCACCATCGCCTCCGCGTACTCCCTGCGGCCCCACCCCCACGCCCCCGTCTCCGCGCCGCTGCGCTGGGACGAGGTCGACGACGTCCGCCCGGAGGACTTCGACCTCGTCACGATGCCGGCCCGGTTCGCCGAAGCCGGCGACGTGCACGCCGACATGGACGACCACGCCTTCTCCCTCGACGCTCTCCTGGAACTGGCCCGCCGCGACGAACACGAGCACGGCCTCGGCGACCTGCCGTACCCGCCCGAGTACCCGAAGATGCCGGGCGAGCCGAAACGCGTCCAGCCGAGCCGAGCCCGCCCCGACCACCCCTCCTGACCCACCAACCGGCCCTCCTGACCCACTGACCGGCCCGCCGACCACCCCCCCACCCGCCGACCGGTCCCTCCGTGCCGTTGGTCTCCCTTCGCTCGGGCCCGTTGCTACGGGAGCGCTCACGTCGTGCCGTTCACCCGGGGCTATGCTGATCGTCAGCCGCCGACGAGGAGGGCCGAGGTGTCCGAGGCAGTGTCGCGCCCCACGCTGGAGGCCGTGGCCGCGCGGGCCGGGGTGTCCAGGGCCACCGTGTCACGGGTCGTCAACGGCGGCGACGGGGTGCGCGAACCCCTCGTCGAACGGGTCCGGCAGGCGGTCGCGGAACTCGGCTACGTACCCAACCAGGCGGCCCGTTCCCTGGTGACCAGGCGGCACGACGCCGTCGCCGTCGTCATCGCCGAACCCGAGACCCGGATCTTCACGGACCCCTTCTTCGCCCTCCAACTGCGCGGCATCAGCAAGGAGCTGACCGCCCACGACAACCAGCTCGTGCTGCTGCTCACCGAAGGCCGGGACGACCACGCGCGCGTGGCCCGCTATCTCGCCGGCGGGCACGTCGACGGCGCCCTCGTCTTCTCGCTCCACCTCGACGACCCGCTGCCCGGCCTCATCGAGGGCGCCAAGATCCCCACCGTGTTCGGCGGGCGGCCCGGCTGGAGCGACGGCTCGAAGGACGCCGTGTACGTCGACTGCGACAACCGGGGCGGCGCCCGGGACGCGGTACGCCATCTCGCGGGCCTCGGCCGGACCCGGATCGCGCACATCACCGGCCCCCTGGACCAGACCTCGGCGGCCGACCGTCTCGACGGCTACCGGGACGTCATGGGGGAGGCCGACCCACGGCTGATCGTGGCGAGCGACTTCACGCCGACCGGCGGGGAGCGCGCCATGGCCGAACTCCTCGACCGCTGCCCGGACGTGGACGGCGTGTTCGCCGCCAACGACCTCACCGCGCTCGGTGCCCTGCGCGTGCTGCGCGAACGGGGCCGCCGGGTGCCCGAGGACGTGGCGGTGATCGGCTTCGACGACGTGCTGCCCGTCACCGAGCAGACCGCGCCGTCGCTGACGACGGTCCGTCAGGACATCGAGGAGATGGGCCGGCTGATGGCCCGGCTGCTGCTGCGCACCCTGACCGGAGGCGTGTCGGCGCCCGCGCCGTCCAGCGTCGTCCTGCCCACGACACTGGTCCGCCGCGCGTCCGCCTAGGTCCTGTCGCGGTCGGTTCAGGTCTGCTGTGGCTCGCTCCTGATCACCGCGAACCGGGCGCCGTACGGGTCGGCCAGTTTGGCCATCCGGCCCACGCCTTCCAGCGTGGTGGCAGGCATCCGCACCCTGCCGCCCGTCTGCTGGGCCTTCTCCACCACCGCGTCCGGGTCCTCGACCTCGAAGTACGGCAGCCAGTACGCGCCCGCCTGGGCCTCCGCCGGGTCCTCCGCCAGCGGGACCATCCCGCCGAACACCGACTCCTCGTCGCCCTGCGGCGGATTGACGCAGGTGTAGGTGCCGCCGGGGAACGGCAGCCCGGAGGTCTCCAGGCCCAGCACCTTGTAGTAGAAGGCGGCGGCCGCCGCGATGTCCGCGGTGTACAGCTCGACCCAGCAGAGCGAACCCGGTACGCCCGCCAGGTCCACGCCCTTGCGCAGCGCGGGCTGCCAGATGCCGAAGGGCACGCCCGCCTGGTCGGAGAGGAGCGCCATCCGGCCCTTGTCCATCACGTCCGTAGGCTGGACGACGACGCCGCCGTGGGCCTGTTCGGCGGTCTTGGCGGTGGCCTGCGCGTCGTCACTGCGGAAGTACACCGTCCAGGCCGGCGGGCCCTGTTCCGGAGTGGTCTGCACCCCGCCGGCCACGGTCCGGCCGTCCAGCTGGAAGAAGCCGTAACCGCCGGCGTCGGGCCCCGCCGACTGGAACCGCCAGCCGAAGAGGCCGCCGTAGAAGGCGGCGGCGCCGTCGATCTCGGGGGTGCCCAGGTCGAGCCAGTTGGGAGCGCCGTCGACGAAACGGGTGGTGAGCATCATCGCCCTCCTCAAAGGGTCCTGTCCTCTGCTCTGCTCTGCTCTGCCGAGTCTTCCACCGCCCGCTGACATTCGGTGCCCGACCACGCCCACCGACGCGGGTTGCCCACGCCCACCGACGCGGGTTACCCACGGTCACCCGGCACACCCGCCGAGTTGTGGATCCGTTCCGCGTGCCGCCGTGCAAGTGCGTGCCGGTCGGGCGCATCATCGATGCTGGCGCGGTGTGCTGCCGACGCGTTGAGCGGGCGTTGATCGAACGTTTTTCGCGCCACGGCACGATCCTGGCCATGCACTTCGAGACCACCACCATGCCCCGCACGCCCGTCCCGGCCTGGCAGGCGCAGGCGCTGTGCGCGCAGACCGGGGCGGACTTCTTCTTCCCTGAGCCCGGCAGCTCGGTGCGCGAGGCGAAGCGCATCTGCGGTATGTGCGAGATGCGTCCGGCCTGCCTGGAGTACGCACTGGACAACGACGAACGCTTCGGAGTCTGGGGCGGCCTGTCCGAGAAGGAACGCCTGGAACTGCGCCGGGCCGCCCGCTAGCACTCACGGCACGGCACGCACGGCACGCACGGCACACACGGCACGCACGGCACGGCACGGCGTGCGCCTCGTGCCGGTCCGGGTCACGCTGGAGGGGAGACGGTCCGGGCGCGAGGGCGAGGTTCCATGGGGCACACGCAGCAGGGGGCGCCGGTGACGAACGCCCCGGCGAGCGGACCCGCCCGCACCGGGAGCGTCTTCTTCTCGTTCGCCCCGTGGATCATCTTCGGTTTCGTCGCCGGCCCCAGCACCTGGGAGTACGCGGCACTGGCCGCGCTGGCCGCCGCCGTCGTGCTGTCCGGCAGGGACATGCTCCAGGGCCGGTTCTATCTCCTGGACATGGCCGGCATCGTGTTCTTCGCCGTGCTCTCGGTCCTCGCGCTGGCCCTGGACCGCCACGAGCTGATCTGGCTGGAGACCTACGCCCAGGTGCTCTCCAGCGCGGTGGTGGCCGTGGTGGCGCTCGGCTCACTGGCCGTCGACCCGTTCACCGCCCAGTACGCCCGCCGCTCGGTGCCGCGCGAGCACTGGGACTCGCCCGTCTTCGTCCACGTCAACAGGGTGCTGACCACGGCCTGGGGAGCGGTCTTCCTGCTGATGACCCTCTCCACCTGGCTGGCGATCCGGATCCCGGCGGGCAGCGACTGGTTCAACTGGGTCGTCCCCGTCGTCCTGCTGGTGTGGGCGGTGAAGTTCACCGAGCGCTTCCCCGAGCGGTACAAGCGGCGGGCGGCATAGCGCGTCGGCGCCCCGCCCGCCGTTCCCGCGGCGTCAGGCGCCCGCGCGGGCCGCCATCCGGGCCTTGCGCGCGGCCAGCTTCTCGTCGAACTTGAGGGCCTCGGCGTTCAGGCCGCCCATGAACAGGCCGAGTTCCTCCTGCGCCTGGAGCCCCTCCGGGCCCAGACCGTCGATCTCCAGGACCTTCAGGTGACGCAGCACCGGCTGGAGCACGTCGTCATGGTGGATGCGCATGTTGTAGACCTCGCCGATCGCCATCTGGGCGGCGGCGCGCTCGAAGCCGGGAATGCCGTGGCCGGGCATCCGGAAGTTGACCACGACGTCCCGCACCGCCTGCATCGTCAGGTCGGGGGCCAGCTCGAAGGCGGACTTCAGGAGGTTCCGGTAGAAGACCATGTGCAGGTTCTCGTCGGTCGCGATACGGGCCAGCATGCGGTCGCAGACCGGGTCACCGGACTGGTGGCCGGTGTTGCGGTGCGAGATGCGGGTCGCGAGTTCCTGGAAGGCCACGTAGGCGACCGAGTGCAGCATCGAGTGGCTGTTGTCCGACTCGAAGCCCTCGCTCATGTGGGACATCCGGAAGGCTTCCAGCTTGTCCGGGTCGACCGCGCGCGAGGCCAGCAGGTAGTCACGCATCACGATGCCGTGCCGGCCCTCCTCGGCGGTCCAGCGGTGCACCCAGGTGCCCCAGGCGCCGTCCCGGCCGAACAGCGAGGCGATCTCGTGGTGGTAGCTGGGCAGGTTGTCCTCGGTGAGCAGGTTCACCACCAGGGCGATCCGGCCGATCTCGGTGACCTTGGACTGCTCCTTCTCCCAGGCCTGCCCGTCCTCGAAGAAACCGGGGAAGTTACGGGCGTCGGTCCAGGGCACGTACTCGTGCGGCATCCAGTCCTTGGCGACCTTCAGATGGCGGTTCAGCTCCTTCTCGACCACTTCCTCCAGGGCGTACAGCAGCCGCGCGTCGGTCCAGGCGGACGTGCTGCCGAGGTGGGGAGAAGTGATCGTCACGAGAACTCCAGGGGGACGCCGAACAAGGGGGAGGGAACGCGAGAGAACCGGCGAGCGGGGCCGGGAACCTACGAGATCGTAGGCTACGAATCCGTAGGTTACGAAGCCGTAGGTTAAGTGCGCTGTAAAGACCGCTGATCAGGCGCCGTGCGCAAGGCGAATCGGGACATGCCAAGCAGTCGCCGGACCCGCAGGTCCCAGGGCCGCGGAGGTGAATCGACCCCCCGTCAGACGTACAGCTCCCGCAGCCGGACCGAGAGGCACGTCACACATCCCTCCAGCTTCTCGAACTCGGAGATGTCCACCGTGACGACGTCGTGGCCGAGGTCGGTCAGCAGCTCCGCGGTCTTCGGCGCGCTCGCCGACATCAGCAACTTGCCGCCGCCGAGCAGCACCACGTGGGCGCCCGCGTCCTCGGGCACCGCGAGGAAGCCCGGGAACAGCGAGGGCCGGTCCACGTTCGGGATGTGCCCCAGAACCGTTCCGTCGGGCAGCGCGGTCACCGCCGACTTCAGGTGCAGCACCTTGCTCACCGGCACGGCCACCACGCGGGCCCCCAGCGGCTCGAACACGGCCCGCAGCTGCTGCACCCCGGCCGCGTTGGTCCGCCCGCCGCGGCCGACGTAGACGGTGTCGCCCACCTTCAGGACGTCACCGCCGTCCAGGGTGCCCGGTTCCCAGACCCAGTTGACGGAGCAGCCGAGGCGGGCCACCGCCTCCTCGACGCCCGCGGTCTCCGCGCGCCGGGACTCGGCGCCGGGCCGGGTGATCAGCGCGACGTTCCGGTACATGACGACCGTGTCCTCGACGAAGACCGAGTCCGGGCAGTCGTCCTCCGGGTCCACCTCGACGGTCTCCCAGCCGTGCGCGCTCAGCGCCTGCGCGTACGCCTCCCACTGTTCCTGGGCGAGTCCGACGTCGACCTTCTCCCGCTCGATGTGCGTCACCAGTCCTTCGGCGAGGCGCGGGCTGGGGCGGCGGATGAGGGCCTTCTTGCTGGGCACGTCGGGTCTCCGGGGTCGGGGATGCGGTCCGGTGCCCGTGGTGGGGGCCCCGGACCGCCATCATGCAGGGCGGGCCGGTGTCGACAAAACCCCTGTCGTCAGGCTGTGCCCTCGCCGAGACGTGCCACCTCCTCCGGCGTGGTGGCCGTCAGCTCCCCGTCCGCCATCAGCAGCCAGCGGGTGATCCCGACCGATTCCAGGAACGGCATGTCGTGACTGGCCACGATCAGGGCGCCCTGGTACGACTCCAGGGCCGTGGTCAGCTGCCGGACGCTCGCCATGTCGAGGTTGTTCGTCGGCTCGTCCAGCATCAGCAGCTGCGGGGCGGGTTCGGCCAGCAGCAGCGCGGCCAGTGCCGCGCGGAAGCGTTCGCCGCCGGAGAGCGTGGCCGCCCTCTGGTCGGCGCGGGCACCCCGGAACAGGAAGCGGGCCAGGCGCGCCCGGATCCGGTTGTTGGTGGCGCCCGGCGCGAACCGGGCCACGTTCGCCACCACGCTCAGCTCGTCGTCCAGGACGTCCAGGCGCTGGGGCAGGAAGCGCAGCGGCACCTGCGTGCGTGCCTCGCCCGCGACCGGCGCCAGTTCCCCGGCGATCGTGCGCAGCAGCGTCGTCTTGCCCGAGCCGTTGCGCCCGATCAGCGCGATCCGCTCGGGGCCGCGCAGATCCAGGATCCCCCCGACCCGTGAACCATGGGCGAGTTCGAGGTTCTCCAGGGTCAGTACGGTGCGCCCCGGCGGCACGGCCGTGTACGGCAGTTCGACGCGGATCTCGTCGTCGTCCCGCACCGCCTCCACCGCCTCGTCGAGCCGCTCCCGCGCCTCGGCGAGCCGCTCCTCGTGCATGATGCGGTGCTTGCCGGCGGACTCCTGCGCGGCCCGTCTGCGCGCCCCCATGACGATCTTCGGTTCGCGTTTCTGCTCGTACATCTTCTGCCCGTAGCGCTTGCGGCGGGCCAGTTTGACCCGAGCGTCGGACAGTTCGCGCCGCTGCTTGCGGACGTCGGCCTCGGCGACCCGCACCATGCGCTCGGCCGCCTCCTGTTCGACGGCGAGGGCCTCCTCGTACGCGGAGAAGTTGCCGCCGTACCAGGTGACCTCCCCGGTGTGCAGATCGGCGATCTGGTCGACCAGGTCGAGGAGTTCGCGGTCGTGGCTGACCACGATCAGCACACCGGGCCAGGAGGTGACGGCCGCGTACAGGCGCTTGCGGGCGTACAGGTCGAGGTTGTTGGTGGGCTCGTCGAGCAGCAGCACGTCCGGGCGGCGCAGAAGCAGCGCGGCCAGCCCCAGCAGCACCGACTCGCCGCCGGAGACCTCGCCGACGGTCCGGTCCAGGCCGATGTGGCCGAGCCCCAGTTCGCCGAGGGTGACCAGGGCGCGCTCCTCGACGTCCCAGTCGTCGCCGAGGGTCTCGAAGTGCGCGTCGGACACGTCACCCGCCTCGATGGCGTGCAGCGCGGCCCGCCGGGCGGCGATGCCGAGCACCTCGTCGACGCGCAGCGCGGTGTCCAGCGTGACGTTCTGCGGGAGGCAGCCGACCGCGCCGGCCACCTTGACGGTGCCGTCCGACGGGGTGAGCTCGCCGGCGACGAGCTTGAGAAGGGTCGATTTCCCTGATCCGTTGACGCCGACCAGACCGGTGCGGCCGGGGCCGAAGGAGACGTCGAGGCCCTCGAAGACGGTGGAGCCGTCGGGCCAGGAGAAGGACAGGGCGGTACAGGTGACGGAAGCAGACATAAGGGCGCCTCGCGGTTGCTTGTGGTGTCGGGGGCAATCGCGTGCCGAGACACCGCGGGGCAGCAGCCGAGGGGCCGGGGAATCCCGTGCCGGAGGACGGCTCGTACGCCGAGGTCGAACGCCACAGACACACCTCACGGGTGTGACGCGGTGTCTCGGGACCTCAGACGAGCAACGTCCTTCTCCGATCGACGACAACAGGACGTGGTACAGGCTAGGAAGGCGCCAGGAGGGGTGTCAAAGGAATTGAGCCCGTACGGGCACGGACCGTGGTTCAGGCGTCCCGCATCAGTTCGGCGAGGTCGTGGTCCAGGTCCAGCTGGAGGTGTTCGAGCCCGGTCGGCACCAGATCCCCGGTGGCCTCCAGGAACCGGGTTATCTCGCCGGTGCGCACATGGACGACGGCGGTGCCCTCGGGGGCGTGGAACTCCAGCACCGTCCGGTCGTAGCCGTACGGCCGCACCCGCACGTCCCCGTCGCCCTCCGGGGCGTGCAGTCCGGCCGCGAGCAGCTCACGGGAGAACGTCCAGCAGACGTCGACACCCTCCAGGGTGGACGGCGCGGGGAAGGTCATGCGGACGGCGAACGGGTCCTCGCGGTCGTAGCGCAGGGTGGCGGGAATGCTCGGCATGCGCGGTGACGCGGCGACCAGGCGGGCCTCTACGGGCTGCTCGATGACGGTGGACAACGCCTTGCTCCCTCATGACGACTGAACGAATATCCGGGCGGGTGGGGCCTGGCACTGGAAGAGACGACGGAAGTGGCAGATCCGTGCACACGAAGTGCGAGTGACCTCTGTCACCGGGCCTATTCACACCGTCGGCTTACCTCTGGCGGGGCCAGGGGGCCCTCTGGACGCCACCGGGACAGTGGGCTAGCTTCGCGCGCCATGAGGCGTTTGGGGAGCACGCGACGGACCGGACGGGCACGACGGACGAGGCGGGTGGCGGCCGTGGGGGTGGCGTGCACGGCGATCCTGGCCGCGCTGACCGCGGGCTCCGCGCACGCCGCGGCACCGGCGCCCCACTGGGCGCTCAAGGACACCGGCACGCCCGGCGTACGCTTCCGCGGCCTGGCCGCCGTCGACCGGCACACCGCCTGGCTGGCGGGCACCGGCGGCACCGTGCTGCGCACCACGGACGGCGGGGCCGACTGGCGGAACGTCTCCCCGCCGGGCGCGGGCGACCTCCAGTTCCGGGACGTGGAGGCGTTCGACGCCCGCCACGCGGTGGTCCTGGCCATCGGCGAGGGGGAGGCGTCCCGCGTCTACCGCACCGAGGACGGCGGCGCGACCTGGACCGAGTCGTTCCGCAACACCGACCCGGCCGCCTTCTACGACTGCCTGGCCTTCTTCGACCGCCGCCACGGCCTCGCCATGAGCGACCCCGTCGACGGCAGGTTCCGCATCCTGTCCACGAGTGACGGCGGCCGCTCCTGGCGGGTGCTGCCGGACTCCGGCATGCCGGCCGCCCTGGACGGCGAGGCGGGCTTCGCGGCGAGCGGCCAGTGCCTGGTCACCTCCGGACCGAAGGACGCCTGGCTGGCCACCGGCGGCGGCGCGTACGCGCGCGTGCTGCACTCCGCCGACCGCGGACTGACCTGGACCGCCGCCGACACCCCGGTCCCGGCGGGCGACCCCGCCAGAGGCGTCTTCGCCCTCGCCTTCCGCGACCGCGCCCACGGCCTGGCCGTCGGCGGCGACTACCGGGCCGGCCAGCCCTCCCCGCGGGCGGCCGCGGCCACCCCGGACGGCGGCCGCACCTGGCGGCCCGCCACCACCCCGCCGCCCGGTTACCGCTCCGGCGTCGCCTGGCTCCCGCACAGCCGCACCGCGGCCCTCGCCGTCGGCCCCACCGGCACCGACCTCACCACCGACGGCGGCCGTACCTGGCGCACCGTCGACACCGGCTCCTACGACACCGTGGCCTGCACCCCGGACCTGAGTTGCTGGGCCGCCGGCGAGCAGGGGCGGGCGGCACGTCTGGAGGACTGAACCGCGGGTACCCGGTGGCGGCACAGTCACGAAGGGAGCGGTCGTCATGCCACGCGGATCCAGTCCCAAGCGGGAACGCCAGTACGAACACATCAAGGAGAGCGCGCGCGACCGGGGCGAGAGCGAGAGCCGTGCCGAGGAGATCGCCGCCCGGACCGTCAACAAGGAACGCGCCCGGTCCGGCGAGTCCAGGACCGCGAGCCGTACGTCCACCCAGGACATGTCGTCCGGCAGCCGCGGCGGCAAGCGGTCGCACAGCGGCTCCGAGGGCCCGACCCGGGACCAGCTCTACAACGAGGCCAAGCAGCGCGGCATCGAGGGCCGGTCCAGCATGAACAAGGCCCAGCTGCAACGCGCGGTGAACGCCAAGAAGAGCTGACCCGTCGTACGAACCCTCCGCACTCCCGTGGCGGCACGCGCGCGTGCCGCCACGTACGCTCGTGCCCACCATGACGACCGTGACGACCGTACGCGCACCCGCGGGCTGGCCCGCGACCGAGGAAGCCGCCCTGGCCGTACAGGACGGACTGCGGGGGCGGGTGGTCCTCGACGAGCCGGGCCCGGCGCCCGGCACCGGGCACGTGACGGGCGTCGACGTCGCCTACGACGACGAACGCGACCTGGTCGCCGCGGCGGCCGTCGTGCTGGACGCGGCCACCCTGGAGACCGTCGCCGAGGCGACCGCCGTCGGCCGGGTCTCCTTCCCGTACGTGCCCGGCCTGCTCGCCTTCCGCGAGATCCCCACCGTGCGCGCCGCCCTCGACGCCCTGCCCTGCCCGCCCGGACTGGTGGTCTGCGACGGTTACGGCCTCGCCCACCCGCGCCGCTTCGGCCTCGCGAGCCACCTCGGCGTCCTCACCGGCCTGCCCACCATCGGCGTCGCCAAGAACCCCTTCACCTTCGCGTACGACGACCCGGGCGTCCCGCGCGGCAGCCACGCGCCGTTGCTCGCCGGCACCGAGGAGGTCGGCCGCGCCCTGCGCACCCGGGACGCCGTCAAACCGGTGTTCGTCTCCGTCGGCCACCGGGTGGGCCTGGACGAGGCCTGCGCCCACACGCTCGCGCTGACCCCGGAGTACCGCCTGCCCGAGACCACCCGCCGCGCGGACGCGCTGTGCCGCAGGGCACTGCGGGAGGCCCGGACCGAGTAGCGATTCTGAGTACGAGTACGGATGCCGCTGTTACAGTCCGGCGGCAGGCTGTCCGCATGACGACACAGCGTAAGTCCCTGGCCAACCCCGCCCGGCCCGTCGAGGGCCCCATGACGGCCGCGCTGGTCCTCGCCGTGGTGGCGGGGCTCGCATGGACGGTCGGGATGCTCTACACCGTGCTCCAGTGGCAGGCCTAGAGGCCGGGAACCCAGGGGTTCACCGGGTCGCCGCCACCCGGAACCCGATCCCGGCCGCCCGCAGCCGTTCGATGAGCGCGTCGCCCATCGCCTGCGCCGTGGTGACCTGGCCGGCGGTCGTGGGCAGCGCGTCGAAGGCGAGGGACAGCGCCCCCTCGGCGAACATCTTCGCCGTCTCGCCGTAACCGGGATCGCCGCCCGAGACCTCCGTGAAGACGCGCCGGCCGCCGCCCTCGCCGACGAACCGCACCGTGAACCAGCTGCGCGCCCGCCTCTCGGCGCTCGGCCCCTCGCCGGGCCTGAGCCGGTCCGACAGCCAGCGCCGGGCGGACGGCACCTGGGCGGCCGCGGCGACCGCGCCCACGGCCGCGACCCCGCCGAGCGCCACCGGCAGATGCCTGACGGCCGCGTAGTGCCGGTAGCGGAAGTCGGGCCCGTAACGCTCCAGGGCCCTCGCCGAACGGCGCACGATCTGGGCGTCGATGGTGGGCAACGGCAGCGCCCAGGCCCCGATCTCCTTGGCGAACCGAGGGGCCCCGGCCGGCGCGGTCGCCCGCCGGTTCAGCAGCCGGGGCTCGTGCCGGGCCCGGTCCCGCGCGGCGGCGGCCAGCTGCCGGGGACGCGCGAACTGGTCGAGCGCGGAGGCGAGGGTGCCCCCGGAGAAGGCCGCGTCGGCGGTCACGAAACCGTCCACCGTCAGGGGCACGCCCTCCGGCAGCCGGCGGACCGTGAAGTACGCGCCCAGGTCGTGCGGGACCGAGTCGAAGCCGCACGCGTGCACCAGACGGGCGCCGGTCTCCCGCGCGCGTGCGTCGTGCCGGACGTACATCAGGTCCACGAACTCGGGTTCGCCGCACAGGTCGAGGTAGTCGGCCCCGGTGTCCG
Organism: Streptomyces humi; assembly: GCF_001005085.2. GTDB lineage: Bacteria > Actinomycetota > Actinomycetes > Streptomycetales > Streptomycetaceae > Streptomyces > Streptomyces humi. The sequence goes on from NZ_LBMU02000023.1 coordinate 322,646, forward strand.
CGCAGGCCGCGACCAGGTCCTCGCCGTACCGGCCGTACGGGCCGACCGTCGAGGCCACCACGCGCGCGTGCCCCGCGAGGGCGCGGACCGAGGCCGGGTCCCCGGCGTCGGCGCGCAGCAGTCCGATCTCCGGGCCGCCCGGCAGCCGTTCGCGCAGCGCCTCCAGCTTGCGTTCGTCACGGGCCGCGAGCGCCCAGCGCAGCCCCGCGGGGGCGCGCGTGGCCAGGTACTCGGCGGTGAGCTCGCCGACGAAGCCGGTGGCTCCGAACAGCACGATGTCGTACGGACGGTCCGTCGTTTTCAGCCTGCTCATGACACCTCTCGGTCCTGCAACCCGCGCCGTTGTCGGTGGCTGAGGCTAGCGTGAGGGGTGCGGACGCACCCCCACCGGGTATCTTGACTAAGCGCTTGCTCGTCCACTCTTGTGCCCAGTGGAACCGGTTCTTAGCATCGTCGGTGTTACATCAGTTGTGTCACATGACTGGGGGCGGCATGACCACGGCAGGGACGCCAGGACACGGCCCGCTCTCCGGCGTGCGCGTGGTCGAGCTGGCAGGCATCGGACCGGGCCCGTTCGCCGCCATGCTCCTCGCCGACCTGGGCGCCGACGTGGTCCGCGTCGACCGGCCCGGCGGCCAGGGACTCGCGATCGACCCCGCCCACGACGTCACCAACCGCAACAAACGCTCGGTGCTCGTCGACCTGAAGTCCACGGACGGCCCCGCCCGCGTCCTCGATCTGGCCGCCCGGGCCGACATCCTGATCGAGGGCTACCGCCCCGGCGTCGCCGAGCGCCTCGGCGTCGGCCCCGCGGACTGCCACGCGCGCAACCCCCGTCTGGTCTACGGCCGGATGACCGGCTGGGGCCAGGAGGGGCCGCTGGCCCACCGGGCCGGCCACGACATCGCCTACATCGCCCTCACCGGCACCCTCGGCATGATCGGCCGCCCCGACGAACCGCCGGCCGTCCCCGCCAACCTCCTCGGCGACTACGCGGGCGGCTCCCTCTACCTGGTCGTCGGCGTCCTGGCCGCGCTGTACCACGCGCGCGCGACCGGTACCGGCCAGGTGGTGGACGCCGCCATCGTGGACGGCACCGCACACCTCGCGTCGATGATCCACGGCATGGTGGCCGCGGGCCGCTGGCAGGACCGGCGCGGCGCCAACCTGCTGGACGGCGGCTGCCCGTACTACGGCACCTACGAGACCGCCGACGGCGGCCACATGGCGGTCGGCGCCCTGGAGCCCCAGTTCTACGCGGAGTTCCTCGACCGGCTCGGGGGCGTCGCCGACCTGGCCGACGCCCGCAAGGACTGGACCCGCTGGGATGAGCTGCGCGAGCGGGTCGCCGCCCGCTTCAAGGAGCGCTCGCGGGCCGAGTGGACGGCCGTCTTCGAGGGCTCCGACGCCTGCGTGGCCCCCGTGCTGTCCCTGTCCGAGGCCCCGCACCACCCCCATCTGGCAGCCCGCGCCACCTTCACCGACCACGCCGGCATCACCCAGCCGGCCCCCGCCCCCCGCTTCTCCGCGACCCCCACCAGCGTCCGGACGGCGCCCGCACACCCGGGCGCCGACACCCCCGGGGTGGCCCACGACTGGGCGGTACCGACCCTGCTGGACGCCCCTGTGCCCGACACCCACGTGCCCGGCGCCTCTGGTCCTCGCGCCTCCGGCCCCGACGGCCCCGACGGCCCCGACCATGACAAGGACATCGCCTGATGGAGCTCTCCACCTTCCTCGACTACGCGGGTGATCCGCGCGGTGCCGCGGACCGGGCGGCCGCGCTGGAGTCGGCGGGGCTCGACGCGGTCTGGGTCGCGGAGGCGTACGGCTTCGACTCGCCCACCGTCATGGGCTACCTGGCCGCCCGCACCGAACGGATGAAGATCGGCTCCGCGATCCTCAACGTCTACTCCCGTACCCCCGCCCTCATCGCCCAGACGGCCGCGGGCCTCGACGCGATCTCCGGCGGCCGGGCGATCATCGGCCTCGGCGCCTCCGGCCCGCAGGTGGTCGAGGGCTGGCACGGGAAGGCCTACGACAGGCCGCTCGGCCGGACTCGCGAGACCATCGAGCTGACCCGGCGCATCCTGCGCCGCGAGGTCATCGACCACCACGGCATCACCGACATGCCCCGCCCGGGCGGCCTCGGCAAGCCCCTGAAGATCCTCACCAGGCCGGTCCGTCCCGAGGTCCCGCTCTACGTCGCGTCCCTCGGACCCGCCAACGTCCGGATGACCGCCGAGATCGCCGACGGCTGGCTGCCCACCCTGTTCATCCCCGAGAAGGCCAAGGACGTCTGGGGAACCGCGCTGGCCGAGGGCGCCGCCCGGCGCGACCCGGCCCTCGGCGAGCTGAAGACCGTCGCCGGTGGACTGCTGGCCATCGGCGAGGACGCGGCCGCCGCACGCGACCTGGCCCGCCCCCGGATCGCCCTGTACGTCGGCGGCATGGGGGCGCGCGGCAAGAACTTCTACAACGACCTCGCCGTCGCCTACGGCTACGAGAAGGAGGCCCGGCTCATCCAGGAGCTGTACCTCGACGGCCGGCACCGGGACGCCGCGGCGGCCGTACCGGACGAGTTCTGCGAGCTCATATCCCTGTGCGGTCCCGAGGGCTACGTCCGCGAGCGCATCGAGGCCTTCCGCGAGGCCGGCGTCACGATGCTGGACGTCACTCCCGTCGGCCCGGACCCGGCCCGCCTGATCGAGACCGTCAAGAACTGGCTCTGACCCCCTCCCGCTCTCGAAAAACCCTCGTTGAAAGGCTTGTCAGTGAGCACCGAAGCGTACGTGTACGACGCGATCCGCACCCCGCGCGGCCGCGGCAAGGCGAACGGCGCCCTGCACGGCACCAAGCCCATCGACCTGGTCGTCGGTCTCATCCACGAGATCCGCGACCGCTTCCCGGGCCTCGACCCGGCCGCCGTCGACGACATCGTGCTCGGCGTCGTCGGGCCGGTCGGCGACCAGGGCTCCGACATCGCGCGGATCGCCGCGCTCGCCGCCGGACTGCCCGACACGGTGGCCGGCGTCCAGGAGAACCGCTTCTGTGCGTCCGGCCTCGAGGCCGTCAACATGGCCGCGGCCAAGGTCCGTTCGGGCTTCGAGGACCTGGTCCTCGCCGGCGGCGTCGAGTCCATGTCCCGGGTGCCCATGGCCTCGGACGGCGGCGCCTGGTTCAACGACCCGATGACCAACCTGGCCGTCAACTTCGTGCCGCAGGGCATCGGCGCCGACCTGATCGCCACCATCGAGGGCTTCTCGCGGCGGGACGTCGACGAGTACGCGGCGCTCTCCCAGGAGCGCGCGGCGACGGCCTGGAAGGAAGGCCGCTTCGACCGTTCCGTGGTCCCCGTGAAGGACCGCGCGGGCCTCACCGTCCTCGACCACGACGAACACCTGCGGCCCGGCACCACCGCCGACTCCCTCGCCAAGCTGAAGCCCTCCTTCGCCGACATCGGCGAACTCGGCGGTTTCGACGCGGTCGCCCTTCAGAAGTACCACTGGGTCGAGCGGATCGACCACGTCCACCACGCGGGCAACTCCTCCGGCATCGTCGACGGCGCCTCCCTGGTCGCCATCGGCTCGAAGGAGATCGGCGAGCGCTACGGCCTCACCCCGCGCGCGCGGATCGTCTCGGCGGCCGTCTCCGGCTCCGAGCCGACCATCATGCTCACCGGCCCCGCCCCCGCCACCCGCAAGGCCCTCGCCAAGGCCGGGCTGACCATCGACGACATCGACCTCGTCGAGATCAACGAGGCGTTCGCGGCGGTCGTGCTGCGCTTCGTGAAGGACATGGGCCTGTCCCTGGACAAGGTCAACGTCAACGGCGGCGCCATCGCCCTCGGCCACCCGCTCGGCGCCACCGGCGCGATGATCCTCGGCTCGCTCGTCGACGAACTGGAGCGCCAGGACAAGCGCTACGGCCTCGCCACGCTGTGCGTGGGCGGCGGCATGGGCATCGCGACCATCGTCGAGCGCGTCTGACATCCCCGCGGAACCAAGAGACCTCACGGAGACACGAGCCATGACCGAGAGCACCACCATCCGCTGGGAACAGGACGACACCGGCGTCGTCACCCTCGTCCTGGACGACCCCGACCAGTCCGCGAACACCATGAACGCGGCCTTCGTCGAGTCGATCGCCGCGATCGCCGACCGTCTGGAGGCCGAGCAGGACTCGGTCCGGGGTGTCATCTTCACCTCCGCCAAGAAGACCTTCTTCGCCGGCGGCGACCTGCGCGACCTGATCCGGGTCACCCCGGAGACCGCCCAGGACCTCTTCGACGGCGGCCTCGCGATCAAGCGCAACCTGCGCCGCATCGAGACCCTGGGCAAGCCGGTCGTCGCCGCCATCAACGGCGCGGCCCTCGGCGGCGGCTTCGAACTCGCCCTCGCCTGCCACCACCGGGTCGCCCTTGACACGCCCGGCACGAAGATCGGCTGCCCCGAGGTCACCCTCGGCCTGCTCCCGGGCGGCGGCGGGGTCGTCCGCACGGTCCGCCTGCTCGGCATCGCCGACGCCCTCCTGAAGGTCCTCCTCCAGGGCACCCAGTACAACGCCCGCCGGGCCCAGGAGAACGGCCTGGTCCACGAGGTCGCCGCGACCCCCGAGGACCTCCTCGCCAAGGCCCGCGCCTTCATCGACGCCAACCCCGAGTCGGCGCAGCCCTGGGACAAGCCGGGCTACCGCATCCCCGGCGGCACGCCCGCCAACCCGAAGTTCGCCGCCGACCTGCCCGCCTTCCCGGCCAGCCTGCGCAAGCAGACCAACAACGCCCCCTACCCGGCGCCGCGCCGCATCCTGGCCGCCGCCGTCGAGGGCAGCCAGGTCGACTTCGAGACCGCCCAGGTCATCGAGGCCCGCTACTTCGTGGAGCTGGCCGCCGGGCAGATCTCGAAGAACATGATCCAGGCGTTCTTCTTCGACCTCCAGGCCGTCAACTCCGGCGCCAACCGTCCCCAGGGCATCGAGCCGCGCAAGGTCACCAGGGTCGCCGTCCTCGGCGCGGGCATGATGGGCGCCGGCATCGCGTACTCGTGCGCACGCGCGGGCATCGACGTCGTCCTCAAGGACGTCTCGGCCGAGGCCGCCCTCAAGGGCAAGGGCTACTCCGAGAAGCTGTGCGCCAAGGCCGTCGCCAAGGGCCGTACCAGCCAGGAGAAGGCCGACGCGCTGCTCGCCCGGATCACGCCCACCGCGGACCCGCAGGACCTGGCCGGCTGCGACGCGGTGATCGAGGCCGTCTTCGAGGACACCGCCCTCAAGCACAAGGTGTTCCAGGAGATCGAGTCCGTCGTCGCCCCGGACGCGCTGCTCTGCTCCAACACCTCCACCCTGCCCATCACCGCCCTCGCCGAGGGCGTCGAGCGCCAGGCCGACTTCATCGGCCTGCACTTCTTCTCGCCCGTCGACAAGATGCCGCTCGTCGAGATCATCAAGGGCGAGCGCACCGGCGACGAGGCCCTCGCACGCGCCTTCGACCTGGTCCGGCAGATCAACAAGACGCCGATCGTCGTCAACGACTCCCGCGGCTTCTTCACCTCCCGGGTGATCGGCCACTTCATCAACGAGGGCGTCGCCATGGTCGGCGAGGGCATCGAGCCCGCGTCCGTCGAGCAGGCGGCGGCCCAGGCCGGCTACCCGGCCAAGGTGCTCTCCCTGATGGACGAGCTGACGCTCACCCTGCCCCAGAAGATCCGCCGCGAGTCGAAGCTGGCGGTCGAGGAGGCGGGCGGCACCTGGCAGGCGCACCCGGCGGAGGCGGTCATCGACCGCATGGTCGACGAGTTCGGCCGCCCCGGCCGCAGCGGGGGAGCGGGCTTCTACGACTACGCCGAGGACGGCGGCCGCGCCGCCCTGTGGCCCGGTCTGCGCGAGCACTTCACCCGGCCCGGCCGGGAGATCCCGTTCCGGGACATGCAGGAGCGGATGCTCTTCGCCGAGGCCCTGGACACCGTCCGGCTCCTGGAGGAGGGCGTGCTGACCTCGGTCGCCGACGCCAACATCGGCTCGGTCTTCGGCATCGGCTTCCCGGGCTGGACCGGTGGTGTCCTCCAGTACGTCAACGGCTACGAGGGAGGGCTCCCCGGCTTCGTGGCCCGCGCGCGTGAACTCGCCGAGACCTACGGCGAGCGCTTCGCCCCGCCCGCGCTGCTGGTCGACAAGGCGGCGAAGGGGGAGACCTTCACCGACGGGCGCTGAGCCGGCGCCGCGCCGGGTGCGCGGAGCGGGCCCTCCTCAGGGGCCCGCGAGCCACCGGCGCACCTCCGCACTGAGCGAGCGCTGGAACGCCGTCAGCAGTGCCTGGACCACCAGCGGCTGCATGTGGGCGGACAGGGACTTCACGTCCGCCTCGGCCCGCTCCGCCACCTCGGCCCGGAACAGCTGGGAGAGCTCGTGCGCGGCCGCCCGCGCGTGCTCGGTCAGGACGGTGCGCGCGGCCAGGATCGCCTTCTCGGACAGCGGTACGTCGAGGAGCTGCACGGCCAGCCGGAACAGGCCGGGGTCGATGCGGTAGGCGTCGCCGTCGGGCCGTACGACGTCCATCGCGACGAGCCGTTCGACGTCCGGCGCCTCCAGCGGGCGCCCGGCCCGGCGGCGCAGTTCCCCGGCGGTGACCGTCTCCTCGGTGTCCGGGGCCCAGGAGGCGACCGCGGCCCGGTGGATGGCCAGGTCGTGATCGCTCAGGCCGGGCGGCAGCCGCCGCAGGTAGCGCTCGATCGCGGCCAGCGTCATGCCCTGCTGCTGCAACTCCTCGATCAGCGCCAGCCTGGCCAGGTGTTCCCGCCCGTAGTGCCCGACCCGCCGCGGACCGATCACCGGCGGCGGGAGCAGCCCCTTCGTGCCGTAGAACCGGACCGTGCGGACCGTGGTGCCGGCCCGTGCGGCCAGCTCGTCGATCGTGAGCGCGGGCTCCCCGGACTCGCTGTCCGTGTCGGTCGTCATGTGCAGCAGTATCGCTGTCACACCGGCACTGTGACACGCGGGTGTCGCGTACACGCGTTCGAGCGGACGTCACTCACCCGTCATGATCGAGACCTTGTGAGAAGTTCCGCTCTGTGATCCACGTCATCGCATGTGCCGCGAGGGCCGGGGGAAGGTTGCGCCTTGGTCTGTGCAAACAACCGAGCGCGCCGACCGAGTACGTCCGGACAGCCGAGCGCGATCCGCTCGGGCGCACCAGAGAGTGGAACCACCTGTGAGCAAGGACGCCGTCGACACGGCACAGGCCGTCGCCACCCGGACCGACGCGGCCCGGACGCCCGCGGACGCGGGCGACGCCGGCTACAGCAAGGACCTCAAGCACCGCCACGTCAACATGATCGCCATCGGCGGCGCGATCGGCACCGGCCTCTTCCTGGGGGCCGGCGGACGCCTGCACAACGCCGGCCCGGCACTCGCCCTCGCCTACCTGGTCTGCGGAATCTTCGCCTTCTTCGTGGTACGCGCCCTCGGCGAGCTGGTCCTGTACCGCCCCTCCTCCGGCTCCTTCGTGTCGTACGCGCGCGAGTTCCTCGGTGAGAAGGGCGCGTACGTCGCCGGCTGGATGTACTTCCTCAACTGGTCCACGACCGGTATCGCCGACATCACCGCGATCGCGCTCTACACGCACTACTGGAGCATGTTCACGAGCATCCCGCAGTGGACGCTCGCGCTCGTCGCCCTGGCCGTGGTGCTGGCGGTGAACCTGATCTCGGTGAAGATCTTCGGCGAGATGGAGTTCTGGTTCGCAATCATCAAGGTCGCCACCCTGGTCGGCTTCATGCTGATCGGTGTCTTCCTGCTGGCCACCCAGCACAAGGTGGACGGCACGACCCCGGGCCTGAGTGTCATCACCGACCACGGCGGCGTCTTCCCGCACGGTGTGATGCCGGTCGTCCTCGTCATGCAGGGCGTGATCTTCGCGTACGCGGCCCTGGAACTCGTCGGCGTCGCGGCCGGCGAGACCGCGGAGCCGGAGAAGGTCGTCCCGCGCGCGGTGAACTCCATCATGTGGCGCGTCGGCCTTTTCTACGTCGGTTCGGTCGTCCTGCTGGCCCTGCTCCTGCCCGGCTCGGTCTACTCGGCCGACGAGAGCCCCTTTGTCACGGTCCTCTCCAAGATCGGGGTCTCCGGCGCCGGCGACGTGATGAACCTGGTGGTCCTCACCGCCGCGATGTCGTCCCTCAACTCCGGCCTGTACTCCACGGGCCGCATCCTGCGCTCGATGGCGGCGGCCGGCTCCGCCCCGAAGTTCACGGCCCGCATGAACCGCAGCCAGGTCCCCTACGGCGGCATCCTGCTGACCTGCGCGGTCTGTGTGCTCGGCGTCGGGCTGAACTACCTGATGCCCAGCCAGGCCTTCGAGATCGTGCTGAACGTGGCCTCCCTCGGCATCATCAGCACCTGGGTGATCATCATGCTCTGCCACCTGATCTTCGTCCGCAGGGCGAAGGCGGGCCTGGTCGAGCGCCCGTCGTTCCGCCTCCGCTTCAGCCCGTACACCGAGCTGGCCACGGTCGCCTTCCTGCTGGTCTGCCTCGGCATGATGTGGAACGACCCGGCGGTCGGCCGCAAGACCCTCCTGCTCATCCCGGTGATCGCCGCGCTCCTGGTGGCGGGCTGGTTCGGCGTCCGCCGCAGGGTCGCTTCGAAGTAACAGGCAGGCGCCGCTGTCAGTGGCATCTCCTACGGTGGTGCCATGGCGGAGATCACGTACGTCCGGGGGGACGCCACCGCGCCGGCGGGCAAAGGCGTCAAGGTGATCGCCCATGTCTGCAACGACCTGGGGGGTTGGGGAAAGGGCTTCGTGCTGGCGGTCTCGCGCCGCTGGCCGGAGCCCGAGAAGGCGTACCGGGCCTGGCACCGCGACCGCGCGAACAACGACTTCGCCCTGGGCGCGGTCCAGCTGGTGCGCGCCGACCGCTACCTGTGGGTGGCCAACATGATCGGCCAGCGCGGCACCAGAACGGGCAGCAAGGGCGTCCCGGTCCGCTACGAGGCGATCGACGCCGCACTGGCCAAGCTGGCCGACGCGGTGATCGAACGGGGCGCGTCCGTACACATGCCCCGCATCGGCTGTGGACTGGCGGGCGGCAAATGGTCCCGGATCGAGCCGCTGATCAACGAACGCCTGCTGACCCGAGGAATCCCGGTCACGGTCTACGACCACGGCACCGAATCGCCCCTTTAGGGGCGCGAGGAACTGCGCGACCAGCCATACGCGGCCCGCAGCCCCCCACTCACCGCACCCGGCACCTGCTCAGTGCACGTCGTTCGTGGCCTCGATCCGCTTCCAGGACTTCGGCTGCGCTCCAGCCCCCACGGCCTTCGCCACACCCCCCACGGCCTTCGCCGCAGGCACCGCCGGCTTCGTCGGCTCGAACAGCCACGCGTCGAACAGCGCGCCCAGCGACTTCCCCGACACCTTCTCCGCGTACGCCTCGAAGTCCCCCACCGAAGCGTTCCCGTACGCGTGCTCCTTCGGCCACCCCTTCAGGATCGCGAAGAACGCGTCGTCACCGACCGCGTTCCGCAGCGCCTGCACGGCCAGCGCCCCCCGGTCGTACACGGCGACGTCGAACTGGTCGTCCGGACCGGGATCCCCCGGCTCGACCGTCCAGAACGCGTCGTCGGCCGGATGCGACGCGTACACGTAGTCGGCGAGTTCCTGCGTCGTGCCCTCGCCCTCGTGCTCCGACCACAGCCACTGCGCGTACCGGGCGAACCCCTCGTTGAGCCAGATGTCCTTCCAGCCCTTGAGGGAGACGTCGTCCCCGTACCACTGGTGGGCCAGTTCGTGCACGACCACCGAGGTGTTGGAGCCGTTCGCGAACTGCTTGGGGCTGTAGTACACGCGGGTCTGCGTCTCCAGCGCGTACCCGGTGGTGGTGTTCGGCACGTACCCGCCGGCCGAGGCGAACGGATACGGCCCGAAATAGCCGGACAGCCAGTCCACCAGCTCCCCGGTGCGCTCCACGCTCGCCCGCGCCGCCCCGTCGTTGTCGCCGAGGTCCTCGCTGTAGGCGTTGACGACCGGCACACCGCCCTCGGAGGTGCTGGTGGTGATGTCGAACTTCCCGACCGCCAGCGTGGTCAGGTAGGTCGCCTGCGGCTTGTTCTGCCGCCAGTTGTAGCGGGTCCAGCCCAGCTTCGAACTCGTCGACTGGAGCAGGCCGTTGGAGATGACCTGGGTGCCGTCGGGCACGGCCACCGACACGTCGTAGGTCGCCTTGTCCAGCGGGTGGTCGTTGCTCGGGTACCACCACCAGGCCGCCTCGGGCTCGTCCGCCGCGACAGCGCCGTCCGGGGTGCGGTGCCAGGTGTTGAAGCCGTACGCGCTCTTCGTCGACGGCACCCCGCTGTAGCGGACGACCACGGTGATCGGCGTGCCCTTCGCCAGCGGCGACTTCGGCGTGATCACCAGCTCGTGCTGACCGGAGGTGGTGAAGGCGGCCTGCGCCCCGTTGACCCGCACCTCGCTGACGTCCAGCAGGAAGTCCAGGTCGAAGCTGGACAGGTCCTGGGTGGTCCGCGCCAGGATCGTGGCCGTTCCGGCCAGTTCGTCGGTCGCGGGCTGGTACTGGAGGCGCAGGTCGTAGTGGGAGACGTCGTAGCCGCCGTTGCCGTAGTACGGGTAGTAGGGGTCGCCGATGCCCGGCGCGCCGGCGGTGTGGCTCGCGGCCGATGCCGGGATCGCCAGCAGCAGGGAGGCCGCCGCGAGGACGCCCGGCGCGAGGATTCTGCGGTGCAAGTGAACTCCAGGTCGGTAGGGGGCCGGGGCGCGCCCGCCGCAACCGGCCGGCACGCCGCGTCGATGGAGCATGCGTCTGGTGGATGGAGCACGAGTCTGTCCGGAGCCTATTCAGTCCCTGTGTCCCCTGGCCTGTCCATGGCACCTGCTGTCACACGATCGCCATTCGGCCGTAATCCGATCCGACGGTCCCTCATGCGCCCCCTTCTGCACGGGAGTTGACCGAGGTAGCGTCCGCCGCATGCCGATTCGTACGCGCTTCACGATCTGGAGACCGTTCGCCGTGGCGGCCGTCGCGGCCCTGATCGCCGCCTTCCTCACCCCGGCCGCGGCGCAGGCCGCCGGTACCCCCCGGGAGAGCCGGCCCGTCTACTCGTACGCCGACGCCATCCGCGAGGCGGTCTGGGTGGACACCGGACTCGACTCCGACGGCGACGGGAGGACCGACCGCGTCGCCGCCGACATCGTCCGCCCCGCCGAACCCGCCGCCCAGGGCCGCAAGGTGCCGGTCATCATGGACGCCAGCCCCTACTACTCCTGCTGCGGCCGCGGCAACGAGAGCCAGCTCAAGACGTACGACGCCCAGGGCGACGTCGTCCAGATGCCGCTGTTCTACGACAACTACTTCGTGCCCCGCGGCTACGCGTTCGTCGGCGTCGACCTCGCGGGCACCAACCGCTCGGACGGCTGCGTCGACGTCGGCGGCCGCTCGGACATCCAGTCAGCCAAGGCCGTCGTCGACTGGCTGAACGGCCGGGCCAAGGCGTACCGCAGCCGTACCGGCACCACCACGGTCAAGGCGACCTGGACCAACGGCAGAACCGGCATGATCGGCAAGAGCTGGGACGGCACCATCGCCAACGGTGTCGCCGCGACCGGCGTGAAAGGCCTGAAGACGATCGTCCCGATCAGCGCCATCTCCTCCTGGTACGACTACTACTTCGCGCAGGGTGCCCCGCTGTACGACTCGGGCCCCGACTGGCTGGCCGACGCGGTGGAGAGCGACGCGGCCCACGCCGGGTGCGCCGCCGTCCAGCGGAAACTGGTCGACGAGGCCCCGCGCAGCGGTGACTGGACCGGCCTGTGGACCGAGCGCGACTACGTCAGGGACGCGGCCAGGGTGAAGGCCAGCGTGTTCCTCGTGCACGGCATGCAGGACCTCAACGTCCGCACCAAGCACTTCGGCCAGTGGTGGGACGCGCTCGCGAAGAACGGTGTCGAGCGCAAGATCTGGCTCTCCCAGACCGGTCACGTCGACCCCTTCGACTACCGGCGCGGCGCCTGGGTCGACACCCTGCACCGCTGGTTCGACCACGAACTCCTCGGCTACGACAACGGGATCGACCGAGAGCCGATGGCCGACATCGAACGCCACCCCGACCAGTGGGTCACCTCCGCCGCCTGGCCGCCGAGCGGTACGCGGACCACCACCCTGCGCCCGGCCGCCGGCACCCAGGCGGGTGTCGGCACCCTCGGCCTGCGCGCGGGCGGCGGCACCGAGACCTTCACCGACGACCCGCAGCACAGCGAGACCGACTGGGCGGCCCGGATCGCCACCCCGACCTCGGACAAGGCCGGTTTCCTCACCGCGCCGCTCACCCGCGACCTGCGGGTGTCCGGCTCGTCCGAGGTCACGGTCACGGCCACCCCGACCACGTCGACGGCCCACCTGACCGCCGTCCTGGTGGACCTGGGCCCGGACACCGTCCGGGACTACTCCGATGCGGCCGAGGGCATCACCACCCTCACCGACCGGACCTGCTGGGGCGAGAGCACGGCCGGTGACAGCGCCTGCTTCCTGAGGACCGCCGCCAAGACCAAGGCCGTCGACTACACCGTCCTCAGCCGCGGCTGGGCCGACCTCGGCACCTACGCCGACCCGGGCAAGGGCGTGCCGCTCACCCCGGGCAAGGCGTACACGATCACCGTCGACCTGGCGGCCACCGACCACGTCGTGCCCAAGGGCCACCGGCTGGCGCTGATCGTCGCGGGCACGGACAAGGACCTCATCGATCCGCCGTCCACGACTCCGACGCTCACCCTGGACCTGTCCCGCACCGCGGCCGGGGTCCCGCTGGTCGGCGGCCGGGCCGCGTTCACGGCCGCGACCACGGCCCGCTGGACCGCCCCGGCGAAGCGTGCCCTGGCCGGCCTCCGCGCCCCGCACACCGTCCCCCACGTCCCCGCGAGCTGACCTTCGCGTCCCCGCGAGCTGATCTCCGGGGCTCCGCGAGCTGACGTCCGGGGCTCCGCGAGGTGATCTCCGGGGCTCCGGACGACCTCCGGGGCCCCGGCAGCACACGTTCCTAGGCGGCCGGTCCGGCGTCCACCAGGCCGGCCGCCTCCCGTGCGCACCCCCAGGCAACCGTGATCCCGGCGCCGCCGTGCCCGTAGTTGTGGACCACCACCCCGCCGTCCGGGCGGAGTTCACGCGCCAGCCGGACCGCGCTCCGGTACGGCCGCAGCCCCACCCGGTGCGCCAGGACCCGCGCCCCGGCGATCTCCGGCCGCACCGCGGCACATCGCGCCACGATCGCGGCCGCGACGGCCGGATCCGGCTCCAGCGACCAGGCGTCCTCCTCCGCCGTCCCCCCGAGCAGCAACCCGCCCGGCTGCGGGAAGAAGTACGCGGACGCACCCCCCTCGACCTCGTCGACGGACGTGTACCAGGTCGTTATCCCCGGGTTCTCCACCACGACCAACTGCCCGCGCACCGGACGCACGGCCGGATCCGGTACCAGCGAACGAGCGCCCAGCCCGGTGCAGTTGACCACGACCGGCGCGGGCACCCCGGCCAGTGCGGCCACCTCCCGCTCCTCGACCGTCCCGCCGGCCCGCTGCAACCGCCGCCGCAGCCAGGCCAGATGGACCGGCATGTCGATCAACGGCAGCCTGGCCGCGACACCTTCGCCCGTGTCGGTGAGCCCCGGCACCCGGGCCGCCCAGGGGCCCAGCCCCTCCAGCCGCAGCCCCTCGTGTACGCCCTCGACCAGTCGTACGCCCGTCTCCTCGGGGCGCGCAGCCAGCTCCTCGTACACGACGAGGGACGCGAGGGCCCATTCGCCGACCAGCGCCTCCGGTTCGATGCGGTACGGCCACCACAGCGCACCGGCGACCGCCGAGGTCGTACGCCCGCCGGTCTCCCGCGCCCACACCCGCACCCGGCGGCCGCTCTCGGCCAGCACCACCGCCGTGGTCAGCCCGGCCACCCCGGCACCGACCACGATGACTTCGTCACTCAGCTCGTTCGCCACGTCGTGACGTTAGCGGAATATGTCATGCCGCGCTCAGAACGTCCCGCTCTGGGGACAGTCACAGCATGTCCGCCGCATACGCGACCTCCGGCCTGGCCCCGGCGACGCGCGCCGCCGGCGTCGAGGTCACCTCGTGCCGCCGGTTACGGCTCACGGCATACCGCCTCGACCGGCTCTCGCGGCCCCGCAGCCTCGAACTCCTCGACGGCGTCCTGGCACCCGGCAGCCACCGCGTCCCCCTCGGCGGCAGGGCGGTCAGGGGCGGCTACCCTGTCGTGGCCCGGAGCACGGACGGCGTCCCGGTGGCGGCGACGACCCGCTGACCGGGGCGGCCGAAAGGGGCGCGGGACCCGGACCGGGGGCCGTTAGGATCGGCGTTCTGATGACTGCCACCCTCGTCGCCAAGAACCTCGCCGCCGGGCACGGCGACCGCTCGCTCTTCTCCGGACTCGACCTCGTCGTCGCGCCCGGGGACGTGATCGGTCTGGTCGGTGCCAACGGCGCGGGCAAGTCCACCCTGCTCCGGCTGCTCGCCGGCCTCACCGCCCCCGAGCAGGGCGAGCTGCGCCTCTCCCCGCCGACCGCGAGCGTCGGTCACCTGCCCCAGGAGCCGGAGCGGCGGCCGGGGGAGACCGTCCGCGCGTTCCTCGCCCGGCGCACCGGCGTCGCCGAGGCCCAGCGGGTGATGGACGAGGCGACCCAGGCACTGGTGGACGGCGCGCCGGGCGCCGACGACGCCTACGCCGTCAGCCTGGAGCGCTGGCTCGGCCTCGGCGGCGCCGACCTGGACGAGCGCGCCGAGGAGGTCGCCGACTCGCTCGGCCTGGCCGTCGACCTGGACCAGCCGATGACCGCCCTGTCCGGCGGCCAGGCGGCCCGCGCGGGCCTCGCCTCCCTCCTGCTCTCCCGCTACGACGTCTTCCTGCTCGACGAGCCCACCAACGACCTCGACCTGGACGGCCTGGAGCGCCTCGAACGCTTCGTGACCGGGCTGCGCGCGGGCACGGTCGTCGTCAGCCACGACCGGGAGTTCCTCACCCGCACGGTCACCAAGGTCCTCGAACTCGACCTGGCCCAGCGGCAGATCAACCTGTACGGCGGCGGCTACCAGGCTTACTTGGAGGAACGCGACGTGGCCCGCCGGCACGCCCGCGACGACTACGAGGAGTACGCCGACAAGAGGGCCGCCCTCCAGGACCGGGCCCAGATGCAGCGCTCCTGGATGGACAAGGGCGTCAAGAACGCCCGGCGCAAGGCGTCCAACGACAACGACAAGATCGGCCGCAAGTTCCGCAGCGAGGCCAGCGAGAAGCAGGCCGCCAAGGCCCGGCAGACCCAGCGCATGATCGAACGCCTGGACGTCGTCGAGGAACCGCGCAAGGAGTGGGAACTGCGCATGGAGATCGCGGCGGCCCCGCGCTCGGGGGCCGTCGTGGCGACCCTGCGGGACGCCGAGGTACGGCGCGGTGACTTCACCTTCGGCCCGGTCTCCCTGGGGATCGACTGGGCGGACCGGGTCGCGGTGACCGGGGCGAACGGCGCGGGCAAGTCCACGCTGCTCGCCGCGCTGCTCGGCCGGGTGCCGCTGGACGCCGGGCACGCCGCCCTCGGCCCCGGCGTGGTGGTCGGCGAGGTCGACCAGGCCCGCAGGATCTTCCACGGCACCGAGTCCCTGCTGGACGCCTTCTGTGCCGCCGTCCCGGACACCGAGCCGGTCGAGGTCCGTACCCTGCTGGCCAAGTTCGGTCTCAAGCAGGACCACGTACTGCGCCCGGCGGGCACCCTCTCCCCGGGCGAACGCACCCGTGCCGCCCTGGCGCTGCTCCAGGGCCGCGGCGTCAACCTGCTCGTCCTGGACGAACCCACCAACCACCTCGACCTGCCGGCCATCGAGCAGCTGGAGTCCGCCCTCGACACCTACGAGGGCACCCTCCTCCTGGTCACCCACGACCGCCGCATGCTGGACGCGGTCCGCGTGACCCGCCGCCTGGAGGTGGCGGCGGGCAAGGTCACGGAACGCTGAGACCCGGCGCTCCCCGGGACCCGGCCGCGGGGCACCGCCGGACCGGCGACCGCCCCGGGGACGCGAGGAACCGTGCGACCGGCCACGACGGCCCCGCGGTCCCCCTCGGCCTCACCGGCCCACGGCTCCCGGCGAAGCCGTCACCGCTTGCCGTTCTTCGGGTCCAGCAGGCCCGCGCGGCGCAGCGCGTCGGCCATCGCGCTGTTCGCCGGTGCCGGAGCCGAAGACTGGCGTGCCCCACCACCCTGGCGTGCCCCGCCGCCTTGGCGCGCTCCGCCGCCGCTCTGGCCGCCACGGCCGCCGCCCTGCCCGCGCTGCTGTGGCGGACGCCCGCCGCGCTGCGGCCGCCGCTCGGCGCCGGGAGCGGCCTGGGGGGCCTGTGCCTCGTCGTCGAGACGCAGCGTCAGCGAGATCCGCTTGCGCGGGATGTCCACGTCGAGGACCTTCACCTTGACGATGTCACCCGACTTCACCACGTCCCGGGGGTCCTTGACGAACGTCCTGGACATGGCCGAGACGTGCACCAGACCGTCCTGGTGCACCCCGATGTCGACGAACGCGCCGAACGCCGCGACGTTCGTGACCACGCCCTCCAGGATCATCCCGGAGGCCAGGTCGGAGATCTTCTCGACGCCCTCCTTGAAGGTCGCCGTCTTGAAGGCCGGACGCGGGTCGCGCCCCGGCTTCTCCAGCTCCTTGAGGATGTCGGAGACGGTCGGCAGACCGAACGTGTCGTCCACGAAGTCCGTCGGCCGCAGCGAGCGCAGCACCCCCGTGTTGCCGATGAGCGCGGCCACCTCCTGGCCGGACGTCTTCACCATCCGCCGTACGACGGGGTACGCCTCGGGGTGGACGCTGGACGCGTCCAGCGGGTCGTCGCCGCCGCGGATGCGCAGGAAGCCCGCGCACTGCTCGTAGGCCTTGGGGCCGAGCCGGGCCACGTTCTTCAGCTGTGAGCGCGAGGTGAACGGGCCGTTGGCGTCCCGGTGGGTCACGATGTTCTCGGCGAGCCCGGAGGTGATGCCGGAGACCCGCGCGAGCAGTGGCGCGGAGGCGGTGTTGACGTCGACCCCGACACCGTTCACACAGTCCTCGACCACGGCGTCCAGCGAGCGCGAGAGCTTCACCTCGGACAGGTCGTGCTGGTACTGGCCGACGCCGATGGACTTCGGGTCGATCTTCACCAGCTCGGCGAGCGGGTCCTGGAGCCGGCGCGCGATGGAGACGGCGCCGCGCAGCGACACGTCCATGTCCGGCAGTTCCTGCGAGGCGAACGCGGACGCCGAGTACACGGAGGCGCCGGCCTCCGACACCATCACCTTGGTGAGCTTCAACTCCGGGTGCTTGGTGATGAGTTCACCGGCGAGCTTGTCGGTCTCGCGGGACGCCGTGCCGTTGCCGATCGCGACCAGCTCGACCGTGTGCTCCTTGGCGAGGCGGGCCAGCTTGGCGATCGCCTCGTCCCACTTGTTGGCCGGGACGTGCGGGTAGATGACGTCGGTGGCGACGACCTTGCCGGTGGCGTCGACCACGGCGACCTTGACCCCCGTGCGGAAACCCGGGTCGAGGCCCAGCGTCGCGCGGGTGCCGGCCGGGGCGGCGAGCAGCAGGTCGCGCAGGTTCGTCGCGAAGACGTCGACCGCCTCGTCCTCGGCGGCCGTGCGCAGCCGCAGCCGCAGGTCGATGCCGAGGTGGACGAGGATCCGGGTGCGCCAGGCCCAGCGGACCGTGTCCGCAAGCCACTTGTCGGCGGGCCGCCCCCGGTCGGTGATCCCGAACCGGTGGGCGACGGTCCCCTCGAACGAGGAGGGGCCCTCGGTGGGCTCCTCCGGCTCCAGGACGAGGTCGAGGACGTCCTCCTTCTCGCCGCGCAGCATCGCGAGGATCCGGTGCGAGGGCAGCTCGGTGAACGGCTCCGCGAAGTCGAAGTAGTCGGCGAACTTGGCGCCCGCCTCCTCCTTGCCGTCCCGCACCTTCGCGGCCAGCCGGCCCCGTACCCACATGCGCTCCCGCAGCTCACCGATCAGGTCGGCGTCCTCCGAGAACCGCTCGGTGAGGATCGCGCGGGCCCCCTCCAGGGCGGCCTGCGGGTCGGCGACGCCCTTGCCGGCGTCCACGAACGCGGCGGCCGCCGCGAGCGGCTCCACCGTCGGGTCGCCGAGCAGTCCCTCGGCCAGCGGCTCGAGACCGGCCTCCCGCGCGATCTGCGCCTTGGTGCGCCGCTTCGGCTTGTACGGCAGGTAGATGTCCTCCAGCCGCGCCTTGGTCTCGGCGCCCCGGATCTGCGCCTCCAGCTCGTCGGTGAGCTTGCCCTGCTCCCGCACCGACTCCAGGATCGCGGTGCGCCGCTCCTCCAGCTCCCGCAGGTAGCGCAGCCGCTCCTCGATCGTGCGCAGCTGCGCGTCGTCGAGCATCTCGGTCGCTTCCTTGCGGTAGCGGGCGATGAAGGGCACCGTCGAACCGCCGTCGAGCAGCTCCACGGCAGCCTTGACCTGCCGCTCCCGTACGCCGAGCTCCTCGGCGATCCTGCCTTCGATGGACCCTGGAACCAGGAACCCGGGTGTCGTCACGATCCCGTACCGCCTTCTCCACTGAGGTTGCGCGGCAATTGTGGCAGGTGACACCGACAAGGGAGCCGCAGGGCGGCGTTCCCGCGACACGAACGGCGTGCCGGACACGCCACGCGCCCCCGGGAACCGGTCTCCGGAGCCGGTCTCTTCTCCGGCCGGGACCGCTCAGCCCTTCCCGATCAGGTCCGCCGGGAAGGCGCCCGCGGCCACCGCCGTCCTCGTGAAGCCCGTGGCCAGTTCCGTCAGCCGGGTCACCCCGTCGGCCCCCAGGTGCGCGTACGGTGCCCGGTCGAGGCGGTCCGTCTCCGTCTCGATCTCCGCCCGCAGCGCCGTCCCCGTCCCGGTCAGCTCGCCGGCGGTGTCGAGCAGCCCGCGCTCCCGGAGCCGGTCCGCCGCCGCGTCCCAGTCGTCCCGGGTCCAGCCGCGGGTGGCGGACACCCACTTGGGGTGCATGCCCTTGCCGGTCGCGGTGTGCGTCACCACCGCCTCGAGGCCGTCCAGGCCGGCCGCGACCAGCACCGCGAGATGCCCGTCGCCGCGGTGCTCACGCAGCAGCGTCGTCGCGTACCAGTAGGCGAGGTGGGGTTCTCCGGGCACCGGCAGGTCCGCGTGGGCCGAGTACAGCGGCCGGCCGGGACGGGAGCACGCCTCGGTGGCCCGCAGCGCGAGTTCCGCCGCCTCGGCCATCGCGCCGGACTCCACCGCGTCCGCGCCGAGCAGCCGCCGCATCGACGCGTCGACGGCACGCAGGCGGGCGGCGAGGACGTCCTCGGGGGACACCGTCTCCCAGACGGCCGGTACGTGCCGGGCCACCAGTTCGTGCTTGTAGTTGTAGAACGCCGCCGTCACCGTCCCGGCCCCGACGGGTCCCAGCGCGGCCGCCCGCACCGCGAAGTTGACTGCCCGCGGGTGGGTGACGCCGAGCGCGGCCAGTTCCTCGGCCAGTTCGGGGCTGAAGAAGTGCGTCGCGTGCAGGGAGTTGAGCAGGTTGTGGCAGCGGCGGCCGGCGCGCGGCTCCAGGACGGCGGTAGTCATGACGAGCACGTTACTGACTGGTCGGTACGGACTCCAGATCCAGGTCCTCCGGATCCGGACGGGCGACGGCACGAAAGGCCGGGCGAAGGCAGAAGGAGGGGCGAGGGCAGGAAAGGACGGGCGATGGCAGGAAAGGTGGGGAACTCGTCGTTGCGGCCATGCCGGGCCGCGTCAAGAATCGACGGCATGGCGCAGCGAACCGTCCTCGTCGTCCTCTTCGACGGCGTCCAGAGCCTGGACGTCACCGGCCCCGTCGAGGTGTTCACGGGCGCCGAGACGCACACCCCGGGCAGCTACCGCATCCGTACCGCCTCGGTCACCGGCGCCCCCGTGCGCACCTCCAGCGGGCTGACCGTCGTACCGGACGGGGTCCTGGCCGAGGAGACGTCCGGCCCGCACACGCTGCTCGTGCCCGGCGGGCGGGGGACCCGGCGCCGTGATCCGGAGCTGGTGGCGTGGCTGCGGGCGTACGGTCCGGGCGCCGGGCGGCTCGTCTCCGTCTGCACCGGTGCCGTCCTGCTCGCCGCGGCCGGCCTCCTGGACGGCCGGCGGGCGACCACCCACTGGGCGTACTGCGACAAGCTGGCCCGCGACCATCCCGCCGTCGACGTCGACCCCGACCCCATCTACGTCCGTGACGGTCGCGTCGCCACCTCGGCCGGTGTCACCTCCGGCATCGACCTGGCCCTCGCCCTCGTCGAGGAGGACCTGGGCCGGGAGGTCGCGCTGACCGTGGCCAGGCACCTGGTGGTGTTCCTGCGCAGGCCCGGCAACCAGGCCCAGTTCAGCGTCCAGCTCGCCGCGCAGACCGCGCGGCGCGAACCGCTGCGGGAGGTGCAGCAGTGGGTGACCGAGCACCCGGCCGGCGACCTGAGCGTGCCGGCCCTGGCCGCCCGCGCCGCCCTCTCGCCACGCCACTTCGCCCGTGCCTTCCAGGCCGAGACCGGCACGACACCTGGCCGGTACGTCGACCGGGTCCGCCTCGAACACGCCCGCCGGCTCCTGGAGGACACCGGTGACGGCGTCGAGGAGGTCTCCCGCGCCAGCGGCTACGGCACGCCCGAGGCGATGCGGCGCGCCTTCCTGAAAGCCCTCGGCGCGACCCCTGCCGAGTACCGGCGCAGGTTCCGCCCCGTTTCCGTCGGTCAACCCGGTTAGGAGAGCCATGCAGCTCGCGATCGTCCTCTACGACCGCTTCACCGCCCTGGACGCCGTGGGACCGTACGAGACCCTGGGCCGGCTCCCGGGCTCCGAGCTGGTCTTCGTCGCCGAGCGGACCGGCCCCGTCCGCAGCGACAACGGGAGCCTCGCCCTCACCGCCGACCGGACCCTGGCCGACGTGCCCCGCCCGGACGTCGTGGTCGTCCCGGGCGGCCCCGGGCAGACCCCGCAGATGGCGAACACGGCCCTCCTCGACTGGATCCGCGCCGCCGACGCCACCAGCACCTGGACCACCTCCGTCTGCACCGGGTCCCTGCTGCTCGCCGCCGCCGGCCTGCTCCGGGGGCGCCGGGCCACCTCGCACTGGCTGGCGCTGCCGGAGCTGCGCGGGTTCGGTGCCGAGCCGACCGGGGAGCGGGTGGTGACGGACGGCAAGTACGTGACCGCGGCCGGCGTCTCCGCCGGCATCGACATGGGGCTCACCCTGCTCGGCCGGATCTCCGGGGACACCGTCGCCCAGGCCGTGCAGCTCGGCATCGAGTACGACCCGCAGCCGCCCTACGACGCCGGGTCCCCGGACCGGGCGCCCGCCGAGGTCGTCGAACTGCTCCGCTCCAGGAGCCGTTTCATCCTCGGGGAGCCGACCACGTGAACCGGGCCTGACGGCGCTCCAGGAACGCGGCCACGCCCTCCGCCGTGTCCCCGCTCGCGCCCGCCTGCCGCGCCCAGTGGTCGTCCCGGTCCGTGCGGCCGTTCGCGAACTCCTTCGCCGCGGCCTGTGTCAGCTGGGAGCGCGAGACCAGGATCCGGGTGAACTCGGCCACCCGCTTGTCCAGTTCCCCCTCGGGCAGCACCTCGTCGACCAGGCCGGTGCGCAGCGCCCGCTCGGAGTCGATCAGCTCGCCGGAGAAGAGCAGGTACTTGGTGGTGGCCGGGCCGACGAGGGACACCAGGCGGCGGGTGGAGGCGGCCGGGTAGACGATGCCGAGCCTGGCCGGCGTCACCCCGAACTGCGCGCCCTGCTCGGCGAACCGCAGGTCGCAGGCGGCGGCGAGCTGGGCGCCACCGCCCACGCAGTGGCCGCGGACCGCGGCCAGGGTCGGCTTGGGGAACGCGGCCAGGGCCTCCTCGGCCGCGACGGCGAGGGCCTGGGCCGCGGCGGAGGAGCCCTGGAGGGTGGAGATGTCGGCACCGGCACAGAAGGTGGCGCCCTCGCCGGTGAGGACCAGCGCCCGGACGGCGGGGTCGGCGGCGAGTTCCCCGAGGAGGGGCGGCAGGGCCCGCCACATCGCCGCGGTCATCGCGTTGCGTTTGGCCACGTTGCCGATCACTACGGTGGCGACGGCGTCGTTGACCCGGTGGTCGAGGCGGGGCTCCATGTGCGGGATGGTAGCCGCGCGTGGCGCCGCCCCCGCGCCCCCCGGGGTTGCAGTACAACCCTAATAGTTCGCGAAGTCGGCTTTTGGCGGGCCAGGAGCGGTCGCACAACTGACGTTGTCATACGCCAACGGTCAGATCCGTTCGATAGTTGCTGACTTGTGTTCAGTCATCCGGAGCGGAGCGGGTCGTTACCAACACTCGACGTGTGGTGACAATCGAGCGCGAGGGTGGCGACCGGACGATGGAGAACCACGGGCGCGGGCACGACCCGCGTCCAGAGGGAGGCGGCCCGCCGCCGCCGGATCCGCTGCCGTACGAAGGAGTCTGGCGGTTCACTGCCGCCGCCGTGGACGCCTCGGTCCCGCAGGCGCGCCGCGCCGTACGGGACCTGCTCCAGCGCCAGGGCGTCCCGGTCTCGGAGGACCTGGTGTACGGGCTGCTGCTGATCGTCTCCGAACTGGTCACCAACGCGGTCAAGCACGCGGCGCTGCTGTCGCCGGTGCTGGCCGTGGAGGTCGCCGTCGGCGCCGAGTGGGTACGGGTGTCCGTGGAGGACAACCACCCCTACCGTCCGACCGCCCTGGAGGCCGACCACGGCCAGACCGGCGGCCGGGGCCTGCTGCTGGTCCGGGAGATCGCCCGGGAGGCGGGCGGGGTCGTGGACGTGGAGCACACGTCGAGCGGCGGCAAGGTGATCTGGGCCGCCCTGCCGCTCAAACCCGCGACGCTGCCCTGAGGGGCCGGGTGAAACTTCTCACCAGCCCGCGGACGGGCCCGTCAGCTCCCTGACCGCCGGCCGGGCCGCGTCCAGCACGGTCATGAACCAGGAGGAGAAGGGGTCTTCGGCGTGCCGCTCGGCCAGTTCGGCGGCCGTCACGAAAGCGGTGGCCTCGACCTCCTGCGGGTCGGGTACCAGCGGCGCCTGCACCATCCCGACGAACAGGTGGTTGAACTCCTGCTCGACCAGGCCCGAGGCCGGGTCCGGGTGGTTGTAGCGGACCGTGCCCGCCTCGGCGAGCAGCGACGGCGAGACGCCCAGCTCCTCGAAGGTACGGCGGGCCGCCGCCGCGAAGGGCGCCTCACCGGGGTAGGGGTGGCCGCAGCAGGTGTTGGACCACACCCCGGGGGAGTGGTACTTGCCCAGCGCCCGCTGCTGGAGGAGCAGTCTGCCGTGTTCGTCGAAGAGGAAGACGGAGAACGCCCGGTGCAGCTGCCCGGGCGGCTGGTGCGCGGCCAGCTTCTCCGCGGTGCCGATGGTCACACCCTTCTCGTCGACGAGTTCAAGCAAGATCGCGTCCGCGGTGCCTTCCGACGTGCTGTCCGTCGTGGTGGCAGGTGTGATCGGCATACCCATCCTTCGCCTCGGTCCTGGCACCCCAAGTCTGCCGTACGAAACCGACACTTCCGACACTTCCCGTGCGGGCACGCCGGAAGGGGGCCCGGTTGTTGATCGTGCCCTAAGCGTACGAACGGGAACCCTGGGAGCCCCAAGGGGTACCTGTTCGGGGAGACCTCGAACACAAGGCCGCCGTGCTCCGCCCGGCAGCTCGGCTCCAGGGGGTGTCGGCAGGCCCGCGCGGCAGCTTCGGCGTCCTCGGTGCGACCATCGGGCCGAGCCGCCCGCAGCCGCCCTGGCCTGCGGAAACGAGGGCCGGATCGCGGCTTCACCGGTTACCCGCTGTGAGGTGGCGCGCATCGTGCGTGACCGGTCGTCGGTGGCCGGGGTGTGGGCCCGCATGTCTCCAATGCCCGGTCTGTGAGCGCGGTTTGTGGCCCGGGGCCCGGATCACGGATGATGATCTCGGCAAAGAGCGGGTCGGCGTGGGCCGTCCGCGCCATGAACGGCCGGTGAACAAGCAATCCTCACCATCCGCTAACCTCTGCCGAATGCCGTCCGGGGGCCACCAGGCACATGTGCCCCATCACGCAGCAGACCGGCGCCCGTGCGCCGCACCCAGGGAGTGAGTTCGGTTGTCGACCGCCATCGTCACCGGTCAGCCGGTCCCCGGATCGTCACTGGAGAGCGATCTGCGGGCACTCGGCTTCGAGGTGCGTCCGGCCGCCGACGCGTCCGACGCCGCGGCCCTCCTCGCGACCGTACCCGGCGACCGGCGGGTCGCCGTGGTCGACGCCCGCTTCGTCGGCCACCCGCACGCCCTGCGTCTCGGTCTCACCGACCCGCGTTTCCCGCTCGCCGCGATCCCCGGCGCCGTCACCGCCCAGCCGGCCGCCCGGCAGGCCCTCACCCGGGCCCTGGCCCGGGAGGCCGCCACGGGCGGCGGCACCGTCCTCGCCGTGGACGGCCTCGTCACCGCCCTGGACGCCGACGTGCACCGCCCCGAGCTGGGCAGCCTGGTCGCCGCCGTGCCCGCCGACCCGCAGACCCGCAACGAGGCACGGCAGGCCGTGGCTGCCGTCGACGACGAGGCCGTCCGCCTGAAGTCGGCCGTGAAGTCCCGCGACGGCTTCTTCACCACCTTCTTCATCAGCCCGTACTCCCGGTACATCGCCCGCTGGTGCGCGCGCCGCGGACTGACCCCCAACCAGGTCACGACCGCCTCCCTGCTCACCGCCCTGATCGCGGCGAGCTGCGCGGCCACCGGCACCCGCGCCGGGTTCGTCGCGGCCGGCGTGCTGCTCATCGCGTCCTTCGTGCTGGACTGCACCGACGGCCAGCTCGCCCGCTACTCGCTCCAGTACTCCACGCTCGGCGCCTGGCTGGACGCCACCTTCGACCGGGCCAAGGAGTACGCCTACTACGCCGGCCTCGCGCTGGGCGCGGCCCGGGGCGGCGACGACGTGTGGGCACTGGCACTCGGCGCGATGATCCTTCAGACCTGCCGGCACGTGGTCGACTTCTCCTTCAACGAGGCCAACCACGACGCCACCGCCAACACCAGCCCCACCGCCGCCCTCTCCGACCGGCTCGACAGCGTCGGCTGGACGGTCTGGGTGCGCCGGATGATAGTTCTGCCCATCGGCGAACGGTGGGCACTGATAGCCGTCCTGACGGCGGCCACGACCCCGCGGATCACCTTCTACGTGCTGCTGGCCGGCTGCGCGCTCGCGGCGTCCTACACCACCGCCGGGCGGGTGCTGCGGTCGCTGACCCGCAAGGCCAGGCGGACCGACCGGGCGGCGAGGGCGCTGGCGGACCTGGCGGACTGCGGTCCGGTGGCGGCGCTGGTCGCCCGGGTCCTGCCGCGCCGCTCCCTCCTCCCCGCGTTCGTCTGGGCCCTCGCCGGGACCGCCCTGCTGCTCCTCACGGCCTGGTTCGACGGCCCCGGCCTGCCGGTGGTCCTGGCCGCCGGCGTCTACGCCCTGATCTCGGGGGAGGCCGTGCGCAGGCCCCTGAAGGGCGCCCTGGACTGGCTGGTCCCGCCCCTCTTCCGCGCCGCCGAATACGGCACCGTCCTGGTGCTCGCGGCCAAATCCGGGGTGAACGGAGTCCTTCCGGCGGCTTTCGGCCTGGTGGCCGCCGTCGCCTACCATCACTACGACACGGTGTACCGCATCCGCGGTGGCGCCGGGGCACCACCGGCCTGGCTGGTCCGTGCCATCGGGGGGCAGGAGGGGCGGACGCTGCTGGTGGCCGTCCTGGCCGCGGCGCTCACCGCCGCGCAGTTCGAGGTCGCGCTCACGGTCCTGGCCGTGGCCGTGGCCGGGCTGGTGCTCGTCGAGAGCATCCGCTTCTGGGTGTCCGCAGGGGCTCCCGCCGTACACGACGAAGGAGAACCCGCATGATCGGCCTCGTGCTGGCGGCCGGCGCCGGACGGCGTCTGCGCCCCTACACCGACAGCCTGCCCAAGGCGCTGGTGCCGGTGGGGCCTGCGGGCATAGAGGACTCGATCACCGTTCTCGACCTGACCCTCGGCAACTTCGCCGAGATCGGCCTGACCGAGGTCGCGATCATCGTCGGCTACCGCAAGGAGGCCGTCTACGAGCGCAAGGCGGCCCTGGAGGCGAAGTACGGCCTCAAGCTCACCCTCATCGACAACGACAAGGCCGAGGAGTGGAACAACGCCTACTCCCTGTGGTGCGGCCGTGACGCCCTCAAGGACGGCGTGATCCTCGCCAACGGCGACACCGTGCACCCGGTCTCCGTCGAGAAGACGCTGCTGGCCGCCCGCGGCGACGGCAAGAAGATCATCCTCGCGCTCGACAGCGTGAAGTCGCTGGCGGACGAGGAGATGAAGGTCGTCGTCGACCCCGCCAAGGGCATGACGAAGATCACCAAGCTGATGGACCCCGCCGAGGCGACCGGCGAGTACATCGGCGTCACCCTCATCGAGGGCGACGCCGCGCCCGAGCTCGCCGACGCGCTGCGGACGGTCTGGGAGACCGACCCCCAGCAGTTCTACGAGCACGGCTACCAGGAGCTGGTCAACCGCGGCTTCCGGATCGACGTCGCGCCGATCGGCGACGTCCGGTGGGTCGAGATCGACAACCACGACGACCTCGCCCGGGGACGGGAGATCGCGTGCCAGTACTGACCCGGCTGATCCCCTCACCGGTCGTCGTCGACATCCGCCCGGGTGCCCTCGACGACCTGGCGAGCGTGCTCGCCGACGAACGCATCTCGCACTCCGGCCGGCTCGCCGTCGCCGTCAGCGGCGGCTCGGGCACCAGGCTCCGCGAGCGCGTGGCGCCGAGCCTGCCCGGCGCCACCTGGTACGAGGTCGGCGGCGGCACCCTGGACGACGCGGTCCGGCTGGCCGGCGACATCAGGGCCGGCCGCTACGACGCGGTCGTCGGTCTCGGCGGCGGCAAGATCATCGACTGCGCCAAGTTCGCCGCGGCACGCGTCGGCCTGCCCCTGGTCGCCGTGCCGACGAACCTCGCGCACGACGGCCTGTGCTCGCCGGTCGCCACCCTCGACAACGACGCGGGCCGCGGGTCCTACGGCGTGCCGAACCCGATCGCGGTCGTCATCGACCTCGACGTCATCCGCGAGGCCCCGGCGCGCTTCGTGCGCTCCGGGATCGGTGACGCCGTCTCCAACATCTCGGCGATCGCGGACTGGGAGCTGTCCCACCGCGTCAACGGCGAGAAGGTCGACGGTCTGGCGGCCGCCATGGCCCGGCAGGCCGGCGAGGCGGTGCTGCGCCACCCCGGCGGCATCGGGGAGAACGACTTCCTCCAGGTGCTCGCCGAGGCGCTGGTGCTCAGCGGCATCGCCATGTCGGTGTCGGGCGACTCCCGCCCGTCGTCCGGCGCCTGTCACGAGATCAACCACGCCTTCGACCTGCTGTTCCCGAGGCGTGCCGCCAGCCATGGCGAGCAGTGCGGACTCGGCGCGGCCTTCGCGATGTACCTGCGCGGAGCCCACGAGGAGTCCGCGTTCATGGCCGACGTGCTGCGCCGGCACGGTCTGCCGGTGCTGCCGGAGGAGATCGGCTTCACCGTGGAGGAGTTCGTCCGGGTCGTGGAGTTCGCTCCGGAGACCAGACCCGGCCGGTACACCATCCTCGAACACCTCGACCTCAAGACCCACCAGATCAAGGACTTCTACGTCGACTATGTCAAGGCCATCGGTAGCTGAACTCCGTCCGGTCGTGCACCCCGTGGGGGTCAAGGACCGGCGCAGCGGTGAGCACTGGATGGGGCGCCTCTACATGCGTGAGGTGTCCCTGCGGGTCGACCGCTACCTGGTGAACACCAGGGTCACGCCCAACCAGCTCACGTACCTGATGACCGTCTTCGGCGTG
Source organism: Streptomyces humi (assembly GCF_001005085.2). Lineage (GTDB taxonomy): Bacteria > Actinomycetota > Actinomycetes > Streptomycetales > Streptomycetaceae > Streptomyces > Streptomyces humi. The sequence continues at coordinate 350,515 of NZ_LBMU02000023.1, forward strand.
CTCGCGTGCCCGGCCCTGCTGGTGCCGGGCGTCTGGGGCGCCGTGCTCGGCGTGGTGTGCGTCCAGATGTACCTGCTGCTCGACTGCGTCGACGGCGAGGTCGCGCGCTGGAAGCAGCAGTACTCGCTGGGCGGGGTCTACCTCGACCGGGTCGGGGCCTACCTGACCGACGCGGCCGTCCTCGTCGGACTCGGGCTGCGCGCCGCCGACCTGTTCGGCAGCGGCCGTATCGACTGGCTCTGGGCCTTCCTCGGCACCCTGGCCGCGCTCGGCGCCATCCTGATCAAGGCCGAGACCGACCTGGTCGGCGTCGCCCGTCACCAGGCCGGGCTGCCCGTGGTCAAGGAGGCCGCCGCCGAGATGCGCTCCTCCGGGATGGCGCTGGCCCGCCGGGCCGCCGCCCTGTTCCGGTTCCACCGGCTGATCCTCGGCATCGAGGCCTCGCTGCTGATCCTGCTGCTCGCCGTGGCCGACCACTTCCACGGCGACCTCTTCTGGACCCGGCTCGGCACCGCCGTGCTCGCCGGCATCGCGCTGCTCCAGACCCTGCTGCACCTGGTCTCCGTCCTCGCCTCGAGCAGGCTGCGGTGAGCGCCGGGCTGAAGGTCGGCGCGGTCGTCATCACCATGGGCAACCGCCCCGACGAACTGCGCGCACTGCTCGACTCGGTCGCCAAGCAGGACGGCGAGCGGGTCGAGGTGGTCGTGGTCGGCAACGGCTCGCCGGTCCCGGACGTCCCCACCGGCGTCCGCACCCTGGAGCTCCCCGAGAACCTCGGCATCCCCGGCGGACGCAACGTCGGCATAGAGGCCTTCGGACCCAGCGGCCGCGACGTCGACATATTGCTCTTCCTCGACGACGACGGCCTGCTCCCCGAGCACGACACCGCCGAGCTGTGCCGGCAGGCCTTCGCCACCGACCCGAAGCTCGGCATCATCAGCTTCCGCATCGCCGACCCGGACACCGGCGAGACCCAGCGCCGGCACGTACCGAGGCTCAGGGCCTCCGACCCGATGCGCTCCTCCCGGGTCACCACCTTCCTCGGCGGTGCCAACGCGGTCCGCACCCAGGTCCTCGCCGAGGTCGGCGGCCTGCCGGACGAGTTCTTCTACGCCCATGAGGAGACCGACCTGGCCTGGCGCGCCCTCGACGCCGGCTGGATGATCGACTACCGCTCCGACATGGTGCTCTTCCACCCCACGACCGCCCCCTCCCGGCACGCGGTCTACCACCGGATGGTCGCCCGCAACCGGGTCTGGCTGGCCCGGCGCAACCTGCCCGCCCCGCTGGTCCCCGTCTACCTGGGCGTCTGGCTGCTGCTGACCCTGGTGCGCCGCCCCTCCCGCCCGTCCCTCCAGGCCTGGTTCGCCGGCTTCCGGGAAGGCTGGACCAGCCCGTGCGGGCCCCGCCGCCCGATGCGCTGGCGGACCGTGTGGAAGCTCACGCGACTGGGCCGTCCCCCGGTGATCTGACAAGCTCGAAGGGGGTGTGGCCGCGACGGCCGCCCCCTCGGAACCGTATCCGCTCGCGGATACGTGTCGCGTCGGGTAGCACAATTCCGTAAGACATGAGTAAGACGAACCTGAGGACGAAGGCTTCCACCCTTGAGTGAGACAACGCATGACGGCGGGATCGCGGTGAGCGCGGTGCCGGCGCCCGACGAGGGCCTCACGGCGGCGCAGCTGGCCGCCAAGTACGGGCTCGCGGTGAGCGGCGCCCGGCCCTCGCTCGTCGAGTACGTACGCCAGCTCTGGGGCCGTCGCCACTTCATCCTGGCCTTCTCGCAGGCGAAGCTCACCGCGCAGTACAGCCAGGCCAAGCTAGGTCAGCTCTGGCAGGTGGCCACACCGCTGCTGAACGCGGCCGTGTACTACTTCATCTTCGGTGTCATCCTGCACGCCAGCCGCGGGATGTCGCAGGACGTCTACATCCCGTTCCTGGTGACCGGCGTCTTCACCTTCACCTTCACGCAGAGCTCGATCATGACGGGTGTCCGCGCGATCTCCGGCAACCTCGGGCTGGTGCGCGCGTTGCACTTCCCGCGTGCCTCGCTGCCGGTCTCCTTCGCCCTCCAGCAGCTCCAGCAGCTGCTGTTCTCGATGATCGTCATGGTCGCCGTGGTGGTCGGGTTCGGCAGCCGTCCGGGTCTGTCCTGGGTACTGGTCGTGCCGATCCTGTTCCTGCTGTTCCTGTTCAACACCGGGCTGGCCCTGATCGTGGCCCGGATGGGCGCCAAGACGCCGGACCTCGCCCAGCTGCTGCCGTTCGTCCTGCGCACCTGGATGTACATGTCCGGCGTGATGTTCTCGATCACCAAGATGATGGAGGGCCGGCCGGAGTGGGCGCGTACGCTCCTCCAGCTCAACCCGGCCACCGTCTACATGGACCTGATGCGCTTCGCCCTCATCGACGGCTACGGCGCCTCGAACCTCCCGCCGCACGTCTGGGCCGTCGCCCTGGCCTGGGCGGTGGCCGTCTTCGGTGGCGGATTCGTGTACTTCTGGAAGGCGGAGGAGCGGTACGGCCGTGGCTGAGCAGACCATGGGGGAGCGGATCCCCACCGTCATCGCGGAGGACGTGCACATCGTCTACCGCGTCAACGGCGCCAAGACCGGCAAGGGCAGCGCGACCTCGGCCCTCAGCCGTATCGTCCGGCGCGGCGACGAGCGGGGCGTCCGCAAGGTGCACGCGGTCCGCGGGGTCTCCTTCACCGCCTACCGGGGCGAGGCGATCGGCCTGATCGGGTCCAACGGCTCCGGCAAGTCCACCCTGCTGCGCGCCATCGCCGGCCTGCTGCCCGCCGAGAAGGGCCGGGTCTACACCAACGGCCAGCCCTCGCTGCTCGGCGTGAACGCGGCCCTCATGAACGACCTCACCGGCGAGCGCAACGTCATCCTCGGCGGTCTCGCCATGGGCATGTCCCGCGAGGACATCCGGACCCGCTACCAGGAGATCGTCGACTTCTCGGGCATCAACGACAAGGGCGACTTCATCACCCTGCCGATGCGCACCTACTCGTCCGGCATGGCGGCCCGGCTCCGGTTCTCCATCGCCGCCGCCAAGGACCACGACGTCCTCATGATCGACGAGGCGCTGGCCACCGGTGACGCGGCGTTCCGCAGGCGCTCCGAGGACCGGATCCGCGAGCTCCGTGAGCACGCCGGCACGGTGTTCCTGGTCAGCCACAACAACAAGTCCATCCGTGACACGTGCGACCGGGTCCTGTGGCTGGAGCGCGGCGAGCTGCGGATGGACGGGCCGACCGAAGAGGTGCTCAAGGAGTACGAGAAGTTCACGGGGAAGTAGCCCCCGGTACCGGGGAGAGCGGCTTCCGGTTCCACGGGCGGGCGCCCGGTTTCGGCCAGGGCCCCGGCGGAACCTTCCGGCGGGGCCCGGCGTCTGCAAAGGAAACGTCAACTCCGGCTCGCCTTAGGAATCTTGACGCCAATCGGTGTGTTGTTGTGATCTGCGGGACACCCCGACGAACCTCGATGCGTTGTACAACGTAAGCTGTACCGGTCCCGGAAAGCGGCAAGTGGGGCGATAATGCGCGACACCCTCTGCCGGGCCGCCCCGCGGACTTGTGGGCGGCGTGTCCGAAATAGTGTGTATTGGGTCGGCAGTGTAGAACGGGAGATGTGACGGCAATGGCTACGGAAACTCCCCAGCTCAACGCAGGCCGCGCCGTCCTCGCCCCGGGCAGCGGACGGTGACCGCAACCGCCCCGGCGCGGACCGGAGACGCGGAGCGCGGCACGCTGGCCAAGGCCGCGGACGAGAACTTCCCCGTGGCCCCGTTCTTCCTGCCGAAGGCCTGGCGCGACGACCTGATGGCGGTGTACGGATTCGCCCGCCTCGTCGACGACATCGGTGACGGCGATCTGGCCCCCGGCGGCGCCGACGCCCGTCTGCTCGGAGTCTCCGACGCGGAGGCCGGGGACCGCCTGGTGCTGCTCGACGCCTTCGAGGCCGACCTCCGCCGTGTCTTCGACGCCACCCCGCGCCACCCGCTGCTGCGTCGCCTCCAGCCGACCGTGCGCCGCCGCTCCCTCACCCCCGAGCCGTTCCTCGGGCTGATCGCCGCCAACCGCCAGGACCAGATCGTCAAGCGGTACGAGACCTACGACGACCTGCTCGCCTACTGCGAGTTGTCCGCCAACCCCGTCGGCCGCCTGGTCCTCGCCGTCACCGGCACCTCGACCCCCGAGCGGATCCGGCTCTCCGACGCGATCTGCACCGCCCTACAGATCGTCGAACACCTCCAGGACGTGGCCGAGGACCTCGGCCGCGACCGCATCTATCTGCCCGCCGAGGACATGAAGCGTTTTCACGTCCAGGAGGCGGATCTCGCCAGGAAAACCACGGGCGCATCGGTGCGTGCACTGGTTGCATACGAAGCACAACGCGCCGGTGCTCTCCTGAATGAAGGCGCCCCCCTTGTGGGTAGCGTCCACGGCAGGTTGAAGCTGCTGCTCGCGGGGTTCGTGGCGGGGGGAAGGGCGGCGATCGGCGCGATCGCCGCCGCCGAATACGACGTACTTCCCGGCCCGCCCAAGCCCGGCAAGGGCCGGTTGCTGCGTGAGGTGGGCGTGACTCTGCGAGGAGAGGGGTGATCCGGACCGTGGACTCTCCCACACACGTGTCCGCACCGGTACTCGCCGCCTACAGCTACTGCGAGACCGTCACCGGACAGCAGGCACGGAACTTCGCCTACGGCATCAGGCTGCTGCCGGCGCCGAAGCGGCGCGCCATGTCCGCGCTCTACGCCTTTTCCCGGCGGGTGGACGACATCGGGGACGGCACGCTGGCGGACGACGTGAAGGCGGCCCGCCTGGAGGACACCCGGGCGCTGCTCGCCCGGGTCCAGGAGGGCGCGGTCGGCGAGGACGACACCGACCCCGTCGCGGTCGCCCTCGCGCACGCCGCCCAGGCCTTCCCGATCCCGCTCGGCGGCCTGGACGAGCTGATCGACGGCGTGCTGATGGACGTACGCGGCGAGACCTACGAGACCTGGGACGACCTCAAGGTCTACTGCCGCTGCGTGGCCGGTGCCATCGGCCGGCTCTCACTCGGTGTGTTCGGTACCGAACCAGGGGCGCGTGGCGTCGAGCGCGCGCCGGAGTACGCGGACACGCTCGGGCTCGCGCTCCAGCTCACCAACATCCTGAGAGACATCCGCGAGGACGCCGGCAACGGCCGTACCTATCTGCCCCAGGACGACCTCGCCAAGTTCGGCTGTTCGGCCGGGTTCCACGGACCGACCCCGCCCGAGGGCTCGGACTTCGCGGGCCTCGTGCACTTCGAAGTACGCCGTGCCCGTGCCCTTTTCGCCGAGGGCTACCGGCTGCTCCCCATGCTCGACCGGCGCAGCGGCGCCTGCGTCGCCGCCATGGCCGGCATCTACCGCCGCCTGCTCGACCGCATCGAGCGCGAACCGGAGGCGGTGCTGCGCGGCCGGGTCTCGCTGCCCGGACACGAGAAGGCGTACGTCGCCGTACGCGGCCTGTCCGGGATCGACACCCGGCGGCACACCTCCCGGCTGACCGCCAGGAGGCGTGCCTGATGGGCGAGGCGCGCCGGGGCGCACCCGTCGGAGGGAAACGGCAGGCAACCCTCCGGGGCCGCGTGGCGTCCCTGACTGCGACGGTCTGCCCCGGCCGGTTCCGGCCACGCGACGGGCAGGCGGGAGAGGGCGCATGAAGAGCGACGGCACGCGGTCCGAAGGGACGCACGACGACATCCCGTCCGGGCGCACCGCCGTCGTGGTCGGCGGCGGACTCGCGGGCGTCACGGCGGCGCTCGCGCTCGCCGACGCGGGGGTGCGCGTCACCCTGCTCGAAGGCAGGCCGAGGCTCGGCGGGCTCGCCTTCTCCTTCCAGCGCGGCGATCTGACCGTCGACAACGGTCAGCACGTGTACCTGCGTTGCTGCACCGCCTACCGCTGGTTCCTCGACCGCATCGAGGGCACGGCGCTGGCACCGCTACAGGACCGGCTCGACGTGCCCGTGCTCGATCTCGCCAAGCCCGAGGGGCGGCGCCTGGGCAGGCTCCGTCGCGACCCGCTGCCCGTACCCCTGCATCTGGGGCGCAGCCTGGCCGCCTATCCGCACCTCTCGCTCGCCGAGCGGGCCAGGGTCGGACGCGCCGCGCTCGCGCTCAAGGGACTGGACCTCGCCGATCCGAGCCTGGACGCACAGGACTTCGGCAGCTGGCTGGCCGCCCACGGCCAGTCGGCGCGTGCCGTCGAGGCCCTGTGGGACCTGGTCGGGGTCGCCACCCTCAACGCGGTCGCGGGCGACGCCTCACTGGGGCTCGCCGCGATGGTGTTCAAGACCGGTCTGCTGTCCGACCCGGGCGCGGCCGACATCGGCTGGGCCCATGTGCCGCTGGGCGAACTGCACGACCGGCTGGCCCGCAAGGCGCTCGACTCCGCGGGCGTGCGTACCGAGGTCCGTACACGCGTCACCTCCGTCTCCACTAACGAGAACGGGAGCTGGAACGTTCAGGTTCCCGGCGAGACGCTCACCGCGGACGCCGTGGTGCTGGCCACCGCCCAGCGCGAGGCCCACGACCTGCTGCCCGACGGCGCCCTCGACGCCCCCGGGAACCTGCTGGAGATCGGCACCGCGCCGATCCTCAACGTCCATGTGGTCTACGACCGTACGGTGCTCACCAAGCCGTTCTTCGCGGCCCTCGGCTCCCCGGTCCAGTGGGTGTTCGACCGCACCGACGCCTCGGGGCTGCGGGAGGGACAGTACCTCGCGCTGTCCCAGTCGGCCGCCCAGGACGAGATCGACGCACCCGTGGCCGTACTGCGCGAGCGGTATCTGCCCGAACTGGAACGGCTGTTGCCCGGCGCGCGCGGCGCCGGGGTGCGGGACTTCTTCGTGACCCGGGAGCGCACCGCGACGTTCGCCCCCACCCCCGGCGTCGGGCGGCTGCGGCCCGGCGCCCGCACCAAGGCACCCGGCCTGTACCTGGCCGGAGCGTGGACCGCCACCGGGTGGCCCGCGACCATGGAGAGTGCGGTCCGCAGCGGTGTCCTCGCGGCCGACGCCGCGTTGAACACCCTGGGCCGGCCCCGCCCCCGCCACCTCTTCGAGTTCGAGGAGGCGGCGTGACACTCGACCAGCGGGTGGCAGGCCTCCGCACCCCCGGTACCGCAACAAGAGGAGAAACTGTGCCCACTGTGCCCCCGGCCGAGAAGGCCGATCGAGAGACCGCAGTGGACGTGACCGCGCTCCTGGAACGCGGCCGGACCCTTGCCACACCGGTACTGCGGGCGGCCGTCGACCGCCTGGCACCTCCCATGGACACCGTCGCCGCCTACCACTTCGGCTGGATCGACGCCGAGGGCAACCCCGCGGACGGGGACGGCGGCAAGGCCGTACGCCCCGCCCTCGCCGTGCTCTCCGCCGAGGTCACCGGGGCCGCCCCCGAGGTCGGCATCCCCGGCGCCGTCGCCGTGGAACTCGTCCACAACTTCTCCCTGTTGCACGACGACCTGATGGACGGCGACGAACAGCGCCGCCACCGGGACACCGTCTGGAAGGTGCACGGCCCCGCCCAGGCCATCCTGGTCGGCGACGCGCTGTTCGCCCTCGCCAACGAGATCCTCCTCGAACTCGGCACCGCCGAGGCCGGCCGCGCCACCCGCCGGCTCACCACCGCCACCCGCGCCCTCATCGACGGCCAGGCCCAGGACATCTCCTACGAGCACCGCGACCGGGTCAGCGTCGAGGAGTGCCTGGAGATGGAGGGCAACAAGACCGGCGCCCTGCTCGCCGCCTCCAGCTCCATCGGCGCCGTGCTCGGCGGCGCCGACGACCGCACCGCCGACACCCTGGAGCGGTACGGCTACCACCTCGGCCTCGCCTTCCAGGCCGTCGACGACCTGCTCGGCATCTGGGGCGACCCGGAGTCCACCGGCAAGCAGACCTGGAGCGACCTGCGCCAGCGCAAGAAGTCCCTGCCGGTCGTCGCCGCGCTCGCGGCGGGCGGTCCCGCCTCCGAGCGGCTCGGGCAGATCCTCGCCGCCGACGCCAAGAGCAGCGACTTCGAGAACTTCTCCGAGGAGGAGTTCGCGGCCCGCGCCGCCCTCATCGAGGAGGCCGGCGGCCGCGAGTGGACCGCCGAAGAGGCGCGCCGTCAGCACACCATCGCCATCGAGGCCCTGCACGCCGTCGACATGCCCGACCGGGTACGGGCTCGGTTCACGGCGCTGGCGGACTTCGTCGTCGTACGAAAGAGATGATCACTATCGGTCGAATAGCCCTCGCGTAGTCGCCGGCCGGTGCGAGCGCGCAGCCAGCACCGGCCGACGGCGGACCCACAGCAGAACGATTTCGCACGACTGCACGAAGGGGAAGCCATGACAGCGACGACCGACGGAAGCACCGGGGCCACCCTGCCGCCCCGGGCCGACTCGGCCAGCACCGAACTCACCACCCCCGTGGCGGCCGGGGTGCAAGAAGCCGCCGAACGCGCGGTACGGCGCGCCACCGACCAGCTGCTCGCCCTCCAGGACGCCCAGGGCTGGTGGAAGGGCGACCTGGAGACCAACGTCACCATGGACGCCGAGGACCTGTTGCTCCGTCAGTTCCTGGGCATCCGCGACGAGTCCACGACCGCCGCGGCCGCGCTCTTCATCCGCGGCGAGCAGCGCGAGGACGGCACCTGGGCCACCTTCTACGGCGGCCCCGGCGAACTCTCCACCACCATCGAGGCGTACGTCGCCCTGCGGCTCGCCGGCGACGCGCCCGACGCACCGCACATGGCCAAGGCGTCGGCCTGGATCCGGGAGCGCGGCGGGATCGCCGCCGCCCGGGTCTTCACCCGGATCTGGCTGGCCCTGTTCGGCTGGTGGAAATGGGAGGACCTGCCCGAACTCCCTCCCGAACTGCTGTACTTCCCCAAGTGGTTCCCGCTCAGCATCTACAACTTCGGCCAGTGGGCCCGGCAGACGATCGTGCCGCTCACCGTCGTCTCGGCGAAGCGCCCGGTACGGCCCGCGCCCTTCCCGCTGGACGAGCTGCACACCGACCCGGCCGACCCCAACCCGGCCCGCCCGCTGGCCCCGCCCACCACCTGGGAGGGCCTGTTCCAGCGGCTCGACAAGGTTGTCCGCGGCTACCGCAGGGTCGCGGTGCGCCGGCTCCGCGGCTCCGCCCTGAACTCGGCCGCCCGCTGGATCGTGGAACGGCAGGAGAACGACGGCGCCTGGGGCGGCATCCAGCCCCCGGCCGTGTACTCGGTGATCGCCCTCCACCTGCTCGGCTACGACCTCGAACACCCCGTGATGCGCGCGGGCCTGGAGTCGCTGGATCGTTACGCCGTGTGGCGCGAGGACGGCGCCCGGATGATCGAGGCCTGCCAGTCGCCGGTGTGGGACACCTGTCTCGCGGCCATCGCGCTCGCCGACGCCGGGCTGCCCGCCGATCACCCGCAACTCGTCAAGGCCGCCGACTGGATGCTCGGCGAGCAGATCGTCCGGCCCGGCGACTGGGCCGTGAAACGCCCCCAGCTCCCGCCGGGCGGCTGGGCGTTCGAGTTCCACAACGACAACTACCCCGACATCGACGACACCGCCGAGGTCGTCCTCGCGCTGCGCCGCATCAGACACCACGACCCCGAGCGGATGGAGAAGGCCATCGGGCGCGGGGTGCGCTGGAACCTCGGCATGCAGTCGAAGAACGGGGCCTGGGGCGCCTTCGACGTCGACAACACCAGCCCGTTCCCCAACCGGCTGCCGTTCTGCGACTTCGGCGAGGTCATCGACCCGCCGTCGGCCGACGTCACCGCGCACGTCGTGGAGATGCTCGCCTTCGAGGGCATGTCCCACGACCCGCGCACCCGGCGCGGCATCGAGTGGCTGCTCGCCGAACAGGAGCCGGACGGCTCGTGGTTCGGCCGCTGGGGCGTCAACTACGTCTACGGCACCGGGTCCGTGGTGCCCGCCCTCACCGCGGCCGGACTGCCCGCCTCGCACCCGGCGATCCGCCGCGCGGTCACCTGGCTGGAGAACGTCCAGAACGACGACGGCGGCTGGGGCGAGGACCTGCGCTCCTACAAACACGTCGGCGAGTGGAGCGGGCGCGGCGCCTCCACCGCCTCCCAGACGGCATGGGCGCTGATGGCGCTGCTGGCGGCGGGGGAGCGGGACGCCAAGGCCGTGGAGCGGGGCGTGCGGTGGCTCGCCGAGACCCAGCGGGAGGACGGCTCCTGGGACGAGCCGTACTTCACCGGCACCGGCTTCCCCTGGGACTTCTCCATCAACTACCACCTGTACCGGCAGGTCTTCCCGCTCACCGCGCTCGGCCGCTACGTCCACGGCGAGCCGACTCCCGAGGCCGAGAGGAGCTGAATGAGCACCACGCCCGCTCCGGCCCCGCTGCTGATCGCCTGCGCGCTCGGCATCGAGCACCTCGCCCTGCGCGCCGGCGAACGCGGCGGCGCGGACGGGCCCGTCACCGTGCTGCGCACCGGCATGGGACCCAGGGCGGCGGAACGGTCCGTCACCCGCGTCCTGGCCGACCCGGCGCTGGCCGGCGCCGCCGTGCTGGCCACCGGCTTCTGCGCCGGACTCGCCCCCGGGATGCACCCCGGCGACCTGGTCGTCGCCGAGGAGGCCCGGGACCCGCGCGGCAGCGTGCCGTGCGTCGGTACCGAACTCCTCGTGAAGGAACTCGTACGGACCCTGCCCGGCCGCACCGTCCACACCGGCCCGGTCACCGGCTCCGACCACGTCGTCCGCGGTCACGAACGGGCTGACCTGTTCGCGACCGGCGCGATCGCGGTCGACATGGAATCGGCGGCCACACTCCTGAGCGCCGTACGCGTGGGCGAGCGCCCGGTTGCGGCCGTACGAGTGGTCGTGGACGCTCCTGAACATGAACTCGTCCGGATCGGCACGGTGCGCGGTGGAATATCGGCTTTCCGCGTTCTTCGATCCGTTCTTCCAGCTTTCTTCGAATGGCACCGTTCTTTGCTGCTCCCCCGGAGGTGAGCCAGATGGCCATGCCGCTGCGCCAGTCGATCAAGGTCGCTACCTACTTGGCTGAACAGAAGCTCCGCAAGCGGGACAAGTTCCCGCTGATCGTGGAGCTGGAACCGCTCTTCGCGTGCAACCTGAAATGCGAGGGGTGCGGCAAGATCCAGCATCCGGCAGGGGTGTTGAAGCAGCGCATGCCGGTCGCGCAGGCCGTCGGGGCGGTGCTGGAGTCCGGTGCGCCGATGGTGTCCATCGCGGGCGGCGAACCACTGATGCACCCTCAGATCGACGAGATCGTGCGGCAGTTGGTGGCGCGACGGAAGTACGTCTTCCTGTGCACCAACGCGATGCTGCTCCGCAAGAAGATGGACAAGTTCACGCCGTCGCCGTACTTCGCGTTCGCGGTGCACATCGACGGGCTCCGCGAGCGGCATGACGAGTCGGTGGCCAAGGAGGGCGTGTTCGACGAGGCCGTGGCGGCCATCAAGGAGGCCAAGCGGCGCGGCTTCCGGGTGACCACCAACTCGACCTTCTTCAACACGGACACCCCGCAGACCATCGTCGAGGTGCTCAACTTCCTCAACGACGACCTCAAGGTCGACGAGATGATGATCTCGCCCGCCTACGCCTACGAGAAGGCTCCCGACCAGGAGCACTTCCTCGGCGTCGAGCAGACCCGCGAACTGTTCAAGAAGGCGTTCTCCGGCGGCAACCGGAAGAAGTGGCGGCTCAACCACTCCCCGCTCTTCCTGGACTTCCTGGAGGGCAAGGTCGACTTCCCGTGCACGGCCTGGGCGATCCCGAACTACTCGCTCTTCGGCTGGCAGCGCCCCTGCTACCTGATGAGCGACGGGTACGTGCCGACGTACCGGGAACTCATCGAGAAGACCGACTGGGACAAGTACGGCCGCGGCAAGGACCCGCGCTGCGCCAACTGCATGGCGCACTGCGGCTACGAGCCCACCGCCGTGCTCGCCACCATGGGGTCCCTGAAGGAGTCGCTGCGCGCGATGCGCGAGACGGTCTCCGGGAACCGGGAGTGACGGCATGACCGCAGTCTCCCTGGGCCTCCCGGAGGTCCCGGCCCGGCCGGTGGCCGAGCGCAGGGTGTCCCGGCAGATCCATGTCGGCAGGGTGCCGGTCGGCGGCGGCGCCCCGGTGTCCGTGCAGTCGATGACCACGACCCGCACCTCGGACATCGGCGCCACCCTCCAGCAGATCGCCGAGCTGACAGCGTCCGGCTGCCAGATCGTCCGGGTCGCCTGTCCCACGCAGGACGACGCGGACGCCCTCGCGACCATCGCGCGGAAGTCGCAGATCCCGGTCATCGCGGACATCCACTTCCAGCCGAAGTACGTGTTCGCGGCGATCGAGGCCGGCTGTGCCGCGGTCCGCGTGAACCCGGGCAACATCAAGCAGTTCGACGACAAGGTCAAGGAGATCGCGAAGGCGGCCAGGGACCACGGCACGCCGATTCGCATCGGCGTCAACGCCGGCTCCCTGGACCGCCGGCTGCTCCAGAAGTACGGCAGGGCGACCCCCGAGGCGCTGGTCGAGTCGGCGCTGTGGGAGGCGTCCCTCTTCGAGGAGCACGACTTCCGGGACATCAAGATCTCCGTGAAGCACAACGACCCGGTCGTGATGATCGAGGCGTACCGGCAGCTCGCCGCCCAGTGCGACTACCCGCTGCACCTCGGCGTGACCGAGGCGGGCCCGGCCTTCCAGGGCACGGTCAAGTCGGCCGTCGCCTTCGGGGCGCTGCTCTCCCAGGGCATCGGCGACACCATCCGGGTGTCCCTGAGCGCCCCGCCGGCCGAGGAGGTCAAGGTCGGCATCCAGATCCTGGAGTCGCTGAACCTGCGGCAGCGCCGCCTGGAGATCGTCTCCTGCCCGTCCTGCGGCCGCGCCCAGGTCGACGTCTACAAGCTGGCGGACGAGGTGACGGCGGGCCTGGAGGGCATGGAGGTGCCGCTCCGGGTCGCCGTCATGGGGTGCGTGGTCAACGGCCCCGGCGAGGCCCGGGAGGCCGACCTCGGCGTCGCCTCCGGCAACGGCAAGGGGCAGATCTTCGTCAAGGGCGAGGTCATCAAGACCGTGCCCGAGTCGAAGATCGTGGAGACCCTCATCGAGGAAGCGATGAAGATCGCCGAGCAGATGGAGCAGGACGGCGCCGGGTCCGGAGCACCCGCCGTCACGGTGAGCTGAACAGCACGGACCGAGAGGGGGCCGAGCGTGACGATTCTGGAGACCATCCGGGGACCACGTGACCTGAAGGCGCTGTCCGAGGCGGAACTCGGCGAACTGTCCGAAGAAATACGCGAGTTCCTGGTGCACGCGGTCGCCAGGACCGGCGGCCACCTCGGGCCCAACCTGGGCGTCGTGGAGCTGACCGTCGCGCTGCACCGGGTCTTCGAGTCCCCGGCCGACCGCATCCTGTGGGACACCGGCCACCAGAGTTACGTCCACAAGCTGCTGACCGGCCGTCAGGACTTCTCCAAGCTGCGCGGGAAGGGCGGCCTGTCCGGATACCCCTCACGCGAGGAGTCCGAGCACGACGTCATCGAGAACAGCCACGCCTCCACCGCGCTCGGCTGGGCCGACGGTCTCGCGAAGGCCCGCCAGGTGCAGGGGGAGAAGGGCCATGTCGTCGCGGTCATCGGCGACGGCGCGCTGACCGGCGGAATGGCCTGGGAGGCGCTCAACAACATCGCGGCCGCCAAGGACCGGCCGCTGATCATCGTCGTCAACGACAACGAGCGGTCCTACGCCCCCACCATCGGCGGCCTCGCCAACCACCTGGCGACCCTGCGCACCACCGACGGCTACGAGCGGGTGCTGGCCTGGGGCAAGGGCGTGCTCCTGCGCACGCCGATCGTGGGCAACACCGTCTACGAGTCCCTGCACGGCGCCAAGAAGGGGTTCAAGGACGCCTTCGCCCCGCAGGGCATGTTCGAGGACCTGGGCCTCAAGTACGTCGGCCCGATCGACGGCCACGACATCAGGGCGGTCGAGTCGGCGCTGCGCCGCGCGAAACGTTTCCACGGCCCGGTGCTGGTGCACTGCCTCACCGAGAAGGGCCGCGGCTACGAGCCCGCGATCGCCCACGAGGAGGACCACTTCCACACCGTCGGCGTGATGGACCCGCTCACCTGCGAGCCGCTCACGCCGTCCAGCGGTCCGTCCTGGACCTCGGTGTTCGGTGAGGAGATCGTCCGCATCGGCGAGGAGCGGGACGACGTCGTGGCGATCACCGCGGCCATGCTGCACCCGGTCGGCCTCGGCAGGTTCGCCGAGCGCTTCCCCGACCGGGTCTGGGACGTCGGCATCGCCGAGCAGCACGCGGCGGTCTCCGCGGCGGGGCTGGCGACCGGGGGACTGCACCCGGTCGTCGCCGTCTACGCCACGTTCTTGAATCGCGCCTTCGACCAGTTGCTGATGGACGTGGCACTGCACCGCTGCGGGGTGACGTTCGTCCTGGACCGGGCGGGCGTCACGGGCGTCGACGGCGCGTCGCACAACGGGATGTGGGACATGTCGATCCTCCAGGTGGTCCCGGGTCTGCGGATCGCCGCCCCGCGCGACGCCGAACAGCTGCGCCTCCAGCTGCGCGAGGCCGTCGCCGTGGACGACGCGCCCACGCTGGTGCGGTTCCCGAAGGAGTCGGTGGGCCCGGAGATCCCGGCGGTCGACCGGGTCGGCGGGGTGGATGTGCTCCATCGCGACACGGACGCGCGGGTGCTGCTGGTCGCGGTCGGCGTGATGGCGCCGGTGTGCCTCCAGGCCGCCGAGCTGCTGGCTGCCCGTGGAATCAACTGCACGGTGGTGGACCCCCGTTGGGTCAAACCCGTGGATCCCGCGCTGCCGGTGCTGGCGGCGGACCACGAACTCGTGGCGGTCGTCGAGGACAACAGCAGGGCGGCCGGCGTCGGTGCGGCGGTGGCGCTGGCGCTCGGCGACGCCGACGTGGACGTACCGGTACGGCGGTTCGGGATTCCCGAGCAGTTCCTGGCGCATGCGAAGCGGGGGGAGGTGCTGGCCGACATCGGGCTCACGCCGGTGGAGATCGCGGGGCGGATCGGGGCAAGCCTCGCGGGGTGGGGGGCCGAAGGCGCCCACGGGGGTGCCGCGGGGATCCGTACGGCGGCTGCGGCGCCGTCCGGGCTGGTCGCGCAGTTCCCCGCGCCCCTACGGGGCGCTGACGCCGAGGGTGTTGACAAGGAGAGGCAATGAGTACGGAGTTCGACCTCGGGGCGCTGCTCGCCGAGCGTGGTGGTGAGCGGTACGAACTGCACGGCAAGTACCTGAACCACCAGCTCCCGCGCATGCTGCACACCATCGGCTTCGACAAGGTCTACGAGCGGGCCGAGGGCGCCCACTTCTGGGACGCGGAGGGCAACGACTACCTGGACATGCTCGCCGGGTTCGGAGTGATGGGCCTGGGCCGGCACCACCCGGTCGTCCGCAAGGCCCTGCACGACGTCCTGGACGCGCAGCTCGCCGACCTCACCCGGTTCGACTGCCAGCCGCTGCCCGGCCTGCTCGCCGAACGGCTCCTCGCGCACAGCCCGCACCTGGACCGGGTGTTCTTCGGCAACAGCGGCACGGAAGCCGTCGAGACCGCCCTGAAGTTCGCCCGGTTCGCCACCGGCAGACCGCGGGTCCTCTACTGCGACCACGCCTTCCACGGCCTGACCACGGGCTCCCTGTCGGTCAACGGCGAGAGCGGCTTCCGGGACGGCTTCGCCCCCCTGCTGCCCGACACCGCCGTACCCCTCGGCGACCTGGACGCGCTCGCCCGGGAACTGAGGAAGGGCGACGTCGCCGCCCTGATCGTCGAACCGATCCAGGGCAAGGGGGTGCACGAGGCCCCGCCCGGCTATCTGCGCGCCGCCCAGGAGCTGCTGCGCAGGCACAAGGCGCTGCTGATCGCCGACGAGGTGCAGACCGGCCTGGGGCGCACCGGCGACTTCTACGCCTACCAGCACGAGGAGGGCGTGGAGCCGGACCTGGTGTGCGTGGCGAAGGCGCTGTCCGGCGGGTACGTCCCGGTCGGCGCCACCCTCGGCAAGGACTGGATCTTCAAGAAGGTCTACTCGTCCATGGACCGCGTCCTGGTCCACTCGGCGAGCTTCGGTGCCAACGCGCAGGCGATGGCCGCCGGGCTCGCCGTCCTCGCCGTCATGGAGAACGACCGGATCGTCGCCAACGCGCGGGCGACGGGGGAACTGCTCAAGTCCCGGCTCGCCGCACTGACCGACAAGTACGAACTGCTCGCCGACGTGCGCGGCCGGGGCCTGATGATCGGCATCGAGTTCGGCCGGCCCGGCTCGCTGAAGCTGCGCAGCCGCTGGACCATGCTCCAGGCCGCCCGCAAGGGCCTCTTCGCACAGATGGTCGTCGTACCGCTGCTGCAACGGCACCGGATCCTCACCCAGGTCTCCGGCGACCACCTGGAGGTGATCAAGCTCATCCCGCCGCTGATCGTCGACGAGACGGACGTGGACCGCTTCGTGGACGCCTTCACGGACGTCATGGACGACGCCCACAGCGGCGGCGGCCTGATGTGGGACTTCGGGAGGACGCTCATCAAGCAGGCGGTGGCCAACCGCTAGCTTTTTGTCTCTGAGGCAAAGAAATTGCCGCTGAGGCAAATCTGCGGCTGAATGGAGGCATGAACGCCTCCGAGAACGAGCGGGCGGGCGGGCCGGTCGAGGACCTGCCCGTCGTCGCCCCGCAGCTGCGGTCCCTGCGCCGCCGTGCCGGTCTCACCCTGGAGGCCGCGGCCCGCGACGCCGGACTGTCGGCCGCCCATCTCTCCCGGCTGGAGACCGGGCAGCGCCAGCCCTCGCTGCCCATGCTGCTCGCACTCGCGCGTGTCTACGGTACGACGGTTTCCGAGCTGCTGGGCGAGACGGCCGCCGACCGTGACGCGATCGTGCGCGCCGGCGACATGGAGCCGACCCGGGCCGGCGGCTGGACGTACTGGCCGGCCGGGGCCCCCGGCCGCGGGATGCAGTCGCTGCGCGTCCGGGTGCCGTACGGCTCGCAGGGCGACATCGTGCGCGTGCACCCCGGCGAGGAGTGGCTGTACGTCCTGCGCGGGCGGCTCCGGCTCCGCCTCGGCGACAGCGCGCACGTGCTCGCCCCCGGCGACAGCGCGCACTTCGACTCGCTGACCCCGCACCGGCTCGCCGCCGAGGACCACGACGGCGTCGAGCTCCTGTTCGTCCACACCCTGTTGCAGAGTCCCACGGCCGCCCTGTGCCTGGGACCGATCACTGGAGAGCTGCCGTGAGCAATCTGGAGGAGAAGTTCCCCCGGGCCCTGTGGGTCCGGCTCATCATCTACATCGCCGTCGGGCACGTCTTCGCCGCGTTCCTGTTCCTGCTGTTCGAACTCGGCGGCAAGGGCTGAGCCCACGCCCGGACCCGGCCCGCGGCCTCAGCCGAGCAGGCGCTCGCGCAGCCGCTCCCGGGTCCGCGCGGTGAGCCCGAGCCCCTGCGCCAGGTAGGTGTCGACGTCGCCCCACGTCTCCTCGATGCTCTCGAAGGCCGCCGTCAGGTACTCCGCGCGGGCGTCGAAGAGCGGGCTGAGCAGCTCCATCACCTCGGGGCTGTAGACGCTGTCGCCGCTGCCGCTGCGCTTCACCTTGTAGCGGCGGTGCTTGGCGTTGGACTCCAGGTAGTCCGCGAGGATCGCGTCCCGCTCCACGCCCACCGCGAGCAGCGTCACCGCGACGGAGACGCCCGCCCGGTCCTTGCCGGCCGCGCAGTGCATCAGCGCCGGGACGCTGTCCTCCGCGATGGCGTGCAGCACGCGCGCGTGCTCGTCGGTGCGCTCCCTCACGATCGTGCGGTACGAGCTGACCATCCGGCCCGCGGCCCTGCCGTCGCCGAGGAGCCCGCGCAACTGCTCGATGTCGCCCTCGCGGACCATCGTCCAGAACTCGGCACCGTGCGCCGGGTCGGTCAACGGCAGGTTCACGTTCCGCACGCCCGGCAGCTCGACGTCGGGGCCCTCCAGCTTCTGGTCGGCCGCGTTGCGGAAGTCGAAGATCGTGTGCAGGCCGAGGGAGGCGAGGAACTCCGCGTCCTGCTCGGTCGCGTGCGCCAGGTGCCCGCTGCGGAACAGCACGCCGTACCGCACCCGCCGCCCGTCCACGGTCGGCAGGCCGCCCACGTCACGGAAGTTGCGCACACCGGCCAGCTCGGGCTCGGTGGACGGGACCTGCTGCGTCACGGGGACTCCTCCCGGCCGGTCCCGTCGGCGCGGCTCGTCGACGGGCACTGCGTCGACCATACGACATCGGTTTCCACGGGCAATGAGTTGTCCACAGGCGTTGCCTCCGGAGCCCGCGGCCCTTGATGATGTTCGTGCTTGAGCGGATCTGTTGGCACCTGTGTGAGGTTTCTCGATGGTGGACATCGCCGAAAACGGTCGTACCTGGCTCCTGTCGGGCCCTGGCAGCAGCTACGCGCTGCATCTCACGGAGGCCGACGAACTCCTTCACCTGCACTGGGGGCCCAGGATCCGGCTCGCGGACGCCGAAGCCCTCACTGTCCGGCCGCTGCCCGACTACTGGCCCTTCGAGTCCCCGCTCGACGGCCGTGAGGAGTACCCCGTAGAGGGCGGCCCCCGCTTCGTGCGCCCGGCGCTGTCGGTGCGCACCGAGAAGCGCCGCGGCACCGAGTGGACCTTCGAGTCGTACGAGACCGGCGGCGACGGCGGTGACGAGGAACTGCGGCTCCGCTTCCGGGACGACGAGATCGTCATCACCCTGCACTACCGGATGCGCGGCGACGTCGTCGAGCGCTGGGTGACCGTCGGCAACGAAGGGCCCGCGCGCGTGGAGCTGCTGCGCGCCGACCCGGCCACCTGGACGCTGCCGGACCGCGAGGGCTGGCGCCTCTCCCAGCTGCACGGCCGCTGGGCCGCCGAGTCCCGGCTGGTCAGCGCCCCGCTCACCTACGGTGAGAAGGTCATCGGCAGCCGCCGCGGCCACACCGGCCATCAGCACCTGCCCTGGGTCGCCCTGGACACCGACGCCACCGAGGAGCACGGGGAGGTCTGGGGCTGTGCCCTCGGCTGGTCCGGCTCCTGGCGGATCGCCGTCGCCCAACTCCCGGACGCGCGCGTGCAGATCACCGGCGGCGCCGGCTACGACGACTCGGGCCTGCTGATGCTGGCCGAGGGCGAGTCGTACACCAGCCCCGTCTTCGCCGCCCTCTGGTCCGACGGCGGTTTCGGCGGGGCCAGCCGCGCCTGGCACGCCTACCAGCGGGCGTACGTCATCCCGGAGGCCGACCGGGACCGGCCGGTGCTGTTCAACTCCTGGGAGGCCACCACCTTCGACATCTCCGAGGAGCAGCAGGCCACCCTCGCCCGGCGGGCCGCCGCGATCGGCGTCGAACTCTTCGTGGTGGACGACGGCTGGTTCGGCGCCCGCACCAGCGACCACGCCGGCCTCGGCGACTGGACGCCCAACCCGGACCGCTTCCCGAAGGGCCTGAAGCCCCTCGGCGACTACGTGCACGCCCTGGGTATGCAGTTCGGCATCTGGGTGGAGCCCGAGATGGTCAACGCGGACAGCGACCTGTACCGCGCGCACCCCGACTGGGTGCAGTACCAGCAGGGGCGGAAGCGGACGGAACTGCGCAACCAGCTCGTCCTCAACCTCGCCCGCGAGGACGTCCAGGAGTACCTCTGGGAGCAGCTCGACGCCCTGCTGTCCAGCGCCCCGATCGACTACGTCAAGTGGGACTTCAACCGCTGCTTCACCGACGCGGGCTGGCCCGGCGAGCCCTACCCGCAACGCCTGTGGGTGGACCACGTGCGCGGGCTGTACGCCCTGCTCGACCGGATCCGCGCGGCCCATCCGACCGTCGCCATCGAGTCCTGCTCCGGCGGTGGCGGCCGGATCGACCTCGGCGTCATGAGCCGCACCGACGAGGTGTGGACCTCCGACAACACCGACCCGCTGGACCGGCTCGCCATCCAGCACGGCTTCAGTCAGATCCACCCCGCCCGGGTGATGTCCGCCTGGGTCACCGACAGCCCGAACCACCAGCTCAACGACCGGGTCAGCAGCCTGCGGTTCCGGTTCGTCAGTTCCATGGCGGGAGCGCTCGGGGTGGGCGGCGACCTCTCGAAGTGGACCGAGGAGGAGCTCGCCGAGGCCGGCCGCTGGGTGGAGCTGTACAAGGAGATCCGGCCGCTGGTGCAGCGCGGCGACCAGTTCCGGCTGCGGCCGCCGACGGGCGGGCTCAGCGCGGTGCAGTACACCCTGGGCGAGGAGATTGTCGTCCTCGCCTGGCTCCAGGCGCAGAGCTACGGCGAACCCGCGCCCGCGCTGCGGCTGCGGGGCCTCGACCCGACGGCGTCGTACGAATGCCGCGAAACGGGCGAAGTGTACCGGGGTGCCGTCCTGTTGCACCACGGGCTGCGCACCGGCCTCAAGGGTGACCTGGATGCGACGGTCATCCGATTCCGCCGCATCTGATCCGTCTGACCGAATTGGCCCGTTAATCACAACTCGCTCTGGAATAAGGGGACGTGGCGTGACGTGCGTGAGGAGCGTCATATTCGTGACCGTCCGTCGCGCGTCATGTCCACGTAATTCCGGTGCTTTTCCAGGGGAGTCGGCGGAACGGGAAAGATCGGAATCCACGGAGGGTGACGGGGAATTCCCGTAACGGATCACGGGGCGGCGGGGCGGCGGGAACCGTTCGCTTGTCCGCGCGCGTCCTGCTCGCTTACGTTCGCCACGCATCCGGGCGGAACGCCTAATCCTGCCGCCGCCCGGAATCCCCACACACTCACCCGTGCCCGGCAGGAGCGGGGGACCCACCAGGTACGACCGCCTGTTCCGGTTCCCGGGACGGCCAGGGGTGCAGCGACGCAGCGATGCGTGGCCGGGCAGCTCCAGCCCGAACCCGACAGCTCACCTCGCAGGCGCCGGAGAGGAACGCGCCATGCCCGCGAAGGGTAAGCACCGTCGTCCCAGGCCCCAGCGCCTCACCCGTTCGATGGCCGTCGCCGGAACCGGCGGCGCCGCGCTGGCTCTGCCGCTCATGGGGGCCACCGGCGCCCACGCGGCCACCCCGCAGTCCGTTTCCGCGCGGGCCCCGCAGTCGACACCGGCCGCCGAGAAGGCGGCCGTGAGGCAGGCGACGGCGGTGCGGTCCGCCACCGCGCGGTCCGCGCACCGCACCTACACCGTGGTGCCCGGCGACTACCTCTCGAAGATCGCCCGGGACCAGGACGTCCGCGGTGGCTGGCACCGGCTCTACGCCGACAACCGGCAGGCCGTCGGCGACGACCCCTCGCTGATCCATCCCGGCCTCAGGCTCGTCCTCGGCGGCCGCGGCGCCACGGCGTCGGGCGCGACGGACTCCGGTGCCCGGCCGGGGACCCGGTCGTCCACCCCCTCGCAGGCGTCCACGGCGAACGCGTCCACGTCGAACGCGTCCACTGCGATCGCCTCCGGCTTCACCCTCCCGGTCAGCGGCGCCGCCGTCGGCACCGGCTACCACGTGGCCGGCGGCATGTGGTCCAGCGGTTACCACACGGGCGTCGACTTCGTCGTCCCGACCGGTACCCCCGTGAAGGCCGTCGGCGAAGGCACGGTCGTCACGGCCGGGTGGGGCGGTGCCTACGGCAACCAGGTCGTCATCCGGCTCGCCGACGGCTACTACGCCCAGTACGGCCACCTCTCCGCGCTCTCCGTCTCGGCCGGCCAGACCGTGACCGCGGGCCAGCAGATCGGCCTCTCCGGCGCGACCGGCAACGTGACCGGGCCGCACCTCCACTTCGAGATCCGCACCACCCCCGACTACGGCTCGGACGTGGACCCGGTCGGCTACCTCCGCTCGAAGGGCCTCGCCGTCGGCTGACGGGGGCCCACTGGTCTGACACGCACTCCGAAGGCCGGACCCCGATCCCCGGGTCCGGCCTTCGGTATGTCCATCTCGTGGCGCGGACGTGTCAGGTGTCGACAGCGAAGGTCCGGCCACGGCACAGTGATCCCGTTGGGTGAAAGCGCTTTCCGACCTCTTCGTCACGCCGGAAGGAACCTGCCGTATGACGACCACCCGCCGACTCTTCGGAGCCCTGGCCGCCGGAGCCGCCCTCGCGGCCCTCGCCCCCGTCACGCCCGCGAGCGCCGCACCCCGCCATCGCCGCCTGCTCGCCCACGACGACTTCCGCCACGGCCTGGGCCAGTGGTCCGTGGAACTGGAGCAGGGCGGGACGGTCGCCGCGAGGGACGGGCTCCTCGAGGTCGACGTGCCCGCCGGGGCGACGATCTGGTTCCGGCGCCGGCTCGAAGGGCCGTACGTCCTGGAGTACACCGCCACACCGGTCTCGGCGGGCGGCCCCGACGACCGCGTCTCCGACCTCAACAACTTCTGGAACGCCACCGACGTCCGCTCCCCGGGCGACCTGTTCGCCACCCCGCGGCACGGAGCGCTCGCCGAGTACGACTACCTCACGACGTACTACGCCGGCTACGGGGCCAACTACAACACCACGACCCGGCTGCGCCGTTACGTCGGCGAGCCCGGCGTCCGGCCGCTGGTCTACGACTACACCGAACCGCTGCTCGTGGCGAACGAACCCAATCACGTCCGGATCGTCTCCGACGGCCCGGTGGTCCGCTGGTGGAACAACGGACGGCTGGTGTTCGACTACACCGACCCGCAGCCGTACACAGGCGGGCACTTCGCCTTCCGGACCACCTGGAGCCACTTTCTGATCAGCGACTTCCGGGTCTGGGGATCATCGCGTCAACGTCCCTGACCGGAGCCTTATTCCGGGCTTGGCAAAGTATTTAAAAGTGTCTTATCTCACCGATCGTCAACCCCTTATTACGGTCGCGTAGGTCACAGTCAAAGGTGAATCATGGTCCGATGTGGCAGACGATTCGAAGAGTGACAACGCATCAGTGATCGGGTCGTACGTGGCGCTGGGGGACAGCTTCAGCGAGGGCGTCGGCGACCCGGGGCCCGACGGGGCGATGGTCGGCTGGGCCGACCGGTTCGCGGTACTGCTGTCGGACCGGCGGCCCGAGGGCGACTTCGCGTACACCAACCTCGCCGTCCGCGGGAAACTCCTCGACCAGATCGTGGCGGACCAGGTGCCGCAGGCCCTGGAACTCGCCCCGGATCTGGTCTCCTTCTGTGCGGGCGGCAACGACATCATCCGTCCCGGCACCGACCCGGACGAGGTGGCCGAGCGGTTCGAGCGGGCCGTGGTCCGGCTGACCGGGGCCGTCGGCACGGTCATGGTGACCACCGGGTTCGACACTCGCAACGTGCCCGTGCTCAAGCACCTGCGCGGCAAGATCGCCACGTACAACGGCCATGTCCGGGCCATCGCCGACCGGTACGGCTGCCCGGTGCTCGACCTGTGGTCCCTGAAGACCGTGCAGGACCGGCGGGCCTGGGACGACGACCGGCTGCACCTGTCACCCGAGGGCCACACGCGTGTGGCGCTGCGCGCCGGTCAGGTGCTCGGCCTGGAGACCCCGGCCGACCCCGACCAGCCATGGCCCCCGCTGCCGCCCCGCGGCACCCTGGAGGTCCGTCGCGACGACGTGCACTGGGCCCGGGAGTACCTGGTCCCGTGGATCGGACGCCGGCTGCGCGGCGAGTCGTCCGGCGACCATGTGACGGCCAAGGGCGCGCTCTCCCCGGACGACATCAAGATGCGGATCGCCTCCGTCGCCTGAGGTGCGTACGTGGGGTGCGCGGGTGTCGCCCGAGGTGCGTACGTGGGGTGCGGGTGTCGCCCGAGGTGCGCACGTGCGGTGCGGGTAAGGGGTGTCCTTCTTGCGGGGCGCCCCTTACTCCTCGCCGGGCAGGCCCAGTTCGCGGGCCAACGCCTCGTCCACCCACTGCTGAGCCCGGGCCCGTGGTACGGCGCCCGGGTACGACGTGAGCTGTACGGCGAGCCCGTCGAGCAGCGCCGTCAGCCGCAGTGCCGCCGCCGCCGGGTCGGGGCACCGGAACTCACCGGCGGCCACCCCCTCGGTCACGACCTCGGCGATCGCCGCCTTCCACTGCTGGTCCAGCTCCTTGGTGACATCCCGCAGGGCGGGCTCGCGCAGGGCCACCGCCCAGCCCTCGATCCACAGCCGCCAGCCCTTGGCCTGCCCGGTCGGCGCGTACCAGCGCACCGCCGCCCGCAGCCGGCGCAGCGCCGACGTCCGGCGGCCGAGCAGCTTGCGCAGATGGGCCAGATCGCCCTCGGCGGCATAGGTGAAGGCGGCGGCGACCAGCTTCTCCTTCGTCGAGAAGTGGTAGAGCACCAGCGCGTTGCTCACGCCGAGGGCCGACGCGACATCGGCGATCCGCACCGCCGCCACGCCCCGCGCCTCGATCTGTTCGATGGCGGCCCGCAGCAGTTCCTCGCGCCGCTCGGCCACACTCAACCGCACTCTCGCCACGCGGTCACCCTAATCGGTCGCCCCACCGCCCGCGTTGCCGTCTCAGGACAGCGGCAGCCGCATGAGCGTCAGGTCCAGCCAGCGGCCGAACTTGGTGCCCACCTCCCGGACCGTGCCCGCGTGCTCGAAGCCGAACCGTTCGTGCAGCCGGACGGAGGAGGTGTTACGGGCCTCGATCCCGGCGATCATCACATGGTGGCCGGCCTCCCGGGCCGCGACGACGAGGCCGGCCAGCAGCGCGGAGCCGACACCGAGGCCCTGCCTGCCCTCGCGCACGTAGACGGAGTTCTCCACCGTGTGCCGGTAGCCGTCCAGGGCGCGCCACGGGCCGTAGACCGCGAATCCCGCCACCTCGCCCGGCGCGTCCGCCACTTCGGCCACGAGCGCCGATCCGCGCTCCAGGTGCGCCGCGAACCAGGCCGCCCCCTCGGCCGCGGTCTGCGGGGTCTCGGTCCACAGCGCGGTCGAGTGCTCGACGGCGTGGTTGCGGATCGCCCGCACCGCCTCCGCGTCCCGGGCTTCCGCCGGACGGACCGTCACCGCCGGGTTTCTCTCGTATATTGGATTCATGTCCAACATAGTAGATCCCGCGGCGGACGTTCTGGTGGCACGGATCGCCGCCCGGGTCCGCACCGAACGCGAGCGCCGCCGCTGGACCCTCGCCCAGCTCGCGGACGCCTCCGGGGTCTCCCCGGCGATGATCAGCCGGATCGAGCGCGGCGAGAGCAGCCCGACGGCCGTCGTCCTCGGCAAGCTGTCCGCCGCCTTCCAGCTGAGCGTCGCCTCCCTGCTCGCCCTCGCCGAAGGCACGCCGGACCCCGAGCCCGACACGGCGGGAGTACGGCGCGGCGCCGACGCGGCCGAGTGGCGCGACCCCGGCACCGGCTACCGGCGCCGCCAGATCACCGGCCCCCGCTTCCCCGCGGAGATCGCCGAGATCCACCTGCCCGCCGGAGCGCGCGTCCCGTATCCGGCGGCGGCCTTCGCCTTCGTACGGCAGCTCGTCTGGGTCCTCGACGGGCACCTGACCTTCCACGACGGCGAGACGGTCCACGAACTCGACGCCGGCGACACCCTCGAACTCGGCGCCCCCGCCGAGCGTGTCTTCGCCAACACCACCGACGCCGAATGCCGTTACGCCGTCGTCCTCACCCGCGACACCCGCCCGTGAGCCGCCCGCTGCCCCGGGGCGGCACGTTCCTGCTGGCCGTCGTGGCCGGCACGGCGATCGCGAACAACTACGCCCTCCAGCCCGCGCTCACCACCGTCGCCGCCGACCTGGACGTGCCGCTGTCCGTGATCGGCCTGGTCCCGACCGCCGCGCTGGCCGGCTGCACGGCCGGCTTCGCCCTGCTCCTGCCGCTCACCGACCACCTGGCCCCGAACCGGCTGGTCGCCGCCCAGCTGACCGCCCTGGCCGTCGCGCTGACACTCGCCGCGACCGCGCCCGGCCCCGCCGTCCTGCTGGCCGCCTATCTGCTGGCCGGCGCCGCGGCCAGCGTCGCGGCGCAGGCGAGCAACATCGCGGGCCGGCACGCCCCACCGGGCCGCGGTGGAACCGGGGTCGCCGTCGTGGCCGCCGGCATGTCGGCCGGCATCCTGCTGAGCCGGCTGGCGGGCGGCGCCCTCACCGACGCCCTCGGCTGGCGGCGGATGCTCCTGGTCTTCGCCGTCATCGCCCTGCTCGGCGCGGCCGCCGCCGTGACCCTGCTGCCCCGGCACCGGCCCCCCGCCCGCGGCGGTTACCTCGCCACCCTCAGGGCACTGCCGCCCCTGCTCCTGAAGCACCGGCGGCTGCGGCTCGCGGTCGCCACCGGAGCTCTCTGGTACCTCGCCTTCAACCTGGTCTGGATCGCCCTGGCCCTGGCCCTCGCCGGGCCGCCCCACTCGCTGGGCCCGACCGCCATCGGCCTGTACAGCCTGGCCGGGCTCCTCGGTTTCGCCGTGCTCCCGCTCACCGGCCGGCTCACCGACCGGTACGGCCCGCGGACCGTGATCACCGGCGCCGTACTGGCCGCCGCGGCCGGCACCGGCCTGCTGGCCACCGGCCTGGACACGCCCTGGGTCACCGCTCTCGGGCTCGCCGTCCTCGACGCCGGCTGCTTCGCCGCCCAGGCCGCCAACCAGAGCCGTGTCATCGCCCTGGACCCGGCCCGCTCAGGCAGCCTCAGCAGCGTCTACCTCGTCGTCTACTTCACCGTCGGCGCCCTCGGCGCGGCCGCCGCCGCACCCCTGCTCGACGCCTTCGGCTGGCCGGCCACCGCCCTCACGGCGCTCGCCGCGCTGCTCCTCGCCGCGGGACTCACGCGCCGCTGACCCGTCAGCGGTACCAGCCGAACCGCTCCGCGATCACCGGCAGCCGGTCGCTCACCAGGGCGTGCGCGGCGGCACGCGGCGTCGTGCCGTCGGACTCCGCGCGGTCCAGCATCAGCCCCACCAGAGCCCGCATGGAACGCCGGGTGTGCGCGAACGCCTCGTCCGCGTCGGGGCCGATGTCGCCGAACAGGGTCCACCACCACCAGGCGTTGGTACCCGAGTTGACCACCACGTCCGGCAGTATCGTCACCCCGCGCGCGGTGAGCCGTTCCTCCGCCTCGGGCAGCACCGGCATGTTGGCCGCCTCCACGATCCAGCGGGCGGTGACCAGGTGCTCGTTGGCCGCGTCGATCGCGTACGACACCGCGGCGGGCACCAGCACCTCCGCGTCCGCGGCCAGCCAGGCGTCACCCGGCAGGTCGAGGTCGCCCGGACGCAGCGCCGCGCGGTCGACGGTGCCGTACGCGTCCCGCGCCCGCAGCAGCGCCTCGACGTCCAGCCCCCCGGGGTTGGCGACGGTGCCCTTGACGTCGGCGACGGCCACCACCGTGAGCCCCGCGCAGGCGAGGAAGCGCGCCGTTGCCCCGCCCATCGTGCCGAGCCCCTGGACGGCGACCCGCGTCCCCCGGTACGGCACCCCGGCGCGGTCCAGGGCCGTCAGCGCCGACTCGGCGACCCCGCAGCCGCCGGCCAGCTCGTCGAGACCGATGCCGTCCACCTCGACGGCGAAGGCGTCCGCCAGCCGCCGCCGGGCCGCCGTCTCGTCGTCCAGCAGCGGGTACACCGCCTGGACCGAGGAGACCAGCCCCGCCTCGGCGGCGGCCCGGTCCACCAGATCCTGGGTGAGCCCGAGGTCCTCACCGGTGGTCCAGAAACTCTCGATGTACGGCCGCATGGCCCGCAGGTAGCGGACCAGCAGCGGGTACGCCCCAGGGTCCTGCGGATCGCAGTCGATACCGCCCTTGGCGCCGCCCAGCGGGACGTAGCGGCCCTCCGGGTTGTAGTGCAGGGCCTCCTTCATCGTCATCCCGCGCGCGAGCCCGGTCACCTCCTCCAGGGTGCAGCCCGGCCGCATCCGCAGACCGCCGCTGGCCACGCCCCGCACCAGCCGGTCGACGACCAGGAAGCCCTGGCGGCCGGTGACGTGGTCGGTCCAGACGAGAGACATCAGGGGAGCGGGCACGGGGGCTCCTCGGGAGCTGTGTGAAGGAACGGTGTTACTGAACAGTGGGTCAGTATTGGGAGGCGGGTGGTGCGGTGTCAACGCCGACCCCCGGAGGGGCCGACCATAATGGAGGACCTCGGCTATACCACTGGAGGTACCGTGACCGGTTCGAGTTCCCTGAGCTCCGGGCTCCGCGCGCTGCGGCCCGCCGCCTTCGGCGCGGACCCCGGCGGCGAGCGCCTGGCCCGCATCCAGGGCTCACCGCACTTCAAGGACGGTGTCTTCCAGAACCCCGGCGGCGTCGCCCGCACCCGGCCGTCGGGCTCCATGCTGGACTTCGCCAAGAAGTACTTCGAGAAGCAGGAGCGCGCCCGCCGCGCCCCCCGGGGCACCATCCCGGTGCACCCCACCACCGTCGCCGACCTCGCCAGGCCCGCGTCGAGCGGCCTGCGGGCGACCTGGACGGGCCACTCCAGCGTCCTCGCGGAGATCGACGGACACCGCGTCCTGTTCGACCCCGTCTGGGGCGAACGCTGCTCGCCGTTCCCCTTCGCCGGGCCCAGGCGGCTGCACCCGGTGCCGCTGCCGCTCGCCGCGCTCGGCCCGGTCGACGTGGTGGTCATCTCGCACGACCACTACGACCACCTCGACCTGCCGACCATCAGGTCGCTGGCGGGCACGGACACCCTCTTCGCCGTGCCGCTCGGCGTCGGCGCCCACCTCGAACAGTGGGGCGTGTCCCCCGACCGGCTGCGCGAACTGGACTGGCACGAGGAGACCAAGGTCGGCGGGCTCACCCTGACGGCGACCCCCGCCCGGCACTTCTGCGGCCGTGGGCTGCGCAACACGCAGCACACCCTGTGGGCGTCCTGGGTCGTCGCCGGCGAACGGCACCGGATCTACCACAGCGGTGACACCGGCTACTTCGACGGCTTCAAGGACATCGGCGCGGACCACGGCCCGTTCGACCTGACGATGATCCAGATCGGCGCGTACAGCGAGTACTGGCCCGACATACACATGACGCCGGCGGAGGGCATGCGCGCCCACCTCGACCTCCAGGGCGGACAGCCGCACGGCGTGCTGCTGCCGATCCACTGGGGCACCTTCAACCTCGCCCCGCACGCCTGGGCCGAGCCGGGGGAGTGGACCAGGGACGCCGGTGACGAGGCGGGCCAGGCGGTAGCCCTGCCGCGCCCCGGAGAGCCCTTCGAGCCGTCCGGGAAGCTGCCCGCCGACCCGTGGTGGCGTACGGTGTCGGCGCCGATCGCCCGGCCCTGGCGCCTCACGGTACGGCCAGGCAACGCGCCGGAACGGGAGGACCTCGACCTCGCGAGCGAGGCCTGACGGCGCCTGGGTGACGGCTGCCGTCACCTATGTGGGCTTGGCGTGAAAATGGCGTGCATGCCCCTGCACGACCTGGGCAGGGGCACCGCCATGAGCCATGAGCCATGAGCCATGAGCCATGAGCCATGAGCCATGAGCCATGCGCATGTGCAACGCCCGCTTCCTTACCAGGGCTTGAGCTCTCCCGGCGCTTCTGCACCGAGGTCGTGCGCCCCCTCCTGGAGGAGGTCGTCCCGCGCCTGCCGCACTCCGCGGCCCGCCTCGGCCCGGGCTCCGACGTGCTCGGCTACGACACCGCGCTCCGCCGACCACACGGGGGGCCCGCGCCTCCAGCTCTTCCTGAACTCCCATGACGTGGCCCGTCACGCCGGACGCATCAGACATGTGCTCGCCGAACATCTCCCCAGGACCTTCCATGGCCGGCCCACCCATTTCGCCGCCACGGACGACCAGGGCGCCCGCATCAGGGATCCGGAGGTGCGGGAACTGCCGCGGGCCGGCGCGGTGGACCAGTTCATCGACAGCGTGGACGTCCTGACGCGCCCGGATCTGACCCGGGCCGTGAGCGACGCGGTGACGGGCGTCGACGCCCACGACGGACCGCTCCGCGGGACGGGGCCGAGCAGTCGAGGCCATAGCGGTCACCACGGGTGACATTCGCGGGGGTGATGCCGAGGGCGCCGGGAGTCGGCGGAACGGTCGTCCGGGCCGCCGGAGGGGTGCGGAGGGGGTGCGTCGGGGGTGCGTACCGGCCGCTGGAGGGGGAGTGCCACGACGGGCGCCGCGGCTCGCGCTCTCGGTGCCTGACCGCTTTTGAGCAGGTCGGATCGGTCGATGACCATTCAGGGGCATGATGCAGAGGGGGTTATCGGCCTTTCGTACGAAGGCTCATACCAGAGCGGGACCATCTCCGGGTGACTTTGTCAACTGCCCACCGCACATGATGCCTCGGCGACTACTGTGAGTGTCCGCCGGGCGACCCGGGGCCGAAAACTTCCGCGGCCCCCTCGGTCGGCACCGCGATGGCGCATGCCCCGCCTCGCGCGAACCCGCGCGAGAGATCCAGGCCCGACGGACCAGTACGAGGACGCAGATGTCTCACCTCCGTGCACCGGCCGCCCGCGCCGACCGCCGTGAGGGCGGCCGGCACGGACGTCCGGTCGCCCGACCCGTTCCCGCGCTGCCCGAGGCACACATACGGCCACAGCTGATGCGTCTCGCCGTACTGCCGCCGGTCGCGGTGGCACTCAGCGGCTGCGCGGCCGTCCTCTTCACCGTCCGCTCCACCGGGGCGCGGCCCAGCCTCACCCTGCTGGTCGTGCTCGCCGGAGCGGTCTCGGTGACGGCCGCGGGCATCGTGATCGCCGCCGTGGCCGCCGGCCGCGCCGCCCGCTCGGTCAGCGACCGCGTGGACGTCCTGCGCCGCAGCGCCGCCCGCGGCGAGGCCGACGTACGCGCCCTGGTCGAGGCCCTGCGCCGGGGCGAGAACCCACCGCAGCGCAAACCGCGCGGCGGACCGCCCGAGGACGCCGACGACTTCGAGTTGCTCGCCGCCGACCTGTCCCGCGCGCACGACGGCGCCGTCACCGCCGTCGTGCAGGCCGCCCAGCTCTCCAGCCAGGCCGGCAGCGAACAGAAGCTGGAGGTCTTCGTCAACCTGGCACGGCGGCTCCAGTCCCTCGTGCACCGCGAGATCTCGATCCTCGACGACCTGGAGAACGAGATCGAGGACCCCGACCTCCTCAAGGGCCTCTTCCACGTCGACCACCTCGCCACCCGCATCCGGCGGCACGCCGAGAACCTCGCCGTGCTCGGCGGCGCCGTGTCCCGCCGGCAGTGGAGCAACCCCGTCTCCATGACCGAGGTGCTGCGCTCCGCCATCGCCGAGGTCGAGCAGTACTCCCGGGTCAAGCTCGTCCCGCCGATCGACAGCGAACTGCGCGGACACGCCGTCGCCGACGTCATCCACCTGCTCGCCGAACTCGTCGAGAACGCCACCGTGTTCTCCGCCCCGCACACCCAGGTGCTGCTCCGCGCCAACCTCGTCACCTCTGGCCTCGCGGTCGAGGTCGAGGACCGCGGACTCGGCATGCCGGTCGGCGAACAGTCCAAGATGAACGCCCTGCTCACCGACCCCGACCAGGTCAACGTCGCCAGCCTGCTGGCCGACGGCCGCATCGGCCTCTTCGTCGTCTCCCAGCTCGCCCGCCGCCACGGCATCCACGTCCGCCTCCAGACCAACATCTACGGCGGCGTCCAGGCCGTGCTCGTCGTCCCGCAGGCCCTGCTGGGCACGTCGGGCGCGGCCGCGGCGGTACCGCAGCCGCGTGACCCGGCGGCCGCGGGCGGTGCGCCGACCGCGTCGGGCGGCGCACCGGGAGCCGGGGCCGCGCGACCGGCCGACGCCGACGGGACGCCGGAGGCCGGCGGTGCGGGCAACGCGGGCGGTGCGGGCAGCGCGCGGGCCGGCACCGGTGCCGGAGGCCGGACGGCCACGTCGAACGGTTCACCGGCCGGCCGGCAGCCGGGGCCCGCGGGGGCCGCGGCCGGGGGACGACGTCGGCACGCGCAGCCGGACGGGGCACCCGTGCCGCTGCCGGTGCGCGGCGCCCAGGACACCCGGCCCAACCCCGCCGAGGCGCTGCCCGGCATCCGGCCCGAGGACCGGCTCACGGTCGCCGAGAACGCCGGCGCCCCGCCCGTCCCACGCGTCGGCGCCGTACGCGGCACCATGGGCAAACCCCAACTGCCCCGCCGCCGCGCCCAGGAGCACATCGTCCCCCAGCTGCGCGGCGGACCGGCGCCACGCCAGGACAACGGCGAGGCCCCGGCCGGACACGACCCCGGCCTGATGGCCGCCTTCCAGCGGGGCATCGGCCTCGCGGAGGCCCAGCAGCACCTGGAGGCCACCCAGCCGGAGCCGTCGGCCACCGAACCGGTCGAACCGGTGTCCCCGTCCCCCGTGGGCACAGCACACGGCGAGCCACTCCACACCGGGCTCACCGGGACGGGCTTCACCGACATGGGCGTCTTCGACACGGCAGGCACCGGGGGCGACGCGGCCAGCAGCACGTCCCACGCCACGCATGCGGACGCCACGCACATGGGGGTCGCGCACATGAACACGGGCCCCGTGCCGGGCACCCCCATGACTCCCGGCCACATGGACGCCCGGCACATCGACGCCGGCCACACGGACACCCAGCACATCGACGCCGGGCACATGGATGCCCGGCACACGGATACCGGACACACCGCACCGGACCACGTGATGGGCGACCACACGACCGGCGACCACCCGGCCCAGCCGCACCTGGCCTGGGCACACCGGGACCCGGCCGACCCCCGGTCCGTGTCCCGGCCCCCCTCGCGCTCCCCGGTCCTGCGCCCGGTGCCCACCTCCGAGTTCACCACCCGGCCCGACGGGAGCACACCGGCCGGATGACCAGCACCACCTCCACCTCCGCCCCCACCTCCGCCCCCACACCCACCCCCAGCGCTCCCGCAGACCTTCGTACCCCAAGGAGTCGATCCACCATGGCGAGCGATGCGCCGACCGCCCAGGTATCCGACCTCGACTGGCTGATGAGCGGCCTCGTGCAGCGCGTACCGCACACCACGAGCGCCGTACTGCTGTCCTGCGACGGACTGGTGAAGTCCGTCCACGGCCTCGACCCCGACAGCGCCGACCACATGGCGGCGCTCGCCTCCGGCCTGTACTCGCTCGGCCGCAGCGCCGGCGTCCGCTTCGGTGACGGCGGGGACGTCCGGCAGGTCGTCGTCGAACTCGACTCGACGCTGCTGTTCGTCACCACCGCCGGCTCCGGCACCTGCCTCGCCGTCCTGGCCGGCCGGGAGGCCGACGCCGCCGTCCTCGGCTACGAGATGGCGATGCTGGTGAAGAGCGTGCGCCCGTACCTCGTCACCGCGCCCCGGCAGCACGCCGTCGAACCCACGGCGATGAGGCCTTGAGGGTGGCGGCAGCCGGCGACGGGCCGTGGCTCGACGACGCGGCCGGACGCCTCGTGCGCCCGTTCACGGTCAGCAACGGCCGCACCGAGCCCAGCATCGCCCTCGACCTCATGTCGCAGGTGATGGCCACGGGCTCCACGCCCCTCGGCTACCTCGGCCCCGAGCACGCACAGGCGCTCGACCTGTGCCGCGGGCCTCTCTCGGTCGCCGAGATCGCCGCGCACCTCAAGCTGCCCGCCGTGGTCACCAAGGTGCTGCTCTCCGACCTCGTCGACTGCGGGGCGCTCACCGCCAAACCCCCCGCCTTCCACCACAACCCCACTGACCGGTCCCTCCTGGAGGCAGTGCTCGATGGACTACGACGACAGCTCTGACCCCTTCCCCACGGCGCTGAAAATCCTGGTGGCCGGTGGGTTCGGGGCCGGCAAGACGACCTTCGTGGGCGCGGTCAGCGAGATCGCGCCGCTGTCCACGGAGGAGCTCCTCACCACGGTGAGCGCCGCGACCGACAACCTCGACGGCATCGAGAACAAGGTCGAGACGACCGTGGCCATGGACTTCGGCCGCATCACCCTGGACCCGGAACACGTGCTCTACCTCTTCGGCACGCCCGGACAGGAGCGGTTCTGGTTCATGTGGGACGAGCTGTCCGAGGGCGCGCTCGGCGCGGTCATCCTCGCCGACACCCGCCGGCTGGAGGACTGCTTCGCGGCCGTCGACTTCTTCGAGGAACGCGGCCTCGGCTTCATCGTCGCCGTCAACGAGTTCGACGGCTCCTACCGCTACGACCCCGAGGAGGTACGGGCCGCCATCGACCTCGACCCGGAGGTCCCCGTCGTCCGCTGCGACGCCCGGATCTCCAGCTCCGGCGTCCAGACCCTGCTCACCCTCGTCCGTCACCTCATCGCCCACGCCCCGGTCTCCGCGCCGAGCCACGGCGCCCACAGGTGAAGCCCGCACATTCCTCACGGAGCCCCTATATGACCCACGTCCACAGCGACGGAGCCCGCGCATGAGGTACGACCCGTCGCGCCCGGCCGGTCGCCTGCTGCTCACCCCGGAGGACAGAGAGGCACCCGAGCGCACCCGGCGCCTCGGCCAACTGCGCCTGGGCGGACGCCCCGACCCCGAGCTCGACATCTACGCGGACCGGCTCGCGGAGGTCACCGGAGCGCCGTACGCCATGGTCAACTTCATCGACCAGAACCGGCAGTTCTTCGCCGGCCTGCACCTGCCGACCCTGGCGCCGCCCGTGGTGAAGCCGGACGGCAGCACCCCTGTACTCGGCCGGGAACTGGCCCGGGACCATGGCTTCTGCCCCCATGTGGTGGTCCGGCGCAAGGCACTGGTCCTGGAGGACGTCTGCGACTACCCGCGGTTCGCGGGCAACCCGGTCGTCGACGAGTTCGGCATCCGCTCCTACCTGGGCGCCCCGCTCATCGACAGCACGGGGACGGCGCTCGGCACGGTGTGCGTGGTCGACGTGGAGCCCCGCCCCTGGGGCCGGCCCGGTCTGGAGACCATCAAGGCGTCGGCGGCGGAGCTGGTGGCCCGCCTGGAACGGCGCGAGGCCGACGGGTTCCCGCTGCTGTGACGACGGGAACGGACCTCCGCACTAGCCGACCGGTCTAGTACTTCCGTACGCTGGCCCCATGGGACGTACCAGTGACGCCAAGGGGAAGATCCTCGACGCCGCCCGGTCGCTGATCGAGGGGCGCGGGTACGCGGCGCTCGGGGTGGCCGAGATCTGCAAGGCGGCCGGGGTGCCGAAGGGGAGCTTCTACTACTTCTTCGAGTCCAAGGAAGCCCTCGCGCTCGCGGTCGTGGACGAGCACTGGGCGGCGCAGAAACGCGACTGGACCCGGGTCCTGACCGGTGACGGGGAGCCGCTGCGGCGGCTGCGGCGGCTGTTCGAGGAGACGGAGGCCGGCCAGCGCGCCGCGCAGCGGGACTGCGGCACCGTGGCGGGCTGCCTGTTCGGGAACCTCACCCTGGAACTGAGCAACCAGACCGAGGCGGTCCGCGGACGGTTGCAGGAGATCTTCGAAACCCAGGTCGACATGGTGGAGTCCGTCGTGGCCGAGGCCCGCGCGCGCGGCGAGGTGGGCGTGACCGACACCCGGGAGGCGGCGCGGGCGGTGGTGGCCCAGCTGGAGGGCCAGGTGATGTTCGCCAAGCTGTACAACAGCACCGACCGGCTGAGCCCGCTGTGGCAGAACTGCCGGGCCCTGCTCGGCGCGACAGCGGCCTAAGGGCACGTGACCACGGTCCGGGGACGCGTGACCGAGCCCTGCGCCTGCGTTGCCGAGGCCTGGGACCTGTGACCAGGGCCGACCGGGGCCACCACGGCCGTACCGGCATCACGTCGCCCCCACTCACGTCTCACCCGCCCACCACAGGCTCCCGGCCCACGTCCTCCCCGCCCACCACAGGCTCCCGGCCCACGTCCTCCCCGCCTGCCATGTGCTCTGGGCCCACATGCGCCCCGCCCACCACGTGCCCCGGGCCCACATGCGCCCCGCCTGCCACGTGCAGTCCGCCCACCTGCTGTCCGCCCGCGTCGTGCGGGAAGCCGATGCGCAGGACGGCGGCGGAGGCGGCCGAGGTGAGGACCACCAGGGCGGCCAGGAGCAGGGCCTGGTGGTAGCCGTGGCGCAGCAGCGGGGCGACGGCCAGCGGGCCGAGGATCTGACCGACGGAGTACCCGGCGGTCAGCAGGGCGACGGAGCGGGGGAACCGCAGCTGCGCCCCGGTGGCCAGAGCCAGGGTGCTGACCCCCAGGAAAGTGGCGCCGAACAGTGCCGCCGAGCCGAGGGCGGCGGCCGTGCTCCCGGTCAGCGCGGGCAGGGCGATGCCGACCGCCTGCACCGCCAGCGCGGTCAGCAGCAGGCCGGGACGGGACCACCGGCGCCCCAGCCGGGCCCACAGCGCCGACGACGGCACGGCGGCCAGCCCCACCACGATCCAGGCACCGGTGCCGGCCCAGCCGGGGGAGCCCTGTCCGATCGCCGCGACGAGGAAGGTCCCCGCGACGATGTAGCCGACGCCCTCCAGGAAGTAACTGACGAACAGCGCGCCGAACCAGCGACGGACGCGGACCCGCGGCCGGTCACCGGCGACCGCCGCGGCCGGCGCTTCCTCGGGCCGCAGGTTCCAGGAGACCGCGGTCAGTACCGCGGCGAGCGCGGCGGCGGCCCACCAGGCGGCCCGCCAGTCGGCGACCGTCCGCAGGGCCAGGACCAGCAGGCCGGACAGCGCGATCCCGGCACCCACACCCCCGAAGGCCCACCCCGGCAGATGCGGCGGGTGGTCCCGCAGGTGATGCAGGAGCGAGGCCACGGCGATGACGAAGACCAGGGCGCTGGCCGCCCCGGCCAGCAGCCGCAGCACCTCCCACACCGCCGTGCCGCGGGTGACGGGCATCGCGGCGAGGGTGGCCGTCAGCAGGACCAGGGCGCCGCGCAGTGCGGCACGTGACCTGACCAGCGCGGGGGCCAGGGTGCCGGCCAGCGCGCCGAGGAGGTATCCGACGTAGTTGGCCGTCGCGAGGTTCGCCCCGGCGCCGGCGGAGAGCCCCGCCTGAGCGTGCATCAGGGGCAGGATCGGGGTGTAGACGAAACGGCCGACCCCCATGCCCGCGGCGAGCGCGGCCGCGGCCCGGACCACATGGACGCGGGGAGCGGGGGCGCCCACCGCAAGGCCTCGGCCCCGCCCGGGGCGCCTGGGCGCCAGGATCTCGCGCACGGAACGCTCCCTGTCTCTCGTCGTCAGTCGTCGTCTCAGGCCGTCTCTGGGGCGACGCCACTCCGGCATCCGGCGCCGGCGGTTCGCCGTTTCTCGCCGCCCTTCAGCGTTCTACGGTGTTCACAGGCGTTCGTAGGCGTTCGTAGGCGTTCTTCGTCGTTCTTGGGCGGTGACCTCATCGTGCGCCCGGTACCGGCGGCGTGGCCACGACCGGCTGCCTCGCTGCTGGGAGGCGCTGTCTCCCAGCGCGCGTAGCATGACGCGCGTGGAACTGCGTCAGCTGCGTTACTTCGTCGCGGTCGCCGAGGAGCTGAACTTCGGCCGGGCCGCCGAGCGGCTGCTCATCGCCGGGCCCTCGCTCTCCCAGCAGATCAAGGCACTCGAACGTGACCTGGGTGTCCGGCTGTTCGACCGGGACCGCCGTTCGGTCTCCCTCACCCCGGCCGGCGCCGACCTGCTCCCGCACACCCGGGCCCTGCTGGAGCGGGCCGACGACCTCCAGCGCCGGGCCGGCCGGCTCTCGGGGTCCCAGTCCGTCCGGCTCGGCTACGTCAACTGGCTTCCGCCGGACCTGACTTCGCGTACGGCCGCGGTGGTCCGGGTGCATGTGGACGCCTGGGTCGCCCCCTCCCACACCCAGGCCGCCCGGGTCGCCGACGGCAGCCTGGACCTCGCCGTCTGCTGGGTCCGCACCGAGGACCTGAAGCGGCTCGGGCTGCGGGCCCGGCTGATCGGCGCCGACCGGCTCTACGCCGTGGCCAAGGGCACCGACACCGGGGACGTACGGGCTCGGGACACCGACGTCCTCATCGACGACGACATCACCTCCTGGGCCTCGTGGAACGGGTACGCCGAGGAACTGACCGGGGCCGTCGGCGCCCGTGCCGTCCGCATCTCCGACGGCGCGATCACCGGGCCCGCCTTCTTCGACCACGTCCGCCGCTGCACCCGTCCCGTCCTCAACTCGCCGAAGGGGCAGGCCACCGCGCTGCCGCCGGACCTGGTCCGTCGCGAGATCGTCGGGCCGAAGGTGTACTGGACCTGGTCCCTGGTGTGGCGCGAGAGCGAGGACAGGCCCGGTGTCCTGGCGGCCGTCGACGCCCTGTGCGACGGCGTCGCCGACCTCGGGATCCACGCCGCGGACGCCTGGCTGCCCGCCGACGACCCGTACCCCTCTCCGCGCTGAGCTGCGCTGGGAGGCCGTGCCTCCCAACCGGGAGGAAACTGATCCTGGCGTCCCCGGTCCACCCGGCCTACGTTCCAAATAGTCGACCGGTCGGCTAGTAGCCGGTCCACGATCATGGAGAAGGTCATCATGAGCACATCGCAGCAGAAGGTCGCCATCGTCACCGGCGCTTCCCAGGGCATCGGCGCGGCCCTGGTCGAGGGCTACCGCAAGCTCGGTCACGCCGTCGTCGCCACCTCGCGCTCGATCACCCCGAGCGGCGACGCGGACGTCCTGGCCGTCCAGGGCGACATCGCCGACCCGGCGACCGCCGAGCGGGTCGTGGCCGCCGCGGTGGAGCGGTTCGGCCGCGTCGACACCGTGGTCAACAACGCGGGCGTCTTCGTCGCGAAGCCCTTCACCGACTACACGGCCGAGGACTACGCCACCGTCACCGGCATCAACGTGGACGGCTTCTTCCACCTCACCCAGCAGGCGATCCCGCACCTGCTCGCCCAGGGCGGCGGACACATCGTGAGCGTCACGACCAGCCTGGTCGACAGCGCGGACGCCCGGGTGCCCTCCGTCCTCGCCTCGCTGACCAAGGGCGGCATCCAGTCCGCGACCAAGTCCCTGGCGATCGAGTACGCCACCCGTGGCATCCGCGTCAACGCCGTCTCGCCCGGCACCATCAAGACCCCCATGCACGCGGCGGAGACCCACGAGTTCCTCGCCGCCCTGCACCCGGTCGGCCGGATGGGGGAAGTGAGCGACATCGTCGACGCGGTGCTCTTCCTGGAGACCGCGCCGTTCGTCACCGGCGAGATCCTGCATGTCGACGGTGGTATGAGCGCCGGTCACTGAGCGCGCGTCAGATCCAGGAGCGAGGAGTGGACATGATCACCACGGCCGACGACACGGCGATCCTGAGCGGGGTGGTGGACCGCTGGAAGGCGGGCGTCGACGCGCACCGCCCGGAGGACGTCGCCGCGCTCTTCACCGAGGACGCCGTCTTCCAGGGACTGCACCCCTACACGGTCGGGCGCCAGGGTGTAGCCGCGTACTACGACGCCCAGCCGCTCGGCATGAAGGCGGCGTACCGGATCCTGGAGACCCGGCGGCTCGCCGAGGATGTGGTCCTCGGCTATCTGGCCGTCGAGTTCTCCTTCGCGGACCGGCCGCCGCGGGACGTGAAGCTCTCCGTCGTCGTCACCCGGGTGGCGCAGGAGTGGTACATCGGCCACTACCAGGTCTCCCGTCTCGAATAGGCGGGCCCCGCCGGGCGGTTCGGGGGGCGTGAAGCGGAGCTGTGGCGGCGCTTAAGAAAACCTCGATGGACCCCGGCGCCCGGGTACGGCAGATTGCTGTGCGATACCACCCCCCATGCCCGGTCGCGGGCCGCTTCGGCGTGCCCGCGGCCGGGATCTCACGCACAGGAGCCGTAGCGTTGAAGGCGCTGGTCAAGGAGAAGGCGGAGCCCGGGCTGTGGCTCGCGGACGTGCCGGAGCCCGCGGTCGGACCGGGTGACGTACTGATCAAGGTGTTGCGGACCGGCATCTGCGGCACCGACCTGCACATCCGGGCCTGGGACGGCTGG
Organism: Streptomyces humi; assembly: GCF_001005085.2. Lineage (GTDB taxonomy): Bacteria > Actinomycetota > Actinomycetes > Streptomycetales > Streptomycetaceae > Streptomyces > Streptomyces humi. The sequence continues at coordinate 390,254 of NZ_LBMU02000023.1, forward strand.
GCGCAGCAGGCCGTCACCACCCCCCTGGTGGTCGGGCACGAGTTCGTCGGCGAGGTCGTGGCGACCGGGCGGGACGTCGTGGACGTCAAGGCCGGCGACCGGGTCAGCGGCGAGGGGCACCTGGTGTGCGGCAAGTGCCGTAACTGCCAGGCAGGGCGGCGCCACCTGTGCCGCGCCACGGTCGGCCTCGGCGTGGGCCGCGACGGGGCGTTCGCCGAGTACGTCGCGCTGCCCGCCGGCAACGTCTGGGTGCACCGCGTCCCCGTCGACCTCGACGTGGCCGCCATCTTCGACCCGTTCGGCAACGCCGTGCACACCGCCCTGTCCTTCCCGCTGGTCGGTGAGGACGTCCTGATCACCGGCGCCGGACCGATCGGCCTGATGGCGGCGGCGGTGGCCCGGCACGCGGGCGCCCGCCACGTCATGATCACCGACGTCAGCGAGGAGCGCCTCGACCTGGCCCGCAAGATCGGCGTGAGCCTGGCGCTGAACGTGGGCCAGGCCTCGATCGCCGACGGGCAGCGGGAGCTGGGCCTGCGCGAGGGCTTCGACGTGGGCCTGGAGATGTCCGGCCGGCCCGAGGCGATGCAGGACATGATCGCCAACATGACGCACGGCGGCCGGATCGCCGTGCTCGGCCTGCCCGCCCGGGAGTTCCCCGTCGACTGGGCCCGGATCGTCACCTCGATGATCACGATCAAGGGCATCTACGGCCGCGAGATGTTCGAGACCTGGTACGCCATGTCGGTGCTGCTGGAAGGCGGCCTCGACCTCGCGCCCGTGATCACCGGCCGGTACGGGTACCGCGACTTCGAGGCGGCGTTCGCCGACGCGGCGAGCGGCCGCGGCGGCAAGGTCATCCTCGACTGGACTGCGTAATTCCTTAGGAGCTTCTGGCATGTTCGACTCCGTACGCGACGACCTGCGCGTCACCCTCGACGAGATCCGCGCCGCCGGGCTGCACAAGCCCGAGCGCGTGATCGGCACCCCGCAGTCCGCGACCGTCGCGGTGACCGCGGGGGGCCGCCCGGGCGAGGTCCTCAACTTCTGCGCCAACAACTACCTCGGCCTCGCCGACCATCCCGAGGTGGTCGCCGCCGCCCACGAGGCGCTGGACCGCTGGGGCTACGGCATGGCCTCGGTCCGCTTCATCTGCGGCACCCAGGAGGTCCACAAGGAGCTGGAGGCGCGGCTGTCGGCGTTCCTCGGTCAGGAGGACACGATCCTCTACTCCTCCTGCTTCGACGCCAACGGCGGGGTTTTCGAGACCCTGCTCGGCGAGGAGGACGCGGTGATCTCCGACGCCCTCAACCACGCCTCCATCATCGACGGCATCCGGCTCTCCAAGGCCCGCCGCCTCCGCTACGCCAACCGTGATCTCGACGACCTGGAAAGGCAGTTGAAGGAGGCGGCCGGGGCGCGCCGGAGGCTCGTCGTCACCGACGGCGTGTTCTCCATGGACGGCTACGTGGCACCCCTGCGCGAGATCTGCGACCTGGCCGACCGGTACGACGCGATGGTCATGGTCGACGACTCGCACGCCGTCGGCTTCGTCGGCCCGACCGGCCGCGGCACCCCCGAGCTGCACGGCGTCATGGACCGCGTCGACATCGTCACCGGCACCCTCGGCAAGGCCCTCGGCGGTGCCTCCGGCGGCTATGTGGCGGCCCGTGCCGAGATCGTCGCCCTGCTCCGCCAGCGCTCCCGCCCCTACCTCTTCTCCAACACGCTGGCGCCGGTGATCGCGGCCGCCTCGCTCAAGGTGCTCGACCTGCTGGAGTCGGCCGACGACCTGCGTGTGCGCCTCGCCGAGAACACCGCGCTGTTCCGCCGCCGGATGACCGAGGAGGGCTTTGACATCCTTCCCGGCGACCACGCCATCGCCCCCGTGATGATCGGGGACGCGGCGCGGGCCGGGCGGATGGCGGAGCTGCTGCTGGAGCGGGGCGTGTACGTGATCGGTTTCTCGTACCCGGTGGTCCCGCAGGACCGGGCCCGGATCCGCGTCCAGCTGTCCGCGGCCCACTCGACGGAGGACGTCGACCGCGCGGTGGACGCCTTCGTCGCGGCCCGCGCGGAACTGGCGGCCTGACCACCGCGGACATATTGCAATAATCGACCCCATGATCGAGGCGCGGCGGCTCCACATCCTCCGTGCGGTGGCCGACCACCGCACCGTGACGGCGGCTGCCGCCGCGCTCTTCCTCACCCCGTCGGCGGTCTCGCAGCAGCTCGCGGCGCTGGAGCAGGAGACCGGCCACCGTCTGGTGGAGCGCGGCGCCAAGGGCGTCCGGCTCACCCCGGCCGGGGAGATCCTGCTCAGCCACACCAACGCGGTCCTCGCTCAGCTGGAGCGGGCCGAGGCCGAACTGGCCGCCTACGGCTCCGGTGAGGCCGGCACCGTCACCGTCGCCGCGTTCGCGACCGGCATCGCACAGGTGGTCGCCCCGGCCGTGGCCCACCTCGCCCGGACCGCCCCCGGCATCCGGATCCGCGTCCAGGACGCCGAGGGCGACGCCAGCCTCCCCATGGTCCTGGACCGCCAGGTCGACGTCGCGGTCGCCGTCGAGTACCGGGGCGCCCCGCCCGCCGACGACCCCCGGCTCACCCACGTACCGCTGTACGCCGAGCCCTTCGACGCGGTCGTTCCGCTCCACCACCGCCTCGCCGAGGCCCCGGAGGTCCCCCTCGCGGAACTGGCCAAGGACCCCTGGATCGGCCCGTACCCCGGCAACCCCTGTCATGACGTGGTCGTGCTGGCCTGCGAGAACGCCGGCTTCCAGCCCCGCCTCGAACACTCCTCCGACGACTTCCGCGCCGTGGTGGCGCTGGCCTCGGCAGACGCGGGTGTGGCCCTGGTGCCCCGCTCCGCGCTCCGTGGCACGGACCTGACCGGCGTGGTCGTACGCCCCGTCGACGGGGACGCCCCGACCCGTCGGGTCTTCGCGGCCGTACGGCGCGGGGCGGAGGGGCATCCGCTGATCCGCCCGGTGCTGGAGGCCCTGGGCGAGGCGGCACGGCCGTGAGCCGTCATCGACACGGGTGTTTCGCCTTCCTTAACACGGGTGTTTCATTTACGGGATAGCGTCCCGTAAATGAAACACGAGGAAGCGGTCGTCCCCGAGCCGTCCGGCAGCGGTCTCGACGCCCGCCTCGGCCGGCGCCTGGCCGAGCTGCGCACCGCGCACGGCTGGTCCCTCGGTGAGCTCGCGGAGCGCAGCGGACTGAGCAAGTCGACGCTCTCCCGGGCCGAACGCGCCGAGACCAGCCCCACGGCCGCCCTGCTCAACCGGCTCTGCGGCGTCTACGGCCGGACCATGTCCCAGCTGCTCAGCGAGGTCGAGGCGGCACCCGCGCCGGTGCTGCGCGCGGCCGACCAGCAGGTGTGGGAGGACCGGGCCGCCGGCTTCGTACGACGGTCCGTGTCACCACCGCACGGCGGACTGCGCGGTGAACTCGTCGAGGGCCGGCTGGCGGCGGGCGCGGACCTCTCCTACGACCGCCCGCCGGTCCCCGGCCTCGAACAGCACCTCTGGGTGCTCGACGGGACCCTCGCCGTGACCGCGGACGGAACCGAACACCGGCTGGACGCCGGGGACTGCCTGCGGATGCGGGTGTGGGGGCCGACGCGGTTCCGGTGCCCCGGACCGGCGCGGGCGCGGTACGTCCTGGCGGTGGTGCGGCCATGACGGTACTGCGCCTCGGGGCGGATCAACTGGTCCGGCGGACCGGGGAACTGGCCGAGCTGCTGGCCGACACGGTGAACGCCGGCGCGTCCGTCGGCTTCCTCGCGCCCCTCGGCCGGGACCGGGCCCTCGCCTGGTGGCGGGGGAGGGCGGAGGCCGTGGCGGCCGGGCAACTCGCCGTGTGGGCGGCCCTGGGCGGCCCTGGACGGCGCGGGCCGGGCGGTCGGCACCGTCGGCCTCGCCTTCCCCGACAAGCCCAACAGCCGGCACCGCGCGGAGCTGGTCAAGCTGATGGTCCACCGCGACGCCCGCGGGCGGGGCGTCGGCCGTGGGCTGCTGGCCGCCGCCGAAGCGGCCGCCGTGGAGGCCGGGATCACCCTGCTCCATCTGGACACCGAGACCGACAGCCCCGCCGAGCACCTCTACCGCACGGCCGGCTGGACCCGCGCCGGGATCATCCCCGACTACGCGCTCGACCCGTACGGGGAGCTGCGGCCGACGACGCTCTACTACAAGCGCGTGGACGCTCCGGCCCGCTGACTGTCAGTGCCGGGGGCTACGGTTCGTGGCATGCCGGAAGCCGAAGACGTACGCCGAGTCGCCCTGTCCCTGCCGGACACCGCGGAGAAGACCGCCTGGAACATGCCCACCTTCCGGGTCGCAGGGAAGATGTTCGCCACCCTCCCCGAGGACGAGACCTCGATCGCGGTGCGCTGCCCCAAGGAGGAGCGCGACGAACTGGTGCTCGCCGAACCGGACAAGTTCTGGATCGCCGATCACGAGGCGATGTTCGCCTGGGTCCGCGTCCGGCTGACCGCGCTCGAGGACGAGGCCGAGCTGCGTGACATCCTCGCCGACTCCTGGAGGCAGGCGGCCCCGACCCGACTCCTGGACTCCTACCCGGAGTTGGGCCTGCCGGACGGGGCCTGACCAGGTGCGGCCGCTCCGCGTCCGGAAAGCCGTGCGCGACCACCGAGCCGAGTGCGGTATTGTTTCCTTGCGCGTTTCGACCGGGGAAATCCCAGGTCAAACGGCACCGGGACGTGGCGCAGCTTGGTAGCGCACTTGACTGGGGGTCAAGGGGTCGCAGGTTCAAATCCTGTCGTCCCGACGGTGCGAAGGGTCTTCGCAGGCGGCAGCCTGTGGGGCCCTTTTTCGCATGCGTCGGTTCCTCCTGCCGCCGGGTCCTTCATGCCGCCCGGTTCCTCCTGCCGCCAGGTTCCTTATGCCGCCCGGACTTCCCGCCGGGGTACGCTGGCGAGCGAGAGTTTGAATTCTCAAACATTCGCTCATCGGAGAACGTCATGCGCGTCGCGATCACCGGCTCCTCCGGACTCATCGGGTCCGCCCTCACCCGCTCCCTCCTCGCCGACGGCCACCGTGTGCTGCGCCTGACCCGCGGCAAGGCCGCGCCACGGCCGGCCGACGGCACCGACTCCGCGCCCTGGGAGCCGGGCAGCCGGCTGGACCCGGCCGTCCTGGACGGCGTCGACGCCGTGGTGCACCTGGCCGGCGCGGGAGTCGGCGACCGGCGCTGGACCGAGGCCTACAAGCGGGAGATCCGGCTCAGCCGCCTCGACGGGACGCGGACGATCGCCGAGGCGTGCGCCGCGGCCGCCCGGCCGCCCCGTGTGCTGGTCTCCGCCTCGGCCACCGGGTACTACGGTGACACCGGCGACCGGGTCGTCACGGAGTCCGACCCGGCCGGGAGCGACTTCCTGGCCTCCGTCTGCGTCGAATGGGAGGCCGCCGCCGCACCGGCCGAGGCGGCCGGGGTCCGGGTCGTGCACCCGCGGACCGGGCTCGTGGTCTCCGCCGACGGCGGCGCCTGGGGCAGGCTGTTCCCGCTCTTCCGGTTCGGGCTCGGCGGCCGGCTCGGCTCCGGCGACCAGTTCTGGCCGTTCATCTCACTGCCCGACCACATCGCGGCGCTGCGGTACACCATCGACCGCGACGACATCGCCGGCCCGCTCAACTTCACGGCCCCCGAACCGCTGACGAACCGTGAGATCACCCGGGCGACGGGCCGGATCCTGCACCGGCCCACCCTCGCCGCCGTCCCCGCCTTCGCCCTCAGGGCCGTCCTCGGCGAGTTCGCGGACGGCATCACCGGCAGCTGCCGCGCGGTCCCTGACCGACTGCTGAAGGCGGGCTTCGCCTTCCGGCAGCCCGCCGTCGACGACGCCCTGCGCGCGGCCCTCCGCAAGGCCTAGAGGCTCACCCCGGAGGTCGCCAGCACCACCGCCAGCGTCGAGCCCGCATCGATGCGGCGGTCCTCGCCCGTCACCATCCGGTGCGCCGCGAGGATGTGGTCACGGGTGGCGGCCGCGGCGGCCTCCGGGTCCCGGCGCTCGCAGGCCTCCAGGATGGCCGCGTGGTGGTGCCCGGCCGGGCTGTGCCGCAGGTCGAAGTGGATGCGGATGCGCTCGGCCTGGCCGGTCAGGCCCTCGATCTCGCGCAGCAGCACCGCGGACCCGGCGCGCCGGTAGAGAGCCATGTGGAAGCGGCGGTTCAGCTCGTTGAAGTCCCGCTGCGCGTGGGCGCCGGCCAGCGCGGTGGCCAACTGCTCGTGCGCCTCCCGCATCGCCGCGAGATCCTCCTCCCGCAGCCTCGGCACGGCGAGCCGGGCGGCCAGCGTCTCCAGGTGGATGCGCAGCGCGGCCACCTCCTCGGCGAGCCCCAGGTCGACCTCGGCCACCACCACACCCCGGTAGGGCAGTCGTCGTACCAGACCGGCGCTGTCCAGCTGGAGGATGGCCTCCCGGACCGGGGTCCGGCTCAGGCCCAGGCTCGCGGCGATCTCGGTGGGGTCGAGCCGGTCCCCGGGGGCCAGCTCGCCGGCCACGATGCGCTCTTGCAGGTGCTCGAACACCAGGTCAGCGGCGCGCCGCTGGATGCTGGGCATATCCCACCCGCTCCTTCGTTCTTCCCTTTTCCGCTGCGGACAACTTAGCGGCACACCTTGTCTGTACAGAATATCCAATGTTCAATGTCCAGCACATTGGATCCTGTACGGGCTCCTGTGCTCCCGGCCTTCCTCGCGCATCCCGACGGAGTGCACGTGACGATCTTTCTCACCGACGCCGACGTCCGAGCCGCGTTCGGCTGGCCCGAGGCCGTCGCCGCCCTGCGCGCGGCCTACTCCGCGCCCCCGGACGAGTCCCGCTTCCCGCCCCGCGCCATGGCCCGCGCCGAGGGCCGGTGGCTGCGCACCCTCAGCGGGGTGCCCGGCGACGGTGCCCCGATGGGCGCCAAGCTGATCGCGGCCGCCCCGCGCAACCGGCGTGCCTCGTACCTGATCCCCCTGTTCGACCAGGAGACGGTCGAACTGCTCGCGTTGCTCGACGGCAACGCCGTCACCGGGTTCCGTACGGCGGCCACCTCGGCGCTCGCCGTCGACGCGCTCACCCCTGCCGGGCCGTTGACGGTCGCGGTGATCGGCTCCGGCTTCGAGGCACAGCACCACGTCCGCGCCCTCGCGGCGACCCGCGAGCTGTCCTCGGTCACCGTGTTCAGCCCCGATCCGGCCGGCCGCGCCCGGTTCGTGGACCGGCTCGCCGACCTGGAGCTGCCGTTGCGCACCGCCGGCAGTGCCGCGGCGGCCGTCGACGGCGCCGGGCTGGTGCTGTGCGCGGCGCGGTCCAGGGACGAACGGCCCACCCTGGCCGCGGCGCCGCCCGGCGCCACGGTCGTCTCGATCGGTTCCACGCTGCCCGAACAGCGGGAGCTGGACACCGCGGTCGTCGAGCGGGCCGACCTGATCGTCGCCGACGAGGTCCACGAAGTGGCGTACGGGACCGGGGACCTGATCGCCGCGAAGGAGGCGGGCGTCGACCTCGCCGGCAGGCTGGTCTCCCTCGCCGACGTCATCTCCGGGCGGGCGCCGGGGCGTTCGGGCCCGGACGCGACCGTCGTCTACAAGTCCGTCGGCTCGGCCGTCCAGGACCTCGCGGTCGCCGCGATGTGCCTCCGGCGGGCCGCGGAACTCTCCCTCGGCACCGAACTGCCGGTCACCGTCCACCCGGTCGTGAAGTGAAAGGACCGACATGGCCCGTTACACCCGCGCCGAAGCCCGCGAATGGGCGCGCGAACACCTCGTCGGCGTCGTCAACTGCACCATCCCCTCCTTCACCGGCGACCTGAGGCACATCAACGAGAAGGCGATCCGGCACGACACCCGGCTCGCGATCGAGCACGGCTTCATGGGCACCCTCGGCGTCAGTGAGGTCGCCATCCAGCTCCCCGAGTACCTGGACTTCCTGCGGATCATCAAGGACGAGGCGGGCGACGGATTCCTGCTCACGCACCACGCCAGCTGGAGCACGCTGGAGCAGAACATCGACGCGGTGCGCGGGGCCGAGGAGGCCGGTGCGGAACTCGTCCTCCTGTCCTACCCGCCGAACTTCTACCCGGAGTCCGAACAGGACGTCTACGACTACACCAAGGCGGTCTGCGACGCGACGAACCTGGCCGTCATGCTCTTCCCCATGTACCTGTGGGGGTTCAGCCCACGCGTCCACCCCTCGGACATCCCCGTCCGCCTGCTGCGGCGGCTGATCGACGACTGCCCCAACATCGCCGCGATCAAGGCCGAGGGCGGCTTCCCGGGCATCCAGTCCGTCATCGAGTGCCACCGGCACTTCGGCGACGAGGTGGTCATCTCCATGCCCGTCGAGAGCGAGCTGATCCCGCTCGCCCAGATCATGCCGCTCCGGTTCTCCGCCACCAGCGACCACGAGTACTACGGACCCATGATCCCGCGCGCCTTCCGCCTGCTGCGCGAGGGCAGGTACGACGACGCGGCCGACCTCTACTGGCGGCTGCACCCCGCCCGCAGGATCAAGGGAGGGCTCGCTCCGGCCCTGCACGGCGGCGCCTTCCTCAACCGGCAGGCGTGGAAGTTCCAGGGCTGGCTCCAGGGGTACAACGGCGGCCCGCTGCGCCAGCCCACCCAGCGCATCCACGACGCGCAGATGACCGCCCTGCGCAAGGGGCTCGTCGACGCGGGCCTGGAGCCGAGCATGGACCCGTTCCGCGAGTTCTTCGTGGGCAGGAACCCCGCATAGCCCTCGACCCCGCACGGCTCCCTCCGGTCGTCTCCCCGGACCACGGCGTTAACCTGTCGTTATGTGCCCGAACCGCCCGGAGGGGGCCGAATCCGACCTGTCCCCGGCCGTCAGGACGCGGGCGAAGGCGCTGGCACTGGCGCTCCGGCAGGCCACGGCGAGCGTCGGGGGCCGGGGCGCGCTGCTGCACCGCTGGGACCCCGGCACGGGCATGCTGACGCTGGTGGCGGCGGACGGCGTCGCCGCCGGGGCCGCGCGGGCCTGGAGCGAGCTGCGGGAGGAGCAGGACGTGCCGCCGTCCTGCGCGCTGCGGCGCGGAGTCCTCGTCCGGACGGCCGGGGACAGCCTCGGCACCGGCGCCGCCGGCACGGTGGCGGTCCCCCTGGTCGGGGCCGACGGGCCGATCGGCGCGCTGTCGGTCCTGCTGTCCGGGCCGGACGGACCCGACGACGTACAGCGGTCCTTCCTGCACGCGGTCGCCGCCTGGGCCACCGAGCGCCTGGAGCGCCCCGCCGGCCCGCCGTACCGGGAGTACGACCCGGAACACGAGAAGACGGTCCGGACCGTGGAGCTGACCGCGGCGCTGTCTGAGGCCGTGACCGCCCAGGACGTCGTGCGGGCCGTGGCCGAGCACGTCCTGGCACCGTTCGGAGCCGAGGGGCTGATCGTCTCCGTGTTCGAGAACGGGCGGCTGACCAGGGTCGGCGAGGTCGGGTACCCGCTGGACTACCTGAAGAGGTTCGAGGGCCCGCTCAACGCCGGCATGCCCATCACCGACGTACTGCGGTCCCGCAAGCCGCTGTTCCTGGAGTCACCGGCGCAGATCTACCAGCGCTATCCCGCCGTCACCGACAGGATCCTGATGGGCACCTCGCCGAAGATGGCGTGGGCGTTCCTGCCGCTGGTCGCCTCCGGTCGGGCGGTCGGGGTGTCGGTCCTGTCGTACAGCCGGCCGCGCACCTTCGACGAGGCGGACCGCGCCCTGCTGACCGCGTTGAGCGCGCTGGTCGGCCAGGCGCTGGAGCGGGCCCGGCTGTACGACCTGGAACACGCCCGGGCCCAGGAACTCCAGAGCGCCCTGCTGCCCCGCACGCTCCCGCGGCTGCCCGCCGCCGTCGCGGCCGCCCGCTACCTCCCGGCGGGCCGCGGCGAGCAGGTGGGCGGTGACTGGTTCGACGTGATCCCGCTCTCGGCCGACCGGGTCGCCATGGTGATCGGTGACGTGATGGGCCACGGCATCGCGGAGGCGGCGACCATGGGCCGGCTGCGTACCGCCGTGCGCACCCTCGCCGACCTGGACATGGCCCCGGACGAACTGCTGGGCCATCTCAACGACCTGGTCAGCGACCTCGGCGAGGACTTCTACGCGACCTGTCTGTACGCCGTGTACGACCCGGTGGGCCGCACGTGCTGCTACTCCCTGGCCGGTCATCCGCCACCCGTCCTCGTGTACCCGGACGGCACCGTCCACAGCCCGGTGGTGAGCCCGGACCCGCCGCTCGGCGCCGCCACGCCGCCGTTCGCCGCGCACGAACTGCCGCTGCCCGACGGGAGCCTGGTCGTGCTGTGCACCGACGGGCTCATCGAATCCGCCGACCAGGACGCCGAACAGGGACTGACGGAGCTGCTGCGCGTGCTCTCCACGGCCACAGCGGCCGGCCCGGCCCGCCGCACCGGTACCGACCAGGAGGAGGACGCCCGGCGGCTGGAGGAGCTGTGCGACACGGTCGTCTCGGCGCTGGTCCCGGACCGGGAGCACACCACCGACGACGCGGCGCTGCTCATCGCCCACACCCATGCCATGGCCGCCGACGACGTCGCCTCCTTCGGCCTGCCCGACGACCCGCGGGCGGCCGGCCAGGCCCGCGAGCTGGTCCGCGACCAGCTCGCCCACTGGGGCCTGGACGATCTGTCGATGACCACCGAACTCCTGGTCAGCGAGCTGGTCGGCAACGTGATCCGGCACGCCAAGGGCCCCCTGCGGCTACGGCTGCTGCGCAGCCGCATCCTGACCTGCGAGGTCTACGACGGGAGCCTGAGCACCCCGCGCATCCGGCACGCCACCTACACCGACGAGGGCGGCCGGGGTCTCCAGCTGGTGGCCGCGCTGTCCCGGCGCTGGGGCGCCCGCTACCTCAGCGACGCCAAGTGCATCTGGACCGAACAGGACATCCCGAACGGCTCCGGGGACCGGACGCCGCCGCACTGGTCCCGGCCCGCCGAGCCGGCGCCCTCGATACTCCGGTCGTGACAGGCAGGACCCGACGGGCCGCGGTCGGCTAGCTCACGAACCCCACGTGCGCCAGGGCCTGCTTGAGCAGTACCCCGTGGCCACCGGGCATCTCGCCCTGCACGGCGATGGACACGGCCTCCTGCGGGCTGAACCACACCAGGTCCAGCGCGTCCTGCCGAGGCCGGCAGTCACCGGTGACCGGCACGATGTAGGCCAGCGACACCGCGTGCTGACGCGGGTCGTGGTACGGGGTGACACCGATGGTCGGGAAGTACTCGGCCACCGTGAACGGCTGGAGCGAGGCCGGCACCCGGGGCAGCGCGACCGGGCCGAGGTCCTTCTCCAGGTGGCGGAGCAGGGCGTCGCGGACCCGCTCGTGGTGCAGGACGCGGCCCGAGACGAGGGTCCGGCTGACCGTTCCGTCCGGGCCGATGCGGAGCAGCAGCCCGATGCTGGTGACTTCGCCGCTGTCGTCGACGCGCACGGGCACGGCCTCCACGTACAGGATCGGCATGCGGGCGCGAGCCATCTCCAGCTCGTCGGAGGACAGCCAACCGGGCGTGGTTTCGGTCATGTCAGACATTGCTTGATCATACTTTCCGGGCGGGGCGCGCGTTCAGTCGCGGCCGGGTTCGGATGCGGGAAGTCCGTAGAGGCGACGGGCGTTGTCGCGTCCTGTCCAGGCGGCGATCCGCACCGCGTCGGTCGGGCTCAGTTCGTCGGCGTCCACCCGCTCCTGGAGCAGTCCGGCCAGCCCGCGCCGGAAGGACAGTGCCCCGAGAAGATGGAACTCGGCCACACCATAGGCGTCCGAGCTGTACAGCAGTTTGCGGAACGGAGTGATCTCCATCGCCTCCGCCAGGACCGCCCCGGCCCGGTGGGCGCCCACGTAGTGCAGCGCGAGCCCGACATCGAGGTGCACGTGCTCGAACACCGTTGCCAGGTAGGCGGCCTGGCGTTGGTAGGGCCAGCAGTGCAGCAACAGCACCGGGACCGTGCCGGTGGTCAGCCGCAGCCAGTCGGTCAGCAGCGCCGGGTCCGCGCGGTGCAGCCGGAGGTCGGAGTCCCCGAAACCCGCGTGCAGTTGGAGCGGCACCCCGAGGGCGACGCCGGTCCACAGCAGATGGCGCATCAGCACCGGGTCGGTGAGCCGGCCGCCGCCCTCCGCCAGCCACAGCGCGGCGGCGCGGGTCACCTCGGCGTACGTCGGCCGGGCCGGGTTCAGGCCGAAACCGGTGCGGTAGGCGGCCACCGACTTCACCGCGACCACCCCGGGCCGCCGTACCGCCGTCTCGGCCGCCGCCCGGAAGGCGCTCGCGTACTCGTCCGCCTCGACACCCCGCGCGGCCACCGCCTCGGCGATGCCCTCCAGCCGCACCACCTCGTAGGCGGTGCCGCCGGCCGCCTCGGCGAGTTCGGCGGGGGAGGTGACCGGATGCGGTGCGTACCCGGTGTCCACGCAGAACGCCTCCGCGTGCGCGGCCGTCAGGAACCGGCGGTTGACCTCCCGCCAGCCCAGCTCCGCCCGGCGCGCCAGGTACTCGGCGGCCGGGGCGTGCCGGTCCAGACCGAGCAGCGGTGCGCAGTGCCGTCGTACGGCGATGCCCACCGGGCTGTCGAACGGCGACACGCCGGGCCAGGCCTCGCCCTCGGTCAGCAGCGACGCGAACTTCGACTCGGTCAGGTCGGCGGTGACCGCGCCGTGGCAGTGGTGGTCGACGAGGGGCAGCGCGTCGAGGGCTTCCGCCACCGGTCCCGCCATCAGTACTTCCAGCGGTAGGCCGCCGCCACCCCGGCGTCGTCGAGCCCCGCGACCGACCCCGACTCGCCCTCGCGGACGGCGATCACCGCGTCCGCGAGGACCGTCCCGAGCGCGTCCCGCAGCACCTCGTCCTTGCGGAACTCCTCCACGGCCTGCGGCAGCGAGGTCGGCAGCCGCCGCACCCCGCGGGCCACCGCCTCGTCCGGGATCAGCCGCGCCGGGTCGTCGATGACCTCCTCGGACAGCGCGGCCGCCGTGCCGAGCCCGTCCAGGCCGGCGGTGATCGCGCAGCCCAGCGCCAGATACGGGTTGGCGGCCAGGTCGACCGGCTTGATCTCCAGGTTGGCGTCCTCGCCCTGGTGGCCGGTGGTGCCGGTGACGACCCGGATCCCGGTCTCGCGGGTCTCCCGGCCCCAGGCCGTGAACACCCCCGCCCACTGGGAGGGTCTGAGCCGCAGATAACTGGCCGGGCTCGGTGCGGTCACCGCCGTCAGCGCGGGCAGGTGCGCCAGCAGACCGGCCACGAACGACTCCGCGGCGGCCGTCATGCCGTACCGGGCATCGCCCCCGGCGTGCAGGTTGACCCCGTCGCGCCAGACGGAGAGATGGAGGTGGCCGCCGTTGCCGACGCCCCGTTCGGTGACGGCCGGCGCGAAGGAGACGCGCAGTCCGTGCCGCTGCGAGACGGCCCGGACGGTCTGCCGTACCAGCACACTCCGGTCGGCCGCCGCCACCGGGTCCGCCGCGTCGGTGGAGAGCTCGAACTGGCCCGGCGCGTACTCGGGGTGCAACTGGGCGACCGGCACCTCCTGCGCCTCCAGGGCCGCGAGCAGGTCGGCGGTGTAGTCGCCGAGCTCGATCTGCCGGGTCGCGCCGTACGCCGGACCCGAGGTCGCCGGCACGAACTCGTCGGCCGGCGCGGCGGCCCGGCCGAGGGACCACTCGATCTCGACGCCCGCCCGGAAGGTGACGCCGTGCCGGTGCTGCGCGTCGGCGAGGACCCGGCGCAGGAAGGTCCGGCCGCACCCGGGGTGCGGGGTGCCCTCCTGGGTGAACCGGTCGACGGGGGCCCAGGCCCAGCCGGGCTGCCCGGCCAGCACCACCAGCCGGTCCAGGTCGGGATACATGCGCAGGTCACCGTCGGGTGAGCCGAGGACGTCGGTGCGCACGATCGCGTCGTTCGCCAGGAAGGTGTCGAACACCGGGGACATGCCGACACCCCGGGCCACCGCCGAGTGCAGTTGCCGGCAGGGGACGGTCTTCACCCGGCAGATCCCCGCGGTGTCCACATAGGCCAGCACGATCCCGCGCACACCCTGCGCGGACAGTTCGTGGGCCAGGGCGTGGGCACGGGCGAGATCACCGGGGTGCCCGCCGGGCACGGGGTCCACCAGGGGTGGCATACGACGTCCTCCTCGACGGGCGGATGCACGTGTCCCGGTCAGGGTTTCACGGCGACCGTGCCGAACCGCGGCACCGGCGCCGGGAAGTCCGTACCGGCGCGCCACCGCGGACCCGCCCGTCGAGGAGGCCGTTCAGGACGCCCGCGGCTCAGCTGTTCTCGGCCGCGAACATCCAGCGCTGCTTCTCCAGGTCGGCGGTGATCGCGATCAGCAGGTCCTGGGTGACCGGGTCGGGCTCGTCGGTCGCGGCGATCCGCTCGCGCAGCCGCCCGATCGCCGACTCCAGCGTCCGCACCATCAGGTCCACGACCTCGTCGTCCCGCAGCCAGCCGTCCTTGGCCCCGGGCAGCGCGAAGGCCGCCGCGACGGTCTCCGGACGGCCGTCCGGCGGCACGCCCAGCGCGGCGGCGCGCTCCGCGACGGTGTCCGAGTGGGCGCGCGCGGTGGCGACCACCTCGTCGAGCTGGAGATGGATCGACCGGAAGCGCGGTCCGACGATGTTCCAGTGGGCCTGCTTCCCGATCAGCGACAGTCCCAGCAGATCCACCAGGGTCTCCTGCAAAGCCGTCCCGGTGACCTGGAGTGCTCCGTCGGGCAGCGTGCTCTTCACGACGGTCATGGCCGCGTCTCCCTCTCCTTCTGTTCGTTCTGTTCCGATCCGCTTCATGACTGTTCGGGCCGCTTGGATCCGCTTCGGAGTGCTTCATTCCGTGCGGCCGTGGAAGCCCGTGTGCCCCCGCTGACCAGGCGCAAACGCGTGCGGCCGCAGACGTGCGGAGTGACCTGGCGAAGCCGGTGAGACGCCACTTACCCCACGGGCTTGTCTGGACATAGCATCGGTCTCCGCATGAACACGATGACCCTCTGGCACATATCCGGCTGGGAGTTCGCCGCCCTGGCCTTCGCCGCGCTCCTCGTCGGCTTCTCCAAGACCGCCGTCAGCGGCGCCAACACCGTCAGTCTCGCCGTCTTCGCCGCGGTCCTCCCGGCCCGCGCGTCCACGGGTGTCCTGCTGCCGCTGCTCATCGCGGGCGACGTGCTGGCCGTCGCCACCTACCGCAGGCACGCCCACTGGCCCACGCTGTGGCGGCTGTTCCCGGCGGTGGCCGCGGGCGTGGTGATCGGCACGGTGTTCCTGGTGTGGGCCGACGACGGGGTCGTACGGACCTCGATCGGCGCGATCCTGCTGCTGATGGCCGGGGTCACCCTGTGGCGGCGGCGCACGGCCGACGGCCCCGAGGATCCGGACGCGGTCACCACCCGCGCGGGCCGGGTGAGGGCCGGTTCCTACGGCGTCCTCGGCGGCTTCACCACGATGGTCGCCAACGCGGGCGGCCCGGTGATGTCCCTCTACCTGCTGTCGGCCGGCTTCCGCAAACTCGGTTTCCTCGGCACCTCGGCGTTCTTCTTCCTGATCGTGAACGTCTCCAAGGTCCCTTTCAGCGCCGGGCTGGGCCTGATCGACGGCGACTCGCTGCTCCTCGACGCCGCGCTCGTGGCCTTTGTGGTGCCCGGCGCGGTCATCGGCCGATGGGCCGTGGAGCGGATCAACCAGCGGCTGTTCGAGCAGCTGGTCATCGCGGCGACCATCGTCGGCGGGCTCCAGCTGCTGCTGCGCTAGCGGATCCGAGAGGCCGGGAATGCGCCGGGGGGAGGCGTTGTTGGACCGGTCGTGATTGACATGCTCGGATCAGTAGTTCCGGGTGTGGATGAAGGGAGGACCTCATGGCCCGCAGTACCGCGCGTCCCGTCGTCAGGCTGAAGTCGACGGCCGGGACCGGCGTCACCTACGTGACCCGCAAGAACCGCCGCAACGACCCCGACCGGCTGGTCCTGCGCAAGTACGACCCGGTGGCCGGCGCGCACGTGGACTTCCGCGAAGAGCGCTGACGCGAACCACCGCGAACCACCCCACCGTCCCTGGAAGGAACCCCATGAAGTCCCGCATCCATCCCGACTCCCGGCTCGTGGTCTTCCGCGACCGTGCCGCGGACACCGCGTTCCTGACCCGCTCCACCGCCGACTCGTCCCGGACGATCGAGTGGGAGGACGGCAACACCTACCCGCTCGTCGACGTCGAGGTCTCGTCGGCGTCGCACCCCTTCTACACCGGCCGGACACGGGTCCTGGACAGCGCCGGCCGGGTGGAGCGCTTCGAGCGCCGCTACGGCCGCGGCGCCGGCGCCCGCGGCTGACCCCGGCCCCGGTGACCGACCCGAGGAGGACAGAACCATGAAGGTCCGCAAGTCCCTGCGTTCACTGAAGGCCAAGCCCGGCGCCCAGGTGGTCCGCCGACGTGGCGTGGTCTACGTGATCAACAAGAAGGACCCCCGCTTCAAGGCCCGCCAGGGCTGACGACGGTCCGGTCCCGCGACGGCCGCCCGGCACTCCGCCGGGCGGCCGTCGCGCGCCCTGCCGGACACCGGCCGGCAGGGGGCCCGTACGCTCGGCGCATGTCCCCGCACGTGCTGATCCTCGGCGGCACCGCCGAGGCCCGTGAGCTGGCCGCCGCGCTCGCCGCTCGTCCCGGTGTCCGCGTCACCACCTCCCTCGCGGGGCGCGTCGGCAGGCCGGGCGCACTGGCCGGCGCGGTCCGGACCGGCGGTTTCGGCGGGTCCGCCGGACTCGCCGACTGGCTGCGCGAGCACCGCGTGACCGCCCTCGTGGACGCCACGCACCCCTTCGCCGAGACGATCACCGCGAACGCGGCGCGGGCCGCGGCGGAGACCGGCGTCCCCGCCCTGGTCCTGAGCCGCCCGGGCTGGCGGCCCGGCCCCGGGGACCGCTGGCACCCGGCGGACTCCCTGGCCGCCGCGGCGGACCTGCTGCCGCGCTTCGGCCCGCGCGTCCTGCTGACCACGGGACGCCTCGGGCTGTCCGCCTTCGCCCACCTGACGGACCGGCACTTCGTCGTTCGGTCCGTGGAGCCCCCCGAACCCCCCATGCCCCCGCACACCGAGGTGCTGCTGGCCCGTGGCCCGTTCACGGTGGCCGGCGAGACCGCGCTGCTGTGCGAGAACCTGATCGACGTCCTGGTGACGAAGGACAGCGGGGGAGCGGCGACGGCCGCGAAACTCACGGCCGCCCGCGAACTGGGCCTGCCCGTCGTCGTCGTACGAAGGCCTCCGCTGCCGGCCGGCGTGACGACGGTGCCGGACCCGGCGGGCGCGCTGGCCCGCCTGGACCTCGGCCCGGGACGAGCGCCACGGGCGACCGCCGAGGACGACGACGGCGGGTGACCGCCGGGTCCGACGGCGGCGGGTGACCGCCGGGTCCGGCGACGGGTTACCTCCGGGTCCGACGGCGGGTTACCGCCGGGTCCGACGGCGGCGGGTGACCGCCGGGTCCGGCGCACCGGGCCTCGCGGCGACCGTGGTCCCCGGCGCAGCCGCCTCAGTGAGGGTCAGTCCTCCTGCCGGCCTCGCGGATGGCGGCGCAGCAGATAGGTGTCCATGATCCAGCCCTTGCGCTCCCGCGCCTCGGCCCGCAGTCGCTCGATGCGCGGCGCGGCCTCGGCGATCGGACCCGCGACCAGGATCTCGTCCGGGGTGCCGAGGTAGGCGCCCCAGTAGATGTCGATGTCCTGGTCCGCGTACCGCCGGAAGGCCTGGTGCGCGTCCAGCATCACCACCACGTCGTCCACCCCGTCCGGAAGCCCTTCGGCGAGCCGCCGGCCGGTGGTGATCTGCACCGGCCGGGCCACCCGGTTCAGGCCGGTACGGTGCCGGGCCACCAGCGAGGAGACGCTGCTGATACCGGGCACCACGTCGTACGCGAACACCACCGTGCCCCGCTCCAGCACCTCGGCCAGGATCGCCAGCGTGCTGTCGTACAGCGAGGGATCGCCCCACACCAGGAAGGCGCCGGTCTGCTCCTCGCCGAGCTCCTCGCGGATCAGCCGCTCGTAGATGTCCGCGCGGGCGCTGCGCCAGTCCCCGACGGCCGGCGAGTACGCGCCACCGCTCGCCGCCCGGTCCCGCTCCGGGTCCCGCGCCTCGACCAGCCGGTAGCCGCCGTCCGGTATGTGCGTGTCGAGCATGTCCCGGCGCAGCCGGGTGAGGTCGCTCTTGACCTCGCCCTTGTCGAGCAGGAAGAACACGTCCGTGTCCCGCAGCGCCCGGACCGCCTGGAGGGTGAGCTGGTCGGGGTCGCCCGCGCCGATACCGATGACATGAATCTTTCGCACGCCCCCGAGTCTGCCGCATGCCACTGACAGCGGGTCACCCCGGTGCTACGGGGCGCCGCGCAGCCGGGGCGCCTCCGCCCCCGCCTCGACGCTCCTGCCGCCGCTCCCGTCGCCCTCGACCCGCCCCGCCAGCTCCCGGGCCCAGCGGGCGAGCCCGGCCACGTCCATCCCGTACGGCCGCCGCTCACCGCTCCCGGCCGCCCACTCCTCGACCGCGCCGGCCCCGCGCCGCAGCAGCCGCGCCCCGCCGGTCACGTTCCCCCGGGCCGCGTGCGTGAGTCCCACGGCCAGCTGCGCCAGCCCCCGCCACAGCGCCCGCTGCTCCTCGGGCCCCGACTTCCAGGCGTCCTCGAACACCTCGTGAGCGTGGAACGGCTTCCCGGCGTCCAGCAGTGCCTGCGCCTCGGCGACCGTCTCCGCGGGAGTCCGTACGACCCCCTCCGGCTGCCGCTCGACGCCGTGCGCGCCGTACGGCAGCGGCCGCCCCAGCCCGTCGCGGGGCCGGGCGTTGCGCGCCCGGCCCTCGGTGTCCCGGTCCCGTTCCGCTGTCCGCGCCTTCTCCATACGACCGATTGTCCCTCCCCTCCCACGTCCGCTTTCGGCGCCTGCGGGTCCGTGGGGTAAGGTGCTGTTCGCGCGATCACGCGGGCCACCGCGGTGAGCGCACCGGGACGTGGCGCAGCTTGGTAGCGCACTTGACTGGGGGTCAAGGGGTCGCAGGTTCAAATCCTGTCGTCCCGACTTGCGGATTCGCAGGTCAGAGGCCGTTTCAGAGGACATCTGAAACGGCCTTTCCGTCGTTCTCGGGAATGCCCCAGGGTCTCACTCGGTGTTGCTCATGGCGCCGGACGTCCCACCGTACTGCCCGTCGCCGGGGCCGTGAGGCGTTCGCGATCAACGAGTCGTACGATACGGCGGCCGGCCCGCGACCGTGCCGGGGGCGGCCGCGCGGGACGTCGCCGCCTGCGGGGATCCCCGTGTGGGACCGCTCGGCCGCCCGGAGTTCACGCCGGAGGCCGGGCCGGTCCCGGCGACTGTGGAGGTTCGACCATGTACGCCGTACTCAGGGACGCGTGGGCCACGGTGGTGCCGGACCGGCGGGACCGGCACGGCCCGCTGCCCCCGGTGATGCTCGTCCTGACCGTGGTGACCGGCCTGGTGGACGCCTTCAGCTACCTCGTCCTCGGCCATGTCTTCGTCGCCAACATGACCGGCAACGTGGTCTTCTCGGGCTTCGCCGTCGCCGGCGCCGCGGGCTTCTCCCTGGCCGCCTCGCTGACGGCGCTCGCCGCCTTCGCCGTGGGCGCCCTGCTCGGCGGCCGGGTGGCGCACGGCGCCCGGTCCCACCGCGGCCGGGTACTGCACCTGGCGCTCGTGCTCGAGACGGTCCTCGTACTGGCCGCCTGCCTCGTCGCCGAGACCACCGGCTCCCCGTACCCGGGCCCCGCGCGGTACGCGCTGATCGTCCTGCTGGGCCTCGCCATGGGCGTCCAGAACGCCGCCGCCCGCGCCCTCGCCGTCCCCGACCTGACCACCACCGTGCTGACCCTGACCGTCACCGGCATGGCCGCCGACAGCGGAGCGGCGGGCGGCCCCGGCGGCAGGGTGGGGCGCCGTTCCGTGTCCGTGCTGGCCATGTTCGCCGGCGGCCTCGCCGGGGCCGTCGCGGTCCTGCACGGCGGAGCCGCCCTGCCGCTGCTCTTCGCCACCGTGCTGCTCGCGGCCGCAACCGCCGCGTCCTTCGCCCTGACCCGCTCCGGCGAGGCCTGGACGCGCCCGCTGTGACCGGCCGCCGACGAGAAAGAATGCCCGCATGACCCTTAGCTGTGCCGTACTGGACGACTACCAGGGCGCCGCCCTGGCCCTGGCCGACTGGAGCCCTCTCGCCGGGAAGGCCGAGGTGCGCACCCTCCGCGAGCACATCGCCGACCGGGACGGACTCGTGGCCGAGCTCGCCGACTGCGAGATCGTCGTCCTCATGCGCGAGCGCACCCCCGTCGACGCGGACCTCCTGCGGCGGCTGCCCCGGCTGCGCCTGCTGGTCACCACCGGGATGCGCAACGCCTCCGTCGACCTCGCCGCGGCTGCCGCCCAGGGCGTGACCGTCTGCGGCACCACGAGCAGTCCCGCCCCGCCCGTCGAACTGACCTGGGCGCTGCTGCTCGGCCTGGCCCGGCAGGTCACCGTGGAGCAGCGCGCGCTGCGCGAGGGCGGGCCGTGGCAGTCCACCGTCGGCCAGGACCTGGCGGGCCGGACCCTCGGCCTGCTGGGACTCGGCAAGATCGGCACCCGGGTGGCGCGCGTGGCCACCGCCTTCGGCATGGACGTGCTGGCCTGGAGCGCGAACCTCACCGCCGAGCGGGCGGCCGACGCCGGAGCGCGACTCGCCGCGAGCAAGGAGGACCTGCTCGGCCGCAGCGACTTCGTCTCCGTCCACCTCGTGCTCTCCGACCGCACCCGCGGACTGCTCGGCGAACCCGAGCTGCGTGCCATGCGCCCGCACGCCTACCTCGTCAACACCTCCCGCGCCGCGATCGTCGACCGGAGCGCGCTCCTGCGTGCCCTCGGCGAGGGCTGGATCGCGGGCGCCGGACTCGACGTCTTCGAGACCGAGCCGCTGCCCGCCGACGACCCCCTGCGCACCCTGCCGAACGTGCTGGCCACCCCGCACCTCGGCTATGTCACCGAGCACAACTACCGCACCTTCTACACGGAGGCGGTGGAGGACATCACCGCCTTCCTCGACGGCACGCCCGTCCGGGTACTGACCGGCGGCTGAGGTGACCGGCGGCTGAAGTGACCGGCCCACCGAGCCCGTCCGGGCTCGGTTCGGGCTCAGCTCGGGCTCGGTTCGGGCCACTGCTCCTAAATTAGTAATTAATCTTGACACTGTTTCCGCCGCGGGCCACAGTCGTCGCCGTGACGAACGTGACTCTGCCCCGAGCTGCTCTCTCGGCCGCGATCGCAGCGGTCCTGGCCGCCACCGCGACCCCCGGCGCCGCGGCCGCCGTCGACCAGGGCGCACCCGCCTACTACGACAGCGGTCTCGCGCGGACCCCCTACATGGGCTGGAACTCCTACTACGGCCTCGGCGCGCCCACCGAGAAGGAGGTCCGCTCCGTCGCCGACAAGCTGGTCGGCAGCGGTCTGCGCGACGCCGGCTACGACATCGTGTGGCTGGACGGCGGCTGGCAGGCCGACAACCCCCGTGACGCACAAGGACGGTTGACGGCCAACCCGGCACGCTTCCCCTCCGGCATCCCGGCGCTCGTGTCCTACCTGCACGAGCGAGGGCTGCGCGCCGGTATCTACACCGACGCCGGCACCTACGACGGCGGCAGGAGCTGCGGCCTCGGCAGCCGCGGGTACTACGCCCAGGACGCACGGCAGTTCGCGGACTGGAAGATCGACGCGATCAAGGTCGACTTCCTGTGCGGGATCGGCGCGAAGCTCGATCCGGGGCCCGCTTTCCAGGAGTTCAGCGACGCGGTCGCCAAGTCCGGCCGCAGGATGCTGCTGAACCTGTGCAACCCGCTCACCGACGACTGGGGCCTGCCGCACACCCCCGAGCAGGACGCCCACAACACCTACGTCTACGCGCCGACGACCGCCGACTCCTGGCGCACCGGCACCGACATCGCCTGGGGCACCCCGAGCCCCGGCCAGTGGCCCGACGTGCTGCGCAACATGGACGCCAACGCCTGGCACCCCGAGGCCCAGGGCCCCGGCCACTACAACGACCCCGACTACCTCATCCCCATGCGGAGGATGACCGACGGGTCGTACGAGCTCACCCAGGAGGAGTCCACCACCCAGTTCGTGATGTGGGCCGAGATGGGCTCACCGCTGATGCTGGGCTCCGACCCGCGGACGCTGCCCGACGCGATGATCAGGACCCTCCGTAATCCCGAGATCATCGCCGTCGACCAGGATCCCCTCGCGATCCAGGGCGTCCGGGTGGCGACGGACCCGGTCGGCGACGTGTACAGCAAGGTCCTGCGGGGGACCGGGCAGCGCGCGGTCGTCCTCCTGAACCGTTCCGACCGGCCGGCCGGGCGCACCGTGCGCTTCGCCGACACCGGCCTCGGGGGCCCGGTGCGCGTCCGCGACCTGCGGGCACGGGCCGACCGGGGCACGCACACGGGGTCGTACACCGTGGAGGTCCCGGCGCACGGCACCGCCTTCCTGAGGCTGACCGGCGCCGACGCCCCGCCGGGGACCGACCTGGGCGTGACGGCCACGGCGAGTCCCGCCGTGACGAGCGACGGTGCCACCTTCCTCCGGGGGCCGCACGGCTCACTCGTCGAGCGGACCGGCGGGCGGACGCAGGACCTCGGGGGGCCCGCCGGGGGCCGGATCCTCGGCCAGCCCGCCGTCTACGCTTCGGCCGGCGGCCGGACCGACGTCTTCGTGCGCGGCGCCGACTCGCGGGCCTACCGGCGGGTCCACGCCGCCGGCCGCTGGGGCCGGTGGGAGCCCCTGGGCGGCGGCGCGTTGACGGACGCGCCGACCGTGGCGTTCACCGACCCCGCCCACTGGACGCTGTTCGCGCGCGGGACCGACGGCACGGTCGCGCAGCGCGGCCCGGCCACCGGCTGGTCCTCGCTCGGCGCGCCCGGCGCCCTGACGACGTACGGCCGCCCGTCCGCCGCCGTCGACGCGCAGGGGCGCGTCCATGTCGCCGTACGCACCGCGGCCGACGACGTGTGGACCCGGACCCGGGACACCTCGGGCGAGTGGTCCGCGTGGACCTCACTCGGCGGCACCGTCAGCGGCAGCCCGACGCTGGTCGCCGTCGGCGACACGGTGCTGCTGTACGCACGGGCCGCCGACTACACGCTCTGGCAGCAGCGGTACGCCGACGGCGGCTGGCAGGGCTGGAGCAAGCGGCAGGAGTTCCCGAGCGCCGCGTTCGACGGCTCGCTCGGCGCGGTCGCCGGACCCGACGGAGCCGTGGACGCGGTGTTCCGCGGAGTCGACGGCCACGTGTACCGGACCGAACTCAAGTGAACGAGGAATCCAACATGGCCCACCTTCAGCCCAGCCGACGCCGGTTCCTCGCCGGACTCGGCGCCGCCGGGACAGCGGCGATGCTCAGCGGCTGCGTCACCTCCGCCGCCACCGGCAAGAACTCCTCGAAGGGCGCGGTGACCCTCCAGTCCAACCTCTCCGCGCCGCAGGCCAAGGCGGCGATGGAGGACCTGGTCGCCGCGTACGGCAGGAAGCGCTCCGGCAGGGCCGCCCTTAACACGGTGGCCGCCGAGACCTTCCGCACCCAGCTGCCGACCTACCTCACCTCGGCCAACCCGCCGGACGTGCTCACCTGGTACCCGGGCTCGGTCGCGAACGCCTACGCCAGGAAGAACCTGCTGCTCGACCTCGACGAGGTGTGGAACTCCTCGCCCGACCTCAAGAAGTACAGCAAGGCGCTGCACTCGCTCTGCACCTCCAGCGCCGGCCGGAAGGTCTTCGTGCCCGCCACCTACTACTGGTGGGGCATGTTCTACCGGAAGTCGCACTTCGCCAGGTGGGGCGTCACCGAACTCCCCGAGAACTGGGACGACTTCCTCGGCCTGTGCGACCAGCTCAAGAGCAAGGGCGTCGCCCCGATCGGGCTCGGCGCCGGCGGCAACACCCCCTGGGTGGCGTCGGCCTGGTTCGACTACCTCGACATCCGGATCAACGGCGCCCCCTACCACCGCGAACTCCTCGCCGGAAAGCACCGGTTCGACGACCCCGAGGTGCGCGAGGTCTTCGACCGCTGGCAGGAGGTGCTGCCGTACTTCGACCCCAACGGCACCGCACTCGCCTTCCAGGACGCCACGACCGCGCTGCTCGGCGGCAAGACCGGCATGATGCTCATCGGCACCTTCTTCGCCGACTCGGCGCCCGCAAGCGCCCTGGACGACATCGACTTCTTCCGCTTCCCGGTCATCGACTCCAAGGTCCCGCTCGCCGAAGAGGCCCCGGTGGACGGCTACTTCGCCAGCGCCCGCACCGGCCGCGCCAAGCAGGTCCACGACCTGATGAGCTACCTGGCCACCGCGGAGGCCCAGGAGATCTACATCAAGGGCTCCTCCGGCACCGTCCTGCCCTGCAACCCGGACGCCAAGGACGCCGGCACCGCGCTCGTGAAGAAGGGCCGCGCGCACGTGGCCTCGGCCGCCGAGATCACCCAGTTCTTCAACCGCGACTCCAGCGACGCCCTCCAGCCCACCGCGGACACCGCACTGACCAAGTTCCTGGCCGAGCCCAAGCAGGTGGGCGGCATCCTCACCGACTGGCAGCGCGACGCCCAGAAGATCTGGAACGCCTGACGTGGCCGTGCTGACCGCCCCCGACCGGAAGTCCCCGGCCCGCGTGCCCACAAGCGGCAGGCGGACCCGGGTCCCCGGGCGCGTCCCGCCCCTGGTCCTCGCCTTCGTCCTGGTCCCGCTCCTCGCCGAGGCGCTGTGGGTGTTCTGGCCCGCCGTGCAGGGCTTCTACCTCGCCTTCACCAAGTGGGACGGGGTCTCCCCGCCGCGCTTCACCGGGCTCGGCAACTTCCGGGAGATGGCCCACGACGACGTCTTCCGCGGCGCGGCCTGGCACACGGTGCTCTGGCTGGTCCTCTTCGGCGGCCTGTCCGCCGTTCTCGGCCTCGCCGCCGCGCTGCTGCTCCAGCAGGAGCGCCGCGGAGTCGGCCTCTACCGGGCCGCGCTGTTCCTGCCGGTCGTCTTCTCGCTGGTCGCCACCGCCCTCGTCTGGCAGGCGATCTACCAGCCCGACGGCGTCCTCGACCGGCTGCTGGCCGCCGTCGGCCTCGGCGGTCTCCAGCACGCCTGGCTCGCCGACCAGGACACCGCCCTGTACGCGGTGATCGTGCCCGCGCTGTGGCGGCAGATCGGCTACGTCATGGTGCTCTACCTGGCCGGCCTCAAGGGCATCGACCCGGCGCTCCACGAAGCCGCCAAGGTCGACGGCGCGAGCGCCCGGCAGCGCTTCCGGCACGTCACCCTGCCCCAACTGCGCGGCGTCAACGCGGTCGTCCTGTCCGTCATCGTCATCGACTCGCTGCGCTCCTTCGACGTCGTCTGGTCGCTGACCCGCGGCGGCCCCTACCACTCGTCCGAGCTGCTGAGCACCTACATGTACTCGACCGCCTTCCAGTCCCTGCGCCTCGGCTACGGTTCCGCCCTGGCCGTCGTCATCTTCGTGCTCGCCTTCGGGGTCATCGCCTCCTATCTCGTCCGCGCGTTCCGGGAGGCCGACTGATGTCCGCCGGCTCCACGGCCCTGCGCCGCAGACGGGCCGCGACCGCCGGATTCCACCTGGGCGCCGGTGCCCTGGCCGCCGTGTGGCTGCTGCCCATCGCGCTGGTCCTGGTCACCAGCCTGCGCACCTTCGACGACATCGCCGCCCACGGCCTGGGCAGTTGGCCGCGCTCCTTCACGCTGGCCAACTTCGGCCAGGCCTGGACCGACGGCGGCCAGCAGCGGGCCCTGGTCAACAGCCTGCTGGTCACCGTCCCCTGCGTCCTGATCACCCTGGCCCTCGCCGCGATGGCGGCGTTCGCCCTCAGCCGCTACGAACTCCCCTTCCGGCGCTTCCTGTTGCTGCTGATGCTCGGCGGCAACCTGCTCCCGCCGCAGATCCTGCTCATCCCGGTGTCCAAACTGAGCGAGCTGATGGGCGTCTACGACACGCTGCCCGCGCTCGCCGGCGTGCAGATCGGCTTCGGCGTCGGCTTCTACGTCTTCGTCCTGCACGGGTTCATGCGGTCGATCCCGGTGGAGATCCAGCAGGCCGCGGTCGTGGACGGCGCCGGGCCCTGGCAGATCTTCTGGCGGATCATCCTGCCGCTGACCCGCCCGGCCCTGGCCGCGCTCAGCGCGCTGTCCTTCACCTGGATCTTCAACGACCTGCTCTGGGCGATCACGGTGCTGCGCAGCGACAGCAAGATGCCGATCACCGCCGCCCTCATCGGACTCCAGGGCCAGTACGTGTCGATGTGGAACGTGATCGCGGCCGGTTCCGTGATCGCCGCGGCGCCCACGGTCGCCGTGTTCCTGCGGTTCCAGCGGCACTTCGTGGCCGGCCTCAACCTGGGGGCGGTCAAGTGACGTACCAGCGCTGGACCCTGCGGACGGAGAACACCGGCTACACCGTCCGGCTCTCCCCGGACGGCCCCTGGGCCGAGCTCGACGCCTGGGGCCCGCTCGGCGTGGAGGACGGACCGTCCGCCCTGGAGCGGTCCCGCCGCACCCACTTCATCACGCCGGCCGACGCGGCTCCGGCCGAGTACCTGCCGTACGGGCTGCGGCCGTTCACCGGGTCCGAGGTGGTGGCCGCACGCCCGGACGGCGACCAACGGGGCATGTGGTGGCGGTTCGAGGGCGCGGACGCCACCGAGGGGTCCCTGCGGCTGGCCTTCACCGACGACGTGACCGGAGTGCGGACCGTCCTCGGCTACGAGAGCGTGCCGGGCACCGACGTGATCCTGCGGTGGGCCGAGTTCACCGCCCGGGACGAGGTCCGCCTGGAGCGGCTCGACTCGGCCGCCGTGAACATCCCGGTCAGCGGCCCGGCCCGGCTCACGTATCTGAGCGGACAGTGGTCGCAGGAGTTCCAGCGCACCCGACTCGACCTCGACAGAGGCACGTTCACCATCGGCAGCCTCCAGGGCGCCCCCGGGCACGCGTACGCGCCGTGGCTCGCCGTGCAGGACGGCGACGCGGCCTACGGCATCGCCCTCGAATGGCCCGGCAACTGGCACATCACGGCCGAGGCCGAGCCGGGCGGCAGCCTACGGGTCCGCGCCGGACGCGTCCCGCACGAGGGCGCCGTCCGCCTGGCCCCCGGCGAGACCCTGGTGACACCCCGCCTCGCCTGCGCCTTCAGCCCGGACGGACTCGACGGGCTGTCCCGGGTCTGGCACCGCTACGAACGCCGTCTCACCGGCGAACGGCTGCACCGCCCCCGCAAGGTCCTCTACAACTCCTGGGAGGCCACCGGCTTCCACGTCGAAGCGGCCGGCCAACTGGAGCTGGCCCGGACGGCCGCGGACATCGGCGCCGAGCTGTTCGTCGTGGACGACGGCTGGTTCACCGGCCGCCACGACGACACCGGAGGACTGGGCGACTGGCACCCGGACCCGGCCGCCTTCCCGGACGGCTTCGGGCAGTTCGTCGCTCAGGTACGGGCGCTGGGGCTGGACTTCGGCCTGTGGGTCGAGCCGGAGGCGGTCAGCCCCGGCAGCCGGCTGCACACCGAGCACCCCGACTGGGTCTACCGCGTCGACGGCCGCCCGGCCCGGCTCGTCCGCAACCAGCTGCTCCTCGACCTCGGCCGGACCGACGTCCAGGACTTCGTCGTCGGCACCCTCGACCGGCTGCTCGGGGAGTACGACATCAGCTACCTGAAATGGGACATGAACCGCCCGCCCACCGAACGCGGCCGCCCCGGCGCGGGCCCCGTCGACCTGGACGCCGAGCACGTCGCCGGCTACCTCAGGGTCCTCGACCACCTGCGCACCGCTCATCCCAGGGTCACCGTCGAGGGCTGTGCCGGCGGCGGCCGCGTCGAGCACGCCACCATCGCCCGCACCGACGTCGTCTGGCCCAGCGACAACACCGCGCCCCTGGACCGGCTGCGCATCCAGCACGGCTTCCTGCACGCCCACGCGCCCCACGTGATGAGCTCCTGGGTCACCGACGCCCCCGGTGTCCTCGACCCCCGCCCGCGCAGCCTCGCCTTCCGGTTCGTCAACGCCATGTGCGGGGTGCTCGGGATCGGCGCCGACCTGCGCGCCTGGACCCCGGAGCAGCGGGCCGAGGCCGCCCGGTGGATCGCCCGCTACAAGGAGGTCAGGGACGTCGTCCACCACGGCGAGGCCCGCCTGCTCGGCACCCCGGACGACGCCACCTGCGGGGTCCAGTACGACGCCGGTGACCGCACCGTCGTCGCCGCCCTCTCCACCGGCCGCCTCGACGGGGCGCCGCTGCTGCCCGGCCGCCCCGCCCGGCTCCGGCTGCGCGGCCTGGACCCGGCGGCACGCTACCGGGACACGGTCACCGGAACGTCGTACGGGGGCGCCCACCTGCTCCACCACGGCCTGCCGTTCGCCTGGAGCGCCGGGCACGATGCCGACCTGGTGGTGCTGACCCGGCTGTAGGCCGCATATCTTTCCAGCAGCTCACCTTCTAAGGAGCCCGATGGACCAGTCCGTACGCCGGTACGGCGCCCGCTTCGCCGGCCTCACCGCCGTGGTGACCGGGGGCGCCTCCGGCATCGGAGCCGCCACCGCCGAACGCCTCGCCCGCGAGGGAGCCGCCGTCGTGGTCGCCGACATCGCGGACGAGCGCGGCCGGGCCGTGGCGGACGGGATCACCGAGGACGGCGGCCGGGCCCGGTACGTGCACGCGGACGTCGCCGACGAGGACGACTGGGCGCGGATCATCACCGCCGCCCACGGCTTCGGTCCCGTCGACGTGCTCGTCAGCAACGCCTACACCGTCGACGTCCGGCCCGCCCACGAACTGTCCCTGGCGTCCTGGCAGCGGCAGCTCGCCGTCAACCTCACCGGCGGCTTCCTCGGCGTCAAGGCCGCACTGCCCGACCTGCGGGCCCGCCACGGCTCGGTGGTGCTCACCTCGTCCGTGCACGCCCACGCCGGCCTCCCCGGCCACCCCGCCTACGCCGCCGCCAAAGGCGGTCTGCTGTCCCTGTGCGGACAGCTCGCCGTCGAGTACGGACCCGAGGTACGCGTCAACGCGGTCCTGCCCGGACCGATACTGACCGGCGCCTGGGACCGGGTGCCGGCCGGGGAACGGGAGCGCAGCGTCGCCGGGACCGCGGCCCGCCGGTTCGGCACCCCCGAGGAGGTGGCCGCCGCGATCGCGTTCCTCGGCGCCGCGGAAGCCTCCTACATCACCGGCGCCGGACTGGTCGTGGACGGCGGCTGGAGCGTCGTGAAGGCCTCCGCATGATGCCCCCTGGACAGAAAGGCTGGACGACATGACGCCCTACGCCCGCAGAGGCGTGCACGGCCAGACCGTGGAGGCCCTGGCCCGTCGCATCCTGGGCGGCGAGATCCCGGAAGGGGCCACGCTGGACCTGGTGGCGCTACAGAGCGAACTCGACGTCAGCCTCACCGCGCTGCGCGAGTCCCTCAAGGTGCTCGCCGCCAAGGGCATGGTCGACGCCCGCCAGAAGCGCGGCACCTTCGTACGGGCCCGCGCCGACTGGAACCTGCTCGACGCCGACGTGCTGCGCTGGCAGTTCGAGGGCGGCCGGACGACCGACGCCGACCGGTCCCTGCTGCGCAACCTCGCCGAGGTCCGGGCGATCATCGAACCGGCCGCCGTCCGGCTCGCCGCCGAGCGCCGCACCGAGTCCGACCTGGTCGCCCTCACGGACGCCCTGACGGCGATGGACAGCCCCGGAGCCGACGCCGGGCACGCCGTCGACGCCGACCTCGCCTTCCACCGCGCGCTGCTCACCGCCACCCACAACGAACTGCTCGAACGCATGGAGATGGTCATCGAGTCGGGGCTCGCCCACCGTGACCGCATCGTGCACAGTTCCCCGCACAGCGAGCCGCCCGTGCCCGCGCACCGCGCCGTCCTGGACGCCGTGCGCGACGGCGACCCGGACGCGGCCGAGCGGGCCATGCGTGCCCTGCTCGACCAGGCCGGCCGCGACCTGGCCCGGCTCGACGGCCCCGACGACGACCCGAAAGGCAACGGCGGTCAGTGAAGATCGAGCGAATAGAGACCTTCCTCGTCCCGCCCCGCTGGCTGTTCTGCCGCGTCGAGACCGACGACGGCGTGGTCGGCTGGGGCGAACCCGTGGTCGAGGGACGGGCGGAGATCGTCCGCACGGCGGTCGACGTCCTCGCCGAGTACCTGGTGGGGCAGGACCCGCTGCGCATCCAGGACCACTGGCAGGTGCTCACCAAGGGCGGCTTCTACCGGGGCGGCCCGGTGCTCTCCAGCGCCGTCGCGGGCCTCGACCAGGCCCTGTGGGACATCGCGGGCAAGACCTACGGCGCCCCCGTGCACGCCCTGCTGGGCGGCCCGGTGCGCGACCGGGTACGGGTCTACGCCTGGGTCGGCGGCGACGAACCGGCCCAGCTCACCGAGCAGATCGCGGCCCAGGTCGAGGCGGGCTTCACCGCGGTGAAGATGAACGCGGCCGGCGCCACCTCGCCGATCGCCACGGCGGCGGAGACGGCGGCGGTGCTCGCCAGGGTGAGCGCCGCCCGGGACGCCCTCGGCCCCGACCGGGACGTCGCCGTCGACTGCCACGGCCGCTTCACCGTCGCGACCGCCCGCCGCGTCCTGGCCGAACTGGGCCCGCTGCACCCGCTGTTCGTGGAGGAACCCGTCGTCCCCGAACAGGGTCACCTGCTGCCCGGGCTGGTCGCGACCAGCCCGGTCCCGCTGGCCACCGGTGAACGCCTGTACGCACGCGGCGACTTCCTGCCCGTTCTCGCCGCCGGGATCGCGGTCGCCCAGCCCGACCTGTCCCACGCGGGAGGCATCTCCGAGGTGCACCGCATCGCCTCGCTCGCCGAGACCTACGGCGCCCAGCTCGCCCCGCACTGCCCGCTCGGGCCGATCGCGCTGGCGGCCAGCCTCCAGGTCGCCTTCGCCACCCCGAACTTCCTGATCCAGGAGCAGAGCCGGGGCATCCACTACAACAAGGACGCCGACCTCCTCTCCTACCTGGTGGACCCCGAGCCCTTCCGGTTCGTGCAGGGGTACGCGCGGCGCGGCGACGCCCCCGGGCTCGGCATCACCGTCGACGAGGCGGCCGTACGCGCGGCCGACCGTGCCGGGCACCGCTGGCGCAACCCGGTGTGGCGGCACCCCGACGGCTCCTTCGCGGAGTGGTGACCGTGCCGCTCGACGTCGTCACCGACCCCCGGCACGGCGGCCGTTGGACCTCGCTGCGGCAGGGCGGCCGCGAGTGGCTGTGGCGCCGCGAGAGCCCGGAACGCGACGGCGTGGCACCGGGGGACGCGTTCGTGGACGCGGGCGGCGTGGAGGAATGCGTCCCGACCGTGCGCGGTACCCCCGACCACGGGGACGCCTGGTCCCGGCCCTGGACACGGGAGGGGGACGCCGAGACCGTCCGCTGCGACCGCTTCACCCTGACCCGCCGGGTGCGCGCCACGGCCGACGGCGTCGAGGCCGCGTACACGCTGGCGGCCGAGCCCGGCTTCCGCTTCCTCTGGGCCGCGCACGCCCTGCTCGACCTCTCCGAGGCGGCCGTGGTCCGGGCCCGGGACGGAGCGCCCACGCGCCTCTTCCCGGAGGCCGCACCGCTGTTGGACCGCCCCTGGCCGGCCGGTGCGCCCTGGGTGGAGGGGGTCTGGCCGGCGCCCCTCGGGCTGCGTATGGACCGGTTCGGACCCGACGACGGCTCGGCGGTCGGAGCCGTGGTGGCGGGCGGCCGCTGCTGTGTCCACGACGGCACGGACCGGCTCGCCCTGGCCGTCGAGGCGGAGGGGCAGCCGCGGTCCGTCGCCCTGTGGCGCAACCTCGGCGGCTGGCCCGCGCAGCGGCCCTACCGCAGTACCGGCGTCGAGCCCATGCTCGGCCGCGTCCTCGACCTCGCCAAGGCAGGCCCGGACGACGCGGCCCGGGTCCCACCGTCAGGAAAGGCCCACTGGCGCCTCACCATGACCCCCGACTGCCGCTGCCCCCGCTGAACGGCCCGACTCCGACTCCACCCGCCCCCACCCATCCACCGCCCCCGCTTACCACCGACCCACCGACCCGTTGGCCCACTGTCCCGCAGACCTCTTCGCCCGCCGATCCGCCGGCCCGTTCGTCCGCCGGCCCGCCGGCCTGCCGGGCCCGTCCGTCGGCCCCGTTGTCCTGTTGACCGAGGAAGGAGTTTCCGTCCATGGATCTGCGAGCCGCCCTCGCTTCCTGTCGTCTGCTCGCCATCGTGCGGGGCGGCGACCCGGACGCCACCCTGCGCACCGTGCTGACGCTCGCCGAGGAGGGCGTCGAACTGATCGAGGTGTCGCTGAGCGGCGCCGACGCGCTCACCGTCCTCGCCCGTGCCCGCGCGGAACTCGGCCCCGGCCGGCCGCTCGGCGCCGGCACCGTGCTCACCGCCGCCGACGCGCACGCGGCCCACCGCGCGGGCGCCGCCTTCGCGGTCACCCCCGGCCTCGGCGCCGGCGTCGACACCGCTCTGGACCTCGGCATGCCGGTGCTGGCCGGCGTCCTCACCCCCACCGACGTCATCGCCGCGGAGGCCCGGGGCGCCGCCGCCCTGAAACTCTTCCCGGCCGCCGAGGCCGGCGGCACGGCGTACCTGAAGGCACTGCGCGGCCCCTTCCCCGGCGCCGCGTTCGTCCCGGTGGGCGGCGTCGACGTCACGGCCGCCCGGGACTACCTGGCCGCCGGGGCGACCGCCGTCGGCGTCGGCTCCCCCCTCGTGGGCGACGCGGCGGACGGTGGCAGCATCACCGGCCTGCGTGAGCGGGCGCGCGCCTTCCGGGCCGCCGTACGCACCGGGGCGCGGGCGGAGGGACCCGCGTGACGGGGGCCTGGCGGCCGGCCCCGGGACCGGTCGTCTGCGTCGGCGAGACCATGGCGGCGCTCGCCCCCGACCCGCCCCGGCCGCTCGCGGACGCCGAGCAGCTGCGGCTGTCCGTCGCCGGCGCGGAGTCGAACGTGGCCGTGTACCTCGCCGACCACGGCATCCCGGCCGTGTGGCTGTCGGCCCTCGGCGACGACCCGCTGGGCCACCGGGTCCGCGCCGCCGTCGCCGCCGCCGGTGTCGACGTCAGCCATGTCCGCACCGACCCGCACCGGCCGACCGGCCTCCTGCTGAAGAACCCCGGCCCCAACGGGACCCGCGTCCACTACTACCGCTCCGGCTCGGCCGCCTCGGCCCTCGGACCCGGCCTGCTCGACGGCGAACCGGTCCGCTCGGCCGCCCTGCTGCACCTCACCGGCATCACCCCAGCCCTCTCCCCGTCCTGCCGCGACCTGGTGACCCGCGCCCTCGGCGCGCCCGCCGCCGAACGGCCGTACGCCATCAGCTTCGACGTCAACCACCGGGCCGCGCTGTGGCCGGACGGCACCGCTCCGACGGTGCTGCGGGCCCTCGCCGACCGGGCCGACATCGTTTTCGTGGGCCTCGACGAGGCGCGGGAGCTGTGGGGCGCCGGCCTGACCGTCACCGGGCTGCGGGAGCTGCTGCCCGGTCCGCGGATCCTCGTCGTCAAGGACGGCGCCCGTGCCGCGACCGCCGTCACCGCGGCCGGCGTGTGCGCGGTGCCCGCGCTGCGCACGGCGGTCCTGGAACCGGTCGGGGCCGGCGACGCCTTCGCGGCGGGCTTCCTGGCCGGGCTGCTGCGCGGGGAGACACCGGCCCGCGCCCTGCGGCTCGGCCACCTCACCGCGGTCTCCGCGCTCCAGGTGACCGGGGACCACGGGACGCTGCCCGGCGCGGCGGAGATCGAACGGCTGCTCGGCCTGCCGGCCCCGGAGTGGGCGCGGCACCAGGGCGGGCGGGTGGACCGGGGCGCCGCCCGGGGGCGGCGGTGAGAACCGTCCGGGCGGGCACCGTTGACGTGCGGGCCGCGGCACGGCGACCGTTCTCGGGTCCGGGTTCCGGACCGACCGACGGGAGCGTGCGATCACCTTGACCACGGAAGACATACGGCGGGCCCTGGTGGTCCGCGGCGGCTGGGACGGGCACCGGCCCGTGACGATCAGCGACGGATTCGTCCCGTTCCTGAAGGAGCGGGGGTTCTCCGTCGACACCGCCGAGGACCTCGCGGTGTACGAGGACGCGGACCGGCTGGCCGCCACCGATCTGATCGTGCAGTGCTGGTCGATGGGGGACATCACCCCGGAGCAGAGCGAGGGCCTGGCCGCGGCCGTGCGGGCCGGCACCGGGCTGGCCGGCTGGCACGGCGGAATCGTCGACAGCTTCCAGGACCACGGCTACCACCTGCTGACCGGCGGTGCGTTCGTCATGCACCCGCCCGGCTTCCACGACCACACCGTGCATCCGCTGCCCGAGCGCGCCGGCCACCCCGTCGTCGCCGGTCTCGACGACTTCACCGTGCACACCGAGCAGTACTGGGTGCTCACCGACCCGCACGTCGACGTCCTCGCCACCACGACCTTCCCCGTCGGCGAACTGCACGACCGGCCCGTGGTGATGCCCGCGGTGTGGACCAGGACCTGGGGCGCGGGCCGGGTCTTCGTCTCGACGGTCGGCCACAAACCCGACGACTTCGACGTGCCCGAGGTCCGCACCCTCACCGAGCGCGGCCTGCTGTGGGCGAGCCGCGGTCGCTGACCCGGGGCGTCCGGAACCAGGCCGGAAACGTGTTCGGACCGTAGTCGTCGCGCCGAAAAACACGTGGACTGGGTCACCCTCGTCGCGCCACACTTCCCTTTCCTGACCTGCCGATTCCAGGCCGCCGCGGACCTGCGGCGGCCGACTCGGCATGCCGTGCGACGACTACACAGGGTTGAAATGACGTCCTCTGTCGATTTACCTGCGACCGGACCACGAAAGGGCGCGGTGCTGCTCGCGCTCCGCTACTACGGACAGGAGCTGGCCCGGCTCAAGCGGCTGACCCTGCCCGGCCTGCTGCTGCCGGCCCTCGGCAACATCGGAATCAACTACCTGGCCCCGCTGGTCGTGGCCAAGCTGGTCGGCCGGATCGCCGACGGCCACGGCCTGGGCCTGCGCACCACACTGCCGTACGTCCTCGGCTTCGCCGGTGTCCTGCTGCTGGCGGAGGCGGTCTGGCGGATCGGCCTGCACTGCCTGAACCGCGTGGACGCCCTCGGCATCGAGCGGCTGTACGTCATCGGGATGGACGAACTGTTCGCGCGGGACGCCTCGTTCTTCCACGACAACTTCGCCGGATCGCTGACCAAACGGGTGCTGAGCTTCGCCAACCGCTTCGAGGAGTTCGCCGACACCCTGACCTTCAACATCGTGGGCAGCTTCGTGCCGCTGGCCTTCGGGTCCGTGGTGCTCTGGCGCTACGAACCACTGCTGGTCGTCGGGCTGTTGACGATGATCACGGTCACCGGCGTGTGCGTGGTGCCGCTGATCCGGCGCCGGCAGCGGCTGGTCGCCGAGCGTGAGGAGGCCATCGCCCGGGTGTCCGGGCACGTCGCCGACAGCCTGATGAACATGGACACGGTCCGGGCGTTCGCCGCGGAGCGGCGGGAGGCCGCCGAACACCGGCTGCGGGTCGCCGAGTCGCGCCGGCGCCAGCTGCGCTCCTGGGACTACGGCAACCTGCGCATCGACACGTTCGTCGCGCCGATGTCCGTCGCCACCAACGCGCTGGGCCTGCTGCTGGCCGTCGCGCTGGCCGGCGGGGGCCACAGCGTGGAGGCGGTCGTGGTGGCCTTCACCTACTTCAGCAACGCGACCCGGATCATGTTCGAGTTCAACCAGATCTACCGGCGCATGGAGAGCTCCATGACGGAGGCGGCGCAGTTCACCGAACTGCTCCTGGACCCGCCCACGGTGCTCGACCCGGCCGTACCGGAACCGCTCGCGCCGCGGGCCGCCGACGTCCGCTTCGAGAAGGTCTCCTTCACCCATGCGGGCGCCAGACCGCTGTTCGAGGGGCTGGAACTGGACGTGCCCAGCGGGTCGAAGTTCGGGTTCGTCGGCCGGTCGGGCGGCGGCAAGACCACACTGACCCGGCTGCTGCTGAGGATGACCGACCTCGACGCCGGCCGGATCACGATCGGCGGCCAGGACATCAGCCGGCTCCGCCAGGCCGACCTCCGGGGCCAGATCGCCTACGTCCCGCAGGACCCGGCGATGTTCCACCGCACCCTGCGGGAGAACATCGCCTTCGCCCGGCCCGGTGCCACCGAGGCCGAGATCCGGGTGGCCGCCGAGGCCGCGCACGTCACCGAGTTCGCCGACGCGCTGCCCGACGGCTTCGACACCATGGTGGGGGAGCGCGGGGTGAAACTCTCCGGTGGCCAGCGCCAGCGGGTCGCGCTGGCCCGCGCGATCCTCCGGGACGCCCCGATCCTGCTCCTGGACGAGGCGACCAGCGCCCTCGACTCGGAGAGCGAGATCCTCGTCCAGGAGGCGCTGTGGCGGCTCATGGAGGGGCGTACCGCCCTGGTGGTGGCGCACCGGCTGAGCACGGTCGCCTCCATGGACCGGCTGGTGGTCCTCGACCGGGGCCGGATCGTCGAGCAGGGCACGCACCACGAACTGCTCGCCGCGGAGGGCGCCTACGCCAAGCTGTGGCAGCACCAGTCGGGCGGCTTCCTCGACGAGGACCCGGCCAGGGCCGAGGTGCACTAGGTCATATCGGCCCGGACGGGCGGGTGGTAGACAGGTGATCATGAGCGATCCGAACCTCTCCGCCCGTCCGGCCGGTGTCCGGTGACCGCCGGGATCGACACCCCGGACCGCCGGGGCCGTACCGGACTCGACCGCACCGGCCTGGGACTGACCGGGAACCCGGACGTGCGGGTCCGGCAGGTGAGACTGCTGTCCAGCCACTGGTACATCGAGCGGGCCACCACCTTCGACTACCGGCACGCCGACGGCACCTGGCACACCGAGGAACGCGAGACCCACGACCGGGGCAACGGCGCCGCGCTGCTCCTCTACGACGCCGGGCGCGAGACCGTGCTGCTCACCCGTCAGTTCCGCTTCCCCGTGTACGTCAACGGCCACCCCGACGGCATGCTGATCGAGACCCCGGCGGGCCTCCTCGACGAGGAGGACGAGCACCCGGAGCACGCGGTCCGCCGGGAGGCCGTCGAGGAGACCGGCCACACGGTCGGCGACGTGCAGCACGTCTTCGACGTGTACATGAGCCCGGGCTCGGTCACCGAGCGGATCTCCTTCTACGCGGCCGCCTACGGCCCTTCCACCCGCACCCACGAGGGCGGCGGCCTTGCGGAGGAGGGCGAGGACATCGAGATCCTCGAACTCCCCTTCCGGCGGGCCCTGGAGATGATCCGCACGGGGGAGATCGCCGACGCCAAGACCATCATGCTGCTCCAGTGGGCAGCCCTGGAGGGCCCCTTCGCCGACCGGTGACCGCTCAACCCCCTTGCCCTGAAGCGCACTTCGGCGGCCGCCCCCTCGCCCCCTGCCGGTGGCCACCGGTCGTGTCGCGTCCGGTGGCCACCGGTCATGTCGCAGTCGGCCGCTACCGACCGCAGTCGGCCGCTACCGACCGCGCGGCTCCCGTACGACCGCGATCTCGCCCGGGGCCACGGTGACCGTGCCGTCGGCGGGCTTGCCGGACAGCAGCTCCACCGAGCCGGGCGCGACGGGGAGTTCGGCGCCCTGCCCGGCGTGGTCGATCACGAACACGTAGTCCGCCTCCGCACCGCGCCGCCGGGCCACCTCCACGCCCGCCGGGGCGGTGCGGACCGCGGTCACGCCCGCCTCGGCACGGATCCGGTCCAGCAGCCCCGCCAGGGTGTCGGCGTCCGGGAGCGTCGCCACGTACCAGGCGGCCCCCGAGCCGTAGCCGTGCCGGGTCACCGCGGGCACCCCGGCCAGCGGCCCGTCGGCGTACGACGTCACCGTCTCCGCGCCCGCCGGCCGCACCCGCTCCGACCAGAGCGATCCGGTGCCGCCCTCGCTCAGCGCCACCCGCTCCCCGGGCAGCAGCGGGAACAGCTCGTCCGTGGACACGCCCAGCAGCTCCCGGAAGGCGCCCGGGTAACCGCCCAGCCGTACATGGCAGTTCTCGTCCACGGCACCGCTGTGGAAGCCGATCGCGAGGCTGCCGCCGGCCTGGGTGAAGGCCGTCAGGTTGGCCGCGCCCGCGTCGTCCACGAGGTACAGGCTCGGGGCGAGGACCGCCTTGTACGCCGACAGGTCGGCGTCCGGGCGGACGAAGTCCACGGCCACGCCGGCCCGCCACAGCGGCTCGTACCAGGCCCGGACCACGTCCAGGTAGCGCAGGCGCTCGCTGGGCTGGGAGGGCAGCTCCACGGCCCACCGGGCGTCCCAGTCCCAGACGACGGCGACCTCGGCCGTGCCGGTGCTGCCGCGCACCTCGGCCAGCGCCCTGAGGTCCGCGCCCAGCCGGACCACGTCCCGCCAGATCTGGCTGTCCGTCCCCGCGTGCGGCAGCATCGCCGAGTGCCACTGCTCGGCACCCGCCTTCGCCGCCCGCCACTGGAAGTAGGCGATGCCGTCCGCGCCGTGCGCCACGTGCGCGAGCGCGTTGCGCCGCAACTCGCCCGGTTTCTTGGCCCGGTTGACGGGCTGCCAGTTGACGGCGCCCGTCGAGTGCTCCATCAGCAGCCACGGGCCGCCCGCGAGCGACCGCATCAGATCACCGCTCAGCGCGACGTCGATCTGCGACTCCGGGTCGGTGGACATCAGGTAGTGGTCGTTGGCCACCACGTCCAGCTCCGGCGCCCAGCGCCAGTAGTCGAGGGCGTCGAAGTTCGTCATCACCATGAAGTTGGTGGTGGCCGGGATCGACGGGGCCGCCTCGCGCAGCACGTCCCGCTCCGCCTTGTACAGCGACAGCAGTTCGTCCGAGCAGAACCGCCGCCAGTCCAGCTGGTGCGTCGGATTGGGTACGGCGCCGGTCGCGCGCGGCGGCAGGATCTCGTCCCAGTCGTAGTACCACTGGCTCCAGAAGGTGGTGCCCCAGGCGTGGTTGAGGGCGGCCAGGTCGTCGCCGTACCGGGCCCGCAGCCAGCGGCGGAAGGACTCCGCGCTGGTGTCGCAGTAACAGGCCGCGTTGTGGCAGCCGTACTCGTTGTGGACGTGCCACATCTTGACGGCCGGATGGCTCGCGTACCGCTCGGCGATCGCGCCCGCGATCCGGAGCGCGGCCTCGCGGTAGGCGGGGCTGCTCGGGCAGAACGTCTGCCGGCTGCCGTACGACAGGGTGCGGCCGTCGTGGTCCACCGGGAGCGCCTCGGGGTGGGCCCGGAAGAACCAGGCGGGCGGGGCGGCGGTGGGGGTGGCGAGGTCGGCGGCGATGCCGTTCTCGTGGAGCAGGCCGAGGATCCGGTCCATCCGCGAGAAGTCGTAGACCCCCTCGGACGGTTCCATCAGCGCCCACGAGAAGATGCCGACGCTGACCATGTTGACGCCCGCCTCGCGCATCAGGCGGACGTCCTCGTCCCAGACCTCCTCGGGCCACTGTTCGGGGTTGTAGTCGCCGCCGTAGGCGATGCCCGGGACGGAGAGGCGGCGGTCGCTCTTCGGGTTGTGCACGGGGTTCTCTTTCACGGGAGGCCGGGTGCGGGGGCACCCGGCCTGAGGGAGCCGGGTCAGCCCTTCGCGGAGCCCAGGGTCAGACCGCTGACGAACTGCTTCTGGAGCACGAAGTACACGATCAGCGTCGGGATCGCGGTGAGCAGCGAACCGGCGGCGACCAGGTTCGGGTCGGTGAAGTACTGGCCGGAGAGGTTGTTCAGCGCCGAGGTGATCGGCATGTTCTCACCGGTCGAGATCAGCACCAGCGCCCAGAAGAAGTCGTTGTAGATCCAGATCGACAGCAGGGTCGCCAGGGCCGCCATGGCCGGCCTGCACAGCGGCAGGGTGATCTGCCAGTACAGCCGCCACACCGAGGCGCCGTCCACCAGCGCGGCCTCGGTCAGCTCGTGCGGCAGCGAGCGCATGTAGTTGCTGAGCACGAACGCGCAGAAGCCGGACTGGAACGCCACGTGGATCAGCACCAGGCCGAGCGCGGAGTCGTACAGCTTGCCGCTCGCGGTGATGCCCGGCAGGTTCGTCAGCAGGTACAGCCGGTACAGCGGGGTGATGATGACCTGCTGCGGCAGCAGGTTGCCGGCCGTGAAGACCAGCAGCAGCGCCAGGTTGACCCGGAAGTCGAAGCGGCTGACGTAGAACGCGACCATCGACGACAGGAACAGCGTGAGCAGCACGGCCGGGACCGCGATGATCAGCGTGTTCATGAAGTAGTGGGTCATGTCCGACTGCGTGAACGCGTTCTTGAAGTTGTCGAAGTTCAGCGTGTGCGGCCAGGACAGGTAGCCGCGCTCGCTGGTCTCGCTGTAGGGCCGCATGGCCGAGAAGATCGCCCACAGCAGCGGGGCGAGCCAGGCCAGGGCGGCGCCGGCGAGGAACACGTGCAGCAGGACGCGGGCCGGGCGGATCGGGTTGCGCTGCTTGGCCAGCGCGCTCACGGTGCTCATGCGCGCCGCTCCTTCCGGAAGGTCGCGATCAGGTAGGGAATGATCACGATCAGCGAGATGACCAGCAGGACCACCGCGATCGCGGAGCCGTAACCGATGCGGCTCGACTCGCCGATGATGTTGTTGGTCACCAGGATGGAGAGCAACTCGGTGCCCTGGGCGCCCTTGTTGAAGACGAAGACCAGGTCGAAGGCGCGCAGCGCCTCGATGATGGTCACGACCAGGACGACCGTGTTGGTCGGCCGCAGGGTCGGGAAGATGACGTTCTTGAACGTCTGCCACTCGTTGGCGCCGTCGAGGGCCGAGGCCTCCCGCAGCGACGGGTCGACGCTCTTGAGGCCGGCGAGGTAGAGGATCATCATGTAGCCGGCGTGCCGCCAGGAGGCGGCGATCAGTACGGCCCACAGGTTGAGCTTCGGGTCGCCGATCCAGTCGATGTAGTGGCCCGGCTTGTTGGCGCCGATGATGCTGTTGATCAGACCCGTGTCCGGGTTGTAGATCAGCTGCCAGACGAACCCGATGCAGGCCATCGAGATGACGACCGGAAGGAAGAACGCCGTCTGGTAGATCCGGGTGAACCTGATCTTCTTGTCCAGCTGCACGGCCAGGAACAGGCCGAACGGCGTGGGGATCAGGATGAGTACGACGAACCAGATGACGTTGTGCTGGACCGCGGGCCAGAACTGCGGGTTGTCGGTGAAGAGCTGTTTGAAGTTGTCGAGCCCGACCCACTTGATGGAGTCGAAGCCGATGCCGTCCCAGGTGGTGAAGGCGAGGAGGATCGAGGCGAGGGCGGTCACCCAGACCAGGAGTACGTGCAGGATCGTCGGCACGCCCGCCATGAAGGCGAGCGTGATCCGGTCGCGGCGGGTCAGCAGGCGCTTGTGGCCCTGCTGGACCCGCTTCTTCTCGGACGCGCGCCCAGGAGGCGGCACGGCGGCCGCCTCCTGGGACTTCGTGGGGATCTCGGTGGTCATTCCAGAGCTCACTGGGAGGCGAAGATGGTCTTCTTCTGGCGCTCGATGGACGAGAGCAGGCTGTCGATCCCCTTCGGGTTCTGGAGGAACTTCTGGAGGCCGGGCTGCATCACCGTGGAGGTGAAGTCCGGACGGGAGTCGCGGTCCATGAACTGGGTCAGGTTCTTGGCGCCGCTGATCATCGTGTACGCCTTCTTCTGAAGCGCGGTGTACGACGAGGTGTCGGCCTTGCTGGAGGCGGCCACCACGCTGTTGTCGGCCTTGAGGTAGATCTGCTCGGCCTCGGGCGTGCCGAGGTACTCCATGAGCTTGACGACACCGTCGTGGTTCTTCGGGGACTTGCTGACCATGAAGCCGTCGGTGGGCGCCTCGACGGTGTCCTGGCCGTACGCGGGGTTCATCTCCGGGAAGGCGAAGAAGTCGAGGTCGTCCAGGTCGGCCTTGTTGGTGAACTGCTGACCCACGAAGGAGCCGAGGACGTACATGCCGGCCTTCTTGGAGACCAGGGTCTGGGCGGCGTCCTGCCAGGTGCGGCCCATGAAGCCGTCCTGGTGGTAGGGGAGGATCTCGGCCCAGTGGTCGAAGACGGCCTTGACCTTCGCGTCGGTCCAGGACTCCTTGCCCGCCATCAGGGACTTGTGGAAGTCGTAGCCGTTGAGGCGGAAGTTGATCTGGTCGAAGGTGCCCATCGCCGGCCAGGCGTCCTTGTCGCCGAAGGCGATCGGGACCAGGCCGTCGCCCTTCATCTTCTTGCACAGGGCGACGAACGCGTCCCAGGTGGTGGGGACTTCGTAGCCCTTGGCCTGGAAGACGCTCTTGCGGTAGAAGATCGCCCACGGGTACGTGTACAGCGGGACGAAGTAGTACTTGCCGTCCTCGCCCTTGCTGAGCTGCTTCATCGCGTCGGGGAAGTTGTCCCCGATCTTCGCCCACACGTCGTCGATCGGCGAGGCCAGGTTCTTGGCCGCGAAGAACTGCATGCGGTACCCGGCGAACCAGGTGAACACGTCGTCCGGCGTGCCCTGGAGGTAGGAGTTGATCTGCTCCTGGAAGGTGTTGTGGTCCTTCGTGTTGACGTCGACCTTGATGCCGGACTGCTTGGTGAAGGCCGCGTAGATCTCCGCGAAGGCCTTCTTCGGCACCGCGTCGGAGGAGTTGGAGCCGAGGCTGACGGTCTTGGGGTCGGAGGAGGACCCGCTGCCGCCGCACGCGGACAGCAGGGGTATGCCGGCACCCGCGAGGAGGGCGGCAGAGCCGGCCCCGCGCAGGACGTTACGGCGGCTCGGACCCGGCACGTGAAGACCGGACGGGGAGATGCGCATGGCGGCTCCTGGGTAACAGGGTTCGGCAAGGGGAAGAGGTGATCTTCGAAAGGTCCCGAAACCGATCAGAAATCAACTCGGCCGAACATCGTGGGCGCAATAACAGCCGCTTGTCCGCTCATGCGTCAATAGCCTGCGTCTCTCTCGCCCGTCTCTTGCCCGAAACGTAATCGTCATGGTCGCCTGCCGGTTTGTTGAACAAAGCGGTACGACAGAGCCCCCACGGGACAAACTCCGTGGGGGCTCGTGTGCGGGCATGTTGGTTTCACACCCCCGGACCTGCTAAGGACCGGTCACGGCCGGACCAGCAGCTGGAAGTCGAAGGCGTACCGGGACGCCCGGTAGACGTGGCTGCCGTACTCCACCGGCCGTCCGGTGTCGTCGTAGGCCGTGCGGTGCATGGTGAGCAGGGCGGCGCCCGCCTTCTCGTCCAGCCGGCCGGCCTCCTCGGCGGTGGCGCTGCGCGCGCCCACGGTCTGCCGGGCGCTGTGCAGGGTGATGCCGGCCGTGCGCATCATCCGGTACAGGCCGGTCGACTCCAGACGTTCCGTGTCGAGCTCCAGCAGGGCGGCGGGCAGGTAGTTGCACAGGAACGCCACCGGCTGGCCGTGGGTGCAGCGCAGCCGCTCCAGGACCACCACCTCCGCGCCCTCCGCGAGCCCGAGCGCGGCGGCCACCTCGGCGCTCGCCGGGATCCGCTCGTTGCGCAGCACCCTCGTGGTCGGGCCCTGTCCGGCCGACTCCAGGTCGTCATAGAGGCTGCTCAGCTCCAGCGGGCGCTTGACCTGGCTGTGCACCACCTGGGTGCCCACGCCCCGGCGGCGTACCAGCAGGCCCTTGTCGACGAGCGACTGGATGGCCTGGCGGACCGTGGGCCGGGACAGGCCGAGCCGCACGGACAGGTCGATCTCGTTGCCCAGGAGGTTGCCCGGGGCCAGGACGCCGTGCTCGATGGCCTCCTCCAGTTGCCGGGCGAGCTGGTAGTAGAGCGGCACCGGGCTGCCGCGGTCCAGGGCGAAGTCCAGGGTGTCGAGCGCCGGGACGGTCGCGGCGCGGGCGGAATCACCGGTTCGGGCCACCGGGACACCTCCTTCCGTGGGTCGTGGGGGTTCAGAGCTGGCGACGGCGCTCGGCGCGCTGCCGGTCGTAGTCCTCGCGGGCGCGTACGGCGGCCTCGCGGGAGGCGGTCTCGGCGACCGGCACGTCCCACCAGGCCTCGGCGCCGGGCGCGGTGGGCGCCGGGTCCGTC
The DNA here is from genome assembly GCF_001005085.2 of Streptomyces humi. Classification (GTDB taxonomy): domain Bacteria; phylum Actinomycetota; class Actinomycetes; order Streptomycetales; family Streptomycetaceae; genus Streptomyces; species Streptomyces humi. The sequence continues at coordinate 434,298 of NZ_LBMU02000023.1, forward strand.
TCGACGTACACGCACGTCGGCCGGTCGCTCGCGCGGGCCGCGGACAGCGCCTCGCGCAGCTCCCGCACCGTCTTGGCGCGCAGCACCTCCATGCCGAGGCTGGCCGCGTTGGCGGCGAGGTCGACCGGCAGCGGCGCGCCGGAGAAGGTGCCGTCGGCGGCGCGGTAGCGGTAGGCGGTGCCGAACCGCTCGCCGCCCACGGTCTCGGACAGGCCGCCGATGGAGGCGTAGCCGTGGTTCTGGATCAGGACCAGGTTGACCGGCAGGCCCTCCTGGACGGCGGTGACGATCTCGGTCGGCATCATCAGGTAGGTGCCGTCGCCGACCAGCGACCAGACCGCGACGTCCGGGGCGGCCTGCTGGACACCGATGCCGGCCGGGATCTCGTAGCCCATGCAGGAGTAGCCGTACTCCAGGTGGTACTGGCGCGGTGAGCGGGCCCGCCACAGCTTGTGCAGGTCGCCCGGGAGCGACCCGGCCGCGTTGATGACAACGTCGTCATCGCCGACGACGGAGTCCAGCGCGCCGAGCACCTGGGTCTGGGTCGGTACGGCGTCCTCGTCGTCGGCGCGGTAGGCGGCCTCCACCACCGCCTCCCAACGCTCCTTGCCCGCCCGGTACTCGGCCTCGTACGCCGTGCCCACGCGATGCCCGGCGAGGGCCCGCGTGAGAGCCGTGAGCCCGCTGCGGGCGTCGCAGACCAGCGGGTGCGCCGCCTGCTTGTGGGCGTCGAAGCCGGTGATGTTCAGGTTCAGGAAGCGGACGTCCGGGTTCTGGAAGAGGGTGCCGGAGGCCGTGGTGAAGTCCGTGTACCGGGTGCCGACGCCGATGACCAGGTCGGCGGTGCGGGCGAGGTCGTCGGCGACGGCGGTACCGGTGTGCCCGATCCCGCCGAGGTCGGCCGGGTGGTCGTGGCGCAGCGAACCCTTGCCCGCCTGGGTCGAGGCGACAGGGATGCCTGTGGCCTCCACAAGGGCCCTCAGAGCGTCTTCCGCGCGGCTGTGGTGGACTCCGCCGCCCGCGACGATCAACGGCCGCTGAGCGGCCGTCACGGCGCGCACGGCGTCCGCCAGCTCCACCGGGTCGGGGGCCGGCCGCCGTACCCGCCAGACGCGCTCGGCGAAGAACTCCTCCGGCCAGTCGTACGCCTCGGCCTGGACGTCCTGGGGCAGGGCGAGGGTGACCGCGCCGGTCTCGGCCGGGTCGGCGAGCACGCGCATCGCGTTCAGGGCGGAGGGGATCAGCGCCTCGGGGCGGGTGATCCGGTCGAAGTAGCGGGAGACCGGGCGCAGCGTGTCGTTCACGGAGACGTCGAACTCCGTGGGGTGCTCCAGCTGCTGCAACAGCGGGTCGGGCGCGTGGCTCGCGAAGTAGTCGCCGGGGAGCAGCAGGACCGGCAGCCGGTTGATGGTGGCGAGGGCGGCGCCGGTCACCAGGTTGGTGGCGCCCGGGCCGATGGAGGTGGTCACCGCCTGTGCGGAGAGCCGGTCCAGCTGCCGCGCGTGCCCCACGGCCGCGTGCACCATCGCCTGCTCGTTGCGGCCCTGGTGGTAGGGCATGACGTCGCCGTACTCCAGGAGCGCCTGGCCGATGCCGGCGACGTTGCCGTGGCCGAAGATGCCCCAGGTGCCGGCGATCAGGCGGTGCCGGACGCCGTCGCGCTCGGTGTACTGGACGGACAGGAACCGCACCAGTGCCTGGGCGACGGTCAGGCGGGTGGTCGGCTGGCTCATGCGGGACCTCATTCGGACGGGGTGGGGTACACCCGGCGGGAGCGGGTAGGGATCGCCTGCGTACGGCCTGTCGTGACGGTGTCGCGGGCCGGTGTCGCGGACTACGGTCGTACCAGGCTCCTCGAGGTGGGCGGGATGCCCCTCAGGTGTAGATCGGGGCAGGTCGCGCTGTCAATGGTTTGTACTTACATTCGGACCTGAATGTGAAATGATGTCTTAACAAAGTATTGACAGCGGGCCGCACAGGGACTTGTATCCCGTCCCAACACGCAGCACCGGCTCGGACCGTCGCTTTTCGGCCCGGGCCAGGGATCTCCCTGATCCCCCTTTCCCCCCGGCGCACAGTGAGGTGCAGGAAAGATGGACCGCTCAGCCCGTACCCGTACGCGGAAACTGGCCCCCCTCGTCGCCGCGGTGGCGGCGGCAGCCCTGACCCTCGCCGGCTGCTCCAGCAGCTCCGGAGGCAAGAAGTCCGAGGAGGGCGGTGCGGCCGCCTCCGCGGGCAAGGCGAGCACCCCCCGCATGACGGTCGCGCTGGTCACCCACCAGGCTCCGGGCGACACCTTCTGGGACATCGTCCGCAAGGGCGCCGAGGCGGCCGCCGCCAAGGACAACATCAAGCTCGTCTACTCGGCGGACCCGAACGCGGGCAACCAGGCCAACCTGGTGCAGAACGCGATCGACCAGAAGGTCGACGGGATCGCGGTCACCCTCGCCAAGCCGGACGCCATGAAGGACGTCATCTCCAAGGCATCCTCGGCGAACATCCCCGTGGTGGGGCTCAACTCCGGTCTGAGCGACTGGAAGAAGCTCGGTCTGCTGGAGTTCTTCGGCCAGGACGAGACGGTGGCGGGCGAGGCGCTCGGCAACCGGCTGAACACGGAGGGCGCGAAGAAGGTCGTCTGCGTCATCCAGGAGCAGGGCAACGTCGGCCTCACCCAGCGCTGCGACGGCGTGAAGAAGACGTTCTCCGGGACCACGGAGACCCTGTACGTCGACGGCACCTCCCCGACCTCGGTCAAGTCGACGATCACCGCCAAGCTCAAGCAGGACGGCGCCGTCGACCACGTGGTCACGCTCGGCGCCCCCATCGCGCTGATCGCCGTCCAGTCGGTGTCCGACGCGGGCAGCAAGGCCAAGATCGCCACCTTCGACCTGAACAAGGACCTGACCGGCGCCATCAGCAAGGGCACGATCGAGTTCGCCGTGGACCAGCAGCCCTACCTCCAGGGCTACCTCGCGGTCGACTCGCTGTGGCTCTACAAGAACAACGGCAACTACAGCGGCGGCGGTGAGCAGCCGGTGCTGACCGGCCCGGCCTTCGTCGACAAGTCCAACGTCGAGAAGGTCGCCCAGTTCGCCGCGAAGGGCACCCGGTGATCGGTATGAGTCAGCAGTCCGCGCCGGCGGTGGCGACACCGCCGGCCCCCGGCTCGCAGGAGAAGGACGGGCGTACCGCACAACGGCCGCTGGCTGTCAGGCTGCTGGCCCGGCCCGAGGTGGGCGTCTTCCTCGGCGCCGTCGCGGTGTACGTGTTCTTCCTGGTCGCGGCTCCGCCGGTGCGCGAGGCCAGTTCGATGGCGAACATCCTCTACCAGTCGTCGACCATCGGCATCATGGCCATCCCGGTGGCCCTGCTGATGATCGGCGGCGAGTTCGACCTGTCGGCCGGTGTCGCGGTGGTCACCTCGGCGCTGACCGCGAGCATGCTGGCCTACCAGCTGTCCATGAACGTGTGGGTGGGCGTGATCGCCGCGCTCGTCGTGTCGCTCGCCATCGGCTTCCTCAACGGCTGGCTGGTGGTCCGCACCGGACTGCCGTCCTTCCTCATCACCCTGGGCAGCTTCCTGATCCTCCAGGGGGTGAACCTCGCCGTGACCAAGCTGGTCACCGGCAACGTCGCCACCGACGACATCAGCAACATGGACGGCTTCGGCCAGGTCAAGGCCGTCTTCGCCTCCTCCTTCGACATAGGGGGCGTCCAGGTGAAGATCACCATCGTCTGGTGGCTGGTCTTCGCGGCCATCGCCACCTGGGTCCTGCTGCGCACCAGGTACGGCAACTGGATCTTCGCGGTCGGCGGCAACAAGGACAGCGCCCGCGCGGTCGGCGTCCCGGTGAACTTCACCAAGATCTCGCTGTTCATGCTGGTCGGCTTCGGCGCCTGGTTCGTCGGCATGCACCAGCTGTTCTCCTTCAACACCGTGCAGTCCGGCGAGGGCGTCGGCCAGGAGCTGATCTACATCTCGGCCGCGGTGATCGGCGGCTGCCTGCTGACCGGCGGCGCCGGTTCGGCGATCGGCCCGGTCTTCGGCGCCTTCATGTTCGGCATGGTGCAGCAGGGCATCGTCTACGCCGGCTGGAACCCCGACTGGTTCAAGGCCTTCCTCGGCGTCATGCTGCTCGGCGCCGTCATGATCAACCTGTGGGTCCAGCGCACCGCGACCAGGAGGTGACCCGATGACAGACAACACGACCGGAACACACGGCGCGATCCTCCAGGACACGGCGCCCACCGACGGCGGCCCCATCGTCGAGCTGCGCTCCACGGGCAAGTCGTACGGCAACATCCGCGCCCTGCACGGCGTCGACCTCAAGGTCTTCGCCAACCAGGTGACCTGCGTCCTCGGCGACAACGGCGCCGGCAAGTCCACCCTCATCAAGATCATCTCGGGGCTGCACCAGCACACCGAGGGCGACCTCCTCGTCGACGGCGCCCCGGTGCGCTTCGGCAGCCCGCGCGACGCCCTCGACAAGGGCATCGCCACCGTCTACCAGGACCTCGCCACGGTCCCCCTGATGCCGGTGTGGCGGAACTTCTTCCTCGGCTCCGAGATGACCAAGGGGCCCTGGCCCCTGCGCCGCCTCGACATCGCGAGGATGAAGGAGACCGCCGACCGCGAGCTGCGCAACATGGGCATCGTCCTGGACGACCTGGAGCAGCCCATCGGCACCCTGTCCGGCGGCCAGCGCCAGTGTGTGGCGATCGCCCGCGCCGTCTACTTCGGCGCCCGGGTCCTGATCCTGGACGAGCCCACCGCCGCCCTCGGCGTCAAGCAGTCCGGTGTGGTCCTGAAGTACATCGCCGCCGCCCGCGAACGCGGCCTCGGCGTCATCTTCATCACCCACAACCCGCACCACGCCTACATGGTCGGCGACCACTTCAGCGTCCTGCGCCTCGGCACCCTCGAACTCTCCGCCGAGCGCAGCGACATCACCCTCGAAGAGCTCACCAACCACATGGCCGGCGGCGCGGAACTCGCGGCCCTGAAGCACGAGCTCTCCCAGGTCCGGGGCGTCGACACGGAGGAACTGCCCGAGGAGGAGGATCTCACCGCCCCCGTGGCGACCGGCCCGGAGGGGAAGGCCTGACCCATGGCGAGCGCGCTCGACCGCATCCGGGTGGGCTCGGCCCCGGACTCCTGGGGTGTCTGGTTCCCGGACGACCCCCGGCAGGTCCCCTGGGACCGCTTCCTCGACGAGGTCGCCGAGGCCGGCTACTCCTGGATCGAACTCGGTCCGTACGGCTACCTGCCCTCCGACCCGGCCCGCCTGACCGACGAGATCGCCAAGCGCGACCTCAGGGTCTCGGCCGGGACGGTCTTCACCGGCATGCACCGCGGGCCGGCCGTCTGGGAGTCCACCTGGGAGCACGTCAGCCAGGTCGCCGCGCTCACCCAGGCGATGGGCGCGAGGCACCTGGTGGTCATCCCGTCCTTCTGGCGGGACGACAAGACCGCCGAGATCCTGGAGCCGCCGGAGCTGACCGGCGAGCAGTGGGCGCACCTCACCAAGGGCATGGAACGCCTGGGCCACGAGGTGAAGGAGACGTACGGACTGGACATCGTCGTCCATCCGCACGCCGACACCCACATCGACACCGAGGACCACGTCGAGCGCTTCCTCGACTCGACCGACACCGAACTGGTCAACCTCTGCCTGGACACCGGTCACTACGCCTACTGCGGCGGCGACAGCGTCAAGCTGATCGAGACCTACGGCGAACGGATCGGCTACCTCCACCTCAAGCAGGTGGACCCGGCGATCCTGGCCGACGTCCGGGCCGAGGGCACCCCGTTCGGGCCGGCCGTGGCCCGGGGCGTGATGTGCGAGCCCCCGGCCGGTGTGCCGGAGCTGGGGCCGGTCCTGGAGGCCGCGCAGCGGCTGGGCGTCGACCTCTTCGCCATCGTCGAGCAGGACATGTACCCCTGCGAACCGGACCGGCCGCTGCCCATCGCGGTGCGCACCCGGAGGTTCCTGAGGTCCTGCGGCGCCTGACCGCCGCATCCCGGGGCCGCGCGGAGTCGATCCGCGCGGCCCCCGCGCGCCCCGCCGGGTTCGGGAACACCCGGCGGGGCGCGCGCGTTCTCCCGGCACGACGGCAGGATCCGCGGTCACGACGGGGAGGACGACATGAGTCACGAGGAGACGGCCACCGAGACGGCCACCGAGACGGCCACCGAGGCGGCCCGGCGCGGCCAGCGGTTCGGAGCGCTGCCCGAGCGGATCCGCCCGGAGGACATGGTGGAGACCACGCCGGCGACCCGGCACGACCCGGAGCGCGACGCCTACGACCCGGACGACTTCGCGGTCCGCTACGGCCTCTGAGCGGCGGGAAGCCGGCCGCGCGGCGCGGAGCCCGGTGCGGGGATCGCGCCGCTGCTGGGAAGGGCAGCGCGCTGCTGCCGGGAAAGGGATTGCGCTGCCGCCG
>NZ_LBMU02000024.1 GCF_001005085.2 Streptomyces humi
CGCCGACTACCGGGCGCTCGTGCACCGCTGCGCCGAGGACGAACTCGCGACGCTGATCGGCCGGTTGATCGACGAGCACGGGTCGGCCTCGGTGGTCGTGCCGGCGGGACTGGACCCCAGGTGGCTCACGGCGACGAGCGCGGAACGGATTCCGGACACCGCCGGGAGCACTCCGTACGACCTCGACCGGGTCGGCAGCGTCGTCACCGGCTGCGCGGTGGCGATCGCCGAGACCGGCACCATCGTCCTGGACGGCGGCCCCGACCAGGGCCGCCGCCGCATCACCCTCGTCCCCGACCATCACATCTGCGTCGTACGCATCCCCGACCAGGTCGTCTCCTCCGTGCCCCAGGCCCTCGAACGCCTCGACCCGGCACGCCCGTTGACCTGGATCTCCGGCCCATCGGCCACCAGCGACATCGAACTCGACCGGGTCGAGGGGGTGCACGGCCCGCGCACCCTGGAGGTGCTGCTCGTCGCCGGAGGCCGGCCGTGACCCGGTGACCCACGTGTGCCTGACTAGGTGTCGTCAGAAGTTGTACTGGTCGATGTTCTTGATGGTGAACACGGTGGGTTCGCCCAGGTTGACGACACCGTTCGTCTTGAGGGTGACGAACTCACCACCCGTGGCCCGGAAAGCCTGTCCCTCCCTGCCGGTGATCTTCTTGGAGACGAGGGACGCCGCAGTCCAGGCCGCGAGCTTTCCGAGCTCGGTGGGGTCCCAGAGCTCGACGCTCTGAACGGTGCCGTCCTTGACATACGGCCGCATGTCATTGGGCGTGCCCAGGCCCGTCAGTCTGACCTTGCCCTTGTACGGCGATCCGGACAGGTACCGGGCGGCCGCCTTGACGCCGATGGTGGTCGGAGAAATGATCCCCTTGAGGTTCGGGTACTGCTTCAGCAGGCTGCCCGTGAGCTGATAGGACTCGTTGTCCTTGTCGTCACCGTAGGCGACGGTGACCAGATTGATGTGCGTATAGCGCGGATCGGTCGCGAGGTCTTCCTTCATGGACTTGATCCAGGTGTTCTGGTTCGTCGCGTTCCTGGAAGCAGAGAGAATCGCGATGTCGCCCTTGTAGTCGATCTGCTCCGCGAGGGACTGGACCAGCTTGAAGGTCAGTTCGTCCGTGTCGGCGGGGGAGACGAAGACGTTGCGGCACTCCGGGCGCGTGTCGGAGTCGTAGGTGATCACCGCGATGCCCTTGTCCATCGCCCGCTTGAGCGCGCTGCACAGGGCTTCGGGGTCCTGTGCGGAGACCGCTATCGCGTCGACGCCCTCATTGGTGAGCTGGTCGATGTACTCAGCCTGTCCGGAGGTGTCGGTACTGTCCGTGGTACCCACCTCCTTGAACGTCGACGCGAGCTTTTCCACGACGCCCTTGCCGCCTTTGCTCGCGGCTTCCAGGTAGAGATTGCCGCCCAACTGCTTGGGGACGAAGGCGATGGTCATTCCCTTCTTCATATGGTTGAGCGGATAGGCTCTCTCCGCCGTCGTGGGATTTGTCGGCTCGCTGCTCCCGGCATCGTCATTCGAACTGCCACACGCGGTGGCGAGGAGCGTGAGCGGGACAACGACAGCGAGCGCCGTTCCGGCACGGCGTGACATGGCCTTGTACAAAACTCTCGTCTTTCCGTGGCCGAGGGTTCGTAAAACCACTCGGAAAAACAGCATGAGGTTGTGCAGGTCGGGGCGCTCACCTGGCGTGTGCGTCAGCGGGAGTTGCCGATGCGATCAGGCATGCGTGACCGTCGACGGTCGGTGACCGAAGGTCGTTCGGGTCCGACAGGAGAACTACGACGGCTCGATCCCGCCCCGGGTGAACCGCTCGCGGGGGACGTTTTGAATGCTTTCAACCTGCATGCATCGGGACCTTAAGGGCTTGCTTATGACCCGTCAACCACCATGCAGGAAACGTTTCTCCGTCTACCCTTGCCCGTCCTTCAGGACATGAATCGATTCATACGCTCACGTGTGGCCGCACGGTTGCCGACGTGGCCGCCACGGCGTCGGCCGGTTCTCCCCCGCCCGCCTGTGGTTCCCGGTGCCTCGCTGGTGCCGGTTCCGGCCGGCCGCCACCCCGGCCCGAGGGGGTCGCGCCGGGACGCGGGAGTCCGGCGTATGGCGCGACTTCGCCTCAGCGCCGCGAGCGCATTCGAGGGCGGTTGAAACATTCAATTCCCCTCGACTTCGCGGAGACTTGACCAGGACGCGGAAGGATCCTATTGTCGTCGCTCATGCCGGAGAAAGCATTCAGGGACTTCGAATCAATGCGCTTGAATCGATTCAAAATAATTACCGCACAGTAGTGATGGTGATCGGGGCGAGGAGCCGCCCCCTTACCGGGCCGCGCGCTCTGACGCACTCCTCGCCGAAGTGACGGCCCGGAACTCCGCGGGTGAGCCGATCCCGTGGGTGCCTTAAGCTGCCGAGCCATGGATGCGGGACTTGCGGCGCTGCTCGGCGCGGCCGTTGGAGCCCTCGGCACCGGCGGTGCCGCCCTGGTTTCCGGGGTCCTGGGCCGTGGGCAGGCCCGGATGCAGCTTCGCGCGGAGCACGCACGGTTGCTGCGCGAACCGCGACGCTCCGCGTATGTGGCGTTCGTGGAGTGCTTCCAGGAGGTGCACGCCCTGCATTCCGAGGCCGCCAGGTCCGCCGCTGCCGCGATGGAGGCAGCGGAGCCGGAGCGGGCCACGCTCCTGAGCGACGCCGACACCGCCTACGCGCGGGCCGGTGAACGACTGCACGGTCGGCTCAGACAGCTTCAGTCGGCCGTGGCTGTCGAGGGACCGCCCGGCGTCACGACCGCGGCGCTGGACGCGGAGGACGCCCTGTACGCCTCGCGCACCGAGCTGTACCGCTGGCTCCGCCAACTGGAGCGAGCGGCCCCCGCGGAGGAACGCGAACGCGCCGCGGACGACGCGCTGCTGGCCGTGCACCAGCCGTTGACGCGGTTCTTGAACGCGGCGTCCACCGCACTGTCGCATGATGGTCTGAGCCCGTAGTGACGACGCGCTCATGCGTCTCGAGAGGGGAAGCGACGCGATGGCCGAGCAGCCCGGCAGCACAGGGGGAACAGAGGGCAGGGTCCCGCCGCCGGCCCGCCCGGCGGGCGACACCGCGCACCCCCGGTTGTCCCTTCTGGACGTGGAAATGCTCCGTTCGATGGCGCAGGGCATGCCCCTCGACGAGATCTCGCAACAGGTGGGCGTCTCGAGACTCAGCCTCGTCCGGCGGGTCGAGCGGCTGATGGCACTTCTGGGCGTCCGCGACCGTGCGGAGCTGGTGGCGAAGGCGGAGCGGGAGAACCTGATCCAGGGCTCGGCCGCGTCGGCCACGGACGACGGCATCCGCGGTTCCTGACCCGGGTCGCGGTACGCCGTTCACGTCCGGCGTCGGGACCGCCGGGACACCCCGCGCAGATGGGCTATGATGGATCTTGAGCTGGTCGCCGAACTCCGGTGTGCCGGCCACGCGTTGGTGGTCCAAGGAAAGACGCCCCGCTTCCTGCGGGGAAATGCAGGTGCAAGGCCTGCCCGGCGCTCGATCACGGGTCCGTCCGCACACCGCGGGCGGACCCGTTCCGTTGACGCACCCCCCGGGGACCGCCGTCGCCACCGCCAGGCCCACGATCAAGGCGCCGGGGCGCGGGACGGTCAGCGGCCGCTCCACGCGCGCAGCTGACGACCGATCGGGCCTACGTCCTTGCACCGGAAGCCGCGTCCCGGACCAGGGTGACCTCCTCCGGCGGGTGGCCGAGGCGAACGCCGTTCGGCGCCGGGCAGGCCTCGGCGCAGTGCCGGCTCGAACACGAGGTACTCCGAACTCGGCGGCTTCCTGCGTTCGCGACGCGAGCGGATCCGGCCCGAGGAGGTCGGGTTCGCGCCCGGCCCGCGGCGCCGCGTCCCCGGTCTGCGCCGCGACGAGGTCGCCGTTCTGGCCGGCGCCTCGGTGGAGTACTGCACCGAGTTCGAGCGCGGTGCCGGCTCGCAGCCCTCCGACCAGATGCTCGCCGCACTCGCCCGCGCCCTGCGCCTCAGCCGCGACGAACGCGCCCGCCTCTACCGGTTGGCGAACCGCCCGATCCCGCGGCAGGGCGGGACGGCGTCCCACGTCCACCCCGCGATGCTCGACCTGCTGACACGCATCGACGGGACCCCGGCGATGGTGAGCACCGACCTGCACACCGTTCTGGTCCAGAACCCGCTCGCCGTCGCGATGCTCGGCGACCTGTCCACGCACCACGGGCGCGCGGCGAGCTTCATCTACCGGTGGTTCACCGATCCGGCCTCGCGGCAGATCTACCCGCAGGAGGACCTCGCCCCGCAGTCACGCTCGTTCGTCGCCGACCTGCGCGCGGCGGTCGGGCGACGCGGCCCGGGCGACGCCGAGGCCACCAGGCTGGTGGACGAACTGCCGCAACGGTCGCCGGAGTTCCAGGCGCTCTGGGCCGACCAGGACGTGGAGGTGCGCAGAGACGAGCGCAAGCGGATCGTCCACCCCACCGTCGGCATGCTCGACCTCAACTGCCTCAGCCTCTTCAGCGAGGACGGCCGCCAGCGGTTGCTCTTGTTCACCCCACGCGCCGGGACCGACACCGCAGAGAAGCTCGCGCTGCTGACCGTCATGGGAACACAGACGATGCGGAGCGAACCAGCCCGATGAACCGATCGAGGAGGTGACGCCGCCCGGTCCGCAGGCAGATGCCGACGGTGCCACGTCCAGCCGAACCGGTGAACCCGGCCGCCGACGGAGATGTTCCTTCAGCCCACGGGACGACGGTAGGCACCGTGCCACCAGATCTGGGCGAGCTCGTGGGCGAAGACCTCGTCGCCGCCGCCGTCGTCGACCGCGATGTGACGGGCGATCGCCTGGGAGCCGCCCCAGACGATGACGCGGCTGGCAACGGTCGCGTCGACAGCCGCGGGAGTCGAGCCGTCAGCCTGCTGCGCGTGCAGGGTCCGCAGTACGTGTTCGTCGAACCCCTCCAGGTCGGCGGTGTAGAAGTCGTTCATGGAGGTGTCGTAGGACGCCGCTTCACGGACCGCGGTGAGCAGGTACTGGTGGGCGCGGTGGATGATGATCACTTGCGCGAAGAACCGGGCCAGTCGGTCGGCTCCGTCGTCCCCCGCCGGGTCCCAGTGCCGCGCCAGTTCCAGCAGCGAATCCCTCAGGTCGTCGGTGAGCCGTACCAGCACGTCGGACTTGCTGCGGAAGTGGGCGTAGAAGGTGGCCCGGGACACGCCCGCCTCCTCGAGCAGCCGCTGGACAGTGATCTCGGAGAAGACCGCTCCGGAATCCAGCAGCCTCTTCAACGCGCTCGTCACCAGGGCCCGGGTCGCGGCGGAGCGCGCGGCATGGTGGTCCGATTGACGTCTGGTCACAGGTCTCATCAGGCGCTTTCCGATTCCTCGTGCCGGGAGTCGCCGCTCCTCGGTGTGCCGACGGCTGCTCGCGCCCTCACTTCGCGTCGCGCGCGATCCCGGCGAGGAGATCGGCCAGTTCGTCGGGCATGGAGAGCAGGGGGGTATGGCCGCTGGGCAAGTGGTGGACGGTTCCGGTGCGTTCGGCGAAGGGCTTCTGGTACTCCGGGGGGAGACTCCTGTCGTCGTCGCAGAGGACGTAGCTGGAAGGGATGCTCCGCCACGCGGCGCGGTCCACCGGCTCGGCGAAGGAAAGCGCGCTCTGCGGTTGCAGGCGCGCCAGAGCCGCGTCCCTCTTGTCCTCGTCCACGTCGTTGTAGAGCGTCGTCGCCGGTTCCTCCCTGACCGGAATGACGCCCCGCACTTCGTCGAGGTCCGGCTGATCTCCGCCGAAGCATGTCATCAGGCTCTCTCCCTCATCCAGAGCGAAGCCGGCGACGTAGACGATGTGGGCGACGTTCGCGGCTCCATGGGCTGCCTGGGTGAGCGGAGCTCCGCCGTAGGAGTGCCCGACGACCACCACGGGTGCCTCGACGGCGTCGATCTTCTCGCGGATCACCCGGGCGTCGTCGAACAGGCCGGGGAGCTTCCCGTCGGCATCCTCGGGTACGACGCTGGGCAGATCGACGGTGTGGCTGGTCCAGCCCCGCCGGTCGAGAGCGTCCTGGAGCTCGCGCCAGCACCACGATCCGTGCCATGCGCCGTGCACGAGGAGGAACTGGGGGGCCGTGTGCGTGCGGTCGTTCATTGCGTTCCCTCGCATGGGGTGTGCGGCCTCGCGGGGTGATCCCGCGTCGTCGGGGGAGTCGTGCGGGGTCAGTGCGTGAAGGGCGACGCGTAGTCCCACAGCCGGTCGGCGAGGACGGGATCGACCGACCACCTGGCGACGCCGGCCATGACGTCGGGACCGCCGTCGACGACCTCCGCCTCCTGGTTGTCCTCGAAGTACCGTCCGGTGACGCCGTCGACGAGCGGTGAGGCGGCCAGCAGCACCGTGGTGGCGGCACCCTGGGCCGGCGTCTTGTAGTGGTCGGGGGTGAGGAGGTTGCCGTCCGTGTCCATGGCACCGAGCGCCTGCATGGTGGCCCGGTCGAGATGGCGCGTGAGGTTGGTGTGAATCCAGCCCGGTGCGCAGGCGTTGGCGGTGATGCCGTCCTCGGCCCAGTGGCGGCTGATCCCCACGGCGAGGAGTACGTCGGCGGTCTTCGACCGCGCGTAGGCCAGGAACGGGTCGTAGGGGTGCCGCTCGAACTGCGGGTCGTCGAAGTCGAACCCGGCGCGCAGCTGGGCACCGGAGCTGACCACGACGACGCGAGGCCGCTCGGCGGCCCTCAGGGCGGGGCGCAGGCCGGTGGCGAGGGCGAAGTGGCCGAGGTAGTTGGTGGCGAGCTGGAGCTCCCACCCCCGCGCGTCGACCTGCCGGGTCGGGAGCATCATGACGCCCGCGTTGGCGACGAGAGCGTCGACCGGCCCGTCCCAGTCGGCGCAGAAGGAACGGACGGATCCCGGGTCGGAGAGGTCGAGGGCGACGGCCCGGGTCCGCGGGAGTTCCGCGACCAGGTGCCGGGCGGCGGCGGGGTTGCGGGTGGCGATCGTCACGTCCGCGCCGGCGCCGGCGAGCGCCCGTACCGTCTCCGTGCCGAGGCCTGAGGCCCCGCCGGTGACGATCATGCGCCGTCCGCTCAGGTCGATTCCGTCAAGTACCTCCTCCGCGGTGGCGCGCATTCCGAACCGGGTGGCGGTGAGTTTCATACGTGTCATGCCTTCGGAGGAGGGGATGTCTTCACGGCCGACATGTTCGACACATGTCGAAGCCTCGCGGGCAACCATACAACGTGTTCATACATGGTGTGCGGCACGGAAGCGCCGAACGCAACGTGTTCGAAGCCGCGCGACGCCTTGAGCGGTACTCCCGCTCCGCGCCTCAGTACCGCCTGCCACGTCCTGCGTCACAGCAGGCAGGACACACATCCGCAGGTTCCGCCAGGTCGCCACCGCACCCGGGACTGCCGCGTGTGTGGCCGGAGGTCACCGCCGGGTGGGTCGGGGGTCTCGGGGGTCTTCGACGCAGGTGCAGTTCCGTAGTGCCGCGAGCACCATCTCCGCGTAGCGGCGCCATGTCACCGGGTCGCGTTCCGCCAGCCTCACCAATTGCAGGGCGGTACCGCACAGGACGACCCGCAGATCCAGCCGTGTCACGTCCTCGCGCAGTTGCCCGGCCTCCCGTGCCCTCTCCGTCACGCTCACCAGCTTCTCCAGGACGGACGCGGCGGCAGGGGAGGCGGCGTCCGCGAGCCGCTCGGCGAGCAGACGGTCGTGCCCGAGCGAACTCGACATCTGCACCGGTCCGTCGCGCATGTGTCTTGATGTGTCGGTGTCGGTGTCGGTGTCGCCGTAGGCAGCGCACCGAACCTCGGCGACCGGCTCTACCGCACCTCGCGGCCTCACCCGCACCACCGACGGTGCTCGCGGGCGACACCGCCGAGATCCAAACCGCTCTCTCCAAGGGCGACCGAGGAGACGGACCCAGGAGGCGGACCCAGGAGGCTGCCGCGCAGCCCTCCCCGGCTACCGGTAACGCCTGTTACCATTCGGGTATGGCGAAGACACAACTGGGCGCGCGTGTGGACGAGGACGTCGCGGAACTCGCGCGGAAGCGCGCCGCCGACCTGGGACTGAGCATCGGCGACTACCTCGCCCGGCTGGTCCAGGACGACACCAGCGGCCTGCGCGCCCGCGCGGTGGACGCGGCTGCCCGCTTCCTCGCCGAACACCAGAGTGTCTTCGACGACGCCGAACAGGCCCAGCAGGCGCCACGAGGAGCGCGCGCGGCCTGATGGACCTGCACATCGACGTTCCCTGGATCCTGCAAGTCGCCGAGGTCGCCGGAGCCGATGACCCGGCCCCCGACGACTACGGGGTCCCCGTCGCGGCCGTCGCCCGCCACCGGGCCGACCTCTTCGAGCAGCCCGTCTACGACGGCCCCTACGCCAAAGCGGCCGCGCTGGTGCACACGCTGGGCCGGTGCCGGTGGCTGGAGCGCTCCAACCTCGCCGTCGCCGCAGCCACCGGCGTCATGTACCTGGAAGCCGCCGGCATCGGAGTCAAACCCGCGCGCGAGGACGCCGTAGCCCTCAAGGATCTGCTCCTCGATCCCACCTGCACAGCCGCGAAGATCGCCACATTGCTGCGCAGCTGGCCCACCACCACCTGACCCCCGCACACCCGGCATCCCAGGCGCCCCTCATCCACAGCAGGCCAGCCGTAGATCGTCATCTGGCTGTGGCTGTGGCTGTGGCTGTGGCTGTGGCTGTGGACTTGCGTCATCGCGCTCAGCTGGCCGCCCCGGTCACCCTCCGCCCATGGAGCAGGACCCCTTTTCATTCATGCGCCCCGCACCGAGCGGCGGGCCCGGCCCACGGCCGACATCCGCGAACTGCATGCGGCCGGAGCCCTGCGCAGGAGTTGGACTCGGCCTGTCTGACCGTCATGCTGATGGCGGCGGCGATGGCTCCTGGCACCTTTCCGCACGTCATCGCGGGCGCGGGGCAGCCCCGCAGTCCCTGGAGTTCATCGAGGGGTTCGCCGACCAAGTCGCCTTCCTGGTCCGCCGGCTCGGATTCGGTACCGACAGGGCGGCCGACCCGGTCGGATCGCCCCGCCGGCTGCCGCAGGGTTGCGTCGTGGCCGCTGTTCGCTCGGTGGGCCCGAAGGCCGAGCGAACAGCGGCCATCATCGGTCAGTTGACGGGTTCTGTCGTATGTGTCTTCCCGCGCGGCTGCTCGGCGACGGGCCGGGGCAGCGGGATCTTCTGCGCGAGCTTGTCGCCCTCGACGTCGAGGTCGGGTAGCAGGCGATTGAGCCAGCCGGGGATCCACCAGGCCCTCTCTCGGGCGAGTGCCATGGTGGCCGGGATGAGCGTCATCCGGATGAGGAAGGCGTCGACGAGGATGCCTGCGGCGAGTGCGAAGCCGGCCTGTTTGATCATGGGCTGGGCGTTGAAGACGAACCCGGCGAAGACCGAGACCATGATGGTGGCCGCTGCCACGATGACGGAACTGGCGCGTACGAAACCGGTGACGGTGGCGTCCAGAGCGGTCTCTCCGTGGATGTGTGCCTCACGCATGGAGGTCACCAGGAACATCTGGTAGTCCATGGCGAGTCCGTAGAGGACACCGGTGATGATGATGGGCAGCAGACTCACGACCGGGGCGGTGGCGTCGATGCCGATCAGGCTCTGTAGCCAGCCCCACTGGAAGACGGCCGTGGTGAGGCCGAAGGCGGCGGAGACACTCAGCAGGAATCCCAGGGTGGCCATGACGGGGACGAGGAGGGAGCGGAAGACGAGGAGGAGGACGATCAGGGAGAGGCCGAGCACGACCGCGACGTAGAGGGGGAGGACGTCGGCGAGCCGGTCGGACACGTCGATCGCGAGGGCGGTGAAGCCGGTGATGCCGATGGTGGCGCCGTGCGCCCGTCCGAGCTGCGTGCTTTTGTCGCGTACGGCGGTGACGAGGTCCTTGGTCGCGTCGTCGTTCGGACCGCTGCCGGGAATCAAGGTCAGGATGGCGGTCGTGCCGGTCTTGTTCATCCCCGCGAGGGATACCGAGGTGGCGCCCTTGGTCTCCCGCAGTTCGGAGGTCACCGCGGTGAGGGTCTCGGGCGTGAGGGGCCGTTGGCCGGTGGAGGAGTTGACGGCGACCAGGAGGGGCCCGTTGTACCCGGGGCCGTAGGCCTCGCTGGTCAGCTCGTAGCTGCGGCGCTGTCCCGTGTCGGGGTTGTAGCTGGCGCCGGAGGGCAGGCCCAGGTTCATGCTTGCGGCGGGGACGGCCAGGATCGCGGGTATGAGGATCGCGGCCGTGAGGGCGGCGTGCCGGTGACGGACCAGGCGGGTTCCCCAGCGGGTGGCCCTGTCGTGGTCGGCGGCCGACGTGCGGCGCTGGGCTCGGTGCCGGATCCGGGCGGGACAGATCCGCTCCCTGACCAGCCCGAGCAGGGCGGGCAGCAGGGTCAGGGCGAGCAGTACGGAGATCGCGATGGTCGCGGCGGCCACGATCGCCATGGTGGAGAGCAGGGCGATCCGGATGACCAGGAGCCCGGCGAGAGCGATGATGACGGTGCTGCCGGCGAAGAAGACCGCACTGCCGGCGGTACCGATGGCTCGGGCCGTCGCCTCGTGCGCGTCCAGGTCGTGATCCAGGATCAGCCGGCGCTCCCGGTTGACGATGAAGAGCGCGTAGTCGATGCCGACGGCAAGGCCGAGCATCAGGGCCAGTACCGCGGCGAGGGAGTGGATCTCGAACACGGTGGAGAGGGTGAAGGCGCCGCCGACCCCAACCGTCACGCCGACGAGGGCGATGACCAGAGGCAGGCCCGCGGCCACCACCGAACCCAAGGTGATCAGCAGGACGAGGGCCGCGACGGCCACACCTGCGATCTCACCGACCCCGACGATCTCGGGGATCTCCATCATCGACGCGGACGGCAGGACCTCCAGGCCGCCGCGGGAGGCACGCTGTTCCGCGGCCTTGACGGTGCTGTCGATCGTCCCGGTGGGAAGCTCGTAGGTCTGCTCGTCGAACTGGAACTGCATCAGGGCCGTGGAGCCGTCGGCTGACACGATCACGCCCGGGACGGGCTGCCCGCCTGACTGAAGCGGGACGGGTATGGGGCCCGAGGCCGGCTTGCCGGCTGCCTTCGCCACCGCTGCCTGGGCCCGCAACAGCGGGCCGTCCGCGCCCTTGGCGACTTCCTGGGCCAGGACCTTCCGGGTGTCGATCACGTGGTCGTGGCGGTAGACGGCGTTCACAGCGGCCAGGAGTGCCGTGTGGACCTTCGCGTCGTTGATGCGGGCGCCCTCGGGGGCCTTGAAGAGCAACATGCCCTGGCCGCCGGAGGCTTCCGGCAGGGTCTTGGCTAGATCGTCGATGACCCGCTGGGACGGAGTGCCGTCGATGCGTACCTCGTTGCTGAGCCGTACCGGGTTGACCGCGAGGAGTCCCAGCACGGCCGCCACCACGGCGAGCCAGCCTCCGATGACGTACCAGGGTTTGCCGTAGGCGAACCTGCCCAGCCGATAGAGCAGAACGGACACAGATCTCTCTCCTGTCTGTGGCGACCTGGAACCCACGGCCGCAATGAAGTGAGAGACTACTATCAAACCAGTAGTGGACTATCAATGCGATAGGATGCTATCCGTCAAGGGTGGTCGTCATGAGCTCGGCCGCGGGAACCAGGGAAGAGTCAGGATGGCAATCGCGAATGACCGCGCTCCTCGGCGCAGGGTTGACGCCCGTTCGAGCATCGAACGGATCACCGCTGCGGGGCGTGTCGTGCTGGGCAAGGGCGAAGGTTCGCTGGAGCAGATCGCGGCAGAGGCCGGTGTCGGCATCGCCACGCTCTACCGGCACTTTCCCAACCGGGAGGCCGTGGTCCGGGCAGTCCTGGAGGACATCCTCGAATCGGACTTGTTTCCGCTGGTCGAGCGCGCCGCGGATGCCTCTGACACGCGTCAGGCGTTGCAGGGCATCGCCCTGAGTCTGCTCGACTTGATCACCGAGGAGCGAGGCCTGGTCACCTTCGCCAGCAACTTCGCGGACGTGGCGGTGGACGTCCTCCAGCACTTCAGTGCCTCACTGCATCCGCTCCTGCTGCGCGCGCAGGAAGCGGGTGAGATCCGCTCCGACCTCACCGCCGAGGACATCCCGCACTTCCTCGTCATGGCGGTAGCCGGCCTGGCGCTGCCCAGCGCCGCCCCCTCGATGCGTGCCCGCTTCGTCGCACTGCTCTTCGATTCGCTGAACCCCGCCAATGCGACCCCCCTGCCCCCGCTGCTGGCCGACGAGAACGACCTGCGCGACGCGGTCGGCAACGTCACCAAGGGCGGGCGCCGTTCCTGAAGGCGTGCGGCACGTTCCCACGGCAGTGAGCCCCTAGCCCTTTGCCTCCTCAGGGAGCGGCGTCACTGAGGAAGCGGGACGAACCGTCGATCGGCATGGTGCCGTGGCACTTCGCCGCCATGTTTCCGTTCCTGTCGCGGACGATGATCGTCAGGAAGCCCATGGTCCTGCCGCACCGGTCCACGACCGCTTGGAAGGTGAGGGGCGGGAACGCCGGTCGAAGGAAGTCCGTATTCAGGGGCGCGGTGGCCGGCATCGTTCCGGGGTCCAGTCCGTAGATCAGGGCGATGGCCATGGTGTGGTCGGCACACGCCATGACAAGGCCGCCGTGGACGGCGCCGTTGGGGGAGAAGAGTCCAGGGCGTTCGCACCGCGAAGCTCGGCCGGCCCGTCGCAGCACCAAGGTCCGTCCGTCGCGATCACGACAGATCGTCGTTGCAATGCAATGCGATGCGGCCAGTTCCCACGCACCGCTTCAATCCGGTCGACAACTCCCAACACGCGGTCATAGCAGGCCGCGCTCGCCGAGCGCCTTGCAGCCTGCCCCGACCAGCCCACCACCGCCACCCTCGCACGCTGAGACATGCGTCCGGACCCGCAGCTACGGGGGAAAGCAGCGGGCCCGGACAGCGTCACGATCGCACATCTCCCCCGCGCTCCGCACGATGTTCGGTCCGGGGTGTCAGCTGACGCCGACCCAGGTCTGGGCCGACTCCGCTTAGGCCGGCTAGCTCACCAACTGGTCGGACGACTTCGCGCGGGTGACGCTCAGGACAGTGTCCCGACCTCGCGGGGCCAAAGGCTTCGTCGTCCTGCCCGAGCGCTGAAATATCGAGCGGACGCTGGGATGGATCATGAAAGCGCGGAGCGACGTCCGGGACTACGAACGTCTGCCACAACACTCAAAAGCCCACCTGACCTAGGCACTCATCACGGTCATGACTGGCCAGCTCACACGGCGGAGACCTCACCCCGAATAGGCGAAGAAACAAGACCTCAGCCCGGGATTCCGCGCAGGTACCGGGTGAGGCTCCGGCCCGGAATCGACCCAGAGGGCACACGGCCTACGGGGATACCTCCCATGGCCTCATAGAACGGTTCAGCGTTCGGGTCGGCATCGATGCTGAACCGGGTGAACCCGAGCGCCTGCGCAGTCTCAACCGCATGCGTGAACAGCAGACGGCCGATGCCCTGCCCGATCGCATCCGGATCGACGAACATCATGCCGAGGACGCCCTGCGGTGGCTCACCCTCCAGCGTCGTGAAGCCCACGACGCTGCCGTCGCGTTCCGCAACAGCCGTCCGACGGCTGGTCAGCTCCTGACCAGTGAGCGTGAGTTCCTCGCGACACGCCTCAAGGAACGCCGGGTCATACCCCCAGTGGGCCTTCGAGCGAAGCGCCAAATCAGATAAGAAGGCCGCTTCCTCATCCTGGGCAGGTCGGATCGAGATCGTCACTCAACACCTCCACGGAGCCGTCGTCATCACTCCGGGATTCGAGGGGGTTGCCGCAGCAGTACCAGTGCACGTTGCCCCACTCGTAGTCGTGCCACAGATCCCGCTCGGGTTGGTGGCGTAGTTCTTCCACAGGCCCACAGCTGTGCTGACATTGCCTGGCTGTAGATAGTTGCGGGTGTGCTCGAGGCGGCTGATCTCGGACAGTGCACGCGAAGACAGACCGTCGATGACCGGCCTTGCACCCGTTGTCAGGTGACTGCCGGGGGCACCGGCACGGATCTGTCCTGGCCGTCTACGCGGCATGGACCTTTCGGTTCGTCGTCATGCGGTACATGGTGCCACGGTCTCGAATGGCGTCTCGAACGGATTCGCTCGCATGGGCATTCGCAGGACGTGAGGGCGGCCTTCGCCTGATCATGTGCTCCGACCAAGGTGCACGTCGCCACGACGAAGGCCGTGAGGGTGAGTCTGCTGCCTGATGCTGTCCGAAGGGAGGCGTTCGCGGAAGCGTCACGCTTCCCTACGCTGTTCTGCGGGACGCGGTGAGCCCTTCGTATGCTTCACCCCCCAGGGGTGTCGGGTGTGGCTTTCACGCTTCTGCCGTTTGTGGCTTGCCCGGATTGGCCGGGTGATCGGGGCCGGTTTCGGGTGCTGCCGGTGCTGGTGCGGCCTCGGCCGGTTCAGAGCTCCCACTCGCGCAGAGTGGCCGGTGTTGATGCCTCGGTCGGCGGCGATGCTCCGGTAGGTCGCCCCGGGCGTGGACTCGTACAGGGCCACGGCATCGGCCTTGATCTCGTCCGAGTAGCCCTTCACCGCCATCGGCGGCTCCTCGCTTCCTTCCTCAGAGCGGCGACACTCCAAGCGAGGTCGCGGGGACTCCAGGCGAGAGCGCCGAAGAGGGGTCAAGGAACGCCAACGGGCGGCAAACACGGTTGACATGGATCGCTCCGCGGTGATTATCTGCCGATACAGAGTTTGAAACTTCAAGTTACTCGGTTTCGCACGCATGAGACGTCTGGAGCGCACCATGCCCCCCACCACTCCCACTGCCCCCGCCCGCAGGGCCGTCATCGCCTTCCTCGCCGCCGCCGCGGTCCTGGGCGCGGCCGCCGTACCCGCCGTGGCGGCCCCGCACGGCCCGGCCGCCGGACACGCGGCGCACGGCCATGGCGGCCACGGCGATGCCGCCCGCCTCGGCTACCGGAAGGCCGTCGCCACAGCTGTCGTCAAGGGTGTGTTCGAGCGCGGGGACACCGCGGTCGTCGACCGCTTCGTACGGTCGGACTACCTCCAGCACAACCCGACCGCGGCCGACGGTTCGGCAGGCCTCAAGGCCCTGGCCGCCTCGATACACCAGCAGTTCCCCGACGCCCGGTACGACGTCAAGCGGGCCATCGTCCAGGGCGACCTCGTGCTGCTCCACTCGAACGTGGTGCTGGTCCCGGGCACCAAGGGCTCGTCCGTCATCGACATCTTCCGCTTCCAGGGCGGGAAGCTGGCTGAGCACTGGGACGTGATCCAGGACGTGCCGGACACCACGGCCAGCGGCAACGACATGTTCTCCACGCTGAGTTCACCGCGGGTCTCGCAGCCCCTGGACCACCGGCTCACCCAGGCCAACCAGGCTCTGGTCACCAGGGCCTTCGACGAGCTCATGGTCCACAAGGACCTGACCGCCCTCGACCGCTACTGGGCCCCCGACTACCTCCAGCACAACCCGCAGATGCTGAACGGCGTGGCCGCCGCGAAGGCCGGCCTCGGCGGCTACTTCGCCTCGGCACCGCAACTGACGGTCACTCCGGAGCGGATCATCGCCGAGGGCGACCTGGTGGCCGTCCACAGCCACTACGTCAACTACCCGGGTGACCGGGGCCTGGCGATCCTGGACCTGTTCCGGGTGCGCGACGGCAAGATCGTGGAGCACTGGGACATCACCCAGGCCGTCCCGGAGACCTCGGCCAACGGCAACGGCATGTTCTAGGGGCCTGCCCGACCCGTCAGCCGTCCCCGACCGCCCTGCGGAACGCCGTCCCGCGACGCCCGTCGCTGACGGCATGCCCGCACCCGGCGACGGTCCGAGCCGTCTTGTCAGCCCGCACGACCCGGATGGTCCAGCCGAAGGACAGGCACTTACGCGTTCGCGTCGCGGAGGGTGCGCAGGATGCGCTCGAGGTGGTGGCGGTCCTCGGCCGAGAGCGGTCCGGCGACGTGCTTGCGCAAGTGAGAGACGTGGGCGGTCAGTGCGTGGTCGAGCGCCTGACCGCCCTTGTCGGTCAGTACGGCGAGTGCGGCTCGTCGGTCGGCAGGATCGGGGTCGCGGCGGATGAGCCCGTCCTTCTCCATGCGGTCGGCGAGCCGGGTGAAGCCGCCCGAGCTGAAGGACACGGCTTCTGCCAGGTCCGTCATGCGGAGCTGGTGGCCGGGGGTGCGGCCCAGCCGCAGCAGCACCTCGAACCAGGTGTGCGGTATGTCGAGATCGCGGTTCACCAGGGGCTTGATGCGGCTGTAGGCCTCCACGAAGAGACCGAAGAGTGTCACGTCGTCGTCGTTCAGCAGTTGCTCGTTCACTCCCCAAGGATGACAGAAGGACAAGAGCGGAAGAATCTGCCGTTGCAATATCTGTTGTAGAAGATATATTGTCTGCGTCGGCAGATACTTCGCCGTGTTCACCCCACAGACCGCAACGGCATCTTCGACCCCGCCACCATGCAGCCGCTCGGCCCCGGCAGTTCACGAGCGACCGCGCTGCCCTCGACCGGTACGAGGCCCGCCTCCGCCTCCACCCGATCGACCAGCAGGGCACCCAGGGCTGACCCCCTGCTCGACACGGGCTGCCCACCTCGACCCGGTTCACGTCGTCCACCTCGCCCCGAGGCGATTTCCCCGACCATCACCCTTCACCCGAGGAAGCACGCATGAGCACTCTCTCCTTCAAGGTCCTCGACCTCGACTTCCCGGCCGGCAGCAAGAACAAGACCGCCACCCTCGTCACCGGCGAGAGCGACGCCCTCCTCGTCGACGCCGCGTTCACCCGCGCCGACGGCCACCGCCTGGCCGCCGAGATCCTCGACTCCGGCAAGACGCTCACCACCGTCTTCGTCTCCCACGGCGACCCCGACTTCTACTTCGGCGCCGAAGTGATCGCCGACGCCTTCCCCGACGCGAGGTTCGTCGCCACCCCGATCGTCATCGAGCACATCCAGCACTCCTACGAGGGCAAGCTCAAGGCCTGGGCCGCCCTCGGCGCCAACCTCCCCACCCGCCTGGTCGACCTGGAGCCGCTGACCGGCGAACTCACCCTGGAGGGCCACCTCTTCCAGCTCAAGGGCGGCCCGGCCGGCCTGCCCGACCGCCACTACCTCTGGCAGGCCGAACACCGCGCCCTGCTCGGCGGCGTCCTGCTCTTCCAGCAGGAACACGTCTGGGTCGCCGACACCCCCACCCCCGGCGACCGCGCCACCTGGACCGGCCTCCTCGACGAGATGACCGCACTCGACCCGGAACTCGTCGTCCCCGGCCACCGCCTGCCCGGCACCGCGGCCGACGCCTCCGCCATCACCGCCACCCGCGACTACCTGCTCGCCTTCGAGGAGGAACTGGACAAGGCCGCCGACGGCGCCGCGCTGAACGACGCCCTCGTCAAGCGCTACCCCGACCACGGCATGCTCATCGCCGCCCAGATCGGCTCCAAGGTCGCCAAGGGCGAGATGAAGTGGGGCTGACCATGGGCGAGTTCGCCACCTCCACCGCGCCCGCCGACGTCGTACGCCGCCAGTACCTCGCCTCCGCGGCCGGTGACCTGGCGGCCCTGCGGGCCACCCTCGCCCCCGACGTGGAGTGGACGGAGATGGCCGGCTTCCCGCTGGCCGGCACCTACCGCACCCCCGAGGGCGTCACCGCCGACGTGATGGAACAGCTCGGCAAGGACTGGGACGGCTGGACCGCCCACGACGACACCTACGTCGTCGACGGCGAGAACGTCGTCGTCCTCGCCCGTTACACCGCGACCAACAAGGCCACGGGCCGCCCGATCGACGTCCGCGTCGCCCACCACTTCGTCGTACGGGGCGGACTCATCGTCCGCTTCGAACAGTTCGTCGACACAGCCCTCGTCCGCGAGGCCATGCCCGACTGAGTCGTACCGCACCCACCGCGAGGCAGGAGACAGACATGTCCGCTGCGGACAACAAGGCACTCGTGACCGCCTTCTACGAGCAGGCATTCAACGACTACCAGCCCGAGGCGGCCGCCACCGCACACCTCGGCGAGAACTACACCCAGCACAACCCCGAGGCGCAGGACGGCCCGGGCGCCTTCGTCGGCTATGTGCACTGGCTGCGCGGGCAGTTCCCCGATCTGCGCCTGGACATCAAGCGCGTGATCGCCGAAGGGAACCTGGTGGTCACCCACAGCAACCTGCACCTCAAGCCCGGCGACCGGGGCATGGCCGTCGCCGACTTCTGGCGCGTCGCCGACGGAAAGATCGTCGAGCACTGGGACGTGGTCCAGGAGGTGCCCGAGAAGAGCGCCAACGACAACACCATGTTCTGACCCCGCAGCTGCCGCGGTCCAGCCGCACCACACAGACAACCGAACTGAACAGAACAGAACGGACAGAGAGGCTCACCCCCACCATGACCAGCCTGCCCAGCCGACGCCGCCTGCTCGCCACCGGAGCGGGCGCCGCTCTCGGTCTCGGTGCCGCCGCTGCCTCCGTCACCCCCGCTCAGGCCACCACCGGCCAAGCCTCCGTGGGCCGCGTGGCAACCGGCGGCGCCGAGGAGAAGCGGACTCTTGACGAGCTCTACCAGGCAGCCCTCGCCGAGGGCGGCAAGCTCGTGATCTACGCCGGCGGTGACATCTCCACCCAGGCGGACGGAATCCGCACCGGCTTCAAGAACCGATTCCCGGACATCGACCTGACGGTGGTCGTCGACTACAGCAAGTACCACGACGTCCGCGTCGACAACCAGTTCGCGACCGACACCCTGATACCCGACGTCGTACAGCTCCAGACCGTGCAGGACTTCGTGCGCTGGAAGGAGCAGGGCCGCCTGCTCGCCTACAAGCCGGCCGGTTTCTCCAAGCTCTACGCTCCCTTCAAGGACCCGCACGGCGCGTGGGTCGCCGTCCAGGTCAGCGCCTTCAGCTACATGTACGGTCCCGCCGCGGTCGGCTCCGACATCCCCAGCGGTCCGCTCGACCTGGCCGACGCCCGCTGGAAGGGGAAGATCGCCTCCTCCTACCCGCACGACGACGACGCGGTCCTCTACCTCTACACCCTCTACGTGGCGAAGTACGGCTGGGACTGGCTCGCCCGACTGGCCACCCAGGACATTCAGTTCGCGCGTGGCAGCTACACCCCGAGCGCGGCCGTCACCAGCGGCCAGAAGGCCATCGGCATCGGCGGCTCCGGCGCGCCGCTGTCCACCGGGCCGGTCAAGTGGGTGCTGCCCGAGCAGGCGCCGTTCATGTCCTGGGGCCAGCGGGCCGCGATCCTCAAGCAGGCCAGGAACCCCACCGCCGCCAAGCTCTACCTGAACTGGCGGCTCTCCGTCGAGCAGCAGAAGGCCGCCACCAACGGCTGGTCCGTCCGCACCGACGTCACCCCGCCGACCGGGCTGAAGCCCGTCTGGGAGTACCCCAACGGCAACCTCGACGGCTTCCCCCGCTTCATGGCCGACCGCGCGGCGATCGAGCGCTGGAAGCAGACCTTCGCCCTGTACTTCGGTGAGGTGAAGGGCGACCCCTCACCGGGCTGGCTCGGCCTGCACCCCGGAGCCTGACCACGGCTCGGCCAACTCCTCGATCAGACCGCCGGGATGTCGGGCGAGACGCCGGTGAAGGCAGGACGGGACAAGGCCGCGCGGGCCCACTTCTTGGTCGCACTCGAAGAACCCGCGCGGCCCGCACCGCGCCCCGGCCGGTGATCGCACGGATCATGGTTGGCGGGAAGGACGGATGTTCTCCTCCGCCAGCAGGAACGCCCCGACCACCTCTGTGAACGCCTCCGGCGCCGCGTGATGGATCAGGTGCCCGACCGGGATGGTGACCATGCGTCCGCCGGGGATGCGGCGGGCCAACTCGGCGACGCCGTCCTGAGGCACATGGCTGCGTGGACCGCCGGCCACCACGAGGGTCTGGGCGGTGATCTGGCTGAGTCGCTTCAGCCACCTGGGATCGGGCTGGTCGAGCTGCGGCCTGACGGCCGGCACCATCTCCCAGTCGAAGGTCAGGTCACCGTCCGGCCTGGTCGGAGTATTCGGTTCCCGGGGACGAGGGACCGGCACGTCCTCCAGGACCAGTCGGCTCACCCGCTGCGGATGCTCTTGTGCGAGCAGGTAGGCCACGATCCCGCCCAGGGAGTGCCCGATCAGATCCACGGAGCCCAGTCCCAGCGCCTCCAGGAAGGACAGCACATCGGCCCGCATCAGTTCGAGCGAGTAGTCTCCCGGCCAGTCGCTTCGGCCGTGCCCACGCAGGTCCAGGGCATACACCCGTCGGCTGCGGGCAAGGGCGGGCGCCACCTGCTCCCAGTCGGTGGCGTTCTCGCCCAGCGCGTGGACCAGGACGAGCGGCGGAGCGTCCGGAGGACCCGACACCTGATAGGCCAGCCGGATCCCTCCCACGTCGACCAAGCGGTGATCAATCATGTCCGGAGGATAGGAGACAGGAGGAAGAGCCGGCCGGAGGACCGGCGTTCACCGGCGGCCGAGACGTATTTGCGCTAGAGCGCACTCCAACTCCTAGGTTCGCAAGCATGCGATACAGCAAACTCGGAACGACCGGGCTGGAAGTCTCCGCCATCACCCTCGGCTGTATGAGCTTCGGCGAGCCGGACCGGGGCGGCGAGCCATGGTCGCTGGGCGCGGACGCCGGCCGGGACATCATCAAGCAGGCCCTGGAGAGCGGCGTCAACTTCCTCGACACGGCCAATGGGTACAGCGCCGGAAGCAGCGAGGAGATCGTCGGCCAGGCGGTCAAGGACTTCACCCGGCGCGAGGAGGTCGTTCTCTCCACCAAGGTCTGGATGCGGATGCGCCCCGGTCCGAACGGCGCCGGGCTGTCCCGCAAGGCGATCTTCGCCGAACTCGACGCCTCCCTGAGGCGACTGGGGACCGACTACATCGACCTGTACCAGATCCACCGCTGGGACTACGACACCCCGATCGAGGAAACCCTCGAGGCACTGCACGACGCGGTCAAGTCCGGGAAGGTCCGCTACATCGGAGCCTCTTCCATGTACGCCTGGCAGTTCGCCAAGGCCCTGTACCTGGCTGACCTGAACGGCTGGACCCGGTTCGTGTCGATGCAGGACCACTACAACCTCATCCACCGGGAAGCAGAGCGGGAGATGCTCCCGCTCTGCGTCGACCAGGGCATCGGCGTGATCCCGTGGAGCCCGCTGGCACGGGGCAGGCTGACCCGGACCCGGAACACCGCCACGACGCGTGCCGAGACCGACCCGGGCGGCAAGATCCTCTACCGCGACGGGGACCAGGCAGTAGCCGAGCGCGTCCACGAGATCGCGGGCAAGCGGGGCCTGTCCCCGGCCCAGGTCGCCCTGGCCTGGGTCATGCGCAACCCGGCGGTGACCTCGCCCATCGTCGGGGTCACCAAGCCGGCCCAGCTGTCCGACGCGCTCGCCGCCGTGGACGTCGAACTCGACGAAGACGAGGCCGCCTACCTGGAGGAGCCCTACCAGCCGCACGAGGCCGCCTACCTGGAGGAGTCCTTCTACAAGCAGCAGCCAGCGACGGGCTCCCGCTAGTCCCGGCTAACGCCGCGCCGCCACCGAGTTGTTGACTTCGCCCTTCACCGCTCTGTGGTCTGTGTTCGTTCTCGAACGCGCGGGTCACTCGCTGTCGCAGTTGTCTCAGCGTCCCGTGGCCCCATCTCTGTTGCTCTGTCAGTGCCCGTACGGCGGCGGCCCTGCGTGGATCCGCATGTCCGTCCGCGGGGTGTTCCCGCGTGAGGCGGCCGTCGACCAGCCCCCGTACCCCTGGATCCCGGTACGGTCCACGTACAAGATCGCGTCCATGATGTCGCGCAGATCGTGCTCGGCCGGCCGGCCGAAGTCCAGGGCCCTGCCGCGGCGCTCGAAGCGCCAGGCCGAGAGCACCGGCTCGATCAACTCCCAGCGGGCATCGGACAGATCACTCGGATACGGGCGTCGCGGCGGCATGCTTCCGGTATATCGCCGCGATCGCGCAACGGCGAGGGCGTGGTGTCGTGCAGCAGGCGGTTCAGCGATACGCCCTGCCACGCACGTAGGCGATGACCAGGACGATCGCCGTGACGGCACACACCAGCATGCCCATGGCCAGCAAAAAGTAGCCTGCCTCGCTGATGCCGGCTTCGGTGCTCTGCACCATGGTCATGCCCGGACCGGCGGAGACCCGCTTTTCCTTGTCCGGGTGGTCCGCGATGTAGAAGAGCATCGCTGCGATCGCTGCCGTGCAGGCCGCCGCCCCGGCCAGCAGCCAACCGCCTGCGCGGCCGTACCAGGGGACCCGCGGTTCGAGGGCGACATGCGGGCACTGGGTCAGCAGGGCGCGTCCCAGGTCGGCGGCGCGTTCGGTGAGCCCGTCGGTCCGCAGCCGGGTGCCGTCGTCGAAGGCGATCACGATGCGGAATCCGTTGCCGAGTCGGGTCGCGAGACGGTTCACCGCGTCACCCTCGACGTGCAACGAGGTGACGCTGTTCCAGGACCAGCCTGCGGCTCCCCGCTGGGATCCGTGGACCAGGCCACCGCGGCGCACTTCGAAATACTCACCGCGTTCGCCACGCAGGGCCCCCGTGACCTGAGCCGCCGCAACCGCGAAGGCCCCCAACGCGAGACCGAGCAGAAGGCCGATCGCCTTGTTACTGCCTGCCGTCCCCTCCCCGGTCGCGGACCAGCCCCACACGCCCAGCCAGCCGGACGGGACCGCTATGAGCAGCGCCCAGCCCGCGTTCATCCAACGCTTCCGATGGTCCACCGCGTGTCGGCTGACCACCGGGCCGAGATCGCCGAACGTGCCTGCCCCTTGAGTCACGGGAAGAAGTCAAACACCTGGGCCGCCGGCCCCACAAGATCGGCCGGCGGTCCGGTATTCGAAGCCGGGATCCAAGCAAGAACCGGGCATTGGCGAGGCTTTCCGCAGTGGGCAGGTGATGGCGTGCACCGCTTCGAGCGGGCGAGGGCAGGCACGGCTGCCCCCAACCAGTAGCTGTACGAACGGGAAACATCCCCACGGGGGCGGGGAGCAGCAAGGCTTCGTGAGCGACGGTGGCGCGGTCGAAGGAACATCCCTACGCCTGATGGCCACGTAGGTGAGCACGAGGATCACGATCACCGTCAGGGCGAACCTGGCGATCTTGGGGACCTCGTCCTCCTTGGCCTTGTCCATGGCGCGCCAGATGACCAGCGCCACAACGAGGAGGGCCAGGAGTATCAGAGCGATCATGGTGCCTGGCTTCCTTCTTCCACGAAGTCGATGTGGGAACCAGGCGGTCCCCACGGTGCGAAAGAAGTAGCGTCCACCCGTGGCCCAGGCGATCTGCCATGCCGTCACATTCCTGGAAGACACCAGCCGCGACCTGTCGTTCTGCACTACTTTGAGACGTCGTTGGACATAGTTGGACGTGGGGGTAGGGCATGGCGCGTGCCGGACGGCTGAAGAAGCCGATCCTGACCGCAGAGGCCCACCGGGCCCTGAACAACGCCCCGCACCAACTGCATGTCTACGCGAAGTACCCGACGCTGACGTCCATGGAAGACACCCTGGAGGGCGACCGAGTGCCCCTGGCCTCAAGGGCCACCATCCACAACGCCTTCTCCAGCACGCGATTGCCCCGGGTGGGTCTTGTCGACGCCCTCGCCGTCGACCTGGCGGCACGGATCCGCAACGTCGAGCCCGAGATGATCGACAAGGTCAGCGTCATCTTCGACAACCTCTGGTTCCTCGCGGACATCGAGGACCGCCAGCGGGAGGACGACCAGTCGGAGGAGATGACCCAGGACGTCAGCTGGGACGCGGCTCCCGACAGCGCAGCACGCGCAGACGCCCCTGAGCTTCTCCCCGCTCTCGCCCGACCAGCCTCGGCTGCCCCGATGGGCACACCCCTCGACCTGAGCGTGCGGCTGCGCCTTCAGCCCGACCAGGGCCGCTGGCGATCCGCCATCCACGAAAACCGCATGCTGCGGGACACGGACGAGACCACTGCCACATAAGATGCCGTTTCTTATGGCTCTGGCGAGGGTTGGGCAGCCCGGGGAAAGCCCAACTCGTCCAGCAGATCCCTGAAGAGGTCCTCCGCAAAGGTCTCCCGCGAGCGCAGCAGCTCTTCGATCCGGGGCTGCTGCGCTGTGGCTGGAATCCCAGCCGCTACGGCCCAGACGAGGGCGCCTTCAGCGGCGGCTGGTACATCCACGTCGAGTTCCGCGCGCTTGCGCGTCACCGCCTCATTGAACTCGGGTGTGCCCACCCAGAGGCTGACATCGTCCAGGCCCTCGGGCTCCTCGGTGAGGAGTGCCGCAGCGTTGTCCAGGTTGAGCCACGCCCGCCAACGCTGACTGTTGGTTCCCAGCCCGGTCACGAGGGCGATGTCACTGTCGGAGACGTCTGCGACGCAGGCCGGTGCGCTGGTCCATCCGAGCAGGGCGGACAGGTAATCGTCCTCCCAAAGTCCGTGATCGAACTGAAGGGTCTGCCAACCGCCCGGTCGCGGACACCACGCCTGCACGGTGTCCTTGAGCTTCTGATGGATGCTGTCGAACACGGGTGCTTCTAGCAACGGGCGCTTGCTACGGGCAAAGACCAGGTGACCCGAAAAACCCACGGGACTTCCTCCTTCGAGATGTTGCGCGCACCCTATGGGTTGCCACCGACACAGCAGGCTTGGGTCGGCTCAGATGCTGAGCCGGCGGTAGCCGATGAGGGCAGCGACTATGCCGACGAAAGCCAGGAAGTGTTCGGCCTTACGCTCGTAGCGGCGGTGCAGGCGTCGGCATCCGGTGAGCCAGGACACTGTTCTGTCGACGACCCAGCGATGACGCCGCAAAGGTCTTGCGATCCCCGGCCCGCTGACGGCCACCACCCTGCGGGCGTTTCACCTCCGTCGGCGGCACGACTCGCCGGAACAGCACCCACAACTCGTCCGGCACTAACCGCTGGATCAGATCCGTCAGGCACGGTTCAACCCAACGAACGATCACGCCATAAGAAACGGCGTCCAAGTCAGCCTCCTTTCAAGAGGTCAACTGAACCTTTCCGCAACTAAAGGGTGTTGCAGAATGCCGTGTTTTTGCAGGTCAGGGTGCGACTGGGGCTGTTCTGATCATGCGGCCAGGGCGAGGTTGTGCATGTGTGCAACGGCCTGGACCGCGTGGTGGAGGCTGTCGCCGTGCTGCCGGCAGTCACGGAGGATCTTGTAGTTCTTCAGGCGACCGATCGCGTGCTCGACCCGGGCGCGGACCCGGTGATGCTCCTTGTTGTCGGCTTCCTCGCCGGGCAGCAGAGGGCGGCCGGGTCGTTTGCGGTGCGGGACGACCAGGCCGGTGTTGATGTAGGCGCCGTCGCCGAGCACGGTGACGCCCTGACACTGCTCCGGCAGGCCGGAGGTGCGCCAGACATGGGCGTCGGCCTTGTTGCCCGGGGCCGGCCGGGCGGTGGCCACGACCAGGCGGGTGTCGGCATCGATGATGACCTGCACGTTCGCCGAGAACCGGTAGTTGCGGCTTGAGGCACCGACCGTGCGGTCCCGGATCGGGATCATTGTGCCGTCCACGATCCACAGCCGGTCCGCTGCATCGACGGGGCGGGGGGCCGGCCCGAGCGCGAGGAGCGGCCGCAGCCGCTGGATGACCCGGCACACCGTGGCCGGCGAGATACCGAACAGCGGCGCGAGCTGCGGCATGGTCAGGTTGGTTCGGTAGTAGACCGCCACCACCAGCACCCGATCGGCAAGCGGCAGACACCACGGCCGCCCGATCCGCGGCCCGTCGCCACCCCGCTCCCGCACCACCTTCAACAAACCCTCGAACTGCTTCATCCGCAGCCCCGTGAACGTCTCCACCCACAACGGCTCAGCCCTCAACACCTCACGCATACAAGGGAAATGCCCAGATCACAGCATTCTGCAACACCCTTTAAGGGCTGTCCCGTAACTGGCAGCGGCCGCGCGGAGTGCGATCTCAACGGTCTGGTTGGTGCCTGCCATGGAGGTGTCGCGCTGGCTGTCGTGGGCGCCGATATCCACGACGATGAGGTGGGCGGCAGGGCTACGCTGAGCCGATGATCGAGGATGGTGCTACGGACAAGGGCAGCGTGACCACGGTGCGGCGGGTCGGAGAGACGATCCGCCGGCCCGTCGGCGAGTGGACGTCCGCGGTACACGCCTTGTTGACCCACCTGGAAACGGTGGGCTTCACTCGGGCTCCGCGGGTCCTTGGCACTGACGGCACCGATGAGGTGCTGTCTCTGGTGCACGGCGAACCCGCGTTCTCGCCTTGGCCGTCGGCTCTGCGATCGACCCTCGGAATCAGCGAACTGGGGTGCTGGCTGCGCGAATACCACGACGCTGTCCGGGACTTCCAGCCGCCGGCCGACGCACGATGGCAGGGCCAGGAGGACGCCTGGAGTCCCGGCATGATCATCAAGCATGGAGACCTCGGTCCATGGAACTCCATCTGGAACGGCGACCACCTGGCCGGTTTCATCGACTGGGACCTCGCAGCGCCCGGCCACGCCCTCGACGACCTTGCGCAACTGGCCTGGTACGCCGTGCCGCTGCGCCCCGTCGAGCAGCAGCGAAGAGCATCGATCGCCGGTGAGCACACCCTTCGGAACCGCCTCGAAGCCCTTTGCGTCGCCTACGGGGCACGGCCGGCAGACGTACTCGATGCCCTGGATGCCGTCCAGTCCCGCGAGACTGAGCGCATCGAACGACTTGGTCGGCAGGGCCACGAGCCATGGGTAACGTTCCTCGCCCGCGGCGATGCGTCCGAGATGATGGCCGAGCAATCCTGGCTCCGAAGGGAACGCACGGTTCTCCTCGGTGGGCCCGGCGGCTGAGCACGGTCCGTCCCGGCTGACCCCAGCTGGCCCGTTCCGGTGATGACTGTTGTCGCCTCGGCGTCCGAGCCGTATTCAAGGGGCCCTCTCGCAGCTGTCGGCCACGAACGACATGATGTTGGTGTGGCTGGTGTGATCACGGCGTCGGAGTCGTCCTGGAAAGCCCCGTTCACCGGGCTGAGCCCGCGCTCTTTCCGGAAGTTGGTGACACTGTTGCGGCGGCAGGGCGCGGATGCGGTCCGCAAGGGGCGGCCGTGGAGTCTTCCTCTGGAAGACCGAGCTTTGCTGATCACCGACTACTGGCGCACGAACTTGACGATGCGCCAGCTCGCCCTTCTGTTCGGTATCTCGAAGTCGGCAGCGGACCGGATCATCGACCACCTCGGCCCACTCCTCGCGCTCCAGCCGCGCAAGCGGTTCGCGAAGGACACCGTGCTCATCGTGGACGGCACCTTGGTGCCCACCCGCGACCGTTCGATCACCGAGCAGTCGAAGAACTACCGGTACCCCACGGCCCACCAGGTCGTCATCGATGCCGACACCCGCCTGGCCGTCGTGGTCGGCCGGCCGCTGCCCGGCAACCGCCATGACTCCCGAGGCCGGGAGGAATCCGGAGCCAAGGCGGCGGTCGGCAAGACCATGACCGTCGCCGACGGCGGCTACCAGGGCACGGGCCTGGTCATCCCGCACCGCGGACCAAAGGCGAGGACCTTCCGGCGTGGAAGGAAGAACACAACCGCTCCCACAAGCGAGTCCGAGCCCGCGTCGAGCACACCTTCGCCCGGATGAAGGGCTGGAAGATCCTGCGCGACTGCCGACTCAAGGGCGATGGCGTCCACCACGCCATGCTCGGCATCGCCCGCCTGCACAACCTCAACCTCGCTGGATGAGAGGCGAGTTCGTACAGCGGCCTTCCGCATCGACGCCAACTCCAAGATCACTTACGGGACAACCTTTAAGTCAGCCTCCTTTCAAGAGGTCAACTGAACCTTTCC
>NZ_LBMU02000025.1 GCF_001005085.2 Streptomyces humi
CACCTGAAGGACCCGCAGATCATGCTCTTCGAGACCGCCAAGGGCGTCCGCATCGACCTGGAGGTCTTCGTCAACTGCCAGTACGGCTACGACATCCAGTGCGAGACCGTCGGCGAGGAGGGCCTGGTCCGGCTGCCCGACCCGGCCACCGCCGGGGTCCGAACCGCCGGCCAGCACAGCACCGCCGTCCTCACCGACTGGGTGGGCCGCTTCCGTGACGCCTTCGACACCGAGTTCCGCGAGTGGATCGCGAGCATCGCCACCGGCAGTGAGCCCACCGGTCCCTCCTCCTGGGACGGCTACGCCGCCACCGTCATCTCCAACGCGACCGTCGAGGCGCGCAGGTCGGGCGGCATCGTCAGCACGGACCTGAAGCCCCGGCCCGCGTTCTACGGCGGCACCGAGTGAGCACCGGCTCCGGCGCCCTGCCCGCCTGACACGGACGACACGACGCCGAACGCCGCGGTCGGCTCCGGCGCCGTGCCGCCGTGAGGCGCACGCGCACTCAGGCGTCGGCGTCCGCCTGGAGCTGGGCCAGTTCGGCCTCCAGGTGGGCCATGGCCTCGCCGCCCGCCATGAGGTCGGTGATCTCCTCACGGGTGCGTTCGCCCTTGCGGAAGTCGTCCGCCTTCTGGCCGCGGATGAGGACGGCGAAGTGGTCGCCGACCATCATGGCGTGGCGCACGTTGTGGGTGACGAGGATGACCGCGACGCCCTTGGCCCGCGCCTGCATCACGATCCGCAGGACGTGCGCGGCCTCCTTGACGCCGAGCGCGGCGGTCGGTTCGTCGAGGATGAGGACGTTGGCGCCGAAGTACACGGCCCGCGCGATGGCGAGCGCCTGGCGTTCACCGCCGGAGAGGCTGCCCACCAGGCGGTTGCCGTCGGTGACCCGGGTGATGCCCAGGGACTGCATCTCGCGGACGGCGACCTCACCGGCGAGTTTCTTGTCGAACAGCCTGAACGGGCCGAAGCCCTTGGTGGGTTCGGCGCCGACGAAGAAGCAGCGGCCCACGCCCATCAGCGGGAACGTACCGCCGAACTGGTGCACGGTCGCGATGCCCTGGGCGCCGGCGTCCCGCGGGCTGTCGAACTCCACCGGCGTGCCGTCGACCTCGATGGTGCCGGAGGTGGGCTTGTGGAACCCGGAGAGGATCTTGATGAGGGTGGACTTGCCGGCGCCGTTGTCGCCCAGCAGGCACAGCACCTTCCCGGCGGCGACCTTGAGGGAGATGTCCTGGAGCGCGTGGGTACCCAGGAACGACTTGTTGACGCCGGTCAGGCGCAGCAGAGGGGTGCTCATGGGTCATGCCTTCTTCGCGGTGCGGGGCTTGTAGGACAGGGCGAGGCGGCGGAACGTGTTGTTCATCAGGACCGCGGCCAGGATGAGGATGCCGAGGATCAGGCTGGCCCAGTCGGAGTTCCAGCCGGTGTAGTAGATGCCCTGGTTGACGATCGCGAACGTCAGGGTGCCCAGGACGACGCCGAACACGGAGCCGTAGCCACCCGTCAGCAGCACGCCCCCCACCACCACGGCGATGATGGAGTTGAAGACGAAGGACTGGCCGTTGGCGACCTGGGCGCCGTTGTAGAGGATCGTCTGGATCACGCCGACCAGCGCCGCTCCGAGACCGCTGGCCATGTAGAGCGCGATCTTCACCCGGTCGACGGGGATGCCGGTGGCGCGGGCGCTCTCCTTGTCGCCGCCGATGGCGAAGATCCAGTTCCCGTACTTCATCAGTTGCAGCAGCACCGTGACCACGGCGGCGATGCCCAGCCACCAGAAGACCGCCACCTCGAACTGGCCGGCGATCAGGGTGCCGAACAGCGCCTTGGAGAGCGGGTCGGGGCTGACCGGGACGCTGGTGGTGCCGGTCGTGACCCGGGACAGGCCCAGGGTCAGGCCCGCCATGCCGGAGAGTGTGGCCAGCGTGATGACCAGCGAGGGGACGTTGGTGCGGGTGACGAGTACGCCGTTGAGGAGACCGACCAGCAACCCCAGCCCGAGGGCGAGGAGGATGCCGACGATCATCGGGGCGCCCCAGTGCCCGGAGACGATCGCCAGCGTCATGGAGCTGCCCGCCAGCACCGAGCCGACGGACACGTCCAGCTCGCCGGCGATCATCAGCAGGCCGACCGGGATCGCGATGATGCCCAGCTCGGCGGCGATGTTCAGCCAACTCGCCGCGCCCGCGGGAGCCAGGAACTTGGTGCCGCCGAAGATCGCGAAGAAGACGAAGACCGTGAGGGTTCCGATGAGCGCGCCGGCCTCGGGACGGTGCCGCAACTGCCCCAGCACGCTCTCGGACTGCTTCGGTGGGGCGACGGCGGTCTCTTTCTCGGCCGTCGTGTCAGGAAGTGAGGTTGTCATCGGAGTGAAGTCACCTTTGGGAATCCGGTTGTGCCGCGAGCAGGTTCGGGGGGGGGAGGGGTGCCGGGCCCGGGGAGAGGCCCGGCACCGGTGGGTGGTCAGCGCACGCCGGCCTTGGTGCCCGCGATGGCCTTGTCGACGTTGTCCTTGGTGACCAGCAGCGGGCCGGTCAGGATCGGGTTCTGCGGCGGGAGCACGCCGTAGGAGAGGTACTGGTCGGCCATCGAGACGACGTAGAAGCCCTGGAGGTAGGGCTGTTGGTCGATGGCGAAGAGCTCGGTGCCGGCCTTGATGCGGTCGAGCTGGCTCTGTGAGAGGTCGAAGGTGCCGAGCTTGACCTTGCTGCCGACGCCCGCCTGCTTGATGGCCGCGGCCGCGCTGTCGGCGTCGCCGACGGCGATGGTCACCACGGCGTCGATGCTGCTGTCCTTGAGCAGCGCCGCCTTGATGGCCTGGGTGACGGCGGAGGGGTTGCCGAAGTTGGAGGAGGGCAGCGGGAGTTGCCTGGACGCGGAGCCCTTGCCTGCGGCACCGTCCTTGATGCCCTTGCAGCGGGCCTCCTGGTTGGCGGAGCCGGGCACGGTGTTGATGCAGAGGATGTTCTTGGCGCCCTGTTCGGCGAACTCGGCGCCGCCGGCCCTGCCCGCCTGGTAGTCGTCCGAGCCGATGTACTTCACGGCACCGACCTTGTCGGCGGCGGTGATGCCGCCGGAGTTGTAGATGAAGACCGTGATGCCCTTGGCGACGGCCTCCTTGATCGCGGAGTCCTGGTTCTCGGGCACCCAGTCCGGCACCAGGATCGCCGACGGGTTCTGCGAGACGGCCGTCCGGGTGAGCTTGGCGACGTCGGGGCCGAGGTTGTCGTAGTTGGCCGGGCCGAGGTAGGTGACCGAGCCGCCACCGGCCTTGACCAGCTTCGCCGCGTCCTCGACACCCCGCTTGACCGTGGAGAAGAAAGGATCGTCCGACTTGCCGCCGATGACGAAGATGGAGACCTTGCCGGTCTTCGCGGTGGTCTTACCGCCCCCGGCCGAGGCCGTCGCCGGGCTCATGTCGTCGCCGCCCGCCTTGCCGCTGGCGCACCCGGTCAGCGCGGTGGCCGCCAGGGCGAGCAGGCTCACCGCGGTCAGGCCGCTTCTGGAGAGACGGCGGCCGAAGGGCGGCCGGGTCTGCGTGCGTTCCATGTGCTGGGTGCTCCTTCGTGAGATGCCGGGCGGTGCGTGAGCGGGGCCGGGCAGTGCAGGGCTCGGGATGTGCGGGTGTGCGAAGCGGTTCGCACACGGGCCTGTGGAAAGGCCGGCACGTTCGCGGTGGCGGATGCTTCGCCCGGACGGGCCGCGGAGGTGTCGGCGATCAGCGGAACGGCTCGTCGCGGGTCTCCCGGCACCGGTCGCGGCGATACCGGACGCAAGGGCGAGTGAGAGTTCCGCGCTGTTTTAAATCGCTTTAAGGGGTGGCCAGAGCATGCTTGCGTTTCCGATACGTGTCAAGGCTCTGCCCGCGAATGCGCATACTCCCGTTATTCGCCCCGGCAAAAGCTGTATTGGCCATGCAATGACGGCCGACGCGGTCGCGTCCCGGGGCGCGCACGGCCGACTCCGGCGGTGCGGTGGGGTGGTGAAGCCGGATCAGCGCGGGGGTGCCGTCGTCCCGCGGACGACGAGGGAGGGGGCGAGGACGATCTCGCGGGAGGCGCTGCGGCCTCGGTCGAGGCGTTCCACCGCGGCCAGTACGGCCTGGCGGGCCTGCTCTTCGGCCTCCTGGCTGACGGTGGTCAGGTCGAAGCAGGTCAGCCGGGAGAGGGTGTCGTCGTCATAGCCCACGACGGAGACCTCGCCCGGAATGGCGACACCGGCCCCCCGCAGGGCCGTGAGCATGCCGATGGCACTGCGGTCGTTGAACGTGACGACGGCGGTGGGCAGATCGCCGCTGTCGAGCAGGTGCTTGCCGACCCGGTCACCGGCCTCCTCGGTGAGGTCGCCGTGCAGGATCCTGATCTGCGCGTCGAGGCCGTGGCCACGCATGGCGGCGCGGTAGCCGCGGCGCCGGTCGGTGGCGATGACGCCCTTGCCTCCGTCGACGTAGACGATCGCGCGGTGGCCGAGCCCCACCAGGTGGTCGACGATCTGGCCCACGCCGTCGTCGTCGGCGCTGCGTACGACGTCGAGACCGGCCCCGGACACCCGGCGGCCCAGCGAGATGACCGGCACCTGACGGCCGAGGTCGGCGAGGACGGCGGCGGGGGCCACCGGGCCGAGGAGGATCAGCGCCTCGCACCGGAAGGCCAGCAGGGTCTCGATGGCGGTGCTCTCGGTACGGGTCCGGGTGTGGGTGCTCAGGACGAGGTCGTAGCCGACCTCCTCGGCCGCCGTGTGCAGGTGCTCGACCAGTTCGGCCTGGAAGGCGCTGTGGACGTCGATCATGACGCCGAGCAGCCGGCTGCGCTTGCTGGCCAGGGCGCTGGCGGTGCGGTCCGGGCGGTAGCCGAGGTCGGCGGCCGCCTTCAGGACCCGCTGCCGGGTGCGCTCGCTGGGGCCCGGGACGCCTCGCAGCACGAGTGACACCGATGCCGTGGAGAGGCCGACCCGGGCGGCGACGTCCTCCAGCCGGGGACGCGAGGCGCCGAGGGCGCCCGTGGGGGCGTCCGAACCGGTCCCGTCCACGCGGCCTCCCGTCGATCTGCGGCGACACCCTTGACATCCGCCAGTGGCCCCGCAGATAGTACCAGCACTTAAAGCGCTTTAAACGAGCTTGGCCGGTGAGCACCGGGAGACAGCCCGACTTCCGTGCCGCCCGGCCCCTTCCCCCTAGTCACGGCGCAGCCCCGCGCCGGAGAGGACCCCTCATGAGCACACGACCGATCGGGGTGGCGGTCATCGGGGCCGGCATGGCGGGCCGCGCTCACCTCAACGGCTACCGGCAGGCGACGACGCTGTACGGCCCCGGCCTGCCCGAGGTCCGGCTGGTCGCCGTCGCCGACGCCCATGAGCCCTTCGCCCTGGACGCCGCGCGCCGTTACGGCTTCGAGCGGGCCGAGACGGACTGGCGGGCGGTCGTCGAGGCCGACGACATCCACGCGGTCAGCGTCGTGGTCGCCAACCACCTGCACCGGGAGATCGTCGAGGCGCTGCTGGCGGCCGGCAAGCACGTGCTGTGCGAGAAGCCGCTCGCGCCGAGCACGGCCGACGCCGAGGCCATGGTGAAGGCCGCCGAGGGCACCGGTCTGGTGGCCGCGACCGGCTTCACCTTCCGCCGCTCGCCCGCGGTCAACGCCGTACGGCAGCAGGTGCTGGAGGGCTCGCTCGGGCCGGTCCAGCACTTCAACGGACACTACTGGTGCGACTACGGGCACGATCCGGACGCCCCCATGAGCTGGCGCTACCGGGGCGGCCCGGGGTCCGGGGCACTGTCCGACATCGGCAGCCACCTCATCGACCTCGGCGAGTACGTCTGCGGTCCGGTGCGGAGCGTGCAGGGCGCCGTGCTCTCCACCCAGGTGCGAGAGCGGCCCGTACCGCTGGGCACGGCCGTCGGGCACTCGGCCGACGTGGCGGTGAGCCAGGAGCGCGAGCGGGTCGGGAACGACGACATCGCCACCTTCACCGCGACCTTCGCCTCCGGCGCCGTCGGGACCTTCTCGGTCTCGCGCATCGCCCGTGGCCTCGCCAACTCCCTGGGCTTCGAGGTGTTCACCGAGGGCGGTGCGGCCGCCTTCGAACTCTCGCGTGCCGCGGAGTTCACCATCGCCGACTCGGCGGCCGCCGGCCCGGTGGACGGCTACCGGCGTGTCGTGGTGGGCCCCGGCCACCCCTACATCGCGGGCGGTCTGCCCATGGACTTCCCGAGCGTCGGCCACGGCCAGCACGAGTTCTTCGTCTGGCAGGCCCGTGCCTTCCTGGAGCAGATCGCCGGCCTGGACCGCCTGCCCGCCTGCCCCACGCTCGCCGACGGCCTGCACAACCTGCGCGTCATCGACGCGGTCGTCGCCTCCGCGGACGCCGGCGGCACGGCCGTCACCGTCCCGTAGCCCCGGGCCGTTCGCCCCGCCCGCACCGCACCCCCGAGAAGCCCCCGAGAAGGACCGAGGAAACACACGATGAAGCTGGGCCTCTACAACGCGATCCTGCACGACCGGCCGCTGCCCGAAGCCGTCAAGGTCGTCGCCGATCTCGGCCTGACCGGCCTCGAGATCAACACCGGCGGCTTCCTCCCGCCGGTGCACGTGCCGACCTTCGACGACATCCTCGTCAGCGACACCGCCCGGGACGACTTCCTCGGCCTCTTCGAGGGCACCGGCGTGGCCATCGCCGGCCTCAACGCCAACGGCAACCCGCTGCACCCGAACCCGGTCATCGGAGCGAAGCACGCCGAGGACGTCCGCCGCTCCATCCGCCTGGCCGAACGCCTCGGCCAGCACCGCCTGGTGACCATGTCCGGCCTGCCCGGCGGTGAACCCGGCGCCACCCGCCCCAACTGGATCGTCAACGCCTGGAACTCCGCCGCCCTGGACGTGCTGGACCACCAGTGGAAGATCGCCGCGGACTTCTGGCGCGAGACCGACCGGCTCGCCCGTGACCACGACGTCAAGGTCGCCCTCGAACTCCACCCGCAGAATCTGGTCTTCAACTCCGCCGACGTGCACAAGCTGATCGAACTCACCGGTGCCACCCACGTGGGCGTCGAGCTGGACGCCTCGCACCTGTTCTGGCAGCAGATGGACCCGGTCGCCGTCGTCCGGCACCTCGGCGGACTCGTCTTCCACGCCGCCGCCAAGGACGTCCGGATCAACCCCGAGCACGCCGCCCTCCACGGCGTCCTCGACAACAGCTTCCGCCGCCTCTCCCCCGACGAGCCGCGCACCAACCTCGGCGGCGACGAGTGGGCCAACGAGTGGCCGAAGAACTCCGCATGGGACTTCGTCGCCCTCGGCAAGGGGCACGACGTGGCCTACTGGACGGAGTTCCTGCGCGCCCTGCACGAGGTCGACCCCGACATGCTGGTCAACATCGAGCACGAGGACACCGAACTGGACCGCGTCGAAGGCGTCGCCGTCGCCGCCGGCGTCCTCAAGGCCGCCGACGCGGCACTGCGGGAGTCCCTGCGGTCGTGATCACCTGGGCAGGCCATCCGTACGGGGCCAGGTCGTCCTGGTCACGGTGGCGGGCACCGGCACCGGCATCGGCCGGGCGATCGCCCGCGCGTTCCTGGAACAGGGAGCGAGCGTCGCGGTGCTCGGCCGCAGTCCCGAACCGCCGCGGGAGACCACGGCCGGCTTCGGTTCGTGCGGAGCCTCGCCCTCGGCCTGGGCGCTGTTCCTCGCGAGCCCTGACGCCGGATACGTCACGGGAGCCGTGCTCCCTGTCGACGGCGGCACCGGCGCCTCCAGCGGCACTCCCCGACCCCTGCGACACGAAGGAGCACCGAACCACCATGAAGATCGCCCTCGACCCCTACATGATT
Organism: Streptomyces humi; assembly: GCF_001005085.2. Classification (GTDB taxonomy): domain Bacteria; phylum Actinomycetota; class Actinomycetes; order Streptomycetales; family Streptomycetaceae; genus Streptomyces; species Streptomyces humi. Next base: position 7,832 of record NZ_LBMU02000025.1, read on the forward strand.
CGCCACGTCCCGCTGCTCGAACTGCCGGCCGTGGTGGCCGAGCTCGGCTACGAGTGGATCGAGCTGTCACCGCGCGAGGACTTCATCCCCTTCTTCCGTCACCCGCGCGTCGACGACGGCACGGTCGCGAAGTTCCGCAAGTCCCTGGAGGCCGCGGGGGTCGGCGTCTCGTCCGTGCTGCCGCTGTTCCGCTGGTCCGGCCCGGACGAGGACGCCCGCCAGGCCGCCGTACGGTACTGGAAGCGGTCCATCGAGATCGCCGCGGACCTCGGGGTCACCAGCATGATCTCCGAGTTCAACGGACGCCCGGAGGACCCCGACCGCAGCGAGGCGCAGTTCTGGAAGTCGATGGACGAACTGCTGCCGCTGTTCGAGCGTGAGGGCATCAAGCTCGCCCTGGAGCCGCACCCCGACGACTTCATCGAGAACGGCTACGACGCGGTCAACCTGATCCGCGGAGTCAACCACCCCAACGTGAGCTTCCTCTACTGCGCCCCGCACACCTTCCACATCGGCGACGACGCCCCCGGCATCATCGAGTACGCGGGCGATCTCCTCACCCACGTCCACCTGGCCGACGCCCTCGACCACACCGCGTCCTCCGGAAACCGGTACATCCTCAACCCGCCCGGCACCGCCGCCCGCGTCCACCAGCACCTCGACATGGGCGAGGGCGAGGTCGACTTCGACGAGCTCTTCCGCGAACTGCGGGGGAACGGCTTCGACGGCACCCTCACCGCCTGCGTCTTCGCCTGGGAGGAGAAGGCCAGGGAGTCCTCCCTGTTCATGCGGGAGAAGATCGACGAGTACCTGGCCGCCTGGCAGTGACCCCCGCGACAGACGCGCCGGAGGTCCAGGCCCGTTCCTCGGGGGTGCCGTAGGTGCGGTCGTCACGCCGACCGGCTCCGGCGTTCGGCACGCCGGGACGTGAGGCGAAGCAGGTCTCGCGGTAGCGGGTGCCGTCGGGGTCGTTCCAGAAGGCCAGCGGCATCGACGGCATGGGCCGGGTGATCACCAGCTCACCGACCTGATCCACCACCGGCATACCCTGGGCGTCGTGCGCGGCCAGCGCCACGCCCAGCTGCGGGGGCGACAACTCTCCAGCCCACACCGGGGTGTTGGGCGCGCTGCCCGCGAATCCGGAGACCACGTCCGTGCCGCCGCTGACGGAGACCGGCAGCGCGGAGCCGGTGCAGCCGACCACGCGGATCGCCGACAGGTCGTGCACGGACGGGTCGATACCGGACTTGGCCATGCCCAGCAGGTGCTGGGGGCTGGTGTCGAAGACGGTGACCCGGTGCCGGGCGGCCAGCTCCCACAGCACGTCGGGCTTGGCCACGGGGGCCGGGCTGCCGTCGTACGTGCAGGTCGTGGCACCCGTCAGGAGGGTGGAGACGACGAGGTTCCACATCATCCAGTGGGTGGTGGTGTACCAAAGGAGACGGTCGCCGGGACCGAGGTCCGAGTGCAGGCCGAGGGTCTTCAGGTGCTCCACCAGCACACCGCCGTGCCCGTGCACGATGCCCTTGGGCGGTCCGGTGGTGCCGGAGGAGAAGACGACCCACAGCGGATGGTCGAACGGCACGGCGGGTTCGAGCTGGCCGAAGCGGTCGGCGGCCGCCCGCGGTCATCGACTTCAAGGTCCCCGACGAGCGCGACAACGCCTCGACCACCAAGGTCGAGGTCAGGTGCAGAGCGGCGTAGTCGGTGCCGCCCTTCCCGGCCCGGCGGGCGAAGTCCATGATGCGGCTGTCGGAGACGGCCCGCGGATCGGGCGTCATGAAGGGGTCCGGATACGGCCTGGTCGTCGTGCGGCGCTCCTCAGCAGGGTCTGCCCGGCGGTCCGTGGGGAAGGGCGGGGGTTGCGCGTGGTGTGCAGGAGGGGCGCCCAGGCCTCGGTGCCCGTGAAGGCAAGGCCGCCGGCCGGGACGACGTCCAGGACGACACGGTCGGGGCGCAGCAGGACCGCGTCCGCCCGGCCGGCGCGCAGCCAGGCGGCCAGGGTGCCGTCGTCGCCGAGGCCGGCCACGGGGACGGCTCGGATGCCGAGCCCGCGGGCGAGGGCGGCCAGTGAGGGCGAGGGCTCGGCCTTGGTCAGGACCGTGAAGGAGTCGCCGAGCAGTTCGTCGAGACGGGTGCGCCGTCCGTCGGACCTCACCCAGGGCTGTGGACACATCGTGCCCGCCAGGCTCCGCCGGACGCCGCGCCGCACGAGCGGTCCGGCGGTCAGGGGCCGGCTGAGGCCGCGGCCGGCCAGTTCGGTCAGGCCGGGTACGCGGCACATCGCGGCCAGCGCCCGGCGGCGGGTCGCGGCGGCGCCGTCCTGGCCGCCGGTCATGGCCCATCCCATGAGGACCGCGAGCCGGACCACATGCCGGGCGTGCGGCCTCCGTTCGCTCTCATAGGTGTCCAACAGCCTTTCATCCGCGCCCTGTCGGAGCACGCGGGCGAGCTTCCAGGTGAGGTTGTGCGCGTCCCGCAGTCCCGAGCACAGCCCCTGTCCGACGAACGGCGGGGTGAGGTGCGCGGCGTCCCCGAGCAGGAACACCCGTCCGCTGCGCCAGCGGTCGGCGACGCGTGCCCGGAAGGTGTACCGCGTCTCGCGGACGACCTCGAAGTCCCCGTCGTACGAGAGAGGCAGCCACGGGGCGATGAGCTCGCGGACCGTCTCCTGCCCTTTCGGGAGCCGGAACTCCCAGCGGTAGCGGGTCTCGTTGACCCGCATGAAGGTCCCCGGCCGCTCCGGGTCGCAGACCTGGTCGACGCCCTCCCAGCAGCGGACGGGGCCCGTCGTCTCGGCGTCCACGACGGTCCAGCGTTCCTCGAAGCGCAGGTCCTCCCAGACGCCGCCGACCGCCTCGCGGGTGAGGCTGTTGGCGCCGTCGCAGCCGAGGACCGCCTCCGCCCACACCTCGTGATCGCCGGTGTCGTCGCGGTAGGTCACCCGGACGGGCCCCGCGGTGTCCGGGCCGACGCCGGTGACCTCCACGCCACCACGCAGTTCGCACTCCGGGCGCAGGGACAGGGCATCGCGCAGCACGCCTTCCAGCTCGGGCTGGTCGAACATGCTGGACTGGGGATAGCCGTGACGGCCCTGCCGGGAGCGCCGGAACTCGGCCATCACCCGGTGCCGGGCATCCAGCAGCCGCAGCCCCGCGGCCGGACGGGAGATCGCGGTGAACTCCTCGCCGACGCCCGCGGCCTGGAGGATCCGGTGGATCTCGTCGTCGTTGGCGACGGCACGCGGCAGCGGGTAGACGTCCCGGTGGCGTTCGAGGACCACGCTGCGGACCCCGTGCCGGGCGAGCAGAAGGGCGGCGGTCACGCCCACCGGGCCGGCCCCGACGATCACGACGGGCACACGTGCGGCTTCGTCGACGGTCATGTGCGGCTCACCTCGGGTGTCAGTTCGCGGCCGTGACGGGCGTACGCTGCTCGCCGAGGTCGATCCGGCCGTCCGGGGTCGCGATCGTCGCCGTGATCACGTCCCCGGTGCGCAGGTAGTGCGGGTTTTTCGCCTGGCTCTTGAAGAACGCCTTCCACTTCACCGCGGGCGGCAGCAGCGCGCCGATCTTCTCGACGGCCTTCGGCGGGGCCTTCAGCGCCGTACCGCCCGGGGTACCGGTGAGCAGCAGATCGCCGGGGTCGAGGGTCTGGAAGCGGGCCAGCAGGGTCAGCGCCCGCGCCGGGCGGACGATCATGTCGGCCAGGGTGCGGTCCTGCCGCAGCTCACCGTTGACGCTGAGCTTCAGCCGCAGGTCGAGGAGACGGGCGAAGTCCTCCGGCTCCAGAAGCGTGAGGTACGGACCGGTCGGCGTGAACGTGGGGTACGACTTGCTCTCGTAGAACTGCGTCCTGGTCAGCTGGACCTCGCGTGCGCTGACGTCGTTGGTGATGACGAGCCCGGCGACGTACGCGGGCAGGTCCCGGTCCTCGACGACGGTGCCGACGGGAAGGGGCGCGGCCATGACGAGGCCGAGTTCGATCTCGTAGTCGAGGAATCTGACGTGCGCCGGGCGGACGACGGCCTCGCCCGGACCGCTGACCGAACCGGACGCCTTGCGGAAGAAGGCAGGCGGGATGTCGCCGGTGAAGCCCGAATCGCGGGCGTGGCTGCGGTAGTTGACCATCTGGGCGACGACGCGGCACGGGGTGGTGACGGGTGAGAGGGCCACCAGGTCGGCGACGGGCGTACCCGCCTCACCCGAACGTGCCGTTTCTCGCACGGCATCACGGTCGGCGAGGAGTTCGGCGGTGGTGACGGCCTTGGTGTCGACAGGGACGGCCCGGTCGTCGCGGAGGACCCACCAGCCGTCGGCGGTGCGCAGGACATTGGTACTCATGGCATTGCCTTCGTGAGGGAGTGCGGGGGTTCAGGAGTTGGCGGCTCTGAGGAGGCCGAGCAGGCGCGCGGGATCCAGCTCGTTGTCGCCGCGCAGTGCCTCGATGACATCGCGGACGCGCCGGGGTGACGGGCTCGCGCCGAGGAAGTCGCGGGTGGCGGGCGGCCCCCACTGGGCCAGGCCGCTGGTCGACATCGGCGCCCAGCCTGGTTCGAGGTCGCAGGAGAACAGGTCGCCGTCGGCGAAGTGCTCCAGCATGAAGTGGTCGGGGTCGCGCCAGTAGTCGAACAGCTGGCTGCCCTGGATGTGTCGGCCGATGCCCCAACTCCGCTTGTGACCACGCTCTTTGAGGTATTCGCCGCCGGCCGCGATCGAGTCCAGGTCGGTCACCTGGTAGGCGGAGTGGACATAGCCGGTGCCCGGTCCGAGGTGCATGGCGAGGGTGTGGTGGTCGGCGGGCACGCTGCCGAGGTCACAGCGGATGAACGCCATCGTCGGGCCCCGGTCGCGTTGCCCGTCCAGGAAGAGGAAGTCGGACACGATCATGCCGAGCGTGTCCAGGTACCAGTCCAGCGCCCGGCCGAACACCCGCGTCTCCAGGACGACATGCCCCAGGCGCTGGATCCGGGACGGTTCACGGGGCGGGCGCTGCGTGGCGTTCGTACGGGGGTGCTCGGTGCCGAAGTTGAGCAGCGGCGGGTGCTGTCCGGGAAGTGCCGGCAGGCGCTCGCCGCAGTGCACCACACGCACGGGGAAGCCCGAGGGGTCGAGCAGGTCGACCGCCCTCCCGCCGCCCGGCACGGCGGCGCCGTCGACGTCTCGCACGGCGGAGCCGGTGGCACGCGCCAGGCGGTCCAGGTCGGCGCGCTCGGCGGCGCGGAAGGCCGGGCCGATGAACCGTGAGGTGCGGCCCCGCCGGATCACCATGCACGGCGAGCCCGCGAAGGTGCCGCGCAGCCACAGCTCCCGCTCCGTACGGGCGGCGACCTGGAAGCCGAAGTCACGGGCGAAGACCTCGGCCCGGTCCAGATCAGGCTTCTCGAACTCCAGCCAGGCCAGGTCGGCGACCTTGATCACCGGGTTCCGGGACCGGCCGGGGTGTTCGCCCCGCAGGGCGCCCTGCTCACTGTGCAGGTCCTGGTGGGCCGTCCTGGCGTCGGCCCCGTGGACACGGGTTTCAGACATGGTGCCCTCCGAGCGGCATTGCCGTGATGAGGAAATCATCAAGTTTGACGGTCTCGTCGTCAAGGCGTTCGCCGCGACAAATGATGAATTCATCAGGACTGCGACCCTGATCGTCACGCGGTTAGACTCAGCGCATGCCTACGTCAGCCCCGCCCAGCAACCGGTTCGAGCGGCGCCGCGCCGAGACCCGCCGCGCGCTCATCCGTGCGGCGCGGCAGATACTCGCCGAGACCGGGGACACCAGCGCCAGCATCCAGGCGATCGCCGAACGCGCGGACGTCGGCTTCGGCTCCTTCTACAACCACTTCGAGTCGAAGGCGGAGCTGTTCGACTCGGCCGTGGTGGACGCCCTGGAGGAGTTCGGCCAGAACTCCGACGAACGTCTCGCGGGAATCGACGACCCTGCGGAACTGGTCGCGGCGGGGTTCCGGCTGAGCGCCCGCATGGCGGACTCCCACCCGGAGCTGATGCAGGTCCTGCGCCGTCGCGGCCTCGGCCACGTCCACTCGGAGAACGGCCTGGCCCGGCGGGCCCTGCGTGACCTCGAGGTCGGCATGGCCTCCGGCCGCTTCACCACCGTGGACCCCACGGTCGCGCTCTCCGCGTTGGGCGGAACCCTGCTGTCCCTGGTGGAGCTGCGGTTCGCCCGCCCCGACCTGGACGGCGACGAGGCCGCGGTGAACCTCGCCGAAATGGTCCTGCGCATGCTGGGCGTGCCGCCGGACGAGGCCCACGAGGTCGCCCGGCGCCCCCTTCCCGACCTCGCCTGACCACTCAGGCCACTGCCCGTCGCAGAGCACCGACCGGTCGCGTCAGGCCGCCGAGGCGGCCGGTGCCTCGGCCGCCAGGAGTTGCCGCTCCAGAGCCGCACGGGCGCGCGACACCCGGGAGCGGACGGTGCCGACGGGGCAGCCGGTGAAGCCGGCCGCCTCCTCGTAGGACAGGCCGACCACCTGGGTGAGGACGAACGCCTCACGGCGTTCGCCGGGCAGCGCGGCCAGCAGGTCGAGCAGGGCCACGCCTTCGTCGAAGCCCGGCAGTTCGCGAGGCTGGGTGCGCTCGACCGCCGTCTGCCAGTCCGGGGTGTCGGCGAGCCGTGGCCGGGCGGCCGCGTACCGGAAACTGTCGGCCACCGCGCGACGGGCGATGGCCAGCAGCCAGGTACGGGCAGAGGCCCGGCCCTCGAAGCGGTGCAGGCTGCCGAACGCCCGCGCGAAGGTGTCCTGGGTGAGGTCGTGGGCGGTCTGCGGATCGCCGCTGAGGTGGACGACGTAGCACAGCACGTCGTTGTGGAGCGCGCGGACGAAGTGCTCGGCCGCGCGGTGGTCGCCGCCACGGGCGGCCAGCGCCCAGGCGGTCGCCGCCGCGTCCGCCGAGGCGCGTGTCATCCGGGTCGTCCGGGGAGCGGGCAGGACGGAAACAGTCACGTGAGGTCCCTCTCGGGTCGTCCGGGGCCGGCCGCTGAAGGCGGCGGCGCACCGGGACTTGGGGTGCGGCCGTACGCGGTGGGTACGGCGATGCCCGGGGCCCGTCAGGAGGTGAAGGCGCACGGCGGCACGCGGACGTGCCGGGACGAAACGCCACGACGAGAAGGAACCGCGCGCGAACGCGGCAGGACGGAATGCCAGACGTGCGGCCCCGGTGGTTCCGGCTGTCTCAGGCGACAGCGGCACCCGTGGGCGGGGCCCGGGAGGTGAGGGAGCAGCACAGGAGAAGCCGTGCCGGAGTCGGCACGTCGGTGGCGCGGCGCCTGCCCGCGAGCGGGCGTGGGAGCGGCGCGGGCCCGGCCAGCAACATCCGCAGCGGTGCCACCAGCCGGGTGGCGGCGGCCCGCAGGACGCCGAAGAACGCACGCTCGCCGTACGCGAGCCAGAGTCCGCAGAGGACTGCGGCCAGGAGGTGCGCGGCGAACATGCCGTACGAGACGCTCCCGCCCATACCGGCCATACCAGCCATACCGTGCACGTGCTGAACACCGGTCATCGCATGCGCCATGGAGCCCATGTCCATCAGGTCCATGTACAGGGAGCCCATGTGCGCGAAGCCCATGTGCGCGGAATCCATGTGCGCGGAGCCCATGTGCGCGGAGCCCATGTGCGCGGAGCCCATGTCCATGCCGCTCATGTCCACGGGGCCCGCGGCGCGAGCCGCGGCGTCCGGTCCCGGAGTCGCCGCGGTGGTGAGCGCCTGCGCCAGGGAGAACGTCTCGTGGAGCACCACCTGTGCCGCCGTCACGACCGTGACGATCAGCGTGCGTCCGCGCTCACGGCCGGCCAGCAGCCAACCGGCCGTACCGGTCCCCGCCGCTCCGGCGGCCATGGCCCACCAGGGCACGGGGGTACCCGACATGATCACGTGGCCGAGGGCGGCGAGCAGCACGCAGACGGCGGCGAACACACCCGCTCGCAGCGCACGGCCCCACCCTCGGACAGTCATAGCCCGCCCATCCTCGCACCCGGCGACCGCTCGTCGTCAGGGGGTACGTGCGGGCACCCACCCTGCGACTCACCGGCGACTCGGTGACGCACATCACACACCACCGCCGGGAACTCGGCGGCCGGTCGGCACGACCACTGGAGCGGGAAGCTCTCAGGACGCACCGCCACCGCAAGCACCTTCCCCCCGCCCGCTGCGCGCCGGAACTCACGACCCTCCTGGTCGCATCGAACCGTCGTAAGCGGCACGGTGGTCGAAGCCGTACCGCTCCAGTAGTCGGCCCGGTGGAACGTCGAGTTCCCGCGACTCCGGAACTTCCGGCTCCGTCCAACCGACTGTTGTGGAGACGGGAGCGGACCCGACACCCGCCTCCGTAGGCCCGTAGGCCCGTAGGCCCACCAAAGCCCCACCGATATCGAGGAGTTGCGCCATGGCACAGAAGCGGTACAACGTCACCGGCATGAGCTGCGAGCACTGCGCGGCGAGCATCAGGGAAGGGGTGTCCGAGGTCGCCGGGGTGAGCGAGGTCGTGGTCGACGTCGCCGCCAAGTCCGTCACCGTGCACGGAACGGACCTCGACGACAGCCGGATCCGCGCCGCGATCGTCGAGGCGGGGTACGGCGTCACCGACACGGTCGCCGCCTGAGCACCTGAGCACCTGAGCACCCGAATCCCGAGGACCCGCACGCGCACGGCGAAGGCCGGCAAGGACACGGCAGCCCGTTCTGCCCGGCCTTCGCCGTCGACCGCACCCGTGGGCCTCGGCGCACCTCACGCGCCCTCAGACCGCCGGCGCCGCAGCCCTCTCCGGCGTCTCCGTCGCCTCCGCCGACTCCGCCGCCTCCAACAGCTCGATCAGGGCCGCGCGGGCACGGGCGACCCGGGAACGGACCGTGCCGATCGCGCAGTCGCCGACCTCGGCGACCTCCTCGTAGGGCAGGCCGAGCAGTTGGGTGAGGATGAACGCCTCGCGGCGTTCGCCCGGCAGCGCGTCCAGGAGATCGAGCAGTGCGATGCCGTCGTCGAAGCCCGGCAGATCACACGGTTGCGTGAGCTCGACGGCCAGTTGCCAGTCGGGGACGTCGCTCAGGCGCGGCCGGGCCGCGGCGTACCGGTAGCTGTCGATCACCGCACGGCGGGCGATGGACAGCAGCCATGATCGGGCCGAGGAACGCCCCTCGAACAGGTGCAGGCTGCCGAGCGCCCGCAGGAAGGTGTCCTGTGCCAGGTCGTCCACGGCCTGGGGGTCGCCGCACAACTGGGCGACGTAGCGCCGGACGTCCCGTTGCAGGGCGCCGACGAACTGCGCGACCGCCTCGGCGTCACCGCGTCGGGCGGCCAGCGCCCACGCGGTGATCGATGCGTCGAGTGCAGCCGTCCGGCCGTTGTCGGCACGTACGGCGGGCAGGGCAGAGGTGATCACCTGATGTCCTTCTCGGTTCGACCGTGATCCGGACCAGGGCACGCGAAGGCACGGAGGGGTCCGGTGAAGTGGGGGACGGCCTGCGTCTCGGTGGCGCCGCGCGGTTGCGGAGCTGCGGCGCCCTGTGGTCGTACGGCCGTGGCCCGAGCCACCACGACACGGGCGGCCTCGGGAAACCAGCTGTCCTCAGACGACAGCGGCCCGCACCGGCGGGCCCCGGGAAGTGATCGCGTCAACGAGAAGAAGCAGATACGGCGTCCGGTCCGCATCGCGCCGCCGCGGGCGGTCGAGCGGGCGGTACGCGGCGCCCGGCCGGGCGAGCAGCAGCCGCAGCGGCGCGGTCAGCCATCCGGCCACGGCCCGCGTGATGCGGAAGGCGGCCCGCTCGCCGTACGCCAGCCACATACCGCACAGCAGGGCCGCCACCAGGTGAACGGCCAGCATGCCGTACGAAGGGGAGGTGCCGGCCAGCGAGTGCCCCATACGGTCCATGTGCCCCATACGGTCCATGTCCCGCATGTGATCCATGGCGGCCACGCCCGCGGCGTCGCCACGCATCAGGCCCATGCGCAAGGAAGCCGCAGTGCCGGAAGCCGCGGTGTCGGAAGCCGCGGCCATCGGCCGCGCGAAGGAGAACCCTTCGTGCAGCACTGCCTGCACGGCCACAACGGCCACCACGATCGGCAGCGGCCCCCGCTCACGCCCCGTCAGCCACCAGCCGACGGCCCCGGTCACGGCGGCCCCGGCAGCCAGCGCCCGGGCGGGCACCTCGCTGCCGGACATCATCACGTGGCCCAGGGCAGCGAGCATCACGCACACGGCCGCGAACACCGCGGCCCGTAACGCGCGAGAGGACCACCCTGCTGTCATGGCGCCACATCCTGGCACCCGGGTATCGGCCGGCAGGGCTGACGCACGGAACCCACAGGTGTTTCCACCCGATCCACAGCAGAACCCGACCTTGGCGGAGGGAGAAGGCCTCCTGGGGGTGGGTCAGCCGCTGTCTCCCAGCCGCGCCGTCCACTTCCGCTCCACCTCGGCCGACTTCCGGTAAGCCACCGCCAAGCCACCGTCAAGCCACCGCCAGGCCACTGCCAGGCCACCGCGGCGGCCCACACCACCACGAACAGTCCGACGGTCACGTAGCCGACGCGGGGAGCTAGGTGAGCGATTCCGGGCCGGTCGGCCGCGTTTCCTCGACTCGGTCGCGCGTGACGGCCGGGCCGGCGGGGTCGGCGAGGGCGACGCGGGCCGTGATGCGCTTGCCGACCGGCTCACGCCGCGCCTCGACGCCCTGCGCGACGGCCGTCACGATCTCCAGACCGTGCTGCCCGACACGGCCGGCGTCCGAGGCCCGGGCCACCGGCAGCACCGGATCGGAGTCCCACACCACGATCTCCACCACTTCGCCCGTGATCCGCAGTTCCATCAGCAGGGGCCCGGGCGCGTACTTACGAGCATTGGTGACCAGTTCGCTCACCACCAACTGGGTGAGCTCCACGGCACGCCGCGAGACCGGCACGCCGTGGCCGCTCCGGGCGGCGGTGAGGAAATCGGTGGCCAGGTGACGGGCCTCCGCGATGCAGGCACCGTCCCCTTCCAGTGCCACCGCGGTGTGGAGAACACGGACGTCCGGCGCGGCGTCGTCCTCCCCCGCCGGGCCCGGTTGCATCACAGCCGCCATTCAATCCCCATTCACGACGCCCGGCGCATACCCCCGCAGCAGGATTGCATGCCATGCACATGCTGTTGGCTGAGCCATACGAAGATCTTGCCGATACCGTGCCCATGGCGCTGCGTACGAGGGTGTGCATATGCCAGGATCACCGGTATGGCTGAGGCAGACATCGCGGACACCGGACCCAACGAGCGGCCAGAACCGCTGTCGGTCGTGTCCACCGATGTCGACGGCATCCGCGTGGTGACCCTCTCAGGGGAGATCGACCACGACACCGGTGACACGCTCCGCCGAGCCCTGGAAACCTCCGGCGTTCCCCGCCCTCGCACCGTGGTCGACCTGCACCAGGTCACCTTCATGGACTCCAGCGGCATCAACATCTTCATCGCCGCCCACCGCGCCCTCAGCGAGGCCGGCGGCTGGTTGCGCCTGGCCGCCGTCAACGAGTCCGTGATGCGCACCCTGAGCATCGTCGGCCTCGACGTCATCGTCGACTGCCGCGACACCGTCGACCAGGCCCTCGGCGACTGACGCCTCCGGCGACCACCGCGCCGTTCCGATCTGCGTGCCGGGACCGCCGGCCACGACGTTCACCCTCGCGGCGAGCTGGGACTTACCGCCTGGGCATACCGCCCCGGCCACCCCGGGGCGTACGCATGAAAGCGCGGGTCAGGAACCCTTGGCCACCGGTTCGAGGATCGCCACGCACTCCACGTGGTGTGTGGGCGCCCGTGTTCAGGTCAGGGCCCTGCCGCGGTTTCCGGTGCCGGTCGGGGTGTCCCGGTCCCGTCGGCCGCGGGGTCGTACGGGCTCGAGCCGGACGGTGGCGTCCAGGCCCGTGCCGGGTCCCGGTGCCGGACGCAGGGTGATGTCGCCGCCGGAGGCGTGGACGAGGTGGCGGACGATGGGCAGCCCGAGGCCGGTGCCGTCGTGGTGGGAGGTCGAGGCGCGCCAGAAGCGGTCGAAGGCGCGGGCCCGGTCCGCCGCGGTCATGCCGGGCCCCTGGTCTACGACGTGCAGTTCGGCGCCGGGTACGCGGTGCAGGGTGAGGGTGGTGCCGGGCGGGGAGACGCGCAGGGCGTTGGCGACCAGGTTGTCGATGATCTGTTCCAGGGCCCCGGGGATCGCCCAGACCCGGCCGGCGGGGCGGCCGGTGACGGCCAGGGCGACGTACTGCTCGACCGCCAGCGGCTCCCACATCGCGACCCGGTCGGCGATGACCGTGTCCAGGTCGACGGGTTCGGGGGTGGTGGCGCTGTTCTCCAGCCGGGCCAGGGCGAGCAGGCCCTGCACCATACGGGCGAGGCGCTCCACCTCTCCGACGGCCTCGTCCAGGCTGCCGTGGGCGCGCGCGTCGAGGTGGGGCTCGAAGTTCTCCAGGCGCAGGCGCAGCGCGGTCAGCGGGGTCTTCAGCTGGTGGGAGGCTTCGGAGGCGAACGCCTGCTGGGCCTTGAGGAGGTGTTGCAGCCGGGTCGCCGTGCGGGTGAAGGAGGCGGCGAGGCGGCGGAGTTCGGGCGGGCCGGTGGTGGCGTCCGGCGGCTGGTCCAGGCGGCCTTCGGCGAGTTGGGCGGTGGCCGCCTCCAGGGTGCGCAGCGGGCGGGTGATCCAGCGGGCGAGCGTGAAGGCGACCAGGGCGACGGCCGCCAGGACGCAGGCGCCGGCCAGGGCGAGCGCACCCCAGATGCGGTGCACGCGGGCGTTGACCTCGGCCATGGGGTAGGTCAGCCGCAACGCGCCCCGGACCGTCGTACCGGAGGCGCCCGGCATGGTGGCCGACAGCGCCTCGCCCCCGGTGGTCACGGTGGGCCGGTTACGCAGGGCGCGGGCGATGTCCGGCTCGGCGGCCAGGCTGATGCCGGTACGACCGCCGAGGCCGGAGTCGGCGAGGACGATACCCCGCCTGTCGGTGACGACGACCCGGCCGCCGGTGCGGGTGGCGTAGTCGCCGACGACGTCGGGCAGGGCGTCCAGCTCGCCCTTCTCTATGTTCTCCTCGGTGACTTCGGCGAGCATCGAGGCGTCGCGTTCGACGCTCTGCGAGGCACGGGAGGTCTCGCCTCGGGCGTAGATCCAGCCGAGCGGGATCTCCAGGCCGGCCAGGACGAGGAGGGCGAGCCCCAGGTAACTGAAGAGCAGGCGGCGGGTCACTCGTGCGCTTCAGCGGCCGGGGCGGTGAGCCGGAAACCGACTCCGCGCATGATGACCGCCCAAGGCCCCCGGAGCCTTCCCGCCGAGGCGCCGTCCGTGGTGTCGTGCGGGCGCCTGCCGTCCAGGGCGGTGACCACGGCGACCGGGGAGGCGGTGGCGGCCATGGCGTAGCGGAATACAGGCCGGGCGGAGGTGTCGGACATCGGGGTGGCAGTCATGACCCGGGCAGGGACCTCTGCCGCGGGCCGACGACAGGCGCGGTCACCTGTGGGCGGCGCGGTTCATCTCGACGATGTCCTCCAGGGTGGGATCGGCACCGAGGGCGGCGAAGCGCTCCGCCATGCTCTCCCGGACGGCCGCGTCCTTGACACGGTCGGCCGCGGCCAGGGCCGCCGGCAACTCGTCCAGGGTCAGCTCGGTGCAGTAGGCCGGGCCCATCGGCTGCTGACGCCAGGAGTCGGCCAGTGCTCCCGCGTCGCAGGGGTCGAAACCGGTGTCGTCCACCAAGCGCATGGCCACCCGCTTCGCTTCCTCGGCATCGCCGGCCACCGGGATGGCGATGCGGCCTGGAGTGCCCGCCGGGACACCCTTCGTTCGCTGGGTTTCGGCGAGGGCCGCGTTCCATGCCTTGATCACGGGGCGTCCGAGGAGTTCGGAGGTGTACACGCTCTCGATGGCGCCGGCCTCCACCGCCTCGACCCGTCCGCTGAGGTGCGGGTAGTAGTTGGAGGTGTCGATGACCACCGTCCCGGCGGGGACGGAGGCGAACAGATCGGTCAGCTGTGCCGCCGCCCCGAAGGGGATGGCCAGAATGACGGCGTCCCTGTCCTTGACGGCTTCGTCGAGAGTCACGGCACGGGCGCCGGTCTCCAGTACGCCGGGTGCGACGGCCTCGGGCCCGCGGGCGTCGGCCACCTGGACGTCGTGACCGGCTGCACCGAGCTTGCGCGCGAGGTTGCCACCGATCGCTCCTGCGCCGATAACAGAGATTTTCATGATTTGTCCTTCCGGGAGACGCACCGCTCCGGGGCGGTGCGATGTGAGCACGTCGGAACTGTGGATGGTGGAATGGAGGCGCGCGGGACCGCCCGAAGTCCAGAGACCCCCGGACGCTCCGGGGAACGCCCGGCAGGGCTTACGCCTCGGTGTTCCGCTTGCGGTAGCCGGCGGCGACGAGCGCGCGAACGCGGTCCAGCGACTCCTCCTCCGCGGCGCCGGCGCCCTTGAGCCAGGCGACGGAGATGGCCGCGAGGAACAGGTCGTACCCCTTCACCGACTCGCGCACGTATCCCGTTCGCTGAGCGGCCCGCACGTACTCCTCGGTGGCGGTGATGACGGTGTCACAGGGGAGTGTGAGCGGGTTGTCCGGATCCTGTGCCCTGGCCGCTGCCATGAGCGGCTCCGGCAGTCCGCTGAACGCGCTGAAGTACTCCTCCAGCGCGCGCAGCCACTGCTCCAGCGCCTTGTCGGCGTCGCCGAGGCGCGCGATCTCTTCCTGGCGCGCCACCAGTTCTTCGGAGCGTGTCTGAAGCACGGCCGCGAGCAGCGCTTCCCTGGTGGGGAAGTGCCGGTACAGGGTGCCGGGCCCGACGCCCGCCTCCTTGGCCACCGCCTCCAGGGACGTGCCGACCCCGTACGTCAGGAAGTGCCGCTGCGCCGCTTCCAGGAGGGCGACACGGTTGCGCTGGACATCCGCACGGGGCCTGCGCCCCTGCTGTCCCCTGGCATCCATGCGTTCTCCCGACTCACGCCATCCTGCGCTTCCGATAAAACGGAGGCTACCTCCGCAGTGGTTTCACAGTAAAGCGGAGGCAGCATCCGGTCAAGCGGGTGTGTCGAGGCCGCGGTCCCATGAGGGTCCGCTTGCCGTACGGCAGCCGGCTCGGCAGCACCGGCCGCGGCCCCGCGCCGCCGGGGCGGTGGACATCCGCGCGCGGCACCGCGCCGTCACGCATGCACGCATTCACGCATTCACGCATTCACGCATTCACGCATTCACGCATTCACGCCGGAACGTCGACCTCGATCTGGTTCTGCGCCATGCGCCGCTCCTCAGGTCAGTGGGCGCGCGCGTCAGGCCACCGCGTTCAGCAGGTCGGCCAGCACGTCGGGCCGCTCCAGGGCGATGAAGTGGCCTGCCTCGGGGACCTGTGCGAAGTCGGCGGCCGGAAGCAGTTGCCTGTTGGCTTCCCGGTCCGACGGGCGGGACCAGTCCTTCTCGCCGTAGACGAGGTGGATGGGCGCCTTGATCTCGGGGTAGTGCGAGCGGGCCGCGATGAGGCTGGGCAGGGCCTGGTACACGGCCCGGGCGACGGCCGGGTAGCCGGGGCGGCCGCCCACCCGGAGGAGTTCGTCCACGTAGTCCTCGCGCAGTGCGCTCTTGTCGCCGAGGCCGCCCTGAAGGATCTTGCGAAGTGCGGACCTGGGTTCCACCCCGGCGATCACCGGGCCCACCACCGGAGCGAGGACACCGCCGACCACCGCGCGGGCGAGGATGCCGGACCGGGCGATTCCGTCGCGGAAGTCGTAGGCGTTGACCGCGACGACGCGGCGTACCCGCTCCGGCAGCTCGGCCGCGGCGGTCAGGGCGAGCACCGCACCCATGGACTCGCCGACCAACGTCACGTCGTGCAGGTCGAGTTCGGTCAGCAGTCGCTCGACGCCCGCACGCATCGCGGGCTCGTCGTACGACGCCCCGGGCACGATCTCGGAGTAGCCCATCCCCGGCAGGTCGAGGGCGTACACGGTGTATCGCTGCGCGATCAGCGGGACGAGGAGGCGGAAGTGCTCGGCCTGGGTGCGCACGGTGTGCAGCAGGACGAGGGGGGCGCCGGTGCCGGCCTTGAGGTAGCGCAGGGTTCCCTCACGGCGGTCGAGGCCTGCACGCGGGGCGATGGTGTGGCTGGTGGTCCCCGGAATGTGAATGGTGGGACGTGACTCCTGGCTGGGCATCTCGCCGGCTCCTCGGGTGTGAAGGGGTTACCTAACGGTCGTGACCCTCTCCGGAGAATCGGAAACCGATCGGTTTCCATCAAGGTAAACCGATCGGTTTTTCAGCGCAAGTCCCGCCGACTCCGGCCGCACGGGGGGCCGCACCGGTGGATCCCTAGGGCGACGGGCTCCCCCACCCGTCCGTCCGGCCTTGCCGATGCCGACATGGTCCAAGCCCGGCTGGAGCCGGTGCCCTTCGAGCTCTCGACGTACATGGCGATGCGGTCGCCTCGCAGCGGGCGTCGAGCCGGGCGCTCCGTCGGCGGGCCGGCTCCCCGGACCGAGGGGCGCGGCGGTCCCGGGTCGGAGCCGACCCGTTCACTTGCGCCGAGGAAACCGATCTGTTTTCCCAAGTGGAAACAGATCGGTTTCCGGCTCATGGTCGGCCCATGACCAGCGATTAAGGGGAAAAGTGAGTACCACCTTCGACCGCGGGGCGCCCGCCTCCGGGAAAACAGACTCGGGCCGCCGCGGCTCACATGCCGTGCGCTGGTGGGTGCTGATCGTGCTGGGCACGGCGCAGCTCATGGTCACGCTCGACGCGACCGTCGTGAACATCGCGCTGCCCGAAGCGCAGCACGCCCTCGGCTTCAGTGACGGCAGCCGGCAGTGGGTCATCACGGGGTACGCCCTGGCGTTCGGAAGCCTGCTGCTGCTCGGCGGCCGCCTCGGAGACCTGTTCGGCCGGCGTACGACCTTCGTGACCGGCCTGGTCGGTTTCGCGGCCGCATCCGTGGTCGGCGGCGCGGCCACCAGCTTCGACATACTCGTCGCGGCACGCGTGGCCCAGGGCCTCTTCGCCGCGCTGCTGGCACCCGCGGCGCTCTCACTGCTCAGTGTGACCTTCACCGACCCGGCCGAGAGGCCGAAGGCGTTCGGCATCTTCAGTGCGTTGTCCGGTGCGGGTGCCGCGGTCGGACTTTTGCTCGGCGGCATGCTCACCGAGTGGGCGTCGTGGCGCTGGGTGATGTACGTGAACGTCGTCTTCGCGAGCGTCGCGTTGGCCGGTGCACTGCTGTTGCTGGCCAAGCCCGCGGTCACCGAGCGACCCAAGATCGACATTCCTGGCACCGTCGTGGTGAGCGCCGCCCTGTTCGGCATCGTCTACGGCTTCGCGCACGTCGAATCCACCAGTTGGACCGACCCGGTCGCCCTCGGCTCCATGATCAGCGGCGTGGTGCTGCTCGCGGTGTTCGCCTGGCTGGAGTCCAGGGCCGCGCATCCACTGCTGCCGCTGCGACTCGTGCTGGACCGGACCCGTGGCGGTTCGTTCCTGGCCGTGTTCGTCCTGGGCATGGGGATGTTCTCGATCTTCCTGTTCCTGACCTACTACCTGGAGGCCACCATCGGCTACTCACCGATCGAGGCCGGCCTGTCCTTCCTGCCGATGGTCGCGGGCATCGTCGCCTCGTCGACCACCGTGCCCTCACTGCTGCTGCCCAAGGTCGGCCCGAAGGCCGTGGTCAGCGCCGGCTTCCTGGTCTCCGCGTCCGGTATGGCCCTGCTGACGCGGCTCACGCTGCACAGCGCCTACGTCGCCGACATCATGCCGGGCATGATCCTTCTGGGTCTCGGTATCGGCGCCGTGATGACCACCGCCTTCCAGGGCGCGACCGCGGGCGTGCACCACGAGGACGCGGGCGTCGCCTCGGCGCTGATCAACACCAGCCAGCAGGTGGGCGGCTCGATCAGCACGGCACTGCTGACCACCGTCGCCTCATCGGCCGCGACCGACTACCTGTCCTCGCACAAGCCCGGCGCACTGACCATGGCTCAGGCCGGGGTCGAGAGCTACACGGCCACCCTGGCCTGGGGGGCCGGGATCTTCGTGGTCGGCGCTGCGCTCATGGCGTTCCTGATGCCGAATCGGGCCCTGGCGCCGTCGGAGGGCGAACCCGTGATCGCCCACTGAGCCTGAACCCGGCGCGGCGAGAAGGGCCTTGCGATCCGATCGTCGCCGGTGGAAGGCAGGCGCCATCGCACTGGGGGCGGCCGAGGAGGGTGAGCGCTCCGATTCCGCGGACCGCGAGGGGGTGCCGACGTCCGGACGCCGCCCCCGTCGAGTCGCCGCCCGGCCTCTGCCGCCTTCTCGCAGCACCCACCCGTAAACCGATCGGTTTCCAATGCCCCGGAATGGAGTTAACCTCGGAGTATGACCACCGAAGCAATGCCGAACTCCCGAGAGCGCCTGCTGGAGGCGGCGGCCACGCTCACCTACCGAGACGGCGTCAACATCGGCGTCGACGCGCTGTGCAAGGCGGCGGGGGTGTCCAAGCGGTCCATGTACCAGCTGTTCGAGAGCAAAGGCGAACTGCTGGCGGCGAGCCTGGAGGAACGCGCCTCCGGCTACGTGACGGCACTCCTTCCCGCGGCGGACGACAACCGTCCACCCCGCGAGCGGATCCTGCACGTCTTCGAACGGGCAGAGGCACAGGCAGGTGAGCCCGACTTCCAGGGCTGCCGGTACCTCGTCGTGCAGATCGAGCTCAAGGACCCGGGCCACCCCGCGAGCCGGGTGGCGCATCGGGTCAAGGAAGACCTGACAGCCTTCTTCCGCACCGAGGCCGAACGGGGCGGCGCGGGCGACCCGGACCTGCTGGCCCGGCAGCTGATCCTGGTCTTCGACGGCGCCAGTGCCCGTGCGGGAATCAAAGCCGACACGCGGGCCGGGCTCATCCTCCCCACCGTGGTCGCCCTGCTCGACGCCGCGAACATGCGCTGACGTATCGCGTGACGAGCGTCTGCGGCGAGTGCATCGCTCGAGGAACAGCCGCGGCGAGTACATCGCTCGACGAGTCGTGGCCACCCTCCGGCGACTGGGCAACATCCGTGGCAGAGCCCGAGCACTCCGCCCGGCCACAAGTCCGGCCACTGCCTCGCCGCCCACCCCGCCGGAGAGGACGTCCTGGGCCCCTACCTGGACGGCCGCGGGGCGTTCGTGGACACCGTGCTGCGGCCGCTTCAGGAGAAGAAGGAGACCCTGTACGCCCTGCCGGGCTCCGATGCGCAGGAGCACGCCCGGCGCCGCTTCGCCCACAAGCCCGCCAAGGAAGTCACCGGCGGCCGGCGTCCCCCCGTGAGGCGTTCAGCCTCCACCGACCGGGAGCCGCGTACGTCATGAGCTGCGGCCCCCTTTCTCTACGGCCGCAGGGGACCGCACCGTATCCCGGCGGAGGCGAATCCGGAGATGGCCGCCGCACGGGCATGACGGCAGGTCATCCAGGACGGGCCAGTACTCGGAGAGCCCCACTGGAAGCCCGAAAACCGATCGGTTTTCATTTCGTCCGCTCCGGGTTAACCTCACGGTATGAGCACCGAAGTGAAACTGAGCCCCAGGGAGCGCCTGCTGGAGGCGGCCGCCACGCTCACCTACCGAGACGGCGTCAGCATCGGGGTCGAGGCGCTGTGCAAGGCGGCGGGGGTCTCGAAGCGCTCCATGTATCAGCTGTTCGAGAGCAAGGACGAGCTCCTGGCGGCGAGCCTGAAGGAGCGCGCCTCCGCCTACGCGGCAACGCTCCTCCCTGCGGCGGACGACGGCCGGTCGCCCCGCGAGCGGATCCTGCACGTCTTCGAGCAGGTGGAATCGCAGGCAGGAGCGCCCGAGTTCCGGGGCTGCCGCTATCTGGCGGTGCAGGTCGAGCTCAAGGACCAGAGTCACCCGGCGAGCCGCGTGGCTCACCAGGTCAAGGCGAATCTGACGGCCTTCTTCCGCGCCGAGGCCGAGCAGGGCGGGGCGGGCGATCCCGATCTGCTGGCCCGGCAGCTCAGCCTGGTCTTCGACGGCGCGAGCGCCCGCGCCGGAATTCAGGCCGACAACCTGACCGGGCTCGTCGCACCCACCGTGACCACCCTGCTCGACGCGGCAGGCGTGCACTGACGCGTCCCTGTTCGGAAGACCCCCCCACCTCCCGGCGTTCACGGGAAGCCGGGAAGCCCCATGGCTGTGAGCGTGTTGCCGAGCATGCCGCAGGCGAAGAAACCCGCGGTCTTCTCGCCATCAGCACCCAGCGCCACGTGCACGGCCTCCCAGATACTCATCCAGCCGGCCCGGACGACCTCACCGATCAGGTCGTCGCCCTGCGCCCCGGCGTCCGCCACGGCGAGGTATCCCTGCATCTGCATCAGGAGCGTTTCGGGCTGCGTCGAGATCAGCCGCGCATAGGCGTCCGCCAACACCTGCCGGGCTCGCTCGCTTCCCTCCACCCCGTCGGCCGCCCTTTCGAAAGCCAGGCGAGTGTCTTCCGCGCTCCACACCAGAGCGGCGACGAAGATCGCCCTCTTGTCCCGGAAAAGCCGGAAGAGATACGGCTGTGTGACGCCGACCCGCTCGGCGATCGCAGCCGTGGTGGTGCCGTGGTATCCGGCGATCGCGAACTCGGCGATCGCCGCGCGAATGACGTTCGCGCGCCGCTCCCGCGCACTGACTCCACCCATGACCCCACTCCCTGTTTGAATCAGGTCCGCGCTCGGGTTCCCACCCCAGCCCTACACGGCGCGCCCGCGAAGCAGCGACAGACCGTCGAAGGACGCAGATCCGCAAGATGAACCGGCCGGCCCGGCTGACGCACGGCGCTGCCCGCGCTTTTCGGCAACCTCCACCGGCCGCCGATCTGGCCACCACCAGCTCCAGAAAGCGAAAGGGCCCCCCGACTCCGTCGGCGGACCCTCCCGAAAGATCGAGGTCAGGGCTTGAGCACCGCCAGCACATCATCGAGCGAAACGTCGGCGGGGTCACTCATATCGGAACCATCGAATGTCTGCCAGATATAGGACGCTGTCCCGCTCTCCCGCAACGGATGCAAGTCGGCCAAGTCCGGATCGTCCCGGAAGCTGTTGAACGCTTCTTCGGACTCCCATTCGACGAGGAACAGAACCTGTCGTGGCGTGAGGCCGCCGGCCACATTGTCCCGGAAGCGACCAAACGCCACCATGCGACCACCGTACTGCGGAGCCGCTTCCGGCAGGCGACTGAAATACGCCAGGTATTTCTCCAGGTCGACCACGTCGAACATATTCAGGGCGTAAAACTTCCTCTTCTCTGAATTCGCACTCATTGCCAATACCCTCTCCGTCTACCGGGCGAGCTGGGGGTACAGCCCGGTCAGGTCACCGGCCAGGCCCGCCTTGACCTGCCGCGAGATGTCGTCGGCGAGGACCTCGTGGGCGCCGGCCTCGATGCCGTCGAGGGCGAGTACCGCCACGTCACGGGGGTCGGACTTGGGGGCGTCGACGCGTGTCGTGAGGTCGGTGTCGACGTAGCCGACGTGCAGTCCGGTGACGGCGATGCCACGCGGCAGCAGCTCCAGGCGCAGGGAGTTGGTCTGTGACCACAGAGCAGCCTTGGAGGCGCTGTAGGAGCCGCCGAGCGCGATCCAGGAGAGCACGGAGTGCACGTTGAGGAGGTGGCCGCCGCCGTTGCGCTCGATGACCGGCACGAAGGCCCGGGCGACGAGGAGCGGGCCGTAGAAGTTGGTCTCGAACTCCCGGCGTACGTCGTCGACCGGGGAGTCGAGGAAGGACGCGCCGACCGAGGCACCGGCGTTGTTGATCAGCACGGTGACGTCCCCCGCCTGCGCGGCGGCCGAGGCCACCGAGGCCGGGTCGGTGACCTCCAGCGCCACCGGGACCGCGTCGGGGTGCGTCACGGTACGCGGGTCGCGCGCGGTGGCGTAGACCTTGCCGGCGCCGCGCGCGTACAGCTCCTCCACCAGGGCCTTCCCGATGCCGCGGCTGCCGCCGGTGACGAAGACGTTGGCGCCCTTCAGGGCTGTCATGACTACCTCCAGAAGAAGAGAAACCGATCGGTTTCAAAAAGCGTAAACCGATCGGTTTCTCGATGCAAGCTCAAGCGTCACCTGGTCCCCACTGCGCCGACAGGCCGACTCGGGGCGGGGCGGCCTGGAGCACCTCCAGGGCCAGGGCTTCGGCGTAGTCGTGTGATGTCCGGTCCGTGATCACGGGAGACCGAAGAGCGCGGGGGCGCTTCGGGTCACTCGTCCGCGACGCCGAAGGAGCCGGTGCGGGGAAGGTCTCGGTCGGCCCAGGCGGCCATGGCGTCGAAGACGACCTGAAGTCGTGCGCCTTCCGGGGGTGAGCTGGTACTCCACCCGCGGTGGGATCTCCGGACAGGCGGTGCGGGCGACCAGTCCGGTGAGTACGAATCGCCGCAGCCGCGAGGACAAGGCCCTGGGGCTGATCCCCGGTAGCGCGGCGCGCAACTCGGTGAAGCGTTCCGGGCCGGTCAGCAGCTTCCGCACGATCAGCATCGCCCAGGGCCCGTCCAGCACGGTCAGGAACCGGGTGCCGACAGGGCCAGTTCGCTGCTCGTCACGCACTCCATGAGGCTGTGGACAGCCGCTGGACCGTGCGGGCGTTCGACGCCAAGCCGATGCCCCACAGCCGACGACTTCTACCGACGGCTAGTCACCAGGCATCGCCCTTCAACCCCAACACCCCCTTCACAGAACACCTGTTCGACATGAAGGATGGGGCTGATCGCGTGTCAGTGGATGGGCGTCTCCGTCGAAGATGCAGAGCATCTGGATCGAGTCGACGACCTTCGACAGGTTCCCGCTGCCGTGCGCTTCCTGTCCTGAGAGCCGTTGCTCGGTCCACTTACCGGTCTGCGCCTGGACGGCATCTGCTGGGTCATTGCCGACGGGGAGTCCGGGCCCCACCATCGGCCCGTGAAGACGGCCCCGCTGCGACGGATCCCGCACGGCTTCATCTCCGAAGCGCCCGACGGGACGACGGAACCTCGCGCCATCAACGCCAGGACGCGAGTGAGCCTGGCGACGACACCGCCCACTACTCGTCCGTCAGCCGAGCAAGGCGCCCTCTGGTGAGAGGCCGTAACGGCACATCCAGGGCACATGGACCTGGGAAACGGCGTTGACCCGTGAGAACTACCGAGAGGGGTTTTCCCAGGTCAACACACGTCCTCCCGCGAAACCCCAGGCCAGCGCCCCGCCCTCCCAATCGCTGCACGAGTGGCAGGACTTCAGCCATCGGTTGCATGAGGCGGGGCATCAGCCTTATTGCCTAGTGTGGCCCTGACCTGGGGTTTCATGGGTTTCGGGCGGGGTTTCTGACCCCGCCCTCGTCATGTGCGGGGAGAGGCCGTCAGGCGGCCAGGGCACATTGAGGGCACATGGGTTTCGCCGGGGGCACTGATGTGCCCTGAGTGCCGCGCCGGTCGTCCTCGTCTTCTGCGTCGGCTTCTGCCTCGGCTTCTGTGAAGACGTCGTCGATCGCCTTGCGGGTGCGGGTCTCGCTGGACGGCAGCAGATGCGTGTACGTCCGCAGCGTGAAGCCCGGGTCCGAGTGGCCGAGGTACTCGGAGAGCGCCTTGATGCTCTCTCCGGCGTCCAGGAGGACGGAGGCGTACGCGTGCCGGAGGGCGTGCATGCCGTCTTCCGGAGCCGCCTGGAGGTAGCGCGCCCCGCGCTCGCGGGGAGGGATCACGCCGGCGGCGGCAAGAGCGCGCTTCCAGTCGCCCATGTTGAAGACGCTGCGGTTGTAGGCCCGCCCCTTCTTGTCGACGAAGAGGAGGCGGAAGGTCTTCGGCTCGCCGTCCGGCTTGGTCCACGGCAGGGTGACCTCGACCGGCGGGAACTCCTGCATGTGCGCCTTGAGGGCTGCGGCGAGCTGAGCCGACAGGGGCACTGACCGGATCCTGTTGCCCTTGGGCAGGGCGAAGACGGGCTTCGTACCGACCAGCCGCACCTGGCGGTTGACGTGGATCCAGCCGCCCTTGAAGTCGATGTCCTCGACGGCGAAGCCGAACACCTCGCCCTGCCGCAGGCCGCAGCCGAAGGCGAGCTTGCCCCCGGCCTGGAAGCGCTTCGGTAGTTCGGTGATGACCGCGCGGATGCGCTCCAGCGACCAAGGGATGATCTTCTTCTTGGCCGCGGTCGGGAGCTTGACCGACTTCGCCTTGCACGGGTTCTTCGGCAGCAGCCCGTCCTCCACGGCCGCGCCGAGGACGCTGGAGAGGATGTCGAAGATGCCCTCGATCGTCGACACCTCCAGGCCGCCGTCCTGGAGGGTGCGGATCCAACCCTGGATGACCGAGGGCTGATTGAGGGACCGCAGCTCGCGTCGGCCGAGGTGCTCGACGATGTGGTTGCGGACGGTCGCCTCATAACGGAGCGCGGTCGTCGGGCCGACGGAGTTCGCGTCGAGCCACTTCTGCGCGTAGGCGCCGAGCGTCTGCTTCGTCTCGGCGGGGACGACGTAGGAGCCCTGCCGGATCTCGCCGAACCGGTCCTGGTCGGCCTTGCCAGCCGAGCACCCAGCCCGCAGACCAAGCGCCGCTACGCCCACCACCTCCAGCAGGCAGTACCGGAACACGCCTTGCGCGTCCTGGCCGACCCCGCCTGGGACTCACTCACCACCGTGCTCGCCGAGGCAGAAGCAGCAGGACACAACGCAGCCACCGTCCTCGACCAGGCCCTCGGCCAGCGCACCCTGGACGATGCCCACAGCCCCGCCCGCGCACTGCCCTGGCGCATCCGCCGCCTTGGCGAACGCCACGCCCCAGGTCCGCAAGCAGAGGCAGCCAGGGCTCGCAGCGTCACACCACGCCAGGCAGCTCCTGTCCAACCGGGGGCAGCCCCTCCAGCGCCGCAGCCACCACCAGCCCGGCGGCGCTGATTACGGCCGCGCGGACACCTTGGGAGTGAGCAGATCCAGCGCCCCTTCCCAGCGGTAACGGTCGGCCCCGCCGCCGGCCTTCGGTCGACGCGGCTCGTACGAGCCGATCAGGACGCCCATCTCGCGCAGTCGCTCCAGGCTCTGCCGGTATGCGGGATCGGCGGCCTGGGCCGAGTTCACGTACGGCAGGACGGCGGTGGGGATGCCCATGCCGTACGCCTCGTACAAGATGCCCAGGGCAAGGGTGTCGGAGATCCCCGCCGCCCACTTGTTGACCGTGTTGAAGGTGGCCGACGCCACCGCGATGGCGTCCGCGGGCGGCAGCGGACGAGGATCTCCGGGCGAGCGCCAGGCCGAGCGGATCGGGTAGCCGGTCTGCGCCTCGGCCGCCTCCGTGTCGATGAAACCCAGGCCCTGCAGAGTGGCCACCACGCCGACGTCCCAGTTCGCCTCTTGAGCGGCCGTGATCAGCTTGCCGACGTCGCCGGCGACCCCGGCCGCGCACACCACGACGTACAGGAACGGCTTCTTGCCCGGCACCTGCGGCTCGGTCACGTGAAGCCCCCCATAAGCCGATGGTCTCGTTGGGCCGCCAGCATGGCAGCCAGGGCTTCCGGCCCGATCCGGCTCAGCGCCCAGAGGCTGCTGATGTGGCGGGCCCACCGCCAGAGTGGGTCGCCCGTGTCCACAGGGGTGTGGAAGGACAGCACCCGGATGCCGTGGCCATCGAACGCCTGAGTGTCGAGGTAGCGCCAGCCGCCCGTGCCGCAGAGGTAGTGGGTGCTGCTGGTGGCCGCGGCGAGGTCGGCGAGTCTCTCTGACCGGCCCGCCCGGGTCGGAATCGCGCTGCTGCGCAGTATCTCGCCGCTCCAGCCCAACGCGGTGAGCAGGGCGACCGTCGACGCCTTGGCAACGTCGGATACACGGTCGGTGTCCCCGAACTGATCGAGAACCGCGTCCAGGACGTCGCGCACCGCGGGCCAGTAGCGGCTGCGGCCGTAGTACTGGCGTGTCAACAGGCTGACGGTGCGACGGGATCGGCCGGGTTCGGCGAGCCGTGCCTGGTCGATCGGTGTCGGGCGCCCGTGAGGAAGGCGGGTGGGGAGCGTGAGCCACTGCTGCCGAGCGGGCTCGTCCAGGGCCGCCAGACGAGCCCGGTGCTGGTAGTCGCGCCGGGCGAACTGGACGTCGTCGAGGACGATCCACCGGTCGGCGGCGTACAGCTTCGCCACCGTGGACAGCCGCGGGAACAGGTTCGGTTGGTGGATCGCGCACACCCCGCCCGGCGAACCGGCGCGGGACGGGTCAGGTGCCGATGAGGCGGCTGTCGAATCCGTCGCGCAGAAGGCGCTCGTAAGCGTCATACACATCCCCCGGTACGTCCTGCTCGACGGCGAAGCCGAGCTTCGGGTACTCGATCACCCGTTGCAGGTCGCCGACGAGCATGTCGACGACGAGCTTCTCGTCGCCGATGGACTTGATGTAGTCGTCCAACTCCAGTGGCTCGGAGGCGCAGACAACGTCCGCCTCGGGCCACAGCTTGCGGCACGTCGCGTACGAGCGGCGCTCCATGTACGGCTTGGAGATCAGCAGCAGCGACTCCACCGCGATGCCGGCCTCGGCCAGCAGCTCGCGGGAGAACGTGATGTTCTGACCAGTGTTGGCTGCCTTTGGCTCGACCAGGATCGCTTCGTCCGGCACACCCAGGCTCAGCGCATGCTCGCGGTAGTGCACCGCCTCGCCGCGCGGGAAACGGGCCCGGGTGGTGGGACTGTTGCCTCCGCTGAACACCACGACCGGGAAGAGACCGGCGCGGTACAGATCGGCGGCCGCGGTGGCCACCCCGAGGTCGTGGCTGCCCAGGCCGATCGCCGCCGAGCAGGGCCGCTGTTCGTGGCCCATCTGGTGGTAGTTCCAGATCAGCGTCGCGTCGTGGAACTGCTCGTCGGTGATCTGGCGCTGCTCGTGCTCCGGCACTGGCACTCCCTGGCTCATCCCTGCTGGTCCTTGCGGATGCCCTCGATGCTGCGCAGCTGGTGGCTCAGCCCGTACTGCCGGGCCACGTGTGCCGCCTGATCGAGGACGGACAGCCCATCATTCCGGGTCGCCGCATCCGACAGAAGGATGTGCCCGTACGCGGTGTCCAACCGCACCCGCTGCATCGGGGAGTCGACCGTGCCGGTCGTGCGCGCGATGCCGATGTAGTGCAGGGCCTGCTTCAGGTCGCCGGCACCGCGGTGGGCTAGGGCCAGCTTCTGGTGCGCGACCGACCAGTCCTCCGGTTCGCCCAGGTCCTCGAAGGAGCGGGTGGCCTCGACCATGACGCCGGTGGCGTACTCGTTGTCGCCCTCCTTGCTCAGCGCCGTACCCACCCAGAGCCGGGCCCTGGCGCGGTCGCGCGGGCTCAAGCGCTCATCCGTGGCGAGGAGTTCATAGTTGCGGGCGGAGGATTCCAGCTGGCCCGACATCTCCTGGACGACAGCGAGGGACAGCTCGATCTGGGCCACCCGGCGCGGGATGTCGAGCTCGGTGAACATGCCGCGAGCGGTCAGGTAGGAGTGCCGGGCTGAGAGTGGGCCGAGGATCGCGCCCTGATCGCGCTGGAGGTCGCCAAGGAGCACGAGGGAACGGCCGTACAAATAGAGGCCCTTGTCGTCCAGTTGGTGTGGTGCGCGGCTGCCCAGCCAGCGGTTCAACAGTGTTGAGGCGAAAGGGAAGTCCTGGCGGCTGATGCAGACAACAGCGCGCTCGATGTCCTCGGTCCAGGTCTCGTAGTCCGTCGGCCGCGCGCTCTGCCGTTCAGGGAACAGCACTGTCTCGAACCGGGATTGGGAGGCGGAATCCGCCCGTGCGAGCGCAGTGTCGAGGATGGCCTGCGTGTCCGGGCGTGGCTGCGTCTCCGCGCCGAGGCTCTCCCACTTCGCAACCGTGCGCAGCGCGACACCGAGGTGCTCGGCGAAAGCGCGCATGCTCATACGCAACGCGGCGCGCAGGGCGCTCGCCTCCCGGCCCGTCCATTGCTGCACGCTGATCACGGGTGACCTCCCTCCGTCACGTATGGAAGCACTGTCGGTGACGACATGGGGCGCGAAGTGCAACGGAAGTGCAACAGAAGGTCATTTCGAGGCCGTTCACGACGGCCGACGCTGTGGACATGGACGACGACCTCATCACCGAACGCCGCTCCGTCACCTTCCCTCAGGTCTTCGGCTACCTGCGTCACGTCACCGGCGGCCTACCCCGCCATACGGCTCTCGTCGACTGCCTCACCGAATACTGCGACCGGCACGAACTGGCCCTCTGCGGCGTCTTCACCGAACGCGACCGCACCGTGGTCATCCGCTCCCCCGCCTTCGTCGGTCTGCTCGACGCGCTCGAACTCCCCGATGCCTACGGGGCCGTGGTTCCGGCTCTCAGCCACCTCGGCCCGAAGGGCCTCGGCACCGAGCGCGAGCGGCAGATAGCAGCAACAGGTACTCGCCTGATCGTGGTCCGCCCTCTCACGCCGACCACGCGATCCGTCTCTTCGCTCAGCGCGAGCCACAGTCTTCGGCCGCAGGGAGGTGTGTGATGTCCGTGCGTGACGCGTTGCGAAGCGCGCCCATGGTGAACGACGTGCCGGGGCTGCGGCTGCTGAAGGTCGGCGACGGCTGGGACGTGGTGCGCACCTCGGCGGAGATCGGCCTCTTGGCTCTGGCCTACCTGCGCGGCACCGGTAATTCCGTCGGTCCCGTGCTCTACGACAGGCCCAACGGGCGTCTCTACTACGCCGTCCCGACCGGCTCCGCAGCCAGCTGGAACGGTCTGCCGGTACGGCACCTCTCTACCAACTCCTGGCTCGTCGCTCCCGGCCTGGAGTTGCTCGACGACTGGTTCGGCGGGTGGTGCGAGCTGCCGGACGACGACACCCTCACCGACGTGGACGCCCTCCGTGCCGCGCTCCAGCACCCGTACGTCGCCGCGGCCAAGGACGAAGCGCACGCCGACGCCTATCTCTAGGACCCGGGCCCCACGCCCCACTACCCCGACCTCAAGGGGAAACCTGTGACGACCCACCTCGTCTCACCTAACACCGTGCTCGCCAACGCCCTTCTCCGCGCCGAGGACATCCTGACTCCCCGTATCCTGGCCACTCCGCCGGAGGGGATCGTGCTGGTCGTCGGCACCCAGATCAACGGCGCACCGCACATCGGCACCTCGCTCGTGCAGTCCATGGCCTTCGCGATGGCCGCCCGTCTGCGCGACCGTTTCGGCATCCCCACCGAGGTCCTCTTCAGCGCCCTCGACAACGCCCCCTACGAGCTGTCCACCGACCCCACGAACGGCCGCCGCTACCAACGCGCCTACGCCCAAGCCCTCGGCGACGCGGCCGTGACCGACCTCGTCAACGCCCTCTACCAACCCCTCTTCACAACGCTGTCCCGACGCCTGGGCATCCCGCACCGCATCGAGACCTACACCCAGCAGCAGGCCGGCGAGCACTTCCGCCGCACCTGGCTACGACTGCTCCCCCGCCTCGACGCCGCCCGCTGGTGGCTCGCCCCTTCCACCGGCACCCCACACCTGCGCATCCCCTGCCCTCACACGGGCTGTGGATGGGCGGAGAAGCACGCGGAACACACCCGGGTCCATCTCACCGCCCGAGAAGAGGCCACTGTCGCCGCCGTCTGCCTCCACCACGGCCCCTACCGAACCACCATCACGCCCACCGCCGGCGCCTACCTCGACCTGGCCACCCTCTACCGCAACCTCGTCAAAGAGCTCGCCCTCACCGGCACACCGCCCTACGGAACCCTGCACGTCATGGTCAAGGGCGGCGACTGGGTCTTCGGCTCCCTCCTCGTCGATGAAGCACTCCAGGCCGTCGGCCTCACTCGCGCCCAACTCCCCGCCCGACTGTTCTGCCCGCAGGTCGTCACCGACACCGGCGCGAAGCTCTCCAAGTCCCTCATCCGCGAAGGCCGAGCGCCCTTGCCGGAAGGCGCCGCGAACTGGATGCTCGACACCCGGCAATGGCCCGGCACCGTCACCGAATACGCCGATCAGCTGCTGGCTACGGCCCAGACCCTGCTCTCCGACCCCCGACACTTCTTCCGCTCATACTCCGCAGCCGAGATCAGCCGCCTGATCACCGCACCAGCACCCAGGAGCATTGCCGCCCCATGAGCGACACCACCGGCCGCGTCCGCGAACTCAACCTGTACCGCCAGTACTTCGACCTCGTCGCCTCCGGCACCAAGACCATCGAGGTACGGGTCAAGTACCCGCACCTTGCCGACCTCGCCGCCGGCGACAGCATCCGCTTCCGCATCAAAGGCACGGACGAAACCTGCACGGTCAACGTCACGCGGGTCACTGAGTATCCGGACTTCGAGGCCCTGCTGGACGGCGAAGGGCCGGCCAGCGTCAACCCGACCGCTCCCCGCGACGAACAGCTCACCAACATCCGCAAGATCTACCCACCCGAGAAAGAAGCCCTCGGCGCCCTGGCCATCCGGATGAAGCTCAGCAGTTGACGCACTGCGAGCAGACTCTCGTCTGGGCATCGCCCCCGCTCTCCCGCCGTGCAGCACCACTACCCACATGCCAGGCGCTTTCCCCATCGATGCCGTTGCCGCTGAACGGACACTCGACTCGGCACCTTGGGCGGCACTCTCGACGAGGAGTGATGTTGTGTTTACCGTGAGTTGAGGAAGATGCGGGTTGTGCTGGCCTTGGGGGGGCAGGATGCAGCGCAAGGACCGGTTCCGGAGGATCGTCAGCGAGTTCGGTGCGACGTGTAAGCAGGCGTTGCTGCATGGGCAGAAGGAAGCCGCGATCCGCCGAGCGGTAGAAACCCTTCTCGTCGACGCAGCAGGGGTGTTAGGGCTGCAAGCGGTCCTACACGCTGAGGTGGCCATCGCCGCGCATCGGATACGCCCTGACCTTGCGGTGCGGATTGGAAAGTTGCCGCGCAACATCGTCGGCTATGTCGAGCTGAAGAGCCCCGACAAGAGCGTGATCCATCCCGGCGGTCTGAACCAGCGTGACCGCCGTCAATGGGAAGGCATGGCGAAACTGCCCAACCTGATCTACACGAACGGTCAGACATGGATCATGTACCGCTCCGGTCGGCAGTACGGCGACACCATCCACTTCGAGGGGGATCTGCGCAGCGCCGGCTCCCGCCTACGGTTACCGACCGCCAGTGAGACCGCCTTCGAGGCCATGCTCGTCGCGTTCTTCGGCTGGCAGCCCAAGCCGCTCACGTCGATGCGGGAGGTGGTCGCCCATGTCGCCCCGCTGTGCGCGCTTCTGCGTGATGCTGTTCACGACCGCCTCGATGCCGAAGCGAGCCTCCCACGCCACCAGCGTCCGTTCACCGATCTGGCCTCCACGCTTGAGGTTGACCTCTTCCCGACCACCGATGACCGGGACAAACGGGCGACCTTCGCTGACCGCTACGCACAGTCCGTCACCTTCGCTCTCCTGCTGGCCGGTTCCGACAACTCTGGCCGCAGCGACAAGGCATTGGTCGGTATGAGCCTGCACGAGGTAGGCCGACGCCTCGGGGCTGAGCACTCCGTCATGGGCCGCGCCTTGCAGATCCTCACCGACCAGGTCGAGGGAGAATTCCGCGACAGTCTGGACATGCTCGTCCGCGTCATTGACGCCATCGACTGGAGAAGTTCCCTCGCCGACGAACCCGGTTTCCACGTCCATCTCTACGAGCACTTCTTGCAGGAGTACGACGCCGACCTGCGCAAGGACTCCGGTACCTACTACACCCCTGCCCCGCTGGTGACGGAGATGATCCGCCTTGTTGACGAGGTGCTGGCCAACACATTGGATTGCCCGGATGGCTTCGCCGACCCTGGTGTGTCCATCATCGACCCATCGATGGGAACCGGCACCTTCCTGACCGGCATCATCGACCTCGTCGCCCGCAAACAGTCCGAGGGCGGCAACGAAGGTTTCCGCGCCGAATCCGTGCAAGAACTCGCCAGTCGGTTGATCGGGTTCGAGAAGCAGATGGGCGCCTTTGCCGTCGCTCAGATGCGCGTGGGGCAGATGCTGCGGCACCTCAATGCCCGTGTCCGGTTGCGTGATATGCGCCTGCACCTGGCCGACACTCTCGCCGATCCATGGCGGCCCAGTGAACTCTTCGAGCGCTACGGCGCCTTGTGGGGGCCTTTACGTGACGATGCCGAGGCGGCAAGCACCATCCAGCGCAACGAGCGCATCACCGTCGTCATCGGCAACCCTCCCCACCGCGAACAGGCAGAAGGTCAGGGCGGATGGATCGAGAAGGGCTCACCGGGCCGCGGTGCCCCGCCCCTGGACGACTTCCGACTGCGCGGTGCAGCAGGCGTGTACGAAAACAAACTGAAGAGCCTGTGCACCTACTTCTGGCGATGGGCCACCCACAAAGTCTTCGACCAGCACGGCGATCACCGCCACGGGGTCGTCTGCTTCGTCAGCACCGGCGGATTCATTCGCGGCGCCGGCTTCCAAGGCATGCGCTCCTACCTGCGGCGCACCTGCACCGAAGGCTGGGTCATCGACCTCACACCCGAAACCAAGAGACCTCCGCTCAACAGCCGTTTCTTCCCTGGTGTCCAGCAGGAATTAGCCATCGCCATCTTCGTCCGCCGCCAAGGCGAGCGATGCGAGGACCTGGCTCCCGTCCATTACACAGCCGTCCACGGCACCCGCCGATACAAAGAACAGCAACTGCAGGATCTCCACATCGGCGGACCCGGTTGGCACACCTCCCGCCCTGCCGAGTCCGCCCCATTCACACCCGGTTCCAGCAGCGGCTGGGACAGTTTTCCCGCCCTCACCGACCTCATGCCCTGGTACAAACCCGGGATCACGACCAACCGGAACTGGGTCATCAGCCCGTCCAAAACAATCTTGCGTCGACGCTGGGACCGCCTCATCCAAGAACGCGACTCCACCACGAAGCAGGCACTGTTCAAAGAGACCCGAGACCGCACTCTGGACAAAAAAGCCCGCCACATCCCCGGCCATCCCCATCCGCCAACCCTCCTCCGGGACGAACGCGGCCCATGTCCTAAACCAGAACGCATCGCCCGCAGGGCCTTGGACCGCCAGTGGCTTATACCCGACGGCCGTGTCATCGACTTCTCACGCCCCGACCTATGGCGCGCGGCCGTCGACGGCCAGGTCTTCGTCGTCGAACAGCACACCCAACGCCTGCAGACCGGTCCAGCACTGCTATTTACGGCCCTCATCCCCGACGTGGACTACTTCAAAGGCAACGGTGGACGTGCCCTCCCGCTCCTGCACGCCGACCGGGTCCCCAACATCACGCCGGGCCTGCAAAACCACCTCGCCAACTCCTACGGCATCCAGGAAGTCCTGCCTGAAGACCTCCTGGCCTACATCGCCGCCGTCACCGCCCACCCAGCCTTCACCGAACGCTACGCAGACGACCTCAACTCCCCAGGCGTGCGGATCCCCCTCACAGCCGACGGAGCCCTATGGCACGACGCGATCCGCCTGGGGCGCCACATCCTGTGGGCCTCCACTTTCGGCACACGCTGCATCAACCCTGGCGACGACCGCCCAGCAGGCACAACAACCAACTGGTGGAGACCCATACACCCTGAGATCAAGTACGCCCGGGAAGTCGGGGCCGACGTGCTCCCCTCCACCGTCAGCTACGACAGCGAACACGAGCACCTAATCATCGAGGGAGGCATCTTCACCGGTGTCACTCCACGCATGCGCAACTACACGACGGGCGGACGCAACGTACTGGACAGCTGGCTCGCCTACCGCAGCGATCGCACTGCTGGCAAAGTAACCAGTCATCTCGACCGCGAGCGCCCTGAGCGCTGGGAACCCGATTGGAGCCGGGAACTCGTCGAAATCCTTGCCGTACTCAGGCATCTCACCGCCGTGGAACCTCAGCAGGAAGAGCTCCTCAGCCGCATCGTCGCCGCCCCCTTGATCGACGTCGCTGAACTCACCCGCCGCCACATCCTCCCGGTGCCCGAGCGCGCCCAGCACGCTCGCACCGGCCCGGACCATGAATTCCTGCCTGGCATGGAGACAGTCGATGGCCAACCGCCAGGCCCCGTCGACCCCCTATCTCTCCCGAACGACCCCGCGGATACCACGCAGCCCAAGCCGCACTCACCCGTGCACCCCGGGCCACGCGCTCGACGG
This sequence comes from Streptomyces humi, assembly GCF_001005085.2. Classification (GTDB taxonomy): domain Bacteria; phylum Actinomycetota; class Actinomycetes; order Streptomycetales; family Streptomycetaceae; genus Streptomyces; species Streptomyces humi. The sequence goes on from NZ_LBMU02000025.1 coordinate 41,868, forward strand.
CGTCGCGGCCCGGCCTGATTGATTGCGCTAGTAGCCAGTACCACACCACATCCACAACGGTTCCCTCGCCAGAGGCTGCATCGCGTTCTTCGATCGGCCTCAACGCGACACGGATAGGGACCGGGAATACAACAGCTGTTAACGGAGGCATGTTGGAGATCGCAGCCCTCGTGGTGTCGCTGGTAGCGCTCGCAGTGACCGGGGCCGTCTCATTTCGACAACTGCGGCTGACCGAGCATGCCAACACGCTGCCCGTACTTGTGGATCTCTTCCGCGAGCATCGAAGCGTGCGGCTGGCACAGGCACGGCAGGTCGTGCACGAACAGCTGTCTGCCTATGACCTGTCAGCCGGACTGGCTGGGCTACCCGAGGATGATCGGCATCTGGTCCGTGAACTGGCCTGGTTCTACGACAATCTCGGGGCTCTGGTCGCCCACGGGGTGGTGGACATCGAACCCGTCTCCGGATACCTCGGTGGGTCGGTGATCTCGGTCTGGGAGAGCTTGCAACCGCTGGTGCAGGCCGAGCGTGCGAAGAGGGCGCGGAACGCCATGCCGGATCCGAACCGCTGGCAGGAGTACTTCGAGAACCTGTACCACCTCGTCCGCGAGACTCCTGCGGACCGAGCTCGCGCAGGAACGCATCTGTGGCGGCTTCCGCAACACTGAGCATCGACGGATGCAACCGGTGATGGCTGGCCAAACGCTCCACTCTGCGAGGGCACATCCAGGGCACATGAGCCTGGGAAACGGCGTTGACCCGTGAGAACTACCGAGAGGAGTTTTCCCAGGTCAACGCACTTTCCCCTGCGAAACCCCAGGTCAGCACCCTCCCGCCCCCAATCGCTGCACGAGTGGCAGGACTTCAGTCACCGACTGCCCGAGTGGTGCATCAGCCGATTCCCCCAGCTGTCCCCACCTCTGCGGGACGGATGCTCCTCAGCCACTACCAGCGCCCTGACCAGGACCTCGACGCTCCTGACACCCCATCAGAACGAGCGTCAAATGAGCGTCAAGATACCTCGGAGAGCGTCATTTCAGCGTCAGGATATCGCCCGTAACGCCCACACCGCACATAGCGCACATAGCGCACACCACCCGAACCCGCAGGTCAGGCGCCCTTCCCGGCCGGTTCAAGGATCGCCACGCACTCCACGTGATGCGTCATCGGGAACAGGTCGAACGCCCGCAGTGTGCGTACCCGGTAGCCGCCGTCCCGGAAGTACGCCAGGTCGCGGGCCAGGGCCGCCGGGTCGCAGGCCACGTAGGCGATGCGGCGGGCGCCGAGGGACGACAGGTGTTCCACCGTCTTGCGGCCCGCGCCCGCGCGGGGCGGGTCGAGGACGATCAGATCGACCTCGGTGATGCCGGTGCGCGGGAGGACCGACTCGACCTTGCCCTGCTCCACGCGGACCCGCGGGAAGTCGGCGAGGTTGTGGCGCGCGTCCTCGACGGCGCGCTTGCCGGACTCGATGCCCAGCACCGCGCCCTTCTCGCCGAGCCGGTCGGCGAGGGCACCGGCGAAGAGACCCACGCCGCAGTAGAGGTCGAGGGCCATCTCGCCCTTGCGCGGCAGGAGGCCCTGCATGACCGCGGTGACCAGGGTGTCCGCGGCCTTCGGGTGGACCTGCCAGAAGCCGCCGCTGCCGACCCGGTGAGTACGCCCGTCGGCACGCTCGCGCACGAACGCGCGGCCGTGGACGCGGTGGATTCCGCCGTCGTGTTCGTCGACCCGCATGACCGAGACCGGCCGGTCGAGTTCCACGAGGGGGAGGCGGGCGCCGGGGCGGGGCTCCAGGATCACCATGCGGTCCTGGGAGCCGGTCGCGGCGATCGCGTCGACCGAGACCATGCCCGACCAGTCGCGCTCCTCGATGCCCAGTTCGCTGACGCCCGGCGCCGCGATCATGCAGTGCTCGATCGGCTCCACCTCGTGCGAGCGGTGCCGGCGCAGTCCCGCGTTGCCGTCGGCGTCGACGGCGTACTGCACCCGGGTCCGCCACTGCGGCACCTCACCGGCGGGCAGCTTGTCGCCCTCGGCCGGCATGACGGTGCCGTCCCAGCCGACGTCCTCGGGCGTGAGGCCCGCGAGCCGGTGCAGCTGCTCGGCGATCACCTCGCCCTTGAGGCGGCGCTGGGCCCCCGGCTTGGCGTGCTGCCAGTCGCAGCCGCCGCAGCGGCCGGGACCGGCGTAGGGGCAGGGTGCCGCGACCCGGTCCTTGGACGCGTCCACGATCTCGACCGCGTCGGCGCGCAGGAAGCGGGCCCCCTCCTCGCCCTCGGTCACCCTGGCCACGACCCGCTCGCCGGGCAGCGTGTGCCGGACGAACAGGACCTGGCCCTCGGCGGTGCGGGCGATGCAGTGCCCGCCGTGCGCGACCGGGCCGACCTCGACCTCGTACTCCGTCCCCACCAGCGATTTCCTCGGTTCTGCCTGCATGGCGGGGTGACTCCAGATCGGGGGGAGGGAAACGGCCCGGGCACGGACCGACGACAGCCCACCAGTCTACGTGCTCCGGCGAACCCCTGGTTACTGCCGCTGCGCTCCTCAGTTACTGCCGCTGCGCTCCTCAGTTACTGCCGCTGTGCTCCTTGGCCCGCTGTTCCGCCGGACCACGCCGTACCGAACCCGGCGCGTTCCACTCCTGCCGCTTGCGGGCCCGCTTCTTCGCCGCCTCGGAGGACGCCAGCTGGTAGGGCACGGAGGTCACCATCACGCCCGGCGTGAACAGCAGCCGGCCCTTCAGCCGCAGCGCGCTCTGGTTGTGCAGGATGTGCTCGTACCAGTGGCCGACGACGTACTCCGGGATGATCACGGACACCGCGTCCCGCGGCGACTGGGCGCGCAGACCCTTGACGTACTCGATGATCGGGCGGGTGATCTCGCGGTACGGCGAGTCGAGGACCTTCAGCGGCACGTCTATGCCGCGCCGCTCCCACTCCTCGCGCAGCGCCTTCGTCTCGGCCGGGTCGACGTTGACGGTGAGCGCCTCCAGGGTGTCCGAGCGCATCAGCCTGGCGTAGGCGAGGGCCCGCAGGGTGGGACGGTGGATCTTGGAGATCAGGACGACCGAGTGCACGCGGGACGGCCGTACCAGGTCGTCGTCGGGCTCCTGGGGGGCCGAGATCTCCTCGGAGACCCGGTCGTAGTGCTTACGGATCGCGGTCATCGTGGCGTAGAAGATGCACATGCCGAGCAGCGCCACCCAGGCGCCGTGGGTGAACTTCGTGACCAGGACGACGACCAGCACCAGGCCGGTGAAGAAGGCGCCGAAGGCGTTGATCGCGCGGGAGCGCATCATGTGGCTGCGCTTGGCCTGGTCCTTCTCCACCGCGAGGTGACGGTTCCAGTGCCGGACCATGCCGGTCTGGCTGAGCGTGAAGGACACGAACACGCCGACGATGTACAGCTGGATCAGGCGCGTCGAGTCGGCGCCGTAGATGACCACCAGCAGGGCGGCGGCGCCGGCGAGCAGCACGATGCCGTTGGAGAAGGCGAGGCGGTCACCGCGGGTGTGCAGCTGGCGCGGCAGGTAGCGGTCCTGGGCGAGGATCGACCCGAGCAGCGGGAAACCGTTGTACGCGGTGTTGGCGGCCAGGAAGAGGACGAGGGCGGTGGCGGCGGCGAGCAGCACGAACAGGAAGCTGCCCTTGCCGAAGACGGCCTCGGCGACCTGGGAGATCACCGGGTTCTGGACGTAGCCGGAGCCGATCGGGACACCGTTGCGGAGCAGGTCGGTCGCCGGGTTCTCGGCCATGCGGACCTTGGTGGTCATGGCCAGCACGATGATCCCGCAGAACATCGTGACGGCGAGCAGACCCATCATGGCGAGCGTGGTCGCCGCGTTCTTCGACTTCGGCTTGCGGAACGCGGGGACGCCGTTGGAGATGGCCTCGACGCCGGTGAGGGCGGCGCAGCCGGAGGAGAAGGCGCGCAGCAGGAGGAAGACCAGTGCGAAGCCGGCGAGCCCCTGGTGCTCCGCCTTGATGTGGTAGGCCGCGGTCGGGGCGCGCATCGCGTCGCCCAGCACCAGACCCCGGAAGGCGCCCCACGCGATCATGATGAAGACGCCGCCGACGAACACGTACGTCGGGATCGCGAAGAGCTTGCCGGACTCCTTCACACCGCGCAGGTTCATCAGGGTGAGCAGCACGATCACGGTGACCGCGCAGAACACCTTGTGCTCGACGACGAAGGGGACCGCGGAGCCGAGGTTCTCGATGCCGGAGGCGATGGAGACGGCGACGGTCAGGACGTAGTCGACGAGCAGCGCGCTGGCGACGGTGAGGCCCGCTTTGGGGCCGAGGTTGGTGGTGGCGACCTCGTAGTCACCGCCGCCGCTCGGGTAGGCGTGCACGTTCTGCCGGTAGGAGGCGACCACCGTGAACATCAGCACGACGACCGCGACGGCGATCCAGGGGCTGAAGTGGTACGCCGACACGCCCGCGATGGACAGGACCAGCAGGACCTCCCCCGGCGCGTAGGCGACGGAGGACAGCGGGTCGGAAGCGAAGACGGGGAGTGCGATGCGCTTCGGCAGGAGCGTTTCACCCAGCCGGTCGCTGCGCAGCGCCCGCCCGATCAGGATCCGTTTGGGCACGTCGGTCAGTTTGGACACGAGAGAGGATCGTAGGCCTTCCACCTGGCAGGTCTCCAGCCGCAGTACCGGATCTGCCTCACGGGTGAAAAAGGAGGCGCATGGAACTGCGGATTCCGCAGCCTACGCCCGTTCCGTGCCTAGATGGCAGACCCCGCCCGTCATCGCACTTCGGAGGTCTTATGCCCGCTACCGCTGAGCTGATCGGCGCCGCGGTGGCGCTCGTCGGCCTCGGAATCCTCACCGCCTGGAGCGTGCGCAGCATCACTCGGCGATGAGCGCGGCACAGGGGTGCCCGGCCGGGACGGTGCGTGTGTAGCTTGGGCCTCGGTCTGAGACCCTGATGTGGCTGAGCAGTAACTTTTGGACACCGGAAGGACGGTCGTGCACATCGTCATCATGGGCTGCGGCAGAGTGGGTTCCGCTCTCGCCCAGACCCTGGAGCAACAGGGGCACACGGTCGCCGTGATCGACCAGGACCCCACCGCCTTCCGCAGGCTGGGCCCGGGGTTCGGCGGTCGCCGGGTCACCGGGGTCGGCTTCGACCAGGACACCCTGCGTGAAGCGGGCATCGAGGAGGCCGGTGCCTTCGCGGCCGTCTCCAGCGGCGACAACTCGAACATCATCTCCGCGCGGGTGGCCCGCGAGATGTTCGGCGTGGAGAACGTCGCGGCCCGGATCTACGACCCCCGCCGCGCCGAGGTCTACCAGCGCCTCGGTATCCCGACCGTCGCCACGGTCCGCTGGACCGCCGACCAGATGCTGCGCCGGCTGCTGCCCTCGGGGGCGGAGCCGCTGTGGCGCGACCCCACCGGCGGGGTCCAGCTCGCCGAGGTGCACGCCTCCCCGAAGTGGGTCGGGCACAAGATCAGCAAGTTGCAGGAGGAGACCGGGGTCCGGGTGGCGTTCCTGACCCGGCTCGGCGAGGCCATGCTGCCCACCTCGCAGACGGTGTTGCAGGAGGGCGATCTGGTGCACGTGATGATGCGGACGGACGACGTCGACAAGGTCGAGGCCGCCTTCGCCGAGGGTCCGGACGAGGAGGGCGGTCACTGATGAGGGTCGCCATTGCCGGGGCCGGCGCCGTCGGCCGCTCCATCGCGGGCGAGCTGCTGGAGAACGGCCACGAGGTCCTGCTGATCGACAAGGCCCCGACCGCCATCTCGGTGGAGCGGGTCCCGCAGGCGGAGTGGCTGCTGGCCGACGCCTGCGAGATCACCTCGCTGGACGAGGCGGCGCTACAGCGCTGCAACGTCGTGATCGCCGCGACGGGCGACGACAAGGTGAACCTGGTCGTCTCGCTCCTCGCGAAGACGGAGTACGGCGTTCCGCGCGTCGTCGCCCGGGTGAACAACCCGAAGAACGAGTGGCTGTTCAACGAGGCCTGGGGCGTGGACGTCGCCGTCTCCACCCCGCGTCTGATGTCGGCCCTGGTCGAGGAGGCGGTGAGCGTCGGCGACCTGGTCCGGCTGCTGCGCTTCAGCCACGGCGACGCCAACCTCGTCGAGCTGACCCTCCCCGAGGAGTCGGCGCTGGCCGGCACCCAGGTCGGTGACGTGGCGTGGCCGGAGGACACCTCGCTGGTCACCATCATCCGCGGCACCCGGGTGCTCACCCCCTCCCGGGAGGACTCCCTGGAGGCGGGCGACGAACTCCTCTTCGTGGCCGCGCAGGCCCGCGAGGAGCAGCTGGAGGACCTGCTGTCGGTCCGGCGCGAGGACAGCTGACGCAGACGGGAGAAGGGCGCCCTCCGCAGACGGAGGGCGCCCTTCTCCCGTGTCCGGCTACTTGCGGTGGCGTCCGCCGGTGGGCTCGCCCTGTTCCGCGGCGAGCGCGGCCTTGCGCTCCTCCTCGGCCTTCTCCTCCGCCTCCATCTCCGCGAAGACGTCGATCGGCGCCGGCGCCTTCGCCAGGAAGACCCAGGTCAGCCAGACGGCGAGCAGGAACGGCGGGATCTTCAACGCGACCAGGACCCAGCCGAGTTGGGCGGTGTTCGCCCACCAGTACAGCGGGAAGAGGATCGCGCACTTGGCGAGCAGGATCAGGCCCCACGCCCAGCTGGCCTTGGCGTACGCCTTCTTGCGGCCCGGGTTGCGGGTGCGCCAGGAGAGGTTCTCCTTGAAGACCGGGCCGAGGATCAGGCCGATCAGCGGGACCCCGCACAGGGTGGTGACGATGTACGCCAGCGCCAGGCCCAGCGTGTAGAGCATGCCGGGCAGGTAGAAGTCCTTGGCGTTGCCGGTCATCATCGCGAAGACGACACCGAAGGCGACCCCGAAGACACCGCTGAAGGCGTGCTTGACGGTGTCCCTCATGGCGAGCCGCACCACGACCAGCACCACGGAGACCGCGAGAGCGGCGATCGCCGACCAGTGCAGGTCCTTGTTGATGGTGAAGATCGTGACGAACAGCAGGCCGGGCAGGACCGTCTCGACCATGCCGCGTACCCCGCCGAAGGCCTCGAACAGCGCGGCCTCGGTCACGGCCCGCGCGTCGGCCTCCGTCTGCGTGTCTTCGGTCGGCTTGTCGAGCGACGTCACCGGCTACTCCCTACCGAGGGGTCTCAGTTCGTACTTGGGATTGAACAGCACCCGGCGGCCCCGGCTCAGCGAGATCCGGCCCGATGCGATCAGCCTGCGCCCCGGTTCTATGCCGACGATGGAGCGCCTGCCGAGCCACACCACGTCCAGTGCGGCCGAGCCGTCGAACAGTTCGGCCTCCAGAGCGGGGACTCCGGCGCGCGGCCGCAGGGTGACCGTGCGCAAGGTACCAGTAACGGTGACGATCTGCCGGTCCTGACAGTCACCGATCCGGGTGCAGCCCGCCGTGTCGGCGTCCTCGCGCAGCTCCTCCGACTCCAGGTCCTCCTGCGACGAGGAGAGCCGGTCGAGCATGCGCCGGAACCGGCCGGCCGGCTTTTCGGGACGAGGAACAGCACTCATGTCTGAAAGCGTACCGGGGCCGGATGACACCGCCGAAGTCCAGCTCACTTCTCGAACCGGTAGCCCATCCCCGGTTCCGTGATGAAGTGCTTCGGGTGGGAGGGGTCCGCCTCCAGCTTCCTGCGCAGCTGGGCCATGTACACCCGCAGGTAGTTGGTCTCCGTCCCGTACGACGGCCCCCACACCTCCTGGAGCAGCTGCTTCTGGCTGACCAGCCGGCCGGTGTTGCGGACCAGCACCTCCAGCAGGTGCCACTCGGTCGGGGTGAGCCGGACGTCCCGGCCGGCCCGGTTGACCTTCTTCGCGGCCAGGTCGACGGTGAACCCCTCGGTCTCCACCAGGACGTCGTCCTCGCCGCCCCCGTCGACCGGCTCGGCGCGCCGGACGGCGGCCCGCAGGCGGGCCAGCAGCTCGTCCATGCCGAAGGGCTTGGTGACGTAGTCGTCGGCGCCCGCGTCGAGCGCCTCGACCTTCTCGTCGGAGGAGTGGCGGGCCGACAGGACCAGGATCGGCACCCGGGTCCAGCCGCGCAGCCCTCTGATCACCTCGACGCCGTCCATGTCGGGCAGGCCGAGGTCGAGGACGACCACGTCGGGGTGGCGGGAGGCGGCCAGTTCGAGGGCGGTACGGCCGTCGGGGGCCGCGTCGACCTCGTACTTGCGGGCCTTCAGGTTGATCACGAGGGCGCGCACGATCTGCGGCTCGTCGTCGACCACGAGCACACGGGTCATGAGGCCTGCCTTTCCGGTTCTGCCACGGCTGCCGCCGCTTCGTCCGCCGCTTCCGCCACCGCTTCCGCCGCGGTGACCGATCCTGCCGCGCGGAGGCTGAGGACCATGGTCAGCCCGCCGCCGGGCGTGTCCTCGGCGTTGAGGGTGCCGCCCATCGCCTCGGCGAAGCCCCGGGCGACCGCGAGTCCGAGTCCGACCCCGGCACCGCGCGGAGCGTCACCGTAACGCTGGAAGGGCTCGAATATGCGCTCCTTGGCGTCGTCGGGCACGCCGGGCCCGCGGTCCACGATGCGCACCTCCACGCGGTCCGCGATGGGACTGGCGGAGACGAGCACAGGCCGGTCGTACGGGCTGTACTTGACGGCGTTCTCGACCAGGTTGGCCACCGACCGCTCCAGGAGCCCGGCGTCGGCCTCGACCATCGGCAGGCTCTCCGGCACGTCCAGGTCCACGCTGCCCTCGGGTACGCCGACCAGCGCCATCGGGACCACCTCGTCGAGGTCGATCTCGCGGACGATCGGGGTGACCGTGCCGGTCTGTAGCCGGGACATGTCGAGCAGGTTGCCGACGAGGTGGTCGAGCCGGTCGGCGCCCTCCTCGATGCCTTCGAGGAGTTCCGCCTGGTCCTCCTCGGACCAGGCCACGTCGTCGGAGCGGAGCGAGGTGACCGCCGCCTTGATCCCGGCGAGGGGCGTGCGCAGGTCGTGGCTGACGGCGGCCAGCAGCGCGGTGCGGATCCGGTTGCCCTCGGCGAGCGCCCGGGCCTGCTCGGCCTCCTCCTGGAGCCGCCTGCGGTCCAGTACGACGGCGGCCTGGGCGGCGAAGGCGGCGAGCACCCTGCGGTCCTCGGCGGGCAGCACCCGGCCGGTCAGCGCGAGGGCCATGTGGTCGCCGACGGGCATGTCGACGTCGGCCTGCTCGGGCTTCTCCAGCGCGGGTCCGAAGCCGGCCCGCCCGGCGCAGGTCCAGGGCTCGACGTCGCCCGCCCGCTCCAGCAGCGCCGCGGACTCCATGCCGAAGGTCTCCCGGACCCGTTCGAGGAGTTCCTCCAGGCTGGTCTCGCCGCGCAGCACGTTGCCGGCGAGGAAGGAGAGGATCTCGGACTCGGCGCGCAGCCGGGCCGCCTGGTGGGTGCGGCGGGCGGCGAGGTCCACGACCGAGGCGACGGACAGCGCGACCCCGAAGAAGATCACGATGGCGACGATGTTCTTCGGGTCGGCGACGGTCAGCCGGTGCAGGGGCGGGGTGTAGAAGTAGTTCAGCAGCAGCGAGCCGAAGGCCGCCGAGGCCAGCGCCGGGAAGAGCCCGCCGAGCAGCGCGGCCGCGACCGTGAGGGTCAGGAACAGCAGCATGTCGTTGGCGAGGCCGAGGTCGACGGTGTTCAGCAGCACCGCCATGACGGCCGGCCCGGCCAGGCCGACGATCCAGCCGGAGATGATCCGGCCGCGGCCGAGCCGCGCGCCCCGGGCCACCGGCAGCCCGCGCCCCTTGCCGGCCTCGCCGTGGGTGACGATGTGGACGTCCAGGTCGGGCCCGGACTCGCGGGCCACGGTGGCGCCGACGCCGGGTCCGAGGACGTACTGCCAGGCCTTGCGGCGCGAGGAGCCGAGGACTATCTGGGTGGCGTTGACCCCGCGCGCGAAGTCGAGGAGGGCCGCGGGGATGTCCTCGCCGACCACGTGGTGGAAGGTGCCGCCGAGGTCCTCGACGAGGGTGCGCTGGACGGCGAGTTCCTTCGGGGAGGCCGAGGTCAGGCCGTCGCTGCGGGAGATGTAGACGGCCAGCACCTCGCCGCCGGCGCCCTTCTCGGCGAGCCGGGCGGCCCGTCGTATCAGCGTGCGCCCCTCGGGGCCGCCGGTGAGGCCGACGACGATCCGCTCCCGCGAGCCCCAGATCGCCGACACCCGGTGCTCGCTGCGGTACTGCTTCAGGTACTCGTCGGCCCGGTCGGCGACCCACAGCAGCGCCAGTTCGCGCAGGGCGGTGAGGTTGCCGGGCCGGAAGTAGTTGGACAGGGCCGCGTCGACCTTGTCCGGCTGGTAGATGTTGCCGTGCGCCATGCGCCGGCGCAGCGCCTGGGGCGACATGTCGACCAGTTCGATCTGCTCCGCGCGCCGTACCACCTCGTCGGGCACGGTCTCGCGCTGGCGCACGCCGGTGATGGACTCGACGACGTCGCCGAGGGACTCCAGGTGCTGGATGTTGACGGTCGAGACGACGTCGATCCCGGCGGCCAGCAGTTCCTCGACGTCCTGCCAGCGCTTGGCGTTGCGGGAGCCGGGGACGTTGGTGTGGGCGAGTTCGTCCACCAGCGCGACGGCGGGGGCGCGGCTCAGTACGGCGTCGACGTCCATCTCGGTGAAGGCGGCGCCCCGGTACTCGAGTTCCCGGCGCGGCACCTGCTCCAGGCCGTGCAGCATCACCTCGGTGCGCGGCCGCTCGTGGTGCTCGACGAAGGCGACCACGCAGTCGGTGCCGCGCTCCGCGCGCCGGTGCGCCTCGGAGAGCATGGCGTAGGTCTTGCCCACGCCCGGTGCCGCACCGAGATAGATCCGAAGCCTGCCGCGTGCCATGGTCCCATTGTCTTCCCGTGACTGCCGCCTACGCAGCGTCGACCTTACGGCCAACCATCGCGGTGAACGGGACGGAGGGCGGGAGGGCGGGCATCTTTGACGCAACCCTGATGGGCGCCGGTGTGCGGGTCCGGCGCCCCGGTGCGGCGGCTCAGCTGGGGTTGTCGCCGTGCGTGAGGGTCTCCCAGGCGACGAAGAGGTTGTTGGTGCCCGCGGGGCGGTTGTTCTGGGTGAGCGTCTGGGTGTTGGTCATGGCGATGCCGAGCCGGTTGTGGAGGGCGTTGTAGCCGACCTCGGTGACGGGGCCGAGGCCGAGGTTCAGGGAGCCGCCGCAGAGCCAGCTGGGGACGGCGGTGCCCAGCTGGTACTTGGCCTGGAAGCCGAGCGCCTGGCGCAGCCGCTCACCGACGTCCGTGCCGTAGAGGTCCTCGCCCTGGATGCGGCTGGTCTCGGCGATGTGCGAGATCGAGGAGATGCCGTACCCGGTGTGCGTGAAGTCCCGGCAGGTCTCCTGGGTGAGGCCGGTGACGAAGGTGGACTGGCCCTGCCAGTAGGAGACGATCTTGGCGGTGGTGTCGAGGTTCTGGCTGGGCACGGTCTTCGGCACCGACCCGTCGGAGGCCAGGTAGACGTAGGCGGCCGCGCGGGTGCGGAACCTGGCCATGGCCGTGTCGTACGACGTCTTGTCCTCCAGGAAGACGGAGATGCCCACGGCGGCCTCCGTCATCGTCAGCTCCCAGTTGCCGTTGGAGTTGGAGCCCTTGATGACCACCGGCAGATAGACGTTGCGGAGCATGGTGGCGAAGCGGGCCTGGTTGGCCCAGGTGCCGGTGTACGTGTACTTGATGATCTCGGCTGCCTTGGGCCAGGAGGAGCCGGCCCAGCCGGTCTGGAGCGGCGCGTTGCTGTTGGTGTGGCTGGTGATGGTGGACGACCAGGCGTCCATGATCTGGATGGCCTTCTGGGCGTACCGGGCGTCCTTGGTGATGTACCAGGCGAGGGCGTCGGTGTAGGCGGCGATCGCGTCCTCGCGCTCGTCGGTGCAGCCGTAGTTCGGGTTCGAGTACGACCCGCACTCCACCGTCGCCCGGGGCGCGGGCGTGCGGTTCAGGTCGGCGTACTTGCTGGCCATCATCTGGTCGTAGGCCGCCTTCCAGGGCTGGGCGCCGGCCAGCACCTCGGTGCGGGCGAAGTCCAGCTGGGCCCTGGAGACGGTGACTCCGGGGTGCACGAAGGTGCTGGGGGCGGCCTGGGCGGGCCAGGACAGGAAGGCGGCGACGAGGGCGACGACCGCCGCGAGGAGTGGGGTTCTGCGCATGCGTGAAGGCCTTCCGTTCTCGTATGTGAACGCAAAGCGCCTTTATGAACAGGCGCGTTGGGCCGAGACGGTAGGTACAGACCAATGTGCCGTCAAGGGGTCACGCACACGAAAGGGCCGCACCCCCTGTGCGGGGTACGGCCCTTGCCGCTTGCGACGTCCGCCGGTTACCGGACCTCGGTGATCTCCGGTCCGCGCTGGAGCTGGCCCATGCCGCCGGAGAAACGCGAGGACTCCTCCTGCTGGACGCCCTCGGGGACCATCTGCGCGTCGTTCGGGAGCTTCAGGACGATCGGGTCCCGGGGAGCCATCGGGCCCTCGCCGCGGACCACGACGGTGTCCCGGAAGATCTGCTCCAGGAGCCCGGCGGCCTGCGGCTGCACAGCTCCCTGCCCGGAGATCACACCGCGCAGGAACCAGCGCGGCCCGTCCACACCCACGAACCGCACGACCTGGAAGCCGCCGGTGCCGTCCGGCAGCTGCACCGGCACTTGGGCCCGCAGCTCCCAGCCCAGCGGACCCTCGACCTCGTCGACGATGCCGCCCTGCTGGGTGATGCCGGAGCCGATCTCCTCGCGCACCTCGCTCCAGATGCCCTCGCGCTTGGGCGCGGCGAAGGCCTGGAGCTGGACGGCGCTGTCGCGCAGGACGACGGTCGCCGCGACGATCGCGTCACCCGCGACCTCGACCCGGAGCTCCATACCGTCCACGCCGGGCACGAACAGACCGCCGAGGTCCACCCGGCCCTCGCCGGGCTCGCGCACCTCGGTGGCGTCCCACGGCCCGTCGGGCCGGGGCTCCGGCTCCAGGCGCACGCGCTCGCGCTCGCCCTCTTCCTCGTCCGCCTCGGTGTCGACGCTGTCGACGACCTGCTCGGCCTCGCCGGCCGCGTCCTCGGCGGCACCCTTCTTGTTGCGACGTCCGAACACGTCACTGTCCTTCCCGGTCGGATACGACCGAAGCGTATCGATTCCCACCCGTCCGACCGCCCTCGGCGGCCTGACCGTTTGTGCCGCTCACGTCGCCCACCGCGGCATGACCGCCGGTGGACCCGAAGCCCCCCTCGGCCCGCACAGATCCGGGAAGTTCCGCGACCTCCTGGAAGCGGACCCTCTCGACCTGCTGGACGACCAGTTGGGCAATCCGGTCGAAGCGCTCGAACCGCACGGCCTCGCGCGGGTCGAGATTCACCACGATCACCTTGATCTCCCCACGGTACCCGCCATCAATCGTCCCCGGGGCATTCACGAGGGCCACACCGCACCGGGCGGCGAGCCCCGAACGCGGGTGCACGAAGGCCGCGTACCCGTCCGGGAGGGCGATCGACACCCCCGTGGGCAGTACGGCCCGTTCTCCCGGCTCCAGCTCGCACGCCTCGGTGGTGCGCAGATCGGCGCCCGCGTCACCGGGGTGCTCGTACGCCGGAAGCGGTACCTCGGGGTCGACGCGGCGGAGCAGCACGTTCAGGGGGGCGGGGCTCACGGGTTCACCTCGAAGGCGCGGGCGCGCCTGGTCCGGTCCGGGTCGCTCATGGCGGCCTGGATCTCTTCCTTGCGGCCGTTCTCGGTGAAGTGCTCCACCGGCACCTCGATGAAGAGGGCGTCCGCGCGGACGGCGACGGGGCCCTCCGGGCCGTCCACACGGCCGGTGGCGGTCGAGTAGATCTTCCGGCCGGCCACGGCGACCACCTCGGCCGCCAGGTGGAGCGTGGTGCCCACGGGCACCGGCCGCACGAAGTCCGTCTCCAGCCGTCCGGTGACGGCGATCTTCCGCAGCAGCCAGTTCAGCGAGCCGAGCGTCTCGTCCAGGGCGGTGGCGAGCACCCCGCCGTGCGCGAGGCCCGGAGCGCCCTGGTGGGCGGGGCGCACGGTGAACTCCGCAGTGAGGGAGAGCCCCTCGCCGGCCCGTGCCTCCAGGTGCAGCCCGTGCGTCTGCCCGTGACCGCAGCCGAAACAGTGTTCGTAGTGTGCGCCGATGACCTCGCCGGGCGCGGGCGCATCGGGGTGCCGCTCCGGTTTCCGGGCACTGGCAGGAGGCTGAAGAGCTGCGGAACTACCACTCACAGCCGCAGACCTTACCCGCGCGTCCGGTGAATCCGGACACCGTGCCAAGCTAGGTTCCATGCAGCTCTCCGCCACCCCGTACGAAGAACGCCTCACCGCGCCCCGGTCGTGGTGGTTCATCAGCTTCCTGGTCGGCGTCTCGTTCGCCCTGATCCTGCTGCCCTTCGGCACCCTGCCGGCGCTCGGCGGCCTGGCCGGCGGCACGGCGGCGGCAGCGGTGGTGGCCAGCTCGTACGGCTCCCAGCGGATCCGCCTGGTGGGCGACTCGCTGATCGCGGGCGAGGCGAAGATCCCGGTGTCGGCGCTGGGCGAGTCGCACGTCATGGACCCCGAGGAGGCGCGCGCCTGGCGCACGTACAAGGCCGACGTACGCGCGTTCCTGCTGCTGCGCGCCTACATCCCCACGGCCCTGCGCGTGGAGGTCACCGACCCGCAGGACCCGACGCCGTACCTGTACCTGTCGACGCGGCAGCCGGAGGCCCTGGCGGCGGCGATCGAGGAGGCCCGGACCGCGGGGACGACCGGGACCGCGCGGACGGCACAGGCGTAGCGCGCCGGGGGGCGGCCGGTCAGGCGCTCAGGCGCCGGGGGGCCGTCAGGCGCTCAGGCGCCGAAGTCCTCCGGCAGTTGGGCGATCGGCAGCGGCTCGGCCGGCTTCTCCAGCGGCGGCAGCTCCGGCAGGTCCTCCCACGACACCTGGATCTTTCTCAGGTCCTTGCGGATGCGCTCCGCGAGCTTCCTGGTGTCCCGGCGGTTCATGACCGCGCCCACCGCGGCGCCGACCATGAACGGCATCAGGTTGGGCAGGTCCCGGACCATCCGCTTCATGATCTGCTGGCGCAGCTCGCGCTTCATCTGCCCGCCGAGGGCGTTGTTGATCGACGCCGGCTTCATCACGTCGATCCCGCGCTCCCCCGACCAGGAGGACAGATACGCGGTACTGCGGGCCTTCACGTTCCCCGGCGGCCGCACGCCGTACACCTCGTGGAGCTCGGCGATCAGCTTGAGCTCGATCGCCGCCACCCCGGTGATCTCCGCGGCCAGCTCGGTCGGCATGGCCGGCGGCACGGGCAGCATCGCCGCCGCGCCGACCCCGGCTCCGACCGCCGAGGTCGCGCCCGCGGCGCCCGCCACCAGTTTGTCGGCGAGCTGCTCGGGCCCGAGGCCCGGGAACTGCCGACGCAGGGTCGCGAGGTCACGTACGGGGACACGCGGGGCGATCTCGATGATCCGGTCCGCCAGGTACGCCAGCCCGGCTTTCGCCCGGCTGCCGCCCTTACGGGCCCCTTCCCGGGCCATCTGCACGGCCTTGCCGCCGATGGCCGCCGCCCGTCGTCTGGCGACGGGCGCGGGTTCGTCCGCCGGCGCCGGGAGGTCACCCCGGTCGGCCGCCGGTTCGAGCGAGGCTCCCGGATCGGGCGAGCCTCGCTCGATGTCACGCGCGCGCGGGCCGTCGGACGGCCCTGAGTCCGCTCCCCGCAGGGGGAAACGGCGCTTCCGAGGTGGGGTCGAGCCAGTCATGCCCGACCCGCCCTCAGTCGCAGTCGCGGCAGATCGGCTGACCGTTCTTCTCCCGGGCCAGCTGGCTGCGGTGGTGCACCAGGAAGCAGCTCATGCAGGTGAACTCGTCCTGCTGCTTGGGCAGCACCCGGACGGCCAGTTCCTCGTTCGAGAGGTCTGCACCGGGCAGCTCAAGGCCTTCCGCGGCTTCGAACTCGTCGACGTCCACTGCGGACGTGGACTTGTCGTTCCGCCGGGCCTTCAGCTCTTCAAGGCTGTCCGAGTCGACGTCGTCGTCGGTCTTGCGTGGAGTGTCGTAATCGGTTGCCATGTCGCTCTCCCCCTCTGGGTGTCTGCGGTGTCTCCAGCGCACGTAACGCGTGAGAGGCCGGACTTGTGCCCGACCCGAGGCGGAGATTTTGCCTCACATCAAGGTCTGTTACTCAATCGACACCCAACCGGACCCCTCAAGAGTGATCAGGTTGAATGGCGATGGGGACCGTACACGGTCCTGACGAGACACCTCAAAGGCGCCTCACCCTGTACTTCCCGTGATCAAGACCCCTGAAAACAGGGATTTTCCCGCCTTTATTCCCCTGACCATGATCACGGAGAGTAGATGGCCGGAAATCCGCCGTTGTGATCGATCACACACGAGGGAGCGCGCCACGCCGGAAAAAAATTCCGCGCAAAGCGAACATCCCTCGCGAGTGTCGCGATCTTGCAACGACGTCAGACCGGCAGCGTGACCCTCATCACCAGCCCACCGCCCTCGCGCGGCTGGGCGGTGATGTGACCGCCGTGCGCGCGCGCCACGGAGCGGACGATGGACAACCCCAGGCCCACACCCTTGTCGCTGCCCGTGCGCTCGGTACGGAGCCGTCTGAAGGGTTCGAAGAGGTTGTCGATCTCGTACGCCGGCACCACCGGACCGGTGTTCGACACGGACAGTACCGCCTGCCCGTGCTGCACCTCGGTGGTGACCTCCACCCAGCCGTCCTCGGCCACGTTGTAGCGCACCGCGTTCTGCAACAGGTTCAGCGCGATCCGCTCCAGCAGCACACCGTTGCCCTGGACCACCGCGGGCTTGCGCTGCCCCCTGATCTCGACGCCCTTCGCCTCCGCCTCGGCGTGCACCTGGTCGACGGCCTGGGAGGCCACCTCGGCCAGGTCGACCGGCTTGCGCTCGACGATCTGGTTGTCGCTGCGGGCGAGCAGCAGCAGGCCCTCCACGAGCTGCTCGCTGCGCTCGTTGGTGGCCAGCAGGGTCTTGCCGAGCTGTTGCAGTTCCACGGGCGCGTCCGGGTCGGAGAGGTGCACCTCCAGGAGTGTGCGGTTGATCGCCAGGGGTGTGCGCAGCTCGTGGGAGGCGTTGCCGACGAAGCGCTGCTGGGCCGTGAAGGCGCGTTGCAGCCGCTCCAGCATGTCGTCGAAGGTGTCCGCGAGCTCCTTGAGCTCGTCGTCCGGGCCGTCCAGCTCGATACGGCGGGACAGGTCCGAGCCGGCCACCGCGCGGGCTGTGCGGGTGATGCGGCCGAGCGGGGACAGCACCCGGCCGGCCATCGCGTAGCCGAACGCGAAGGCGATCACGGCCAGGCCCAGCAGGGCCAGCAGCGAGCGGCTGAGCAGGTTGTCCAGGGCCGCCTGGCGCTGGTGGTCCATGCACTGGGCGATCGCGGAGTTGAAGTCCGACAGCTGGAGGCTGGAACTGGCGACCGTCGGGCAGTTGTCGCTGGAGACCTGGAGCTTCTCGAAGCCGACGATCTTGAACAGCGGCTGGTTGCCGGTGCTGATCGCCTGCGCGGCCAGCAGGTAGATGATCGACAGCAGCAGGATGCCTGCGATCAGGAACATGCCGCCGTACAGCAGGGTGAGCCGTATCCGGATGGTGGGACGCAGCCACGGGAAGACCGGCTGCGGCCGCCGGGGGTCCCAGGTGGGCTTCGGGGGGGCCTGCGGGGGTGCGGGAGTGGTCGCCACGTTCATCAGATCCGGTAACCCGAGCCGGGCACGGTGACGATGACGGGGGGCTCGCCCAGCTTGCGGCGCAGGGTCATCACCGTCACCCGGACCACGTTGGTGAAGGGGTCGGTGTTCTCGTCCCAGGCCTTCTCGAGGAGCTGCTCGGCGCTGACCACCGCGCCCTCGCTGCGCATCAGCACCTCCAGGACGGCGAACTCCTTCGGCGCGAGCTGGACTTCCTTGCCGTCCCGGAAGACCTCACGGCGGTTCGGGTCGAGCTTGATGCCGGCCCGCTCCAGGACGGGCGGCAGCGGCACGCTGGTACGGCGGCCGAGGGCACGCACGCGCGCGATGAGCTCGCTGAACGCGAAAGGCTTGGGGAGATAGTCGTCGGCGCCGATCTCCAGACCCTCGACGCGGTCGCTGACGTCACCCGACGCGGTGAGCATCAGCACGCGCGTGGGCATGCCCAGCTCCACGATCTTGCGGCAGACGTCGTCGCCGTGCACGAGGGGGAGGTCGCGGTCGAGGACGACCACGTCGTAGTCGTTGACGCCGATGCGCTCCAGGGCGGCCGCACCGTCGTACACGACGTCGACGGCCATGGCCTCCCGGCGCAGTCCGGTGGCCACCGCATCGGCGAGCAGTTGCTCGTCCTCGACGACGAGTACGCGCACGTCGCTTGTCCTTCCTCTGTCCACCCGCGTAGCGCGCACCGGCGCACCCGGGCAGGGATCTCCATGGGATGTGGTGGCTCCATCCTGCCCTTTTCGGCCATAAGTCGGCAGTAAGACGGGGGCCCGGCAGCCGGATCCGGGGCCGTGGGGCGGGAATGCGAGATTTTCTCCTGCGGTTGAGGTTTCCACGGAAGGGAGCGGGGGGAGGACGGCATGTACACCCCGCGATCACGCTCTGCATGTGCCGCAGCACCATGCGGTACGTACGTCGCCGCTACGGCAGAGCGGACGATGGGGGTGTCCGGCACCGTCGCCGCCCAGCAGGGCAGCGCTGGGCACCCGCGAAGACGTGATCGCCCCTTCCCGACGGCACACCCCCGTGCCACCCGACCCACGACCCAGGACGAGGGGGCGCAGCATGGACGCATTCACGACAGGACTTCTCCAGCGCATAAAGGCGACCGAGTCCGACATCACCCGAGCTCGCGACGAGGGCGACGACTTCCTCGTCGAAGTG
The DNA here is from genome assembly GCF_001005085.2 of Streptomyces humi. Taxonomy (GTDB): domain Bacteria; phylum Actinomycetota; class Actinomycetes; order Streptomycetales; family Streptomycetaceae; genus Streptomyces; species Streptomyces humi. The sequence goes on from NZ_LBMU02000025.1 coordinate 60,748, forward strand.
GAGCAGGCCGAGCTCGACGACCTGCGCCGCCTCGCCGCCGAACACGGCGTGGAAGTCGGCGCGACCAGCGTCTGACAGCTCCGCAGCGGCACACCGGCACGAGAGCAGGGCCCCGGCGAATCCAGCGCCGGGGCCCTGCTCGTATCCGGTCCTCTACCCGTCGCCACGCGTTCGATTCCTGCCGGCGCCACGGTGTTCGGTCTCCGGTTGCCCGCCGTCAGTCGTGCCAGGCTCCGAAGTCCTCCAGCAGGCTCTGGAGGGGCTCGAAGACGCCGGGGGTACCCGCGACCGTCAGATCGCGGTTCGGGCGTTCTCCGGGGCGGCCACCCGTCAGGGCGCCCGCCTCCCGCGCGATCAGGTCGCCCGCGCCCCAGTCCCACGCGTTCAGGCCGCGCTCGAAGTACCCGTCCAGCCGGCCGCCGGCCACGTCGCACAGGTCGATCGCGGCCGAGCCGCTGCGGCGGATGTCACGGAGCAGCGGGATCAGCCGGGCGGCCACCTCGGCCTGGTGGGTGCGGACGTTCGTCACGTAGTTGAAGCCCGTGGAGACCAGGGCCTCGGACAGGGGCGCGGCCGGCCGGCAGACCAGTGCCCGCTCGCCCTCCCACGCCCCGGTCGCCCAGGCCCCGGCCCCGCGCACCGCGTGGTAGGTCTCGCCGCGCATCGGCGCCGCCACCACCCCGGCCACGGTCTCGCCGCCGATCTCGGCGGCGATGGACACCGCCCAGGTCGGCAGCCCGTACAGGTAGTTGACCGTGCCGTCGAGCGGGTCGATCACCCAGCGGACCCCGCTGGTCCCCTCGGACGAGGCGCCCTCCTCACCGAGGAAGCCGTCGTCGGGTCGGTGGCCGGAGATCAGGTCGGTGATGAGTTTCTCCGCCGCGATGTCCATCTCGGTCACGACGTCGATCGGGCTGGACTTGGTCCGGGCCACGGAGAGATCGGCCGGGCGGCCGTCCCGCAGCAGCTCGCCCGCGCGGGCGGCCGCCTCCCGGGCGAGGTCCAGCAGCTCCGTGTGCAGGGGGTCGGTCACGGGGTTCCTCACGCGTAGGGGCTGTCGGCGCCCGCGGCGGCCGGGCGGGCGGACCGCGCCGGGCAGCAGCCGACCGGGCAGAGGTCGTGGCTCGCGCCGAGCGTTCCCAGGGCGCACGGCGTGACCTCGCGCCCGCTCTCCACCGCCGCGCGCTCCAGGACCAGGTCCCGGACGGCGGCGGCGAACCTCGGGTCGTCCCCGACGGTCGCGGACCGCCGTACGGGCAGCCCCAGCTCCTCGGCCTTGGCCCTGGCCTCCGTGTCGAGGTCGTAGAGGACCTCCATGTGGTCGGAGACGAAGCCGATGGGGGCCATGACGACGGCCGGGACGCCGGCGCCGTGCAGGTCCGCCAGGTGGTCGCAGATGTCGGGCTCCAGCCAGGGGATGTGGGGGGCACCGGAGCGGGACTGGTAGACGAGCCGCCAGGGGTGGTCACGGCCGGTGCGCTCGCGGACCGCCGCGGCGATCAGCTCGGCCACCTCCAGGTGCTCCTCGACGTAGGCGCCGCCCTCTCCGTGGGCCTCGACGGGGCCCGAGGTGTCGGCGCTCGCGGTCGGGACGGAGTGGGTCGTGAACGCGATGTGGGCGCCCGCGCGGACGTCCTCGGGGAGGTCCGCGAGCGAGTCCAGCACGCCGTCGATCATCGGGGCGAGGAAGCCGGGGTGGTTGAAGTAGTGCCGCAGCTTGTCGACCTTCGGCGGTTCGAGACCCTCGGCCTCCAGCGCGGCCAGGGAGTCGGCGAGGTTCTCGCGGTACTGGCGGCAGCCCGAGTAGGAGGCGTAGGCGCTGGTGGCGAGCACCAGGACGCGGCGGCGGCCGTCGGCGACCATCTCCCGCAGGGTGTCCGTCAGGTACGGGGCCCAGTTGCGGTTGCCCCAGTAGACCGGCAGGTGCAGGCCGTGCTCGGCGAAGTCCTTGCGCAGGGCGTCCAGCAGGGCGCGGTTCTGGTCGTTGATCGGGCTGATCCCGCCGAACAGGAAGTAGTGCTGCCCGACCTCCTTGAGGCGTTCCTTCGGGATACCGCGCCCGCGGGTCACGTTCTCCAGGAACGGCACCACGTCGTCCGGGCCTTCCGGGCCGCCGAAGGAGAGCAGGAGCAGGGCGTCGTAGGGGGTGGCATCGAGCGCGTCTGGCATGAGCCGATCCTGCCACCCGGCACTGACGGCCCGGAAACAGGAGGGTGAAGAGTCGGATTCGGGAGGTTTATCCCCGGTACCCGACAGGTGCGTCCGGGCCTCCTCGCTCGTAAGCTGTATCAGCCGCAGTCACGCCTTACCCAGTCGTCGGAGACCCCCCGTGCCCAGCCCCTACCGCGCCCTGTTCGCCGCCCCCGGCACCAAGGCCTTCTCCGCCGCCGGCTTCGTCGGCCGGATGCCGCTGTCGATGATGGGCATCGGCGTGGTCACGATGATCTCCCAGCTGACCGGGCGGTACGGCCTCGCGGGCGCGCTCTCCGCGACCATCGCGCTGTCCGCCGCCGCGATCGGCCCGCAGGTGTCCCGGCTGGTCGACCAGTACGGCCAGCGCCGGGTACTGCGTCCCGCGACGCTGCTCGCGCTCGCGGCGGCGGCCGGACTGCTGTCCGCCGCGCACTACGGGTGGCCGGACTGGGCGCTGTTCGTGTGCGCCGCCGGGATCGGCGCGGTGCCGAGCCTCGGCGCGATGATCCGGGCCCGCTGGGCCACCCTGTACCGGGGCACCCCGCAGTTGCACACCGCCTACTCGTTCGAGTCGGTGGTGGACGAGATCTGCTTCATCTTCGGGCCGATCATCTCCATCGGGCTGTCCACGGTCTGGTTCCCGGAGGCGGGCCCGCTGCTGGCCGCCGGTTTCCTCGCGGCCGGCGTCCTCTGGCTCACCGCCCAGCGCGCCACCGAACCGCGGCCGCACCCGCGCGAGCACCACGGCGGCGGTTCGGCGCTGCGCGCCCCCGGCCTCCAGGTGCTGGTGGCGACCTTCGTGGCCACCGGAGCGATCTTCGGGGCGGTGGACGTGGTGACCGTCGCCTTCGCCGACGAGCGCGGCCACAAGGGGGCCTCCAGCGTGGTCCTGGCCCTGTACGCGGCCGGGTCCTGCGCGGCCGGCGTGGTCTTCGGCCTGATGCGGTTCGCGGGGAAGCCGGAACGCAGGTGGCTGCTGGGCATATGTGCGATGGCCGTGAGTATGATCCCCCTCCTACTGGTCGGAAACTTGCCGCTTCTGGCCGTGGCGCTGTTCGTTTCGGGCCTGTCCATCGCACCGACGATGATCACGACGATGTCCCTCATCGAAGAGCACGTACCTCGCGCGAAGCTCACCGAGGGCATGACCTGGGTGAGCACCGGCCTCGCGGTCGGGGTGGCGCTCGGCTCCTCGGTCGCCGGCTGGGTGATCGACGCGGCCGGCGCCCGTGCCGGGTACGGGGTTCCGGCCGTGTCCGGGGCCGTCGCGGTCGCGGTCGGTTTCCTCGGGTACCGCCGGCTCAACAGGCCGGTCACGCGTCGGGGAGGCACCGTTGGGCAGTACAGCGAGCGGCAAGAGCGGCACGTGGCGTAACTGGGGAGGGAACGTCACCGTCCGCCCCGCCCGGGAGGCCACACCCGCCTCCGTGGACGAGCTGGCCGCCGCCGTACGGCAGGCGGCGGAGGACGGCCTGAAGGTGAAGGCGGTCGGCAGCGGTCACTCCTTCACCGCGATCGCCGCCACCGACGGTCTCTCGATCCGCCCTCAACTGTTGACGGGCATCCGCGACATCGACCGGAAAGCCATGACCGTCACGGTCGAGGCAGGCACCCCGCTCAAGAGACTCAACATGGCCCTGGCCCGTGAGGGCCTGTCGCTGACCAACATGGGCGACATCATGGAGCAGACGGTCTCCGGGGCCACCAGCACCGGCACCCACGGCACCGGCCGCGAGTCCGCCTCGCTCGCCGCCCAGATCAGGGAGCTCGAACTGGTCACCGCCGACGGGTCGGTGCTGACGTGTTCGGAGAAGGAGAATCCGGAGGTCTTCGCGGCCGCCCGGATCGGACTGGGCGCCCTCGGCATCGTCACCGCGATCACCTTCGCCGTGGAGCCGCTCTTCCTGCTCACCGCGCGCGAGGAGCCGATGTCGCTGGACCGGGTCCTCGCCGAGTTCGACCAGCTGTGGTCCGAGAACGAGCACTTCGAGTTCTACTGGTTCCCGCACACGGGCAACACCAACACCAAGCGCAACAACCGCAGCGCGGGGCCGCCTCAGCCGGTGGGTCGGCTGGCCGGCTGGTTCGAGGACGAGTTCCTCTCCAACGGTGTCTTCCACGCCGCCCAGTTGCTCGGCCGCGCCGTGCCCACCGTCGTGCCGACCGTCGCCCGGATCTCCAGCACGGCGCTGTCCGCACGGTCCTACACCGACATCCCGTACAAGGTCTTCACATCACCGCGCCGCGTGCCGTTCGTGGAGATGGAGTACGCCGTTCCGCGCGAGGCGCTGGCGGACACGCTGCGGGAACTCAAGGCGACGGTCGACCGTTCCGATCTCAGGATCAACTTCCCGGTCGAGGTCCGCACCGCCCCCGCCGACGACATCGCCCTGTCCACCGCGTCCGCCCGCGACAGCGCCTACATCGCCGTGCACATGTTCCGAGGCACCCCGTACCAGGCGTACTTCACGGCCGCCGAGCGGATCTTCACCGCGCACGAGGGGCGCCCGCACTGGGGCAAGGTGCACACCCGGGACGCGGGCTACTTCGCCGAGGTCTACCCGCGCTTCGGCGAGTTCACGGCGCTGCGGGACCGGCTCGACCCGGACCGGCTGTTCCAGAACGACTACCTGCGGCGGGTTCTGGGTCAGTAGGCGGCGCAGCGACCGGGGCGGCGACGGGCAGGCGAAGTGGCCCCGCCCTTCCGGTACTTGTTCGACCGGCCACGCAAGAAGGGGACGTACGAACGAAACAATTGGTTCCGTTTCCGGGGATTACGTGAAGTACGCCACGTTCAAGATCCCTGGAAACGGGCAACCGGCGGTTGGAGAGCGGTTGTTGCCAGAAGTTCGGCGGCGCGCCAATCCACGCACGTGGCCCAAATGGAGTACTGTTGCGAGCCCTGGGTCCGGTCTCCCGCCAGGGTGTCCGGGGCCTTGCAGGACCGCCGGGAGGGGGGCTCGTTGCACAGGGTGACGGAGTTGGTCACTTAGCGTTGCGAATAGGTAACCGTGCCATAACGGCGTTCCCGGGCCCGTGCCCGACACGCCGGGCAACTCGGCAAGGTTGTGGCAGGCTGCACCCGGGCAGGCCACACTCGACTAGCGGAAGCAGCGACGCACGTGACGTCGGCAGGCACCACCCGGGAGGTCCCCATGCCCGAACTGCGTGTCGTGGCCGTCTCCAATGACGGCACACGGCTGGTGCTCAAGGCTGCCGACTCTACGGAGTACACCCTTCCGATCGACGAACGGCTACGGGCCGCCGTACGCGGCGACCGGCCCCGGCTCGGTCAGATCGAGATCGAGGTCGAGAGCCATCTCCGGCCGCGAGACATCCAGGCGCGGATACGTGCGGGCGCGACGGCGGAAGAGGTCGCGCAGCTCGCCGGGATCCCCGTCGACCGGGTGCGGCGCTTCGAGGGTCCGGTACTGGCCGAGCGCGCCTTCATGGCCGAGCGGGCCCGCAAGACGCCCGTCCGCCGGCCCGGCGAGAACTCCGGTCCGCTGCTCGGCGAGGCCGTGCAGGAGCGGCTGGTGCTGCGCGGCGCCGAGAAGGACACCGTCCAGTGGGACTCCTGGCGCCGCGACGACGGCACCTGGGAGGTCCTGCTCGTCTACCGGGTCGCGGGCGAACCGCACTCGGCGAGCTGGACCTACGACCCGCCCCGGCGGCTCGTCCAGGCGGTCGACGACGAGGCGCGCTCGCTGATCGGCGAGTCCGACGATCTCGCCGTACCGGAGCCCAGCTTTCCGTTCGTGCCCCGGATCGCACGGCTCCCGCGTGACCGGCCGCTGGACCGCCCCGGCGACCGGGACCGCGAGCGGCCGAGCCTGCCCGCGCAGTCGTCCGAGCCGGTCGAGGAGACGGTCGGGGAACGCGACTCGCTGACCAGCCTGTTGGAGGCGGTGCCGAGCTTCCGTGGCGACATGGTGGTGCCGGAACGCCCGGCGGAGCCCCAGGAGGAGCCCGTCGAGGAACCGGTGCCCGAGGAGCCGCCGGCCCCCGCGGCCTCCGCCGGGTCCGCCTACGCGGACGTCCTCATGCCCCGCTCCGTCGGCGCCCACCGCGACCGGCTGATCGGCGCCACCGACCGCCAGGCCGAGGCCGACGGCGTCCGCCCGGGGCGCCGGGCCGCCGTACCGAGCTGGGACGAGATCGTCTTCGGCACGCGCCGCAAGAAGCAGGAGTGACAGCGGTCCTGCGACGGCATGAGGAAGGGGGCACGCGCGCGTGCCCCCTTCCTCATGCCGTCCCGCGGGTCAGCCGTTCCGACCTACCGCGGGTCGGGTCCGACCGCGACCGGGCGGGACGGGTCGGCCGACCACTCCGACCAGGAACCGACGTAGAGCGCGGCGGGGATCCCGGCGACGGCCAGCGCCAGCACCTCGTGGGCGCCCGAGACGCCCGAACCGCAGTACACCCCGACCTCGGCCCCCTGGGCGGCGCCCAAGCCCTTGAAACGGTCCTGGAGTTCGGCGGCGGGCAGGAAACGGCCGTCCGGGCCGACGTTCTCGGTGGTCGGCGCCGACACCGCACCCGGGATGTGTCCACCGACCCGGTCGATCGGCTCCACCTCACCTCGGTACCGCTCCCCCGCGCGGGCGTCGAGCAGCACACCCGAGCGGGCCAGCGCGGCCGCCCCGTCGGCATCGAGCAACTCCGTGGCGCCCGGGGCCGGTTCGAAGTCACCCTGGACCGGGGCGGGCACGTCAGTCGAAAGAGCGCCCTGCCAGGACGGCAACCCGCCGTCGAGGACCCGCACGTCCGGGTGACCCGTCCAGCGCAGCAGCCACCAGGCGCGCGCGGCGGACCAGCCCAGCCCCCCGTCGTAGACGACGACCGGCCGGTCCGCCGAGACGCCCGCGCGGCGCATCGCGGCGCCGAAGACGGCCAGGTCGGGCAGCGGATGCCGGCCGTTCTCGCCGGGCGCGGAGGCGAGTTCCCCGTCCAGCTCCACGAAGACGGCGCCCGGCAGATGGCCCTCCGTGTACGCGGCCCGGCCGTCGAAGGCCGGGGCTCCGGGTGTGGTCAACCGCCAGCGGACGTCCAGCAGGACGGGCGGGTTCGGCCCCGTCAGGGCGTCGGCGAGGTCGGTTGCGGTGATGATGGCTTCCATGGCCCCATCCTTACGCCAGGGGTGGCCGCGACGTCCAGGTACGACTACTCTGCTCGGCCGGACACGCTCGATCACCCGGCGTACGGGATCGGGCACGTGCTGTACAGCTGATGGACACCCGGCGGCAGTCGACCGGAAACGGGCGAGAAACGGCAGACCAGGCATCCTCGCGGCGAAGCCGCCCCACAGCCGTGGACACGAGTCGCCACGGACGGTGCGAGCCTCGGCACGGGGCGTGCCCGCGGCTGCGGTACGACCGGTCCGCAGCGCGGAAGCGACACGGCCACCGCGAGGGGCCGAGGAGAGAGTGACGATGACCGAGGTACGGGGATCGGCCGGCCCGAACGGCACGCACGCTCGGCGCGCGCCCGGCACCCCCTGCTGGGTGAGTCTGATGGTGCACGGATTGACCACGACCGAGGAGTTCTACGGAGCGCTGTTCGGCTGGGAGTTCGAGACCGGCCCCCAGCAACTCGGCCCCTGTGTCCGGGCCCTGCTCGACGGACGGGAGGTCGCGGGCATCGGCCAGCTGCCGGTGGACCGCGAGCTGCCGATCGCCTGGACTCCGTACTTCGCCTCGGACGACGTGGACCATACGGCCGAGACGGTACGGCTGTGCGGCGGCACGGTGGGCGTCGGCCCGCTGGACGCGGCCGAGGCCGGGCGGATGGCCATCGGCTCGGACCCGTCCGGCGCGGTGTTCGGCATCTGGCAGGCGTCGGCCCATCTCGGCACGGCGGTCAGCGGGGTCCACGGCACCCCCGTCTGGGACGAGTTGCTCACCTACGAGACCGGCGGCGTCGCCAAGTTCTACAAGACCGTGTTCGGCTACGAGGAGGAGCCGGTGGTGTCCGCCGACTTCGACTACGTCACCCTGCACGTCGGAGGCCGCCCGGTGGCCGGCATCCACGGCGTCGGCCTCTCCCTGCCCCGCGACCGCGGGCCGCACTGGCTCACCTACTTCGAGGTCGCCGACGCGGACTCGACGGTGCGCGAGGTCACCGCGCTGGGCGGCCTGGTCCTGAAGCCGGCCCGGGACAGCGCACACGGCCGGGTGGCCACGTTGTCCGACCCGGAGGGCGCGGTCTTCTCGGTGATCGAGAGCCCGCGCTGACCCGCCGGTCGGTGCCGCGCGGGGGCCGTGCCGCCCTAGGTGGTGACCGGGAGCACGTCCGGGGACAGGGCCGCCGCGCGGGCCGACGCGGCGGTCATCCGGCGCCGGTGATGGCGCCGGCAGAGCACCTCGTAACCGATCTCCCCGGCCGACCCGTTGACGTCTCCCACGACCACCTGCGCACCCTCGACGACCATCTCCCCGCCGACCGTACGGGCGTTGTGGGTGGCGCGGGCACCGCACCAGCACAGGGCCTCGACCTGGAGGACCTCGACGCGGTCGGCCAGCTCCACCAGCCGCTGGGAACCGGGGAACAGCTTGGAGCGGAAGTCCGTGGTGATGCCGAAGGCGTAGACGTCCAGGCCCAGATCGTCCACCACGCGCGCGAGCTGGTCGATCTGCTCCGGTGCCAGGAACTGCGCCTCGTCGGCGATGACGTAGTCCGCCCGGCCGCCCTGGGAGAGATGGTCGACCAGGTAGGCGTACAGGTCCTGCTCGTCCTCGACCTCCACGGCGTCCGTGACCAGCCCCAGGCGGGAGGACAGCTTGCCGTGGCCCGCGCGGTCGTCGCGGCTGAAGATCATGCCGACGAGGCCGCGCGCCGAGCGGTTGTGCTCGATCTGGAGAGCCAGCGTCGACTTCCCGCAGTCCATCGTTCCGGAGAAGAACACCAGCTCGGGCATGGTGGATCGGGCACCTTTCGGCGAGATGTGGGTCAGTGGGTGTCAGGAGCGTACTTCGAGCAGCGGCACCAGCTGCTCGGCGGGAGTCATCGAACCGTGGTTGCCGACCATCGCCGACTCCTTGGGTTCCCGCTCGGAGGCGATGATCAGGACGTCGTCGTGCGCGGCCGCGACCACGTCACCGATCCGCTCGTACACCCGGTCGTCGAACCGGTCCGGCGGGCCGAACCAGCCCGCTGTGATCGCCTCGTCCCGCGAGGCCACCCAGAACTGCTCGCCGAGGACCTCGCGCCAGCAGGTCAGCACGTCGTTCTCCGCGCCCGGCACCGCGTACACGTGCCGGGCCCGGCCCTCCCCGCCGAGCAGGGCCACCCCGGCCCGCAGCTCCCAGTCCGCGTCGAAGTCGATGCGGTGCTGCTCGTCGAACGGGATGTCGACCATGCCGTGGTCGGCGGTGACGTACAGCGCGCTGCGCGACGGCAGCTGCTCGGCGAGCCGCTGCACCAGCCGGTCGACGTGCATCAGCTGGCCGCGCCAGGTGTCGGAGTCGACGCCGTAGCGGTGCCCGGCGCCGTCCAGTTCCGCGTAGTACGTGTACACGAGGGCACGGTCGGCGGCGGCGAGCTGCTCCGCGGCGAGGTCCATCCGCTCCTCGCCGGTCAGCCGCCCGTGAAACGTTCCGCCGCTGAGCGCGACCTTGGTGAGCGGGGTGCGCTCGAAGGTCGGCGAGGAGACCTGGGCGGAGTGCACTCCGGCGTCCTGGGCGAGCTGGAAGACGGTGGGGTACGGCTGCCAGGCGGCCGGGTCGGTCCAGGGCTGCCAGCGGAGCTGGTTCATCAGCTCCCTGGTCCCCGGGTTGCGGACCGTGTAGCCGGGCAGGCCGTGCGCGCCGGGCGGCAGGCCGGTGCCCACGGAGGCGAGGGAGGTCGCGGTGGTCGCCGGGTAGCCGGCGGTGATCGGCCGTCCCGTCCCGCCGCGCGAGCTGCCGAGCAGCGAGGTCAGGTAGGGCGCCTCGTCGGGGTGGGCCCTGATCTGCTCCCAGCCCAGCCCGTCGATCAGGAAGACGCAGTTGCGGTCGGCGGGCGTCAGCTCGGTGATCGACGCGGTCATTCCGGGGACGGACATGCCCGCGGCCAGGGTGGGCAGGAGGTCGGCGAGGGAACCGCTGCCGTACTCGGGCAGCGGCGCGGAGCCGAGGGCGAGGGGTTCCGGATGGTCCCAGGCGGCGTACGCCATCAGCGGGTGACGTCCGCGGTTGCCTCGGAGATGGCCTGCGCGAAGGCGAGTGCCTGACGCACCGTCTCCGGGCCGTCCCCGGCCTCGCTCACGCGCAGGCTGAGGTCGTCCGCCGTGGAGCTGCCCGTGTAGCCGTGGTCGGCCTCGCAGTTGGGGTCGCCGCAGGCGGCGGGCTCCAGGTCGATCCGGGCGACGGCCCCCCAGCCGATGGTCAGCACGATCTCGCGCGGCAGGGTGCCCGGCGTGTACTGCTCCGGGTTGGCCACCACCCTGCTGACCACGACCGACGAGATCCGGCCGAGCTTGACCGACTCCGTCGAGGTGGTGGCGTACGGCGTCGGGGAGGTGCTGTCGGCGGCCTGCTCGTCGGTGTGGCTGACGATGAAGCGGTTGCCGGTGAGGACGAGCACGGTGACGTGCCGCCGCACCTCGTTCTGGTCGAACGTCGTCTCCTGGTGGACCAGGTACGACCGGATCGGCTCACCGCCCACGGCAGCCTCCACCGCCTCGGCCACGAGGGCCGGGTAGTAGCCGCTGCGCTCGATCGCGACGCGCAGCCCCTGGGTCGTCGTACTGGTCTTGGCCATGGCGTCCATCCTAATCCGTGGGCAAGGGGGCCCGGGCCAGTCGCGCGGACCTCCTCGAACGCCGCCGCCGGATGCGGGCGTTCGCCGCCCTCAGTACGCGGGGAGGGTGCGCGGGCCGAGGTCGTCGCGGGCGGGCGGGGGTGCGAGGCGGACCGTGGCACCCAGGACGCTCACCCCGTGCCGGGCGACCACGACGGGCTCCAGGGTGACCGCCACCACCTCCGGGTGGTCGTCGACCAGCCGGGACACCCGGAGCAGCAGCTCCTCCAGGGCGGGCGTGTCGACGGGGGCCGAGCCGCGCCAGCCGAACAGCAGGGGCGCGGTCCGGATCGACCGCACCAGTGAGGCCGCGTCCCGGTCGGTGACCGGAACCAGCCGGTGCGCCATGTCGTCGAGCAGCTGCGAGGCGGCCCCGGCGAGCCCGAACGACAGCACGGCTCCGGCCGCCGGGTCGATCACGGTCCGTACGACGGTGTCCACGCCCCGGGGTGCCATCCGCTGCACCACCGGCCGCAGCTCCTCCGGCGGCCCGAACAGCTGTGTCAACTCCGCGTAGGCCCTGCGCAGTTGTTCCTCGTCTGCGAGGTCGAGGCGGACGCCGCCCAGGTCGGCGCGGTGGCGCAGCTGAGGAGCGGTGGCCTTGAGGGCGACGGGGTAGCCGAGGTCCCGGGCGGCCCGGACACCGGCGTCGGGGTCGGCCGCGGGCAGCGCGCGGTGCACGTCGATGCCGTACCTGCCGAGCAGCGCGCAGGTCTCCTCGACACCCAGGGTGAGCCCCTGCCCACGCTCCAGCAGCGCGCCGATCAGCTCGGCGGCCCCCTTCTCGTCGATGTCGTCGTACTCGGGCACCCGTCCGGGCTCGGCGGCCTCCCGCCGCCACTGCGCGTACTTCACGGCCTCGGCGAGGGCCCGCACGGCCCGCTCGGCGGCGGGATAGGCGGGGATGAGCCGGGAGTACGAATGGCTCACGGCAGCGGACACACGTTCCGCGGGACGAAGGCCACCACCACCGCCGAGAGCCACCGTCGCGCCACCGGGGCTGGGTGTTGTGGTGGGGGTGGTGCTGGGTGCCGCGGTGCCGGTGGTGCTGGGTGTCGCGGTAGCAGCGGTGGCGGGTGCCGGCGAGGCGGCGGGGCTGGGTGTTGTGGTGGGGGTAGTGGTGGGTATCGCGGTGCCGCCGGGGCTGGGTGTCGCGGTAGCAGCGGTGGCGGGTGCCTGTGAGGCGGCGGGGCCGGGTGTCGCTGTGCCGGTGGTGCTGGGTGTCGCGGTAGCAGCGGTGGCGGGTGCCGGCGAGGCGGCGGGGCCGGGTGTCGCTGTGCCGGTGGTGCCAGGTGGCGTCGAAGCGGCGGTGGCGGGTGCCGGCGTGGCGGCGGTGGGGGGTGGGCCTGTCTGGGGTGCGGTGCGGCCCGCCGCCGAGAGTGCCTCCGCGAGGCCGCCGAGCTCCACGTGCACCACCAGCACGGGCTTCCCGGGCACCGCCTCTGCCGCCGACCTGAGCGCCTCCGCCAGCTCCGCGTCCTCGACCGCGCCCTCCCCGATCGCCGGTATCGCCGTCACCACCACCGCGTCGCAGGACTCGTCCGCCAGCGCCCGGGCCAGCGCCCGGTGGAAGTCGGCCGCGGTCGCCCCGGTCGTGAGGTCCAGCGGCCGGTCCGGAAGCAGTCCCTCCGCCAGGCAGCGGTCGTACGTGAGCAACCCCAGCGACTCGGAGTTCCCGAGGATCGCCACCCGCGGCCCGGCGGGCAACGGCTGCCGCGCGAGCAGCAGCCCCGCGTCGACCAGCTCGGTGATCGTGTCGACGCGGATCACCCCGGCCTGCCGCAGCAGCGCGGACACCGTGGCGTGCGGCAGCCGCGTCGCCCGTACCGCGTGCCCCTGCGGCGCCGAGCCCGCGCCCTGCACCACGACCAGCGGTTTGGCCGCGGCCGTGCGCCGCGAGAGCCGGTTGAACTTGCGGGGGTTGCCGATGGACTCCAGGTACATGAGGACGACGTCGGTCTCGGGGTCGTCGTACCAGTACTGGAGGACGTCGTTGCCGGAGACGTCCGCTCGGTTGCCCGACGACACGAACGTGGAGATGCCGGTGACCCCGGTGACTCCCCCGCCCCGCCGGTGGAGCCTGGACAGCAGGGCGATGCCGATGGCGCCGGACTGGGCGAACAGGCCGATGCGGCCGGGGCGGGGCATCTCGGGGGCGAGGGAGGCGTTCAGCCGGACGTCGTCCGCGGTGTTGACGACCCCGAAGGCGTTGGGCCCGATGATCCGCATCCCGTACGTGCGCGCGTGCCGGACCAGTTCGCGCTGGCGTTCGCGGCCGTCGGGCCCGCTCTCCGCGTAGCCGGCGGTCAGGACGACGAGGCCCTGGACCCCGTGTTCCCCGCACTCGGTGACGACGTCCAGGACCTGGTCGGCGGGTACGGCGACGACCGCGAGGTCCACCGGTGCGTCGATCTCCCGCACGCAGCGGTGCGCCTGTACCCCGTCGACCTCCTTCAGGTCCTCCGGGAAGGCGCGGTTCACGGCGTGCAGGCTGCCGGTGAACCCGGCACTCCGGAGGTTGCCGAGGACACTGCGGCCGACCCCGCCGGGCGTGCGGCCCACCCCGATCACGGCCACGGAGCCGGGCGCCAGCAGCCGTCGTACCGAGCGGGCCTCGGCGCGCTGCTCCCGGGCCCGCTGGACGGCGACCGAGCGGTCCGTGGGCTCCAGGCCGAACTCCAGGCGGACCACGCCGTCCTCGAAGCTGCGCTTCTGGGTGTAGCCGGCGTCCGTGAACACCTTGATCATCTTGCTGTTGGCGGGCAGCACCTCGGCCGCGAACCGGCGGATCCCGCGTTCCCGCGCGACGGCCGCGATGTGCTCCAGGAGGGCGGAGGCCACCCCGCGGCCCTGGTGGGCGTCCTGGACGAGGAAGGCGACCTCCGCCTCGTCGGCGGGGGCCGAGGCGGGCGTCCCGTCGGCGCCAATGCGGTCATAGCGTACGGTGGCGATGAACTCGCCGCCGATGGTGGCCGCGAGTCCCACCCTGTCCACAAAGTCGTGGTGCGTGAAGCGGTGGACGTCCTTGGCGGAGAGCCTGGGGTAGGGCGCGAAGAAGCGGTAGTACTTCGACTCGTCCGACACCTGCTCGTAGAAGCTGACCAGCCGGTCGGCGTCATCGACGGTGATGGGCCGGATGCGCGCGGTGCCCCCGTCGCGCAGCACCACGTCCGCCTCCCAGTGGGCGGGGTACTCGTGCCGGTCCTGCCGGTCCGCCGGGGTCTGCATGGGCCCCAGAGTACGGCTCGCGTCCGACAACGGCGCGAGGCAGTCTGTGGAGGACGGAAGTCGGGCCGAGGCCGCGGTCCGACGACACACCCGGACGGGATCCGTGTCCCCTCCGGGCATGCTTCACGATATGGGAAACTGGTCTAGACAACCCTGAAAACCGAAGGGCAGCATCACATGGCTGAGCGCCGCGTCAACGTCGGCTGGGCCGAGGGCCTTCACGCCCGCCCCGCTTCCATCTTCGTCCGAGCCGCCACGGCCACAGGCGTCCCGGTGACGATCGCCAAGGCCGACGGCAACCCCGTCAACGCGGCCTCCATGCTGGCTGTCCTGGGCCTGGGCGCCCGGGGCGGCGAGGAGATCGTCCTCGCCTCCGACGCCGAGGGCGCGGACGCCGCCCTCGACCGCCTGGCCAAGCTGGTCGCCGAGGGCCTCGAGGAACTCCCCGAGACCGTCTGAGCGCCCGCGCACCACGACCGAGGCCGCGTCGCCCCTCCGGGGCCGGCGCGGCCTCGCCCGTTCCACGGGACCTCCGCCCGCGACCACGACGGCACACGGCTTCACGCCGGCCACGCGCGCGCCTTTGCGGCAGGCATCCGCACTTCTGCGGCAACCGCGCGCACGGCTCTACGATGGGCGTGCGCACAGCTTTATGACGAGCGTCGGCGCGGATTTACGGCGAACACGAGCGCGCCTTTATGGAGGGCACGCGAAAGCCGTACCTCCGTGAATTCACGGCAGGCCTATATTGGGGCAGCGGAATAACGCCCCACCGAATAGCACCTCTTTGTATACGGCTCGCGTGTTAATGCCGCAGGCCCGACATGTTTACGGGGTGTTGCGAAGTCCTCACACCGTTCGCGCGTTCGGCGGCGCCGGGAAAGCGGAGCCGGTGGGCGGCCGTCGAGCGCTCGGTGTGCAGGGCCGTGACGGCCCGCGCGCGCTCACCGTCACCGCGCGCCACCGCGTCCACGATCACGCCGTGCTCCGCCCAGGAGTCCACCGGGCTGACCGGGGCCTCCACGGTGTACATCCAGGCGATCTTGTGCCGCAGCTGGGTGAGTGTCGAGGTCAGGGCCTGGCTGCCGGAGGCCTGGGCGAGCGTCTCGTGGAACCAGCCGCCCAGGGAACGCAGATCGTCGCTGTTGCCCCTCCTGGCCCGCTCCTGGCCCAGCCTGACCAGCCCGCGCAACACCTTGAGGTGGGCCTCGGTACGTCGCTGGGCGGCCCGGGAGGCGCCGAGCGGCTCCAGCAGGAGGCGCATCTCCAGCAGGTCGGCGGCCTCCTGCTCGGTCGGTTCGGCGACGCACGCGCCCGCGTGCCGGCGCGTCACGACGAAGCCCTCGGCCTCCAGGGTGCGCAGCGCCTCGCGGACGGGGACGCGCGAGACGCCGTAGCGGCGGGCCAGGAGTTCCTCGGTGAGCCGGCCGCCCCGCTCGTAGACGCCCGCGACGATGTCGTCCCGGATCGCCGTGCATACCGAGTGCGCCGGAATACGCATGTCCGACCTCCGCCTTAATCCCCGTGAAACGCCGCCGAGTGACGCCGGTTCCGTGACTCTATTGCAATGGGCGGGAATTTCCGAAGGCGGGTCGGAATCCATGCGTATTTTTTGGACAGCGGACGGCGCGAAAACGGCGAAAGCCCCGGCGGGCTGCCGGGGCTTCGGAGGTGTCGCCGGAAGAGCGGACGTCAGGCGTTCACGCCGTGCTTGCGGAGGTAGGCGACCGGGTCGACGTCGGACCCGTACTCCGGGGTGGTGCGGGCCTCGAAGTGGAGGTGAGGACCGGTCGTGTTGCCGGTGGAGCCGGAGAGGCCGATCTGCTGGCCCGGGGTGACCCGCTGGCCCACCGAGACGCCTATCGACGAGAGGTGGCCGTACTGGGTGTACATGCCGTCGGCCATCTTGATGACGATCTGGTTGCCGTACGCCCCGCCCCAGCCGGTGGAGACCACCGTGCCGGTGCCGACCGCGTGCACGACCGTGCCACTGGCGGCGTGGAAGTCGATGCCGGTGTGGGAGCCGGAGGACCACAGGGAGCCGCCGGTCTTGTAGCCGGTGGAGACGTACGAGCCGCTGATCGGCGCGACGAAGGCGTTGAGGCGCTTACGCTCGGCCTCCCGCGCGGCGCGTGCCTTGGCCTCGCGCTCCTTCTTGGCCCGCGCCGCGGCCTCCTCGCGCGCGGCCTGCTCGGCGGCCTTGCGGTCGGCTGCGGCCTGCTGGGCGGCGGCCTGGGCGTCGATCTGGTCGGCGACCGAGTCGCTGACCGTGATGACCGGGGTGAGGCCGGTCTGCTCGACGGAGTTCTCGGCGGCGAGCGCCGGGGCGGCGGAGACGGTGCCGATGACACCGGTGGTGGTGAGGGCCGCGATGCCGGCGGCCTGCGCGGTGGTGCGCTTCACCCGGCCGGGACGACGGTGCTTCCCGGAGGCGCACATGAACGCCATGTAGAGGCTGGTCCTTTCCTTCCCTCTCGCCTACCGGGTTAGCTGACGGGTTCGGAGCAGGAAGGTCTCCTACGGGCCCCCTCGCGGCTCGCGCGGGCGCCCGATTCACCCCAGGGACTGCGTGGGTCCCCGGCTCCCCTGGCTCGCGCCGTACGGGGACTCGGCGATGACTGTCCGGTGCCGCGGATGCGGCGCGGTGCCTGACGGACAGCCCGAAGGAACCTACGGGGGCGTTCTTTCAAGACTCAAACGGATCGCGGTTTTTGTAGCGCATCCCACAGGGCAGACAGGCAACCTCCGCCCCAATTCGGACATTCGACAGCCCTGGTGGCCGACGGCCACCAGGGCTCCGCACGCGCGCGTGGAGTTACTCCGCCGCGACGACGGTCACCTCGCCGATGCCGAGGGCTTCGACGGGTTCCTTGATCTGCGCCGCGTCGCCGACGAGGACGGTCACCAGACGGTCCACCGGGAAGGCGTTCACGACCGCCGCGGTGGCCTCCACCGTGCCGGTGGCGGCCAGTTGCCGGTAGAGCGTGGCCTGGAAGTCGTCGGGCAGGTGCTGCTCGACCTGGTCGGCCAGGGTGCCGGCGACGGCCGCCGCCGTCTCGTACTTGAGCGGCGCCACACCGACGAGGTTCTGCACGGCGACGTCGCGTTCGGCGTCCGTGAGGCCCTCGGCGGCGAGGGTGCGCAGGACCGTCCACAAATCCAGCAGGGCCGGCCCGGTGTTCGGGGTGTCCACCGAGCCGCTGATGGCCAGCATGGACGCGCCGGTGCCGTCCGGGGCGGAACGCAGGACCTGCCCGAAGGAGCGGACGCCGTAGGTGTAGCCCTTCTCCTCGCGCAGGACGCGGTCCAGGCGGGAGGTGAGGGTGCCGCCCAGGCAGTAGGTGCCGAGCACCTGGGCGGGCCAGACCCGGTCGTGCCGGTCGGGTCCGACGCGGCCGATGAGCAGCTGCGTCTGGACGGCGCCGGGGCGGTCCACGATGACGACCCGTCCGGTGTCGTCGGCGGTCACCGGCGGGACCGGACGGGGCTGGGCGGTGGAGCCGTTCCAGGCACCGAGGGTGTCGCCGAGCAGCGCGTCCAGGTCGATGCCGGTCAGGTCGCCGACGACCACCGCGGTGGCGGTCGCGGGGCGCACATGACGGTCGTAGAACGCCCGTACGGCGGCCGCGTCGATCTTCTCGACGGTGTCCTCGGTGCCCTGGCGCGGACGGGACATCCGCGCGGTCGCCGGGAACAGCTCCTTGTAGAGCTGCTTGGCGGCCCGGCGGCTCGGGTTGGCCAGCTCGTGCGGGATCTCGTCGAGGCGGTTGCGGACCAGCCGCTCGACCTCGCTGTCGGCGAAGGCGGGCGCCCTGAGGGCGTCGGCGAGCAGGCCGAGGCCCTTGCCGAGGCGGGAGGCCGGCACCTCCAGGCTGATGCGGACGCCGGGGTGGTCGGCGTGCGCGTCCAGGGTCGCCCCGGCCCGCTCCAGCTCGGCGGCGTAGTCCTCGGCGGAGTGCCGGTCGGTGCCCTCGGAGAAGGCGCGCGCCATGATCGTGGCGACGCCGTCCAGACCGGCCGGTTCGGCGTCCAGGGGGGCGTCCAGGAGCACCTCCACGGCGACGACCTGCTGGCCGGGGCGGTGGCAGCGGAGCACGGTCAGGCCGTTGTCCAGGGTGGTGCGCTCGGGGGCGGGGAAGGCCCAGGGCCTGGCGTCGCCCGGCTGCGGCTGGGGATGGAAGTCCATGCTGGCGAGCTCGGTCACTTGGCCGTCTCCTCATCGTTGTCGCCGGCTTCGACCGTGGCTTCGGCCTCGGGGTCCTCGGGTACGTCGGCGTCCTGGGCCGTTTCCGGGGACTTGGGCTCGTAGACCAGCACCGCGCGGTTGTCGGGGCGCAGCCGGGCCTTGGCGACTTCCCGGACCTCCTCGGGGGTGACCTGGAGGACGCGCTGGACCGCGGTCAGGGCGAGCTGGGGGTCGCCGAACAGGACGGCGAACCGGCACAGTTCGTCGGCGCGGCCGGCCACCGTGCCGAGCCGGTCCAGCCACTCGCGCTCCAACTGGGCCTGGGCGCGCTCCATCTCCTCGGGCGTGGGGCCCTCCTCGGCGAACCGGGCGAGTTCCTCGTCGATGGCGGTCTCGATGACCGGCACCTCGACGTCGCCGGAGGTCTTCACGTCCAGCCAGCCCAGGGAGGGCGCGCCGGCGAGCCGCAGCAGACCGAAACCGGCCGCGACGGCCGTACGGTCGCGTCGCACCAGGCGGTTGTAGAGGCGGGAGGACTCGCCGCCGCCGAGGACGGTGAGGGCCAGGTCGGCCGCGTCGGACGCGCGCGTGCCGTCCTCCGGGAGCCGGTAGGCGGCCATCAGCGCCCGCGCGGGGACCTCCTCCTCGACGACCTCGCGCAGCTGTCCGCCCATGATCTCGGGCAGCGAGCCGTCGCGCGGGGTGGGCTTGCCGTCGTGGGCCGGGATGGAGCCGAAGTACTTCTCGATCCACGCGAGCGTCTGCTGCGGGTCGATGTCACCGACGACCGACAGGACGGCGTTGTTGGGCGCGTAGTAGGTGCGGAAGAACGCGCGCGCGTCCTCCAGGGTGGCCGCGTCCAGGTCGGCCATCGAGCCGATGGGCGTGTGGTGGTAGGGGTGACCCTCCGGGTAGGCGAGCGCGGTCAGCTTCTCGAACGCCGTGCCGTAGGGGACGTTGTCGTAACGCTGACGGCGCTCGTTCTTGACGACGTCGCGCTGGTTCTCCATCGACTCGTCGTCCAGGGCGGCGAGCAGCGAGCCCATGCGGTCGGCCTCCAGCCAGAGGGCGAGCTCCAGCTGGTGGGCGGGCATGGTCTCGAAGTAGTTGGTCCGCTCGAAGCTCGTGGTGCCGTTGAGCGAGCCGCCGGCGCCCTGGACCAGCTCGAAGTGGCCGTTGCCCGACACCTGGGCGGAGCCCTGGAACATCAAGTGCTCGAAAAGGTGAGCCAGGCCGGTACGGCCCTTGACTTCGTGCCGGGAACCGACGTCGTACCAGAGGCAGACCGCCGCGACCGGGGTCAGGTGGTCCTCGGAGAGCACCACGCGCAGACCGTTGGCCAAGCGGTGCTCGGTCGCTGTCAGGCCTCCGGAGCCTGTCTCGGCCGTGGTCGTGTGACCCATGGGCATGTACGTCCCTTCGCTCGCGGAAGCGGTCTCGAACCGCGGTTTTTCTGCCGGTCCTGCCACTGTATGCAAGCGTGCGGGGACCCGGCGAAGTTCCCGCACGACGTACGCCCACAGCGGATCGCGTAGCCTGCGTCAGACCCGCTCTCGAACGCCACCGGGCGGCGGAGCGGGCCGCGGAGACCGGGTCCTGACCCGGGTTGTCAGTACGGCGGTCCACAATGGTCCGCGTCAGATCCCGTTCACGCATGAGCAAGGAGCCGGCAGCGATGGCCCGCCGCAGCACGAAGACCCCGCCGCCCGACGACTCGTTCGAGGAGAGGATCCTCGACATCGACGTCGTGGACGAGATGCGCGGCTCCTACCTCGAGTACGCGTACTCGGTCATCTACTCGCGCGCCCTGCCGGACGCTCGGGACGGCCTCAAGCCGGTGCACCGGCGGATCGTCTACCAGATGAACGAGATGGGGCTGCGCCCCGAGCGCGGCTACGTGAAGTGCGCGCGCGTGGTCGGCGAGGTGATGGGCAAGCTGCACCCGCACGGCGACTCGTCGATCTACGACGCGCTGGTGCGGATGGCCCAGCCGTTCTCGATGCGTGTCCCGCTGGTCGACGGCCACGGCAACTTCGGCTCCCTGGGCAACGACGACCCGCCGGCCGCCATGCGGTACACCGAGTGCCGGATGGCCGCGGCGACCAGCCTGATGACCGAGTCGATCGACGAGGACACGGTCGACTTCGCGCCCAACTACGACGGCCAGGAGCAGGAGCCGGTGGCGCTGCCCGCCGCGTTCCCGAACCTGCTGGTGAACGGATCCTCGGGCATCGCCGTCGGCATGGCCACCAACATGCCGCCGCACAACCTCGGCGAGGTGATCGCCGCCGCCCGGCACCTGATCCGCTACCCGAACGCGGACCTGGACACGCTGATGAAGCACGTCCCGGGCCCCGACCTGCCCACCGGCGGCCGGATCGTCGGCCTGGAGGGCGTCCGGGACGCGTACGAGACGGGCCGTGGCACCTTCAAGATCCGGGCCACGGTGGCGGTCGAGACGGTGACGGCCCGCCGCAAGGGCCTGGTCATCACCGAACTGCCCTTCACGGTCGGTCCCGAGAAGGTCATCGGCAAGATCAAGGACCTGGTCAACGCCAAGAAGCTCCAGGGCATCGCCGACGTCAAGGACCTCACCGACCGCGAGCACGGGCTGCGCCTGGTCGTCGAGATCAAGAACGGCTTCGTGCCGGAGGCGGTCCTGGAGCAGCTCTACAAGCTGACGCCGATGGAGGAGTCCTTCGGCATCAACAACGTGGCCCTGGTGGACGGCCAGCCGCTCACGCTGGGCCTCAAGGAACTGCTCGAGGTCTACCTGGACCACCGCTTCGACGTGGTCCGCCGCCGCAGCGAGTTCCGCCGCACCAAGCGCCGCGACCGTCTGCACCTGGTCGAGGGCCTGCTCACCGCCCTGGTGGACATCGACGAGGTCATCCGGCTGATCCGCTCCAGCGAGAACAGCGCGCAGGCGAAGGAGCGCCTGATGGAGCGCTTCTCCCTGTCGGAGATCCAGACCCAGTACATCCTGGACACGCCGCTGCGGCGCCTCACCAAGTACGACCGCATCGAGCTGGAGGCGGAGAAGGAGAAGCTGACCGCGGAGATCGCCGAGCTGACCCGGATCCTGGAGTCGGACGCGGAGCTGCGCAAGCTGGTCTCGGCCGAACTGGCGGCGGTGGCCAAGAAGTTCGGCACCGAGCGGCGCACGGTCCTGCTGGAGGCCTCGGGCGCCCCGGCGGCCGTGGTGCCGCTCCAGGTGGCCGACGACCCGTGCCGGGTGCTGCTGTCCTCGACGGGTCTGCTGGCACGCACGATGAACGGCGAGCCCTTCCCGGCCGACGCCGACGGCAAGCGGGCCAAGCACGACGTGATCGTCTCGGCGGTCCCGGCGACCGCGCGCGGCGAGATCGGCGCGGTGACCTCGACGGGCCGTCTGCTCCGGATCAACGTGGTCGACCTGCCGCAGCTCCCGGAGACGGCGGCCGCGCCCAACCTCGCGGGCGGCGCTCCCCTGTCGGAGTTCCTCTCCCTGGAGGACGGCGAGAGCGTGGTCTGCCTGACCACGCTGGACGAGTCCTCTCCCGGTCTGGCCCTCGGCACCGAGCAGGGTGTCGTCAAGCGGGTGGTGCCCGACTACCCGTCCAACAAGGACGAGTTGGAGGTCATCACCCTCAAGGAGGGCGACCGGATCGTCGGCGCGGTGGAACTGCGGACCGGCGAGGAGGATCTGGTCTTCATCACCGACGACGCGCAGCTGCTGCGCTACCAGTCCTCCCAGGTGCGCCCGCAGGGCCGTCCGGCGGGCGGCATGGCGGGCATCAAGCTCGCCGAGGGCGCGAAGGTCATCTCCTTCACCGCGGTGGACCCGGCGGCGGACGCGGTGGTCTTCACGGTGGCCGGCTCGCGCGGCACGCTCGACGACTCGGTGCAGACGACGGCCAAGCTGACCCCGTTCGACCAGTACCCGCGCAAGGGCCGGGCCACCGGCGGGGTGCGCTGCCAGCGTTTCCTGAAGGGCGAGGACTGCCTGTCCTTCGGCTGGGCGGGGCCGGTGCCGGCGAAGGCGGCCCAGAAGAACGGCACCCCGGCCGACCTCCCGGAGGCCGACCCCCGCCGTGACGGCTCCGGCGTCTCCCTGGCGAAGACGGTGTGGGTGGTGGCCGGTCCGGTGTAGGCCTGCCGGCGCTCCGAGGCCCGGACCGGGGCCGGCCAGCCCTCGTCCGGACCGGCTAGGACTCCTCCGGGCCGGCCAAGCCTCGTCCGGGCCGGCAAGGCCACCTCCGGGGCCTTAAGACTCGTCCGGGCCTTCGGAGAGGCCCTGCACGTAGCGCAGGACGCCCCACATGCCGTGCTCGTCGGCGTGCGGGGCGTCGTTCGTGCACGCCTCCAGCTCCTTGCGGAGCGCGGCCGCGTCGATGCCGGCACCGATCAGCACGAGCTGCGTGAGCCGTTCCCCGCCGGGCTCCCGGGCCTCCGGGTAGAACCGCAGGAAGCGCCCGACGGCGTGCACGGCATACCGGTTCCCGGGGTCGTACGGCCCGAAGTCGACGTATCCCTTGATCCGGTAGAGCCCCTCGGGCCGGCTGTCGAGGAAGGCCATGAGCCTGCGGGGATCCAGCGGCAGCCCGGAGACGAAGGACAGACTCTCGTAGGAGCTGTGCAGGTGTCCCTCGTGCCCGCTGCCGTCCTCGTGCTGCTCGTGCTCCCCGTGCTCCCCGTGCTCGTGCAGATCGTCGAAGGACAGCTGGCCGATGCGCTCTTCCACGGGCCGGCAGTCGAACAGGAACTCGGGCTCGATACGGCCGTAGGTGGCCGGTACGACGGCGGCGGACGCGTCGGTGAGCGACCGCACGAGCCCCAGGACGCGCTCGCCGTCCTGCTCGGCCCGGTCGAGCTTGTTCACGACGACGAGGTCGGCGAGGGCGAGGTGCCGGTCGATCTCGGGGTGCCTGGCGCGCGTGTCGTCGAACTCGGCGGCGTCCACGACCTCGACGAGGCCGCCGTAGACGATCCCGGGGTGCTCGCTGGCGAGCAGCATCCGGACGAGTTCCTGGGGTTCGGCGAGTCCGCTGGCCTCGATGACGACGACGTCGATCCCGGTGGCCGGGTTGGCGAGCCGCTCCAGGTACAGGTCCAGTTCACTGGCGTCGACGGCGCAGCACAGGCAGCCGTTGCCGAGCGAGACGGTCGAGTCCCCGAGGGCACCGGCCACCGCCATGGCGTCGATCTCGATGGCCCCGAAGTCGTTGACGATCGCCCCGATCCGGCTGCCTCCGCTGCGGTGCAGCAGATGGTTCAGGAGCGTGGTCTTCCCGGAGCCCAGGAATCCGGCGAGGACCACGACCGGGATCTGCCGGGAAGGGTGGTGCTGCTCCAAGGGACGTCCTCTCTGACGCGGCTGACGGGCGCGGGCCGGTCCAGGATAGGAAACGGCCGGGACCGCCGGCACCGGGATCCGCGCCCCCACGACAGCCGCCGCGGGCGGTCGACGGCGCGCCGCTACACGGTGACCTTGCCGGTCACCTCCGGCTCGGGCCCCACGTACCGCGCCACCGGCCGGATGATCTTCGAGTCGGCCGCCTGCTCCAGGATGTTCGCGCTCCAACCGATCACCCGCCCGGCCGCGAACGTCGGCGTGAACATCTCCCGGGGCAGACCGCACAGTTCCATGACGACGCCCGCGTAGAACTCGACGTTGGTGTGGAGTTCGCGACCGGGTTTCAGCTCGGCGAGGATGCGTTCCACCTGGCGTTCGACCTCGACGGCGAACTCCACCCGGGGACCGCCGAAGCCCTGGGCGATCTCGCGCAGCATGCGGGAACGCGGGTCCTCCGTACGGTAGACCGCGTGCCCGAAGCCCATCACGCGGTCACCGGCGCGTACCCGGTCCCGGATCCACGGGTCGATCCGGTCCGGCGTCCCGATCGCGTCCAGGGTGTCCAGTGCCCGGCTGGGCGCGCCCCCGTGCAGCGGCCCGGACAGCGCACCGACCGCACCCACGAGACAGGCCGCGACATCCGCGCCGGTCGACGCGATGACACGTGCGGTGAAGGTTGACGCATTGAATCCGTGGTCAATGGTTGAGATCAAGTACTGCTCGACCGCACGCGCCCGCCGGGGATCCGGCTCCGAGCCCGTCAACATGTACAGGTAGTTGGCCGCGTACGGGAGGTCCACGCGCGGTTCCACCGGCTCGAGCCCCCGCCCCAGCCGGTACAGCGCCGTGAGCAGCGTGGGTACGGCGGCGCACGCGGCGACCGTGTCGGCCCGCCGCCGGTCCGCGTCGATGTCGTACACCGGCCGCAGCCCCCTGGCCGCGCCGAGCAGGGAGAGCGCGGTGCGCATCCCGGCGAGCGGACCGGAGGCACCACTCGCCGCGGCCACCGCGGGCAGGGCGGCACGGACCTCCTCGGGCAGCCGCCGCAGTACGGCGGTCTCCGCGGCGAAGGCCGCGGCGCGTCCGGGGTCCGGGAGGTCGCCGTGGACCAGCAGGTGCCAGACGTCCTCGAAGCCCCGGGTGCGGGCGAGTTCCACGGCCGAGTACTGCCGGTAGTGGTAGTAGCCCTCGCTCCCCCGCACATCCCCCACTTCGGTGTCCGTGACGACGACACCGGCGAGTCCGCGCGGCACCTCGACAAGGGTCGACGCGGTCCTGTTGACGGTCATGACGTGCCTCCGCTGTCCAGCCTGAACTTGATTCGACTGTCCATGCTTGACAAGATCCCTGTCAATATTGATTGGATCGACATGTGATCAACATGTGTAAGGGCCGCTACGGTGGCGGCATGCGCGATCAACACCCCGCTCCTGACAGCTCCGCGCGGCGGCTGAGCACCAAGGAGACCGCCGAACTGCTCGGCGTGAAACCCGAGACCGTGTACGCCTATGTGAGCCGCGGTCAGCTCAGCAGCAGGCGCGAGCCCGGTGGCCGGGCCAGCACCTTCGACGCCGCGGAGGTGGCGGCGCTGGCCCGGCGCAACCGGCGGGAGACGGCGGCCGGTTCCGCCCCCGGAGGCGGCGACCTGTCGGTACGCACCCGGATCACGCTGATCGACGGTGACCGGTACTTCTACCGGGGCGTCGACGCCACCGAACTGGCCGCCCACCACTCCTACGAGGAGGTGGCCGAATGGCTGTGGACGGGCCGGATGGAACGGGGCACGACCTTCACCGCGCCGAAGGCCACGGTCGCCGTCGCCCGCCGGGCCGTCGACGCGCTGCCCGAGCACACCACCCCCACCGACCGGCTGCGGGTCGCCACGATCGCCGCGGCCGCCGAGGATCCGCTGCGCTTCGACCTGTCCGAGGAAGCCGTCCTCGGCACCGCGCGGGTACTGATCCCCACCCTCGTCTCCGCGCTGCCGCCACAGCACCGGCGCGGGCCCGACGACGGCCCGCTGGCCCACCGGCTGTGGCGCCGGCTGACCGGCGTCGAGCCCACCGAGGCCGCCCTGCGCGTCCTGGACACCGCCCTCGCCCTGCTCGTCGACCACGACCTGGCCGCCTCCACCCTCGCGGTCCGGGTGGCCGCCTCCGCGCGCGCCCACGCGTACGCGGCCGTGTCGGCCGGACTCGGCGCACTCGAAGGCCCCTTGCACGGCGCCTCCAGCGGACTCGCGCACCGGCTGCTGCTCGACGTCCTGGACCAGGGCACCGCCGTGCCGGTGATCGCGGACGAACTGCGGGCCGGCCGTCGTATCCCGGGCCTCGGCCACCGGCTCTACCAGGGGGAGGATCCACGCGCGCGCGTGCTCTTCGACCTGCTGGAGGGGATCCCGCGCGCGGAACCCGCCCTCCTCGCCGCACGGGACGTCGTGGCCACGACCGCCCGGCACGCTCCGCTGCACGCCAACGTAGACCTGGCGCTGGCCGTGTTCACGGCCTCCTGCGGGATGCCCGCCACCGCGGGCGAGACGATCTTCGCCGTCGCCCGGACGGCGGGCTGGATCGCCCACACCCTGGAGGAGTACGGCGAACGCCCGCTCCGCATGCGCCCCAGCGGCCACTACGTCGGCCCCAGACCACCGCAGCCGCTGCCGGAGTAACCCCTTCGGCGGCCGAACGGGCGGGGCCGGAAGCCGGTCCGGGCAAAGTCAGGTTAGGCTCACCTCTGTGAGTAGGTGCGCAACCGTCTCCCGGATGCTCGACGAGCCCGTCTCCGGCACCGCCGCCACCGCGACGACGTGGCTGCTGCTGGAACAGCCGGGCCCCTGGGGTGCCAAGGCGCTCACTTCGAGCCATCTGGACCCCGCGCTCGGCCGCGCCCTGGAGGCCGCCGCCGACGGGACCGGCGTGCGGATCGCGCTCATCCGCCGCCCCGGCCGCCATGCCGACCCGGGCACGCCCGCCGTTCGGCAGGTGTACGCGGCCCACACCGTTCCCGGGAACCTGTGGCTGCACAGCGCCGAGACCCGCGATCCGCGTCGGCTGCTCGACCTCGACCTGGCCGCGCTCGGCGCGGGCGACCACCGTTCGTTCGGCACGGCGCTCGGCGGCCGGCCGCACTCCGGCAGCCCGCTCGCCCTCGTCTGCACCAACGGCAAGCGCGACCGCTGCTGCGCCCTGCTGGGCCGCCCGCTCGCCGCCGAACTGGCCGCGTCCGGCGTGCGGGGCACCTGGGAGGTCACCCATCTGGGTGGTCATCGCTTCTCGCCGACGGTGCTCGTGCTGCCGTACGGCTACGCGTACGGGCGCGCCGAGGCCCATGCCGTCAAGGAGGTCCTGCACGGCGCCCAGGAGGGCCGTGTGGTGCTGGAGGGGTGCCGTGGGTGCTCCGCCTGGGGGCGGCCCGGCCAGGCGGCCGAGCTGGCCGTCCGCGAGGCGGCGGGCGAGTACGCCGCGGGCGCGCTGAGCGTCGTACGGACCGACGGCGCGGCCCCTCGCTGGCACGTCACCGTCGACCACGCCGACGGCCGCCGCTGGCGGGTCGAGGTGACCCAGGGCGCGTCCCTGCCGCCCCGCCCGGAGAGCTGCGGGGTCTCCGTGCTGGGGTCGCCGGCCCGGATGGACGTGGTGTCGCTGCGAGAGCTGCGGCCGGCGTCGGCCCTCGCGAGCTGATCCTCGTTTCCCCAAGAAGCTGATCCCCGTTCTCCCAAGAACCGGTCAAGAGATCCACGCCACACCCCTTAGGTGCGGCGCGCCCGCGCACGTACCTTCGTGGGTATGAGTCCCACGCCCCCCGCGCGCCGACTGCGCCCCCGGCTGCCCCGGAAGGTGTTCTCGCAGGTCCTGCTGATGCAGCTGGCCATCGCCGCGGGGGTGGCGGTGCTCGCGACCGGACTCTTTCTCGCGCCGCTCAGCAAGCAGCTGGACCAGGAGGCCATGCACAGGGCCCTGGCGATCGCCCAGACCACGGCCCAGGACCCCCAGATCGCCGAGGGTGTCCTGACCACCCCACCCAGCGTGGACGGGCCGGTGCAGAAGGAGGCGGAGCGGATCCGGAAGGCCACCGACGCCGAGTACATCGTGGTGATGGACAAGGGCGGATTCCGCTGGTCGCACACCACGCCCTCGGAGATCGGCCGGCATGTGTCGACCAGCCCCAAGGAGGCGCTGGACGGCGAGGAGGTCATGCAGATCGACAACGGCACCCTGGGCCGCTCCGCCCGGGGCAAGGTGCCGCTGTACGACTCGAAGCACCGGATCATCGGGGCGGTCTCGGTCGGAATCGCGTACAACAGTGTGCGGGCGCGGTTGCTCAGCACGATCCCCGGACTGTTCGCGTACGCCGGCGGCGCTCTCGCGGTCGGTGCGCTGGCCGCCTGGCTGATCTCCCGGAGGGTCCAGCGGCAGACCCGTGACCTGGCCTTCTCCGACATCTCAGCGCTGCTCGCGGAGCGCGAGGCGATGCTGCACGGCATCCGGGAAGGCGTCGTCGCCCTCGACCGCGGCGGCCGGATCCGGCTGCTGAACGACGAGGCCCGGCGGTTGCTCGGCATCGGTGACGAGGCCGTCGGCCGGTCCCCCGACGAGGCGCTCGGCGCGGGCCGTACCACCGATGTGCTGGCCGGCCGGGTGACCGGCACCGACCTGCTCACCGTGCGCGGCCAGCGGGTCCTGGTCGCCAACCGGATGCCCACCGACGACGGCGGCGCCGTCGCCACCCTGCGCGACCGGACCGAGCTGGAACAGCTGGGCCGCGAACTCGACTCCACGCGCGGGCTGATCGACGCCCTGCGCGCCCAGGACCACGAGCACGCCAACCGCATGCACACCCTGCTCGGGCTGCTGGAACTGGAGATGTACGACGACGCCGTGGAGTTCGTCGGCGAGGTGGTCGGTGACCACCGGGTCACCGCCGAGCAGGTCACGGAGAAGATCCAGGACCCGCTGCTGGCCGCCCTGCTGGTCGGCAAGGCCACCGTCGCGGCCGAGCGCGGGGTCGCCCTGTGGGTGTCGGACCGCACCTGGCTGCCGGACCGGCTGATCGACCCCAGAGGGCTGGTCACGGTCGTGGGCAACCTCGTCGACAACGCGCTGGACGCGGTCGCCGGCACTCCGCACGCGCGCGTGGAGGTCGAACTGCGCACCGAGGGACGTGCGGTCGTCCTCAGGGTGGGCGACACCGGGCCCGGGATCCCGGCGGAGCAGCGGGAGCTGGCGTTCACCGAGGGGTGGTCCACCAAGAAGCCGCCCGCGCACGGCAAGCGCGGCATCGGACTGCCCCTGGTGCGCCGGCTCGCCGAACGCCAGGGCGGCAGCGCGTCCGTGGGCGACGCGGACGGCGGCGGCGCGCAGTTCACGGTGGTGCTGCCCGAGGCGCTGACCGAGCCGGAGCTGGAACCGGTGCCCGTACCGGCCGACGAGGACGCACGATGACCGAGGGACGAGGAAGCGCCGTGATCGAGGTCCTGGTCGTGGACGACGACACCCGGGTCGCCCGGGTCAACGCGGCCTACGTCGAGAAGGTGCCCGGCTTCCACGTGGCCGGTGAGGCCCACAACGCGGCCGAGGCGCTGCGTCAGTTGGAGGCCCTCCCCTGCCTCGACCTGGTCCTGATGGACCACTACCTGCCCGACGACACGGGCCTCGCGGTGGTCCAGGAGATGCGGCGGCGCGGCCACCAGACCGATGTGATCATGGTGACGGCGGCCCGGGACGTCTCGACCGTCCAGGCGGCCATGCGCCAGGGTGCCCTCCAGTACCTGGTGAAGCCGTTCGCGTTCGCGGGGCTGCGGGCCAAGCTGGAGGCGTACGCGCAGCTGCGGCGCACCCTGGACGGCGGCGGCGAGGCCGAACAGGCCGAGGTCGACCGCATCTTCGGTGCCCTGTCCGCGCCGTCCGAGCTGGCGCTGCCCAAGGGGCACTCCCCCACCACCGCCGAGCTGGTCCGCCGGTCGCTGATGAACGCCGAGAGCCCGCTGTCGGCCCAGGAGATCGCCGAGCGGACCGGGGTGAGCCGCCAGACCGCCCAGCGCTACCTCAAGCTCCTGGAGCGCACCGGACGGGCCCGGCTGACCCTCAAGTACGGCGACGCGGGCCGCCCCGAACACCGTTACGTGTGGGCGACCCGCGGCTGAGACACACTGCGCGGCGGCTTTCTGCTCGGTAGTGGTCTGCTCGGCAGCCGCCTGCTTCGCTGCTTCTGCTCGGCAGCCGCCTGCTTCGCTGCTTCTGCTCGGCAGCCGCCTGCTTCGCTGCCCCCTACTTCGCTGCCTTGACGAACTCCGTCGTGTAGGTCTTGCCGAGGTCGACATCGTGGTTCTGGATGTTCGTGTTGAACGCCTTGAGCACCTTCTCCACGGTCTCGGGGCCGTTCTCGGGCATCACACCGTCGTCGGTGAACATCGGCAGCGTGCTCTTGATGGACTGCGTGTAGAGGGCCTTGTCGCCCTGGGCGTAGTCGGCCGGCATCTTGGCCGCGATCTCGGCGGCGCTGTGGGTGGACATCCACTTGAGCGTCTTGACGAACGCATTGACCATCTTCTGGACGGTGTCCTTGTGGCTGTTGACCCAGTCCGTCTGCATGTACAGGCTGGACGACGGGTACGGCCCGCCGAGCGCCTTCTGGGAACCCTCCGGCGTCCGCATGTCCAGGAGGATCTTGCCCGCCTTCTTGTCCAGGATGGTCGCGACGGTCGGATCCGTCGTCATCCCACCGTCGATGGACCCCTGCTGGAGCGCCGAGATGAAGGTCGCGCCCGCACCGACGGCGACCGGCGAGAAGTCGCTGACCTTCACGCCGTTCTTGACGGCGAGGTACTTGGTCAGGAAGTCGGTCGACGAACCGAGGCTGGTGATGCCGAGCTTCTTGCCCTTGAAGTCCTTGGGCGACGTGATGTCACCGGCGGCCTTGGTGGAGACGATCTCGACCTCGCCGGGCGCCCGGGAGAACTGCACGACGGACTCCACCGCCTTGCCCTTGGTCTGGAGGTCCAGCGTGTGGTCGTAGAAGCCGACCGTGCCCTGGACCTGCCCGGCGACGAGGGCCGTCTCGGCCTGCACACCGGCCGGCTCGGTCAGCAGTTCCACGTCGAGTCCCTCGGCGTCGAAGTAGCCGAGCCGCTGGGTGAGCATCGCCGGGAGGTAGATGACCTTGTCCAGGCCGCCGACCATGATCTTGACCTTCGTGCCCTTTCCGTCGCCCTTGCCGGCGGAGCCGCTGGAGGTCGTGCTCGCCGCGTCGTTGGCGCAGGCGGTCAGGGAGGACAGGGCGAGCAGGCCGGCGGCGGCCAGGGTGGTGTATCTGGCGGACTTGCGCATGACGTTCACGTCCTTGTGAGTGGCGGTGCGGGAGGAGAAGGCCGGGTTCAGCTGTCGGAGTCCGACGGCTTCCAGCGGAAGATGCGGCGCTCGGCGAAGGTGAGCAGCCCCTCGGCGGCGAGCGCGACGACGGCGAGGATGACCATCGCGGCGTACACACCGGCCGCGTTGAAGGTGCCCTGCGACTGCGCGACGAGCAGGCCGATGCCCTTCGTGGCGCCGATGTACTCGCCGACGATGGCGCCGATGAGGGCGAAGCCGAAGCTGACGTGGAGGCTGGTGAAGATCCACGAGGTGGCGGACGGGATGACCACCTGGAGGGTCACCCGGCGGTCGCTGGCACCCAGGATCCGGGCGTTGGCGACGAGGTTGCGGTCCACCTCGCGGGCGCCCTGGAAGGCGTTGAAGAACACCGGGAAGAACACCAGGACGACGGCCGAGGCGACCTTGGAGGAGGCGCCGAGCCCGAACCAGATCACGAAGATCGGGGCCAGCACGATCCTGGGGATCGAGTTGAGCACCTTGATGTAGGGGCCCAGGACGTCGGCGAGGAACGCGATCCGTCCCAGGGCGATGCCGAAGACGACACCGGCGGCGACACCGATGACCCAGCCGAGCAGCGCCTCGTAGAGCGTGTACCAGATCTGCTCGCCGAGGGAGCCGAGTGCGGTGCCGTGGGTCATCCAGGTCCAGATCTGGTCCCAGATCTTCGACGGCATCGAGAAGTTGAACGGGTCGATGGCACCGGCCCGGGACAGGACCTCCCACAGGCCGAGGACGGCCACCAGGAGCAGCACCCGCACGGTGTACACGATCGCCTTGCGTCTGCGGGCGGCCTGGGCCCGCGTCTGGGCGCGGTCCGAGGTCTTGGCCGTCTCGACGACCGGTGTGCTGAGGACGTCAGGCGACATGGGCGGCGCCCCTCTCACGGGTGATGCGGACCTCTTCGCCGAGGGACTCCCAGATCTCGCGGTAGATCTCGATGAACCGCGGCTCCAGACGCACCGACTCGACCTTGCGGGGGCGGGGCAGGTCGATGTCGAAGACCTGCTTGACGGTCGCCGGCCCGGCGGTCATGACGACGACCTTGTCGGCCAGCGCGATGGACTCCTCCAGGTCGTGCGTGACGAACACGACGGAGGCGCCGGTGCCCTCCCACAGTTCGAGGAGTTCGTCCGACATCAGTGCCCGGGTCTGCACGTCGAGCGCGGAGAACGGCTCGTCCATGAGCAGGATCTCGGGGTCGTTGACGAAGGTCGCGGCGAGCGCCACCCGCTTGCGCTGGCCGCCGGAGAGCTGGTGCGGGTAGCGGTCCTCGAAGGCGGCGAGGCCGACCCTGGCCAGCCAGGCGCGGGCCTTCTCCTTCGCCTCCGCCTTGGGCACGCCCCGGAAGCGGGGCCCCGCCATCACGTTGGACAGCACGGTCCGCCAGGGGAAGGTGGCGTCCTGCTGGAAGACGAAACCGACCTTGTCACCGACGCCGGCGACCGGCTGACCGGCCACCAGGACATCCCCCTCAGTGGGCTCCTCCAGCCCGCTGACCAGGGTCAGCGTGGTGGACTTACCGCAACCCGTCGGCCCCACGACGGCCACGAACTCACCACGTCCGACGGTGAGGTCGAGGTCGCGGACAGCCGTGTGCAGACCCCCCGACGGGGTCTTGAAGATCTTGCTCGCGCCCCGTAGCTCGATGGCGGGGCTGGTGTCTGCGCTCATGGGCCGGGACGGTAGGTGTGGCACGGACCACAGCAGCAGTCTTCTGGGCGCAAGCCGTTCTTTTGCTCGCAAGCACCTGTTGTGCTCATTTTGCGCGCGCTACAACTGCGCAGACGAAACACGGGCTTAACGCTCGCCGGCCTTGAAGGAGAGGCCTGATGATTGACGTTCTGGTGGTCGACGACGACTTCCGCGTCGCTGAGATAAACGCCAAGTACGTGGGGAAGGTTCCCGGCTTCCGGGTGGCCGCCCGCGCGCACAGTGCTGCCCAGGCCCTGGCCGCCGTGGAACGCGGCACCATCGACCTGGTCCTGCTGGACCACTACCTGCCGGACCAGACCGGTCTCGAACTCGTCCACCGGATGCGCGAACAGGGGCATGGCACGGACGTCATCATGATCACGGCGGCCAGCGACGTGACCACCGTCCAGCGCGCGATGCGCCTGGGTGCCCTGCACTACCTGGTCAAGCCGTTCACCTTCGCCGCGCTGCGCACCCGCCTCGACTCCTACGCGGCACTGCGCCGTACCGTCGACCGGGTCGGCGGCCGGGGCCTGACCGGGCAGGAGCAGGTCGACCGGATCTTCGGCGCCCTGCGTACGTCACCCGCCCCGTCGGCACCCGGGCTGCCCAGCGGTCACTCCGAGCCGACCACGGACCTCATCTGCGGTGTCCTGCACCGCGCCGGCCATCCGCTGTCGGCCCACGAGGTCGCCGCCGAGACCGGCCTGAGCCGCTCGACCGCCCAGCGCTACCTCCGCCACCTCGAACAGGCCGGCCGGCTGCGCCTCACCCTGAAGTACGGCGACACGGGCCGCCCGGAACACCGGTACGCCTGGGTGGCGCCGTAGCTCCTACACGGCCCCCGCCCCGGTCAGCGACCGCACCTCGGTCTCCGCGTACCTGCCCTCGTCCGGTACCTCGTCCGAGGTGACCGTACCGAGCCAGCCGGCCAGGAAACCCAGCGGAATGGAGACGATCCCCGGGTTCTGCAACGGGAAGTACTGGAAGTCGACATCCGGGAACAGCGCCCCCGGGCTCCCGGACACCACCGGGGACAGCGCGACCAGCACCAGAGCGGGGACGAGTCCGCCGTATACGGCCCACACCGCGCCGCGGGTCGTGAAGCCTCCCCAGAACAGCGAGTACAGCAGTACCGGCAGATTGGCCGAGGCGGCCACCGCGAAGGCCAGGCCCACCAGGAAGGCGACGTTGAGGTCACGGGCCAGCAGGCCGAGAGCGATGGCCAGCACTCCGATGCCGACCGCGGCGGTGCGCGCCACCGCCACCTCGCCGCGCTGTCGTGCGTGCGGCCTGCGCAGCGTGGCGTACAGGTCGTGGGCGACGGACGCCGAGGAGGCGAGGGTGATCCCGGCGACCACGGCGAGGATGGTCGCGAAGGCAACGGCGGCGACGACCGCGAACAGAACCGTTCCACCGGTGGAACCCACGCCGCCGCCCAGATCGAGCGCCAGCAGGGGGACCGCGGTGTTCCCCGACTCGTTCGACGCGCGCACCGTGTCCGTCCCGACGACGGCGGCGGCTCCGAAGCCCAGCACGATCGCCATCAGATAGAAGCCGCCGATCAGCGCGATCGACCACACCGTGGACCGCCGGGCCGCCCTCGCGGTCGGCACCGTGTAGAACCGCGACAGGATGTGCGGCAGCCCCGCCGTGCCCAGCACCAGCGCCAGGCCCAGGCTGATGAAGTCCAGCCGGGCGCTCCAGCTCCCGCCGTACTTGAGCCCCGGTGCGAGGAACGCCTTGCCGTGCCCGCTGCGCTCCGCGGCCGTGAGCAGCAACTGGTCGACGTCGCCGTGGAAGCGCAGCAGCACCAGCACGGTCAGTGTCACCGTCCCGCCCATCAACAGGACCGCCTTCACGATCTGGATCCAGGTGGTGGCCCGCATCCCGCCCAGCGACACGTAGATCACCATCAGCGCGCCGACCCCGATGACCGTCCACGCCTGGGCGGCCCCGCCGGTCCGTCCCAGCAGCAGGGCCACCAGGCTGCCCGCCCCCACCATCTGCGCCACCAGATAGAGAACGGAGACGGTGACCGAGGACGTGCCCGCCGCGATCCGCACCGGCCGCTCGGTCATCCGCGCCGCGATCACGTCGGCGAGGGTGAACCTCCCGCAGTTGCGGACCAGTTCGGCCACCACGAACAGCACGACCAGCCACGCCACCAGGAAACCCACCACGTACAGCAGTCCGTCGTAGCCGAACAGCGCGATGAGCCCCGTGACACCGAGGAAGGAGGCCGCCGACATGTAGTCACCCGCGATGGCCAAACCGTTTTCCAACGGCGAGAACAACCGGCCGCCGGCGTAGAACTCCTCCGCCGAACCATGCCGTTTCCTGCTCACCCACGTCGTGATCCCCAGGGTCACCGCGACGAACGCGCTGAACAGCAGCAGGGCCAGCGTCTGATGATGGAGCGTCACAGGACACCGCCCCGCGCGCCACGGGCCAGTTCCTGGGTGTCCCAGCGCAGGTCCAGTGCGGCACGGTCCCGGCGCAGCCGCGCGTGCCGTGCGTAGGCCCAGGTGAGCACGAACGTCGTGAGGAACTGCCCGAGCCCCGCGACCATCGCCACGTTCACCGCTCCGGCGACGGGCCTCGCCATCAGACCGGGCGCGGTCGTCGCAGCGACCACGTACGCCACGTACCAGGTGAGGAAGACGACGGCCCCCGGCACCACGAACCTCCGGTAACGGGCACGCACCTCCTGGAAGGCCGCGCTGCGCTGCACCTCCAGATACACGTCCCGGGCCCGGAGCGCCGGCCCTTCCGGCTCGGTTCGTGCCGCCGGTACGGCGGGGGCCGGCGTTCCGGCGCTCTCCACATCGCCCCAGCCGGAGGCCAGCGCGTCGTACCAGGGGTCCTCGTACCTGACTTCTCCGGAGGTCGTGCCGTACTCGCCCTGGTCCGAGTGCCGTTCGGCCGAACTCTCGGAGCCGTCCCCGCCGTCGCGGTGACGTCCGTTGCTTGACTGCATGCCCAAGGATGGACAGATCGGGAAGATCCCTGACTCTCTTCTCAAGTCTCTTCACCCCATCAGGTGACTCAGTTCGCCGGTGGCCTCACCAGCCCCTTCCCGTAGGCGTAACGCACGGCCTGCGCGCGGTCCTTGAGTCCCGTCTTGGCGAACAGGTTGTTGATGTGTGTCTTCACCGTCGCGGTCGAGACGTGCAGTCTCCGCGCGATCTCCTGGTTGCTGAGACCCTCGGCGATCAGCACCAGGACCTCGGTCTCCCGTACGGTCAGCCCGTCCGGTGCCTCGGCGGCGGGCGTCGGCGGCTGCTCGGGCTGCGACAGTCTCTCCAGCAGCCGTCGCTGGATGCTCGGTGACAGTCCCGCGTCTCCCGAGAGCACGCTCTCCACGGCCCGGACGATCTCGTCGCCACCCGCGTCCTTGGTCAGGTAGCCACGGGCGCCGGCCCGCAGCGCCGGGAACAGCGACTCGTCGTCCGCGAACGTGGTGAGCACCACGACCTGAGTCCCCGGGTACTGCGAGCGGATCCGCCGGGTCGCCTCCACCCCGTCGCAGCGCGGCATCCGCAGGTCCATCAGCACCACGTCCGGGGCGAGCTCACCGACCAGCCGCACCGCCTCCTCCCCGTCGCCCGCCGCTCCGACGACCTCCACACCGGGCAGCAGCCCGAGGAGCATCACGATGCCCTCCCTGACCACCGTCTGGTCGTCCACGACCACCACTCGCGCGGGCTTCTTCCCGCCCTCCGTCATACGGGCACCCTCAACCGCACCTCGAACCCCTCGTCATCACGTGCTGCCTCCAGCGAGCCGCCCAGCAGCTCGGCGCGCTCCCGCATTCCGAGCAGACCGTACCCGCCGCCGGCGCCCGTGAGTTCGCCCGGACGGCCGCCCGAGTCCCGCACGTCCAACGTCACTTCGTGCTCGCTGTAGGCCAGCCGCACCCGCACCCTGGCGCCGTGGGCGTGCTTGCGGACGTTCGTCAGCGCCTCCTGGGCGACGCGTCGTACCGTCTGCGAGGCCTCGGCGGGCAGGGCTCTGCGTTCGCCCGTGACGGTGACCTCCGCGCCGTCGGTCGAGCCGACGAGTTCGGTGAGGAAGTCCTCCAGCGGGGTCAGCTCGCCACGGAGCGCCGACAGGGCCTGGCGGGTCTCGGCCAGGCCGTCGCGGGCCATTCCCCGGGCGGCCACCACGCGTTCGAGGATCTGCTCCCGGTCGGCGCCGCGCTCGATCAGCAGTCGCGCGGCCTCCAGGTGCACCATCTGGGCGGAAAGGCTGTGGGCCAGGACGTCATGGATCTCCCGGGCGATCCTGGCCCGCTCCGCGAGCGCCGCCGACTCGGCCTCGGCCGCTCTCGCGGCGCGCTCCTGGGCCAGCAGCCGCTGTGCGTGGCCACGCGCTTCGGCGTCGAGCCTCATGACGTAGCCGGCGAGAGCCATTCCGACGACGGTGGCCGCGGTGGTCAGCCACACGTCGTTGTTGAACGCGGAGTACGAGGCCAGGGCCACCGAGGTGACGGGCACCGCGACCGCGATCGGCAGCCGCTCCAGGGCCGAGATGCCGCAGCCGCACCAGATCACGAGCGCCGGGCCCCGGAACCCCGTGACCTCCGCCAGCACCGCGATGGCCAGGAGGACGGCGATGAGGACGAGAGAGGGCACCAGCCGGTGGGCGTACGTCGTCCGGTAGAAGCCCCAGGAGGCCGCCGCGGTCACGAGAACGCCCGTCACGGCCCCGGCCACGTCCCAGCCGTGGACATGGGACTGGTTGAAGGCGCTCCACAGCAGCAGGGCGAGGACGAGCAGCCTCACTCCCCAGGCCAGCGTGCGCCTGGGCTGGGAGATCCCCGCGCGGCTCAGCGCTTCACGCGAGGGCCAGCGCGTCCAGGCGTTCTCCGTCACACGCCTTCCTTCCTGATGACCGGGGCCATGCCGTCACGGTACGCCCGGGCGGGACGGCCGGCGGACGGGGCGGCGTGGAGGGACTGCGCCCGCCAGACCAGGATCCCGGAGCGGACCCCGAGCAGGATCGCCAGGCCGAGCATCAGGGCCGAGCTGTCCTGGTGGACGCCGAGCGCGGCGCCGAGGGCGAAGAGACCCACACGCAGCAGGAGGCCGCCGAGCCAGACCATCCCGCTGGCCTTGGTGCTCTTGGTCCACACCACGCCGTCGGGTTCGGTCCAGATCTTGGTGGTCCAGGCCCAGGCGGCGCCCATGCCGAGCCCGACCAGCAACTCGGTGCCGAGGAGCAGGGCGGATTCCGTGCGGTGGTGGGCGTCGAGTATCGCGGGTTCGCGCAGCGCGACGACGGCGAGGATCGCGGGCAGCAGCCACCAGCGCCGACCGGTGTTGACGGGCCGGGCTCGGAACTGGCGAACGATCACCACGGCGACGACGGCCACGATCAGCAACGCGTTGACGAGCCCGGACATCAGAGCCTCCATGAGCGGGAAGGGACGGTGCCGGAGCAAGAGCCGCCGACGCCTTCGACGCTACGGAAACGCGCAGGTCAGCAGATCGGCGCGAGGGTGGATCACGGGTGGATTCCGAGGGGCACGATCCTCCACCCCCGGGTGGAGAAGAGGCACCCGGAGACGCCGGGACGCCGGAACCACGGGGTCCCGTGACCTCAGGACACCGCACTGGCGGAGTGCCGGGCACCGGCGGGCACGGCGGCCGGGGGGCGCGGGGTGCCGGGCTCAGAGGCTCCGCGCTTCCCGGGCTCCGAGGCTCCGAGGCCCCGAGGCCCCGAGGCTCAAACGGCCGGAAGCCCCGGCGTCTGCCGAGGCTTCCGGTCACTCCTGCCGCTCAGCGGAACCAGCGCGGCGGCGAGGGCTACGCGCCGCCGTCCGCCCAGTCCGCTCGGTCCGCCCAGTCCGCTCGGTCCGCTCGGTCCGCTCGGTCCGCGTAGCGGCTACGCGTCGATCCGCGACCGGTCCAGCGTCGCCGCCGAGCCGGAGATGAACTCCTTGCGGGGGGCGACGTCGTTGCCCATCAGCAGGTCGAAGACCTGTTCGGCCGCTTCGAGGTCCGACAGGTTGATGCGGCGCAGGGTGCGGTGACGCGGGTCCATCGTGGTCTCGGCCAGCTGGTCGGCGTCCATCTCACCGAGGCCCTTGTAGCGCTGGATGGAGTCCTTGTACCGGACGCCCGTGCTCTGGAGCTCCATGAGCTTGTCGCGCAGCTCGCGGTCCGAGTACGTGTACACGTACTTGTCCTGGCCCTTCTTGGGCTGGACGATCTCGATGCGGTGCAGCGGCGGGACCGCGGCGAAGACCCGGCCGGCCTCGACCATGGGCCGCATGTACCGCTGGAACAGCGTCAGCAGCAGGCAGCGGATGTGCGAGCCGTCGACGTCGGCGTCGGTCATCATGATGATCTTGCCGTAACGGGCCGCGTCGATGTCGAAGGTACGCCCCGAGCCAGCCCCTATGACCTGGATGATGGCACCGCACTCGGCGTTCTTCAGCATGTCCGTCACCGAGGACCGCTGGACGTTGAGGATCTTGCCCCGGATCGGCAGCAGCGCCTGGAACTCGGAGTTACGGGCCAGCTTCGCCGTACCGAGCGCGGAGTCGCCCTCGACGATGAAGAGCTCGCTGCGCTCGACGTCGTCGCTGCGGCAGTCGGCGAGCTTGGCCGGCAGCGACGAGGACTCCAGGGCCGTCTTGCGGCGCTGCGCGTCCTTGTGCTGACGGGCCGCGATGCGGGTCCGCGCGGCGGCGACCACCTTCTCCATGACCACGCGGGCCTGGGCGGCCGCGTCGCGCTTGGTGGAGGTCAGGAACGCCTTCAGTTCCTTGGAGATCACGTTGTTCACGATCCGGCGGGCCGCCGAGGTGCCGAGGACCTCCTTGGTCTGCCCCTCGAACTGCGGCTCGGCGAGGCGCACGGTGACGACGGCGGTGAGGCCCTCCAGGGCGTCGTCCTTGACGATGTCGTCCTCGGCGACGCGCAGCAGCTTCTTGGTGCGCAGCACCTCGTTGAGCGTCTCGCGGACGGACTGCTCGAAGCCGGCGACATGGGTGCCGCCCTTGGGCGTGGCGATGATGTTGACGAACGACTTCAGCGTCACGTCGTAGCCGGTTCCCCAGCGCATCGCGACGTCCACGCCGAGTTCGCGGGTGACCTCGGTCGGGGTCATCTGGCCGTGCTCGTCCAGAACCGGGACGGTCTCCTTGAAGGTGCCCTGACCGGAGAAGCGGAGGACGTCGCAGACCGGCTTGTCGGTGGCCAGGTACTCGCAGAACTCGCTGATGCCGCCGTCGAAGCGGAACGACTCCTCGCCCTTGCTGCCACCCTCGCCCAGGCCGTACTCGTCGCGGACGACGATGGTCAGGCCGGGCACCAGGAACGCGGTCTGCCGGGCGCGCTGGTGCAGCGTGTCCAGGGACAGCTTGGCGTCCTTGAGGAAGATCTGGCGGTCGGCCCAGTAGCGCACCCGCGTGCCGCTGCGGGTCTTCGGGATCCTCTTGGTCTTGCGCAGCCCGCTCGCGGCCTCGAACTTGCCGTCCGGGCCGACGCCGGCGAAGGCGCCCGGCACACCGCGGCGGAAGCTGATCGCATGCACCTGGCCGCCGCGGTCGACCTCGACGTCGAGGCGCGCGGAGAGCGCGTTGACCACGGAGGCACCCACGCCGTGCAGACCACCGGAGGCGGCGTAGGAGCCACCGCCGAACTTGCCGCCGGCGTGCAGCTTGGTCATGACGACCTCGACGCCGGACAGACCGGTCTTGGGCTCCACGTCCACGGGGATGCCTCGGCCGTTGTCCCGGACCTCGACGGAGCCGTCGTCGTGGAGGATCACATCGATGTGGTCGCAGTAGCCGCCGAGGGCCTCGTCCACGGCGTTGTCGATGATCTCCCACAGGCAGTGCATCAGGCCGCGGCTGTCGGTGGAGCCGATGTACATGCCGGGACGCTTGCGCACGGCTTCGAGGCCCTCGAGAACGAGCAGGTGCCGCGCGGTGTAGTTGGAGCCGTCCCGGTCTGCTCCTGCCAGCAGCGCAGTGGACGGCACGGACGTATCGGCGGTCACGCGGTTCGCTCCTCGCTGAATTTCAGTGGAGCCCCTTTTGGGTAAGGGGCCGGCTTCGGTCGCCGTTCAGAGGGTACCGAGGCCTGGTAGAGCCGTTGTAACGCCACCCTCGTACGGCCCTCACCCTAGTCCAGGGTCGTATGGGTGTTCGATCCCTCGATGGAGTGAAGTACATATCACGTTCCCTTGGAGGCATGAACCATTTAGGCTCCGGGCACGTCCTCACAAACAACCGGCAACCCAGCCGGGAGGATGAGACCGATGAACCGCGCGAACCCGTAAGCACTGAAAACACGCAATACGGCACATTCGCCGCCAACCGGCAGCAGACGGCCACCTCGAAAGATTTTTTTCGAGGAGAAGCCCCGAGCGGGAACGTTTTCGGGCTGGTTGGATGTTGACCCTGGTACGACAGCTCGTCGAGCTAGAGAAGAGGCGACGTGACTACTGTTCTGACCCCCGCGAGCCACCTGACGGCCGCCGATCGCTGCGACCGCTGCGGCGCCCAGGCATACCTGCGCGTCGTGCTGCTCAGCGGCGGAGAACTGCTCTTCTGCGCCCACCACGGCCGCAAGTTCGAGCCGGAACTCAAGAAGATCGCCGCTGAGATACAGGACGAGACGGAGCGGCTGACGACCGTTCCGGCCACCGCTTCCGAAGATGAGCGCTGACCTCTCGCATCCACGACGAGCCAGCTCCGGCACAGGCCGGTGACGGGCGGTCGCTCCTCCCAGGAGGGCGACCGCCCTTCGTCTTACGGCCACAGTGGGCCTCAGGAGGGCTCGTGGGGCCGCCGTGAAGGACTGAGGGTCCCGCCGGGTCCCAGCGCCCGTACGGCCTCCGAGACGCGCGTGTAGACGCCGGGGCTGCCCGGCCGCCCGCAGCCGCTCCCCCATGACACGAGCCCGATCAGCTTCCCGTCGGCGACGAGCGGGCCCCCGCTGTCCCCCTGGCAGGCGTCCGGGCCACCCCGCGCCTCTCCCGCGCACAGCATCGAGTGGGGCTGGTAGGTGCCGTCCGCGTCGCCGGGATAGGCGCGTGCGCAGGTCTCGTCAGGCAGTACGTGGACGCGTGCCGCGTGCAGTCGGCGTGCGTAGTCGGCGCCGCCCGTGGTGTCGCCCCATCCGGAGACCAGAGCGCCGGTGCCGGGCGTGTAGGCGGTGTCCCCCTCGGCGGCCATCGGGACCACCGCGCCGGCCGGGAGAGGCCGGGCGAGAGTGAGGACGGCGAAGTCGCCGGTGTTCGCCTCGGGGTCGTAGCCCGGATTCACCCGGGCGACGGTCACGGGAATCTCCTGTCCCTGCGCGGACAGCAGGTCGGTGCGGTTCGCGATGACCTTGAGGTCGCCCACCGGGCCGTACGGTCCGCCGACGACCTCGTCGGCCAGGCAGTGGGCCGCGGTCAGGACCGTGGTCCGACCGATCGCGACGCCACCGCAGAACTGACCGGCGCGGGTACCCCCGAACCGGTCACGGCTGGACAGGGCGACCGTCCAGGGAGCCTGCGAGACATCGATGGGAAAGCCGCCGACGACAACGCTGTCGGCGACCGCCGGGGGCGGGCCGGCCAGCGGTATGACCGCGGTGACGGCCGCCAGGATCAGCGGCCGGATCAGGACCGGAGCAGACGAACGACGCATGCACCCTCCTCACTCTGGGTGGTACTGGAACACCCAGAGTCATCCAGCGGGCCGCACCGCGCAGCACGAAGGTCCGGCCCCCCGAGGGAGGGCCGGACCTTCGGTGTGTTCGGACCGCGAGCCGGTCGCAGGACGCGATCTGCCGCGGGACGCGATCTAGTCGAGGTAGTCGCGCAGCACCTGCGAACGCGACGGGTGACGCAGCTTCGACATGGTCTTGGACTCGATCTGGCGGATCCGCTCACGCGTGACGCCGTAGACCTTGCCGATCTCGTCGAGGGTCTTCGGCTGACCGTCGGTGAGACCGAACCGCATGGAGACGACGCCGGCCTCGCGCTCGGACAGGGTGTCCAGCACCGAGTGCAGCTGCTCCTGGAGGAGCGTGAAGCTGACGGCGTCGGCGGGGACGACGGCCTCGGAGTCCTCGATGAGGTCACCGAACTCGCTGTCGCCGTCCTCACCGAGCGGGGTGTGCAGGGAGATGGGCTCACGGCCGTACTTCTGGACCTCGATGACCTTCTCCGGGGTCATGTCGAGTTCCTTGGCCAGCTCCTCCGGGGTGGGCTCGCGGCCCAGGTCCTGGAGCATCTGGCGCTGCACGCGCGCGAGCTTGTTGATGACCTCGACCATGTGCACCGGGATACGGATGGTGCGGGCCTGGTCGGCCATGGCGCGGGTGATCGCCTGCCGGATCCACCAGGTGGCGTACGTGGAGAACTTGTAGCCCTTGGTGTAGTCGAACTTCTCGACCGCGCGGATCAGGCCGAGGTTGCCCTCCTGGATGAGGTCCAGGAAGAGCATGCCGCGGCCGGTGTAGCGCTTGGCCAGCGAGACCACCAGACGGAGGTTGGCCTCCAGGAGGTGGTTCTTGGCGCGGCGGCCGTCCTCGGCGATGATCTCCAGCTCGCGCTTGAGCTTCGGGGCCAGCTTGTCGGCGTTGGCCAGCTTGTCCTCGGCGAACAGACCGGCCTCGATGCGCTTGGCGAGTTCGACCTCCTGCTCGGCGTTGAGCAGGGGGACCTTGCCGATCTGCTTGAGGTAGTCCTTGACCGGGTCGGCGGTGGCACCGGCGGCGGCGACCTGCTGTGCCGGCGCGTCGTCCTCGTCCTCGTCGGACAGGACGAAGCCCGCGCTCTCGGTGCCCTCGGGCTCCTCGGCGCCGGCCTTGGGCTCCTCGAGGACCTCGTCCTCGAGGATCTCGACGTCGTCCTTCTTGGCGGCGGTCTTCTTCGCCACCGTCTTCTTCGCGGCGGTCGCGGTCTTCTTCGCGGCCACCTTCTTCGCGGTGGGGGCCTTCTTGGCGACAGCCTTCTTCACGGGCGCCGCCTCTTCGGCCGGGTCGTCGGCGGCAGCGGCGGGGGCCACCGCGGGAGCGGCCGTGGCGGTCGCCTTCCTGGTGGTCACCGTCTTCG
The DNA here is from genome assembly GCF_001005085.2 of Streptomyces humi. GTDB lineage: Bacteria > Actinomycetota > Actinomycetes > Streptomycetales > Streptomycetaceae > Streptomyces > Streptomyces humi. Next base: position 104,594 of record NZ_LBMU02000025.1, read on the forward strand.
CCGCGACCGTCTTGGTGGCGGTGCGCTTGGCCGGACTCTTCGCTGCGACGCTCTTTCGGGTGCGCTTGGGCTCCGCGGCACTGACCATCAGCGTCACACCCTCTTCCTCAAGGATCTGGTTGAGGCTGCGCAGTACGTTCTTCCACTGAGTGGCCGGAATCTGGTCAGCTTCGAAGGCCCGACGCACATCGTCGCCGGCGATCTGCCCCTCAGCCTTTCCCCGCTCAATCAGAGCCATGACAGAGACGGACTCGGCGATCTCCGGCGGGAGCGTACGGGATGTGCTGGCCGACACGAACAACCTCTCGGAACGTTGGAAAACGGCTTCCGGCCCCGTCCGGGACGGACTGGAGCCGACCGCCGGCTTGGGGATGGGCCGACGGCGCGGGCGCGGGCCGGGACGTTACACAGCGCCATGAATGGCGTCCGTATTCCCTCCGCGGCTGTCACCTCTTAGGTCATCGCGTTGTTCGCAAGAGCGTTACGCCCAATCTACGTGGCCCGAGTCACACCCCGTAAGCACTCAAAAACGGTCAGACATGGGCAGAGGTTGTCGACGATGATCTCTCCGGGCCCTTCGGACCCCGCGTCCTCCACCGTACGACTGGTCGTACGACCGCTCCAGTACGTCGCGCCACCGCCGCGAGTCCGTTCACGCGACCGTCGCGGAGCCTTCCGTACGGCCGATCACTGCGCCCGCCCCGCCGCCGGACCCCGCCGGAGCCCTGAGGGATCCGGCGGGGTCCGGCGGAAGCGGGTCCCGGACCGGCGGCGCCAGGAGGACGTGGCACCGACCGAGCGCGCCGCTCTCGGCGCGGATCAGTGCTCGCGCGGGGCGGGAACCACGCGCTCCACCTCGGGGTGGACGGTCAGCAGTTGCCGCATCGCCGATTCGGCGGCCGTGCCGTCGCCGGTGCCGAGGGCGTCGACGATCCGCGCGTGCTGGGCCAGGGAGGTCTCGTTCGGCCGGTCACAGCCGGCGACCGGGCCGCCGGAGACCTGGAGGGCCGACGACACGATGCCGGAGAGATGCTCCAGCATGCGGTTGCCCGCGACCTGGATGAGCAGCGAGTGGAACTCGGCGTCGGCGCGGGAGAAGGTCAGCGCGTCGCCCTGCGCCATGGCGTGGCTCATGATCTCGACCATGTCGCACAGGCGCTGCTGGACGTCCTCACGCCCGTGTCCGGCGGCGAGACGGGCGGCGAGCGGCTCGATCGTCCAGCGCAGCTCGCTGAGCTCACGGCGCTGGTCGTCGCGCTGCGGCCCGAAGGCCCGCCACTCGATGATGTCCGGGTCGAGGAGGTTCCAGTCGCTGACCGGACGCACGCGGGTGCCGACGTTGGGGCGGGCGCTGACCAGCCCCTTGGCCTCCAGGACCCGCAGGGACTCACGGACGACGGTGCGGGAGACCTCGAAACGCTGGCCGATCTCCTCGGGGACCAGCGGACGGTCCGCGCCCAGATCGCCGGAGACGATCATCTGACCGAGCTGTTGGACGAGTTGACCGTGCAGTCCGCGGCCGCGGCTGCCCGCGGCACGGCGGCCCACACGGCCGAGTTCCGGGTCGGCGCCCTCCCAGGAGGGCACGCCGACACGTTCGGTGACGGGAGCATCCGTGTAGGGGTAGCGGTCGAGTTCGCCCGGGCCGACCAGACCAGAGTCTGCGGAGCGGGCGGCGGTCATCATGGTGTGCGCAAGGGTACTCACGGATCCTTTGTCGGCGCTGCCTCCAACTCCCTTGAGGTCTTTGGTGAAAAGCACACGAAAGGGTGATCGCTCACGCCGTCGCAATTGACGCCTTATCAGAAATAAATGGGCGTTCTGAAGGGATTTGTGGGCAGAGGTGGATCGCAAGCGCCCGATCCGCACTCATCGAGCCCTCGGCCGCAGAGTCGTGAACAGGTACGCGCAGAGCAGTGCGGTCAGGGACAACGCCAGTGCGCCGCCCACCGGTTGGGCGAGCAGCCGGACCGTACCGACCAGGTAGCGGTCTCCCCCGAAGGGCCACTGGAGCAGGAACGCCTCCCTCAACCGCGCCGGGAGACCGGCGGCCATCCGCGCGCCGGACCCCCGCAGCACCTCGTGCACGGTCGGCACGACGAGCACGGGTACGGCGAGAACAGCGGCCAGGCCGGCCGTGGTGGACCGGAAGACACCCGCGGCCAGCACGCCGGCCCAGGAACAGCCGACGACCAGCCCGAACCAACTCACGGTGAGCGGGAGCCAGTCGGCGGGAACCTTCGCGAGCTCCCCGCCGTAGACGAGATAGAGCGCTTCGGCGTCGCAGCCCAGGGTGAGGAACGAGAGCAGTACCGCGGTGGCTCCGCAGACCAGCAGTTTCGCGGTGAGCAGCCCCAGTCGGCGGGGCACGGTGCCGCGGTCCGCCGCCAACGCGGGGTGGCGGAACTCGTCTCCGAAGGCCAACGCCCCGAGCAGTCCCGCGCCGAGGGCCGCCGGAGGCAGCGGCAGCTCGCGCGGCCAGGCCGCGAACAACCGGGCCTGGGGGGTGTGCCCGAGCCTCGCCAGCAGTACGGCGGTGACGGCGGACAACAGCAGTACGACACCGCAGGTGAGGAAGCCGGCACCGATACCGGCGGCCCGGCGGAGTTCGTAACGCAACGGGCGGAGGGGACTGGGGGCGGTGCGGACGGAGATGGGGGGCGGGAGGAAGGAAAGAGCGTCCGGAGCGGAGGCTTCGGGCCGGCGTGCGAGGCCCGTCGGGAAGTCGGCGGAAGTGGCGTCCGCCGGGATCTCGCCTTCGGCTGTCGCAGCGGGCTTGCCGGGCTGCGGCTGCTGAAGCGGCTCCTTGACGGGGAGGGGGGCGCTGGGGACCTCGGCGGGTACGGCACCGAGCCGCGGATGGCGGGAGCCGGCCGGGGCGGCGAGGTCGCCCGGTTCACCGGCCGACGACCGTTCGGACATCTCACCGGCGGACGACCGTTCGGACATCTCGCGGCTCTGCGGTCGGGCGGTCGCCGCGGCGGAGGGCGACGGCTGGGCGGAGGCGGCAGGGGCCGGTGACTCGTCGGCGGCAGCCGTAGCGACCGACGTGAGGGGGTGGGCAGTGGCCGGCGGCTCGGCGGGGGCGGGCGCTGTTGGCGGCTCGGCGGGCGCTGTTGACGGCTGGGCGGCAGCGGCGGCGAGGGACGGCTGGGCGGAGGCGGTGCCGGCCGGAGGCTGGGCGGAGGTGCCGATGGCCGGCGGCTGGGCGGGGACGGTGGCGGACGCCGGCTCCGGTGGGGCGGTGCGGGTCGCCTGGCCGGGGGGCGCGGCCGTCGGAGGGCACTGCGCGAATGCCGTCACGACGGATGGCCGGGTGCCCGCGGAGGCGCCCACCGACTGAGGCCCGAACGCGACGGCCGAGGCCTCGGCGGGACGGGAGAGGCCGGACGCGTCCGCGCGGGAAGAACGGGGCGAGCCGGACACCGCCTGGGCGCCGTCGGGCTTCGCCTCGCCGGAGCCGGACGACCGGAGCGCGGCCGCGACGGACGACTCGGGACCCGTCGAGGACCGGCTCGGGTCCGGACGGGCGACGCCCGTGCCTGACCGCCCTGCCCACTTCGGAGCGGCCGACGCCCGCGGTTGCGGGGTGACCGTGGAACCGGCGGCGCACTGGACCTCCACGCCGGATTCGTCGGGCCGGGCAGCGCTCGTGACCGCCTCGGCGGCCAGGCACTCCGGCGCTACGGCCGGTTCGCTCGTGTCGTGTTGCCGCCGTACGGCTACCGGCGCGACCTCCGTCGACGGCTCCGGGACGGCGCCGGGGCCCATGTCACCCGTCTCGTCGGCGAGTTGATGGACGAGGATGCCGTGCCGGAACGCGGTCTCACCGACCTCGGCGGTCGTACTGCCGTACACGGAGAGGCGGTTGCCGCCCTCCCGTACGACTTCCACGGAACGGTGAGCGGTGCGGGCCTCCTTGCTGAGGAGGGCCGCGAGCCGGGCGGCGTGGGGACTGCGGACGGCGACGCGGGGGCGCAGCCGGGTGCGGGCGAACTCGCCGGCCGCCTGGTCCGCAACGAGTCTGCCGGCCTCCAGGGTGACGACCCGGTCGGCGGCGCGGGCGGCTTCCTTGGGGTCGGCGGTGGTGTACAGGACCGTGCCGCCCTGTGTCGCGTGCGCCCGGAGCATCCGGTGCAGCCAGAGGGCTTCACGACCGGCGAGACCGTTCGTGGGCTCGTCCAGGACCAGGGTGTGGGGATCGGCGAGCAGTGCGCTCGCGAGGCCGAGGCGGCGGTCCATGCCGCGGGACAGCGTGCCCAGGCGTTCGTCGCGCAGGCTGACGATGCCGACGGTTTCCAGCACTTCGTCGGCCCGCCGGGCCGGGACGCCGGTCGCCGCGCACAGCATGCGCAGATGACCGCGGACGGAGCGGGCCGGGTGGCCGGGAACGTCGCCGAGGACCACGCCGACCTCACGCGAGGGGTGAGCGATGCGATGCAGCGGGCGGCCTCTGAAGTGGGTGAGGCCACGGCCCTGTTGGAGTTCGAGCATCAGTCTGAGCGTCGTGGTCTTGCCCGCGCCCGCCTCGCCGAGGAGTGCGGTGACTTGGCCCGCGCGCGCCTCGAAGGTCACGTCGTCGACCGCGGGCGGGTGCGCCTTGCGGGGGGTGCTGGTCAGTCCGAAGGCCTCGATCACCTTAGGGAAGATAGCGCGGAATGACCGTTTTTCCGGGTATAAGGCCGTTTAACCCTCGTGGGGTTCGCACTGTCGGCCGTTCACACCTCGGGGCGCAGCATCGGCGGGTTGAGCAGGGTCGCCCCGCCGGCCCGGAAGAGCTGGGCCGGACGACCTCCCTGGCGAGTGGTCGTGCCGCCGGTGGGAACGAGGAAGCCCGGCGTCCCGGTCACCTTCCGATGGAAGTTGCGGGGGTCGAGCGCCACACCCCACACCGCCTCGTAGACCCGGCGCAGCTCGCCGACCGTGAACTCGGGCGGGCAGAACGCGGTGGCCAGGGACGAGTACTCGATCTTTGAGCGGGCCCGTTCCACGCCGTCGGACAGGATCTGGGTGTGATCGAAGGCGAGCGGCGCGACGGGTTCGCCGTCCCGGCCGTAGCCACCCTGCGCCAGCAGTTCGTCCACCGGGGCCCAGCGCGCGTTGCTGGCGTCGCCGCCCGCGCGAGGTGCGGGCAGATCGGGAGCGAGGGCGAGGTGGGCCACGCTGACCACGCGCATCCGGGGGTCGCGCTTGGGGTCGCCGTAGGTCGCCAGCTGCTCCAGATGGGCCCCGCCCTCCTGGGCGGGCGCGTCGGGGTCGTGGGCGCGCAGCCCGGTCTCCTCCGCGAGTTCTCGCGCCGCGGCCTGCGAAAGATCCTCGTCGGCCCGTACGAAGCCGCCCGGCAGCGCCCACCGCCCCTGGAACGGCGACTCGCCTCTCCGGACCGCCAGCGCACACAGGGCATGGCGGCGCACGGTCAGCACGACCAGGTCCACGGTGACGGCGAACGGCGGAAAGGCTGACGGGTCGTAGGGCATGCCGTGATCATAGTCGTCTGCCTGACGATAAACACTCCCTTCTCCGCTTGCTCCGACGGCTGATCCACTTCGCTCCGGTATGCGCCTCGCGCTCCGTTCCGGCGCACGTACGGCGCTCAGCCACCCTTTCCCGCACGACCGCGCCGCCAGGTCCGCTCGCCTTCCGGCCGGCCGGGGTCACACCCCCAGTTGCAGGCCGTCGGCGGCCTCCTCGACCATGGCGAGGCCGAGTCGGCTGACCCGGACCGAGAAGGGCGCTCCGGCGACCCGCAGTCCGGTCAGACCGAGTTCACCCAGGGGGGCACTGGCGACCGGACGCAGGGTGACGGTACCGGCCGGGGTGTCGGGGCGGATGCCGGCGAGTGTGGTCAGGAGCAGGACTCCGGAGGCGGCGGCGGTGGCAGCCGGGCGGCAGGCGGCGGGATGCGGGAGGGGAGCACTCCCGTCGGAGCGCTGTTCCCCGGCGAACATCTCGGGCAGCCGGTGCCCGAAGTGCTCGGCCGCTGCCAGCAGGCCGCGCAGCAACCCGCCGGCCTCCTTCTCGTACCCTGCGACGGACAGCCCGGCGACGGCGAGTGCCGTCTCCTGCACCCGGACGGCCCCGGACCGGTGGCCGAACGGGCTGTGACCCGCCTCCTTCGCACCCAGCCCACGGAGTCCCCAGCCCGAGTCCATGGCCGGACCGCCGAGCAGCCGGGCGAGTTGCCCGGTCCGCACCTTGTCGAGCAGACCTGGCGCCGGACGGCCCGCGCCCAGCAGGCCGGTGTCGAGCAGGTGCACGGCCGTGGAGCCGAACTGGGTCAGCGGGCGGCCCTCCGGGGTCAGGGCCGCCACCGGACGGCCGCCGCCCCGGTCCTCGGTCCAGAAGTCCGCCCGGAACGCCTTCGCCAGTTCCGCCGCCCATTGCCGCAGTCCGGTGGCGCCGGGACGTTCGTAGTCGTCGAGGAGATCGGCACCCAGCAGCGCGGCCCGGTGCGCGTGGGCCTGAGTCTCGCTGCGCACGGGCCCGCCGGGCTGCGGATCGCAGAGGTATGTCCGGTCACCCACGGTGGTGCGCAGCCAGGTCAGGCAGCGCTCCGCGGCGGGCAGCAGTTCCCGTGTCTCCTGCTCCGGCAGCCCCCAGCGGCGGGCCTCCGCCAGCAGCACGGGGAAGAGCAATGTGGCCTCCGTACCCGTGCAGCCCGGCGGCAGGTGTGCGCCGGCGTCGCGGCGCGGGCCGGGGATCATGCCGGTCCGGGGTCCGGGACCGCGGAGCTGGATGCGGGCCAGGGTGCGCAGGGTGCCGGCGGCGAGGCGGGTACCGAGGGGCAGGGCCATCCGGGCGGCGGCGAGGGCTTCGGCCGGGGCCAGGCCGCACCGCCACGGCGCCCCGGCCGCGAGGTAGGTGTCGGAAGGGTGTCCGGGATCGCGGAGCAGCAGTGCTTGCAGGTCGTCGACGCTCGTCCGGAGCAGGCCGGTGACTCCGGGGTGGTCACCCGTGGCCTGGGCCGGTGCCAGGAGGCTGGTCGCGGCGTGCCCCACGGCGCGCGGCGGACCCGCGCCGTCCGGACGCACCCGCAGTTCCACGCTTGCCGTGCCGCCCGGCAGTAGTTCGAACTCCCACCGGAGCAGCCCCGCCGAGGCCAGCGCGTCGGCGGGCGGCGGGTCCGCCGTGACCGACGCGTTGCCGTGGGGGGTGGCCCAGCGCAGGCCGGAGCCGTGGACACTGGCCGGGAGTTCGGGCCCCGGGGTGCCGGAGGCGATGGCGCTCAGTTCCGCGAGGTCCGTGGCGAGGGCCACCTCCAGCGGCAGCCGCAGGGGATGGAGGGCGGAGCTGTGCAGGGTGATGCGTTCCGTGCCGTCGGCGTGCCGGGTGCGCTCCACGACGACGTCCGGGTCAGGTCCCACGGTCGGTGAGGCCCGCAGGGTGCCGACGAAACGAGCGCAGTCCGCTCCTGTCATGCGGGCCTGCACGGCCAGCGGTTCACGGCCGGCGACCCGGATCTGGCAGCGCGCGAGCAGCCGTCGGCCCGCACGGTAGAACCCCTCCAGGCCGTGTCCGGTCAGCTGACCCCGCTCCGTGGAGATGGCCAGGCCGGGGAGCGCGACGCAGATCAGGACGGTGTGTGCGGGCGGCAGGCCGGTGGCGTACTTCAGGCTCGGCGCACCGGGAGCCGTGCGTGCGGCGGCCACGGGTACCGACGCGGGCCTGGGTGCGCGGGCGCGTGGCGGCGCCGGGCCGTCGTCCGGCACCGCGAGCCAGGGCGGGCCGTCCCGGAGTCGGCGGTTGTCGTCGGCGAGGGAAGGCGGAGTCGGCTGATGCATGGGGCGGCTTCTTCTGCGCTCTGTGCGCCTGCGACGTGCTGGGCGCCGGACGGAGGGTTCCGCAGGGGCGGGTGGCGGTCCGGCCTGTTCCGGCGTTCCGCCACCCAGGTGAACGGGGCCGGGCTCCTCCTGGTCACGCCCCCGCGTGTCGGACCCGGCCGGACACCGGTGCGTGGACGCGTCGTTCGCCCAGGTCCGACCACATGCCGCCCCGGGCATGCTCTGGTTCATTCGTCGCGCTCACCGCGGCTGTTCCCGGAACGGGCCTCCTCCTGCCCCGTCCTGCCCCCTCGTACGTCGCTCTTCTCCACCCTGTTCCCGTCGGCGCTCTCCGCCGTGCGGGTGCGGGTGCGGGTGCGCGGGCCGCCCGGCCTGGTCGAACCGGGTCGGGTGGTGTCCGTACTCGTTCCTCGCGTTCGGGTGCCCTCCTGCCGGCGGGGCCGGGCGTCCTGTCGTCGGGGCCGGGCGTCCGGTCGTCGCGGTCGGTTGCCGGTGTTGTCGGTGCTATCGGTGTTGCTTGCGTTATTGGCGTTGTCGATGTTGTCGGTGCAGTGAACGGCATACGGACGGCTTGCCGGGGGCGTGCCCGCGTCGGCGGTCGGCGGATGGTCGGCATCCGGGGCGAGCGGGCCCGGGTCGGTGTCCTTCGTGTCCGCCGCATCCTCCGTGTCCGCCGTGCCCACTGCGTTCGCTGTGCCCACCGCGTTCGCTGTGGCCGCCGCGTCCGCCGTGGTCCCGCCCTCAGGGATCCGTCCCGTGCGGCCGGTGCGCAGGCAGCGGCGGATCGACTCCGGATCCAGACCCTCGTTGCAGGCCCGGTGCAGCAGGGCGGCGAAGAGGTAGTCGGGGTCGGCGCCCAGGGCCATGGCCAGGGCTTCCCGTCCCTCCAGGTCGTCGCCGCTCGACCAGGCGACCCAGCCGGCCAGCGTCAGAGGGGCCGCGGCGTGTTCGCCGTAGGGGCCGACGCAGCGGCGGGCCAGGGCCCGCCACAGGCGCAGGGCTGGTCCGGCCTCGGCGCCCTCCATCCAGGCGGCCGCGCGGTCGCGGGTGAGGCGGTCCTGTAGTCCGAGGATGAGCTGGGCGGCCTCGTCGTGGGCGAGCAGCCGGTCGTCGCGGAGGTCCGCCTGGTGGGTGCCGGGGACCGGGGTGGCGTCGGCGTACCGTTCGATGATCCGGCGGGCGAGGGCCAGGGTGTCGTCGGCCACCTGCGCCCGGAAGGCGTCGTCGAGGATGCGGGGCACCAGGGCCATTCCGGCGCGGTCCAGGGCGATCTCCTGTTCCGGCGCGGCGCCGGTCTCCCAGGGAAGCAGCCTGGCCCGCAACTCGCGCAGACTGCCGCGCACCTGGATACCGGCGTAGGTGGCGGCGGCCGCGAGCACCGAGGTGCCAGGCAGCCCCATCGGGGTGCCTTCGGCGGGGCAGCATGCCTCCGCCGGGCAGCAGTACGACCAGAAGCGGGCGTCGGAGATGCACAGCGCCTCGATCACGGGCACGTCGAGGCGGCCGCACTCGGTGCGCAGCAGCTGGGCCAGCGGCGCCAGCCTGCGCATCACGTCCCGGCCTGATTCACCGGGCGCGGGTTCCTGGCAGACGTAGGCGACCATCTGCTCGGGCCGGGCGCCCCGGCGCTCGCTGCCCGCCATCAGCCCCTGGGCCAGTTGGCGTGCGGCCGACTCCCAGTCGTCCCTGTTCGCGGGGATGCCGAGCCGGGCGCGGCCGCCGAAGCGGCCACGGCCGCCCCGGTCGTGCAGAGCCATCAGGACCATGCTGTCCTCGGGGCGGTATCCGAGCAGGTAGGGCAGCGCGTCGGCCAGTTCGGCCGGGGTGCGCAGGGTGACCTGGGGGTCGTGGGCCGATCCGCAGAGGGGTGGCGAGCCGCCCGCGGCGTCGCTGTTTTCGGATGGTTCGGCGGTTTCGCTGTGGTTCGTCATGGGCCGACCATCTCGCGGATCTCGCGATTCCGGTTCGGCCTGTGGATAAGTCGAATCAGGGACATGCCAAGCACGCCGTCCTCGTCCACAGTCCGCCCGGACTGTCGGTCCCGTCCTGTTGTATGGGACCCATGGAGCACACGAACAACGCGGATCTCCGGGCCCGGGCCGACGCCGTCCTCGCCCGCCTCGTCGGCGACGACACCGGCACCGCCCGGCTGCGCGAGGACCAGTGGCGGGCGATCGAGGCACTGGTCGCCGAACGGCGCCGGGCCCTGGTCGTGCAGCGCACGGGCTGGGGCAAGTCCGCGGTGTACTTCGTGGCCACCTCGCTGCTGCGCGCCGGAGGCAGCGGCCCGACTGTGATCGTCTCCCCACTGCTCGCGCTCATGCGCAACCAGGTGGAGGCGGCAGCACGGGCCGGTATCCACGCCCGCACCATCAACTCGTCCAACACCGAGGACTGGGAGGCGATCCAGACAGAGATCGCGACCGGCGAGGTGGACGTCCTTCTCGTGTCACCGGAGCGCCTCAACAACCCCGACTTCCGCGACCAGGTGCTGCCCCGGCTCGCCGCGGCGACCGGTCTGCTCGTCGTGGACGAGGCCCACTGCATCTCCGACTGGGGCCACGACTTCCGGCCCGACTACCGGCGGCTGCGCACCATGCTCGCCGACCTCCCGGCCGGCGTGCCCGTGCTGGCGACCACCGCCACGGCCAACGCGCGTGTGACCGCGGACGTCGCCGAGCAGTTGGGCACCGGCGGCGGTTCGGACGCGTTGGTACTGCGCGGCCCGCTGGACCGGGAGAGCCTCAGCCTGAGCGTGCTGCGACTGCCGGACGCGGCGCACCGGATGGCCTGGCTCGCCGATCACCTGGACGACCTGCCGGGGTCGGGCATCGTCTACACGCTCACCGTGGCGGCGGCCGAGGAGGTCACCGCCTTCCTCCGACAGCGCGGTCACACCGTGGCGTCGTACACGGGGAAGACGGAGAACGCGGACCGGCAGCAGGCCGAGGAGGACCTGCTCGGCAACCGGGTCAAGGCGCTGATCGCCACCTCCGCCCTCGGTATGGGCTTCGACAAGCCCGACCTCGGGTTCGTGGTGCATCTGGGCTCGCCCTCCTCCCCCATCGCCTACTACCAGCAGGTGGGCCGTGCGGGACGCGGTGTCGAGCACGCCGAGGTACTTCTCCTGCCGGGCCGCGAGGACGAGGCGATCTGGAGCTACTTCGCGTCGCTCGCCTTCCCGTCGGAGGAGCTGGTGCGCCGCACCCTGGACGTCCTGTCCCGGGCCGGCGGTCCGATGTCGCTGCCCGCGCTGGAACCGCTGGTGGAGCTGCGTCGGTCCCGGCTGGAGGCCATGCTCAAGGTCCTCGACGTGGACGGCGCGGTCAAGCGGGTCAAGGGCGGCTGGATCGCGACCGGACAGCCGTGGACGTACGACGCCGATCGGTACGCGTGGGTGGCGCGGCAGCGCGCCGCCGAACAGCAGGCGATGCGCGAGTACGCGGCCACGACGGACTGCCGGATGGAGTTTTTGCAGCGGCAGCTGGACGACGAGGGCGCGAAGCCGTGCGGCCGCTGCGACAACTGCGCCCAGCCACGCTTCAGCGCGGACACCTCCCCGGCCGCGGTGGACGCCGCGCGGGTCGATCTGGGGCGGGCGGGGACCGAAGTGGAGCCCCGCCGGATGTGGCCCACCGGACTGCCGGCGATCGGCATCGAACTCAAGGGACGCATTCCGGCCGGTGAACAGGCCTCGGTCGGGCGGGCCTTGGGGCGCTTGTCGGACATCGGATGGGGCAACCGGCTACGACCACTGCTCGCGCCCCAGGCCCCGGACACTCCGGTGCCGGACGACGTGGCCCGTGCCGTGGTGGAGGTACTGGCCGACTGGGCGAAGGGGCCGGGCGGCTGGGCAGCCGGTGCGGCCGACGCACAGCCGCGGCCGCGAGGGGTCGTGACTGTCGCCTCACGCTCCAGGCCTGAGCTGATCCACTCTCTCGGGGCACGGATCGCGGAGATCGGCAGACTGCCGCTGCTGGGCAGCGTGGAGTACGCGGGCGACGCACAGCCGGGCTCCCGCAGCAACAGCGCGCAGCGACTGAAGGCCCTCGACGGTGCGCTGACCGTGCCGCCCGCCCTGGCCGCCGCCCTCGCCGAGGCTCAGGGGCCGGTGCTGCTGGTGGACGACTTCACCGAGACGGGCTGGACACTGGCCGTAGCCGCGCGCCTGCTCAGGCGGTCCGGGGCGCAGGGGGTGTTGCCGCTGGTCCTGGCGGTTCAGGGCTGATCCACCCGCTGCCGTTCGACCGCGATGCCGGCCGCGGTGCACGAACGTGCCGCTGTCGAACGTCTCAAGGGTCGTCCGCTGCCTCGTGGGGTAGGGATATAAGTCACACTCCACCAGATAACAGTCGGTGGCCCCATTTGCTCGTTGCCGCATCCAAGTTCGACAGGAAGAATTGAAGTCCGCTCCCCGCACGGCTCGTCCGTGATCCGGTTGGGCTTTGCTGCGGTGCGCGCTCCCCCGAATCCAATCCTGCCCGCAGTGTGGGCGCGTAGCCGAAGGGAGGAACGTGACCTTCGGATTCGCTCCGTCCTCGGCGGCATCCCTGTCGACGTCCGCGTCCGCCGCTTCCGCCAGCCGTCTGCTCGAGCCCGCGGAGTGGGCCGACGCCGGAATACCGCTGCTGCGCAACCCCCGTGAGGTCGTCAGCGGGCTGCACACCCGGCACCTGCCCCGGCTCGGCACGGCGATCGTGGCCGTCCTGGACCCGGAGGAGCGCCTGTGTGCCAGTGCCTCCTTCAGCCGGCGCACCGCCCCGGCCGACGGCTGGATGTTCCGGAACGTGCTGTTGGACCAGCTGCGCCGGGTCATCCCGCACGATCTTCGCCGGCGCACCCCGGTACGTACCGCCGTGCTGCTCTACTGCCGGGAGGGGGACGCGCGTTGGACGGAGGAGGACGGCGCCTGGATGTGGGGGCTGCGGGACGCCTGCACCCTGCACGGGCTGCGCTGCGGGGCGTACATCACGCTGACGCACGACGGCTGGCAGGTGCTCGGCGAGGGTCGTGGCGGGCGGCGCCCCAGTGCCGACTCGGCTCCTGAGCCCTTCGCCCTGTCCCAGGCCCCGCCGTTGGCACCGCGCACCGGGGGCGCGGCTTCCGAGGTGCTGCGCCGCGCGGCCGCTCGCTGAATCCCGGCCCTGTGAGGGGAGGTGCCGGGCCGGGCCGGCCGGACGCCCTTCGTGCGGAGGCCGACCGGATACACGTCGTGCAGAGGCCGGCCGGCCACGAATCAGCGGCCCGGCACGGCGGACCCGCCGTACCCGGTGCTCGGGAAGGAACGCTCACCGCGCTCCGGGGCGGCCCGGGCGGGCCCGCGTGGGTGTCTCGCCGTCGCGGCCTGGCGGGCCCGCGTGGGCGTCCGGCCGTCCGGCACCTCGGCGAGCTAGGAGGATCAGGCCCGGTGCCCGCGTTCCGGACCTCCGGCGGCCGGACGGCCGCTCCGTGACGGCAGCGGGTACCGCCCGTCAGGTGTCCGGGCACGGCAAAGGCACCACCGTGCGAATCACCGCCGGAACTCCGCCGGTGCCTCCGGAGACCCAGAGGCGCCGGAGACGGCTCAGACGCCCGCGCCCAGTACCGAGTTGATGTGCTGCGGGTCGCCGCAGACGATCAGCAGGGCACCGGCCCGGGAGAGGGCCAGCGGCAGGGCGGTGGCGGCAGCGTCGGCCGGGCCGCCGTTGACGGCGACGACCACGACGGCGCGGGTCGCGGCGCGGGAGGCGATGGCGGCGTCCGTGTAGAAGACGTCGTCACCCGCGTCGTGCTGCGCCCAGTAGGAGGCTTCACCGAACGACAGCTCGTGGTCGGCCCACGGGTGCTGCGCGCCGGTGGTGATCACCAGCACGTCGCCGGGGGCACGGCCCGAGTCGAGGAGCAGATCCACCGCTTCCTCGGCCGCGTCGAGAGCACTCTCGACCGATGCCGGGATCAACTGGATCTGCGGAGCCGCCGCCGCAGCGGCGGGCACGGCCGGGCCGGACGGGCCTGGCTTGGCCACGTCACGCGCTGTGCGCTGTACCGGCGGCGCCGGCCGCACAGGGCCGGGACGACCGGGACGCGACGGAGCCGCGGGGCGGGGGCCGGGTACGGGACGGGGGGTCGGCGCGGTACGGCCACTGGCCGGAATGGCGCGGGGACCCTGGGCACTCTCGTGAATCTGAGGCTCCTCGGGAATGAGAGGCATGAGCTGATATCTATCAAACGTTGGTGCAGGTCAGGTGAACCGGGTGGCACAAGAGTGCGACTGGAACGTCAGAAGTCGAAGCCGAGCTGACCCTCGATCTCCGGAACGTTTCCCTCCGCCCAGCTGCGGACCTTCTTGAGGTGCCGCCACTGGGGCAGCGCATCAAGATACGCCCACGACAACCGGTGGTACGGGGTGGGGCCCCGCTCCTCCAGTGCGGCCTTGTGCACGGGCGACGGATACCCGGCGTTGTCCGCAAATCCGAAGTCTGCATGGTCGACACCCAGTTCGGCCATCATTTTGTCGCGCTGAACTTTGGCGATCACCGAGGCCGCCGCCACGGCCACACACGAACGGTCACCCTTGATGACCGTACGCACCTGCCAGGGCAGGCCCAGGTAGTCGTGCTTCCCGTCGAGGATGACCGCGTCGGGGCGGACCGGCAGGGCCTCCAGGGCTCGGCTCGCCGCGAGTCGCAGCGCGGCCGTCATCCCGAGGTCGTCGATCTCCTCCGGCGAGGCATGCCCCAGGGCATAGGCCGTGACCCAGGTCCGCAGCACCTCGGCAAGTTCCGTACGCCGCTTGATGGTCAGCAGCTTGGAGTCGGTGAGGCCCGTGGGCGGCCGGCGAAGACCGGTGACCGCGGCGCAGACGGTGACGGGGCCGGCCCAGGCGCCGCGCCCCACCTCGTCGACACCGGCAATGACCTTCGCTCCGGTCGTGGCGCGAAGGGAGCGCTCGACGGTGTGAGTAGGTGGTTCGTACGGCATGGCGCCCTTAGGGTACGCCGCGCTGATCCCCGAGCGACACCCCGGCCTCCCGGAGGGCGCGGCCGACCGCCGGAACATGGATCACGCGTCGCGCGACAGCAGTAGCGGAAGCATGAACCCGTCGATCATCTCTTCGATCTCCCGGTCGCTCCATTCGCTTCCAGAAATCTTGGTGCGGTACATCATCATCGCCGGAATGGCGTCGAGGACATAGCCGTTGGCCGCATCGGGCCGTACCTCACCACGCTCTGTGCCACGGGAGACGATCTCGCCGATCAGCCTGGTGGTCGGCTCCACGACCGCTTCGAAGATCACACCATGGAACCTTTCGGCCTGCACCGGATCGCATTCGTGAATCACCGATCGCAGTGCGAAGCCCGGACGCGAGAACATCGCGTCCCGGGTCTGCCGGCACAGGGCCAACAGGTCCTCGCGGACACTTCCGACGTCGGGCGCCTGCTCGAAACGCGGCAGACCGGCCTGTAGGGCGTCGGCGACCAGGTCCTCCTTGGAGGACCAGCGGCGGTAGACCGCGGCCTTGCCGGTCTGGGCCCCGGCGGCGACACCTTCCATGGTGAGACCGTTCCAGCCGACCGTGCTGAGCTGCTCCAAGGCGGCGTCGAGGATCGCGCGTTCGAGAACCGCACCGCGCCGACGAGGGGAAACCGCCTGAGGGGGAGCGGGGGCGGCGGTCCAGCGCGAGGTAACCATCTGAGTTTCTCCAGCGAGCAGGGGAGCGGGGATTGCGGAGCGGGGGATGCGGAGCGGGGGATGCAGCGTGCGACGGCAAAGGGGGACGCGGCACACGACGCAGTTAAGTGAACGCTTGCGTTCTCTACTGAGGACTCACTACCGTTGGCGTGACAGTGAACGCTTACGTTCACTAAAACATTTGTGGGGGATCCACAGTGACAACCTCTCAGCTGATACAGGGCCAGAAACCGGGTGCGGCACGTCGGCAGGGGCGCCCAGGCATCGCCCTCACCGTGATCGCCGCCTGCCAACTCATGGTCGTACTTGACGCGACGATTGTGAACATCGCGCTCCCGCACATTCAAGACGCTCTCAGGTTCAGCACCACGGACCTGACATGGGTGGTCAGCGCCTACACACTCACCTTCGGCGGACTGCTGCTCCTCGGCGCGCGAGCCGGCGACATCCTGGGCCGGCGCCGGGTTTTCATGACCGGCATCCTGCTGTTCACCTTCGCCTCGCTCCTCGGTGGTCTCGCCCAGGAGCCCTGGCAGCTGCTGGCCGCCCGGGCCCTCCAGGGCATGGGCGGCGCGATCGCGTCGCCCACCTCCCTGGCGCTGATCACCACGACGTTCCCCGAAGGCCCGGAACGGAACCGGGCGTTCGGCGTGTTCGCAGCCGTCTCCGCGGGCGGCGGTGCCATCGGACTGCTGGCCGGCGGCATGCTCACCGACTGGCTCGACTGGCGCTGGGTGTTCTTCGTCAACGTGCCGATCGGCCTGCTGATCGTCGCCCTCACCCCGCAGTACATCAACGAGTCCGAACGCCACCCCGGCCGCTTCGACATCGCGGGCGCGCTGACCTCCACACTGGGCATGGCCTCCCTGGTGTACGGCTTCATCCGGGCCTCGGAGGACGGCTGGCGCGACGGCCTGACCCTGGGCTCCTTCGCCGCCGCGGTGGTGCTTCTGCTGGCCTTCGTCTTCATCGAGACCCGGGCGAAGGAACCCATCACACCACTGCGGATGTTCGCCGAGCGTAACCGCTCCGGGACGTACGTCATCATGCTGAGCCTGGCCGCGGCGATGTTCGGCATGTTCTTCTACATCGTGCTGTTCGTGCAGAACGTGCTGGGCTACAGCCCGATCAGAGCCGGTCTGGCCTTCCTGCCGGTGACGGCGGCCATCGCCGTCGGCGCGGGGCTGTCGCAGCGGTTCCTGCCCGTTCTCGGCCCGAAGCCGTTCATGATGACCGGGTCGGCGCTCGTGGTCGTCGGACTGGCCTGGCAGACGTTCATCAACCCCGACAGCTCCTATGTCGGCGGCGTGCTCGGACCCATGCTGGTCTTCGGTTTCGGCATGGGGCTGAACTTCGTGACGGCGACCGTCACCGCGGTGTCCGGGGTCGCCCCGCACGAGGCCGGAGCGGCGTCCGGACTGCTCAACGCCATGCAGCAGGTGGGCGGCTCGCTGGGCCTTTCGATCCTGACCACGGTGTTCGGCACGGCCAGCAAGGACGAGGCGCGGAAGCAGCTGCCGAAGTTCCTCGCCGAGGGTTCGCCGGAGCAGAAGGCGGAGTTCGCCAAGTCCCGTCAGCTGCCCGCGCCGTGGGGGCACGAGGTGCTCGCACACGGCATCTCGACGGCGTTCGTGCCGGCCGCCGCGATGGCCGGGATCGGCCTGCTCACCGCCTGGCTGGTGATCAAGGTCCGCAAGAGCGATCTCGAAGCCCTCGCCGGCACCGCCGGCCCGGGGCTGGGCTGACCCCACGAGGTCCGCACCACTGCGGCCGGCGCCACGGTCAACGTCAGAAGAACCCATCCCACCCACACCCTCCCGCTCCGACTCCGCCTCCCGATCCGCCCTCCGCACCTGGACGGAGCGCGGATCGGATACCGGGAGAACGCCGCACGATTACCCAGAGTTCCCACCGGGCACGGAGAGTACAAAAAGCGAGGTCGGCCATACGGCGAGAGGCGCGGGGCCCGGCCGTCCTACGGGTGACCGCCCCGGCGCGCGGGGGCGGGGCCGTCCTGCTGTGCTCCGCGCGCCGGGGCGGTCACCCGCCGGCGCTGGTGCCCGTCGCCGACGGTGTCCACTGCGGCAGCGGTTCCGTGCGCCGCGCCCAGGCGGCCGGAGGTGCTCCCGCCTCGGCGCCCGCGAGGACGCCGCCCACGATGGCGCAGGTGGTGTCCACATCGCCGCCCACCTGGGCCGTGGCCCAGAACGCCGTCTCGTAGTCGCCGAGGGCACGCGCCGCCGACCACAGGGCGAAGGGGACGGTGTCGTGAGCCGTCGTACGCCGTCCGCAGCCCAGGACGGCCGCGACGGTGCCGGCGTCGCCGTAGTCGAGCATGTCGCGGGCGCGTCGCAGCCCCTGGCCGACGGCGCTCCTGGGGATCAGCGAGATGACGCCGTCGAGGAGGTCCGCGGGGCTCGGCGGGCCGCCGGGCCCGGCTGCCAGAGCGGCGGCGGCAGCGACGGCCATGGCTCCCACGACCGCCTCACGGTGCTGGTGCGTGGGGTAGGCCGAGATCTCGGCCTGATGGGTGGCCTGCTCCGGGTCGTCCGCGTACCAGGCGCCCAGGGGCGCGATCCGCATGGCCGCGCCGTTGCCCCACGATCCCTGGCCGTTGAAGAGCGCGGCGGCCAGTTCACGCCAGTCGCCGCCCTCCCGGACCAGGCGGAGCAGACGGTTGACGGCAGGGCCGTAGCCGCGGTCGAAGTCGTGATGCGTGGCGAAGGAGTGGGCCAGCGCGTCCTGGTCGACGCGTTGATGGGCGGCCAGGACGGCGACGACGGAGCAGGCCATCTCGGTGTCGTCGGTCCACTGCCAGGGACCCGGCGGCAGCTCTCGCCGCTTGAGCAGCGGATAGTTCACCGGGACGAAGAACTGTGAGCCCAGCGCGTCACCGACGGCGAGTCCGCGCAGGCTGGCCAGGGCGCGGTCCAGGCGCCCCGGGGTCGAGGAGTCGAAGGAGGAGGTCATCGCGGCCAGCCTAGCCGCTCATCCAGTGCGGCTCCGGGTCCCGCCAGCGGTCGAAGGGCTGGTCGAGGCTGTACTTGCCGTCGTCTCCGAGAACGAGCATCCGCATCTCGGCGTTCCCAGGGTTGGAGAGCGACTCGAAGTCCGCGACCGTCCAGTGGAACCAGCGCATGCAGAACAGCCGCATCGCCAGACCGTGGGTGACGAGGAGCACGTTCGGCGGGTGGTCCGGTGCCTCGAAGCTGCGGAACAGGCTCTCCAGGAAGCCGCCGACCCGGTCGTACACGTCGGCCCCGGACTCCCCCTGGGGAAAGCGGAAGAAGAAGTGCCCGTACGCGTCCCGGTACGTCTTCTGAAGGCGTACGTCGTCGCGGTCCTGCCAGTTTCCCCAGTCCTGCTCACGCAGCCGGGGCTCCTCACGCACCCGTATGAGATCCGGGTCGAGGTGGAAGGCGCGGAGAGTCTCGTGCGTACGGCGGTACGGGGAGACGTACACGCTGACACGCTCCTGGCCGAAGATCTCCCGGATGCGTTTTCCGGTCTCCTCGGCCTGTCGCCAGCCCCGGTCGGTCAGGGCCAGCGCATGGTCGGGTTCGCGTTCATACACGGAGTCGTCGACATTGCCGGTTGACTCGCCGTGCCGGACAAGGACGATGCGCCGTGGTCGTGCCATGCCAAAACCCTAGATCGAGTGACGCGAAGTCGAGCACTCGGATGGGCCTCATACGGCGCAGGTCACATTAAATGAAGGTTGGATATTCAAACGATCCAGCTCGGTTCGAGCTCCACGATGTCGCCCCTGAGGGCGGCGATGTCGGCCTCAGTCTGGGCGCGCAGTGCCAGACGCTCCACCCGTTCGGTGCGGTACTTGCCGTGCTCGGCCGCCGACCGCCACATCGAGAGGATCAGGAACTCGTGGGCCGGGGCCTCCGCGAACATGCCGCGGATCATGCCGGGAGAACCGGCCATCGCCGGATTCCAGACCTTCTCCTGCATCAGGGTGAAGTGCTCCACACGCTCCTCGTGCACCCGGCAGAGCGCCACCCGGACCAGGTCGGCGTCCGTGAACCGCGGTTCGAAACCGGTCTTCACATCGAACCGGTACTCGAACAGCTTGACCTGCTGGTCCTTGTACGTACCGGACTGGGACGCGGCCAGTCGGTCGTGCGAACGCGCCATGAAGGAGTCGTAGAAGGCACGGCTCTCCCAGAAGGCGAAGGTGTGCGCGACTCCGGGACGCTGCCGACTCCAGCCCCCGCCCTGTCCCCGAAATCCCGGCTCCCCCAGAAGCCCCGCCCATTTCCGCTGCCCCCGCTCGAAGCCCCGGCGGTCCACCACGGTGCAGCGAATCCACTTGACCAGCACCGCGCCATCGTAAGGCCATGAAGGGTGGCGCCGGTCACGCTCCGGCTGAGATCACCCGCGCACGCGCCCCCGCGCGCGTGGCACGATGGACAAAGGGCCTTGGCAGCCCATCAGTTGGGTAAGTGGACCTCTAGGGGGGAAGGGGACGCGTGGTGAGCGGTTTCAGCAAAGCGATCCGCAAGGTCGAGGTCGCGGTGAAGTGGGATCCCAGCCCGTCCGGGCAGCCGCCCACCGATCTCGACGTCGTCGCCGGGACGTTCACGGCGGCGGATCCGTACGGAACCCCGGCCTACCTGGTGCACTTCGACAGCCGTTCGCCCGACGGCACCATCTTCCTCAACCGGGACAGCCAGGACGGCAAGGGTTTCGGCTGGGACGAGGTGATGACGCTCGAACTCGACCGGCTCGCCAGCCAGTACGTGCGCGTGATCGTCGGAGTCGTCATCCAGCAGCGGCCCACGCACCGGACGTTCGTGAACGTCCTGAACCCGGCCGTGCGGGTACGGGAGGGCTACAGCGTGCTGGCCGAGGACGACTTCGGCTCGGTCCTCGGGGCGACGGCCGCCACCGTCGCGGAGTTCGTGCGCGACGGATCCGGCGACTGGGGCTTCCGGCCCGGTCTGCGCGGCTTCGAGGACGACCCGGTGGTCTTCACCCAGGAGATGGGCGGGCTCGGCCGGCCCTGACGGCGGAGGACAGGGACACCGAACGGTAAGGGGCGCCGGCATTGGCCGGCGCCCCTTACCTCACTTCATGGACGGTCAGCTGCAACCGCTGGTCGAGCCGCAGCCCTCGCAGATGTAGCAGGACCCGGCCCGCTGCATCTTCGTGCCGCAGGAGAAGCAGAGCGGGGCGTCGGCCTGGATGCCCAGCTGCATCTCCACCAGCTCGGCGCTGGTGTGAGCCTGCTTCGGGGCGGGCTTGGCCACCTCGGCCCTCGGGGACGCGACGGCCTTCAGCTCCTGGGTGCGCGGTGCCGACTGGGCCAGGCCCTCGACATCGACCTCGTCCTCCTCGATGGAGGGTTCGTACGAACCGGTCTCCAGGTGGCGCTGACGCTCCTCGGCGGAGTGGATGCCGAGCGCGGAACGCGTCTCGAAGGGAAGGAAGTCCAGCGCCAGGCGGCGGAAGATGTAGTCGACGATCGACTGCGCCATCCGCACGTCCGGGTCGTCCGTCATACCGGCCGGCTCGAAGCGCATGTTGGTGAACTTCGAGACGTACGTCTCCAGCGGCACGCCGTACTGGAGACCGACGGAGACCGCGATGGAGAAGGCGTCCATCATGCCCGCGAGGGTGGAGCCCTGCTTGGACATCTTGAGGAAGACCTCGCCGAGGCCGTCGTCCGGGTAGGAGTTGGCCGTCATGTAGCCCTCGGCGCCGCCGACGGTGAAGGACGTGGTGATGCCGGGACGACCCTTCGGGAGGCGCTTGCGGACCGGGCGGTACTCGATGACCTTCTCGACCGTCTCGCGGATGGTCGCCTCGGCCTTCTCGGTGACCTCGGTCTTCTCCTTCTCCTTGGTCTTGGCGGAGAGCGGCTGCCCGACCTTGCAGTTGTCGCGGTAGATCGCGAGCGCCTTGACGCCGAGCTTCCAGGCCTCGTAGTAGATCTCCTCGACCTCCTCGACGGTCGCCGTCTCCGGCATGTTGACCGTCTTGGAGATGGCACCGGAGATCCAGGGCTGGATCGCGGCCATCATGCGGACGTGGCCCATCGGGGAGATGGCGCGCTCGCCCATGGCGCAGTCGAAGACCTCGTAGTGCTCGTGCTTGAGGCCGGGGGCGTCGATCACGTTGCCGTTCTCGGCGATGTGGGCGACGATCGCCTCGATCTGCTCCTCCTGGTAGCCCAGGCGGCGCAGGGCCTGCGGGACCGTGCCGTTGACGATCTGCATCGAGCCGCCGCCGACCAGCTTCTTGAACTTCACCAGGGCGAGGTCGGGCTCGACACCGGTGGTGTCGCAGGACATCGCGAGACCGATGGTGCCGGTGGGCGCGAGGACGGACGCCTGCGAGTTACGGAAACCGTTCTTCTCACCGAGGCGCACCACGTCCTGCCAGGCCTCCGTGGCGGCGGCCCAGACCGGGGTGTCCAGGTCGTCCATGCGGACGGCCACGGTGTTGGCGTCGGCGTGCTGGCGCATGACCCGGTTGTGGGCGTCGGCGTTGCGGGCGTAGCCGTCGTACGGGCCGACGACCGCGGCGAGCTCGGCGGAGCGCTTGTACGCCGTGCCGGTCATCAGGGAGGTGATGGCACCGGCCAGCGCGCGGCCGCCGTCGGAGTCGTAGGCGTGGCCGGTCGCCATCAGCAGGGCGCCGAGATTGGCGTAGCCGATGCCGAGCTGGCGGAAGGCGCGGGTGTTCTCGCCGATCTTCTGGGTCGGGAAGTCGGCGAAGCAGATGGAGATGTCCATCGCGGTGATGACGAGCTCGACGACCTTGCTGAAGCGCTCGACGTCGAAGGACTGGCTGCCCTTGCCGTCGTCCTTCAGGAACTTCATCAGGTTCAGCGACGCGAGGTTGCAGGACGTGTTGTCCAGGTGCATGTACTCGCTGCAAGGGTTCGAGCCGTTGATCCGGCCGGACTCCGGGCAGGTGTGCCAGTGGTTGATGGTGTCGTCGTACTGGATGCCCGGGTCGGCGCAGGCCCAGGCGGCCTCGGCCATCTTGCGGAACAGGCTCTTGGCCTGGACCTCCTCGATGACCTCACCGGTCATACGGGCCCGCAGACCGAACTGCCCGCCCTGCTCGACCGCCTTCATGAACTCGTCGTTCACGCGGACCGAGTTGTTGGCGTTCTGGTACTGGACGGACGTGATGTCGTCGCCGCCCAGGTCCATGTCGAAGCCCGCGTCACGGAGGGCGCGGATCTTCTCCTCCTCCTTGACCTTGGTCTCGATGAAGCCCTCGATGTCGGGGTGGTCGACGTCCAGGATGACCATCTTCGCGGCGCGGCGGGTGGCGCCGCCCGACTTGATGGTGCCGGCCGAGGCGTCGGCGCCGCGCATGAAGGAGACAGGTCCGGAGGCGTTGCCGCCGGAGGAGAGCAGTTCCTTGGAGGAGCGGATCCGGGAGAGGTTCAGGCCGGCTCCGGAGCCGCCCTTGAAGATCATGCCCTCTTCCTTGTACCAGTCGAGGATCGACTCCATGGAGTCGTCGACGGACAGGATGAAGCAGGCGGAGACCTGCTGGGGCTGTGGGGTGCCCACGTTGAACCACACGGGGCTGTTGAAGCTGAAGATCTGGTGCAGGAGGGCGTACGCCAGCTCGTGCTCGAAGATCTCGGCGTCGGCGGGCGTGGCGAAGTACTTGTAGTCCTCGCCGGCCTTCCGGTACGTCTTCACGATGCGGTCGATCAGCTGCTTGAGGCCGGTCTCGCGCTGCGGGGTGCCGACAGCACCACGGAAGTACTTGCTGGTGACGATGTTGACCGCGTTCAACGACCAGAAGTCGGGGAACTCGACGCCACGCTGCTCGAAGTTGATCGAGCCGTCGCGCCAGTTGGTCATGACGACGTCACGGCGCTCCCAGCTCACCTCGTCGTACGGGTGCACGCCGGGGGTGGTGTGGATGCGCTCGATACGCAGTCCCTTGGTGGCCTTCGTCCCCTTCGCGCGGGAACTCCGTGCCGGACCGCTCGCCGTCTCTGTCATGCCGCCTCCCTCTACGGGCAAAAACGCCCTGAAATGCCACGATGTTCCCGTGACACGCTGTTCTGTTTTCGCGTTGCGGGCACCCTGAGCTGCCCCCGC
This sequence comes from Streptomyces humi, assembly GCF_001005085.2. GTDB lineage: Bacteria > Actinomycetota > Actinomycetes > Streptomycetales > Streptomycetaceae > Streptomyces > Streptomyces humi. The sequence goes on from NZ_LBMU02000025.1 coordinate 128,133, forward strand.
AACAAGTCCTGGATCGCCGTCCGACAACCGGACCCGGGTCCTCCGACCGGTTCCGGTCCGCCCGTCAGCCGGCGATATCGGCGGGCGCGGGCACCCGGGTGGTCCCGCCCGGCCCGCGATCGTCCTCCTGGCTCCCCGCTGCCGCGCCTTCGTCGTCCGCGACGGGGTCCTGCGCCGCCTTCCTGAGCTCCGCGATCGCGGCCTCGAAGTCCTCGAGCGAGTCGAACGCCCGGTAGACGGAGGCGAATCGCAGGTAGGCGACCAGGTCGAGCTCCTGCAACGGGCCGAGTATGGCCAGACCCACGTCGTGGGTGGTCAGCTCGGCGCTTCCGGTGGCGCGCACCGCCTCCTCGACCCGCTGGCCGAGCTGTGCGAGCGCGTCCTCGGTGACAGGCCGTCCCTGGCATGCCTTGCGCACACCGTTGATGACCTTGGTTCGACTGAATGGCTCGGTGACTCCGGACCGCTTGACCACCATGAGCGAGCACGTCTCCACGGTCGTGAAACGACGGGAGCAGTCGGGGCACTGGCGGCGCCTGCGGATCGACGTGCCGTCATCGGTCGTACGGCTGTCGACCACACGGCTGTCGGGATGCCTACAGAAGGGGCAGTGCATGATCTCCAACCCTCCTCACAGCAGACTCGACAGCCTCGCCGGACCTCATGGGTCCCGCGAAGCAGCCCCAAGCATAGGCGATCTCAGAGAGACCGGAGACCCGGGGGACCACAACTTGTGGGCTGCGGTAGCAATCCAACCACTAGATGTGGTGATTGGCTGATACATCGCCAGGTTGCGCGTGTCGCACACGTACCGCTACGGCGGATTCGGAGATAGCGTGAGCGCCGCACGGAGGTCACGTGCGACTCCGGCGCAGATGGGGAGGGTCATCCCGGTCGGCGGCGGCACTGATGGCAGACTGGCACCCGCCCACGAGGCCGTCACCGGCGGTGAAGAGTACAACAATGGACCTTTTGTCCGCCGGGTACCGCATGAGCCATACACCTAGAGATGTGATCGCGTCCGCTGAACCGCGTTTTTTCACTCGAACGTGTGTTTGGCGCAACCTTTCGAAAGCAACTACCGTTGTCCAGCAGGGAGACCATCGAGAGGGGCCGACGTGACCACGACCGCAGACAGTGCCACCATCACCGCCCAGGACCGCTCCCAGGGCCGACTCGACCCGGTGCATGCCATGAACGAAGCCGTGAACCCCGAGGAACACAAGCGTTCCCTGCCGGGCCGACCTCCAGGCATCCGGGCCGACAGCTCCGGGCTCACCGACCGGCAGCGCCGGGTGATCGAGGTGATTCGGGACTCGGTGCAGCGGCGGGGCTACCCGCCGTCGATGCGGGAGATCGGCCAGGCCGTCGGCCTGTCGAGCACCTCCTCGGTGGCGCATCAGCTGATGGCACTGGAGCGCAAGGGCTTCCTGCGGCGCGACCCGCACCGCCCGCGCGCCTACGAGGTGCGCGGTTCCGACCAGGCCGTGACCGTGCAGCCCACGGACACCGCCGGCAAGCCCGCCGCGTCCTATGTCCCGCTGGTCGGCCGGATCGCCGCCGGTGGTCCGATCCTCGCCGAGGAGTCCGTCGAGGACGTCTTCCCCCTCCCCCGACAGCTGGTCGGTGACGGTGAGCTCTTCGTGCTGAAGGTCGTCGGTGACTCCATGATCGAGGCCGCGATCTGTGACGGCGACTGGGTGACCGTCCGCCGCCAGCCGGTCGCCGAGAACGGTGACATCGTCGCCGCCATGCTCGACGGCGAGGCCACGGTCAAGCGCTTCAAGCGCGAGGACGGCCACGTCTGGCTCCTCCCCCACAACGCGGCCTACGAGCCGATCCCCGGCGACGACGCGACCATCCTGGGCAAGGTCGTCGCGGTACTGCGGCGCGTGTGACGCCTGCGGCGGGCGATCATGTCGCCCGCCCTCAGATCGGGCCCCGGGACCCCTGCGCCGGTTCCGGGGCCCTGCACTGTCCGGACCCCGGCGCCCGGCTACTGCGATGCGGGGCCCGACCCGTCCCGACGCGGGGACGGACGGGCCCCTACGTCACTCCGCCTCCGCCTGCTGCGCGACCGCGTCGATGGCAGCCAGCGATTTCCGCACCTGGTTACGGTCCGTGGTGTACCAGAAGTCGGGCAGCGACGCCTTGAGATAGCTCCCGTACCGCGCGGTCGCCAACCGCTGATCGAGTACGGCCACCACGCCCCGGTCCCCGGACGCCCGTACCAGCCGGCCTGCGCCCTGGGCCATCAGCAGCGCGGCATGGGTGGCGGCGACCGCCATGAAGCCGTTGCCACCGGCCTCCTCCACCGCCTTCTGGCGCGCGCTCATCAGCGGGTCGTCGGGGCGCGGGAACGGGATCTTGTCCATGACCACCAGCTGACAGCTGGGGCCGGGGACGTCCACACCCTGCCACAGCGACAGCGTGCCGAAGAGACAGGTCCTGGGATCGGCCGCGAAGTTCTTGATCAGCTCGCCGAGTGTCTCCTCGCCCTGTAGGAGTATCGGGAACTCGGGAATCCGGACGCGCAGTTCCTCGGCGGCCTGCTGGGCTGCCCGCATCGAGGAGAAGAGGCCGAGGGTACGGCCGCCCGCGGCCTGGATCAGCTCGGTGAGTTCGTCGAGCATGTCGGCGCGGTCGCCGTCCCGGGCGGGGCGCGAGAGGTGTTTGGCCACGTAGAGGATGCCCTGCTTCGGGTAGTCGAAGGGCGAGCCGACGTCGACCCCCTTCCACTGCGGGAAGTCCTCGCCCTCGGTGCCCTCCGGGGCGAGGCCCAGGGAGGCACCGACGCCGTTGAAGTCGCCGCCGAGTTTCAGGGTCGCCGAGGTGAGGACGACCGAACGGTCCGCGAAGAGCTTTTCCCTCAGCAGGCCCGACACCGACATCGGGGCGACACGGACGGAGGCACCGAACCGGTCGTGCCGTTCGTACCAGACGACGTCCCACTCGGAGCCGTTCACGATCCGCTCCGCCACGTCGTGCACGGACTCCACCGAGGCCAGTGCCTGTTTGCGGACCGCGTCCTCGTCCTGGACCGACTTGTCGCGTGTGGTGCCGATCGCCGAGATCACCGTGCGGGCCGCGTCCCGCAGAGCGGCGAGGGCGTAGCCGAGATCCTCCGGGATCTCCTCGAGGCGGCCCGGCAGGGCCAGCTCCATCAGCCGCTCGAAGCCCTCGGCGGCGGTCTGGAGCTGATCGGCGGCCTTCTCGTCGACGAGTTTGGCGGCGCGCCGCACGGCACGGTTGACCTGGCCCGGAGTGAGCTCACCGGTGGCGACGCCGGTGACCCGGGAGACCAGTTCGTGCGCCTCGTCCACGATCAGCACCTCGTGCGGCGGAAGCACCGGGGCGCCCTCGATGGCGTCGATGGCGAGCAGCGCGTGGTTGGTGACGACCACCTCCGCCAGCTTGGCGCGCTCGCGGGCCAGCTCGGCGAAGCACTCGGCGCCGTAGGCGCACTTGGAGGCGCCGAGACACTCCCGGGAGGAGACGGAGACCTGGGCCCAGGCTTTGTCGGAGACACCCGGCGTGAGGCCGTCGCGGTCGCCGCTCTCGGTCTCGTCGGCCCAGTCCCGCAACCGCAGCAGGTCCTGACCCAGCTTGCTGGTCGGCGCGGCTGCCTCGAACTGGTCGAAAAGGCCCTCCTCCTCGTCCTGCGGCACCCCCTCGTGCAGCCGGTGCAGGCACAGGTAGTTCGACCGGCCCTTGAGCATCGCGAACTCAGGGCGGCGGCGCAGCAGCGGGTGCAGGGCGTCGACGGTCCTGGGCAGGTCCCGTTCCACGAGCTGTCTCTGAAGGGCGAGGGTGGCCGTCGCCACGACGACCCTCTCCCCGTGCGCCAGCGCCGGTACCAGGTAGCCGAGCGACTTTCCGGTGCCGGTGCCGGCCTGGACCAGCAGATGGGATCCGTCGTCGATCGCCTCGGCGACCGATTCGGCCATGGTCACCTGGCCGGGGCGCTCCGTGCCGCCGACGGCTGCGACAGCGGCATGCAGGAGTTCAGGGAGTGAGGGCTTCGTCATAGCGCGACCACCCTACGGCCCGGCGCTGACAATCGGGCGGTCGAGCCGGAGCCGAGGGGTCTGATCACGCCGGGGCCGCCGGAACGGACCGGCGCAGCGGGGAAGGGGCAGGCCGGAGTTCGGGCCGCTTCGAATTTCTTCGAGCGGCCGGGAACTCGATCGGTCGCCGCTTCGTACTACATGTGTACGCGCAGTCACGCAGCGCTACATCAGGTGACGCAGGGACCGGTCCCTCATCATGAGGGCGGCCCGTTTGCCAGGCAGATCGACCTCGGCGGCGTAGCGGTAGCCCGCGTTGAGGAAGGCGGCCACGGAGGGGGTGTTGTGAAGATCAGGTTCCGCGACGACGCGCGCACAGGCCGGGCGGCGATCCAGTACGAGATCGGCCACCGCTCTGAGCAGGGCGGACCCCAGTCCCCGTCCGCGATCGGAGGGATCGCCGATGAGGAGATGCAGCCCGGTGTCGTGCGGGCGGGCCGGATAGCGGCGGGCGAGGGGATCCAGGTCGGCTCGGTAGATCTCCCAATAACTCATGGGAGTGCCGTCCAGCAGGCCCAGACACGGCACACTGCGTCCGTCGCCCGCGAGTTGGATCCGCAGGTACTCCTCGGTCTGCGCCCGTGAGCCGGCCAGCTGCCAGAACGCGGCCACCGCGGGGTCGTTCATCCAGCGGCTGATGACCGGCAGGTCGCGTTCCATGTGCACCGGCACGAGCAGGAAGGACCCCACCGGCGTCGGAGTCGCACCCCAGGTGTCCACGTGGTCGAGCAGGTCCGACGTGTCCAGTGGTCCAGGGGCCGGCGTCCCCGTGGTGGCGGCGCCGGGTCTCTCGCCCACGTCGGGTCGGGGTGTCTTCCCTGCGCAGAGGACGCGGAGTTCCGCGGGCAAACGGAGGTCCAGGGTGTCCTCGCAGTCCCTGGTGTCCTCGCAGTCCCTGGTGTCCTCGGCGGGTCCGGATCGGCCGGGGTGGTAGGGGCGGCCGGGGCGGACCGGTACGGGGCCTGCGTCGGCGCTCGCGTCGGTGGGAGGCATGGTGCGCTCCTCTCAGAAGACGAGGTGGGGCATGTTCCTCGGTCGGTGAATGACGTCAGGTGATCGTCGAAGGGAAGGCGGTGATCGTCGGAGTATGGGCAGTGGGCGGCGGAGCCCGGCAGGTGGTCGATGACGGAAGGGCGGTGGCCGGCGGAACGGAAGAACAACGAGTGGGCGAGACGACAGTGCGAAAGCGCGTCAGCAGTGGAGGGGGTTGGCGATGGTGACGTAGACGGACTGGGTGTCGACCGGACCGACGAGCTCGTCGAGGCCGTGCAGGCGGGTCAGCAGGTTGGCCTTGCAGCGCAGGACCGGTGAGTCGAGCAGACGGGCGGGCAGGGAGCTGCGCAGCCGGGCGGGTCCGCGGGCCGTCTCGGTGAGGAACCCTCGGAACGCCGCGAGGAGCAGACGCTCGTCGGCGAGCCGCTGGGAGCCGAACGCTCCGATGAGGCCGAAGACGTTGTTGATGCCGAGGTAGTAGGCGAAGCGCTCGTCGGTGACCTCGTCGGAGACGAAGGTGTCGCTCTGCTCGCCGATGCCGGGCAGCCGGGCATCCAGGTCGGCCCGCCGGGACTCGCGGAAGTAGTAGCCCTGGTTGTCTCGGTAGCGGCCGCCGGCGGGCCAGCCGTCGGCGTCCAGCAGGAGCAGGGTGTTCTGCTGATGCGCCTCGAGCGCGACGCCGACCTCGCCGTCCAGCCACAGCACCGGGCGGACGACCTGCTCCAGGTAGCGCAGGAACCACTCGGCGCTGACGGCGCCGACGGGCCGGCCGGTGCGTTCGGCGAGCCGGGCGACCACCCGGGCCAGCCGGGAGCGGTGCGGCTGCGGTGAACTGCCGTACGGCCTGTGGTTCGGTTGGTGGTTCGGTTGGTGGTTCGGTTTGGCGTTCGACGCCGGGGTCTCGTGGGGCCGGGGCGTGACCAGTCCGGCGACGCAGGACACGTCGTCGGCGGGGGTGAACGGGTTGTGCCGGACCATCACGTCGAGTCCTTGCACGGGCCAGCCGTCCTGGTCGTCGACGGCCAGCCAGGCGGGGTCGCGCACGATGTCGAAGCCCGGGTGGACGGCCTGCCACTGCTCGGCGAGGCCGGTGCGCAGCAGACGGTGCACCTCGACGCCTCGGTGGAGTTCCTTGCGGAGGTTCTCACGGCGGGAGTTGGTGATGCGCAGGCCCAGCGACAGCTTGAGCATGGCGGGAGCACCGGTGCGGTGGACGGTGCGTACGGAGGAGGTGGGGTACCAGGGGGCACCGAGAGGGCCCAGGTCGCGGAGGAGTCCGGCGTCGAGGAGGGCGGCGGGCACCTCGCGGAGACGGAGCTCGCGGGCCTGCCAGGGGTGCAGGGGCAGGGCGGCGGCATGACCGTCCGGCATCGGCAGGGGCTGGTCCGTGAGGCGTCGCATGAGGTCGGGTGCGGGCACGGGACGGCCGCGTTCGGTCCAGGCCGAGTCGGTGGCGAGCAGGGAGGAGTGGACCGTCATCCAGTGCAGTGGAAAGGAGCCGCGCAGCTCCGGTGAGTAACGCCGGGCCTCGGACTCGGTCAGGCCCTCCCGGCTCTTCGGGGTCGGGTGCAGCGGATGCCCGAGAAGGAGCGCCTGCTCGGCGGCGAGGAAACGGTCGGGGCCGTCGGCGGGACGGGCGCGCCGGTCCGCGATGAAGGTGGCGGTGCGGCGCAGGGAGTCGGCGACGCGGGCCACGAGGTCGTCCTCGGAGGAGACGTCCAGGGCGTCCTGGGTGGCGGACGCGCCCTCGCCGACACGAAGTACGCCGCCGGCGACGGCTCGGCCGGGGTCGGCAGCGGCTCGGCCGGGGTCGGCGACGGCTCGGCCGGGGTCGGCGACGGCTCGGACAGCCGTGCCCTTGGGTCCGTGTGCTGTCTCGCGGGCGAGCAGGGCGGCGAGGGTGACCGCGTCCACAGGCGGGGCGGAGCCGGGGGCGCCGGAGAGCTGGGGTGGGCCGAAGCGGTGCCAGCCCGTCGGGGACCAGTGGCGGACCGGGGTGATCAGGACGGTGCCGCTGGCGGGCAGCGGGATGCGGAGGGTGCCGTTGTCGGGCGCGGGGAGGATCGTCTCGCGCACCCAGCAGCGGAGCAGGTTCTCCACGGCCGCGGCCTGGGCGGCGGTGTGGGGATCCGGGTGTTCCAAAAGGTCCTCCGTGTCGTCGTTCGACCTTTCGGGCCGGCCGGCGCGGCCGCGTTGCTGGGGAACCGACTCGGCGAGTGGAACGGGGCGTCCCTGTGGGCCCTGGTCTCCGGGGTCGTCGGGATCGGGGGTGGCGTTCACGGGGTTCCTCGGGGCTCGGGCGGTGTGGATGCGCGTCGTGCGGGAGGGGCGAGCGGGGCCGACGGGGTCGGGAGTCGAGTACGGCGGGTCGGAGCGGGCGGCGAAGGAGAGAGACGGGAAACGGGAGATGGGAGAGAACACGGATGGGGGCCGGTCCGGTCACGGTGGGCCGGCCGGGAGCGAGGTCCTTCACGGCTGCCAGGGTCATGCTGGCGTCCTGGGCCTTGCCCACGTCCAGGGTCGTGCCGGTCCTCAGGAGCTTCGGGGGCCTTCCGGCTCGTCCGGTTTCCGGGCGCCCCGGCTAGTCGGCCGGATCCTTGAGGCCGTCTGGTTGGCGGGGGCGGACGCCGTGGGCGGCCGGGTCGCGGGCCACCGCCGCCACGGCGTCGGCGAGGCGGTCCATCACGGCGGCGGCCTGTTCGTCGGTGATCGTCAGCGGCGGGAGAAGCCTCACGACAGCGGCGTGGCGTCCACCCAGTTCAACGATCAGGCCCCGTTCCAGGCAGGCTCGTTGGACGGCGGCGGCCAGCTCGGGGGCGGCGGGGTGCGGTCCGACGGACCCGGTCCCGGACCGGGAGCCGGAGCCGAACCCGGACCCGGACCGGGAGCCGGAGCCGGGCCGAGAGCTGGAGTCGGAGCCGGGCCGAGAGCCGGAGCCGGAGCCGGACCGAGAGCCGGAGCCGAACCCGGACCCGGGCCGAGAGCCGGAGTCGGAGTCGGACCCGGACCGAGAGTCGGAGTCGGAACCGGAGTCAGGAGGGCTCTCCCCCCACGGACGTCGTTCCGTCTCTGGGTCGACCAGTTCCACGCCGATCATCAGGCCCCGGCCGCGTACGTCTCCCACGCAGGCGAAATCGTTCTTGAGTCGGCCGAGTTGGCTCAGCATGCGGGTGCCGAGCAGGCGGGCTCGGTCGGCGAGGGCGTTCTCGCGGACGTGGGCGAGGGTGGCGGTACCGGCGGCCATGGCGAGCTGGTTGCCGCGGAAGGTGCCGGCGTGGGCGCCGGGTTCCCAGACGTCGAGGTCGTCGCGGTAGACGACGACCGCGAGGGGGAGGCTGCCGCCGATGGCCTTGGAGAGGACCATCACGTCAGGGGTGACGCCGCTGTGCTCGACGGCCCAGAAGGCGCCGGTCCGGCCCACCCCGGTCTGGATCTCGTCCGCGATCAGGGGGATGGACCGGTCCGCCGTGAGCCGGCGCATCCGGCGGAGCCAGTCGTCGGGGGCGGGCAGCACTCCGCCCTCGCCCTGGACGGGTTCGAGGATCATGCCGGCGGGCTGCGGGACGCCGGACTTGGGGTCGTCGAGCAGGGACTCGGTCCAGCGGGCGGCGAGTTCCGCGCCCTGCGGGCCGCCGACGCCGAACGGGCAGCGGTAGTCCTGCGGATAGGGCAGCCGGGCGACCCGGACGTCGCCTGCTCCGCCGGAGGCGGCCAGCGCACCCTCGGTCATCCCGTGGTAGGCGCCGGTGAAGGCGAGGACGCCGGTGCGTCCGGTCGCGGCGCGCACCAGCTTGAAGGCGGCCTCGACGGCGTCCGTCCCGGCGGGTCCGCAGAACTGGACGCGGGCGCGGCCTGCGAGGCCGGGCGGCAGGGTGCGGAACAGTTCGGTGATGAAGGCGTCCTTCACGGGGGTCGCCAGATCGAGTACCGAGAGCGGAGCGCCGGAGTCGAGTACCTTGCGGATCGCCTCCAGCACGACGGGGTGGTTGTGGCCGAGCGCGAGGGCGCCGGCACCGGAGAGACAGTCCAGGTACCGGCGGCCGTCGGCGCCCTCGATGGTCAGTCCGCGTGCCCGCACCGGCACGATGGGGAGGGCTCGGGCATAGGTGCGGGCCCGCGACTCGCGCGCGGACTGGCGCCTGAGAATCACCTCGTGCGCCCCGGGTGCTCCCCCGAACGTTTCCCCGGTCACCGACTCCGTCACGGCCACGGCTCGCTGTCCTCCCGCTGTCCAGGGGCGAGTTGTTCGGGGGGTACCGGACACAGGCAGCCGGAGCCCCACCGCTACAACCCCGGACCGTCCGGCGGGTTACGGGTCGCTCCGAAGATCCTTGCCGTCACTTTGGGATCCTCCGCCCTTCGGTGAACTCCCCGTCATGTCTTGACATGCGGATCAAGAGGTTCGTAGCTTGGGCCGGTATTTAGATCCATGAAGAGAATTCATGGATATGAACACGAGGGAGCCATGAAGTTCCAAGGAGTGTTGTTCTTCCCGGTCACGCCCTTCGCGGCGGACGGCTCGCTGGACGAGGACCGGCTCGCCCGGCACATCGGGTCCGGGGTGGCGGCAGGCGCCGGGGGCGTGTTCGTGGCCTGCGGCACCGGCGAGTTCCACGCGCTCACGACCGACGAGATCGAGCGGGCCACCCGGGTCGCGGTCACCGTCACCGCCGGGCGGGTGCCGGTGCTGGCGGCGGCCGGCGGCCCCGTGCCGGTCGCCCGTGACCAGGTCGCCCGCATCGGGGCGGCGGGCGCCGACGGGCTCCTGCTGCTGCCGCCGTACCTGGTGAACGCGCCGCAGCAGGGCCTGGTCCGGTACGTCGAGGAGGTCACCGCCGCGACGGCGCTGCCGGTCGTCTTCTACCAGCGCGGCACGGCCCGGTTGACCGAGCAGACGGCGGCGGCGATCGCGGCCCTGCCACGGGTCGTCGGCCTCAAGGACGGCATCGGCGACATCGAGCAGATGCAGCGCATCGTCCGGGCGGTCGGTCAGGTGCCCGGGAAGGGCGACGACTTCGCGTTCTTCAACGGTCTGCCCACCGCCGAGATGACCGCCCTCGCCTACCGGGGCATCGGCGTCGGCCTGTACTCGTCGGCGGTGTTCGCGTTCGCCCCCGAGATCGCCGTGGCCTTCCACCGGGCGCTCGAAGACGGTGACTCACCGCTCGTGCGCACCCTCCTGGACGAGTTCTACGGGCCGCTCGTACGGCTCCGCGACGAGGTGCCCGGTTATGCCGTGGCGCTGGTCAAGGCCGGGGTGGCACTCCGCGGTCCGGCCGTGGGCGGGGTCCGCGCGCCGCTCGTCGACCCCACGCCGGAGCATGTGGCCCGGCTCGCGGCACTCATCGATCACGGACTGGAGGTCGTCCACGCATGAAGCCCACCCGGATCAGGGAACTGGTCATCACCCCCATCGCCTTCCGCGACCCGCCGCTGCTCAACTCGAACGGCGTGCACGAGCCGCTCGCGCTGCGGATCGTGCTGCAACTGGTCCTGGAGGACGGCACCGTGGGGCTCGGGGAGTCCCCCGGTGGGACGGCGCGTCTGGAGCGCCTCGAGGCGGCCGCCAACACGGTCGTCGGCCTGGACGTCTTCGACACGACGGCGGTGTCGGCGGCGATCGACGCGGCGCTGCTGCCGACCGTGCCCAGTTCCCACGAACGCGGCTGGACCACGAGCGCGGTGGAGGTGGCCTGTCTCGACGCCCAGGGCAAGCTGCTCGGACGCCCGGTCAGCGATCTGCTCGGCGGTACGGTCCGGGAGTCGGTGCCGTTCGCGGCGTACCTCTTCTACAAGTGGGCGGAGCACCCGGCCCTGGACGGCCGCCCGGCGGTCGGCGACGACTGGGGCCCGGCGCTGGACCCGGCCGGGGTCGTCGGGCAGGCGCGGCTCATGCAGGAGCGGTACGGCTTCCGGTCGTTCAAGCTGAAGGGCGGTGTGTTCCCGCCGGACGAGGAGATCGCGGCGATGCGGGCGCTGGCCGAGGCGTTCCCCGGGCAGCCGCTGCGGCTCGACCCCAACGTGGCCTGGTCGGTGGAGACGTCGAAGTACGTCGCCGACGAGCTCGCGGACGTCCTCGAATACCTGGAGGACCCGACCGCGGGCATCGAGGGCATGGCGGCGGTGGCGAAGGACTCGCCCCTCCCCCTCGCCACCAACATGTGCGTGGTGGCCTGGGAGCACCTCAGGCCCGCGATCGAGCAGAACGCGATCCAGGTGCTGCTCACCGACCACCACTACTGGGGCGGACTGCGACGCACCCGTGAACTCGCGGCCGTCTGCGAGGCGTTCGGGATCGCGCTGTCCATGCACTCCAACTCGCACCTCGGCATCAGCCTCGCCGCGATGACCCATGTCGCGGCGGCCATCCCGAACCTGGACCACTCCTGCGACACGCACTACCCGTGGAACGGCGCGGACGACGTGATCCGGCCCGGGGTACTGGAGTTCAAGGACGGGGAGGTCCGCGTCCCCACCGGTCCCGGACTCGGTGTGGAACTCGATCACGAGGTTCTCGACCGTCTGCACCGCCTGTACCTGGAGTCGGGAATGCGCACACGGGACGACACCGGTTACATGCGGCGCGTGGATCCCGGCTACGAACTGCGGTTGCCTCGCTGGTGAGACCCGTAGCGAAACCGTTGCCCGGCCATGAGTGGACCCCCACAGCGAGCGCATAGTGTGTGGCGCTGAAGTTCCTTACCGACAGGGGGAGTCACCACCATGCGATCCATCCGGCCGTCGTCCGTCCTTCGGCGGGGAGGGCGCGCGCCCCGGGCGCTGGCGGGCGTCGCGCTCGCCTCCGCGCTGGCGCTCACCGTCGGCGCGTGCAGCGGCTCCGGCGACGACAACGCGGGCGGCCCGGCGTCCGCGTCCGTCACGTCGGACCCCGGCGACGGCAAGATAAAGATCCCGGACGACATCAAGAACAAGCTCAAAGAGCACGGGATCGACATCGACAAGTGGAAGCACGGCGCCTGGAAGAACTGGGACCGGGACGACTGGCTGCGTGAGGCCAACGACTTCGTCAACCCCATCATCAAGGGCCTGTGGGACCCACACCGGATGCGGGACGCCGACGACCCGGACAAGAACAAGGGCGTCGACGACAACGACCTCTCGGGCGACCAGGGGGTGACCGATCCGGCTCCGGCACCGGTTCAGGCGAAGGCGGTCCCGCCGACGTACCACGCCGGCGCGGCCACGGCCGGGAAGGTCTTCTTCGACGCCCCCGAGGGCACGATGGTCTGCTCGGCGACGGTCGTCGAGGACCCCGCGCACCCGGGCAAGTCCAACCTGGTGTGGACGGCGGGACACTGTGTGCACGCCGGGAAGAAGGGCGGCTGGTACCGCAACATCGCGTTCGTGCCGTCGTACAACGACAGGGGCCTGACCGGTGCGGCGCTGGCGAAGGCGACCCGGTCCGAGGTCGCGCCGTACGGGGTGTGGTGGGGTGACGGGGCGCAGACCTCGCAGCAGTGGATCGACCAGGGCGGCGAGACCGGCGGCGACGGCGCGTCGTACGACTACGCGGTGATCCATGTGACGCCGGAGCAGGGCAGTGGGGGCAAGTCCCTGGAGGAGACGATCGGTTCGGCGCTCCCGGTGAACTTCGACGCGCCGGCCGTGCCGAAGGTGTCGAGCATCACCGCCACCGGGTATCCGGCGGCCAAGCCGTACGACGGGTCCTTGCTGTACCAGTGCGCGGACAAGCCGGGGCGGCTGTCGGTGGACGCGGCGGCGCCGACGATGTACCGGATCGGGTGCACGATGACCGGCGGGGCGTCCGGCGGCGGCTGGGTGGAGAAGGGTGCCGACGGGAAGGTGGCGCTGGTCTCCAACACGTCCATCGGGCCGGTGAGTTCGGGATGGCTGGCCGGGCCGCGGTTCGGTGATGTGGCCAAGGGCGTGTACGAGACGGTCAGCAACGAGTTCGCTGATCAGTGAGGGCGGCTGATATCGCCTTGTCGCCGTAGGGGGACGGTGGTTCGGCGGCCGACGGCCGTCGTGGGTTGCTCGCGCAGTTCCCCGCACCCCTGAAAGACAAGGGACTCCGCCCCTGAACGACAAGAGACACAAGGCCCCGCTCCTCGGTCGAGGGGAGCGGGGCCTTCGGTCGTGCCGGGTGTCAGGCAGCCGGGGTCGGGACGTACGGCGCGAGTTCCGCCGCCAGTTCCTCGTGCACGCGCACCTTGAGGAGAGTGCCCTCGGCGGTGTGCTCCTCCGAGAGGACCTCGCCCTCGTTGTGGGCGCGGGCGACCAGCTTGCCGTGGGTGTACGGGACCAGGGCCTCGATCTCGACCGACGGGCGGGGCAGGTCGTTGTCGAGAAGGGCCAGCAGTTCGTCGATGCCCTGGCCCGTGCGGGCCGAGACGGCGATGGACCGCTTCTCGACGCGGAGCAGGCGCTGGAGGACCAGGGGGTCCGCCGCGTCCACCTTGTTGATCACGACGATCTCGGGTACGTCGGTGGCTCCGACGTCCCTGATCACCTCGCGCACGGCGGCCAGCTGCTCCTCCGGAGCCGGGTGCGAGCCGTCGACCACGTGCAGGATCAGGTCGGAGTCGCCGACCTCCTCCATCGTGGAGCGGAACGCCTCGACCAGGTGGTGGGGCAGGTGGCGGACGAAGCCGACGGTGTCCGCCAGGGTGTAGAGGCGGCCGCCGGGGGTCTCGGCCCGGCGGACCGTCGGGTCCAGGGTCGCGAACAGGGCGTTCTCGACCAGGACACCGGCGCCCGTGAGGCGGTTGAGCAGGGAGGACTTGCCGGCGTTGGTGTAGCCCGCGATGGCGACGGACGGCACCTTGTTGCGGCGGCGCTCCTGACGCTTGATCTCGCGGCCGGTCTTCATGTCCGCGATCTCCCGGCGCATCTTCGCCATCTTCTCGCGGATCCGGCGCCGGTCCGTCTCGATCTTGGTCTCACCGGGGCCACGCGTGGCCAGGCCGCCGCGACCGCCACCCATCTGCCGGGACAGCGACTGACCCCAGCCGCGCAGCCGCGGCAGCATGTACTGCATCTGTGCGAGCGCGACCTGCGCCTTGCCCTCTCGGGACTTGGCGTGCTGGGCGAAGATGTCCAGGATCAGGGCGGTCCGGTCGATGACCTTGACCTTGACGACGTCCTCCAGCTGAATCAGCTGGCCGGGGCTCAGCTCACCGTCGCAGATGACCGTGTCGGCGCCGGACTCGAGGACGATGTCGCGCAGCTCCAGGGCCTTGCCGGAGCCGATGTAGGTGGCCGCGTCGGGCTTGTCACGGCGCTGGATGACGCCGTCGAGCACCAGCGCGCCCGCCGTCTCGGCGAGGGCGGCGAGCTCCGCGAGGGAGTTGTCCGCGTCCTGCGCGGTGCCCGAGGTCCACACCCCGACCAGTACGACCCGCTCGAGTCGGAGCTGTCGGTACTCGACCTCGGTGACGTCCTCGAGCTCGGTGGAGAGGCCCGCGACACGGCGCAGGGCCGCGCGCTCGGAGCGGTCGAACTGGTCGCCGTCCCGCTCTCCGTCGATCTCGTGGCTCCAGGCGACGTCCTCTTCCATCAGGGCATCGGCCCGAAGACCGTCGGAGTAGTCCTGCGCGAGGCGCCTGGTGTCCTGGGAAGGGGAAGAAGAGGAGGTCATTGGGTCCTTAGTGTCGATGGGAATGCCGATGCCGGCGGCTGTCGCGCCGACACTGGTTCAACGTACGTGTACCCCGGGAGATTCCCCGTGACCCGTGACCCGTGACCCGTGACCCGTGATCCGTGATCCGTGATCCGTGACCAGTGGCCGGCGACCGGCGACCGGCGACCCGTGCGGCGCCGGCCCCATGATGGTCGCACGGGCGGCGCCGCCTCGGCACCGTGTTATTCCCGGGGAACGGCCCCGTCGTCACTTGCGGGCCTTGCGAGGCTGTTTGGCCGGGACCTGCTTCCAGTCCGGGTGACCGGGCATCGGCGGGGTCTTCTGGCCGTACAGCCAGGCGTCGAAGAAGCCGGTGAGGTCGCGGCCGGCGATCGCGGAGGCCAGCCGGACGAAGTCGGCGGTGGTGGCGTCGCCGTCCTTGTGGCGCTGTACCCAGATCCGCTCCAGGCGCTCGAAGGCCGGCTTGCCGATCTCCTGGCGCAGGGCGTAGAGGGCGAGGGCCGCGCCGTCGTAGATGTTCGGCCGGAAGATGCTGATCTTCTGGCCCGGCGCGGGGGCCTTGGGCCGCGCGGGCGGGCCGCCGGCGGCGCGCCAGGCGTCGGACTGGCCGTAGGCCGCCTTCATGCGGTCGATCATGGGGTGGTGGCCCTTCTGCTCCGCGTACAGCTCCTCGTACCAGGTGGCGTGGCCCTCGTTCAGCCAGACGTCCGACCACACGCGCGGGCTGACGCTGTCGCCGAACCACTGGTGGGACAGCTCGTGCACCATGATCGACTCGATGTACCACTTGGGGTACGCGGGTTCGGTGAACAGGTTCTTCTCGAAGAGCGAGAGGGTCTGGGTCTCCAGCTCGAATCCGGTGGCCGCCTGTGCCATGAGCACGCCGTACGTCTCGAACGGGAACGGTCCGACCTTGCCCTCCAGCCAGGCGATCTGGTCCGGGGTCTTGGCCAGCCAGGGCTCGAGCTTCTTGGCGTCGGCGCTGGGGACGACGTCACGGACCGGCAGCCCGTGCGGCCCCTTGCGGTGCAGTACGGCGGAGCGGCCGATGGAGACCTGGGCCAGTTCGGTGGCCATGGGGTGCCGGGTGCGGTAGGTCCAGGTGGTCCGGCCGCCGGTGCGGACCGAGTCGGTGGGCAGGCCGTTGGCGACGACCGTGTAGGCGTCGGGGGCGGTCACGTGGAAGGTGAACATCGCCTTGTCGGACGGGTGGTCGTTGCACGGGAAGACCAGGTGGGCGGCGTCCGCCTGGTTGGCCATGGCGAGCCCGTCGGTGGTGCGCACCCAGCCGCCGTCCTGGTCCTTGGCGGGCACCGGGTCGCTGGTGTGCCGGACCGTGATGCGCGTCCAGCTGCCCCGCCGCAGCGGCCGGTCCGGGGTGACGACCAGGTCCTCGCCGGCGCCGGCGTAGTCGGCGGGCCGGCCGTCGACCGTCACGGACTCGACCTTGCCGTGCGCGAAGTCGAGGTTGATCCGGTCCAGGTCGGCGGTGGTGACCGCGTCGATGGTGGTGACGGCCTGGAGCGGCTTGGAGTTGCTGCCCGAGTAGGTGAAGGAGAGGTCGTACGACGCCACGTCGTACCCCGGGTTGCCGAGGTACGGGAAGAGCCGGTCGCCGAGGCCCAGCTGGGCCGGCGGTGCGCTCGCGCCGAGGAGGGCGACGGAGACGGCGGAGGCGAGGAGGGCGGCGGCCCGCCGGTGCCTGAGCGGGCGGGTGCGGAGGGTGAGCGGCATGGACCACCGCTACCAGCGCGTTCGCGACGTACGGCGACGACTCGCGACCAAACCACCCGAACGGGTAAGTCACCGGTATTTCGTTCGGCTCACTCCGGTGACGTGCCTGGTGAGGACGGCATCACTGGTGTCGCGCGCGGCCCACGTCGTACACGCCGGGCACGTTGCGCATCGCGCGCATCAGGGCCGGCAGGTGGGCCGCGTCGGGGAGCTCCACGGTGTAGGTGTGGCGGACGCGCTGCTGGCTGGGCGGTTCCACGGTCGCCGAGACGATCTCGGCGCCCTCCTGGGCCATCGCCTCGGTGAGGTCGGCGAGCAGATGGGGGCGGCCGAACGATTCGGCGACCAGGGTGACCCGGCAGCCCGTGCTGTCGCCCCAGCTCACGGCGATCTCCGGGCGGCCGGTGCCCTTCATGTGGGCCACCGCGGCGCACTCCACCCGGTGCACGGTGACCACTCCCCCGCGTACCGCGAAGCCGGTGACCTCGTCGGGCGGTACGGGGGTGCAGCAGCCCGCCAGCCGTACGGCCGCCTCCGGGCGGTCGACGACCACGGCGCTGGCGGTGCGCGGGGCGGACGCCTGGGGCTCGGGCACGGGACGGCTCGGCACGGGGGCCGGCAGCTCCTCCGCGGCGGTCGTCGGGTGGGTGGCGAGCCAGCGCTGGATGGCGATGCGCGCGGCGGGCGTGTGGGCGTGCTCCAGCCACTCCCGGGAGGGTTCGGAGGCGGGGTCCTGGCCCATCAGGAGCTGAACGGTGTCGCCGTCCCTGAGGACCGTGCTGAGGGTCGCGAGGCGGCCGTTGACGCGGGCGCCGATGCAGGCGTGGGCGTCCTCGCCGTACTGGGCGTAGGCGGCGTCGACGCAGGTGGCGCCGTCGGGGAGGCCGAGGGTTCCGCCGTCGGGGCGGAAGACGGTGATCTCGCGGTCCTGGGCGAGGTCCTCGCGCAGGGTGGACCAGAAGGTGTCGGTGTCGGGCGCGGCCTTCTGCCAGTCGAGGAGACGGGAGAGCCAGCCGGGGCGGGTGGGGTCGGCGCGCTCGCCGTCGACGGTGTCGTCGGCGGTGTCCGCGGCGGGCGCGTCGGCGGCCTGCGCGTAGGGGTTGCCGAGGGCGACGACTCCCGCCTCGGCGACCTTGTGCATCTGGTGGGTGCGGATGAGGACCTCGGCGACCTGCCCGTCGGGGCGGGCGACCGCCGTGTGCAGCGACTGGTAGAGGTTGAACTTCGGTACCGCGATGAAGTCCTTGAACTCCGAGACCACCGGGGTCAGACAGGTGTGCAGTTCACCGAGGACGGCGTAACAGTCCGCGTCCTCGTTGACCAGCACCAGCAGCCGGCCGAAGTCGCAGCCGCGCAGTTCGCCGCGCTTGCGGCTGACGCGGTGGACGGAGACGAAGTGCCGGGGGCGGATGAGGACCTCGGCCGGGATGTCGGCCTCGCGCAGCACCGCGCGTACCTCGTCGGCGATGTCGGCGAGGGGGTCGTCCGCGCGGGCGGTGTTCTCCGCGATCAGCTCGCGGGTGTGGGCGTACTCCTCGGGATGCAGGATCGCGAAGACCAGGTCCTCCAGCTCGGTCTTGAGCGCCTGCACGCCGAGCCGTTCGGCGAGCGGGATGAGGACGTCCCGGGTGACCTTGGCGATGCGGGCCTGTTTCTCGGGGCGCATCACGCCGAGGGTGCGCATGTTGTGCAGCCGGTCGGCGAGCTTGATCGACATCACCCGGACGTCGCTGCCGGTGGCGACGAGCATCTTCCGGAACGTCTCGGGTTCGGCGGCGGCCCCGTAGTCGACCTTCTCGAGTTTGGTCACCCCGTCGACCAGGTAGCGGACCTCCGCGCCGAACTCCTCCCCCACCTGGTCGAGCGTCACCTCGGTGTCCTCGACGGTGTCGTGGAGCAGAGAGGCGGTCAGGGTCGTCGTCTCGGCGCCGAGTTCGGCGAGGATCAGGGTGACCGCGAGCGGGTGCGTGATGTACGGCTCGCCGCTCTTGCGCATCTGGCCGCGGTGCGACGACTCGGCCAGCACGTAGGCGCGGCGCAGCGGTTCGAGGTCGGCGTCGGGGTAGTGGGCGCGGTGCGCCTCGGCGACGTGGCCGATGGCGTCGGGCAGTCTGCCCCGGGCGGCGTTGCCGAGCAGCGCGGCCAGTCCCAGTCGACGCAGGTCGATCCGGGGGCGGGCCTTCCTGCGGGCCACTGTGGGCACTACAGGACCGGGCGTCGCAGGGTTCGTGGCCTCCGCACTCATGGGCACACCTCCGGCTCGTGGACCGGCGGACGGGGCCCCAGGGCATACGTGGCTCAGGGATTGGCGACGTCCCCCCGTCCGTGCCGGTGCTTGATGCTATCGAGCCCGTCGCGCCCGATTGACCGCCTCCCGCCGAGCGTGAAACGGATCACCCCATCGAGCGATGATTTGGAGGTTTACGATTTTGCGCCACCTGTTCGGCGGGTGGCCGATGTTTCTCGCCACCGAGGGCGAGCGAGGCCGTGGATCCGGGTGCCGTACGACGCCCCGGACCACGGTTCACTACGTGCGGTCAGCTCAACGGACGGCGTTTTCCAGCCATTCGGCGTCGATCTCGCCCTCGGCCACGATCACGGCGGGGCCGGTCATCTCGATCTCACCGTCGGGCCGTTCGGTGATGACGAGCCGTCCGCCGGGCAGATCCACGGTGTACGTCGCCGGAATCCCGGTGACCGCCGGGTCGGCTCCGTCGCGGCGGGCCGCGGCCACGGCGACCGCGCAGGCGCCGGTGCCGCAGGAGCGGGTCTCGCCGGAGCCGCGCTCGTGCACGCGCATCGCGACGTGACCGGGGCCGCGGTCCACGACGAACTCGACGTTGACCCCTTCGGGGTAGGCCGACGGCGGGCTGAAGGGCGGCGGGGTGCGGAGGTCGCCGGCGTCCGCGAGGTCCTCGACGAAGGCGACGGCGTGCGGGTTGCCCATGTTCACGTTCCGCGCGGGCCACGCGCGGTCGCCGACGCTCACCCTGACGTCCCCCTCGGGGAGCCGGGCGCGGCCCATGCCGACGGTGATGTCGCCGGCCTTGTCGATGTGGACGGACTTGACGCCGCCACGGGTGGCGACGGCGAGGTCGCCCTCGGTGACGTGACCGGCCTGCTGGAGGTAGCGGGCGAAGACGCGGACGCCGTTGCCGCACATCTCGGCGACCGAGCCGTCGCCGTTGCGGTAGTCCATGAACCACTCCGCTTCGGCGGCCATCCCCTTGGCCTCGGGGTGCGCGGCGGACCGTACGACGTGCAGCACGCCGTCGGCGCCGAGGCCGGCCCTGCGGTCGCAGAGGGCGGCGACCGCGGCCGGGGTGAGGTCGAGGGCGTTGTCCGGGTCCGGGACGATCACGAAGTCGTTCTGGGTGCCGTGGCCCTTGAGGAAGGGGATGTTCATTCTTCGAGGGTAAAGGAGGGGGGTGGGGTGGTTCGGGTGCGGGCCGGTGGGGCTGGTCGCGCAGTTCCTCCCCCAGCCTTCGGCCGGGGGTACCCCCAGCGCCCCTACGGGACGCTCCCCGGGTGAGGGCGCGTTTCAGCGCAGGCGTGCCACGCGCCAGACCGCCAGGACGACCACGATCGCCACCAGGAGGGCGTAGCCGATCACCACGCGCCAGTCGGGTCCCCGGCCCGAGCCCCTCGCCGGGATGCCCGGCCAGGTGTAGCCCACCCGGCGGGCGGCCGTCATGCCCCAGCCGGCCGCGCAGAAGCAGATCAGCAGGCCCAGCATCGCGATCACCGCGCCGCTGTCGCCGAAGTCGAAGGCCAGCGGGAACGCGAACATCAGGGAGCCGACCGCGGCCAGGCCCACGATGGGGGCCAGCTGCCACAGCCGCAGGCGGCGCTGCGGGCGGAGTTCGACCTCGACCTCGGGGCCGCTCGCGAACATCTCCTCCGGCTCGGGGCCGTCGGCGGTCACGCCGCCGCCCACCGTGTCGTCCGGACCGTCCGAGCTCAGCCTGTCCTCGGCCTCCTCGGCCGCACTGGGCCCTACCGCGACATGCTCGGCGTCTTGTGCGGTGTCGCGAGGGCCGGCCTCCATCGCCACGCGCCCTCCCAACCTAGGACTCCACTTGCGATCGAAGCTCGATGATGGCACGGCGCCGGAGGCCAGGATGACCGGTGGCGCATCCCGATGCCATGACGTGATCAGGCTGTGACCGGTCGTTCGACCAACGCCAGGGCCAGCCGCGGAAGTTCCTGGCGGTCCGCCGCGGCCCCACTCAACCAGTGCACCCGCGGGTCGCGCCTGAACCATGAATCCTGGCGGCGCGCGAAGCGCTTGGTGGCACGGACGGTCTCGGCCCGCGCCTCCGCTTCCGTGCACTCGCCGGCGAGCGCCGTGAGGACCTGCTGGTAGCCGAGGGCGCGCGACGCCGTGCGGCCCTCGCGCAGCCCGTGCGCCTCCAGTGCGCGCACCTCGTCCACGAGACCCGCCTCCCACATCCGGTCGACGCGCAGCGCGATGCGCTCGTCGAGTTCGGGGCGGGCCACGTCGACGCCGATCTGGACGGTGTCGTACACCGAGTCGTGGCCGGGGAGGTTGGCGGTGAAGGGGCGGCCGGTGATCTCGATCACCTCCAGCGCGCGGACGATACGGCGGCCGTTGCTGGGCAGGATGGCCCGCCCGGCCTCGGGGTCGGCGGCGGCCAGCCGGGCGTGCAGGGCGCCGGAGCCGCGCAGCGCGAGTTCCTCCTCCAGGCGGGCCCTGACCTCGGGGTCGGTGCCGGGGAACTCCAGGTTGTCGACGGCACCGCGGACGTAGAGCCCGCTGCCGCCGACCAGGATCGGCCAGCGGCCCTCGGCGAGCAGGGCGTCGATGCGGGCACGGGCGAGCCGCTGGTACTCGGCGACGGAGGCCGTGACGGTCACGTCCCAGATGTCGAGGAGGTGGTGCGGGACCCCGGCGCGCTCCTCGGGCGTCAGCTTGGCGGTGCCGATGTCCATCCCCCGGTACAGCTGCATGGAGTCGGCGTTGACGACCTCCCCGCCGAGCCGTTGGGCCAGGAAGACGCCGAGGTCGGACTTTCCGGCCGCGGTGGGGCCGACGACGGCGATGACACGGGGGGCGGGGGGTGCGCTGCTCACGGCACCAGTCTCGCAAACCTCGGAAGCGGGTCTCGAACGAGTTACGTGACGGTCCGTGTCCGGGCTTCGTTGCCGTTGCGAGGTTCCTGCCGCCCACGAGAGGCGGCGACCGGGGTGGCGCCGACGGGCGCACCGGGTCACGCGGGATTTCGCTCGCACGAGTAACGTATGGAGTGGATATGGGCGTTTTTGCACGGCTCCTCGGGAAGAAGTCGAAGGCGACGGAGGAGCCCGGCGCCGAGGTCACGGCCGGTGTCGAGCCGGCCGGGCCCGAAGTGGAGAACACGGCGGAGAACGCGACGGAGAGCGCGGCGCGGGAGACGGCCGAGGCGACGGCGGCGAAGGGCTCCGGCTCGACGGAGGACGACGACGGCGGTCACGGCGACGGCAGGCACGGCGACGGCGGTCACGGTGGTGTGGACGCGCGGACGGAGCCGGAGCCGGAGTCCGCCGGCGCGGTCACGGCCGACGAGAGCACCGAGATCCCCAAGCAGCAGTCGGCGCGGGAAGCCGCCGACAACGAGGCCGGCGAGAACGCCCGCACATAACGGCCCGCGCGGAAGCCACAGGGAAGGTAACCATGGGTCTCTTGGAGAATTTGAAGGCCAAGCTCGCCCCGGCGAAGGACAAGGCCTCGCACCTCGCGCAGCAGCACGAGGACAAGATCGACAAGCTCCAGCACGGCATGGACAAGGCCGCGCGGGTCGTCGACGAGAAGACCAAGGGCAAGTACAGCGACAAGATCCAGACGGGCACGGGCAGGGCCAAGGACGCGATGGACCGGTTCGTGCACCCGGACGCCATGGGCGGCACGGCGCCGGTCGACGCCACCACCCCGACGCGGCCGGAGGGGCCGCCGCCGGCTTCCTGAGCCGGGCGGGTCCCGTTGATCGGCGGACGGCCGAGAGCCACCGGGCTCCCGGCCGTCCGCCGTTCCGCGGGACGTCTCAGGACCAGGTCGCGACGAGGTAGCCGACGCCGTACGGCGCGTCGTCGTAGAGCAGCGCGCCGGCGAGACCGGCGCCTTCGGCCGCACCGGCGAGGACCTGCCAGGGCGCGCGGCCGGAGGCCTTGAGGCGGTACGCCAGGTCGGCGTCGAGGTCCTTGATCGCCGCGAGGTCCGCGGTGCCGAGGGCCCGGGCCGCCTCGGCGTCGAAGGGGGCGGCCCGCTCGTCGAGGTAGCCGGGCGCCTTGAGGGTGCGGCAGGCGCTGGCGTCGCCCATGACCAGCATCGCCATCCGGGCGGCCCGGCCGGCCAGCTCCCGGCCGGTCGCCACGCAGCGTTCGGCCTCCAGGGGCTCGCCCACGCCCAGCGCCTCGACCGGGGCACCGGCCCATCCGGCGCGCTCCAGCAGCCAGGCCCCGACGGCGAGCGACCCGGGCAGCTCCCGCTCCCCGGCCGCGCCGTCGCCGGTCCCTCCGCCCTCGGGCGGGCCGGCTCCCAGGTGTACGTCGATCCCGACGCCGTAGCCGCGGAAGGTGCCCCGGCTGCCCTGGGGGAACACACCGCGGCCGGACCGCTCGGCGGGGCCGACGACCAGCAGCAGGTCGGGGCGGGCCGCGGCGAGCACGCCGAGCGCGTCGGCGCAGGCGGCACGGGCCGTGTCCAGCTCGGGTGCGGCGCCCGCCGCGACCTCCGGGACGAGGAGCGGCGGACAGGGGCAGACGGCGGCTGCGACAAGCATGAACGGCAGCCTACTTCCGGGCACCACGGTTCAGCGCCGGCCGGTGCCCGGACCGTGTCGTTCAGGATTCGGCCGTGCCCGGAGCCCGGTCGTCATGGCCCGGTTCCGGGCCGACCTGTCTCGGCGGCGTGCGCTTTCCTGACAGCGCGGCGGCGCTCAGTGCGCCGCGCAGCCGCCCGTGGCCACCGGCAGCGGCTCCGGTACGCCGATCTTCGGGAGGCCCAGCATGACACCCGCCTGCGGGGCCGTCTCCGCCGCGTTCCGCTTCTCCCAGGCGTCGCCCGCGCGGGTGCGGCGCACGGCGAGTGTCGGGCCCTCGGCAAGCAGGTGGTGCGGGGCGGCGTAGGTGATCTCGACCGTGACGACGTCGCCGGGGCGGACCTCCTGGTCCGGCTTGGTGAAGTGGACCAGGCGGTTGTCGGGGGCACGGCCGGACAGCCGGTGCGTGGCACCGTCCTTGCGGCCCTCGCCCTCGGCGACCATCAGCTCCAGGGTGCGGCCGACCTGCTTCTTGTTCTCGTCCCAGGAGATCTCCTCCTGGAGGGCGACGAGACGCTCGTAGCGCGCCTGGACGACCTCCTTGGGGATCTGGCCCTCCATGGTGGCGGCCGGGGTCCCCGGGCGCTTCGAGTACTGGAAGGTGAAGGCCTGGGTGAAGCGGGCCTCGCGGACCGTGTGCAGGGTCTGCTCGAAGTCCTCCTCGGTCTCGCCGGGGAAGCCCACGATGATGTCGGTGGTGATCGCGGCGTGCGGGATCGCGGCCCGCACCTTCTCGATGATCCCGAGGTAGCGCTCCTGCCGGTAGGAGCGGCGCATGGCCTTGAGCACGGTGTCCGAGCCGGACTGGAGCGGCATGTGGAGCTGGGGCATGACGTTCGGCGTCTCGGCCATGGCGGCGATGACGTCGTCGGTGAAGTCACGCGGGTGCGGGGACGTGAACCGCACCCGCTCCAGGCCCTCGATGGTGCCGCACGCCCGCAGCAGCTTGCTGAACGCCTCGCGGTCGCCGATGTCGGAGCCGTACGCGTTGACGTTCTGCCCGAGCAGCGTGATCTCGCTGACGCCCTCCGCCACCAGGGCCTCGATCTCGGCGAGGATGTCGCCGGTGCGGCGGTCCTTCTCCTTGCCGCGCAGGGCCGGGACGATGCAGAAGGTGCAGGTGTTGTTGCAGCCGACGGAGATCGAGACCCAGGCGGCGTAGGCGCTCTCGCGCCGGGTCGGCAGGGTGGAGGGGAAGGCCTCCAGCGACTCGGCGATCTCGACCTGCGCCTCCTCCTGGATCCGGGCGCGCTCCAGCAGCACGGGCAGCTGGCCGATGTTGTGCGTGCCGAAGACCACGTCGACCCAGGGGGCCTTCTTCACGATGGTGTCGCGGTCCTTCTGCGCGAGGCAGCCGCCCACCGCGATCTGCATCCCGGGCCGGTCCGCCTTCCTGGGCGCGAGCCGGCCGAGGTTGCCGTACAGCCGGTTGTCGGCGTTCTCGCGGACGGCGCAGGTGTTGAAGACGACCACGTCGGCGTCGCCGTCGGCGTCCTCGGGGGCCCGTACGTACCCGGCCTCCTCCAGCAGGCCGGACAATCGCTCGGAGTCGTGGACGTTCATCTGGCACCCGTAAGTGCGCACTTCGTAGGTCTTGGGTGCCTGAACGTCCACTACCGGGCTCCGGTCGCTGCTGCTGGTCATGCGTCCAGGGTAGGCGGTCCCGGACGGGCGCCCGTCCGGGACCGCCCGGGACCGCCCGGGGCGGGTCAGGCGGTGGCGTCGATCGGCTTGAGCAGGGTGCCGGCGGCGCTGACCGTGACGACCGGGCGCTGGTTGGGCTTGTAGAGGATCACCCGCTGGTAGGTGCCGTCGGTGAACACCGGCGCGGGCTCGTGGTCGACGACCTCCTCGAACATGCCGTCCTTGAGGGCGAAGACGACCTCGTCGTCGTGGCCGGGGCCGAGGCGTTCGTGCCGCACGTCCTGCGGTGTGACGGTGACCCTGGTGGCCCGCAGCCCGCTGGGGTGGTGGGGTATGCGCTCGGTCCTCACCCGCGTGGTGCGGGCGTCGACCTTCACCTCGGCCACCGTCGAGACGCTGAGCTGGCGGCTGAACCCGTTGCCGTCCGGGTCCTGGCCGTCGACGAAGACCTTCCAGTTGTAGGTGCCCGCCTTGAACACCCGGCGGAAGGTGTTGGTGTAGTTGCCGTCGCCGTCCGGGTCGTGGAGCTTGTCGGTGCCGTCCGCGAACAGGCCCGGTGCCCGGTGCCGGGGCCACGTCGGCCAGCCGTTGTGGCGCATCAGGTCGATGATCCGCTGCTCCGCCGCCGGCGGGACGTCCTTGCCGCCGGGGGCGGCCGTCGAGGGGGTGAGCGACGGTGCCGCCGCCGACATCGCCTCGCCCAGGCCCGCGGCCGGGGCGTCGAGTTCGGCCCGGACGACCGCCCCGAGGACCGGCGCCGAGTCGCGCCGGATCCGGACGGTCAGGACCATGTCGTCGCCGGTCAGGTAGGCCTGCTGGTCCAGCGTGAGGTCGGCCTTCAGGTGCAGGTCCTCGTAGAGCAGCACCTGGTCCGGGGTGAGCGGCTCCGGTTCCTTGGTGGTGTCGTTCAGCAGGCTGACCCGCCAGACGACCTCCCCCTCGGGGAGCTTGTTCGGTGCTCCGGCGGTGAGGGCCTGGTCGGTGTCCGAGATGTTGGGGACCGGCACGGGGGTGGGCGGGACGAAGTGCGTGCCGTCCCAGAGCTCGAGCGTGACGGTACCGGCGGCCGGCGGGGTGATCACCGAGAGGACGATCCGGTCGGCGTCCGTGGTGGTGACGTACACCCGGTCGGGCTCGCTCGGGATGGTGCCGGGCGCGGTGGCGGACGGGACGGGCCGGTTGACCTCCTGGGAGAAGTGCAGCATGTCGGTGAACGCGCCGGGCAGCTCGGCCGGGTCGACGACGTGCCGGAAACCGGTGTCGGTGAGCTTCCTGAGGACGTCGGCGTCGATGGTGGAGCCGAGGCCGATGACGTACATGCGGGCGGCGGCCAGGATCAGCTTGCGGTCGCCGGTGACGCTGGTGAGCGCCTCCACGGTGTCCGGCGGCGCGCCGGCCGGCAGCGTGTCGCCGATGTAGTAGTGGCCGCAGTTCTGGATGCCGTCGGTCATCACGACCATCGTGAAGCGCCGGTCCGCGATCGGGCCGGCGGCGGCGAGCAGGTCCAGGGCGGCGACCATGCCGTCGCCGATGTTGGTGTTGTCGGCCGGCTGCCCGAGGTCGAGCGTGTTGACGGCGGTGCGGGCCTGCTCCAGCGGGGTCAGCGGCAGCACGGTCCGGACCTCGTCGGAGAACGGCAGCGCGTGCCAGCCGCCCGGGTCGGTGAAGGTGACGATGCCGATCCGGTCCTGGTCGTTGACCCCGGCGCGGGCGTCGGCGATGAGGTGGACGAGGGACCGGGTGGCGATGACGGCGTCGGTCCACTTGTCCTCGAGGCCCATGCTGCCCGAGCGGTCCAGCACGAGCACGATGTCCTGCGGCCGGTGGCTGATCGTGAGGTGTCTGGTCTCGCTGACGTTGGTGAGGAAGCCGTCGGTGCCGAACATGGTGGTGAGCGTCAGCGGGGCGTCGATCGTCGCGTACACGCCGGGCAGTTCGACGTCGAGCGTGGGGCCGTCGGTGGTCTCGTCCATGGGGAGGATCGCGATCCCGGCGTCCTGGTGCCAGAGGTAACTCGGGGTGAACATGCCGTCGGGCGGTGTGCCGAGCACGGTCGGCTCGGTGGGCAGGCCCGTCGCGTCGTCCGCCCCGAGGGTGATGTGGTCCTGTTCCAGCGCCGTCCCGGGGTCCTGCACCACCGCGCGCGGGTCGCAGATCACGTAGTCGGTCACCGCGGTGGCGTCGGAGAAGCGGATGTCCCACTGGTCCGGGGCCGGCAGGCTGCCGCGCAGCGTCCACGGGGAGTTGATGGCGCCGAGGGTCTGGTTGGTGATCCGGCAGTTGACCAGGACGCTGCCGTTGTCCGGCGGAGCGGCCGAGACACCCACCGTGAAGTCGCCGACGACGACGTCCTGGCCCGCCGGGACGGTGAGCAGGTTGATCGGCGCGTTGCCGGTGAGGGTGAGTTCGAGGACCGGGTCGGTGGCGCCCACTCCGTAGGTGATGTTGACGGACTTGGTGACCTGCGCGCCGATGGTCTGGTGGTAGGCCAGCACGAACGCCTTCGCGTCGCTGACCGTGTAGGAGTTGACGGACGGGGCGGTGGAGCGGGTGATGCGTGGCTGTGGCATGGAACGCCCTTCTCGGATGCCGGCCGGGTGCCGGTTCGGATGCTGGCTGAGTGCCGGTTCGGTGCCGGTTCGGATGCCGGCCGGGTGCCGGTTCGGGTGCCGGCTGAGTGCCGGTTCGGATGCCGGCTCAGATGGCTGTGATGACCCGTCGTGCGAACAGGTCGGTGTTGGTGGAGCCGTTGCGGTCGTTGGCCCAGACGGCCCAGATGCCCTGGCCGGGGACCGGGACCGCGGCCGGGAACCCGTCGTTGCCGGGGCTCGGGGCCAGTCGCTGGGGTGCGGACCAGTCGCCGCTGGCCGCGTTGCGGCGGCGTACGACGACGTGGTTGGTGTTGTCGGAGAACCTCCGGGTGGACATCAGCCAGACGGTGCCGTCGGTGTCCTGGACCGCGGAGGGCTGGCTGTCGTTGGCGTCGGTGCCGGAGACCGCGACCGGGCCGGTCCAGGTGTTCCCGTTGAGGGTGAGCACGCTCAGTCCGCTGCCGGTGTTGTAGAAGACCAGCGCGGAGGTGGCGCCGAGCGCGAGGACGTGGATCTCGCTAGCCGCCCCGGTGGCCTGGGTCGTGCTGTCGAGGGTGGTGTTGACCGGGTTCAGCCGGGTCGCGGTCAGCTTGGTGCCGTCGTGGTAGGCGATGAACACCAGGCCGCCGGCGGACGCGGCGTGCATGGCGCGGCTGCCGGAGTTGGTGGCCAGCGGGACGGCCACGGTGTCCGGGAAGGAGTTGTCGGTGTGCCGGTAGCGGCGGTACACCCACTTGTCGGTGCTGGTGCCCTGCTGGTCGAAGACGAAGACCACGTAGTCGCCGGCCAGGACCGCCTGGACCTTCTGGTCCGAGGTGGCCGCGGTGTCCGAGACGGTCACCTCGCCGGCGCCCGCCAGGGACGTGAGCGGCCCCCGCTTCAGCTTCAGGTCGGCGTTCGGGTCCTCGCTGGCCGCCGTCTGGTAGGCGACCAGGAAGTCCCCGTTGGGCAGCATCAGGGCGGACGGCGCCGCGTGCACACCGCCGCTGGTCAGCGGTGTCGCCGGGACGCTGGTCAGGGCGGGGTTGGTCAGGTCGATCCGGGCCAGGGCGACCTGGCTGGTGCCGGACTGGCTGGACTGCCACACGATCACCAGTCCGTTCGCGTTGTCCAGGAGGACCGCCTTGCCGAGCACGTCGGCGCCGGGGCCGTTGGCGACCGCCACCTCCTGCGTGGTGGGCAGCTGTCCGGCCAGCAGCGCGTTGATCGCGCTGCGCAGGCTGACGAGCGGACGGTTGGTGCCGCCCCGGTAGTCGAGCGGGTCGACGCCCACCGTGTCGAGGACCAGGTGCGCCGGTGGCAGCAGCAGCCGCCGCTGGCGTCTGTCCGTGATGCCCGAGGAAGCGATGAGTGCCGTGGCGGCCGGGCGGTTGAGGGTGGCGAGCGCGGTGTAGGAGTGCCCGGCCAGGAAGTCCGAGGAGCCCGGCGCGGGTACGGCGGTGCCCACCCGGACCGCCCATTCGCGTTTGATCCGGGCGCACGACTCGACGCCGAGGCCGGGCAGGATCAGGGTCGGGTCGTCGTCGGGGGTGACCAGGTGCTCCCAGACGTCCAGGTAGGCGACGAGCGTGGTGGCCGTGCCGGGTGTGGTGAGGGCGGGTACGACGGGGACGCCGAGCTTCGCCGCGAGGGCCGCGGCGCCGGGCTGGGAGGCGTGCAGCGGCTGGGCCGAGAACGCCAGATCCGTCGTGATCATGACATCCAGACCGTCGACGATGATCCGGCCGGTGTGGGCGAGCGCGGTGTCCAGGTCGGTGCTGCCGCTGCCCGCCGGGGCTCCGGCGCCGATGGTGAAGTCGTTGCTCAGGCCCCCGGTGATCTGGAAGCCGTTGGTGCCCTCGGGGATGCCGTCGCCGACGTACCACTTGAGGAAGGCCCGGAGTTCGAACTTGCGGACGTCGTCCAGTTCGTTGAGGTCCGCGTCGACGAGCGGCACGCCCTGTTGCAGCCGTACGTTCACGTACCGCAGCAGCGGACGGAACGTGCTGGAGGTCATCGAGGCCATGGGTTCTCCTGCTCAGAACGTCAGCCAGACGGTCCGCTGCAACGTGCTCGCGGGGTCCTTGGCGATGACGGGATGGGTGACGTAGTTGACCAGCACGGTGGTCCCGTCCAGGCTCGCGACCAGCCCGAACTCGCGGAGATTGCCGCTGATGTGGTTGGTGTCCGGCCAGTTCGGGACGGCGGGTCCGAGGGTCGCCTGAATCTGTAGCCGGTTGGTGGGCGCGGCGGACACGGCGGCCGAGTCCAGGAAGTCCATCCGCAGGTTCGCCGCCGCCACCGTGTACGGGTGCGGATCGACCAGCGCCGTCTGCACGGCGGTGGCAGGCGGCGGACCGGCGCCGTCCCACTGGCTCAGCCCGGCGCCGACCTGGAGGCCCAGCAGGCCGGTGGACGCGGGGGCGCCGCGCAGCATGCTGGCCAGCAGCCGCCGGCAGTCCCCGACGATGGCGTTGGACCGCCAGCCGTGGTCCCACACCATCCGGCCCGCCGCGTCGAACAGCACGTCGCGGTACTGACCTTGCAGTCGTCCAGCGGGGTGTTCGCTCGTGGACATGTGCGCTCCTCCTACCGGAACGGTGGCCACCAGCTGCGTCGCCGCAGGGTGGTGGGCTTGGTGGGGTCGACGGTGATGCTCGTACCGTCGGTGGACAGGAACACCTGCCAGCCGGGCAGCCCGACCGCGGTCTCCTCGGCGATCCGCAGGACCTCGGCGAGCGGGTAGTCGTCGCTGAACGCGTCGGCGAGTTCATGGGCCGCCGGGAAGAGCAGCTCCTCCAGCGGGCCGGAGCCGAGCACCACCACGGCACGCAGGTTGACCGGCAGGAACCGCTCCAGGAGCTGGCGCAGCCGGTCGGCGTCGCGCTGCACGAGCGGCCGGCCGGTGGGCCCGCGTTCCACGTAGAGACCGATGGTGGACGGGGTGTAGAGCTCGTCGGCGGCGAGCGGGGCGCCGTCCGGCCGCTGGGGTGTGTAGTCGAGCAGGTCGCCGAACTGCCGGGTGGACCGGTTGCGGTCCAGGTCGGCGAGGGTCGCGGTGACGGTGCCCGCGAACCGGCGGACGGACGCCTCCTCCGGGGCGCGCCGGCCGGCCCCGTCCTGTGCGGGACCCGGCACGCCGCCGCCGAGCCGGCCGAGACCGACGTTGCGGTCGCTGCGGAACAGCAGCCCCGTCGGGCCGTCCGGGAAGGTGACCGGGGCGGGATCGGTGTCCGAGGAGGGGCCGGCGGTCACCGTGACGGGCGCCGCCGGGCTGCCGCCGGCGTCGAGGTCGGCGGACCACAGGCGTGGGCCGCCGCCCCGGTTCGAGCGGAAGTAGACCCGCGCGGCACCGGCCCCCAGCGGGACCAGTGCCGGTTCCCGGTCGGTCGCGGTGGTGCCGGTGACGGCGACGGGCGCCGACCAGGCGGTGGCCGGGAAGTCGAGGTGCCGTACGACGATCCCCCAGCGGTCGTCCGGGTCCGCGTGGGCCTGCCGGACGGCCGAGGACAGCCAGAGCCGGTCGCCGTCGGCGGTCAGGTGCGGGTCGCGCTCGCCGGGGCCGCCCTCCGGGAACCGGAGCGGCGCGGACCAGGAGCCCGTCAACGCCCTTACGGCGGACGTGAGTCCGGGCACGGTGCGCCAGATCCCGGAGCCGTCGAGGAAGGCGAGGCCGGCGGTGGTGCCCGCCCAGACGGTGTTCCGGTCGACGAGGACCGCCCGGCAGTCGCCGCTCGGCAGGCCCTCGGCGGGGGTGTGCACGCGGATGTCACGCGGCGACCGGATCTCGACCGCTCCGGCCGTGGTCGCCGCCCACACCGGCCCGGCGTCGTCCGCCCGGGGCTGCGGGCCGGGCGCGGCGGGGGCCGGGGCGACCTGCCGGACGTCGGTGGCGGCGCCCAGGTCCAGGGTGCGCGCCGTACCGTCGGCGCCGACCCGGACGACGCCGTGGGCCAGCGCCGCCCACAGCGAACCGTCCTGGGCCGGGGCCGCGTGCCGTACCTCCGTGCCGGCCAGGAACGAGGTCCAGGTGCCCGTGCGGTCCAGGCGGGACAGGCCCGCCCCGGTGGCGAACCACACCGCGCCGGCCAGGTCGGCGGCGATGTGCCGCACGTCGGCGCTCGCGAGGCCGCCGGCCGTCGCGGTGACCACCCGCCAGGTGCCGTCCGGCAGTAGCGCCGCGGCGCCCGCGCCGTGCCCGAACCACACCGCGCCGGACGGGTCGACGGCGACCGTCCGCACGTCGGCGGTGGCGAGGCTGCCGGCGGTGCTGCCCGGCGTGAAGACGGCCGTCGTCCCGTCCGGGCGGTGCACGGCGCCGCCGGCCGCGGTGGCGAACCAGCTCGCCCCGTCGGCGTCGACCGCGACCTCCCGGACGTCCGTCGTCGGCAGCCCGGTGACCGTGGCGAGCGCGCCGTCCCCGGACAGCACCCGCACCCCGGCGTCGGTGGCGATCCGGATCCGGTCGTCCCAGCGCAGCCGGTGCAGCCGCCAGCCGTCGTACCGGCTCGCCCAGCACAGCCGTACCGCGCCCGCCGGGTCGAGCACGGCCGTGCAGTCGGCGTGCCGGCCCGCCGGTACCGCCGGCAGGTCGGTGGCGGCGGCCCAGTCGATGTCGGACCGCCAGTCGCCCCGCCCGGTCAGGGCGCGGTCGCCGAAACCCAGGGCGCGGGCCGCGGTGGACTCCGACAGGTCGGCGCGCAGAGCGGTCCCGGGGCCGGTCGCGGTGGTGGCGAGGGCCAGCGAGCCGTCCCCGGCGACGGTGGCGGTGACCCCGGTGAGCTGTGCGTCGAACGCGGCGGCGACCTCCTCCGCGCGGGCCGCGGACAGGTCGGCGTAGTCGGCGGCGCGGACGGTGAACCGCTCGGTGGCGCCGTGGCCGGTGAGGGTCAGCACGGTGCCGGCGGTCAGCGCGAACGGCGCCACCGCGTCCCCGCGCAGCCGGGCCGGGGTGGGCGCGGCCGGGGTCCCGAGCCGCCAGCGCAGTCGCGCGGCGCCGGTGTCCGGGTGCTCGACCCAGGCCAGCCCGAGCCGGCCGTCCGGCAGCGCGACCGGCGCCGGATCGGCCTGCGGCGCGACCGGCTGCGGCTCGACCACGCGGGTGTCGGCCCAGGCGCCCCGGAAGCAGGCCTTGAGGTGCAACCGGGGGACGACGTCCCCGGCGCCCACGGTGGCGGCGTGGGCCAGCCAGAGCCGGCCGGCCGCGTCGGTGACGGTGGCGAGCCGGCCGCGGGGCGCGCCGTCCAGCGAGACCAGGCCGGCGGGGGCGGTGCGCACCTCTATCCGGGAGGCCTCGCCGGTGAGCCGCGACATCAGCCGGACCGCGCCCGCCGCCTGCTCCGCGCGTACCTCGCCGATGTCCCGGTTGACGATCGCCGCGACCTCTGCGGCGGTCGCGGCGCCCGGGTCGGCGAAGTCGGCCGGACCGAGGGTGATGGTGATCGGCAGGCCGCCGTCCGGCGCGATGGTGACCGTCATCCCGGCGCGCAGCGCGAATGGTTCGGTGGCGGCGCCGGTCAGCACGGCCCTGGTGGTGGCGGTGCCGGTGGCCACGTCGTGCGGTGCGGTGAAACCGAGCACCGCGGACGCCTCGTCGGCGCCCCACCACGCCCCGTCGCGCAGCGCCGCCGCGAAGACGTTGCGCTGCGGTGCCGCCCCGGTCCGCGCCACGTGCTGGGTGAACTCCGCGACCCGGGTGGACCAGCCGGTGTAGAAGTCGACGAGGCTGCGCAGTCCGGGCACGGTGCCGACGGCGTCGTACAGGCGGGGCGCGGTGCGGATCTCGTTGCGCTGGCGGGCCAGGTCGGTGTCGGCGGTGAGGTCCCAGCCGACCCACTGCGACAGCAGCGGCAGGAACCGGCTGTCCACGTCGGAGACGGCGCGCAGCCCCCGCAGGTTGTCCGCGGAGCTGCGGATCGTGTCGACGGCGGCACCCCAGACGTCCATGAGGCGCCGTAACTGGCCGCCGCCCGTGCCCGCCTCGGGCAGCAGGCCGGTGCCTGCGTCCGGGACCCGGGTGACGGTGTCGTGGCGGCGGTACACCTCGGGGATCAGCTCGTACAGGGTGCGGTGGGCGCCGTGCACGTCGCCCGGTGTGGCGACGGCCCGCATCGGCCGGCCCAGGGCGGGGCTGTCGAGCTGGTAGTAGTAGGGCGTGCCGGCGGCCGGTTCGCCGCCGCCGGGGCCGCCGACGTCGAGCAGGTCGAGTTCCAGGCGCAGTACGGCGCGGTCGGCGCCGAAGACGGTACGGGTGACGAGCCGGAGCACCTCCCGGGACACCCCGGCGGCGGTCTCGGCCACGCTGACGGTCCGTTCCCGGACCCGCTGGGCCCCGGAGGCCGTGTCGCGGTCCGGCAGGTCGGTCACGGTGAGCGTCCCGGGCACCGGGGCGGGCGGGAACGCGGTGCTGTCGTAGAGCAGCCAGGGGGCTCCGGTGTCCGGGAACGCGAAGTCGCGGGTCTTGCGGCGCACGGTGACCGGTGGCGCGTCCAGCACGGTCTCGCCCGGGTCCGGGACGAACGCCCAGCGGACCCGGATCCGGCGGCCGACCAGGTCGGCGCTCGCGGTGAACGTGTCGATCCTCATGGCAGTGTCGTCCGTACGGTCACGTCGAGGGCGCCGGGGACGGCGATCTCGAACTCCCCGATGTCGATCCGGCCGTCCGCGGCCACGTCGACGGCGACGGCGTCCCGCAGGAAGGCGGGCAGGTCGGCCAGGGCCGGCAGGTTGTACCGGGCCAGTTCGGCGTCGACGTCGGGCGTGGGCCGGTCCTGCCGGCGCAGCCGCGTCACGGTCGCCGCGAGGACCCCCGGGACGGACTCGGCGGCCGCGAACACCTCGCTCTGGAACAGCGGCCGGCCGAAGTCGGCACGGGCGAACGACAGCAGGTCGGTGACGGCGGCCGTCACCTGCCCGGCGACCGCGTCGGTGACGAACCGTTCGTCGACGAGGAGTTCGACGGCGATGTCCACGGCGACCGGCTGCGCGTCCAGCACCCGGACCAGGCAGCCGGCCATCCGCTTGTCCTCGAAGTAGCCGACGAGCCGGCTCCGCAGCGCCTCCGGGACCGGGACCAGGGTGTCCCCGGCGGGCGCCACGTACAGGTCGATGCGGTTCCAGGAGACGCTGCGGGCCCGGACCTTGGCCACCGTGCCGGTGCTGTGCGCCAGCGCCTCGTAGTCGCTCGCGGTCACCGCCCGGTTGGTGGAGCGGAACGCGAAGGGCGCGTACCGGGCGGCGTGGTCGGAGCGTTCGGCGTCGCTGCCGCCCGCCGTGGCGTTCTCGTTCACCACGGACCGGAGGGTGTCGACCGGGGTGAGGGCGGTGGTGACGGTGCCGGCCGCGATGTTGCCGGCGGTGCCCTGGCAGACCCGGTAGGAGACGCGGATGTTGTTCACCCCGGCCGGGGGCACCCGGCCGGCGCCGAACACGGCGTGACCGATCCCATCGGCGTCGAAGAGCAGCTGGTAGTAGCGGGCCTCGGGGTGGGAGAAGACGGCCCGGCCGTCCGGGGCGATGTCGAAGAGCAGGCTGTCGCGGCGGTCCCAGGTCACCCAGCCGGCGCCCTCGTTGACCTCGACGACCACCGACGACACGACGACGGACGCGTCCGGCAGGGCGAAGGACTGGCTGGCCTCCCCGGTGGACGAGCCGATCGGCACCGGCCCGACCGCCCGGCTCTGCTCGACCGGCAGGCCGGCGTAGCGGACCACCGGCCTGCCGTCCGCGCCGGTGCCGGGGCTCAGCTGGTCGGACAGGAGCGCCAGGTCCAGGTCGGGGCCGAGGTAGGTGAACTCGATCGCCGCCGCGCCCGGCGGCCGGGCGGCGAACTGCGCGCCGTGCGGCACGGTCACGGTGCGCGGGTCGGCCGGCCGCGGGAAGGTGAGCAGCAGGTCGCCCATGGCGGGGGCGGCCGGGGTGAGCTCGTATCCGATCAGCCGCAGCAGGTCGACGATGCTGGCCCGCTCCGTGGCGGTGCCCGGGAACAGCTCGCTGGCGATGCGGTCCTGGTAGTAGAGCATGATGTCGCCGACGTAGGCGAACAGGTCGACCAGCAGCATGCCGAGGTCGGCCGGGCTCTGGTCGGTCCACTCCGGCAGCCGCTGCTGGGCCAGCCGGAGCATCGCCGCCCGCAGGGACGCGAAGTCCTTGTCGGTGTAGTCGATCGCGGGTACCGGTGTCGTCATCGCCTACACCAGGGGGACGATCATCTCGGCGGAGACCGGCTTGTCGCTGTGCACGTAGCTCAGCAGCAGCCGCAGTTCGCCGTCCGAGCGGGACAGCCGGGCGCGGGTGACGACGACCCGCCGCTCCCAGCGCACGATCGCCTCGTGCGCCTGCTTGCGCAGCAGGTCGGCGGTCACGTCGTCGTCCGGCTCGTGGACCAGGGTGTGCACCCGGGTGCCGAAGTCTCGCAGCATGGGCCGCTCCCCCAGCCGGGTCCCGAGCAGGATCCGCAGGTCGTCGCGGATCTTCTGGGTGCCCTCGGTCCAGGCGATGCCGCCGGTGCGCGGGTCGATACGGAACGGGAACGCCGCTCCGCGGGCGTCGGCCATGGGGTCTCCTTCACGTGACTTCGGGCGGGTGACTTCGGGCAGCCGGCTTCGGGCAGCCGGCTTCGGGAAGCCGGCTTCGGGAAGCCGGCTTCGGGTAGTTGACTCGGGATGGGGCTGACGGCGTTTCACTTCACGACGGCCGACCGGCTCAGGTGCACGCCGGGCTGCAAGGTGAGCGGTGCGAGCTGCGGCGACGGGGAACCGGGCGGCCCGTGGACATGGGTGAGCAGCTGGGTCCACAGCTGGTTGAAGCCGTTGCCGAGGAGCGTGGGCTCGCTCGCGTCGCTGCCGACGGCGACGCTCGACCCGTCCAGCACGATCCGGTCGGCGCTCACGCGCACGCTGCCGTCGGGCTCGATCGAGAGGGCGGCGCCGCCGCTGTGCCGGATCAGGATCCGTTCCTGTCCGTCGGTGTCGGTGAGGTCGACGGTGTGTCCGGCGGCGGTCCGGATGACCTGGTGCTCGGGCGGGGTCACCCGCGCCTCGGCCGGCACGGCTCCCACCGGGTACCAGACGCCGACCCAGATCGGGGCCCGGGTGTCACCGGCCGCGAACTCCACCCAGACGTTGGTCTCGTTGGGCGGTACGAAGAAGTGCCCGTGCGGGAAGCAGGGTTCGGCGGTGACCAGGGCCTCCGGTCCGAAGATGTCGGGCACCAGCACCTGGATCCGGCCGCGCTGGCCGTCGTCGGTGTTGTCCTTCACGATCCCGCGGTACTTGCCGTAGAAGTTGCCGGAGTGCCGGGTCGGTTCGCCGGTGAGCATGCCGTGCCTCCTTCTTCCTCCGCGCCGGGCTTCCCCGGTGCCGGGCTTCCTCCGTGCCGGGCATGTCGGGCCCTGGGTCACCGGGTCGCGGTGATGTCGGTGAAGTAGCTGGTGTCCTGGTGGTCTCCGACCAGGTCGCGGGTGTAGACGTGGGTGACCCTCGCCAGGTACCAGGCCCCCTCGGCCCACGGGGCCAGCCCGGTGATCCGCAGCATCGCCTTCGCCCGCAGCAGCACGTTGCCGACGGCCCTGCCCCGGCCGCTCATCCCGACGATCCGGGTCGGGTCGGCGCGCACCCGGTTCCGGGCGTCCTGGGCGGAGCCCGCCGCCCTGCCGACGACCCGCTCGGCCGGCGCGGTGAGCCGGGCCTGGGCCGCGGCCGTCTGCCCGGTCAGGGCGGTGACCGCGGCGCGCATCGCGACCGGCAGGTCCGGGTCGCGGCCGGTCTGCGGTGCGGCCGGCGGGAGCCGCGGCGGGCGTGGGGGCGTGGGCTGGTCGACGAGCTTCCCGGTGTCCGGGTCGACGGTGCTCGCCGAGCGGTCCGGGACCGCGCCGGAGCTGATCCGCTCGTACGTGAAGGAGACCAGGTCGCTGCCGACCCGGCAGTACCGCAGCGTGCCCACCGGCTCGGCGGCCGCGACGGACTCGATCGACCGGAACGAGAACCGGGACCTCAGGTCCTTGTCGAGTTCGACGTAGGCCAGGCAGCCCTGGTTCTGGGCCTCGTGCAGGATGAAGTCCCAGACCGAGGCGGCGACGTAGCGGCCGCCGCCCCTGCTGTCCGGCGCGGTGTCGTCGACGGGTTCGATCGTGCCCTCGGTGATCCCGGTGCCCTCCGCCAGGACCAGCCGGCGCAGCAGCGCGCTGAGCGGCTCGCCGGTGGCCCAGGTCCGCGGGTCGAACGGCGTCTGCGCCAGCCGGTGGGTGTAGTCCCGGGCGGTCAGCTGGATCCGCTGCCCGGCCGGCTGCCCCTGCACCACGGAGCTCACCACGACCCCTTCGAACAGCGGGGCGTGCTGCATCCGCCGGCCCATGTCGATCCGGATCACCAGGCCCTCGAACAGGGCGTGGGCGAGAACGCCGGTGGGGTCGTCGAGGACCACCTTCGCCTCGTCGGTGAGCCGGTCGTGGTCCTCCACGGTGATCGACCACACGGGCACCGTGACGTCGTGCAGTTCCCTCGGGTCGAGTCCGACCTGCACGGTGGCGTACGCGGCCCGGTTGTCGCCGCCCGTCACGGGCGGGATCGCCACGGTCATCTCAGAACACCCGGTCCCGGTTGACCACGCCGACGTCCTGGGAGGCCGGCACCGCCACGGCGGCGCCGGGACGCAGGTCGAGCGGGAACGCCACCGGGTTGGCGTCGGCGATGCGCCACCACACCTCGCTGTCGCCGAAGTAGCGCCAGGACAGGTACTCGAGGTCCTCGGCGCCGGTGACCCGGTGCTCGTAGGCCACGGCGCCGTCGGCGGGCGGGGTGTGCCGGCGGATCGCCACGGTGGCCCGGGGGGTGCCGCCGGCGTCCACGGCGGGGTGGACGGCGGCCTGCTGGTACCGCGAGCTGATCGACACGGACATGATGGGGCGCTCCCCTCAGAGCTCGAAGATGTTCTGCACCAGTCCGGCGCCGGGCACCGACTGCACCCAGTCGTCCAGGCCGAGCTGGCCGTAGGACTTGCCGACCTCGACCAGCCGGTCCAGCACATCGAGGCCGGTGCTGACGGAGGCGGTCTGTTCGTTGAGGGTCAGGCTGACCTCGGCGCGCTCGGGCGTGAGGTCCGGCTTGAACTTGGTGATCTTGATGTTGAGGTCGGTCATCACACAGTCCAGGTCGATGCCGCCGAGTTTGAGCGTGCACACCGGCGGCCGGGCCGGCGGGCAGAACGTCTTGGCGGCGCTGAACCAGGCGAGGACGTCGTTGACCGGGTCCCAGGCCGGGTTCATGAACGAGCGCAGGACCGCGAGGCTGGGCTCGATCCGGCCGCCGAACCGCGCGTCGTCCGCGGCCTGGCCCTCCCCGCTCTGCTGTGCCGGGATGTCCGGGAGGGCCCGCGCGTCGAGGGCGAAGTCCAGTGCGAAGGTGCGTGGCTTGCCGGTGTCGGCCTCCAGCGCCTTCGTCCCGACCAGCAGGCTGCCGATCTCCTTGAGGTCGTTGACGGCCCCGCTGACGTTGCCGAAGCCGCTGGAGGCCCGGGTCTGGTCGAAGGCCCACTTGCCGAAGCTGGTGGTCTCCCGGTAGGCGAAACTCTTCTTCTCCGAGAGCAGTTCCGGGTTGAACTGGAACCGGAAGATCAGCGGCGGGACGGCGAGCAGGTTGGCGAGGTAACCGGCGGTGCGTGCCATGGCGACTCCTAGAGCGGACGGGGCAGCCGGCTGCCGCCGCCGCGCTGGTCGTAGTCGAACCACATCCGGGCGTGCCGGTCGATGTCGTCCGACGGGTGGGCGGGGCGGGCGGGTTCGGCGGTGGTCAGGGCGACGGGCGCGGTCGCGACGGGTCCGGGCGCGGCGCTCGCCACGTCGACGACCACCTCGTCGATCTGGATGACGGCCCGGGTGCGGTCCGCCGACTCGACGGCGCTCCGCGGGATTCCGTCACGGCCCGCCGGGCCGGTGAAGTGGCCGGTGATGGTGGCCAGCAGGCCGTCGAGTCCGCCCTTGGTCAGCCAGGTCTCGTAGGCGTCGGCGACCGCCGTCAGACCGGTCTTCGGGGTCACGGCCTCGCCGACCACGAGCCGGTCGGCCAGCCGTGCCGACTGCGCGTTGACGTCGTCCAGGGCGCTGCCGAGCCGTGCGTCGGACC
Organism: Streptomyces humi; assembly: GCF_001005085.2. Classification (GTDB taxonomy): domain Bacteria; phylum Actinomycetota; class Actinomycetes; order Streptomycetales; family Streptomycetaceae; genus Streptomyces; species Streptomyces humi. The sequence goes on from NZ_LBMU02000025.1 coordinate 167,700, forward strand.
GCCTGGACTCGGCCAGCGCGGCGGCCTCCATGGTGGACCCGAGGGTGCGCAGCCCGTCCGACGCGGCGCCGCCCAGCAGGCCGGCCGCGTCCGTGCCCAGCGTCCGCAGCCCGCCGAGCGCCTCGGTCAGGCTCGTGACGAAGGCCGGGTCGGTGAAGGGCGCGACGGGGTTCGGCACGGCGGGCCGGACGGCCACCGGGGCGTTGCCGCCGAGGACGCTGGCCGGCAGGCCGAGCTTGGCCGCGTCGTCGAGCGCGCCCTGTTGCCGTGCGGTCAGCTGGGTGTCGGTCTTCAGCTCGAAGACCAGTGGCAGCACCGCGGGCAGGATCCGCACCAGGTGCGTGATCACCCGGAACACCCGTCGCTCGCCGAAGTCGCGCAGGACCGTGCCGACGGTCGGGATCAGCCAGTCGAGCAGGCCGTCGACGGTGGCTCGGACGGCGTCCCCGAGCGTCGCGCCGATCCGCAGCACCGCGAGAAGCGCCTGCTGGACGCCGGTGAAGACCCCGCCGATGATCCCGTCCACGGTGCCCGCGAGGACTCCCACCACGGTGGCGCCGACCCGGGCCACGACGGCCACCGTGTCCAGGGCGAGCACCAGCAGCGAGCCGCGCAGCAGCAGGGCGACCCGCAGCCCGAAACGGAGGCTCTCGGCGAGCTGGAACCGGATGTCGCCGAGCCCGTCGACCAGCAGCGCGAGCGAGCCGACCGCGACGGGCAGCGCGATGACGAGGCCGTCCACCACCTTGGCGACAGCGGTCAGCAGCGCGGTGGCGCTGCCCAGCTGGTCGGTCAGCGGCCGCGCCGCGACGGCCGGACCGCCGGCGGGCGCGCTGCCGCCGGCCCGGAACAGCGCGGTGAGCGAGTCGACGGCGCTCCTGATGCCGTCGAGCCGGGCGACGAGGCCGGTGCCGGGACCCGGGGGGACCGTCCCGGCACCGGAGGCGGCCGTGGCGGTACCGGACGGGCCGCCGATCAGGGTGAGGATGTGTTCGACGTGCTCGGCGATCGCCGCGATGTCGTGGAACGACCAGACCAGCTTGAACTGTGAGACGGCGCCGCCCGCGACCCCGCCGACCAGGTTGCCGACGAACCCGCCGAGACCGCCGAGGAGTCCGGACAGGAAGTCGCCGAACCCGCCGCCGGGCGCCAGGTCGTCGATGTTGACGACGTACACCTTCAGGGCGCCCTCGAACAGGGGCGGTGCGCCGAAGTGCGGGCCGGCGGTGATGACGGACGTGAACGCGAAGGTGCCGTACGTGGACGTGGCGCGCTCGATGTCCTCCAGGGCGCGACGGCCGAACCTGGTCTGGGTGAGCAGCAGTCCGAGCTGGGTGATCAGTTCCCCGGTCTCGTCCATGTCAGACCCGCACCCCCTCGGTGAGCACCCGCAGCCGCCGCTCGCCGGTGCGGTAGGCGTCCTGGACGGCCCCGGCGAACGCGGTGGCCACCGCGTCGGCGAGGTCGTCGTCGAGGTCCGCGCCGGAGCCGACGCGCAGGGTCAGCCGGGGCATGACGACCCGCCCGAGGGCCGCCCGGCGCAGGATCCGCGGGGAGGTGGGCAGGTGCCCGGTGGCGGGCAGTGGTTCCCGGGCCCGGTCGACCAGCCCGGCGACGTACCCGTCGATGACGGCGCCCACCACCGTGAACCCGCCGTTCGCGAGCCACGACTCGAAGGCACGCGCGATCCCGCCCGCCGGCCGCGCTGCCCGCTGCCTGCGGCTCTCCTCGCCGAACACCCGGTCGGCGAGTTCCGCCGACCGCTCGCCGATCCCGTCCAGGCCGGGCAGCCGGGTCGCGCCGCGCTGTGCGGCGATGCTCCCGTCGGCCAGTTCGCCCAGGCCGGCGGCGGTGGCGGTGAGCGCTCCGCGGACCGCGGTCCGGAAGCCGGTGCCCAGCGCTCCGACCGCCCCCGTCAGGGCCGGGCCGAGCTCCGGGGCGACCAGGCGCGGGAACCCCGGCCGGGCGGCGAGGGGCGCGCCCTCGGGGAAGTCGGGCAGCAGCACGTGCCCGGCGCCGTGCGAGTCGAACAGGGCGTCCAGGAGCCGCCGGGCGCGCCGGAGTTGCCGGCGCACGTACGGCGAGAGCACCAGGGGGCTGCGGCGCACCCGCTTGGTGATCCCGTCCAGGACGTTCGACAGGGACCCGTACAGCGCCCGGTTGGTGGCGGTGCCGGGCTCGTCGAGGAGGCTGCCGACCGAGAGGGGGATCCGGTCCAGCACGGCCGCGTCGCCGACCCACGGGATCAGATGGAGCAGGTTGAAGTCGATCACGTTGCTGACGGCGATCACCAGGACCTTGAGGAACCGGACCACGCCCCGCAGCGACTCACCGAGCGCGCCGGCGAAGTCGTGGAGCCCGGCGGCGAGCGCGGTACCGAAGGCCGTCCAGAAGCGGATGGTGAAGTCGAGGTGCGAGCCGAGCAGTCCGGCGATCGAGTGGGCCGCCCGGGTCGCCGTCCCGATGAGGGCGGCGAAGTGGGCGAACGCGGTGTCCAGCGCGTCGCGCCTCAGGTCGAGTACGGTCCGCACGGCCTGCTGGACGGCGTCCCGGACGGCCGGTCCCAGGGCGCCGAGCAGCGAAGAGGCCACCCGCGGCAGCAGCACGACGACCGCGATCCCGGCGGCGATGCCCGCCGCGACGCCGTCCAGTGCCTCGGCGGGAGCCGCGGCCGTCGCGGGGGCGGCCGCCGCCGGGGGCGTGGGCTGCGGCACGGGTACGGGTACGGGTACGGGCAGTACCGCTCGTAGCTGGGCGGTGAGCCGTTCCAGGTCACCGCCTTTCGCGGACGCCTCGGTCAGGGCCCGGAACGCGAGTACCGCGACCCCGACGAGGTCCGAGCTGTCGAACACGGCCGGCCGTGGCGCCGCTCCGGAGGCCGAGGCGTCCACCGCGGCGGCGACCGCGAGGAGTTGTCTCAGCAGCCCGGGGAGCGCGTTCGCCGCCTCCAGCGGGCGCGGCCGGGTCAGGCCGGTGAGGAACGCGAGCCCCGCGTCGGCCAGGCTCGGCACCGGCGTGGTCCGTTCGAGCGCGCGGTGCTGCGACGGTACGACTCGCAGGGTCACCGCGCCGTCGAGGAACAGCAGGACCGGGAAGCGCTCGGTGGCCCGGTCGGTCTGCCGGCCGGCCAGCAACCGGCGTTCCAGCACCGGCCGTACGGCCCGGCGGGCCACGCGCATGGCGTGCTCCTGGGCGGCGAAGACCCCGGCGAACCGGGCGGCCACGGCCGCGAAGTCGATCGGCATCGTCCTCACCCGCCCGTTCCGGTCAGGTAGGGCCGGCTGCGCAGCCGGGCCAGGAGCCCGTCCTGGAAGCGCCGCAGCTCGTCCGGATCGGCACCGGGCACCCGCAGCCGCAGGGTGTGCACGACGGGCCGGAGCACCTCGCTGCCGGGGAGTTCGGCGACCGGGAAGTCCGCGAGCAGCCGGTCCAGCTTCTCCTGCACGGGCCCCCGCATCGCGGCCGGCAGCAGGTGGTCCACGATCGCCTTCAGCGGCGTGAGGTCGACCGGCGTGCTCAGGAAACCGGGGGGCTCGGGCAGCTCCGGCAGCGTCAGGGCGGGCACCCGGACGGCCGGGAGACGCGGCACGGACAGCGGTTCCACGACGGGCACGGGTGGTGCCACCTTCACCACGGGCAGTCGCGGAGGCTTCGGGAAGGAGACGTCCGGCAGATCCGGCACCACGGCGAGCAGCGGGGCGAGCCGCCCCGGTCCCGACGACGCGTCGTCGGTCTCCTTCGGTTTCGGCTTCGGGGGTACGGCGGCCAGGGCGGCGGTGAAGACCTCCAGCTCGGCGCGGAGCGCGGTGCCGACCCGGACGGTGGGGTGCCCGGTGATCAACGCCCGCACGAAGGGGCCGAGTCCGCCGAGGAGCGGGGTCGCCCCGGGGGTGGCGGCCAGCGCCGTCAGCACGCCGGTCACGATCTCGAACAGCCCGCCGAAGGCAGCGCCCGTCACGGTCAGCACGCCGCGCAGGGCGGCGGTCACCCGGGCGAGGAGGGGGCCCACGGCGAGCGAGTCCTTCGCCCGGGTCGCCGTGCTCCCGGCCACCTCGCCGATCGCGCCGGCCAGCGCGCCGGCGAGCGAGGCGAGGCCGGTGAGCAGCGCGGCCACCGGGCCGAGCGCCGGGCCCACCCGCACGACCAGGAAGGCCGTGGCCCCCAGCACCTGGCCGAGCAGCCGCCCGAGGCTCCTCCCCGCGATGACGAGGCCGGCGGTGAGCGGGTTGCGCATCCGGTCCCCGAGCACCTGGCCGACCAGGTCCCCGGCGGCGATGAACAGCCGGGTCAGGGAACCGAACAGGTCGTGGGCGGCGCGCACCTCGCGGCGGTCGCCGAGCGCCACGAGCAGGCCGTAGCCGAAGCCCGCGGCGGCCAGTCCGCCCCCGACCAGGACGGCGGTGCCGAGCGGCGCGGCCACCGCGCCGACGGCGAGCAGGAACGGCGTCAGCCACCACAGCACCGCGAGGCCCAGTGTCGTCCAGGTGTCCCCGGCGAACCTCGACAGCAGATGGATGCCGGCCATGGCGTACAGCGGGTCGAGCGCCATCCCGGCGATCATCCCGGCCAGCCCGAGCAGTGAGCCGACGGCGTTCGGGCCGCCCGGGCTGACCGGCACCGAGCCCTGCACGGCCGCGAACCGGTCCTGGAGTTCGCGGAGGTTGACGATGTACCCGCTCAGGTTGAGCCGGGTGACCGGGGTCCCGGACCCCCACCAGTGCACCAGGAACGCGGCCCTCGCCCGCTCGACGAGCACCGACTCGTGCTCGACGATCTCCAGCCAGGGCGTCAGGGTGCGGACCGTGGCGCGCAGCGACGCGGTCAGCCCGCGCAACAGCATGATCACCGGCATGGTCCGGTCCACTCCCTTCGGTTCGTCGGGCACGGTCGGTTCGTCGGGCAGCGTCGGTTCGTCGGGCGCGGTCGGTTTGTCGGGCAGCGTCGGTTCGTCGGGCGCGGTCGGTCGGCTGCGGTCGGTCAGTTGCGGTCGCGGGCCGCCTCCACCTGGGCGTTCTCCCGTTGGATCTGCTCGACCAGCAGGTCCACGAAGGCGCGTCGGTCCCCGGCGGCCATGTCCATCAGCTCGCCGTGCGGCCAGTGCAGGTGGTAGCCGAGGAAGAACACCTCTCGGCGGAGCTGGTCGAGGCTCACTCCAGGACTAAAAAATTCGTCATGTCCAAGGTGGCCCGCATCTCGTGCCCGCAGGCCGCGCAGTCCAGTTCGCGGATCAGGTCGACGCCCGGCGCGCCGTCGTTGAAGGCGCGGTCGATCAGTCGCCGGTCGCTCAGGGTGAGATCGGCCAGGATCTTCGGCCCGAGCGCCTCAAGCCGGTGCTGGGGCAGGTCGCCGAGCGACTTCAGGCAGCGCGCGAGCAGCGCGTTCTTGCCCAGCGAGGCGTTCTTGCGCAGCTGCGGCGCCGCCGCCACCTCGTCGTCGCCGCGGGCGAGCCGCAGGGTCATCGCGGTGTGCACCGAACCGTCCCGGTCGACGTAGCCGTCGAGGAGTTCGACCACCACGTCCTGCGGCGGTTCCCCGTCGGCGAGCGGGCGGACCGGGAGCGTGTCCAGGTCCTCGGTCTGCTCGAAACGGTCCCCGCAGGACGGGCAGGTGTAGGCGGCCCGCAGCTCGGGTCCGAAGGTGAAGCTGCGCAGCCGGATCAGCAGGAAGTTGCGGTCCAGCGAGTACATGGCGTCGACGTCCGAGCGCCGTACCCGCTCCAGCTCGCCGAGCCGGACGACGCAGCTGTGCAGCAGGGCGGTGACCAGCCGGCCGCCGTTGCGCTGGTTGGCCGGGTCGGCGAGCAGTGCCTCCTCGCGGCCGGTCATCTTGCGCAGCGTGACCTGGCGGTGGGTCTGTCCGTCCTGGTCGACGTAGCCGATCGGCAGCGTGACGTCGAGTTCGCGGCCGCCCGGGCGGCCGGCGTCCGGGCCGGGGAGGTGGTCGGTGAGGGTGTCGGTGAGGGTCATGGGCGGGCTCCTAGGAGACGCGTTCCAGGCCCTCGTGCTCCAGCACGATGGTCTGGAGGAAGAGGTTGGTCGACCCGGCTTCGAGGTCGGTGAACTTGGACGACTTGACCCAGGCGCCGTAGAAGGCGAACTGGAGGACGACATCGCCGAAGTGACGCTTGATGATCATGCCGTTCTTCCGTACCGACGAGCCGCCCTGCCGGGGTGCGTTGAGGCGGAACGTCTGCTGGAACCAGTCCAGGAACCGCTTGTCGTCGGCGCTGCCGTCGACCCGCCGCTCGATGGTCAGCGGCTCGAACTTCATCTTCGCGGCGGCCAGTTTGTACACGTGGCCACTGCCGCCGTCCGGTTGCTCGATGGTGTCCAGCTCGCCCTCGCTGAGCCCGGACACCTTGCTCACGCTGGGGCTCTCCACGCCCTCGATGACGAGGACGAACTCGTTGGCCCGGTAACCCTCGTCGAAGTCGTTGACCCTGGGCATGACCGCTCCTCGCTTTCCGTACGTTCCGTGCCTGCCATGGATGGGCCCCGCGGTGGGTTCAGGCCTCGGTGGTGGTGGCGCCGCCCGCCTGCTGGCCGACGGTGATCACGATCGTCTCGGCGGGCCGGGACGGGTAGAACAGCACCCGGACCTGGAGCAGGCCCTGCTGCACCTGGTCCGGCGGGTTGTTGGTGGCGTCCACGGTGACCGTGAAGGTCTGCTCGGGGGTGCCGGTGCCGAACGCGCCCAGCCGGTGCAGCCCCATCAGGAACGGGGTGACGGTGCCGAACTTGACGGCGCTCCACAGCGCCTCCCGGTTGGGCTCCTGCCGCGCCCAGCGCAGCGCGGTGCGCAGGCTGCTCTCCACGAAGTTGAACAGCAGCCGCACGTTGACGTAGCGCCAGCGGGGGTCGGAGCTGAGGGTGCGGGAGGCGTCCACGACGATCCCGGACCGGGGCACCGGCCGGATGCCGTTGACACCGCCGTCGACCACGAGCTCGGTGTGGTCGGCGTCGGAGAGCCGGGTCTCCACGTCCAGCACGCCGAGCAGGTTGGCCTCGTCGCCGGCGGGCGCCTTCCAGATGCCGCGGGTCGCCTCGATCCGCGCGTACACGCCGAGCACGTGTCCGACCGGCGGGAGGGTGATCTGCGGGCTGGTCCCGGTGCCGATCGGGTCGGGTACGACGATCCACGGTCCGTAGAGCGCGCCGTACGCCTTCTTCGTCTGGAGCGCCTGCCCGTAGGCGACGGCCTGCCCGGCGGCCACGAAGCCCTCCGGTACGGCACCGACGTACACGGCGTCGCCCCGGCCGGCGCAGTAGGCGAGGCCCGCCTGGGCGATGGCCGTGTCGGTGCGCTCGCAGCACACCAGCTGGACGTCGAACGGGTCGAAGGCGAAGAACCCGGTGCGGGCCGCGGGGTCGCCGCTGAAGTGGGTGGCGGTGGGCGTGCCGTCGGCGCCGCCCTGGAGGGCCAGGAAGCCGCCGGTCGGGGCGGGCCGGTCGGTGCCCGGGCTCGGGGTGCCGAGGTCGACCAGGCGTACGAAACGCGATCCGGAGAGCGGGTTGTTGAGCACGGTGGGCGCGTAGTTGGCGGCGCCTGGCTCCATCGACAGGGCCGGGAAGGTCTCCACGGCGTGGTCGGCGTCGCCGGTGCCCTGGGCGACGGTCAGGTCGAACTCGGCGTTGGCGACGGTGACCGCGCGCAGGTCGGTGAAGGCCGCGGGGTTGGGCAGGTCGGGCGCCCAGGTGACGGCGCCGCTCGCCGGGTCGACGGAGAGCAGCCGGACCCGGACGGTGGTGGTGGCGTCGGTGACGGTGAGCGCGTCGCCCGCCTCGAAACCGTCCGGCCTGGCCAGCCGGGTGCCGCCGGCGGTCAGCGCGACCGGGGTGCCCTGCACCGGGTTGGACATGGCGGTGAACCCGAGCGCCGTGGCGTCGGCGGTGACCTGGAGTCCGGACCAGCCGCCGGAGACGGCGGCCCGCTCGCCGGTCGAGGTGAGCACGAGCGCGCTGCCGCTGACGGAGGCGACCATCAGGTGGGTCTGCCGGTTGATCGCGTCCCGGATCTCCTGCCGGGTTGCGGCGGCCGGGTTGGCGAAGTCGGTGCCGAGGAAGGTCACCACGGTCGCCGTGGCGGCTCCGTCCACCTTGACCGACAGCGTGGGCGGCGCGGACATGTTGACGGTGGCGGCGGTCGCGGCGCCGGTGACGGTGGCCGGGGCCGACTCCCGCAGCCGGCTGGACGCCGAGGAGCTGAGCGCCGTCCGCACGAACAGGCCGCGGCCCCAGGTGCCGGGGTCGGCCTGGCCGCGGAAGCCGGCCTCGACGCGCAGGGTGGGGCTGGTGCCGCCGGTGTCGGGCAGGGTCCGGCTCGCGACCGCGTCGGAGGCGGCGATCGTCGGGTCGACCACCCGGTTCACGTACGCCGTCTGGCCGCCGTTGTCGAAGAACCCCTTCACCAGGTAGGCGCCCAGCCCGCCCGCGAAGTAGCTGCCGAACCGGTCGACGAACTGCACGAAACTGGTCACGCGTACCGGGGTGTCGGGCACTCCGCGCTGGGTCAGCACGTTGAACGCGCCGACCGAGACGGCGGCACCGGTGACCGTGGGTGCCTCGGTGCCGTCGGTCTCGACGACGTTGACGCCGATGTTGAAGGCCATAGCGGGGCTCTCCTTCCTGACTCTGGGGCGTTCAGCCGCGTCCGCGGGAGCGGCGGGCCGGCTTGTCGGACGTGGTGGGCGCGGGCTGCGCGGTGGGCGCGGGCTGCGCGGTGGGCGCGGGCTGCACGGTGGACGCGGGCTGCGCGGTGGGCGCGGGTTGCGCGGGTTGCGCGACCAGGACGCCGGTGCGGCAGAGCACCCGGACCTGGGCGAGCGCGAGGTCCGCCGGGTCGCAGGGCACGTGGCCGAAGGGTCCGACGACCACCACCCCGGAGCTCAGGTGCAGTTCGACGGGCCGGCCGCGGGTGTTGGCGAGGGTCGTGGTCATGCGATCTCCAGGAGGTCTGCGGTGACGACCAGGCCGTCGACCTGACGGACCGGCGGTACGGGCGGCGGGGTGCGCCGGACGCTCACCCGGTAGGTGAGGGCGGGGACGTCGGTGAGGAAGCCGCCGATCCGGTTCGGGCCGGGGATCCACACCAGCCGGGTCGGCAGCCGCTCCCCGTCGACGGCCAGCTCGTCCAGCGGCGCCAGCCGGTCGAGCACCGCTTCGAGCAGTGCGGTCTGGTCGGCGCGGGTGGCGGCGACCGGGGTGACGGCGTAGTCGATGTCGTACGGGTCGCCGGGTACCGTCCGGCGTGCGCCGAGGGCCGTGAAGTCGCGCGGCACGACGGCGTCCACCACCCGGTCGTACGCGGGGCGCACGTCGAACTGGAGGACGTCGAGCGCGGGCGCCGCCGGGGCGGGTTCGCCGGCCGCGCGTACGGTCACGGGCACCGCGCCGCCGCCGACCTCGATGCCGGCCAGGCGGGCGGCGAGGGCACGGTCGGCGTCGGCGAACGGCCGCGGGGTGACCGCGATCAGGTCGTCGAGGTAGGCGGTGAACCCGGTTCCGCCGAGGCAGCGCAGCTGCAACTCGGTCAGGGGGCCGGTGAGCGTCAGGTCGTCCAGGCCGAGCCGGACGGTGTCCCAGCGGCCCGCGGCCTTCACCGGCAGCAGGCGGTGCCAGGTGTTCGCCGGATCCTCGACCGGGGTCGCCGCCGACCCGGCCCGCAGTTCGAGGAAGAACGGGGCACCGCCGTAGCCCGCCGGGCGGTCGGCCCGGAGGGACAGCCGCAGTTCGGTGAATCCGCTCAGGTCCACCGGTGCGAGAGCGCGCCGCAGCCGGTGCCCGTCGGCCAGGGGTGTCGCGGAGATCCGCGCGCCGCGCCCGTCGGGGCCGTAGCCGACGATCACCGTCTCGTCGGCCATGGCGACCTCGGTGGAGGGCGTGGCGCCGTCCGGCCCCACGGCCGCCCAGAGACCCGCGTCGCCCATCGGCTCGACGGTCCGGGCGGTCATCGTCTGCATCCGTGCTGTCGCATGCCGCCGACTGTGCGGGTCCGGCCGTCACCGCCCCGTCACAACCCCATCACCGCCTCCGGCCCGCGGCCCGTCCCCGGACGACCACGCCTTCCCGGCCGGCGGCCCCCGACCGTCCGGAGCACCGACCGCGCGCCCCCGACCGGCGGTCCCCGCCGTCCCGGTCGGGCGGCCACGCTCGTCCGGGCCTCGGTCCCCGGCTCGCCGGGCCGTCCGCGCGCCCTCCGGCCGCGTGGGCGGTGTTCTTCCGGTCCGGTGGACGGAACGGGGCACGACAGCCGGCGGGCCGGGGTTCACGCTGGCGGCAGCGGTCGGCGGTTCAGGGAGAGCCGAACGCGCACGGGGAGCACGGCGCCGGTCCCGGCGTCCGGGACGACTTCGGTACCCGTCTCACGGAACCGCCGTCCGCCCACCCCGTGCCGACGCCGTCACGGTCCGCGCAACGGCCGATGGTCCCCCCTCAGGCCGACGCCACGACCGGACGGCACACCCCCTGGCCGGGGGCCACCCCTCCAGGCTCCCGGCCAGGGCGGCCATCCGCTGCGGTGTACCGAAGCGGCCATCCGGTGCGGTGTACCGGAGCGGCCGTCCGGTGCGGTGTACCGAAGCGGCCATCCGCTGCGGTGTACCGAAGCGGCCATCCGCTGCGGTGTACCGAAGCGGCCGTCCGGTGCGGTGTGCCGGAGCGGCCGTCGGGGTGCGGTGTGCCAGGGCGGTCGTCGGGGTGCGGTTCGCTGAGCGGAACAACACCTGACAGACCACTTCCGGACTTTCACTCTGGGCCCACGGGCCGCTCAGCCGGCGGCCCGGACACGGGGGCACACGGGGGAACGGGGACAGCGCATGGCATGGAGCGAGTTGACCGGCGAAGCACCGAGAACGCACCCGGCCGCGCGGGAACGCGAGGTCACCCGGCTGTGCCTGTTCGGCGCCTTCCGCCTGGAGGGCGCGAACGGGACCATCGCGGTCCCGGCGAACGAACAGCGGCTGCTGGCCTACCTCGGCCTGCACAAGCGCGCGTCCCGTTCGGTCGTCGCCGGAACCCTGTGGCCGGAAGTAACCGAGGAGCACGCGCACGGCAGCCTGCGAACGGCGCTGTGGCGACTGCGCAGGGGACGGCGGCCCACGGTCTGCGCCGACGGCGACCACCTGTACCTGTCGGACGCCGTCCGCGTGGACGTCGACGACCTCGCCCGGGCCGCCCTCCGCCTCACCGGCTCCGCGCCCGACCCCACGGACCCGGCGCTCCCGCCGGCCCTCCTGGAGGGCGGCGAGCTGCTGCCGGGCTGGGACGCGGAGTGGATCTTCTTCGAACGGGAACGGCTGCGCCAGCTCCGGCTGCACGCGCTCGAAGCGCTGAGCGCCCGGCTCACCCGGCGCGGCTGCTACGCGCTCGCGCTGGAGGCCGCCCTCAGGTGCGTCGCCATCGAACCGCTCCGCGAGAGCGCGCACTGCGCGCTGGTCGCCGTCCACCTGGCGGAGCACAACGTCGCGGAGGCGCTCCGGCACTACGAGGCGTTCCGGCGGCTGCTCAGCGAGGAGCTGGGGCTGGAACCCTCAGCCCGTTTCACCGGCATGTTCCCGAACCGGACCGTCCCGTATCCGTCAAGCACGTGACCGACACACGAAAGGGGGCGGTCCGAGTTGGCCACCTGCCGAGGCATCGACCTGTCCGTCTACCAGCCGGCCCAGGACTGGAAGGCCCGCGAGGCCGAAGGCGTCGTCTTCGCCTTCGCCAAGGCCAGCGAGGGCGAGCACACCCATGACGCGCGGTTCGCGCAGCACATCACCGGCATCATCGGGGCCGGGCTGGTCCCCGGCGCCTACCACTTCGCGTGGCCCAACCAGGACGTCGCCGCGGAGGCGGCCAACTACACGGCCGCGGTACGACCGCACGCCGGACCCGGGTTCGTGCACTGGCTCGACCTGGAACGCAGGTCCGACGGCGCGAACTACGCCGGCGTCACCGCGGGCGGGATCCGTGCCTACGCCACCGCCTGGATCGCCCAGGTCCAGGCCGCCTTCCCCGGTCAGCGGGTCGGCGTCTACACCTCGGCGAGCGACCTGGCCGCGGGCCACGCGCCGGCCACCGTGCCGCTCTGGTACCCCGCCTACCCCTGGTCCGGCGCGACACCCTACGCGCGGGCCGAGGCACGTCCGCAGCCCAGCCCGTCCGGCCGGGCGCCGCTGTTCTGGCAGTTCACCTCCACTCCCCTGGACCGATCCATCTGCTACCTGAGCGAGTCCGCGCTGCGCGCGTGGGCCGCAGGAACGGAGACAGACATGCCCCTCACCACGGACGACGTCAACAAGGTCGCCGCCGCGGTCGTCGCGAAGCTCGTCGCGGGCGGCGGTGTGCTGGAGACGCAGGACGTCAGCAAGGTCGCGGCGGCCGCGGCGAAGGCGGTGCTGACCATGGACGGGGTGATCGCGGCCCCCGCGGACGCCCCGGACGTGAAGACCAACCCGTTCTGGGCCCTCCAGTCCTACGTCAAGGACACCAACGCCCGGCTGCGGCTGGTGCAGGCGACGGAGGCGGCGCAGAGCGCGGCCATCACCCAGCTCGCCGGCGCCGTCGCCGCGTTCGACAAGACGATCGACGCCGCCGCGCTCGTCGCCTCCGTGACCGCGGCGATCGAGGCCGCCGTGCGCAAGGTCGTCATCCACCTCGACCCCGCGTCCTGACACCCGGAGCGGCCCGCCCATGAACCTCTTCACCAGCTTCATGCGCACCGTCGTACCGATCGTGGCCGGCCTGGTGCTGACCCTCCTGGTGCACATCGGCGTCCGGTTCGACTCGGTGTCCGTGGCCAGTGTCGTCACGACCGTCCTCACCGGCGCGTACTACACGGTTTCCCGCTCCTGGAGGACCTCGCCGTGAAGATCCGCTCGCGTCCGCTGGCGACCGTCGCCGGGGTCCTGCTCGGCTGGGCGACCCCGCCCGACTACCCGGGCACGACGCCCCGGCCCGCCACGGGGGCACGCGGTTAGCTGCACTGTGCACATTCTCACGCGTGCGGAGCCTCGGCCGCAGGTAGCGTCTGGGGCAGTCGACGTGACGGCTGCTCCGGCCGCCGCCCGAAGCCCGTGCCACGCAAGGAGAAACGACCGTTGTCCCTCTCGACCGTGCCCCGGGGCAGCTACTTCGAGCCCATCGACGACCACCGCTACAAGCCGACGGCGCACGCGGGCGGTGCCTGGGACCCGGACGAGCAGCACTTCAGCCCGCTGGGCGGACTCGTCGCCCACGCCATCGACCGGCACCGGGCGGCCGGCCCGGACGACGGCCTGGTCCTGTCGCGGATCAGCTACGACATCCTCGGCCGGCCGGCCCTGGACGAGTGCGAGATCAGGGTGGAGACCGTCCGTCCCGGCCGGACCATCGAGCTGGTCGAGGCGGTCGTGCGCATCGCGGGCCGGCCGGTCGTGCGGGCCCGTGCCTGGCTGCTGGCCGGCCTCGACACCACCGGGGTCGCGGGCGGCCCCGACGACCGGCTGGCCGCACCGGAGTCGCTGGCCTCCTGGCGGATGTCCGACGTCTGGCCCGGCGGCTACATCGCCTCCGTGGACGTCCGCCCGGTGGCCCCGCCCCGCCCCGGTCGTACCACCGCCTGGATCTCCACGCCGCTGGACCTGGTGGCGGGCGTCCAGGTGAGCCCGCTCGCCTCGTATCTGGCGCTGGTCGACACCGCCAACGGCATCGCCGCCCGGCAGCCGCCCGGGCGGTGGATGTTCCCCAACGTCGACCTGACCGTCCACCTGCACCGGCAGCCGCGCGGCGAGTGGACCGGACTGGACACCACGGTCACCTTCGGCCCCACCGGTCAGGGCCTCACCAGCACGGTGCTGCACGACGTGGACGGCCCGGTGGGCCGGGCCGAGCAGATCCTCACCGTCCGCCCGCTGCCCGTCACGCCTTGACCGCGCCGGAGAGCATGCCCGAGATGAAGTGGCGCTGAAGGAAGACGTAGAGGGCGACGACCGGCAGGGCGACGATGATCGAGGCGGCGGCGAGCAGGGAGTACTGGGTGGTGTGCTCGCTCTGGAAGAAGGCGAGGCCGAGCGGGGCGGTGCGCTTGTTCTCGTCGGTGATCATGACGAGGGGGAGCAGGAACTCGTTCCACGTCCACATGAAGACCAGCATCGCCATGGTCAGCAGGGCGGGACGGCTGGTGGGGACGAGGATGCGCCACAGGAGCCGCCAGTCCGTCGCGCCGTCCAGCCGGGCCGCCTCGATGATGCTGACCGGTACCGAACGGAAGAAGTTCCGCATCCAGAAGACGCCGAAGGCGAGGGACTGCGCGGTCTGCGGCAGGATCAGCGCCCAGTAGGAGTCGGTGAGGCCGGCGTCGCGCAGGTTGAAGTAGAGCGGGATGACGAACGCCTCGGGCGGCACCATCAGGCCGACCAGGGTGACGTAGAAGAGCAGTGACCGGCCGGGGTAGTCGAAGAGGGCGAAGGAGAAGCCGGCCAGGACGGCGAGGACGGCCGTCAGGACCACGACGGAGACCGCGACCAGCACGCTGGAGCCCAGGTAGGCGGCGAAGTGGCCCTGCCGCCAGGCGGTGGCGAAGTTGCCGAGGTCGAGGTGGTGGGGCCAGGTGAAGGTCGGGGAGGCCTGCGCGGCGGGGGTCAGGGCCGAGGCCACCACACCGATCAGCGGTACCAGGGCCAGCGCGGCGAAGACGGTCAGGACGACGTAGTTGAGCGCGCGTTCGCGGGCGGAGATCATGTCCCGTCCTCCTCGGGCTGGAGCTTGGTGATCAGGAAGGTGATGAGCAGGATCACCACGGTCAGCACCACGGCGATGGCGCAGGCCGAGCCGACCTGGCCGGTGCCGAAGGCCCGGTTGTACACCTCGAAGGCGGGCAGGCTGGTGGCGTTGCCGGGGCCGCCGTGGGTGGCGACGTACACCAGGTCGAAGGTCTTCAGGGCGGCGATCACGGTGAGCGTGAGGGCCACGGTGATCTGGCCGCGCAGTCCGGGCAGCGTGACGGCGAGGAACTCCCGTACGGCGCCCGCCCCGTCGAGCTTGGCCGCCTCGTACAGCTCGCCGGGGATCTGGCCGATGCCGGCGATGAACAGCACCAGGCACAGGCCGATCTCCAGCCAGGTGCCGATGAGTCCGACGGACGGCAGGGCGGTGGTGAAGTCGCCGAGCCAGGGGCGGGCGACCGCGTCGAGGCCGATCGCGCGCAGCGCGGTGTTCAGGACGCCGTCGGGGGCGTAGATCGCCGTCCAGGCGGTCGCGGTGACGACCATGGCGACCACCTGGGGCAGGAAGATCAGCGCACGGAACACCGAGACCCCGCGCAGCCGGGAGGCGCGGGTGGTGATCGCGGCCAGCAGCAGGGCGAGCCCGATCGGCAGCACGGAGAAGAAGAAGATGAGGACCAGGGAGTGCAGGAACCCGGCGCGCAGCTGCGGATCGCGGGCGATCTCGGTGTAGTTGGCGAACCCGGCCCAGGTGGAGGCGGACACGCCGTCCCAGTGGAAGAGGGAGATCTGGACCAGCTGGCCGAGCGGGACGAGGAGGAAGACCGTGAGGACGGTCAGGGCGGGAAGGGCGTAGAGGTAGCCCTTCCACTGGATCCGGCCGCGGCGCCGGGCCGGGCGCCCGCCGGGGGCGTCGGCCGGGCGCTTGCGTGCCGTCGGGCGGGATGCGGTGACAGCCATGAGGGGGGTGCGCCTTAGCTGCCCTGCTGGAACCGGGCGTAGTCGGACTGGAGCTGGGCGCCGAAGGCCTGCGGGGTGAGCTGCCCCGCGGTCAGTTCCTGGACGGCGGCGGTGAGGGTGTCGTAGAAGGTCGGGGTGGTGTAGTCGAGGTAGGGCAGCAGGCCGTCCTTCTCGCTGACCGCCTTCCACTGGGCCAGGATGTCGGCGTCGACGGTGCCCGCGGCGGGCCGGTAGTCGGCCTGCGGGAGGGCGGGCAGGTTGCCGTGGTCGGCGAGGACCTTCATGCCGTTGCTGTTCACGAGGAAGTCGATGTAGGCGGCGGCCACGTCCGGGTGCTCGGACTTGGAGGTCATGGCCCAGGCGAGGCCCTCGCCGCCCTGGGTGAGCGGGGGCTGTCCGGCGGCCGGGCTGAGCGCGGTGAAGCCGACGTTCGTCTTCATCTTGGGTTCGAGTACGGCGGCCTGCCAGGTGCCGTCGACCAGGAAGAGCGACTTGCCGGCGGCGAAGTCCGCGACCGCCTGGTCCTTGCTCTCGCCGTTGAAGCCGGAGCCGAGGTAGCCCTTGTCCGCCCAGCCGCGCAGGGTGGTGGCCGCCTTCAGGCTGCCGGGGTCGGTCCACTTGGCGCCGCCCTCGTCGAAGACGAGCTTGCGGACCTCGGCCTTGCCGGCGGTGGCCGCCTGGACGACGCCGAAGATGTGGATGCCGGGGCTCTTGTCCGCGTCACCGTAGGAAATGGGCTGGAGGCCGGACGACTTGGCCTTGGCGAGGGCGGTCTCGAAGCCGGCCAGGGTGGTGGGGGCGGCCAGGCCGAGGGACTTGAGCTTGGCCTTGTCGTAGTAGATGCCGACGATCTCGCCGGTCTGGGAGACGCCGAACAGGCTGCCGCTCTTCCAGGTCTTGCCGTCGGTGGAGAAGCGGTTGAGGTCGAGCAGCTGGGAGGGGAACGCGGTGTCCCAGCCGTAGACCTTGGCGTAGCTGTCGACGGGCTGGAGCAGGCCCGCCTTCACGAAGGCGCCCATGTCGGGGTAGCCCTGGTTGGCCTGGACGACGTCCGGCGGGTTCGAGGAGGACAGCGCCAGCTTCAGGGTCGTCTTGAGGTCGGAGAAGGAGCGGGAGACCCGCTTGATCGTGACGTTCGGATACTTCGCCATGAACGCCTTGTTCAGCGCCTCGGTGGAGGCGTCGGTGCCCGGGTCGGTGTTCTGGTCCCACTCGGTGAGAGTGACCTTCCCGGCCTTGGCGACGTCCGTGGACACCGGACCCGCGGTCCTGGTCGCGCCGGCGGAGGCGTTGCCGCCGGGGCCGGGCGAGCAGGCCGCGACGGCGGTGAGCAGACCGGTGGCGAGGGCGGCCGCGGCGACGGTGCGCCGGGCGGAACGGCCTCGGGTTCTCTCGGTCATGGAGTGGTCCTCCTGGTGCTGGTGCTGCTGCTGGTGCAGGTGGGCGTGCTGGTCGTGCCGGTGCTGCGGAGGTGGTGAGGGGTGTGGTGAAGGGTGTGGGGAGGGGTGTGGTGAGGGGTGTGGTGCGTCGGCGCGGGTGCGCACGCGTCCGCGCGGGTCAGCGCAGGATCGTGCGCATCCGCTCGGCGTCGTCGTCGGGGATGCCGGGGGTCCGGGCCAGGAAGGCGGCGACGGCCGCCCGGTGCGGGGCGCCGGCCGCGCCGCCCAGGGTGCGTACCGACAGGGCGGCGCAGAGTCCGGCGAACCGGAGCCGGGTGGACAGCGGCCAGCCGTGGCCGAGGCCGGTGACGAGGGCGGCGGTGAAGACGTCACCGGCGCCGGTGGGGTCGACGGCGGTCACGCGGGGAGCGGGGACGCGGACCAGTTCACCGGTGTCCCCGGCGACGGCGACGGCGCCGCGCGGCCCGTCGGTCACCACGACCTCGGCGACCAGGCCGTCCAGGACCTTCACGGCCTCCTCGACCGTGCCGGTGCGGGTGTAGCCGGTGGCCTCCACCGCGTTGCACACGAAGACGTCGACCTCGCCGAGCCGGTCGAGCACCTCGGGCGACCAGCGGCCGGTGGGGTCCCAGCCGACACCGCCGACCACCCGGGTGCCCGCGTCCCGCAGCCGGGCGACCCAGCCGGGCAGCGGCTTGCCGAGGGTGAGCTGGACGAAGCGGACGCCGGGCAGGTCGCCCTCCCACACGTCGGGGCGCCGGGCGCCCGCCTCCTCGTAGGTGATGAAGGTGCGGTCGTGCTCGTTGGTCGCGGCGACCGTGACGGGGGTCTGCACGGCCGGGTCGCGGCGGAGCCAGGTGAGGTCCAGGTTCTCCTCACGGGCGAGTTCGGCCACCACGTGGTCGCCGAGGAAGTCGGTGCCGAGCACGGCGCACAGCCCGGTGCGCAGCCCCAGCCGGGCGGCGGCCACACCTCGGGTGGCGGTGCCGCCGGGGACCACGGCGAACCGGTCCGCGTACACCTCGCCGCCCGTGGTGGGCAGGTGCGGGATGCCGGCGAATACGAGGTCGCAGAAGACTTCGCCGGCGAAGAGCACATCGAGCACGGAAACCGCCTCCGTCGGGTGCCGCCACATGAAGTGCTCAACTATGAGCACCGCCATCACCCAATGACAAGAGTCAGTCAGTTACGAGCAGATTTCTCTGGCCGTCATGACTGAAGTCAGTCATCCGGTGCTATGTTCATTGAGTGACTTCACGCAAACGCCACGCGAAGATCGTGGAATCCCTGCGCACGACCGGGGTGGCCTCGGTGCGCGAGCTCGCCGAGCGGCTCCAGGTCAGCGAGTCCACGATCCGCAGGGACCTGATCGAACTCGACCGCAACGGCGAACTGGTGCGCACCTACGGGGGCGCCGCCATGTCCCCGCGCGCCGTCCTGGACGGCTCCGCCCAGGAGCCCGAGGAGGCCGAGGTCCCCTTCGACGTGGTCGCCACCCGCGACCAGGCGATGAAGGAGGCCATCGCGGAGGAGGCCGTGAAGCTCGTCGAGGACGACAGCGTGGTCGTCCTCGACATCGGCACCACCCCCCAGGCCATCGCCCGCAGGCTGCGTGGACGCCCGGTCACGGTCATCACCAGCAGCCTCGCCGTGCTCGACGAACTCCGGCACGACGAGGCGGTGCGGCTGGTGATGCTGGGCGGGGTGCTGCGCCGCAACTACCAGTCCCTGGTGGGCTCCCTGACCGAACAGGCACTGCGCCAGGTCAGCGCCGACCTGCTCTTCCTGAGCTGTACGGGGGTGCGGCCGAGCGGTCACGTGGTGGACAACATGGCGGTCGAGGCGCCGCTGAAGCAGGCCATGATCGAGACGGCCGCGCAGGTCGTCCTGGTCGCAGCCGAGACCAAGTTCCCGGGCAGCGGTTCGCTGCGCGTGTGCCCGCTGTCGGACATCGACGTCCTGATCACGACCGGCGGTGCCGATCCCGACACGCTCCAGCTCTGCCGCGAGGCGGGTGGAAAGGTGATACTCGCATGAAGTTGACCGTCCTCGGCGGCGGCGGATTCCGCGTGCCGTACGTCTACCAGGCCCTCCTGCACGACCAGGGCAGCCCCCGGATCGACGACGTCTGGCTCTACGACACCGATCCCGCCCGGCTCAAGGCGATGGCCGAGGTGCTCGCCCGGTTCGCCGACGGCCGTGCCGACGCGCCCCGGGTGACCGTCAGCACCTCGCTCGACGACGCGCTGGAGGGCAGCGACTTCGTGTTCGCGGCGATCCGGGTGGGCGGGCTCGCCGGCCGGACCTGCGACGAGCGGGTCGCCCTGGACCTGAACGTCCTCGGCCAGGAGACCACGGGACCGGGCGGACTCGCCTACGGCCTGCGCACCATCCCCGTGATGCTCGACATCGCGCACCGCGTGCGCAGGCTCGCGCCGAACGCGTACGTCATCAACTTCACCAACCCCGCCGGGATGATCACCGAGGCGATGCAGAGCGTCCTCGGCGACCGTGTCCTCGGCATCTGCGACACCCCCTCCGGCCTCGGGCGCCGGATCGCCACGACGCTCGGACTCGACCCGTCCCGGGCCCAGTTCGACTACGTCGGCCTCAACCACCTCGGCTGGATGCGCCGGGTGCTGCACGACGGCGAGGACGTGCTGCCCCGCCTGCTCGCCGACGACGAACGTCTCGGCGGCCTCGAAGAAGGGGTCGTCTTCGGCCGGGAGTGGCTGCGCGACCTCGGTCTGATCCCCAACGAGTACCTGTACTACTACTACTTCAACCGGGACGCCGTCCGCTCCATCCTGGACGCCCCGCAGACCCGCGGCGAGTTCCTGGCCCGCCAGCAGCGGGAGTTCTACGAGCGGGTGACCGAGGCCGCCGGCGGCTCCGCGGTGCGGCTGTGGCGGGACACCGTCGCCAACCGCAGCGCCAACTACATGGCGGAGGCCAAGGGGACGGTCCAGGGCGAGGCCGAGGCCGACGCGGACTTCCGGCCCGACCCCGCGCACCAGGGCTACGCCGGGGTCGCGCTCGCGGTGATGGCCGCGGTCAGCCGCAACGAACGCGCCACGATGATCCTCAACGTCCGCAACGGCACGACCGTGGCCGCGCTCCCCCAGGACGCGGTCGTGGAGGTCCCGGTCACCGTCGACGCGAACGGCGTCCACCCGCTCACCATCACCCAGCCCGACCTCCACCAGGCCGGTCTGATGCAGCAGGTCAAGGCGGTCGAGCGGCTGACCGTCAGCGCGGCCGTGACCGGCTCCCGCGCCGACGCGCTCCAGGCGTTCGCGCTGCACCCCCTGGTCGACTCGGTCAACGTCGGCCGGCAGCTCCTCGACGGCTACATCGCCCGCATCCCCGAGGTGGCGGCCGTGTTCGCGAACGGACGTGCCTGACATGGAAGTTGTCATCGTTCCGGACGCCGCGGCGGGTGGCGAGCTGATCGCCGAGGCCATGGCGCGGCTGCTGCGGCGCAGGCCGGACGCGCTGCTCGGGGTGGCCACCGGCTCGACCCCGCTGCCCGTCTACCAGGCCCTCACCGCCAAGGTCCGGGCCGGCGCCGTGGACACCTCCCGGGCCCGGATAGCCCAGCTCGACGAGTACGTGGGCCTGCCCGCCGAGCACCCCGAGTCCTACCGCTCGGTGCTGCGACGCGAGGTGCTGGAACCCCTCGGCATCGCCATGGACGCCTTCCTCGGACCCGACGGCACCGCCACCGACGTCCAGGCCGCCTGCGACGCCTACGACACCGCACTCGCCCAGGCCGGCGGCGTCGACCTCCAGCTCCTCGGCATCGGCACCGACGGACACATCGGCTTCAACGAACCCTGCTCCTCACTGGCCTCCCGGACCCGGATCAAGACCCTCACCGAACAGACCCGCATCGACAACGCCCGCTTCTTCGACGCAGACGTCGAACAGGTCCCCCACCACGTCATCACCCAGGGCATCGGAACCATCCTGGAAGCCCGGCACCTGGTACTCCTCGCGACCGGCGAGGGCAAGGCCGACGCGGTCGCCGCGACCGTCGAAGGACCGGTCGCCGCGGTGTGCCCCGCCTCCGCCCTCCAGCTCCACCGCCACGCCACCGTGGTCATCGACGAAGCCGCCGCCTCCAAGCTGAAACACGCGGACTACTTCCGGTACACCTTCGCCAACAAACCGGAATGGCAGGGGATCTAGGACCGGTACGAGCCGGTGGGGCCGGTCGCGCCCACACGGCACAGCCCCTTATCGGCGGAGCCCCTAATCGGCGGAGCCCCTTATCGGCACAGCCCCGCGCCCCTGAGCGGGCGCCGTGACCGACGGGCGTCAGCGTCTCCGGAAGAGTTCGTTCAGGTCGGTCTGGGAGATCTGCTCCTCGGCGTACGAGAACGTGCCCTGCTCCGCCAGTTCGCGTGCCGCGCCCAGCAGCCGTGCGTACATCGCGCGCGCGATGCTGCCGCCCACCGTGACCCGGCGCACGCCCAGCTCGCGCAGGTCTGCGAGGGACAGGGCGCTGCCCGTCAGCCCCATCACCACGTTCAGCGGGCCGTCGATCTCCTTCACCAGGGTGCCGATCGTCGCCGCGTCGGCCGCGCCCGGCACGAAGGCGCAGTCCGCGCCCGCCGCGAGGTAGGCGTTGGCCCGGCGGACGGCCTCCGCGAGCGGGCCGCCGGTCAGCAGCACGTCGGTGCGGCCGACCAGGACGAACGGCTCGCCGGCCGCGTCGGCCGCCTGGCGTGCGGCGCGGATCCGGTCGGCCGAGAGCTCCGGGTCGTACAACGGCCGGGAGCGGTCGCCGGTGAAGTCCTCGATGTTGCCGCCCGCGGCCCCGGCGCCGACGGTCAGCGCGATCGTCTCGGCCACGGTCTCGGGAGCCTCGCCGAAGCCGTCCTCCAGGTCGGCGCTCACCGGGATCCGGGCCTCCGCGGCGATCTCGGCGATCCGGCCCACCATGGTGCCGCGGTCGACGCGGGCACCGCCGTAGTCGTGGTCCGGCCGGCCCAGGGAGAAGGCCACGCCCGCGCTGGTGGTGGCCACGGCCGGGAAGCCGGCCGCCTCCAGGATCCGGGCGCTTCCCGCGTCCCAGGCGTTGGGCAGCAGGAAGCAGCCCTCCCGGTGCAGTTCGACGAAGCGTGCGGCCGGTTCACGGCGTTCGATGTCCACGCGGCCCAGTCTGGCAGCCGCCACTGACAACCCCGTCCGGCGGCGTACTGTCGTCCGGCGTGCCCGGTGCCCCGGGCCCGGCGAACCGTCGAGGAGGAGCCACCCCGTGACCTGCCGAGTCGTCCTCATCGCCCCGGCGATCACCCCCTCGCTGCGGCGGGCCCGCTTCGACGACGGTGACTCGATCGAGAACCCCGGGGCGGTGGCGCTGTCCCTGCCCGCCGCCGGGCGCGCGGTCAGCTCCCCCAGCGTGCGCTGCCGTGAGACCGCGGCCGCGCTGGGCCTGGACGCCTCCGCGGAGCCCGCCCTGGCGGGCCTGGACGCGGGGCGCTGGCGGGGGCGGACGCTGGAGGAGGTGGGCGCCGCAGAGCCGCAGGCGCTGGCGCGGTGGCTGTCCGAGCCTGGGGCCGCGCCCCACGGGGGCGAATCGGTACGGGAGTTCCGTGCCCGGGTGGTCGCGTGGCTGGAGACCACCGGCCGCACGGCGGGCAGAACCGTCGCCGTGGTCGAGCCGGAGGTGGTCCGGGCCGTGGTGGTGCATGCGCTGGGGGCGGCCGAGGCCGCGTTCTGGCGCGTGGACGTGCCGCCGCTGGCGGCGACGGAGGTCACCGGCGGGCCCGGCCGCTGGAACCTGCGGCTCGGTCAGGCCGGTGCGTGACCGGGGGCGGCCGTGGCTCGGTGCGGGTGCGTGACCGGAGGCGGCCGTGGCTCGGTGCGGGTGCGTCGTGGCTGGTCGCGCTGTTCCCCGCGCCCCTGGCTGGTCGCGCAGTTCCCCGCGCCCTGGCGGGGCGCGGGCGTGACCCCTGTCGTCAGCGGGCGTTCGTGGTAGGCGGCCAGGGCTGCTCCCTCCGCCGCACCGACAGCTACGGCGCCGGCTCCGGCGGCCGGCGCGCCCCGAGTCCCGTCAGTCGGTGCCGGCGGATGTCCAGCCCTGGTCGCGCAGCACCGCCGCGACGTCGGGGGCCCGGTAGTGCTCGCCCTTGAGGACCTTGCCGTCGGCCCGCCGGACGACCTGCCCGTCGGGCCCCAGCTTGCTCATGTTGGCGCGATGGATCTCGGCGAGCACCGCGTCGAGGTCGATCCCGTGCACCAGCGCCGTGCCGTACGCCACGTAGACCACGTCCGCCAGTTCGTGCGCGAGCCGGTCCAGGGGGCCGGCGACCGCGACCTCGGCGACCTCCGCGGCCTCCTCGGCGAGCAACTCCCCACGGTGCGCGGCCAGCTCGGGTGAGACCTCGGCCGGCGTGGTGCGGGCGGCCAGGCCGAAGGCGCGGTGGAACTCCCGGACGAGCCGGGCGGGCGAGGCAGCGGTCGGCACACCGGGGACGGAACTGGTCATGCGGACGACTCTAGCGGCCGCCACTGACAGCGCCGGCCCGTCGCCGGTGCCCCCGGCCCTGGTCAGGACAGTCGGGGGCTGGCAGGATCGCCCGCATGTCCAAGGTGTTCCCGCGTGTCGGCAGGCGCCGCGCGCTCCAGGCCGCGGCCGCCTCGGTCGTCGCGTTCGGGCTGCTGCTGTGGTGGCTGCTGCCGCTCGGCGAGGAGCCGCCGACCGGGACGATCACCTTCAGCACGGGCACGCTGCGGGGGGTCTACCAGGACTACGGCGAGCGGCTGCGCAACGAGCTGGGCAAGGACATGCCCGGGCTGAAGGTGAAGCTGGTGCAGAGCGCCGGGTCGTACGAGAACGTACGGCGGGTAGCGACCGGCCAGGCCGACTTCACCATCGCGGCGGCCGACGCCGTGAAGACGTACGAACTCGACGGCGGCCGGGGCGCCGGACGGCTGCGCGGGGTGGCACGGCTCTACGACGACTACGTCCAGCTCGTCGTACCGCGCGACTCGGGCATCACCGGTGTCGCGCAGCTGCGGCACAAGCGGGTCGCGATAGGGCTGCCCAACTCGGGTGTGCGCCTGATCGCCAACCGGGTCCTCAGGGCCGCCGGGATCGACCCCGAGAAGGACGTCACCCCGGTGTCCGACGGCATAGACACCGGCCCCGACCAGCTGCGGCAGGGCCGGATCGACGCGTTCTTCTGGTCGGGCGGGCTGCCGACCAAGGGGCTCCTCGACCTCGCGAAGAAGTTCCGCTTCGCGTTCGTGCCGATCGACGGCGGTCTCGTCACCAGGCTGCACTCCGAGAGCGAGGCCGCGCTCTACTACCGGGCGACCAACATGCCCGAGTCGGCGTACCCGTCCGTGCAGCAGGGCACCACGGTGGCGACGATCGCGGTGTCCAACGTCCTGATGACCCGCAAGGACATGGATCCGCGCCTCACGGAGTGGGTGACCCGCACGGTGATCAAGAGCCGCGACGACATCGGCAACCACGTCCACTCCGCCCAGCTGGTGGACCTGCGCACGGCGATCTACACGGACCCGCTGCCCTTGCAGGAGGGTGCACGCCGCTACTACCGCTCGGTCAAACCCTGACGGGGGCGCCCGCCGGCTCCCCTCCCCCGTTCCGCGGCACCGCGACGGTCACCCGCAGTCCACGGGGCTCATGGTGCTCGTACGACAGCGAGCCGCCGCCCGCCGCCAGCAGCGCCCGGGTGATCGACAGCCCCAGCCCCGACCCCTTCACGTTCTGATGCCGCCCGCTGCGCCAGAACCGGTCCCCCACCCGCGCCAGTTCCTCGTCGGTCAGCCCCGGCCCCGTGTCGGTGACGACCACCTTCACCACCTGGGCCTCGACCACCACGGCCACCTCCACCACGCCCTCCTCGGGCGTGAACTTCACCGCGTTGTCGATCACCGCGTCCAGTGCGCTGGACAGCGTGATCGGATCGGCCCAGCCGGTGGCCGGCGGGCAGTTCCCGGCCAGCCGCACGCCCTGCGCCGCGGCGGCCGGGGCCCACGCGGCGACCCGTTCCTCCGTCAGCCGCCCCACGTCGGTCAGCACCAGGTCCGCGTCGGCGTGCTCGGCCAGCGCCAGGTCGAGCAGGTCGTCGAGGACCTGGGCGAGCCGCTTGCCCTCGGTCCGGACGGAGGCGATCTCCTCGTTGTCCTCGGGGAGTTCGAGGGCGAGCAGTTCGATGCGCAGCAGCAGCGCGGCGAGCGGGTTGCGCAGTTGGTGCGAGGCGTCGGCGACGAAGGCCCGCTGCTGCTCCAGCACGTCCTCGACGTTGTCCGCCATCTCGTTGAACGCCCGGGCCAGCCGCCTGAGTTCCGGCGGCCCGCCGGCCGCCGCGACCCGGGACTTGAGCCGCCCGCTGGCGATCGCGTGGGTGGTGGCGTCCAGGACCCGTACGGGCCGCAGCACCCAGCCGGTCAGCCGGAGCGCGGCACCGACGGCGAGCAGCATCGCGGCGAACTCCCCGGCACCGATGAGCAGCCAGCCGCGCACGGTACGGGAACGCATCGGGCCGGTGGGCGAGTCGGTGACCACCACGGCGACGACATCGCCGTCCCGGATGACCGGTGAGGCCACGACCAGCCGTGTGCGCTGCCATGGCCACACCTGCTCGGGGTCATGGCTGCGCCGGCTGAGCAGCGCCTCGTCGAACGCCTCCCGGACCTCGCCCGTCGTCGGCAGCACCCAGTCGTCGGGGGCGTTGGCCATGGAGGACGCGTTGCGGTAGAAGACGCCCGCACGGATGCCGTAGACCCCGTAGTAGCTCGCGAGTTCGCGGCGCAGGGTCTCCAGCCGGTCGTCGGTGCGCATGGGGCGCGCGGTGGTGGGGGTGTCGGTGACGAACTGGGCGAGGGCCGCGAAGCGCGCGGTGTCGTCGATCCGGTCGACGACGACCTTCTGCTGCTGCGCGGAGGCCGTGCTGACGGCGAGCGGGACGCCGAGCGCGAGGAGTACGGCCGCCATCAGGACGATGAGCAGCGGAAGGAGTCGTGTGCGCACCCGTCCCCGCTACGCGGCCGGGGCGACGAGCCGGTAACCGACGCCGCGTACGGTCTCGATGAGCGCGGGCATGCGCAGCTTGGCGCGCAGGGAGGCCACGTGCACCTCCAGGGTGCGGCCGGTCCCCTCCCAGCTGGTGCGCCAGACCTCGCTGATGATCTGCTCCCGGCGGAACACCACGCCCGGCCGCTGGGCGAGCAGCGCCAGCAGGTCGAACTCCTTGCGGGTCAGCTGGACGACCGTGCCGTCCACGCTGACCTGCCGGGTGGGCAGTTCGATGAGGACCGTGCCGAGCCGCAGCGCGCTGTCGCCGCCGGCCTGGCCGTCCTCGTGGTGGGTGCGCCGGCTGACGGCGTGGATCCGGGCGAGCAGTTCCCCGGTGTCGTAGGGCTTCACCACGTAGTCGTCGGCGCCCAGGTTGAGGCCGTGGATGCGGGAGCGGACGTCGGAGCGGGCGGTGACCATGATCACCGGGGTGGCGGTGCGTTTGCGGATCTTGCCGCAGACCTCGTAGCCGTCCTGGTCGGGCAGGCCGAGGTCGAGCAGGACGACGTCGAAGGCGTCGCTCTCGGGGACGAGGGCCCGCAGGGCCTCCTCGCCGCTGCGGGCGTGGGTGACGGAGAACCCGTGCCGGGCCAGGACCGCGGAGAGCGCGGCGGCGACGTGGTTGTCGTCCTCGACGAGCAGCAGTCTCATCCCGGCCCCCTCCGGTTCAGCGGTCGTACGCGCACGCGTGCGCATCAGGGCAGTCACGCTGATGGACGCCGACGGCGTCAAGTGGGTTCCGGCGGCGGGCCCGTTCCGTTACGCGGCCGATATGCGAGCAGGTCACCGCTGCTACGACACGTGTCCGAATGCTATCGGATCGTGATGCTCAGATCTCCCTCAGATGTAATGACGCTGGTCATCCGCCCTCACTACATTCCTCCGAAACCGAGGAGGACGGAGCCCGATAGCGATGACCGAAGTATCGACGGCCAAGCAGGACGCGGCCGCGACCGGCGAACTGGTCGTCCTGAGGAGCGTCAACAAGCACTTCGGCGCGTTGCACGTGCTCCAGGACATCGAGCTGACGATCGACCGAGGTGAGGTCGTCGTGGTGATCGGGCCCTCCGGGTCCGGCAAGTCCACTCTGTGCCGCACCATCAACCGCCTGGAGACCATCGACTCCGGGACGATCACGATCGACGGCAGGCCGCTGCCCCAGGAGGGCAGGGAACTGGCCCGGCTGCGCGCCGACGTCGGCATGGTCTTCCAGTCCTTCAATCTCTTCGCGCACAAGACGGTGCTGGAGAACGTGACGCTCGGGCAGCTCAAGGTCCGCAAGGCCGACAAGAAGCAGGCCGAGGAGAAGGCCCGCGCTCTGCTCGACCGGGTCGGCGTGGGCACCCAGGCCGACAAGTACCCCGCGCAGCTCTCCGGCGGCCAGCAGCAGCGTGTCGCCATCGCCCGGGCGCTCGCGATGGACCCGAAGGTCATGCTCTTCGACGAGCCGACCTCGGCCCTCGACCCCGAGATGATCAACGAGGTCCTGGAGGTCATGCAGCAGCTGGCCCGGGACGGCATGACCATGGTGGTGGTCACCCACGAGATGGGCTTCGCGCGCTCGGCCGCGAACCGGGTGGTCTTCATGGCCGACGGCCGCATCGTCGAGGAGGCCACGCCCGACCAGTTCTTCAGCAACCCGCGCAGCGACCGGGCCAAGGACTTCCTGTCGAAGATCCTGCACCACTGACCCGCACGGCGATCCAGCAACCTTTCACCACTCAAAGGATGTTCATCATGCAGCTCCGCAAGGTCACCGCCGCCTCGGCCGCCGTGCTCGCCCTCGCCCTGTCCGCCACCGCGTGCGGCAGCGGCGACAAGGACGACAGCGGTTCCTCGGGCGGGGGCAAGATCAAGATCGGCATCAAGTTCGACCAGCCCGGCCTCGGCCTCAAGAAGCCGGACGGCACCTACGCCGGCTTCGACGTGGACGTGGCGACCTACGTGGCCAAGCAGCTCGGCTACGCCCCCGACAAGATCGAGTGGGTGGAGACCAAGAGCGCCGACCGCGAGAACGCCCTGGCACGCGGTGACGTGAAGTTCATCGCGGCCACCTACTCGATCACCGACGAGCGCAAGGCCAAGGTGGACTTCGCCGGCCCGTACCTGCTGGCCCACCAGGACCTGCTGGTCAAGACCGGCTCGGACATCGCCAAGGGCACGGACCTCAACGGCAAGAAGCTGTGTTCCGTGACCGGTTCGACCTCGGCGCAGAACGTGCAGAAGTCGATCGCCCCGAAGGCGCAGCTCAAGGAGCTGAGCTCCTACTCGGAGTGCATCGCCGGCCTCCAGAGCGGCGCCGTGGACGCGGTGACCACCGACGACTCGATCCTCGCCGGCTTCGCCTCCCAGGAGCAGTACAAGGGCAAGTTCAAGCTCGCGGGCCTGAAGCTGAGCAACGAGAACTACGGCGTCGGCGTCAAGAAGGGCGACACCGCGACCGTCGACAAGATCAACAAGGCGCTGGAGAAGATGGTCTCCGACGGGTCCTGGCAGAAGGCCGTCGAGGCCAACTTCGGCCCGGCCGACTACAAGAACGAGCCGGCCCCGAAGATCGGCGTCATCGTTCCGAACGCCTCGTAGTCACAGCCCAGCCAAGCGGGTTCCTGCGGCGCGCCGCCGTCCGTCGCGATCACGGCGGCGGCGCCCCCGCCCCACCGCATTCGCCACCCACCCGGAAGCGCGGGAGATCGTGTTCGACTTTCTTGAAGGTTACGACGTCCTAGGGGCGTTCTGGATGACGGTGAAGCTCACCGCCCTCTCCGCCGTGGGCTCGCTGGTCTGGGGCACCCTGCTGGCCGCGATGCGGGTCAGCCCGGTCCCCCTGCTGCGCGGCTTCGGCACCGTCTACGTCAACGTCGTCCGGAACATCCCCCTGACGGTGATCATCCTCTTCAGCTCGCTCGGCCTCGCCGACATCTTCGGTGCCACCATGGGCACCGGCGACTTCAAGGTCCAGGGCTTCCGGCTGGCCGTGCTCGGCCTGGTCGCCTACACGGCGGCCTTCGTCTGCGAGGCGGTGCGCTCCG
This sequence comes from Streptomyces humi, assembly GCF_001005085.2. GTDB lineage: Bacteria > Actinomycetota > Actinomycetes > Streptomycetales > Streptomycetaceae > Streptomyces > Streptomyces humi. The sequence goes on from NZ_LBMU02000025.1 coordinate 196,830, forward strand.
GCATCAACACGGTGCCGATGGGGCAGGCGGAGGCCGCCCGGGCCATCGGTCTGAGCTTCAGCCAGACCCTCACCCTGGTGGTGCTCCCGCAGGCGTTCCGCGCGGTCATCGGACCGCTGGCCAACGTCCTGATCGCGCTGACCAAGAACACCACGGTCGCGGCCGCGATCGGGGTGGCCGAGGCCGCGTACCTGATGAAGACGATGATCGAGAACGAGGCGCAGACGCTGCTCATCGGCGCGATCTTCGCCTTCGGGTTCGTGGTCCTGACCCTGCCGACCGGTCTGCTGCTGGGCCGGCTGGGCAAGCGACTGGCGGTGAAGCGATGAGCTCGGTCCTCTACGACACCCCCGGCCCCCGCGCCAGGCGGCGCAACCTCCTCCTCACCGTGGTCTTCTCGGTCCTGTTCGCCCTCCTCCTGTGGTGGGCCTGGCAGAAGATGGACGAGAAGGGCCAGTTCACCTCCGCCCTCTGGAAGCCGTTCACCGAGTCCGAGGCCTGGACGACCTACCTGCTCCCCGGCCTCGCCAACACCCTGAAGGCCGCCGCGCTCGCGATGGTGATCGCCCTTCCGCTGGGCGCGGTCTTCGGCATCGCGCGGCTGTCCGACCACCGGTGGGTGCGGGGCGTGTCCGGCACGGTGGTGGAGTTCTTCCGGGCCATCCCGGTGCTGCTGCTGATGCTGTTCGCCAACGAGTTCTACTCCCGCTCCACGAACGTCGGCAGCGAGGACCGCCCCCTCTACGCGGTCGTCACCGGACTGGTGCTCTACAACGCGGCCGTCCTCGCCGAGGTCGTCCGGGCCGGCATCCTCTCGCTGCCCAAGGGGCAGACGGAGGCCGCGTACGCGATCGGTCTGCGCAAGGGCCAGACGATGAGCAGCATCCTGCTGCCGCAGGCGGTCACGGCGATGCTGCCGGCGATCGTCAGCCAGCTGGTGGTCATCGTGAAGGACACCGCACTCGGCGGTGTGATGATCGGTTTCACCGAACTGCTCAACTCGCGCGGCACGCTCGCCGCCAACTACGCCAACGTGATCCCGAGCTTCATCGTGGTCGCGGTCATGTTCATCGTGCTGAACTTCATCCTGACCAGTTTCGCGAGCTGGCTGGAGCGCCGGCTGCGGCGCAGCAAGCGCAGCACGGGCGCGGTGCTCGGCGTCGAGAAGGTCGACGAACTGAACGCGGCCGAGGTGGGCGGCGGCTTCGGTTCGGGAGCGTCCGCCTGACGTCGGGTCAACCCGCGTGACATCCCCGGAGGCAGCGGTCCAGCGACCGCTGCCTCCGGCGTTTTCCGCCGCGTCACCGCACCCGCGCGCCCGCCATGCTGACGTGTCCCCGGGTGCGCCGCTTGACCGGGTGGCGCCCAGTCTGTTGCATACGTTCTGTGATCGTGCACCCTGCTCCAACAATCTGTTCATCCATGTCCGCCGGGACTTGCGTACGGGCAGGGGGCGCCGCGCCGTGGATCCGGTGATCATCGTCGGAGCGGGGCCCGTCGGGCTCACGCTCGCCCTGGCGCTGGCCCGTCAGGAGGTGCCGTCCGTCGTCCTGGACGAGGGCCCGGGCAAGGACGAGTCCCGGCCGGCGCGCACGGTGGTGCTGCGCGAGGACACCGCCGCCCTGGTCACGCGCCTCAGCGGCGCCCCGCTGGACGATCTGGGCACCCGCTGGACCGGCTGGCGGTCCATGCGCCGCCGGCAGGTCATGCGCGAGGTGGTGTTCGACGAGGCCACCGAGCCGTCCCCGCTGCACATCGCCCAGCATGTGCTGACGAACGCCCTGCGCACCGCGATCGCCGACGAACCGCTCGTCAAGGTCGCCACCGACAGCCGCCTGGACGGCGTCGAGCAGGAACGCTCCGGGGTCACCGCGCACACCCGGGGCCCCAGGGGCACCTGGTGGCGCGGCAGTTACCTGGTGGGCTGCGACGGGCCCCGCTCGACCGTGCGCAAGCTCCTGGACATCCGTTTCCCGGGCCGCACTGCGGTGGAGCGGCACGCGGTCGCCGCGCTGCGCGCGGAACTTCCGTGGCCGGGTCAGGCGTTGCTCCATCGGACCCCGCCGTGGCGGACGTCCGGGCCCTCGGCCGGGGAGGTGACCGCCCGCCCCCTCCCGGACGGCGCCTGGCGCCTGGACTGGCTGCTGCCGCCCGGCAAGGACCTGGTGACGCCCGAGCTCCTGGTGTCCCGGATCCGCGAGACCCTCGCGGGCTGGACGGGCGGCACCACACCGCCGTACGACCTGCTGGACACCGGCGTCCACACCGTGCACCACCGGCTCGCCCGCCGGTGGCGGGTGGGCCGGGTGTTCGTCGCCGGCGACGCGGCGCACCTGCTCGGCGCACTCGGGACGCACGGGCTGGACGAGGGGCTGCGGGACGTCGACAACCTCGCCTGGAAACTGGCCCCCGCCTGGCACCACGGCCCCCACGAGGCGCTGCTGGACAGCTACCAGACCGAGCGGCGCGCGACGGTCGCGGCCCGGCTGCGCGCCGCCGACCAGGTGCTGCCGGTGCTGCGCGGCGGCGGCGGGCTGCGCGGGTTCGTACCGGGCACGTCCCGGGGCCAGGACGCCCTCCTCACGGACGGCCACCTGGGGCACGGCGCGCTCGGTGCGCCGGGGGCGTACGCCGACTCCCCGCTCGCACCACGGGAGCTGGAGCACGAGATCGCGGTCGACACCCCGCCGGGAGCACCGGTCACCGACGTCCGGGTCACGGCGGAGGACGGGACCTTCGTACCCCTGCGCTCGCGGCTGGGCCGCGGCGCGCTGCTGGTGGTCCTCGTCGCGCCCGGCACGGGTGTGTGGGACCGCAAGCACTGGATGTCCGCCGGGATCATGCCCCGGCTCGCGGCCGCCGTGACCGCGCTGCCGCACCCCGCCGAGCTGCTGGTCGCCGAGGCGTACCCGGGCGCCCCGGCGCACACCGTGCTGCTCGTGCGCCCCGACGGCCACCTGGTCACCGCCCTGAACGGGGTCCGGCCCGCCGATCTGTACACGGCCGCCGAGGCGACGCTGGGCGGCAAGGACAAGGCCGGGACGGAGCGGCCGGAGAGCGCGCCGCGGGCAGGGAGCCCGCGGAAGTCACCGGGGACGCAGAGCGCGCAGGGGACGCAGGGGACGCAGAGGGCTGAGCAGGCGGAAGCGGAGGCCCAGGCTCAGGCCGGCTCCACCGCACGGTGACCACGGTCCCGTGCGGCGGCCGTCCACCCATGTGACGCTGAGTTGACCGGCCTGCGCCCCGTCCACCATGTGACGCTGAGTTGACCGGCCTGCACCCCGCCCACCATGTGACGCTGAGTTGACCGGCCTGCACCCCGCCCACCATGTGACGCTGAGTTGACCGGCCTGCACCGACATGGTGTACTCCGCATCGTGAACGACACGACTGTGCGCCTGTGGCGGAAGGTCCATGTGGACCTCGTCCGCTATGCGGGCTGCGTGTGTCTTCCGTCCTGCTGATTTCGCATCTCTCCTCCTTCTGCGGGCGCCGTCTGCGCCCGGTTCTGCGAACCCTCATCAGGAACGGTGCACGTGTCTGCCTCCCTCTCCTCGTCCGTTTCCCCTGCTCCTTCCGCCTCCGCGCCCGGCGCCGCGCCCACCCAGGCGGACCTCCTCGACTTCGTCCGGCGCACGGCCGCCGACGCCGAGCTGATCGCCTCCCTCCCGCTCGACCCCGAGGGCCGTACCTGGATCCGGCTCGACGGTCCCGGCGGCAGCGAGGCCTGGCTGATCGGCTGGCCACCCGGCAGCGGCACCGGCTGGCACGACCACGCCGAATCGGTGGGCGCCTTCCTCACCGCGGCCGGTGAGCTCAAGGAGAACTCGCTAGCCACCCGGCTGCCCACCGACGGCTGGCAGACCCTGGAGCTCTCCGAGGGCGTCGACCGCGAGCGCCGGCTGCCCACAGGCAAGGGCCGCGCCTTCGGCCGCGACCACGTCCACGAGGTGCTCAACGAGTCCACCGAGCACCACGCGGTCTCCGTCCACGCCTACTTCCCGCCGCTGCCCAGGATCCGCCGCTACAGCCGCAGCGGCCAGGTGCTGCGCCTTGAGCAGGTCGAGCGCCCGGAGGACTGGCAGTGAGCGGGCCGGACCAGCCCGCGGGCATACCGGACCGACGGCCCGTGGGTATCGACGAGTTGCTGGAGCGGGTGCGGGCCGGCTACCGGCGCGTCGAGGCGCACGAGGCGCACGACGCGGCCCGGGCAGGCCAGGCCCTGCTGGTCGACATCCGATACGCGGCGCTGCGGGAGCGCGACGGGGTGATCCCGGGCGCCCTCGTCATCGAGCGCAACGAACTGGAGTGGCGACTGGACCCCCAGGGCAGCCACAAGACACCCGAGGCCACCGACCACGACCTCCGGGTCGTCGTGATCTGCAACGAGGGCTACGCCTCAAGCCTGGCCGCCGCCTCCCTGCACCAGCTGGGCCTGCACCGCGCGACGGACCTGGTGGGCGGCTTCCAGGCCTGGAAGGCAGCGGGCCTGCCTGTCACCTCCTGACGCCCCGCTTCCGACAAGGCACCCTCCGGCCTTCCAGCCGCAGTACACCGCCGCGCGGCCGGGTGTACTGCCGGTAGCGCTACCAGCAGTACACCCGGCCGCACTGCCGACGGTACTCCCGGCCCCGCCACCGGCAGTACGCCCGGCTCCGCCACCGGTGGTCCAGCCGGCCGCGCCACCCCAACGGCGCCATCGTCCGACTCGTCGACTGGACCACCCCCACCACCCACTGACCGACCGCCCTGCCCTCACCGACCGACCCTGGGCCGTTGGCCCTGGCCCCTGCTCTCGGCTCCTGGCCCTTGGCTCTCGGCCCTTGGCCCTTGGCCCTCGGCTCTCGGCTCTCGGCTCTCGGCTCTCGGCCGGACAGTCCCTAGTCCTTGGCCGTCGCCACGGTCACCGCCCGTATCCGCAGCGCGGCCCGGCCGGGCAGGGCCGCGGCCACCAGTGCGAGCAGCGCGGCGGTCGCGACCACGGTGACGTAGAGCAACGGCGTCACCGTCGGCGCGGCGCGGCGCGTCATGCCGACGCTGAACGCGGTCAGTACGGCGAGCGCGATACCGCTGCCGAGTGCCGTGGCCAGCGTCAGTACCGACAGCACCTCGGTGCGCAACATCCGCAGCACCTGTCGGCGGGTGGCGCCGGCCAGCCTGAGCAGCGCGAACTCGCGGACGCGGTCGGTGACCGACATGGCGAGCGTGTTGACCACGGCGATGGCGGTGAAAGCCAGCACCAGCCCCATGGCCAGGTAGTTGACCTCGGCGTTGTCCTGCTGCCGGTGGGCCTGGAGGGAGTCGGCGGCGGTCGGCGAGAGAATCTCGAGCCCCGGGAACTCACGGAGGGTAGTCGCGAGTTGTGCCTGTGTACGGGTCGTGCTGACGAGGACGGAGGAGGCGAGCGGGTTGTCCACGTGGTGTGCGACGAGGTCGTGGGCGAAGGTGAGGTCGCCGAAGCCGAGACCCCGGGCGTAGACGGCGGCGACGGTGAGCGTGGCGGGCGTGCCGTCGCCGAGGGTGAGTTCCAGAGTGCTGCCGGGCTTCAAGTGGTGCTGATCGGCCGCCAGTTCGCTGACCGCGACGGTGCGCTCGGTGAGCCGGCCGAGGGAGCCGGCGGTGATCTCGGGGTCCCAGGTGCGGGTGAGCCCTTCGGGGGTGACGCCTTGGGCCGCGTACTTGTCGAGCCCGACACGGACGGTCGTGCGGACCACTTCGGTGACCGCGTCGTCCCGCGTCCGCAACCTCCGCGCCGCCTCGGCCGGCACGCCCGGCCCCTGGGCGGCGACGACCCAGTCGGCGGTGACTCCGGCGCGGGTCTGGGCGCGAGCGGCGTCGGCGAGGGTCGACTGGACGAACAGCACGGTGCAGGTCATACCGATGAGCAGGGTGAGGGGGGTGACGACGGAGGCCATCCGGGCGGCGTTGCCGCGCAGGTTGGCGGTGGCGAGCCGGCCACCGTGGCCGGTGAGCCGCAGCGGGCCGGCCAGCAGCAGCGCGGCCGCCTTGACCAGCAGCGGCCCGAGCAGGGCGACGGAGGTGGCGAGGACCACGACGGCGAGGAAGGTGACGGGAGTCGAAGCGGGCTCGGTGCGCAGCGAGGTCAGCAGGACGACGAGGGTGGCGCCGCCGGCGAGCAGCAGCAGACCGGCGGCGATCCGTGCCGGGGCGAGCCGGGCGGGTTCCACCCGGGACTCGGCCAGTGCCTCGGTCGGCCGGATCCGGCTCATCCGGCGGGAGGCGATCCGGGCGGCCGCCCAGGCACCGGTCAGGGTCGCGGCGAGTGCGACGGCCGGGGGGAGGAAACCGGTGGCGTGCTGAAGCGTGGCGGGTACGGCGCCCAGGGCGACGAACCTGTTCTGAAGCCAGGCGCCCAGGGGCAGGCCGAGGAGTGCGCCCAGTGTGCCGGCGAGGGCGCCGACGATCAGCGCCTCCCGGCCCAGCAGCCGGCGGATCTGCCCCGGGGTGGCGGCGATGGCGCGCAGCAGGGCGAGTTCGCGGTGGCGTTGCTGGACGGTGAGCACGAAGGTGCCGACGACCACCAGGATCGCCACGAGCAGCGAGGTGCCACCCATGGCCCCGCCCATGCTGACCAGCCGGACCCGGGCGGCGGAAGCGTCCAGGAACTCCACGGGGCCGCGCGCGGCCCCGGTGGAGACCTGGGCGGTGGTGCCGTGCAGCGCCCGGGTCACGGCCTGCTTCAGCCGGTCGGGGTCGGTGCCGTGGACGGGCAGCACACCGAACGCGGTGACCTGCCCGGGGTGTGCGGCGAGCCTGCGGGCCTCGCCCGCTGAGAAGAAGAGGGAGGTCTGGTGGCGGACGTCCGTGGCCGGGGCGGCGATCCCGGTGATCCGGTAGGTGCGCGGGGCCCGCGTCGACTGCACGGTGAGCCGGTCGCCGGGCCGCAGACCGGCACGGGCGGCGAGGTAGCGGTCGACGACCAGGTCGCCGGCGGCCTTCGGGGCGACGCCGGTGACCAGCCGGTACGGGGTGAGCGCGGCGGACTCCCAGGCGTGCCCGTAGGCGGTACGGTCACCGGTGCCGGCCGGGGTCGACGGCTGTGCGAGGAAGGTCAGTTCGGGCACGACCCGGGCCACGCCGGGTGTGCGGGCGAGTCGGGCCGCCAGGTCCGCCGGCAGCCAGGCACGCTCGGCGATGGGCTTGGCCTTGTGTTTGACCTTGGTCTTGCCGTGCTTGTGCTTGACGGTCGTCCGGTGCACGTACTGGTCGGCGGAGACGATGACGGGGGCCGCCGCGTAGCGCTCGGTACGGATCGTGCCGCGCAGTCCGGTGTCGAGGAGGGTGCCGCAGGCCGAGATCAGCGCGGCCGCGCACAGCAGGGCGAGAAAGGCGCCGAGGAACGCGGCCTTGCGGGCGTGGACGGTCTTGAGGGCGTAGCGCAGCATCATGGCGTACACCGTCGTTCACCCGGGCCCCCTCGGGCACTGCGGTGGTCCGGCGTCTTGACGGGGGGTTAACCCCACCTCGGTCCGCCACCGGGACCGCCCACCAGCACAGTTGACGGTGCGTCAGCGCTTCAGAGGTCCCCGTCCGTCAGGAACTCCGTGTCCTCGCCCTCCTCCTCCAGCGCCTGTCGGACCACCCTGAGAGCCATGCCCTCGGAGTACCCCTTGCGGGCGAGCATGCCGGCGAGGCGGCGGATGCGTTTGTCGCGGTCGAGTGCCCGGGTGGAGCGGAGTTTGCGGGCGACGAGTTCACGGGCCGTCTCCTCCTCCTGCTCGGAGTCGAGCCGGCCGACGGCGTCGTCGATCAGCGTCGAGTCGACGCCCTTGGTGCGCAGTTCCCTGGCGAGTGCCCGCCGGGCCAGCCCCCGACCGTGGTGCCGGGACTCGACCCAGGCGTCGGCGAACGCGCTGTCGTTGACCAGTCCGACCTCCTCGAACCGTGACAGCACCTCCTCGGCGACCTCGTCCGGGATCTCCCGCTTGCGCAGGGCGTCCGCGAGCTGCTTCCGGGTGCGCGGGGTCCCGGTGAGCAAGCGCAGACAGATCGCCCGCGCCCGCTCAGCCGGGTCCGCTGGAGGCTCCCCCTGCTCGGCCCTCGACAAGGAGGAGGAGCCCCCGTCCTCACCGGACGGGTCCCCGAAGCCTCGCCTGCGGCGTGCTCCGGGCCTGCGCGGGTCACGGCCGGGTGACCCATGACCGCGGTGCCCGCCCGAACCGTCGTACGTGTCTTCCTCGTATGAGCCGTCACTCCCCCGAGCCTGGTCGCCACCCCCGGCGGAGCCCGAGTCGCCCCAGGTGCCCCTCCCCCGTGGGGCACCTGGGGACGTGTACTCGTGGTCGGCCCAGTCGGTTCGTCGTGTCACGGCGTCAGCTCTTGGCGGTGGCGGCCTTGGGCTTGGTGGCCTTGGCGGCCGCCGGGGCGGGCACCGTCTTCGCCGCGTCGTCCGTGACCGCGGTGGTGACCGCCGCGTCCGCGCCCGGCTCGGCGGCGGGCTCCTCCGGGCGGACGCCGACGCCCAGCTTCTCCTTGATCTTCTTCTCGATCTCGTTGGCCAGGTCGGGGTTGTCCTTGAGGAAGTTGCGGGCGTTCTCCTTGCCCTGGCCGAGCTGGTCGCCCTCGTACGTGTACCAGGCGCCGGCCTTGCGGACGAACCCGTGCTCCACGCCCATGTCGATCAGGCCGCCCTCGCGGCTGATGCCCTGGCCGTAGAGGATGTCGAACTCGGCCTGCTTGAAGGGCGGCGCGACCTTGTTCTTGACGACCTTCACGCGGGTGCGGTTGCCGACCGCCTCGGTGCCGTCCTTGAGGGTCTCGATGCGGCGGATGTCGATACGCACCGAGGCGTAGAACTTCAGCGCACGGCCACCGGTCGTGGTCTCCGGGGAGCCGAACATCACGCCGATCTTCTCGCGGAGCTGGTTGATGAAGATCGCGGTGGTCTTGGACTGGTTGAGCGCGCTGGTGATCTTCCGCAGCGCCTGGCTCATCAGCCGGGCCTGCAAACCCACGTGGCTGTCGCCCATCTCGCCCTCGATCTCCGCGCGCGGGACGAGCGCGGCGACGGAGTCGATGACGATGAGGTCGAGGGCGCCGGAGCGGACCAGCATGTCCACGATCTCCAGGGCCTGCTCGCCGTTGTCGGGCTGGGAGAGGATCAGGTTGTCGATGTCGACGCCGAGCTTCTTGGCGTACTCGGGGTCAAGGGCGTGCTCCGCGTCCACGAACGCGACCTGGCCGCCGTTCTTCTGGGCGTTGGCCACGGCGTGCAGGGTCAGGGTCGTCTTACCGGAGGACTCCGGTCCGTAGATCTCCACGACACGCCCACGCGGCAGGCCGCCGACACCGAGGGCGACGTCGAGCGCGGTCGAGCCGGTCGAGATGACCTCGATGGGCTCGTTGGCCCGCTCGCCCATGCGCATGACAGCGCCCTTGCCGAACTGCCGTTCAATCTGTGCGAGTGCGGCGTCGAGCGCCTTCTCGCGGTCGGTTCCTGCCATGGGTTCCACCCGGTTTGCTTGAGTCGATCGCTTCACGTCAAAGACGCTAACGCCTGCCACTGACAATGCGCCCCGACGCCGGTCCGGCCTGTGGATAACTAGGGGACATCTCCACCGAAACCATGTCGAACTGCCGCTGGAAACCCCATCGGAAGCCTCGCCGGAACATCCATAAGAATGGATGTTCGATTTTCATGTCAAGCGCACCACGCGGCACTTCCCTACTTCCCCGCACGGCGCCCACCCACCCCGCACGGCGGCCCTCGATCGGGTCACGGGGGTGACCGAAGCGGGTGCGGAGACCGCGCCGCACCGCCCGCGATCCGCACTGTCCGGCGAAGGGGTCACCCGATCGTGAGTTTCCGCATGACCGGGCCCGCCGGGCCGCGATGCTCGAAGAGGCGGCCGGTGAGCGGCGCCGCCCCTGTGTGCCATGAGTGGGAGAGCGCATGACACGTGAGACGGGACGACGTGGACTGGACGAACAGGCCGTACTGCTGGCGGCAGGGCTGGCCGATCTGGCGGTGAGCACCCTGGGCACCGCCTTCGGGACGGTACGGGGGCTGTTGCGCCGCTCGGACGCCGGCACGCTGGCGGCGGAGGCCGAGCACGACCTCGCCGCGCGGGGCCGGCTGGCCCTGGACCGGTACACCACCGTGCCCCCGGCCCATCTGGAGGTCCTGGCCCGGCACGCCCTCGCCCGGCGGACCGCCGACGATGACTGACCGCTGGGATCCGGGCGCCTTCAAGCACCGCGTCGACGCCGTGCTGCGCCGGTTCGTCGCCGAGGAGGCCGACCTGTTCGCGGCGGTCGACCCGCTGCTCGGCCCGGTGGCCGAGCAGCTGGAGGCGGCCGTGGCGGACGGCAAACGGCTGCGGGCGGCGTTCTGCTACTGGGGCTGGCGCGCGGCGGGCCAGCCGGACAGCGACGCGCTGGTGCGGGCGGCGGCCTCCATGGAACTCGTGCACGCCGCCGCCGTCGTGCACGACGACCTCATCGACGACAGCCCGCTGCGGCACGGGCGCCCCACGGCACACCTCGCCCTGCGTGCCGCCCTGCGGGACCACCCGGATGCGGACGGCACCGCGCGGTGGCTGGCGATGCTGGTGGGCGACCTGCTGATGTCACTGGCCGGACAGTCGTTCGCGACCTGCGGTCTGCCGGCCGCGTACCTGGCCCGGGCCCGTCCCCTGTGGTCGGTGCTGGCGCGGGAGCTGATCGCGGGCGAGTGCCTGGAGATCCTGCGCACCGGCGCCGGTCCGGACACCGAGGCCTCGCTGAAGGTCATCCGCTACAAGACCGCCAAGTACACCGTCGAGCAGCCCCTGCTGATCGGCGGCGTGCTGGCGGGGGCCGGTGAGCGGCTGCGCGAGGGGTACTCCGCGTACGGGCTGCCGCTGGGCGAGGCGTTCCAGCTCCGCGACGACCTGCTGGGTCTGTTCGGAGCACCGGAGCACACCGGCAAGGCCAACGCCGACGACGTGCGCGGCCGACGGCCCACGGCCCTGCTCGCGGAGACCTGGCGGCTGGCCCGCGCCGCCGACCGGGAGCGGCTGGCCACCCTGCTCGGCAGCGGTGACCTGGACGCGGACGGTCTGGACGCGGTCCGCGAGGTGATGTGCCGGCTAGGAGCACCCGACCGGATCGAGGCCATGATCGGCGTGCGCGTCACGGAGGCGCTCGACGCCCTCCGCGCACTGGCCGTACCGGCCCCCGCCACCGCCGCCCTGACCGCGCTGGCCCACTCGGCCACGGTCCGCCTGTCCTGACACCCGCCCGCCGCGGCCTCCGAAGGCACCCTGCGACGACCGCGACGACCGCGCCCGTCGACTAGTGACCAGCGCTCAACGACCTGCGGCCTGCGGCCTGCGACTGCAACTGCGACCTGCGACCTGCGACCTGCGAAGACAAGGAGCCCCTGCCGTGATGCACACCGAGGCCTCGATGGACGCCCTGCGGGACGCCGGTGACGAACTCGCCGACGCCACGGTCGCCACGCTCTTCGAGCGCGGGGAGGTGGGCACGTTCAACACGCTGATGCGCCACGTCTCCACGGCGGGCGCCCCGCTGCCGGACGGACTGCCCGACGTCGCGCGGGAGTACCTGGAGGCCACCCGGGTGCCGCCGGCCTGGGTGGACTGGGGCGAGATGGAGAAGGCCCGGCTGTTCTTCATCGACAACAACGTGCACATCTCGACCGCGCTGTCCTTCGCCTCCATGCCCGCCTGCTACGTCGTGCCGCGGGTGGCGAAGCTGCTGTCGGCCACGCACGGGCTGAGCTACCCCTCCAAGCGCATGGCGGAGACCGGCCAGTTCACCGTCTACCTGATGCGGCCCGACGCCTTCGAGGCGGGCAGCCGCTTCATCCCCGCCGCCCAGAAGGTACGCCTGCTGCACGCCTCCATCCGGCATCACCTCAGGCGGGAGGAGCGCTGGGACACCGCGGCGCTCGGCACGCCGATCTGCCAGGAGGACATGATCGGCGGCCAGATGTTCTTCTCGCTGCTGGTTCTGGACAGCCTGCACCGGCTCGGCGTCCACCTGTCCACGGAGGGCGCGGAGGCGTACTACTACGCGTGGCGGGTGGTAGGCGCCATGCTCGGCGTCGACCAGGACGCGGTCCCCGGGACGCTCGACGAGGCACGCGCCTTCCTGGACCTGTACATGGTCAGGTACATGGGCCCCTCGGAGGAGGGCGCGCACCTCACCCGGCAGCTCATCGACCTCTACGAGGAGGTCGTCCCCGGCACCTTCTTCGACCCGGTCGTCTCGGCCCTGATCCGCCACCTGGTCGGCGACACCTGCGCGGACTGGCTCGAGGTGCCGCGGACCCCGTGGGACACCGTCGTCAAGGCCGTACCGCACCTCCTCGGGGTCCTGGAGACCATCGAGGACCGCTCCCCGCTGGGCGCCTGGGCCCTGGACCGCCTCGGCCACCTCACCACCGTCCTCGAGCTGTCCTCCCTGACCCGTGGCCGCGTCATGCACTACGCCATCCCCGAGCACCTCAGGAAGGACTACGGCGTCTCCGGCACGGTGCCCCGCACCCGGCGGTGGACCCCACCGCCCGCCACAGTCTCCTGACCGCTCCCGCTCCCTGCCTCCCGCCCCCGGCTCCCCCTGCTCCCTGCTCTCCGCTCCCGCGGGCGTACGGCGGGTGTCTCCGGCGGGACGACGCCCGAGCGGCCGGCTCCCGGGAGGCTGGGCCCATGCCCTCAACGTGCGGACGCCGACCTGATGCGGGTGTCACCGGGCGGGCGGCTGTCAGGACGGGCTCTCCTCGGGTTCCTCGGCCGGCCGCTGCCATATCAGGCGTCGCGCGCGCGTGAGCAGGCCCGGGCCGCCGGGGCCGCGGCGGCGGTGCCCGTGCACCCGGGGGTCGTCCGTGACGTCGTACCGCTTCACATAGGCCCCCAGGAACGCCTGGAGGGTGGCGACCGCCGGGATGGCGATCAGCGCGCCGACGGCGCCGAGGAGTGCGGTGCCCGCGATGACCGAACCGAAGGCGACCGCCGGGTGGATGTCGACGGACTTGGAGGTCAGCTTGGGCTGGAGCATATAGTTCTCGAACTGCTGGTAGATCACGACGAACACCAGCACCCACACCGCGTACAGGGGGTTGACGGTGAACGCGATCAGCATCGGCAGCGCGCCCGCGAGGTAGGTGCCGATGGTCGGGATGAACTGCGAGACCAGGCCCACCCAGACCCCCAGGACGGGCGCGTAGGGCACGCCGAGGGCCTCCAGCAGGATGTAGTGGGCGATGCCGGAGATCAGCGCCATCACACCGCGCGAGTAGAGGTAGCCGCCGGTCTTGTCGACGGCGATCTCCCAGGCCCGCAGCACCTCGGCCTGGCGGGCGGGCGGCAGGACGGAGCACAGGGTGCGGCGCAGCCGGGGGCCGTCGGCGGCGAAGTAGAAGGCGAACAGCCCGATCGTCAGCAGCTGGAACAGACCGCCGAGGACCTGCCCGGACACGTCGAGGACACCGGCCGCGCTGTTCTGCGCGTACTTCCGCAGCCAGTCGGAGTGCAGCAGCCCCTCCTGGACGTCGACCCGTCGCACATGGGTGTGGAACGTCTCGTTGACCCAGTTGATGACCGAGTCCAGGTAGTCCGGGAAGCCCTCGACCATCTTGATGATCTGACCGGCCAGCATCGAGCCGAGCAGGGTGACGAACCCCGCGACGGCGATCGCGAGGCCGAGGAAGACCAGGAAGGTCGCGAAGCCGCGGCGCATGCCCCGGGAGGCCATCCAGCTCACCGCGGGCTCGATGGCGAGCGCCAGGAAGAACGCGATGAGGATGTTGATCAGCAGTCCGGTGAGCTGGTGGAAGGCCCAGCTGCCCAGTTGGAAGGAGGCGATGAGGGCGAGCGCCAGCACCATGGCGCGCGGCAGCCAGCGCGGCATGCGGGCGCCCGTCGGCGCGGCGCCGGCGGCCGGGGATGCGGCGGGCGGCGTCGTGTCGAGCGGGGGTGTGTCCTGGGCGGTGCGCCCTTCGTCGTCAGTGGGTGCCACGGTGCAAGTCTCGCCCACGCCACCGACAACGCGTGGCCCGTATCCGATCTCCGTGCACGGTCAGCGCCTCTCCCCCGGAACGTTCATGACGGTGCAGACCACGCGCCACACGTCCTTGGCCTCCCAGCCGGAGTCCAGCGCCTCGTGCACCGTGCGTCCGCCGAGCTCCGTCATCACATGATCGCGCGCGAAGGTGTCGGCGTACCCGGAACCGAAGTGCTCCGCCATCCGCTGCCAGAAGACCGTCAACCGCATGACACCAGTATCCCGCCCCTGAGAGTGGGCCCTGCCCGGGAGCGCTTGCCGAGACCGCTTTCCGCCCTACGGTCTTTCGCATGGCCGAAACCGGAGCTTCCCCACTCCCCCCCGCGCCCCCGGCGCGCTCCCCTCTGCTCCGCGCCGAGCAGTTCGTCTGGCTCACCGCGCGCGTGCTGGAGCAGCGCCTCTTCTCGTACCACTTCCTCAACGGCGGACCCGATCCGGTGGAGACGGCGCTGGACGCGTACCGCAACGAGGATGGCGGGTACGGCCACGCGCTGGAGCCCGATCTGCGCGGACCCGCGAGCCAGCCCCTGCACACGGCGCACGCGCTGCGGGTCCTGGACGCGGTCGGACGCTGTGGCGGACAGCGGGTGGAGCGCGTGTGCCGCTACCTGACGTCCGTCTCCACGGCGGACGGCGCGCTGCCCGCGGTCCACCCGAGCCAGCGCGGCTACCCGGCGGCGCCGTTCGTCCCGATCGTCGACGACCCGCCCAGTGACCTCCTCGCCACCGGTCCGGTGGTCGGCCTGCTGCACCGCAACGAGGTGTGGCACGCCTGGCTGTTCCGGGCGACCGACTTCTGCTGGGAGGCCGTGGAGTCCCTGGAGAAGTCGCATCCCTACGAGGTCGAGGCCGCGGTCGCCTTCCTGGACGCGGTGCCCGACCGCTCGCGCGCGGAGGCCGCCGCCGACCGGCTGGGCCGCCTGGTGCGCGAGCAGCGGCTGGCCGCGCTGGACCCGGGCCGCCTCGGCGCGTACCCGGTCGCGCCCGGCTACGCGCCGGGCGAGCACCACTTTCCGCACGACTTCGCGAAGTCCCCGCGGTCGCTCGCGCGCGGGTGGTTCACCGACGAGGAGATGGCCCGGTCGCTGGACTTCCTGGCGGCCGAGCAGGCGGCGGACGGCGGCTGGCCGATCCGGTGGCGGCAGTGGGCACCGGCCGCCGCCCTGGAGGCCCGCCCGATGGTGACGATCGAAGCCCTGCGCACGCTGGAGGCGTACGGCCGCCACACGGGGTGACGGACGTCTCGCTCCACAGGGTGACGGACGTCTCGCCCCACAGGGTGACGGACGTCTCGCCCACGGGGTGCCGGACGCTCACCCCGTCACGGCGCGCAGCCCCGCCGTGACCACCACGGCGACGCCCACGACGACCAGGAAAGGCGCGCGCAGCAGCAGCGCCACGGCGGCCGCCCCGAGCCCTGCGGCGCGGGCGTCCAGCACGAGCGCGTGCCCGTCGGCGAAGGTCTGCTGGGCCGTGAGGGCGGCGAGCAGGGCCACCGGGAGCAGCGCGGCCAGCCGGCGGACCACCGGGCGCTCCAGGACGCCCGCGGGCACCAGGAGTCCGGCGAGTTTGACGACGTAGCAGCCGACGGCGGTCGCGCCGATCGCGATCCAGAAGTTCACCGGGTCTCCTCGGGTGCGTCGTCGCGGGTACGACCGGACCTGCGGCCGGAGACGAACAGGGCGGCCGGCGCCGCGAGCGCGGCCACCAGGACCGGTACCCCGGCGGGCAGCACGGGCAGCAGGCCGAGCCCGAGCAGTACCGCGACGGCGGCCACCGCGCGGTCGGTGGTGGTCTTCAGCATGGGAGCGAGCAACGCCAGGAAGACGGCGGGTCCGGCCGCGTCCAGGCCCCAGGCGTCGGTGTTCCCGACGGCCTTGGCACCGAGCGCGCCGAGCAGGGTGGTGAGGTTCCACAGCACGTACAGGCTGAGCCCGGTGACCGTGAACCCGATCCGGGCGGCGCGCCGCGTCGGCTGGGCGAGGGTCACCGCGGTGGTCTCGTCGATCACCCACTGGGCGGCGAACGGACGCACCGCGCGCGGGAGTGCCAGCACCTGGGACAGCCGCAGCCCGTAGAACGCGTTGCGCACCCCGAGGAAGAAGGCCCCGGCCGCCGCGGTGAGCGGGTTGCCGCCGGCCGCGAGCGCGCCGACCAGGGCGAACTGGGAGGCGCCGGTGAACACCAGGAGGCTGAGCGCGCAGGTCTGGAGCAGGCCGAGCCCGCTGCCGGCCGAGGTCACCCCGAAGGCGAACCCGGACAGTCCTACGGCGACGCCCACCCCGAGGGCGTCGCGGACGACGGCGGAGTCCGCCTTCGGGCCGCCGTCGCCGCGTATGTCTGCGAGTGCTGTCTGATGTGCCACACCCGGAACGCTAGGGCCGCCCCGGCCGCGCGTCTTGTACGTTCTTGCGCTCGCGCTGGTAGGCGCCCGGCGGGACACCGACGATCCGGGCGAAGTGGCGGTTGAGGTGCGGCTGGTCGGTGAAGCCGACGGCGACGGCCGCGTCGGCGGGGGCCGTGCCCGCGTCGAGGAGCAGCCGGGCCCGGCGCACCCGGGCGTCGGTCAGCCACGTGTGCGGGGGCATGCCGTAGGCGTCGCGGAACGCCCGCAGCAGCGCGAAGGGGCTGGTGCCGAGGTCCGCGGCGAGCCGCTCCAGGGTCGGCGGCCCGGCCATCCGGTCCTCCAGCACGGCACGCGCGCGGGCGGCGAGCCGGGCACCGGCGGTGCGGACCTGCCGCTGCGGCAGCGGGCCGCCGTTCAGGCGCAGCAGCCGGGTCACCGCGACGCGCAGCAGGGTGTCGGCGGCGAGCGCGTTGCCGTCGTCGGCGGCACGCAGCACCCGGTGCACCAGGGCGACGGCGTACGGGTCGTCGAGCACCGGGCTGACGAAGCCGGGGGTGCCCCGGATCGCGGTGGTCTCGGCGGCGATCGCGGCCACCAGCTCGGGTGCCGGGTAGACCGCCCCGTACCGCCAGCCCTCGGGCACCCCGGCCCGGCCGGTGTGCGCGGTGTCGGGGTTGACGAGCGCGAGCGCCCCGGCTCCGACGGTGACGTCCGCGCCCCGGTGCCGGAAGACCTCGACCCCGTCCGCGATCCCGGCGATCACGAAGTGCTCGTGGGTGTGCCGGACGAACGTCTTGCGGACGTACCGGGCCCGGAGCAGATCGACGTCGGGCAGCGCCTCGTACCGCCAGTGCCGAGCCCGCTCGTCCGATCCGCTCATACGCCCATTGTCAGCCGCCCCACACCCACCCTCGCCCCACCCACCCCGACTCCACCCACCCTTGCCCCGCCCCGCCCGCCCCCGCCCGCCGTGACGTGCTCCGTCCGTCCCGGTCCCGCCCCCCACTCACCATGAC
>NZ_LBMU02000026.1 GCF_001005085.2 Streptomyces humi
ACTCCGGACAGCAGACGCAACCACAGGCGAATACCTAGACAAGAATCAATCCACTAATAAAAAATGACGCACACCTAGTGGACCACCAAGAGCAGGTGACGAGTGAGGCCGGCGCCCTCAACCAGGGCAGAGCACCAACATCCCCAGAGACAGTAGAAGCAAGAGGCCCTGCCTACTAGCTGCCGCCGTTTCGGGTGTCCGCGCGGAGCGT